>CAZSJX010000031.1:0-3694 GCA_964607295.1 uncultured Treponema sp. | reverse complement strand
AAAAAAAGATGACATTCTTCCTGACACTGCCGGAAGTAAGATTTTTTTCCATAAGCGAAAATTATAATCACTATGACAAAAACATCAAGGGAATTTGATTTTGGGCGGAAGGCTGCTTATATTCAGATATAGTACATTTTTTTCAAATTTATGATATACTTTTTGGCATGGATAAGATTTTATTTGTAGCGGACATTTCAAAAACTGCAAGCGATATATTCAACTCACTTTCAAAAAAATATGAACTGATAATGCAGGATTTCAACAAGGTTATACTTCCAAGCCGTATTTCAGAAATGCAGCCGGACTTAATCGTGATTTATGCCAGCGAATTTTCGAATGAAAGCTCACAGGCATTTAAAGAAATAATAACAAATGAAAAGTCAAAAAACTTTCCAATTATTTTTATCGGAAGCAAATTTGACTACAAAGACTACATCATGCCTTACGGCGGAAACGTCGCAGGAATCATACTGACGCCATCTCCAATGTCAAACATAATTGAAAAAATTTCAATTGCGCTAGACTCAATCCACAGCAAGAACGGAGAACCAAAAGACGCCGGCAAAAATCCAGCTGCCAAGGCGGACAACAGAAAGCATATTCTTGTTGTAGACGATGATCCTGTAATGCTCCGCGCATTGATTACAATACTAAAGGAATCCTACAAGACGACAGTTGCAAAATCAGGCACAGCGGCGATTTCTCTGCTCGGAACTCAGAATCCAGACCTGATTCTTCTTGACTACATGATGCCTGTCTGCGACGGAATTCAGACGCTCCAAATGATACGCTCTGAAGAAAAAACAAAGGAAATACCTGTCTTTTTTCTTACAGGAGTCAGCGACACAGAAAGCGTAAAAAACGCAATGAGCCTGAAACCAGAGGGATATATTCTAAAATCAATGAAGCCAAGTGAAATCTTAAAAAGAATCGGGGATTTCTTTGAAAAAAAATGAAACACGATAACAAACTGCATTTAAAGGCTGCTTTAAAATCCAACTATAAAATTCAAAATCCGGCGGAAAAGCAGGAAGTTTCATTTCTTGCCGCATTGAACAACTGCTCTGTCCTTGACAAAGTTGCTCCGGTTGTAGCGATTCTTGAAACCGCAATAATAATATTCAGCAATATATTCAAGAATCCTGACTTCATGAAATGGCAGGCATTATATAATACGCTTTATGTATTGCTGGTGATTGCATCGGCTGCGGTGTACATTTTAAACCGTCCCTGCCGGAACAGCCTTCATAAAAAACAGCGAAGAGTTATTTTGATTTCACATCTGTACGTTGCATTCATAATCGTATGGAACGTGGCAATGCTTATTATTGACTTCCACACTACAACCCAGCTCGACTTCGCTCTGTATTTTACCAGCTGCCTTGTTTCCGTAATAATATTCAACCTTCTGCCGATTGTTATAATTCCGCTTGTTGCCACCGCGACATCAGCAATAGTAATCGAAATTTTATTCGTTCAAAAAATCAATCCCAGTATTTTTTATAAGCCAAACCTTTACCTTTTTGCAGTCCTAGGATATTTCTGCGTGATTATAAGGCAAATGAACTTGATTCTCAGGGCAAAACAGAATATATGGCTCAGGGAATCAAGAGCGGAAGCAGAAAGCGCAAACAAGGCAAAGTCAACTTTTCTAGCTACAATGAGCCACGAAATCCGGACACCAATGAATGCGATTTTAGGATTTTCAGAAATTGCAATGAATGATTCCTCGGCGCAGGCATCTGGCTATCTCGAAAAAATAAACCGGGCGGCGCATACTTTGCTTACAATAATAAACGACATTCTTGATTTTTCAAAAATCGAATCTGGAAAACTAGAAATTGTTCCAGCGGTCTACAATCTTGAAACACTGATGAGCGATGTTGAATCAATCATAAAAGTCCGGATATCATCAAAATCTGTCAATCTGGCAGTTGACATCGGAAAAGATGTTCCGCGCTCACTTTTTGGGGACGATATAAGAATAAAGCAAGTTCTGCTGAACCTTGCAGGAAACGCTGCAAAATTTACAGAGCAAGGACAGATTACAATAACAGTAAAGCTCCATGAAAACACAGAGACAGCTTTTTCAGAAGGGCAAAAAGTTACGCTTGATTTTTCTGTAAAGGACACAGGCATAGGAATAAAAAAAGAGGACTTAGAGAAACTGTTCAACTCATTTCAGCAAGTCGATATGCAGCATAACAGAAAAAAGGAAGGAAGCGGACTTGGACTCGTGATTTCAAAGCAGCTTGTTACGCTCATGGGCGGAACATTTGATGTAGAAAGTGAATACGGAAAAGGCAGCAATTTTCATTTTTCAATACCGCAGATTATCGCAAAGAACAACGAAACCTCTAAGCCGGATTTAATTTCTTTCACAGCACCAGAGGCAAAAGTGCTTGTTGTTGATGACAACGAAGTCAATCTTCTTGTGGCGCAGGGATATCTTGCGAAATACAAATGCTCTGTAGAAACTTGCATGAATGGAGCAGAGGCAATAAAAAAAGCGGAATGTGAAAATTTTGATATAATTTTTATGGATCACATGATGCCGGTCATGGATGGAGAGGAAGCCACAAAAATCATACGTGATGAAGAAAAGAAAAGCGGCGCTCAAAACTGCATTATTGCCCTTACTGCGAATGCGGTTGATGGAGCGCGCGAAAAATTTCTCGCATCAGGATTTGATGATTTCCTTTCAAAGCCGATAGAAGCGCAAAAACTTGATCATATAATGAGAACAAGGCTTCCGCGTTCCAAATGTATTTTCGAAAACATTAAAGATGAAAATAAATATTCCACTGCGCAAAACGATGCAGTATTAAAAACATTTTTCCATCAAATTCCAAAAAAGGCGGAACTAATTCTCAAGTATCAAAAAGAAGCTGAAAAAGGAAACGAGCAGTCATTGAAGCTTTTCAAAATTGAAGTGCATGCGCTAAAAAGCTCAGCAAAAATATGCGGTTTTGAAGACTTGAGCAGCCTTGCAGAAAAGCTTGAAAAATCAGCGGATGAAAAAAACATCGCCTATATAACAGACAAGACTCCTGAACTTATCGAAAAATACACCGCACTGAAACTAGAACAGAATGAGCTGTCAAATAATCATACTGAACACAGCAGCGAAAATACTCAATCAGTATTCAAAAAAGAAGAGCTCGCCCAAATAATGGACAGAATAAAAATATTTGCAGAAGAATGTGATCTTGCTTCAATTGAAGATGAAATTAAGTTTCTTTCAAGCAAGAAACTTCCTGAAAGCTTAAAGTCGAAATTCGAAAATCTAAAAACCGCTGCTGAAGAAATTGATTTTGATGCAATAAAAAATATAATCGGCTAATACAAATGCATCACCTTGGTGCATTTGCCTCTTCATAGTCAACAATAATTTTTCCATCAGCTTCTTCGATTCTGTTTATGAAATACTTGTCATAATTCATAGCCATTCTCTCCTTGCCGCCTATGGACATCATTCCATATTCTGAGATAAGCCAGTGATCATAATCAGTCCAACAGGAAAATTCTTTTTTCATACTGAAATTATACATATTTTCACATGAGAATCAACAGGAAGAAACAAAGCCGCCGCACAGCATCTGGGGGAAAAAAAGGAGGCTCCCCGCCAACGGAGGAGCCTGCATGATGTATAAGAGAAGCCGGCCGCTGCCTGCTTTCCCGCCAGCGGCAG
>CAZSJX010000030.1:0-4061 GCA_964607295.1 uncultured Treponema sp. | reverse complement strand
AAAAAAAGATGACATTCTTCCTGACACTGCCGGAAGTAAGATTTTTTTCCATAAGTGAAAATTATAATCACTATGACACAAAAACATCAAGGGAATTTGATTTTTTGTATTTTTGGGGCGGAATATTATAGAAAATAATGTTTTGTTTCAAAAAACTTTTCTATACAAAATAAATGATTTTCAACCAGAATGTTTATAAATTTGAAAAAAACAACTATAATTTTTTTTGGAGTTATAACATAAATTGAAACAAACTGATTTTACACGCGGAAGCATCGCGCGTTCTCTTCTGGCTTTTACAGTTCCGCTTATGCTCGGGAATGTCCTTCAGCAGTGCTACAACATTGCAGACACGCTGATTGTGGGGCGTTTCCTTGGCAAAGAGGCTCTGGCTGCGGTTGGCTCGGCGTACACTCTGATGATTTTTCTGACCTCAGTGCTAACCGGGCTTTCAATGGGAAGCGGCGCGTTCCTTTCAGTTGCGCTTGGAAAAAACAACACCGACGAGCTGAAAACCGGCAATTTTATGTCGCTTTCGATTATCTCGGCGTTCACGGCGTTGATGGTTGTTTTTGTCTACATTTTTATAAATCCGCTTCTTCGCCTTCTGCAGACTCCGGCGGAAGTTGTTTTTCCGCTGAAAAGCTATCTTCTTGTGATTTTTTCGGGGATTCCGGCGACTTTTATCTACAATTATTACGCCTCCTCGCTCCGCGCCGTTGGAAATTCCACCGTTCCGCTAGTTTTTCTTGCAGTTTCCGCCCTGATGAACATTGCGCTCGACATTGTTTTTGTGGCGGTTTTCAACTGGGGAATCAAAGGAGCTGCCGCCGCGACCGTGGCTTCACAGTACGCCTGTGCGCTCGGAATTTTGATTTTCACGCTGAAAAACGCACCGATTCTACGGCTGGACAAAGCACATTCAAAGTTTGAAAAATCCTTCTTCAAGCCGATATTTTCGCTCGCATTTCTTACGTCGCTCCAGCAGTCAATTATGAATTTTGGAATTCTTCTCGTTCAAGGCAGAGTCAATTTTTTCGGAACAGAAGTGATGGCGGCTTTCGCGGCGGCAGTAAAAATCGACACACTCGCCTACTCGCCCGTCCAGGATTTTGGAAACGCCTTCTCAACTTTTGTGGCCCAGAACCACGGCGCAAAACAATACGCAAGAATCAAAAGCGGAATCAAGACCAGCGCAATTTCCGTCCTTGCGTTCTGCCTTTTTGTGAGCACTGCCGTATTCATTTTCGCGCGTCCGCTCACCGCAGTTTTCACATCCGACAAAAATGTAATCAACATCGGCGCGTCCTACCTTCGGATTGAAGGCCTTTTCTACTGCCTGATCGGATTTCTTTTTATGTTCTACGGATATTTCCGCGCAGTCCAGAAGCCCGCAGTTTCAGTCGTCCTCACAGTCGCCTCGCTTGGAACACGCGTCCTTCTAGCCTACACGCTTTCCGCCATTCCATCACTCGGCGTAACCGGAATCTGGCTCAGCATTCCGATCGGCTGGGCATTTGCCGATGCGCTGGGAATTTTGCTTTTGAAAAAGAATTTGAGGCTGGGAGAGAAATAAAAATATCAGTTTGAATGATACCTTATCAATTGATGTGCTTGAAGATAATGCTGAAATTATGGCATAACTCAATAACATAAAAATATAACAGCCTGTCAGTTTACTTCCTCTCCACAATCTTGATTTTCTCTTCTGTAAGACCGTAAAGTTTATATGCAAGAGTGTCAATTTGCTATTATTCTAAATATATGTTAATATACTCCGAATATATGTGATTTACCACATTTTTTCGGAGTAGATATGATAATTCAACGAAAAAAATATCTTGATATGCTCATTTCTGGAGAAAGAAATAATCTTGTAAAAATAGTTACAGGTGTTAGACGCTCTGGAAAGTCTTTTTTGCTTTTTAAGCTTTTTCATGATTACCTTATAGGAAAAGGGGTTGACGAAAACCATATCATAGAACTTTCGCTGGATGACTTGAGGAACAGAAAACTGCGTAATCCCGAAGCATTACTGGATTATATAGACTCTCATCTTCAAAATGATAAAAAAACAACATATATAATTCTTGATGAAATTCAGCTGGTGCAGGATTTTGTAGAGGTGCTTTTGAGCCTTCTGCACACATCTTTTGTTGATGTATATGTTTCCGGAAGTAATTCCAAATTTCTGTCAAAAGATGTTGTTACGGAATTCAGAGGTCGTGGGGACGAAATCCGGGTATTGCCGCTTTCTTTTTCAGAGTTTTATTCAGCAGTTGGCGGAGATAAAACAGAAGCTTGGATGGAATATTACACTTACGGAGGGTTGCCACAGATTCTTGAATTTGATTCAGAAAAAAAGAAAAGTGATTACCTGAAAAACCTTTACGAACTAACCTACATGAAGGACGTTCAGGAGCGGAATCATTTGCGTAATGCCGAAGGACTTTTTAAAGTTGTGCAAATGCTTGCTTCCAGTATCGGTTCTCCTACAAATCCAAAACGAATGAGCGATACATTCAAATCTGTTGAAAAAAAAGTGGTAACAGATAAAACTATTTTAAATTATATTGAATGTCTAAAAGATGCTTTTTTAATTGAAGAAGCTTTGCGTTACGATGTAAAAGGCAGGAAATACATCGGCACGGAAACCAAATATTATTTTGAAGATATTGGATTAAGAAATGCAATCTTAAATTTCCGGCAGCAGGAAGAGACGCACATTATGGAAAATATTATTTACAACGAGCTGAAATACAGGGGATTCAATGTTGATGTGGGCTTCGTTGAAAGCTGGACAACAAACTCAAATGCAAAATCTTCACGGCTTGGCCTTGAAGTTGATTTTGTGGTAAACAAAGGTGCTGAACGGATATACATTCAATCTGCGTTTAAGCTATCGACAGAAGAAAAAAAAGAACAGGAAGAACGCTCTCTTTTAAACATACATGATAATTTTAAAAAAATAATTATCACAGGTGACAACATAAAGCGCAAGACAGATGAAAAAGGAATTCTTACAATCGGACTTCTTGATTTTCTGCTTGATGAAAACTGTATTTAAATATTCTAACAATAAAATTTATTTCCTCACCAAGAATAAGTATGCTACTCTTCCTAATCCACACGGAATTCTATTTCATAATTTTTGATGAATTCTGTTTATTTTTTAGTCAAACCGTATAAATCGAAAACACAGTCATCAATTTGTTTTTCAAAATCGCTTATATCAGCTTTGGTTATTGAGCCAGAAAAATTGGTGGCTGAGCCTGCCGAAGCCTTTTTGCAAAGAGAATTCTGTCTACCAAAGTGATGATTTCTTGCTGCTTGGGCTGGGGCGGCTGTGTTATTAATTGTTAAATTCAAACTGTTTTTTCATAATTGGTTTGATAAACTGTTTATTCAATTCACGCTCATTGTGAAAAAGCAGAAGTTCAGAATTTGAAAGTTCTTTATGCTCTCGTTTTAATGCCAGAAGAAGAATGAAGATTGCCGGCAACGAAGCAGAAACAGGCTTGTATCTTGCTTCCTGCACGGAAGATGGAATCTATGATGCGAATTTTTCCACATGGATTCAAAATCTAAACAGCTCACCGCAGTTTTCACGTCCGACAAAAATGTTATTTTCAGGCGGCTACCATTCGCCTTCCCACTCGTCGCCGAATTCGTCGCGAAGCTCTTCTATTGCGTCTTTGTCGCCCATCATCGCATCGTCGGCAACGTTGGCGTAATAATTGTTGTAATTGCGGCGGAATTCATCAGGTTCGGCATCTTTATCAAACGGGAAATCGTAATTTTTGAAATGCTTCGGTGGTTTTGCTTTTGAGCTGGAACTTTTTCGTTCATAATTTTCAGAAACGGATTTTTTGCAGGAAGAATTTTCGTGCGGTTCAGGATTTCCAGAAGTTTCAGAACTTTCATAGTCTTCTTTTCTGGTAAACGCAAGAATAATGAAAAAAAGCACAAATAAAAACGCGAAAAAAAATACAACCGCCATAAATCACTCCTATGATTATTGTCAATAAGACAATTAATTTTTGGGGCTCTCCAGCCCTCTT
>CAZSJX010000029.1:0-13789 GCA_964607295.1 uncultured Treponema sp. | reverse complement strand
TTGTGAAAATATTCCGCTTCGCTCCATATTTTCACGGGCTCACAAGCCCATAAAATATAACAAAGTCCTTCAGTTAAAACTGGAGGACTTTTTGTGCTTTAAAGACACTTCTAATAAGTTTTCAGGCTGAAAAATATTCACGGTTTACTTCTTTTCCACAAAAAGGCATCTTATAAGGTCTTTTATAGATTCTACCTGTGTTGCGCCAGGCTCGCTTTCCGGGGCAATGAATTTTTCAAATCCAAGCTCCCTCGCAGTTTTTATCCTTTGCCTTTGTTTTGTAACAGGGCGGACTTCTCCGGCAAGGCTTATTTCGCCCACAATTGCAGTTTTTTCCGGAAGTGAAATGTCGGTTCTTGCGGAATAAAGAGCGGCCGCAAGCGCTCCGTCAATTGCGCTTTCTGAAAGCCTGATTCCGCCCGCGACATTTATATAAATATCCTGGTCGCTAAACTTTATTCCAAGCCTTTTTTCAAGAACAGCAGCGACTCTGCTTACTCTGGCAGAATCTATTTTTTCTGAATAGACACGGTTTATAGATGCTTTTGCAGGAACGGTCAGCGCCTGAATTTCAACAATGAAAACACGGCTTCCTTCAAAGACACTGGCATAAGCAATTCCTGCAGGAGTCTCTTTTTTTCTGCGTGTTATAAAAAGGGAGCTTGGATCCGGCACGCACCTAAGACCCATTTCATCCATTTCAAAAAGCCCAAGTTCATCAACGGAACCAAATCTGTTTTTCTGCGCGCGAAGGAACCTTACCTCATCGCTTGTGCGCTCAAAGGATAAAACTGTGTCCACCATGTGCTCAAGGCTCTTTGGTCCTGCAATGCTTCCTTCCTTCGTAACATGGGCGCTCATAAACAAAACGCTGTCTCTTTCTTTTACCCAGCCAATCAGCTCATTGCTGCAGTATTTTAACTGCGTTATAGTTCCCGGCACAAGCCCTGCTTCTGCAGAATAAACAGTTTGAATTGAATCTACGATGGCGACAAGAGGATTTAGAGAGTCCAGAGCATCAAGAATGTCCTCAAGCCGCATTGTGCATAAAATTTCCAGGGAATTAGCCTCAAGATTCAGGCGCGCTGCCCGGCTCTTTATCTGGCCTGCTGATTCTTCTCCGCTGACGTAAAGAATTTTTCCTTTGGAAAGAAAACTTGCGGCCGCCTGCAAAAGAAGAGTTGATTTTCCGATTCCGGGTTCGCCGCCAATTAGGATTGCGCTGCGCTTTGTGGCTCCTCCGCCTAGCACACGGTCAAATTCAGCGTTTCCTGTTGAAACACGCAGGTTGTTTTGCTGTGACACTTTCTGCATTGGAACAGGCTTTGCTTTTTGAACTGTTCCGTCAGATTTTAAAGACGACTTTGGTGCATTTGTGTCCAAAATGAATTCTTCAAGTGAATTCCATTCGCCGCATTCTGGACATCTTCCAAGCCAGGCAGGTTGTGTGTAGCCGCATTTTGAGCATTTGTAAACAACAGATTTCTTCGCCATATCTTCCTACTATAGCCCTAATTTCAAGTTAACTATAATTCAATATAAAAAATAGATGACAGTCGAGATGCGTCTGTCAAAACCAAAGCAACGAAGTTGCCCTACACGCAGTTTTGCCTTGGAACTATCATCGTTGCCACTTTCGCGGCAGCAAAACTGAGTATTTTTGCCATATCCGCCTCTCTCCTTTCCACTTTTTTACTCCCTATAAAAACCCGAAATTAAGACTACTATATTCAAATTCTGAAAAAAAGTCATTGCCTCGGTATAGAAGCCCATTCCCAGCATAAAAAAGCGTTTTTGTTGATAAATTTGCAAAAATCTTCTATAATAAATATATTATGAGAATTTCAAATAAATTCACACTTTCTAGAATCATTTTAGCGCCAATAATTTTTATAATATACAATATTCCCCGCTGGCTCAGCCTTGAAAACGGAAGCCCCGCGTCGGTTGCCGCAGTTTGCGCTGTAATTCCAATCCTCGCTTTTGCGGAGCTTACAGATTATTTTGATGGCCATTATGCGCGCAAGTTAAACGATGTGAGCGACTTCGGGAAAATGTTCGATCCTTTTGCCGATGTGTTTTTGCATCTTTCAATGTTCACGTGCTTCGTTTTTTCTGGATATATGCCGGTTGTATGCTACGTTTTAATTCTTTACCGTGAGTTCAGCCAGAACTTTTTAAGAATGGTTGCTGCAAAGCAAGGAACTGCAATCGCCGCAAGAAAAGGCGGAAAAATAAAAACCGTATTCTATGTAGCTTCATGCTTCGTGGCTCTCATACAGGAAGCCTTGATCCGCACAGGCCTTGCCGCTGCATGGAATTTGGACATGAAGATTTTGCTCCATGTTGGCCAGGGATTTTTTGCCGTATGTGTAGTTCTGGCATATATTTCTTTTGTGGATTATCTAAAGAATTTTGGAAGCGTATTAAAAAAGGCAATGTGAGCCTTATAAACAGAATTCATTTTTAGGAGGAAAATATGAAGAGAATTTTTGCAATCGCGGCTGCTCTTGTTATGGGCACAGCAGGAATTTTTGCATTTGACTTGAAGGACATTCAGGGAACTTGGCAAGACACAAACTGGGATGCGAACTGGACTTTCAACGCAGACGGAAAGATTATTCTTACAAAGGCTTCTAGCGGAGAAACTGTATTTACTTTTGAGGATTCAAATGTACAGAATTTTAAAATTTCCGCAGGAACTTCAGGCGTAACAGTTTCATTTGACTGCAAAGAGACAGAGCGCTCGTACAAGTTTACAAAGCCGATTACTTTCAATGCGGATTTGGATATGCACATTGATCCGGAATGGACTTCTGAAGACTACGATGTTAAAATTAAATTTCAGAAATAAAGAAATTCCGGCTAAATAAAAATCATTGCCTGAAATAAAGATGACATTCTTAGAAACGGGAATGTCATTTTTATTTTAAAATCACAATATATTTTTCTTCGTTTCCTGTGAAATCTGATTTGTCAAAACCGGCAAAAAATTCCGCGCTCTTAAAGCCAGCGTCCGCCGCAAAAGTTTCTATTTCAGAAGGAAGCAAAGGGTAGATTGGAATATCTTTTACTATAGGAAGAAGCCTGCCGCTGCCGGTTTCAAGGTTCATGGAAAAAAGCTTTGAATTATCCTGCGCGGTCATTACTTCTGAAAAAAGCCTGGCCCTCATGCTTTCCCTGCATTTAAGCTGAAAAAATTTTTCATTCTTTCTGTTTTCAAAATTTATGCACTGGATAACAAGAAATCCGTCTGGCGACATAAGCTGCTTGCAGTCAAAGAAAAACTGCCGGATTCTTTCAGCTCCCTTAAGAAAAAGCAGGCGGCTGTCTAAAACAGACACAATATTGTAAAAATTCTTTCCCAGAAATTTTGTCATGTCCTCCGCTTCCATCTGAAAAAAACGGATTGACATCAACTGGCTTCTCCGGCGAAGGTTCGCTGTATGCAAAAGCTCCTCGGAATTTTCAATGGCTGTAACATCGTGGCCTTGCTTTGACATCAGGCTTTCAAAAAGTCCAGATCCGCAGAAAACTCTCAGAAAACGCACCGGAACGCTGAAATTTCTGCATAAATCCATATATAAATTCTTTTGAGCCTCTGAAATTTTAAAAAGCTCATCATAATATTCAACTAAATTCTGAATAAACATCATTCTTCTATTATAAAAGCAGTTTTGCTATTTTGCAAATTATAAATAAATGCTATAGTACAGACTATATTACTATCAATCGATTGTTGAAATAATCTTCTTGACTTTTTATGGGAGAAAGTTATGAACTTAAGAATTTTTTTAGGAATTTTAAGCGCGGTTGTCGGACTTTTGGCTGTCATAAACCCAAGGACAAGCATAGAAGCAATTGTGGTTCTTATTGGAATCGGCGCAATTGTAAACGGAATAAACTCTATTTTGAAAGTAAAAAAATTTTCATTTCCGCCTTATTTTGAGCGCGCAATAATAATAAAGAGCGTTGCAGGCATTTTAGTCGGAATTCTTGCGGCGGTGCTTCCGTTTGCATTTTTCAGCATGATTCAAAAAATTGTAAGGATTTTTCTTTATATTCAGGCAGTATTTTTAATTTTATCAGCGGCTACAGAATTTATACTGGCTTCCAGCACTGAAAATTCCGCTCATTTAATTTCAGAGGCAGTTTGCTCAGTTTTTATTGCCGTCATGCTGTTTATGCTTCCTGCTGATTTTGGCGTAAAGCTTGTAAGAGCCGCGGGAATTCTAATAATGATTTCCGGAGTCATATTCGCATTCAGGGAATGGAAATCTTCCCAAAATGAAATCGAAGCTGAAATAATAGAATGAATTCCGCAGCATGAATAGAAAATTCAGCGCTTAAGCAGGCTGTCCAATGCAAGATTTCCGAGCAGCCAGTTTTGCTTAAAGCTGAATTCCCGTCTTGATTTTTTCGCTGAACCTTTTCAGTTTTTTTTCATCATGAATTGGATTTTCCTCGCCATTTAAAATTTTCCGCAGGGCTTCCATTTCTTCACCATTGAATGAAACTGATTTTGCCATGTTGTTCTCAAACGAGCTTACCGCCATAGGACAGACATTTTTTATAATCTCAAGAATTTTTTCTGCATACAGACGGATTTCATACTGGGCATGGCTGTCGAGCCTGAGCTTTAAAAAGTGGAACAAATTGTGCAGATCCATCTGCCAGTAAAATTCTGTGTACAAAGCAAGCGGAAGATTTATGCGGGCAATTTCTCTTGCGATTCCTTTTTCCACCATGCTTTCATAAACTTCGTAGGCTTTTTGCTGGCCTGCTTTAAATTCATCCTGAAATTCTTTCGCCTGCTGCTCTTCAAAAATTTCACCGCGGCCCTGCTTGTTGTTTGCCGACTGCTTTGCAATGCACGAATTTTCAGGAACGTAGAATTCATCCTTCATGATGCTGTATCTTCCGGAAACCTCGTTCATTCTGCCCATTCTATGCCGAACCCACTGGCGCGCTACAAAAATAGGCATTTTCAAATGGAATGTGAAAACAACCTGCTCAAAAGGAGATGTGTGCTGATGGCGCAAAAGATAGTCTATCAGCGCGCTGTCCTGGCTCACAGTTTTTGTTCCTTCTCCGTAGGAAACACGGGCTGCCTGTACAATTCTTGAGTCGCTGCCGTAATAGTCAACCATGCGGACAAAACCTTTATCTAAAACTCTAAATTCCTTGTCTAAAATTTCTTCTGCGGCAGGAACAATGCAATGTGCCATAAATACCTCTTTTTATTTTTTATGAAAAATTTTTCTATCAGTTTTCAACAGAGAAAATCACAAAATTCAAAGCCTGATTACTGCTTGCTGCGCTTTGCCTCAATCGCCTTTTTTACGCCTTCTGCAAAAAGCTGGTTCTGGTCTGAGCGCTCTGGAACAGAAAACAAAGGTCCGCCGTCTTCTTCTGAAACGCGGTAAAGCTTGGAAGAATCCGTGTCGTAGGCAGGACTTGAAGAATTGTTTATCCACCAGTCCAAAACAGAAACAACGCAGAGCGTATACTTTATAAGATTCGCATTTGTGGCGGCTGTAACATCATCTTCCCGCTTTGCGCCAAGAAGCACATCAATTCTTTTGGAAACTGCATTCGGCAAATCAAAAGTGTAGCGGTCCCATGGATTCAAAACGCCAAGCACAGTTTTCTTTCCGGCGGAATTCTCATCGATTCTGCGGACAAGGGCAGTAAGCACTGTTCTCATATAATCCGTACGCGCGGCAAGCGGCCTGTACTTTGCATCATTGACAGGTTTCTGCAGAACCGGAGCGTTGAACTTGTAGTTCGGAAGAAAATAAAATTTTATGCGCCACAAAATATTGTTCAGATTTTCCTTGCCGAATTTGCTCTGGGCATAATCCTTCTGTGAATAGATAGAATTTACATAAGAGCGCAGGTAGTCTCCGAGTTTCTTTGAGAACAAGTCCTCGTAGTAAGAAGCCCAGTCCTCCATTGCAGACTCAAGGCTGTCTGGATAAGCGGCAAGCTTTTCATCAGCCTCAATATTGAATTTTATATTCCGGCAGCCTTTTAAGAAATCCTCAATAATCAAGATAAGAACAATTGTTACCTGCAGAGGATTTTCCGGAGCAATTACATTAAATCCGTCCTCAAAATTGTAAATTGGGTTGAAATACGGAAACAAGTCCGGATGCCGCTCAAGGTGAAGAAATCCTGCGCGCGGAAAAAGCTGGTCAAGAATCCTGAGCCCCATATTTACAATCTCGTTTTTTTCACCGGCGATATGGCGGACTTCCTGCTTCTTTTTTTCCTGGACTTCTTCCTGTTTTTTTTCTTTTTTCTTTTTTTCTGGAAGAAGAAGGTCAAACTTTGAAATTCCCAGGAATTTTAAAATTTCCACAATCTTGATTTTAAAGAAATCTGGAAATTCAACAAACTCGTCGGAACACATTCTCATCAGAAGAGGATACATTCCGTGAATAATCTGGTCATGCACATAAAGCCATTCGGTTACGCCCTGCTTTACCAAAGTCTGAAGCTTAGCTTTGTCCGCGTTTGGAAATTCCGCAAGGTCAGTGTAAATGTCTTTTATTAAAAGCGAAACCTGCTGCTCGCCTATATAGTAAACGGTAAGAAGCTGCCTGTAGACCGCACGCACAAAAGGAATCAGCATTGGAACGGTAAGATATTCCGAGGCGTTCTCAACATCCATTGACAAAAGCTTGATTTCACGCATGGTCCATTTGCCCACAGTTCTAAGAAATTTGAACTTGAGCTCTGTTTCCGTGGCAATCTTCGCCTTGTATACATCCGGGGAAATCTGGATAAAAGTTTTTATTGTTCCAATAAAGGACTGGATATGGTCAACATGGCGGCGCACAATGTACTCGCCGAATTTTTTCTGAACGCGCTCGCGGTTCTTTGCGGACATTCTATAGAAAAAGTTGAACAGCCCGAAGTCCGGCTTAATGTCGCAACCGGGAGCCATCATGGTTTTATCCATCAGCTTTAAGTCATGCGCAGAAATTTCTGGCAGCTCCTCGTCTGTGCGCACTTTCTTTGCAGAAACCTTGATTCCGCCTACAGCCGCCGAAGAAAATGAAGAGCCGAACGATGCGCTCTGGGAGGAAATATCGGATGCAGACCTTCCGGATGCTTTTACAGCAACATCCTGCCTTCTTCTGCCCTGGGAAATATTTGAGTAATCCGCCGGAGACATTTTTTCACGGAGAACTTCCCCGCCAAGCTTCTTCTGCATGAAAAGAGCTTCATTTGCGTCTATCGGTCCTATATTTTTCCGGGTCTTGTCAAGCGAGCCGGGTTCAAGCGTCCGTTTTGGACGAGATTCATTTTCCATAAATACTCCACTGCAAAAATTTAAAGACGTATCAAGTAATTTTCGGAAATTCCAGCAAGAGATTTGAATGAAACTTTTTCACCGCTGGCAGTAATAAGAGTTCCCTCAAAATTGCCGTATATTGTATGGTATACGCTGCGCACGATAAATGCGTTCACGTTGTTTACACAGATTGACACAGGCGTAAAAGCAAGGTCGACCATGTTTTCTGTATCCTGAATAATCCATTTTTGGTCCATGCCGGAATAATGCGAAATCACAACAGGCGGCAGAGGCGTGGTTTTTCCGTCATAGAAAAGAACGTTGCAGTTGAACTTGCCTGTATCAACGCTTTCATGCGACTCGGAAGCAAGCTTAAACGCAATCTTTTTTCCTTTTATTTCTCCGAATCCAAGCACAGATTTTCCGTGGGAATGGAATTTCATGTATGTGCGGGTCATGTCAAAAGAGCAAGTTCCGTCAGCCCCGGACATAGATTTTGTTTCTCCGTTCTTGTAGGAAAGCGTAAGAGAGCCGTGCAGCGGAAGAACCGAGCTGTAGCTTGCGTAGCTCCGTCTTAGCGTTGGATTCGGGCGAACAGAGGTAAGCTCAGAAAACTGGCTGTCATCGAACACTGCGGAAAAAGCTCCGCGGGCAGAAGGACGCACAGAATCTCCTTTCAGGTCAAAAATTACAGAAAGCCTGTTCTGCTCTCTGTTCCAGCTGATTCTTGTGTACCGCTTCTTGCTGTAGTTCGATGTGGATGCCGCCTCAAGGCTATGCGGAATAAGCCGTTTTCTTGGCCCCATCAGCGAATGGTATGAAAAACGCTGGGAAGTTGCCTTGTTCCAGAACACAACTTCAGAAAAGCCGGCAATCTTTGCGTCTATGAAGCTTATGCGCCCGATATATTCCCCAATATTGAAAGAAAATACAAGGCGGCTCTTTATGCGGAGGTTCGTTATAAAAGTAGGAAGCGGAATCACGCCATAAGGCCTGTAAACTCCGCGGATGTCAAAGCTCTTTGGATGTCCCCGAAATGTGCCGAACACCGGCCTTCCATTCTGAACAAACGACGGAGGCATTTCCTGCAAATCACGTGTATACATATATCTGCATTTTAACATTACAAGCATCTAAAGTCTATGGAAACGGAAAGCCTTGGCACGTCAGCCCTTTATAGCGGCTCTTGCTATCCGGCGGTTTCTGCTGGCGGAAGCCATAGGATTTATGCAGAGCGACGGGCTGTAGTCTGTGCCGTTTTTTAGGACAGCATAGATTATATTCAGGAGCTTGTGGCAGACGAATCCCATTGACTGAAAATGAGTCTTCCCCTTGGAAACCTGCGACTGGTAGACAAGAATTATTTCCCGGCAATGGTTCACGGAAACAAACGACGCCATCCATAGGCACCTGCGCAGATACCCTGAGCCGCGCTTGGACATATGGTTTTCGTTTCCCAGGAACTGGCCTGACTGCTTTACCGAGGGATCTATGCCGGCATAGGCGCACAGTTTTTTTGGGGAGGCAAAGCGGCTTATGTCGCCAATCTCGCTCAGAATGGACGCGCCAAGAACCGGGCCTATTCCGGGAATTTGCGTGAGCTTTGTTTCAAATGACTTGAAGTGCGACGAGATATGCTTTTCAAGAGTTTCAATCTGAGTTGTAAGAAGCTCCATCTGCTCCATCATCTGCTTTACAAGAAGCGAAAGTGTCTTTGAAGACAGCCGGGCGGCAAAAGAGTTGCGGGCAAGGCTTGTAAGCTCCTGGGCTTTCTTTAGTCCGAACTTTCCATTGGATGCCACCTGCAGAAGCCGGGCAAGATTGTCCTCTCCGAACAGCATGATTTCTTCCGGGGTCGTGCAGTGCCTGAGTATTGCGGTTGACGACTTTCCGAACGTGTCAGAAAAAAATCCCTGGTATTCCGGAAAAATCCTGTCCATCATGACGATTACCTTGCGCTTAAGGTTCGCCACCATGTCCACAAGAAAGAACCTCTGGCGGCACAGGTCGCGCATTGTGAGCATACGGTCGTCGGCAAGCTTGGTCTCGGAATACTGTCCGATTCTTATGACCTGAGCAATTATTTTCGCATCCACGGAATCAGTTTTTGTCTTCCTTATATATAGGTTTCTGAGAGCATCGGACTGGAGCGGATTTATCACATGGACGACCGCCTTGTTGTCAGTGAGCCATGTATAAAGGTTCAGCCAGTAATGCCCTGTGGCCTCCATGCCGAACTCAAAATTGCTCAGATTGGAATCTACCGCCGAAAGCTTGTCCATTAGGAAACTGAATCCCTGCCGCGTATTTGTAAACCTGAAGGATCTTCCCACAAGAGTTCCGTCCGGTCTCATTATTGCCGCCTGATGTGATTTTTTCGCGATGTCGATTCCAACTATGTACATATATGCCCCTTGAACTTAAAGATTGAATTGAAGTTTGAAACGGGACTATCCTGCCCGAAAAAGCCGGGCCAAAGTCCTATTCTTATGTGCGGGCTCAAGTCCCAAGGAGGCGATTAGGATTCTTCCTGGATAATCCAGTTCAAACGCTTCCATAATATACAAAAAAAAGAAAACACTCAATGAACGAATTCAGGCATAAACGCAGACTTGAAGCTTCCGGCCGCCTTGCCACCCTAGGATTTAAACATAAGGAGGCTAAGAGATGAAAAAGACTCTTATCGCGGTCGCAGCAGCTGCCGCACTTACAGCAACTTCTGCTTTCGCAGAAATCACATTCGGTTCTTGGATCCGTGTTCTTGCGGCTCCAGTGGCATCCGACGGAGAGGATGTTGTAGCCGGTATGACAAACTCATGGGGATATGGCGCACGTACAGCACGTATCGATATCAACGGTGTGTCTGAAGACGGAAAAGCCGGATTTATAATGGGTGTTTACGGTGATGTTAACAACGCATACGGACTTGCCGATAACCACCTTATCTGGGTAAAGCCTGTTGACATGGTAAAACTTTCCGTAGGTAGATTCGACTCTTCTTACAACGGACTCCGCGGAGACTTCTGCTACGGCTCATGGAACTGGATGAGACCAGACAACAGAATCGTTGACGATGAAGGACTCACATTCTCTGGAGTATCAGCAGGAAGCGGACTTGAGATTGAAGTTACACCTATCGAAGGACTTATGCTTATGGCAAACGTTCCTCTTACTGTTAATTTCGGCGGAGAAACAGCTGACGACAAAGGCAATCCTGAGGCTGCTACAAAAGCAGAGGATACTTACAAGTCATCACAGATTGCCCTTGCATACTCAATTGATGGTATTGGAAAATTCAAGGCACAGTGGATTGGAAAGAACAAAACTAAAACAGTTTTGGGAAAGGACTATGACTACACTGGCGATGTAGAAGTTGCATTCGATCTCACAGCAGTAGAGAACCTTTACGCAACAGTAGGTGCTGCATTCGGAATCATGGACAGCGATTATGACGCTGATACTGTAAAGACAAAAGTTGCAGCCGGTGTTTCTTACCAGTTCTCAGACGCATTCAAGCTTTCTGTTTCTGGCGGAGTTAAAATTTTCAATGATGACTGCCTCGGAAAGAAAGGCGACGAGGACAAAATATTCTTCGCAGGCGCAGGTGTTGACTATGTTCTTATGGACGGTCTTACAGCAAACGCAGACATCCGCTTTGCCAGCATCGGATACGGAAAGGACGGAGACGATTCTTCAATCGCTTTCCTTGTTGGTGTAAACAAGTCTGTATCTAGCAACGGTTCTCTCGGAGTAGGTTTCCAGGGAGCTACAAACGGAGTTTCATACTGCAACGGTTCTTTGAATGACATTTCAAAAGACAGTGATTCATTCATCTGGGCTATTCCAGTTAGCGTAAGCATCTGGTTCTAAGCCGCAAAAAAGAAGCAACGCTTCTTTTTTGCTCTGACAGTTTTGCTTTGCAAAACTGTCGGGCACAACCTAAGGCAAAAAGCCTCCCGAAAGGGAGGCTTTTTTTGTGTTTAAAGTCCTAAATTGGCGGAATCCATAAGTTTCTGCGGAAAAAGCAACCTTGACAACCTTCACCTCTGTATTGCAGTCTTTAGGCTATAAAATAAAACTTGAGAAGCTTCCGGCCTCGCAGCAGAGCGTTGAAACTATGTGATTGGCCAGTTTTTACATTTTTTCACGTCAATCATATACGCTGAACAGCAGTTTTCAACAGATGCAGACAGATTTTCTCTTACTCTCACAGAGAAAGGCTGATTGCTATAAAGAAGGAGGATTCCACAAAACTTTTTTATAGACATGACATTCTTAGAATGTTATACTTGTATAGCAAATTAAAGGAGGCAAGTATGTTAGCATTGAGATTAAAACCAGAACTTGAAAACAGGCTCGCAAATCTTGCTTTAAAAACCGGCAGGACAAAAACATTTTACGCTATAAAAGCAATTGAACAGCAGCTCGATGATATGGAAGATTATTATCTTGCTGAGCAGTCCTACAACAACTGGATTGCCGAAAATAAAAAGACTTATTCTTTTGATGAGGTTTTTAATTAATGTTTATAGTAGAATTCGCTCCAAAAGCTGCACGGCAAATTGCAAAATTGGAAGAATCAAGCAAACAGTCAATTAAAACTTATTTAAAAGGAAAAGTAATGACAGCAAAAATAAGAAGGACCTTTATGATGCCGGCGGTACTGAATTGGTTGGCAATTTAAAAGGTTTATGGCGTTTTAAAAGCTCTGAATTTAAAAAATACAGAATTATCGGATTCTTGGAAGATGATAAATTCATTATTACGGTTTTGGCTGTAGAAAGTCGTTCAGACTCTTACAAAAATAAAGAGAATTTAGCAAAGAAAGCAAGAAAAGGAGTTTTAAAAAGCAAGACCTAACGTGGTCTTCAGAACCAATAAAGCATTGGCTGGGTTGATGGCATGCTGCGCCACTTGCTGTTAGCAAATACAAATCTTCCGGCAATTTTTTTGAAATTTTGACTGAAAGCTGTCCTAGAAGTAATAAAAACTTCATCAAAGAACAGCTTTTTTTTATCTCCGCCGCATTATGCTGCACATATCGCGTTTAAAACAACAAAAGCCTCCCTTTCGGGAGGCTTTTGTGCGTCCGCAAGCTTGCAGACCAACCGAGTTTTCTTTGAAAACTCGCCAGCATTCCCGACAGTTTTGCAAAGCAAAACTGTCAGAGCAAAAAAGAAGCGTTGCTTCTTTTTTGCGGCTTAGAACCAAACGCTTACGCTAACTGGGATAGCCCAAACGAATTCGTCGCCGTCGCCGCCGTCTTTTCCGAGTGTGTAAGACTTGCCAGCCTGGATTCCAGAACCATCATTCATTACAAGACCGCAACCGTTTGTCGCGCCCTGGAATCCGATTCCAAGAGAACCGTTGCTAGATACAGACTTGTTAACTCCAACGAGGAAGCTGATAGCACCGTCATCGCCATTTTTTCCATAGTTGTTGCTCATGTAGCGAACGTCAGCAACTGCTGCAAGTCCGTCCATTACAGTAAAGTCTACACCTGCTCCTACGGAGAAGAGGCTGTCATCACCGCCGCCAAGAACCTTATCCTGATACTGCTTGTAATCGCCGTCTACAGAGAATTTCATTGTCTCTGAAACCTGGTAAGAAGCACCGGCTGAGAATTCCATCTTGAGGTAGTCAGGAGCATAATCCTTGTCTGCGATACCGAAGCGTGCACCTACAGTTACATAGAGATTCTCGATTGCCGTGATATCGAATGCAACGCCAATCTGTCCTGTTGTTTTGTCCTGGTCTTTGTCATAAGCAACAGATTTCTGCTTGATATCTCCACTTGATACATCAAGATAGTAATCGCCAGTATCAGACTCCTTTGTTGTATAGCCGTAGTCGCCGATGAACTGTGCCTTGAGCTTACCTACGCCCTCGATTGCATATCCGAATCCAACCTGGATGTTGCGGTAAACTTCCTCTGCGCTCTTGTAGCTAGAAGACATAGGGATAACTGCGAATGCGTGGAGTCCTTCCATTGGATCAGCCTCTACCATAAGTCCGCTTCTCCAGATTCCGTCGAATGTGAGTCCTTCGCCGTCACGAACCCAGTTGAAAGGTCTGAGCCAGTTCCATGAGCCGTAGCAGAAGTCGCCGCGGAGTCCGTTTGTAGGTGAGTCGAACTTACCTACAGAAACTTTTACAGTGTCAACAGGCTTAACCCAGAGATAAGCGTCGTCGCCCTGTCCGAGTCCGCTCTCAAAGTCGTTGTAAACACCCATTACGAATCCGGCCTTTCCGTCCTCGGAAGTTCCGTTGATGTTGATACGGGCTGTACGTGCGCCATATCCCCATGAGTTCTCAACGCCGGCAATAACATCTTTACCTGTTGAAGCTACTGGAGAAGCAAGCACGCGAAGCCATGCTCCGAATGTGATTTCTGCGAAAGCAGAAGTTGCTGTAAGTGCGGCAGCTGCTGCGACCGCGATAAGAGTCTTTTTCATCTCTTAGCCTCCTTATACAAAAATGCCGGGG
>CAZSJX010000028.1:0-14820 GCA_964607295.1 uncultured Treponema sp. | reverse complement strand
TTTTGTTGTTTTAAACGCGATATGTGCAGCATAATGCGGCGGAGATAAAAAAAAGGGCTGTCCAAAACTGGACAGCCACTTTCGCATTACTAAGTCAAACGCAAACTGCGGGTGGAATTAGAATGAAAGGTTGAACATAACAGGAACGCACCATGCGAATGCATCGTTTTTTGCATTATCAAATGCTGCAAAGTCTCCACCGTTTGTAACACCTTCAAATCCAACTCCAAGAGAAGCGTTGCTTCCAATAGTCTTTGCAGCTGCAATAAGGAATGAAAGTGAATCATCTTCTGAACCGTTGCCATCTATCTTTGTTTCGCTCATGTAACGGATGTCAGCATTAACTGTAAGACCGTCCATAACTACATAGTCAACACCAGCTCCGATTCCCCATTTTGGATCATAGTCATCATTTTTGAAGAGCTTTACACCGCCAACCATGTTGAATGTGATAGTGTCAGAAACATTGTAAGAAGCCTTTGTTGCAAAATAAGCCTTGTTGCCATCACCATCGATTTCTTTGTCAGAAATATCGAACTTAGCGCCAATTGCCAAGTTAAGGTTTTCTACAGCAGAAAGATTGAAAGCGATTCCAAGATTTCCTACATCATTGTATTTCTTGCCGTCTAGTTTTGTTTCTTCACTTACAGTTTCTTCACTTACATTTGTCCAAAGAACCTTTACTTCTCCAACACCGTCGATTGCGTATGCAGCACCAATCTGTGTCTTCTTGTAAATATCATAAGCGTGCTTTACATATTCAACTTCCGTACCTTTATCATCTTTCCAATTCTTTGAGTCTTTATCATAAACCCAGTTATGTTTTTCTTTCTCATACTGAAGGAATGGAACATTTACCATAACTTTGAATCCTTCAATTGGGAAGATTTCTGCCATGAAGCCGTCTCCGCCAATTAAGTCCATAATTCCGTCATCACCATCGAAGAACAAGCCTGTAGTTGTTCTTGGACGTACATAGTCCCAGGCGCCAAATCCTGTTCCCTGTCCGAATCCGTTGTCTCCGCCATCAAACTTACCAATAGAAAGTTTGAGCTGCTCAATCGGCTTGAGCCATGCTACTGTGCGGTCACCCATGTTGATTTCTTCTCCAGCCTGGTTACGGATTTCAAATGTGAATCCTGCCATTCCATCTTCAGAAACACCGTTTACACCAAGAACTGCAGTACGCGCTGCGCTACCCCATGACTGTGTAAGACCACCAAGGTAATCCTCGCCATCATAAGCTACAGGAATAAGAGCAGAGCGAAGCCATGCTCCGAATGTGATTTCTGCGAAAGCAGAAGTTGCTGTAAGTGCGGCAGCTGCTGCGACCGCGATAAGAGTCTTTTTCATCTCTTAGCCTCCTTATTTTTTGAGATACCATACGGTATCATGACGTTATTCTACCCCAAGACAATCCATAAGTCAACAAAAAAAATAGTTTTTTTTGTAACCTTTGGAAATGCCTGCGGTTTGTAGAAACACATTATATTCTCGGCGCGCTCCGCGGAATTCTTTAGCGCAAAACGCGATGTCATCAAAGGCTCCTGACTTTGTCCAGCGAAAGGCCTGTGCATCTTGCAACTACTTCCGGCGCAATCTTTTCCGCAAGAAGCTTTCTGGCCATTTCCTCAACTTTTTCATTTGTCTGTTCTTCTGCAATATCCTGAGCCATATCTTTAGCTATATTCTCGGCCATATCTTTAGCTATATCCTTTGCTATGTTCTTGGCCATGTCTTTAGCTATATCCTTTGCAATATCCTTGGCCATGTCTCCTGCCATTTCATGCGCTAAGTCTTTTGCCATATTCTTGGCTTCTTTTTCTATATCTGCCCTCATAGCATTAACCCTGTCTTCGACCATTTCCTTTGCTATGATTTTTGCAAGCGCCTCGGACTTTTCCTTCACCTGAATCCGCATTTCCTGTTCCCACGTCATAAACCTGTGCCTCCACTGCGCATTGGTCTTCGCGAGCCTCACCTTGCTGTCAAGCTGGTTTGTAAAATCCGAGGCCGCATTCAGTCCGTTAAGGAATTTAAAGAATTCCCTTAGGCCTTCCGTGGGCATTTTATCATATTTTGAAGCATTGAAGAAGACTTTGTGGGTTCCGTCGTTGAATAAAATGTCAGAATTCTGCTTGCAGACCTGATGAAAATCGTACACCGGCAGACCGCTTCCAAAGGCGTCTTCCATGCACAGGAAAATCACGTAGCTTTCATTAAGCTCGCTGTAGTCCGCGCCAGAAACAAGGCTGTCAACGTCCATAAGACCCTGGTAGTACCTTGCGCGCTTTGCAAGATTCGTTCTGTTCGTGGTCTGAATTTCAATATCAAAGCAGCGGCCGGTTCCGTCCTTTACATAGACATCGAACCGAATTCCCTTTGAGTCATAGTCAACTTTAAAGCTTCTTTCCGCCACAGGAATTTCAATCCGCTCAATTTTTATGTTCAGCAGAAGTTCCAAAAGCTCCTTGCACAAGTCCGGGTTGGCTGTCATGACTTTGCAAAAGATAAAGTTGTCCGCCAGAGTCGCTTGCTCCCATTTTTCTGCAGGAGTCAGTATATGCATTTCTTTCATAAAACCTCCGCATATTTAATTGCGGAAAATTATCAAAAAATGCAGATTAAACAGAGAAATTAATTAGTTTTTAAGCAGCGCAAGGATTATTGTTGATGAGGCAAGCAATATCAGAAACACAGTATAAACTGCGCTAAACCATTTTTTTCTGCCTTTATTGACAATGAGCATTACAAAGCCAAGCAAAGTTGCAATGCAGGTGAGGAGACAAAGATTTACTGTTGCTATTAAGTTTTTAGAAATGGTTTCTCTTGCAAATGCCTGAATGTTCACGCTTACAAGTGTAAAAATTGAAACAAAGACTCCCATTATTGTAAGAACATTTCCATAAATCTTTTCTTTTAAGGATTCAAGGTCTTCTTTTGCGTCTTTGTATTCTTTCATGAGCTTGTCGTACTCAGGCTGATATTTTCCAACTCCTACGAAATCCTTTTCGTTTCTGAATGAAGCGTCTTGCTGCTTGTCATAAGTCTGCTCTGGAATTTCCTTTAGTTCCTCAAAAATGATTTGCGCAATTTCAAATCCTTTTGAAATCGTAAGAACGGAATCAGAAATATTCTGAACGCGTAAAAAGCAGAATGTTCTGTGCCCCGGAATATACTGAGGACCGTCAACTTTAAGTCCCATTCTCATAACTGAATTTCTTTCGATGATTCGCGCTGTAAGTTGAAGCGGAAGCTCTATTTCTTCGCCTGTTTTTATGTAAACCACATCTCCCGGCTTCATTTCAAAAGACAGAACGCTGCTTTTCTGAGAATCATATATGCAGTCAACAGAAAGCTCGTAGGCAATTCCTTTTAGATTTTCTTCTTTATAACCTGAAACAATGAGCTTCCCATGCGAAACCAGTTCTTTTATATTTTTGTCAACCAAAAGCATAAAAACCTCTTTGATATGGATTCAAGTATATTCCCTATCATTCTTATTTTCAACAGCCATGCGTTTTTTCAGCTTCCGATTTTCCACCTGCCGCCGTCGCGGACAAACCGCTTCGCATTCACTTCAATCACACGGCCGTCCTCGCCGAGCATCTTGACCATGGATGTTATAGGGTTCACTTCAATTACGCGGAAATTCGTGCCGTCGTAGAAAAGCCTGATGCCCTCGCTTGGAAGCTTCTTGCGCGCCTCCGAGTACCAGTCGTACTCGTAGCTCAGGCAGCACAGGAGCCGTCCGCACTGTCCGCTGATTTTCATGGAATTCAGGCTCAGGTTCTGCTCCTTTGCCATCTTTATGCTCACTGGGCGGAGTTTGTCGCTTATGCTGCTGCAGCAGTAAGGCCGTCCGCACACGCCAAGGCCTCCTGTTATGCGGCACTCGTCGCGCACACCAATCTGGCGCAGCTCTATCCTCATCTTGAAGATTGAAACAAGGTCCTTTACAAGCTCGCGGAAGTCAACGCGGTTGTCGCTGGAAAAAAAGAACAGAGCCTTCTGCTCGCCCACAAGAAAATGCACCGAAACGAGCTTCATGTCCAGCTTGTGGTGCTCCACCTTCTCGCGGAACACATTGAACGCGGACTTTTCTGTTTCCGCAAGAGAAGCCGCATTCTCAAGGTCATCGGCGGTGGCTCTGCGCGCAATCTGCGCTATGTCGGCCGGCTTGATTCCGACCGGAGACTTTGAAAGGCCCATGTTTTCCGCCAGATCAAGTCCGTAGCGCGTGGGAACAATCACCTTGTCGCCGGCATTCAGCTTGCCGCCCCCGGGAAACGTGGCGTATATTCCTTCAAAGGAGTAGACCAGCTTGAGCTTGTACAGCTCCTTTGGAAAGACAAAGCTCCTGGAGTCGGCGCCGACATCTTCCTGGGTGTCCTCAAGCGACGAGAAATCCTCGTCTTCCTCATATATATCATTTTCAAAAATATCAGACATAAAAGCTCCGGTTTTTAGTTTATCAGTTATGACGCCATAAGGTCTACAAGCATTCCGCTTATTTCATCTACACGGGCAAGCATCGCGAAGGCTTCCCTGTGGGAGCTTAAAAGCCATTTCGCCATCTCGTCCAGCTTCTGGTTTATTACCGTAATCTTGAACTGAGGATCGAGCGGTTTCCCTTTCCTTGTGAATCCGTGCCTCTCCCTTTTTTTTACCTCAAAGTTGTTCTTGGCAAGGTATCTTAGGAACTGCGAGACCTTCTTTCTGTAGGCGGCGAATTCCTCAGGAGTCTGACGTTCCTTTAGCAGGTCCGCGGCCATGTCCGCCTGGTCTTTAAGGTAGATAGCCGCATCCTCTATGTCCATTCCAGCAATTTCCGACGGGAATCCATCCTTTTTAAGCCGCAGCTCCTCCTGCGCCTTTTCCATTGCGCTTGAAAAGCTCCTGCGCCTGGTCTTGTCCGTCTTCTGCGTATTTTCTTCCCTGCGGGCTTTCTGGGCCTGGGCGCTAGCTATGGAAGCCGCTGCGGAAAAATACAAGCCTGCGGATGCTCCTTCAACTTCCATTCTAAATCCTTATGGACATTGAGGATATGGCCTTCATGCTTTCCTGCCGCGAGACAGCGTCCGCAAATTCCTTGCTGTCCGAAAGCGAGATGCAGCGTCCGTGGAGCACAACATTTTCCTCTGACACAAGCTTTTTTGTCTGAAGGTCGCCTATAACCACGCTCGAAGAGAGAAGCTTTATAAAATCAGGAGCAACGATGTCGCCAAGAACGATTCCGCCTATGACTGTAATTGACTTTGCCTTTATATTTCCGCGGATTCTAGCGTTTTCTCCGATTATGACATTTCCAGCGGCTTCGATATCTCCGTCAATATCGCCGTCAATGCGTGCAAATCCGTTTATCCTGACGTCTCCCTTTATAAAAGAGCCTGCGCCAAGGATGCTGTTAATGGAAATGTTGTCGTTGAAAATAGCCATATTATTTTACGTTGATGTATTTTGCGGGATCTACTACGTCCGAGCCGATGTGGACTTCATAATGAAGATGCGGTCCTGTTGTGATTCCTGTGTTTCCGATTGTTCCGATGACTTGTCTCTGAGAAACCATGTCGCCTTTTTTTACTCGGGTTGTGCCCAGATGGGCGTAGCGTGTGTAAATTCCGTGTTTGTGCTTGATTATTACATTAAGACCGAAGCTGTCGTCATATGCAACTGTAACAACCTGGCCGTTCGCAGTGGCTATGACAGGATCTCCTTGCCGCCATGTGCTGAAGTCAAGGCCCTTGTGGATGTACCACTGCTGCGTAATAGGGTGAATGTTCTGGCCGAATTCCATGGAGATGTGGCCGATTCCGTTTTTTACAGGCCATACGTTAGGAATGTCGGAAAAGAGCGCTCCCTGATTCTCAAGCATTTTTCCAATCTGCTCCACAGGGCGGACCGCGCTTTCCAGATACGCTGTAAGCTGCTTTATGTCGGAGGTTTCCTTTAGAGAGCCGGAAGTTATATCCTGCGTGTCGAACAATGACGAAAGGTCTGAATTCCTGCCGGCGGACTTTGATGAGCCTGTGTTCTGGTTTATTCCCAGCAGAGAGAGGGACTGGCTTAGCGTGGACTGGAACTTTCTTGCAGTCTGCAGAAGATTGTTGTTTTCGTCACGAAGCTCATCGAGGCTTGCGAGAGTCTCCCTGTTCTCGTCCCGGAGCCTTGAAATTTCAAGGCCTGATGATGCGTTTTTTTGATTGAAGTAAATAAAAGAGCCTGTGACTCCAGCCGCAAGGATAATTCCAAGCACAAGCGCAAAGACATTCGTCTGAATGCTAAAAACTTTTCCCTGTGAATGAGGAACAACCATCAGGGTAAGCTTTCCGTCAAAGAATTTTACGATATTTGCACATCCTCTGCCCATGGAGGCAAAAAAAAGCCTGAAGGCATGCATAATACGTGAAACTATATTTTTTTCTAATCTCTTGTATTTGCGAGAATGCGCCACAAAAATCTCCGTAAAAAAACTTTATTCAATAAAAATAATACCGAGAAGTCAGTATATCAAAGGGCGGCCGTGCTGTCAAACGCAGCGTCCTAAAACCCAAATTATGTTTGACTTCAAAGCGTTCCTATGTTATCTTATTAGTAATATATCGGATAGTTAGTTAAAAATATTAAAATTTTCTAGGGAAATTTCCTTGGAAAATTCTTTCAAGTTTTTAAGGAAAAGCCATGCAATTTTTTGATACTCACGCCCATATAGGGTTGATTTATGACGACCCTGTACGTCAGATTAGCGTTATCCAGCAGGCCAGGCAGGCTGGTGTCGCCAGAATTATAAGCATAAACAACAGCGTTCTCGATTTTAAAAAGGAATATGCTTTTCTTAAGTCGCAAAAAGGTGTCTACCATGCGGTTGGAGTCGGTCCGTCGGAAGTAAACAGCCCGGGCGCAGACTGGATAAAGATAATAGAAGAAAGTGTCTCGCTTCCGAACGTTGTTGCGATTGGAGAAACCGGCCTTGACTACTTTAAGCAGTACGGAGACAAGAGACGCCAGATTGAGCTTTTTATAACGCAGCTGGAGCTTGCGCAGAAGCACAGTCTTCCGGCCATAATCCACAACCGTGATGCCGGAAAGGATATTTTTGAAATACTTCAGGACAGGCTGCCTGAAAAAGGCGTGATTTTCCATTGCTACAGCGAGGACGCTTCATACGCAAAAAAATGCCTTGACGCGGGAATGAACGTATGGTTTTCTTTTGCAGGAAACCTGACCTACAGGAACGCCCGCAACCTGCACGAGACGGTTCTCAACATTCCAATGGACAGGATTCTTCTGGAGACAGAAAGCCCGTTCATGATTCCTGCCGAATTCCGGGAGCGGAAAAGAACCATGCCGGCGTACCTGCCGTCCACTGCAAGATTTTTGGCAGAAATGCTTGAGACTGACCTGGAAAAGCTTTCTGCACAGCTTTGGAAAAACAGCTGCAAGGCGTTTGGCCTGCCGGAAGAATGAGCCTTTATCATACTGTAGACATCGGTCCTCTCCATCTGAACGGAAATCTCTTTCTTGCGCCGATTGCGGGCTACAGCGACATGGCGTTCCGTTCTCTTTGCACTGAATACGGAGCTTCGCTGTGCACTACAGAAATGGTGTCCGCGGAGGCTCTTGTGCGTGGAAATAAGAAAACAGAGCTTCTTATGCGGCGGGCGCAAAATGAAAAGGAT
Source organism: uncultured Treponema sp. (assembly GCA_964607295.1). Lineage (GTDB taxonomy): Bacteria > Spirochaetota > Spirochaetia > Treponematales > Treponemataceae > Treponema_D. The sequence goes on along the minus strand of CAZSJX010000028.1, from coordinate 7,141 downwards.
TACTGCGTGCAGATTTTCGGTGGAGACGCGCAGACAATGGCAGAAGCTGCAAAAATTGTCCTCGAAAAAACAGACTGCAGCTGCATAGACATAAACGGCGGCTGCCCTGTTCCCAAGATAACAAAGACTAATGCAGGCAGTGTTCTTACAAAGGAGCCGGAGCGGCTGTACTCCATAGTAAAAGCAGTAAAAGAATCTTCTATAAAATACAGCTTGTCTCATCCCGGGCGCGGGGCAGTTCCCGTAACGGTAAAAATCCGAAGCGGCTGGGATTCCTCCAGACTGACATGGAAAGAATGTGCAGAAGCGGCTTTGAATGCCGGCGCAGACGCAATGACAATCCATGCGCGCACAAAGGCACAGGGATATTCAGGAAAGGCTGACTGGGAAATTCAAAGACAGCTCGTTGATTTTGTTGCAAAAAGAATTCCTGTGTTTGGAAGCGGAGATGCGTTCACTCCGGAAGATGCAAAGCGTATGCTTGAGCAGACAGGCGTGGATGCCGTGATGTTTGCAAGGGGCGCGATGGGAGATCCTTTTTTATTCAGGAGAACACGTCAGTTTCTTACAGAAGGAAAGTACAGCACAGAAACTCCAAAAGAGCGCCTTGAGGCAGGTCTGCGCGAGCTGAAAATGAATGTAGAAGAGCACGGAGAACGGGCCGCCTGTATGCTCATGAGAAAAAAATTCTGCGCTTACAGCTCAGGAATAAAAGGCGGGGCAAGGCTAAGGGAGCGGATTGTGAATTCTGTCTCCGTAAAAGACTACGAGGAACTTTTTAGTCAGTTTTTGTAAAAACAGTTGCGCATCCATTTTTTGTCCGCACTTGAACAAATTTCTGTTTATCCATAAAATGGTATGATATGGGGCTTTTTCAAATAATTGCAGAGTTTTTCAAAACCTTATTTTCTCCAACATCGCCGGAAAGCCTCCAGAAACAGGCCGTAAGAAAAATTGAATCTGAGCTTAAGTCTCTTGAGCCTGGACTTTACAAGGGCGGACTTGTCATGCCGGATTTCGCGGAAGCGCTCCGTGTGCTTTTTATAAACACAGCCCCGATTCTTGATATTCTTTCTGAAACCTGCGGTTCATCAGACCTGGACACAAGCAGACGCTTTGAAGAGCAGCTTATTTTTACCGGTTTTGACAACGAGGCCAGGGAAATTCTTGAAAATCTTCTATCTTATGAAAGCAGAAAAAAAACTGCGATGGAAGCAAAGTCTCTAATACGCCATTTTGAAAGCGAGCACAAGCAGCTTGAAAAAGTTGAAAAAGAACTGAACACGCCTGCGTTTGCAAAAATTGAAGAAACCCTGAACAAGATAAAGCAGCTGAATGATATTTGCAAATTCAGCTATGTAACCGCGCTTAAATTCTTTGACCCGGGCTACAACACAAAGGACAGCTACACGCCGGACTTCCAGCCAGTGCCTATTGAGCTGCTCGAAAATTCCCTGCTGGACCTGTACTTTGTTATCGCGGAAATGGACGTTACAAATTCGCTGTACAATGCGGTTCTCGCTCTTTTCAGGCTGAAGCACGGCGGAAAAATTTCAGACAGGGAAACAATGGGCTTGAAGGAAAATTTCAAGAAAATCCAATACATTGTAAAGCACATTTTTACTAAGGAAATTCTTTCCTGCATGATAAGGATTTCAAAGAAGAACTACGAGCTTGTTCCCGAGCGCGCGGTCTACAATGGAAATTTCCGGCAGAAATACGCTGAGTACCTTGAGACCAGGTTCCGCACGGACGAGGCCCGCCTGAAGGGTGAAATTCAGGATGCCGCTATAAACAATGAAATAAAGCAAATCTTCGGGGGCGCGCCTTTGGCCGCAGTCCAGGGATACAGCAAGGATTTGGATTCCCAGCTCAGGCAGAGCACACCTTTTTCCTTTGCATGGATTACTCCGCTTCAGCTCTTGAAGAATTTTATTTCAGTATTCTACGAGGAGCATGTAAAGCAGCTTCTAAATGACATTGTAATAGAAGGCTTTTTTAACAACCCGGCGTACAAGTCTGAATTTTCGTCCGCTGTGTTCACCTGCAACGATTCGCTTGAACGCATAGGCGCATTTGAGTCCAAATTTACGCGCGGAAATGAATTCGACGAAATAAACATTACTTCCCTTATAAGAGACAGCCACAAGGACGCGACATTTGAATCAACCCTAAAAAATCTTGTAGACAGAATCAACAGACAGGCAAAGGAACTGATTCAGGCTGAAACAACAAACATTTTCCATCTTTATAAAAAAATAAACGATATTCTTATCGAATCTAAAAAACCAAGCTCCGAAGTTATAACGAATTTAAAGGTTCTTATGATTTCTTCAAGAAACAGAGACAATTCCGACTGCATGGAAAACCAGAACGGACAGTGGAAAGTTTTTCTTGAAATAATGAAGAACTATGTTATAATCGGAAATATAGAGAAGAAATAAAATGGCTAAAAAGAATGAGGTTTCTGCAAAGACCCAAGCTCTAGCGGCAAAGGAAAAGCAAGTTATTGCTGATTTTGAAAAGCATATTTATGATTTACAGCAGATGCTTGAAATTTCAAAGTCATTTTGTTCAACAATTGAATTTTCTCCGCTTATAGAATCAATCCTCTATGTGGCTATGGCGCAGATGCGTGTTACAGGTGCCGGGCTTTTTATTTCAGAGGAATTCGGCAGCGAATATTTCAAGCTTTCTGAAAACTATTCGGGAATCGCCATTGATCCTACAATCGAATATAAAATCAGCACGGACTCTCCTTTTATTGACTTTTTGTCCAGCGCTTCAACTGTTTTTGATATGCGCGAGCTTTCTCAAAAATTTCCAGAATCTCCAGAAATAAAGGTAATAGAGTCGCTGAATCCGTCGCTTATAGTTCCGCTTATGCTTAAAAAACATCTGAATGGAATTCTTGTCATGGGCGAGAGAATTTTTGTAGAAAGCCTTTCTGCTGAATACACGACTTACGAGCGCAACGAGATTCAGACGATAGCATCGCTTGCTTCGGTCGCAGTTCATAATGCGTCTCTGATTGACCAGTCCACAACCGACATGATGACAAAGCTCCGCCTTAAATTTTACTTCTATAATATTCTTGAGGACAAGCTTGACTCAGCGTTTTCCAACAACCAGATTCTAAGCGTAATAATGTTTGACATTGACTTCTTTAAGAAATTCAATGACACCTACGGACACGCCTGCGGAGACTACGTTCTAAAGAAGACTGCGGAAATTATAAGCGACAGCATAAGAGAAGGCGACCTTGCCTCAAGGTACGGCGGAGAGGAATTTACAGTTCTGCTGTGCAATGCAGGCAAAGAGGAAGCTATGCTTGTTGCCGAGCGCATAAGAAAGCGGATTGAGCAGACTACAGTTTTCTACGAAGGCCACAATATGCAGATTACAATTTCCGGCGGAATTTCTGTGTTCAGTGTAGACGAGAATCCTGTGCGCTCCGCAAAAATTCTTGTGGATCAGGCAGACAAGGCTCTTTATGTTTCTAAAAGAAACGGAAGAAACAAGGTTACAATTTTTGACCCGGCTTCACAGAATGAGAATTCCGAGGAAACAGAAGATCCGGCCTTAGGAAAATCAGTTTCATGAGCTTAATCCGAAAACCTTTCCGCTACAGTTTTTTTCATGCGACTTTTATCATCATTGCCCTGAACATGGCTGTGTTTTTTCTTACAAGTATTTTTCCGGGGCTCAAGCTGTACATGGGAATTTCTTTCGCCGGATTGGTGCTGTGCCATTTTTACTGGCAGCCTGTAACTTACCTTTTTGTCCATGCAGGAGCGAGCCACATTCTTTTCAATATGCTGGCCCTTCTTTTCTTTGGAATTCAGGTTGAGCGTGCGGTCGGCTCCAAGGAATTCCTGCTTTTTTATTTTCTATGCGGAATTCTTGACGGAATAATTTCTGTCGTTCTGTACAGTTTTCTGGGGATGCAAATGCTTATTATAGGCGCAAGCGGAGCTGTATATGCGCTGCTGTTTGCCTATGCCGTTATTTTTCCGCGGAATATTATCTATATATGGGGAATAATTCCTGTGGCCGCCCCGCTGCTAGTTTTTATTTATGCGCTGATTGAAATTATAAGCCAGATTTTCGGAGGGCTTGGAATTGCCCATCTGACGCATCTTGCCGGTTTTGCAGCCGCATGGATTTACTTTATTGCAAGAATGGGAATTCATCCTTTAAAGATATGGAAAGATGCATGGAGATAAGAAACGCTCTTTGTTTTTGCGCCGCGCTGATTTTTTGCGCAAATATCTTTTGTCAGGCGCCGATGCAGAACGAGCAGATTAGAATTCAAGTCTGGGCGGAGCTGGATTCTTTTCCCGGAAAGTTTGAGGAAGAGAATTCTGCTCAGGAACAAAAATCTTTTCAGGATGAAAAAAAATCAGACTTTGAAAAAATGTACGGATTCGCAATTGAGCGGACAAAGCAAATTGCGCCCTTTTTAATGGAAGGACTTTTATACGGCTGGAAATTTGACTACACGCCTTATGACAAAAAGCGCGCTGTCAAGGAATACTGGGAATTTTCTGCAGCAAGGAAATTTGATTCTTCTATAAACCGCCTTGAATATCATAATCCGGTTCCAAAGGACGGAAAGCTTCTAAGCTGGGTTTACTGCGACAGAACTTCGACCCAGCAGCTTGAATACAAAAGATGGACATCTATAATTCATCCAAAGGTAAAAGGATGCGGCTCTGCGTCTGTTCAGGATGGATTTGAAGGAATAAAGCAGGCGTGCAGCAATGCGGCGAAAAACGCAGTAAGAGAATACTGGCGCACAATAGAAAAAAACAAGCCTAAGGAAATTTCCGGAACAATGCTTTTAATATGCGATCCAAGAATTTTCATAAAAAACGGCCGCTATGAAGTTGACCTTGATTTTTTCTTGGAAACTGATAGAATAGTTCCGTATACTTACTATTGACGCTACAAAACAGGAGGCATCGCATGAAAAAGATATTTATATTGGCAACAGCAATTATGATTGCAACAGGAACAGTTTTTGCACAGCAGGAAGAATCCCTGGAAATGCAAATGGCTTTGGATCCGCTTGAAGCTGCAAACAGCTATGCAGACACAAAAACAAAAATCATTCCTGTGGAAGACAAATATGCAAGTCTTCATCCAAAAGCAAAGAATGTGACTCTTCAGCTTGAATTTACTCCGCTCACTGGCGAAGTGATTTTTACTTATACCAGCATGCAGTCTAGCTTTGACCTTGGAGAGGCGATGAATGTTGCAATCGCAGTCTACGAGGATTTCGCTCAGGAAAATCAGTTCAAGCATTATTCTTACGCGCAGAAAGACAAGAAAAAGTACTTCAAGGATGAAAAGGGCGTAAGAATGGCGACTTACACTTCAAAAGTTATCTTTACAAAATAATTTTTATAATTTTCATTAAACAGTTGCTTTCACTTGCCTGTTAGGTGATTTTCATTTTGCTCCGGTTTTCAGTACAGGTTTTGCAGCCGGAATTTTTTTGGTGCATATAAAATTGGCAGACTTAAAAACTTTAATTAAAAATCTTCATCCGCTTGAAACAAAAGTTCTTCTTCATTACAGCCTGAAAGATGAGCTTACTTCAACAAGGCTTCAGACCGAGCTGGGATACAAGGAAGGCCACGCAAACCAGGCGTTCAGCTGGCTTGCAGGAAAAAAACTTTTAGCAGAAACTTCCCGTACTCCGCATACATATTTTGAGCTTACAGATTTTGGCCGCAAGATTTTTAAAGACGGTTTTGCAGAGGAACGGATTGTTTCTTATTTGAAGGAAAACGGACCGAAACGCCTGCCAGAGATTGCGGCCGCCCTTGGAATTGAAAATAAGGATGTAGGCTCGGCATTCGGCTCGCTCAGCAAGGACAATGTTCTTGCCATGAATTCAGAGAAAAAAGCGGAATACACAGGCGCGCCTCTTCCAGAACGGTTCACTGTGGCAAAGTCGCTTATAAAAAAAGCTTTTGAGGCTGAAAACGGCCAGCTGGATGCCGCAAATCTTACAAAGTCCGAAATTGAAATAATGGGAGGACTTACAAAGAAGCGTGGAATTTCAGAGACTCCATTTAAAACTATTGAGCGCGAAACTGTAATTTACAAGCTTACAGAAGCATTTAAAGGCGTGGCGGACGCGCTCCGAAGCTCGGGAATCACTGGAAATGAAATTGGAGAAATAACTCCGTCAATGCTTGCTTCCGGCGAATGGAAGAAAGGAACATTCCGTGGGTACAATATTTCAATTCCTCCTGCGCGCATAATTCCCGGAAGAACAAATCCTTATGTTCAGTTTTTGGAATCGGTAAAAGACAAGCTCTGCTCTCTTGGATTTCAGGAATTTGACGGTCCGCTTGTAGAAACTGAATTTTGGAACGGCGATGCTCTTTTTATGCCTCAGTTTCATGCGGCGCGCGACATCCATGATGTCTACAGGCTGAAATATCCTACCCACGCAAAGTCTATTGAAGAGCCGTATCTTTCGAATGTTGCGGCGGTTCATAGAAACGGCGGAAATACAGGAAGCCGCGGCTGGAACTATGACTTTGACAACGAATTTACACGCCGCCTGATTATGAGAAGCCAGGGTACTGTTCTTTCTGCGCACCAGCTTCACAAGGCTGAAATTCCTGGAAAATATTTTGGAATTGCACGCTGCTTCCGCTATGACAAGGTTGATGCGACACATTTGAGCGACTTTTATCAGACAGAAGGAATTGTTCTCGGAGAAGAGGTGAATTTAAAGACGCTTCTTGGGTTCCTTGAAATGTTCGCAGTGGAAATCGCAGGCGCAACAGATGTTAAATATGTTCCTGGATATTTCCCGTTTACCGAGCCATCAATCGAAGTCCATATAAAGCACCCGAAGCTAGGCTGGTTTGAGCTTGGAGGCTCTGGAATTTTCCGCCCGGAAGTTACAAAGGCAATGGGAATTGATGTTCCGGTTCTTGCATGGGGAATTGGAATTGACAGAATGGCATTGATGGCGCTGGGACTGAATGACCTGCGCGAGCTTTTCTGCGAGGACATTGAAAAAGTAAGACTTAGAAAAGCTAAATTCTAGCATCCTGAAAAAATCATAACCACCCGTCAAACGGGTGGTTTGCTCTTAGCCTATAAGGCTAAGGGT
>CAZSJX010000027.1:0-16112 GCA_964607295.1 uncultured Treponema sp. | reverse complement strand
ATTGTGAAAATATTCCGCTTCGCTCCATATTTTCACGGGCTCACAAGCCCATAATGCAAGCAAAAAAACAGTCGGAATACGCCTGCCAAAACCTCCGTCAGATTTCAATTGCAAGGGCAACAACTTGTATGAAGCAGTCCTTTTTTTGCACAATGAATTTTACAGCAGAACTTTTATCAAGTCAGCCCTGCCCGCCTTTAACAGCGCCTCTTTTACAAGCGGAGCGTTCCCCGGCTTATTGAACTGAAGCAGCGCGCGCTGAAGCCTGCGCTCATGTCCGCCGCGGGCAACATAGACTTTCTCAAAGCTTCCGTCCGCTTTTTGTTCATGCGGATTCAGTCCAGTATAATACATACAGGTTGCCAAACTTCCTGGCGTAGGATAAAAATCCTGAACCTGGTCCGGAACAAAGCCTGTCTTCTTTAAATAGAGCGCAGTTTCAATCGCCTCCGGAAGTCCGGCTCCGGGATGCCCCGCAATATAATACGGAACAAGATACTGTCTTAGCCCCAGCTCCTTGTTCACCTTTGCGTATTCCTCTGAAAATTTTTCATAGACTGCGTGCGTGCTTTTCCTCATGAGAGCAAGAACCTTGTCGCTTACGTGCTCCGGCGCAACCTTCAGCTGCCCGGAAACATGGTATTTGCAAAGCTCATTCAGAAATGTTCTGTCCTTGTCGAGCATAAGATAGTCAAACCTGATTCCGCTTCTTATGAAGACTTTCTTCACGCCCGGAAGCGACCGCAGTTTTCTTAAAAGCTCTATATAATCCCTGTGGCTGGCCTTTACATTCTGGCACGGAGAAACTCCAAGGCAGTCCCTGTTTTTGCACGCTCCGTTTTTTTCCTGAAAGGAGCAGGCATCGTGGCGGAAGTTCGCGGTAGGACCGCCCACATCATGGATATAGCCTTTAAATTCTGGATCCTGCGTCATTTTTCTTGCCTCGGACAAAAGGCTGTCGTGGCTGCGGGCCTGAATACGCCTTCCCTGGTGAAAAGTTATAGCGCAAAAGCTGCATGCGCCGAAACAACCGCGGCAGCTAGTAAGACTGAATTTCACCTCGGAAAGAGCGGGAATTCCTTTTTTTCCGTTTGAAGCCGCGCCGTCATACATTGGATGCCATTTTCTCTCAAAGGGCAGGTCATAAATCGAATCAAATTCAGCCTGGGAAAGCGGAAAGGCGGCCTTTTCCTGCACAACAAAACGGCTTTCTGAAGGCTCCACAAGAACACGGCCGTTTATTGCATCTGTATTCTCCTCCTGAATCCTGTAGGACAGCGCGAATTTTTCCCTGCCTTCAGGAGTATTCTTGCTTACCTCTTCAAACGGCGGAAGAAGCACGGAATCCTTGGGAACCTCGTCTTTTTTTCCGGTGAACCAGCAGGTTCCTCTTATGCCGCGGATTTTTCGCGCCGGAATTCCCTGTTCAAGGCGGCTGGCAATCTCAAGAAGAGGATTTTCGCCCATTCCATAAATCAAAAGGTCCGCCTTTGAGTCAAGCAGGACGGAATGTTTCACTGTGTTTGACCAGTAGTCATAATGGGATGTGCGCCTAAGGCTTGCCTCTATTCCGCCTACAATGACATTCACGCCCTTGTACGCCTCGCGGATTCTTGCCACATACTGAATCACAGCCCTGTCTGGCCGGTGTCCCTTCTCGCCTCCATGGGAATAAGAGTCCTCCGAGCGCGGCTTGTTGTTCGCCGTGTAGTTTGAAACCATGCTGTCCATTGCGCCTGCCGACACAAGAAACGCAAGCCTCGGCTGCCCGAGCGCCCTAAAGCTTTCCGCGGACTTCCAGTCAGGCTGACACAGAATTCCAACCGTATATCCATGCGACTCCAGAAGCCGCCCCAGAAGAGCCGCCGCAAATGACGGATGGTCAACATAGGCATCCCCGGAAACAAAAACAAAGTCAAGCTGGCTGATTCCACGGGCAAGCATATCCTCTTTACAAACAGGCAAAAACATTGCTCCATTATAAACCAGATGCCAGCGGATAAAAACCCCCGCCTAAAAAAAATGAAGCAAAAAAAGCCCCGGAATTTTCCGGAGCAAAGAGTAAGCTAATTATGCAAAGAAGTTATTTCTTTGTAAACTGCAGCACTCCCATATCAAGATCAGAAAGATTAAGAGCAAGATATCCAGACACAGGAGTAGCAGTCGTTTTAATAGAACAATCTTCAAGCTTACCTGTTTCTTCATTTATAATTTTTGTGAATGTCAAATTAATTACAGCAGTTATCGCAGTGGTATCTCCTGAATAAGCGCCAGAAGCCACCACATCTCCTGATAATTCAACTTTAAATGAACTGTCATCATAGAAATAAAGCGTCATCTGTTCATCAGAATTTACACAAGACCACTCTGTAACAACACTTGGGTCATCGTCATCATCATCGTCAGACTTGCAGCCTACGAACGCAAGCGCAAGAACCATAGCTGCCAATACAGCTGAAATTTTAGCAAACTTTCTCATAAGTCCACTCCTTGAAAATAATAAAATATGCTGAAGAAAATCAGCAGTTTTATTATACCCCCCCCGGGATTTGTCAAGTAGTTTTCTAATTTTTTGTTATTTTTTTTCCTCGCAGCGCTATAGGATTTTCCTATGGACGGGAATAAGAAAATAGTATAAATAAACCTATTGAACTAATAGGAAACAATCTGTATTGTTCTCTTGCCTCGCGCAAAAAAAATCCACGGAGGAAAATATGCCAAACAAAAAGCAGCTTGTGCTCGATGCGCTGGAAAACAGGCCAGCAGAGCGTGTTCCGGTAGGATTCTGGTTTCATTATACACAGAACGAAATGATTCCAGCCTCAGAGCATCCGGAAATGAGAAAAGAAAATCTTGAGGGACATAAAAAATTCGTCAGTGAATTCAAGCCGGACTTTGTAAAGCTTATGAGCGACGGATATTTTTTTGAGCCGGAAACAGCAAAATTTCTGCGCGGCGTAAAATCCGCAAAGGAACTCTACGGACTAAAACCAGTTTCAAAAAACGACAGCTGGATAACAGACCAAATTTCGCTTGTAAAGGAGCTCACATCGTCATTTGGAAGCGAAGTTCTCACGTTCTACAATATTTTTGCACCGGCGACAACATTCAAATGGTGCATAGAGGGCGCGGACAAGACGCTCGCCAGATTCATAAAGGAAGACAAATTCGCTGTCCTTTACGCGCTGAGTGTAATCGCCAGAAACACGCAGGCCGTGGCAGAAGCCGCAATAAGCGAAGGCAAGGCGGACGGAATCTATCTTAGCGTGCAGTCAGTGCAAGACGCTTCCGTAGGTCCGGACACATACAAAGAAGTAATTTCACCGTCGGAGCTTTCCGTGCTGAACTCAGCAATCTCTGCGGGCGGAAAAAACATTCTGCATATATGCGGATACGAGGGAGCAAAAAACAACCTCTCGCTGTTCAAAAACTATCCGGCGAATGCGGTCAACTTCGCCTCGGTTGTTGAAGGAGTGACGCTTGCGGATGCAAAAAAGATTTTCGGCGGAAAGGCTGTAATCGGCGGATTTGCGAACACAGCGGACGGAATTCTTTTCACCGGGACAAAGGAAGAGGTTCAGGCTGAAACAAGACGAATCTTAAGGGAAGCCGGACGCACCGGAATAATTCTTGGAGCGGACTGCACAATTCCGCGCGGAACAGACTTGCACCGGCTTGAATGGGTCCGCGAAGCCGCAGAATAAAAAATTCAAATTAAACGAGGTGAATTATGAAAAAGACAGTTTTAGCTTTAGCCGCGCTGCTTGCAGTTATTCCGCTTTTTGCAAAACCAAAAAAATCAGACGGAAAAGTTCAGAAAATCCGTGTGGCGCACACAAACTACTATGTTCCTTATGATTTTGTAAATGACAAAGGTGAATCGGATGGATTTGAAGTCGCGGTTCTAAAGGAAGTTGACAAGCTTCTTCCGCAGTACGAGTTTGAATATTTTCCAACTTCCGATGACGACCTTCTGATTGGTGTGCTTCAGGGAAAATACGATGCGGGAACAAAAGGAGTGTGGGTTACAGAAGAACGCAGGAAGAAGTATATTTTTCCGCAGAATCCGATTGCGGCAAGCATCATTGGAATTGTAATCAGGAAAGACACAGCTGACAAAATAACCGACATGAAGTCGTTTGCAAAATACTCAGGAAAGCTTGTTCCAATAGGACCTTCAAACGCGCAGTACAACATAATCAGCGAGTACAACAAGGAAAATCCCGATGCGCAGGTAAAGCTTGTGGCAGGAGACCAGTTTGAAGCGGCGGACGGATACATCTGGGTCGCGGAAGGAAGATACGATGCCCGCGTGGACATAAAGCTCTCGTTCCAGAACAACATTGAAAAAGAAAACGCGCCTTACGCAAAGTACAGGGAAAAGCTAGCCTATGTTCCGTATAAGGCGATTCCAACATGGCCTCTTTTTAATAGAAGAAACCAGGCGCTTGCAGATGCCTATGACAAAGCGATAAAAACGCTCAGGGAAAACGGCACGCTCGAAAGGCTTTCCCAAGAGTATTTCGGCGAGAACATATTTTCTTTTATAGAATAAAACACTTTTTGGAGCACCGTAAAAGCATGGACAGACCATTTTATCCTGAAAAAATACTTGAGCTTATTCCAGTTCTTCTGCCTTATCTTCTTGTAACTTTTAGAATCATCGCAGGCACAGTTCTGACAGGGCTCTTCATAGGATTTTTTCTTGCAAAAGGAATGCTTTCCCGCCACAGCGCGCAAAGAAAAATTTCTTTCCTTATAATAAACGCTTTCAGATGCACGCCTTCCATCGTAATGCTGTTCATAGTTTTCTACGGGCTTCCAAATTTATTCTGGGCATTGTTCAAGGCAGACATAAACGGCTGGGCAAAATCATTCTTTGTAATTCTTGCGCTGGGACTTCTGTTCTCGGCAAGCGCGGCGGAAATAATAAGGTCAAGCTACCTGAGCATTTCAAAAAGCCAGAGGGAAGCCGGGCTGGTTTGCGGACTTACGGAATTCCAGACATTCAGGCGGATAATATTTCCGCAGGCATTCGCAGTGTCGCTTCCGAACCTCGGAAACAGCCTGATTGCCCTTCTAAAGGAAAGCTCGCTCGCATATACAATCGGGCTTGTTGACGTAATGGGAAAAGGAAATCTTTTCATCAGCATGAACTTCGGAGCTTACGCTGTAGAAACCTACACGGCTCTTTTCATTATTTACTGGGCGCTCACAATTTCCATTGAGCAGATTTTCGGCAGGCTGGAAAAACATTTTTCCCGCGGAAGAAAAGCAGTCTAGCGGATTAAGATTTATGATGCAATTTTTTTCAGGAGCGTAATATAAAAACCGCTGAGTGCGAGGCTTTTATATTAACCAAAGTTTGCGTTGCAAGCTTTTACTATCAACTGCTGTTCCTCATTTCATTACGGAACAGTGCAAAAAGCAAGTCGATTGTTGAAACAACCTTCTTGGCTTTTTTCAGGAGAACTTATGTTTGATGTGGAATATTTCTTTAGAACATTCTGGCTTTCATTCAAGGCTCTTCCTGTTACACTGAAAATAACCGCAGTGTCCTTTTCGGCAGGAACGATTCTTGGATTCATGATTGCGCTCTGCAGAATACATAGAACAAAGGCCGCCTCCCAGATATGCGCGTTTTTCGTCTCGTTTATCCGCGGAACTCCTGTTGTTCTTCAGGTTCTTGTTGTATATTCAATAATTCCGTCATTCCTGAACTCGGCTTTAAAAAATGCAGGAAGCTCAATTGACGTGTTCAGCATAAATCCGGTTGTCTACGCATATATTGTATTTTCGCTCAACAATACTGCGGTTCTCTCGGAAGTATTCCGTTCCGCCCTGCTCACAGTCAGCAAAGGGCAGCTTGAAGCCGGACTTGCCTGCGGGCTTACAAAATGCCAGACGTTTACAAGAATCATAATTCCGCAGGCACTGGAAAGCGCGCTACCGAATATCTGCAACGCCACCGTAAACCTCATAAAAAACACCTCGCTCGCATTTATGATGACCGTAAAAGATGTTACCGCGGTTGCAAGAATTGAAGCTTCCTACGGCTACAACTACATAGAATCCTACCTTGATATTTTTTTAATCTACGTAATTGTATGCTCCTTAGTCCAGCAAATTTTCAGGCTGGCGGAAAAGAAAGTTTCAGCCTACAGAAAATGCTGATAAAATCCGCGCGCCGTATTTTAACGGACAGAAAAACCGCGATAAAACTGGAGGACAAAAATGCTGAAAGTAAAAAACGTGCACAAGGCTTTTGGAGAAAACCAGATACTGAATGGAGTCGACCTGACAGTTGAAAAAGGAGATGTTGTTGTAATCCTCGGACCTTCCGGCTCCGGAAAAACAACCTTTCTCCGCTGCCTTGATTTCCTTGAGACTGCGGACAAAGGCGAGATGGAATTTGATGAAATACATACAAGCCTTTCACATCCGCATAAAAAAACTATTCTTCAAGTGCGTCGAAAAACCGGATTTGTCTTTCAGAACTACAATCTTTTTAACAACAAGACTGCGGTTGAAAACGTAATGGAAGGCCTTGTTACCGCAAGAAAAATCCCCAGGGAAACAGCCCGGAAAATTGCGGAGGAGGCTCTTTTAAAAGTTGGTCTCCTAGAGCGGAAAGATTTTTATCCGTCGCAGCTTTCAGGAGGACAGCAGCAGAGAGTTGGCATAGCGCGCGCAATTGCATCAAATCCTGACGTTGTGCTTTTTGACGAGCCGACATCGGCCCTTGACCCGGAGCTTGTAGGAGAAGTCCTTGGCGTTATAAAAAAACTTGCAACGGAAGGAACCACAATGATTATTGTTACCCATGAGATGTCCTTTGCGGAGGACGTGGCGACTCAAGTTGTATTCATGGACGGCGGCGTTATTGTGGAAAAAGGCACAAGCGCGCAAATTTTCCAGCATCCAAAGGAAGAGCGGACAAAAAAATTCCTTCAGCGTGTATTAAAGCCAATTGAATATATAATATAGAAAGGCAGGCAAGAAAATGGCGTTGTCAATAGAAACAAAATGCATTCACCTGGAAGAAGAGGACAACTGTAAAAATCACTACGGAGCTGTCAGCTTTCCTATTTACCAGACTGCGGCTTATGCTCATCCAGGAGCAGGAAAAAGCACCGGATTCGACTACTCGCGGCTGCAAAATCCGACACGGGAGCAGCTTGAAAAAACTGTCGCCGCGCTTGAGGACGGAATAGACGCATTTGCTCTCTCAAGCGGAATGGCCGCAATAAACCTTTTGATGGAGCTTTTTTCACCAGGAGACAATCTAATCGTGGACTCAGATCTTTACGGCGGAAGCATAAGGCTTTTTGACAATGTCTCATCAAAAAACGGAATCAAATTCACACGCACAGAATTCTGTAAAGTTTCTGATGAAAGCGGAATTGAAAATCTAATAACAAAAGAAACAAAGGCGCTTTATGTAGAAACTCCCACAAATCCGATGATGAACGTCTGCGACATTTCACTTCTTTCCAGAATAGCAAGAAAACACGGACTTCTCCTGATTGTGGACAACACTTTTCTTTCGCCGTATTTTCAAAATCCGCTGAAAAACGGAGCGGACATTGTAGTCCACAGCGGAACAAAATATCTCGGCGGACACAACGACACGCTCGCAGGATTTATTGTTACAAGCAGAGCAGACATTCAGGAAAAGCTTCGGTTTCTAATAAAAACAACTGGAGCTGGACTTGCGCCGTTCGACTGCTGGCTCATTCTGCGCGGAATAAAAACACTGGCTGTAAGAATGGAGCGCGCTCAGGAAAATGCATTCAAAATTGCAGGCTGGCTTTTAAAAAGTCCGCTTGTCGAGCGCGTAATCTATCCGGGATTTCCTAGCCATCCGGGACACGAGACAATGAAAAAACAGGCAAGAGGATTTGGCGCAATGATTACATTCCAAGTCAAGTCCCAGAAACTTGCGCTTTCAATTCTTGAGAATGTTTCTCTCATTCAGTATGCTGAAAGCCTCGGCGGTGTTGAAACTCTTATAACTTACCCTGCGACCCAGACACACGCTGATGTCCCGGAAGAGCTTAGAATAAAAAACGGAATAACAAACGCAACTCTCAGGCTTTCTGTAGGAATAGAAAACTGCGATGACATTATAAAAGAATTTGAGCGGGTATTTTCCAAGGCGCAAAAAGGAGAATAAAATTTCATGGAACAGAATCTTGACTTTGACACAATAGTAGACAGAAAGAACACAGGCTGCTTAAAATACGACTTCGCATCTGAGCGCGGACTTCCCAATGACGTGCTTCCGCTGTGGGTTGCCGACATGGACTTCAAGACTTCAAGCTGCATAATCGATGAGCTAAAGAAGGTCTGCGACCACGGAATCTTTGGATACACAGAAACTCAGTCTGAATATTTCAATGCGGTGGCCGGATGGATGCAGAGCCAGCACAGATGGAAAGTTCAGGAAGACTGGCTTATAAAAACACCGGGCGTAGTATTTGCGCTTGCAATGGCAGTAAAGGCTTTTACAGAAAAAAATGACGCTGTTATTCTGCAGCTCCCGGTTTATTATCCGTTCATGGAAGTAATCCGCAGCAACGAAAGAAAAGTCATAAGCAGCGACCTTGTGCTTGGCGAGGACAACCGCTACCATATTGATTTCGCTGACTTTGAAAATAAAATCATCCAGAACAATGTAAAGCTGTTTTTTCTATGCAGTCCTCATAATCCTGTAGGAAGAGTCTGGAGCAAGGACGAGCTTCTGCAGCTTGGACAAATATGCATTAAGCACAAGGTAATTGTTGTAAGCGATGAAATTCACAACGACTTTATTTTTGAAGGGCAGCACCATGTGTTTGCCTCATTGAATGAAGAGCTTTCAAAAATAACCGTAACCTGCACTTCCCCAAGCAAGACGTTCAATCTTGCCGGAACTCTTATTTCAAATATTTTTATTTCAAACCCAGTGCTTAGAAAAAAATTCAGCCATCAGGTTGAAGCCGCAGGAATAAGCCAGCTGAGCGTGTTTGGAATAAGAGCCTGTCAGGCGGCATACCAGCATGGGCTAGAATGGTTTCATGCTGTAAAAAAATACATAAAGGCGAATATCGATTTTATTGAAAGCTTTACGCAAAAAAATCTTCCCGGCGTAAAAATGATCCGCCATGAAGGAACTTACCTTGCATGGCTTGATTTCCGCGGAACAGGACTTGGCGTTCAGGAACTTGAGGACATGATTATCAACAAGGCAAAACTCTGGCTTGACAGCGGAAAAATATTCGGAGCGTCAGGAAAAGGATTTCAGCGCATAAACGCAGCCTGTCCGCGGAAAATCCTTGAGGAAGCGATGCAAAGAATCCAAAAAGCACTGCAGTAAATTTTGTTGAAAAAATTGAATGGCGGTCTTATAATAATTGCATGAAACATTTCAAATCATTTTCTTCATTCAAAGCTATTATTTGCATTGCCGCCTTATTGGGGGGGGTATGCGGCTGTTCGGATTTAGACGGAATTTTTTCAGATAACAAGGAAGACAGCAGCTCAAAAGAATCTTCTTTCACAGGAAAATATACAAAGCCGACAACCGGAACTGTTACTTTTTATGAAGGATTTGATAAAGATTCAGTGGCATATTATGTTCCGCAGATTGAAAACGGATTCTATAAATGCGCAGTTTCAGAACCAAAGCTTGCAGAGCTTCCGCCGGGAACAGCCCTTGAAATAACTTACAACGGAACAACAATCAACGCGCTCATAACCGATCTCTGCCCTTCTTCTCAAAACGGCAAATGGACAAGCCAGGCTTCGTATTTCTTTGACCTTGCAAAAAATGCATTTACAAAACTTGCAGACGAAAAGATAGGACAAATTGACGTTACATTCAAAACAATTCCGTATCCAACAAAGTCAAATATTTTCTTTCAGGCAAAAGACGGAATCAATGAGTATTGGCTTGCCGGAAGATTTTACAATATGCGCTACCCGCTCAAAAAAGTTGAAATCAGCGTTAACGGTTCGGCGTACAAGCAAATGGAACAGCTTAGCCCGCAAAACAACTGGTACAAAATTGAAGGGGAAAATTTAATTTCCGGAAAAAAGAAATTCCGCCTGACAAACGTTTACGGACAAGTCATAGAAACAAGCGAAATTTCTAATGTTTCACCAATGGGAAAATACAGCTGCGGAAAAAATTTTGAATATTAGGCATAGTTAAACCGAAGCCAAGTCTAAATCAACAGCCTTTCCGCGCGAATAAAAATTTTTAAAGGCTGCTATTCCTTTTGGCGGTTTGCAATCTGTAGATTCATTTTTTTTGCTTCCTGCAGACCTTTTAAATATTCAACAAGCGTCACAATAAAGAAAACCACAATGAAAGTCAGCTCCATCCCCACAAGCATTTTTATATTTCCAAATATGAACCAATCCAATTTATAGCCAACAGCCAGAACTAAAAAATTTATAATCAAAAAATAAGAAATGCGCAGAACAATAATTTTACTTCTTGAAAATTCATCTTCTTTCCAAAACGGAATATATAAAACAGAAGCAACAAAGGCAATAAAAAAAACGCCAAGAATATAGGACAAATGCAGGAGAGTATCCGGGCCGCAGCAAACATAGCAGTATATCCCGGAGCAAAGAAAAATTCCCGCTGAAACAACACAAAACATATTTATGATTTTTACAAGTGAATTCATTCCTATCCTCCTTTTACATTCCAAGCCTTTCCTTCAGCAGAGGAACATACATCCTTGAAATTATAACTTTGTAGCCGTTTTTCAGGACTGCCTCAAACCTTCCGCTGAACGCAGGAACAAGCCTGCTGATTTTATTTATATTCAAAACAACAGCCTTGTTCACCCTGATAAAATCCATAGAAAGCAAGTCCTCCTCCAGCTGATAGAGCCGGCTTTTGGACTCATAGACATTTTCCTTCGTATATGCAAAAACATTGTTTTCCACGGATTCAAAATAGTAAATATCATTAGGCTCAATAACTACAATCTGAGAATCCTTAAAAACAGCAAGCTTGTCCTTTCCGCTTTTAAAAGAATTCAAAAGACGTATTATGTCCGGACTCAGGGCGGAACATTTTACAATCACCTCATCTTCACCGCCTGAATCCTTGTCTAAAATCGTAATCTTCATTTTTCCATTCTAACGCTTTTGAAAAACTTTTTCAGCATAATGTGAATTGCGCTTTGCATCTGTTTCACATCCGGCCTTTCTAAAATTTTCCGCGGCGCATACATAGTAATATGCCAGCGTCGTCTTTTGCTCATCAGAACTCTCGTCATAGGCTGGCGAATTTCTGTAAATCTCCGCCATGCGCTCAAAGTCTGCTCCTGCCACAGCGGACTTTTTGAACACAGACTCCGGAACAGACGATGCGACAGAAGAGCGGTTCAAAAGAACTTCCATCTCGTCCTTTGTTCCTGCTGAAATCGAAACAGCCTTGTCAAGATAAACAAAAGATTTTTTTACAAGCTTCATTGCGGCAAACACATTCGACTTTCCGCCTCGGATTGCAAGACATGAGCCGTAGTAAGCATTTGCAATCGCGCAGCCTTCATCTTCCGCAACAAGCCGCTCAAAAATCCGCTCGGCCGCTTCAGTTTTTTTCCGGTTAAAAAGACGCACCGCATATTCCAGTTTTCCTGAAAAATCCTCAGGCTCGGATTCTGTTTCTTCAGCCGGAATTATAGCCTGCTCCTTGTATTTATTGTAGCGTTCCTTTACCGCGCTTTCAAAACTACCGCTCCCGCAATCCTGCTCTTTTTCCAGCTTTACTTCAACAGGCACAAGCATACGCCCGGAAAGCTGAATGGACTGCGGAACCTCTGTATAAGACCCGTCAAGGAGGTCATAAATTTTCTCATAAGAATCTGAAGGAATAAAGCCGCCATTGTCCCAGACAGAGAATCCGCCTGCAACAACATAATGCCATGTATTCCTTGCAGCGTACAGACGGCGAAGCTCCTTTTCATACAGGGGAATTCTTACAAGAACTTCCCTTCCGCTGTTTTTAAAGTAATGCTCTGTTCTGCATACCGGCTTTCGGTCTGAATTGTAAACAGTCCCGTGGTTCTTGTTCAGCCAGACAGCATAGCTCCACGGACGCGCGGCATCAAAGAGCACATTCTCCGCGCCGCTGAACAAAGGCTCTGTAGCTCCCTCTCTTATGCTGTCCGCCCCGATATAAATCATAATGTTGCGCAAATCAGCCAGGCCGGACTTGAATTCAAGGTCAAGCTGCCAGTACTCAGGATTTTCCTGCCATACAGCCTCATAGACAGGCAGATGCACAGTGTAGCGCACTAAATCAAGCGAGCCTTTTTCAAACTGGCTGTAATGAGGATAGTCCAGCGTTCCGCTTCCATTGTCATCGCAGGTCTCATCAAAAAAATCCGCGGCAATCTCTCCGCCTACCATCGAAGGGTTCAGCCTAAGCCCCAGCGCCTTTACAACGAAATTGCTAACAGCATCGCTGTTTATAAAGAAAAGCGAAACACCAGCAATGCAGCTGAATGCGCACAACACAACTCTTAGATAATAAAAAATCTTTTTCATAAAAATCTCCCATAAAAAATCAAGAAAATTGTTTCAACAATCGATTGGCTTTTTATACTGTTCCGCAACGAAATGAGGAACAGCAGTTGATAGTAAAAGTTTGCAACGCAAACTTAGTTAATATAAAAGCCGCGCAATCTCTGCGGTTTTTATATTACACTCCTATAAAAAGTCAAGAAGATTGTTTCAACAAACGATTGACTTTTTACACTGTTCCGCAATGAAATGAGGAACAGCAGTTGATAGTAAAAGTTTGCAACGCAAACTTTAATTAATATAAAAGCCGCGCAATCTCAGCGGTTTTTATATTACACTCCTAACTTCTTTTTTTTACTAATCATCCTGCAAAAGAGCCCATAACCAGCTTAATCGTGTCCACTGAAAATTTGCTGGACATTATTGCTCCGAAAGAAAAAGCGGCGAACCTAAACAAATTGCCAGGAGCAAAAAATTCCTGCACGCCTTTTCCAAATTTTGTTCTAGGATTAGAGACGCAGCCGCCTTTATTAAACCTGAACTGATACGAAATCGCTTTTTCCGAGCAGACTGAAACACATTCACCGCATTTAGCGCAGGTCAGCTCAGGAAAGCCCTTCTTCTGCTGAATTGTCGGTATGTCGATGGATCCAAAAGGACAGGCCGCGGCGCACTTCATGCAGCCCTTGCACTTTTCCGTGTCAATCCGCATCCTGAAAATGCTTGCCCTGTCTGTCAGCGATGCAAACGCTCCAAACGGACAAAGCATGCTGCACTGGGTCCGGCGCTTAGTAAGCACAGGCAGAACAACGGCAAATCCAAGAAAAAGTCCTATGCAGACAACACCGGCAATAAGCCCATTGATTGTTGTCATAGGATTGAATTCCGTAACAATCTTGAACGGACAGAACCACTCGCAGTAAACAGCCGACATTGTTCCAAAGCATACCAAGACTAGAAAGAACAGGAATCCAAACTGAAAATCCCGGATCTCCTTGTTGCGGGACAAAAGATTGATTCTCCTTTTCTTTGCCGCGTGCGAAAATCCTTCGTCCCAGCCGCCGTAAAAGCAGACCCAGCCGCACCATCCGCGACCAAGAACAAGAGTAAACACAAGCCATATTCCGAGCATACTTGCAACAGAGGCAAAATGCCCGGAAATTCTAGCCGGAAAAATAACAAAATGCGTCGCAAGGTAAGAAAGAAACGCCTGCGGAATCACAATATGGCAGAATGGAAGCTCGCCGTTCGCCATTGCGTGCGAAGTAATTTCCATGCTTCCCCTCTCCGCAAAAAGATTCGCTATAAATCCTATGGAAAACGTGACCGCATAAAATGTCATAAAAATTCTGCGGTATATAGAGCCGCTTCCCTTTCTCCTGTTTTCAGAAAATGTCATTCCGGCAAAAAGGAACATAAGAAAGAAGCCGTAAATAATGGATGCCGCGGAAAATCCTTCTGACGCCACAACAAAAAATAAAATAACCACAGCCATCAGGCCGCAAAGAATAGAAGAAACAATCATCAATCCCTCCGCAAACTAAAAAAATAAATCTATCAGGCCTTCAAAAATAAGGAAATAAAAACCGGCAAGAAGCTGGGCTATTCTTGCGATTCTTCTCATAATAGGAACCATTTTCTGAACAAATGGAATTCCCATCAGCGGAAGAAAAAAAGGCAGCGTTCCGGCATAAAAAAACACAAGATACAAGACTCCCTTAATTCCTGGCAGAAACACAGAGCGGACAATGGCAGTCCACAGAGGAGCGCATATATGAAGCCCCACCGCAAGCCCCGAAAGAACCGCAGTCAGATAGTCGTTTCCAGCTATTTTCAAAGAGGCGCACCTGCATCCGTCTTTTCCCCAGGGAAATTTTACTCCGAACGAATTCAGCAAGAGAGCAGCCCCGCAAAAAATATAGGCATACACTGAAAGCCGCCTTGCAAAGCACGGGTCAAAAACTTCGCCTGCGGCAATCCCCAAAATTCCCAGGACAAGCCCGAGGACAAAATACACAGCGAGCCTTGAAGCCAAAAAAAGCCCGACCAGGCCTGCATTTCTCCTGAATGAAATTTTTTCTGTTCCAAGCAGGAATGGCACCAGCACAGGACCGCAGTACATGGCGCAGTACGTTCCCGTTGAAAGCCCCAAAAGAACAGCCTCTAAAATCATTGCAACCTCCGCTTACAGCCAAGACATTACAACACAGAAAAAAAAGATAAAAGATAAATTCAGGCAAGATGCAGAAAAGAAATACTGACCTGCAGAATCCGCAGGCTGAAAAAAAACGCACATTTCAAACAGAAGGATTTCCAGGAAGACTGCAATAGAAAACTCGGCAAAATTTATCAGCCTATCGGCAAAATAACGCTTGGTTTTTGCTGGTAGAAACATCTTTATATCTTGCCGATAAAATGATATAATTTTGCCATGAGCAAAGAGGAATATATCTCTGTGGAAATCGCCGCGAAGAAGTGGAACATTTCTGAACGAAGTGTTCGAAACTACTGTTCTCTTGGCCGGGTTGCCGGAGCAATCCTTGAAGGCAAAACTTGGAAAATCCCGAAAGACGCGCAAAAACCTGGGCGGCAGATTCGACATTCAGTTAAAAAAGAATCTTTGCTTGATGTCTTGAAACGTGAAAAGGATTCAGGTTTAAAAGGCGGCATTTATCACGAAATTCAAATTGAACTCACTTATAATTCAAATCATATTGAAGGTTCAAGGCTTAGCCACGAGCAGACTCGGTTTATTTTTGAAACGAAAACACTGGGAGCTACAGAAAAGACTGTAAAAGTTGATGATATTATTGAAACTGTAAATCACTTTCGCTGCATTGATTTGATTATTGAAGGCGCAAAATCTAAATTAACTGAAAGTTTTATAAAGCAGCTGCATTTTATTTTGAAATCAGGAACAACTGACAGTCAGAAATCATGGTTCTGCGTTGGTGATTACAAAATGCTTGAAAATGAAGTTGGCGGCCAGGAAACTGTAAAACCTGAAAAAGTTTCAGAAGAAATAAAAACTCTTTTAAAAAAATACAATTCAAAAAAACTGATTGCATTTGATGATATTCTGGATTTTCACGTTTGCTTTGAAACAATACATCCGTTTCAAGACGGAAATGGTCGTGTAGGCCGCCTGATTATGTTTAAGGAATGTTTGAAGAACAACATTGTTCCATTCATTATTACCGATGAATTAAAAATGTTTTATTACCGCGGAATAAAAGAATGGAAAAATGAAAAAGGCTATCTGCGCGATACCTGCCTTGCCGCCCAGGATTATATGAAAGAAAGGCTGGGGAAATTGGGGATTCTTGATGGTGGCTGATAAAAATGCAGAATTATAGACATCTGCCCACGAGCATCCGAACAATTAAATTTACTCTGGGTAAGTTCCCAGAATAAAGTAACTATATTTCCTCAACGGACTGGATACGTTTTCTCTCTTTCAAGCATACGTGCAAATATTTGCGTGGTATGCCTTAAACTTAAGGTGTTTTTATTTGATATTTTTTCACATTGAATCATAACCACCCGTCAAACGGGTGGTTTGCTCTTAGCCTATAAGGCTAAGG
>CAZSJX010000026.1:0-21090 GCA_964607295.1 uncultured Treponema sp. | reverse complement strand
GACCGCGATAAGAGTCTTTTTCATCTCTTAGCCTCCTTATACAAAAATGCCGGGGGAGGTTGTTTTTTAGGCTGTTTTTTATTAATTTATTAGCTATGTCAGATTTGAATGTTAAAATAAGGGGCTTTTTTAAGAAGCCTTCCTATGTGGTGGCGGCTGTTGTCGGGCTTGTTCTTCTTGCCGCTGCCGGCTCCAGTCTTTTTATTGTTGACCAGGCGGAGCAGGCTGTTGTAACACGGTTCGGAAAATATTATGCCACGCTGGGGCCTGGGCTTCATTATAAGATTCCTCTTATTGACAGGAAGTTCATTGTGCCAGGAAACAAAGTTGTCCAGACGGAGCAGTTCGGCTTCAAGACTACAAAGAGCGGATCTTTGAACCAGTACCAGAACAACATTACGCGCGAGTCCACCATGCTCACCGGCGACCTTAATATTGTTGATGTTGAGTGGATTATTCAGTACAGAATTGTTGATCCGCGGGCATGGCTTTTCACTGTGCAGGAAAAAGAGCAGACAATCCGAGACATAAGCCGCTCTGTAATCAATACGCTTGTCGGCGACCGGGCGATTCTGGATGTCATGGGAAGCGAAAGAAGCAACATCGAGAGCCTTGCGGTTTCTATGATGAACGGGCAGTTCATGCAGCTGGGGCTTGGAATCAACGTGTTCGCCGTTAAGCTTCAGAATATTGTTCCTCCGGCCGGAGTGCAGGATGCGTTCGAGGATGTGAACAAGGCTATCCAGGACATGAACCGCTTTATAAACGAGGGCAAGGAAAGCTACAACTCGGAAATCCCAAAGGCAAAGGGCGAGGCTGACCGTCAGATTCAAGTGGCGGACGGATATGCGGCGGAGCGTGTGAACAGGGCGAAAGGTGATGTCGCAAGGTTCAGCTCAGTGTATGAGGAATACAGAAAAGCTCCGTCTGTTACGCGGGAGAGGCTTTATCTTGAGGCAATGGAGGAAATTTTTGCTTCAGGCGCGGACAAGAATCCGTCTTTGATAGACAGCGGGCTGGACAATGTGCTTCCGCTTAAGAACCTTGGAGGAAAGAATGGCAAGGCAGAATAAATTTTATCTTAGGATTGCCGCTGTTGTGGTTGCGGCGGTTGTTCTTCTTGCGGCGGGACCTTTCTTTATTGTAAGCGAGGGCGAGCAGGCT
This sequence comes from uncultured Treponema sp., assembly GCA_964607295.1. Lineage (GTDB taxonomy): Bacteria > Spirochaetota > Spirochaetia > Treponematales > Treponemataceae > Treponema_D. The sequence goes on along the minus strand of CAZSJX010000026.1, from coordinate 19,926 downwards.
GTTGTCGGAAGACTTGGTCAGATTGTGAAGTCATGCACTTCCGCCGGGCTTTATTTCAAGGTTCCGTTCCTTGATACGGTCACTTTTTATCCGGCAAGGATTCTTTCACTTGAGGGAGACCAGGCGCGCATTCCTACCAGAGAGAACCAGTTCATAATAGTAGACACCACGAGCCGCTGGAGAATTTCAGATCCTGCGCTGTTCTATCAGTCGTTCAAAACTCTGGATGCGGCCTACAATAAGCTCAGCGATGTCATTGACTCGTCAACAAGGACGATTATCACGCGCAACAGGCTTAGCGAGATTGTAAGAAGCAGCAACCTTATAAATGAAGAGAAGGATAATTCAGGTCCGGGACAGCTTGCAGGAATTGAGGGCGAGGAGACTGCGGAAATTGAGGCTCTGGTCAATGTGAACTCAAACAACGAGAGCGTCTCAAAGGGAAGAAGCGCGCTTTGCCAGGAAATGGCGGATGACGCTAGAAAAATGGTGGGCGAGTACGGAATAGAGCTGATTGACATTGTTCCGCGTCAGATTAAGTATTCAGATGAGCTTACAGAAAGCGTTTACAACAGGATGATAAAGGAGCGCAACCAAGTGGCTCAGGCGTACCGTTCTCTGGGCGAAGGAAAGAAGTCAGAGTGGCTCGGAAAGCTTGAAAACGAGAAGCGCACAATTGAGTCAGAGGCCTACAGGAAAAGTGAAGAGACAAAGGGAAGGGCTGATGCGGAAGCTGCGGCAATCTACACGCAGGCGTACACGCGCGACCCTAAGTTCTATGAGTTCTGGAAGAGCCTTGAGTCATACAAGAACACTATGAGCGGCTTTGATGCTACCTACAGCACAAGCATGGACTACTTCAAGTATCTGTACGGTCCGGACGGAAAGCGTCAATGAGCGGCAATGTTGTTTTTGTCAAGGGCGGCAGAATATACTTAGACAGCCGGATGTCTGGCAGTGTTTTTGCAAAGGCCGGGCTTGCAGGAAAAATCAGGGAACCTGGACTTGCTGCGGTTCTTGCAGACGGCGCATGGACTTTTTTCCCATGGACTTTTGACAGCACTGTTTCTTCAGCGGATTTAAAGGAATTTGCGCAGGATGGGGCGGAAACTGTCTTTCTTGAGGGCGAATGCTTCAACGGCGCTCCTCTTAGCTCGTTTCTTGAAAACTGGAATTCGTCCGGAGCCGGATGCATAGAGGCGGCTTCTGCTGTTTGCGGCGCGCTTGATGCCGCTAGCCCGGAACATTCAGAGCTTGTTCTTTGCGGAACTGGCGGAATCGTTGTCTCAGATGATTTTACAAGAGTTCTGTTTTTGCCTAGGAAGCTGCTTGAGCTTTCTTTCTCCTCGCTTGACGGAATGGATTTCTCTAGGCTTTACGGAGGCTGCTTGAATCCCGCTTTTTCCGGGAAGCCTGCGGTTCGTTTTTTGCAGGCCGCTGTTGTTTATGTGGCTCTCTGCGGAAAAGTTCCGTTTGCGGAAAAGGATGCCTCGCGGCGGGAATCTGATATGAGGGACTTGAACTACTGCCCGTTGCACTATCTGGTTTTTGGCGCGGAAGAAAGGATTCTGTTGTTCACAGAGAATGCCTTTGCTGGCAGGGAATGTCAGTTTCCTAAAGATGAGTTTTCAGCATTTAAGCGGAATGAGCCTTCTCCGGCGGAAAGGGAAAGGCTTGTCATGGATTGCGCTGAATTTCTTGCGCGCAGGGATAAAAAAGTGAAGGCGAAGAGATGGCTCAGGGCAAAGTCCACCGTGATAAAAATCAGCATTGCAGTGTTTGCCGCCGCTATAGGCTTGCTGTTTTATCTGCGCAGCGAGTATATGGAAAAAAGAACTACAAAAGGGCTTTCTTCGCTTGAAACTCTTGAGATGTACTACAGCGCAATAAATCTGCTTGATGTGGATTCGGCGCACGGAAGCTCTGCAAAATCCCTTGGCGGAAGAGTTGACCGGATTGCGAATATTTTTGTGACTGGAAAAACAAGCTCGATGTATGATGCCGGCAATGACCTTGTTCCGCCGTCTGTCTGGCTTGTGAAAAATCAGCCCGGACACAATATCTACGGAATTTCCAATTTTACAGTCGATGGAGCAGGGCGCAGGACTTTCTTTAAAGGACACAGAAGAAATGAAAGGCCGGATTCTGTTGCCGTGGAGGACGGGCGCAGTGTTTTTCCGGGCATGAAGAAAGAATATTCAGTCAGTTTTTTCATTTTTGACTCGCTTGGGGAAGACAGCCTTTCTGTTTCAGCTCAGAATGAAAAAGTTTCCCTGGAGTTCAAAAAGGACCGCTGGATTGTCTCTGAAATTAAAACTGAGATTGAAAGCCAGTTCCTGAAATTCAGCGTCTTTAAGGAAGAATATTCTGCCGCGATGGAAGAATGTGGCGGCGATGTTTTTGCCTGCGCCTCGGTTTTGCGCCGTAAATACGATTTTATTCCATCAGACCAGGAAATCAAGGACGCTCAGAAATATTTAGAGGAACAGAGCCTTGTGTTCTTAAAGCCTGCCGGCAAATAAAAATGACAATTTTACGTTTTTTGTCATATTGACTTTGAAAAGTATTCACGGTATTATAATATATCGTTTTTGGTTTTTTGGAGGAAATATGGCTTTTAACTATAATCTTGAAAAACAGCATGCAAAGGGAAAGCTTCATGCTATTGAAAGAATCAACGCTCTTTGTGACAAAGACTCTTTTTATGAAATTTATTCAGCGGCCCGCCATACTTGCACGAGCTTTGGAATGGACAAAAAGGAAATTCCTTATGACGGCGTAATTACTGGCTTCGGAAAAATCAATGGAAAAAAAGTTGCGGTTTATGCTCAGGACTTCACAGTTCAGGGCGGCTCCCTCGGAAAAGTTCACGGCCAGAAAATCGCGGAGCTTATAGATAAGGCCATTATGGCAAAATGTCCGGTTATCGGGCTTAACGATTCAGGCGGAGCGCGTATTCAGGAAGGTGTTGATGCTCTTTGCGGCTATGGCGAGCTTTTTTATCAGAATGTGCGTGCGTCTGGCGCTGTTCCGCAGATTTCAATTATTGTAGGGCCTTGTGCCGGCGGTGCTGTATATTCGCCAGGAATCACTGATTTCATTTTTGCAGTCGATTCAGTCAGCCAGATGTTCATTACCGGTCCGAAGGTTGTAAAAAGCGTTCTTTCGCTCGATATTTCCGCAGAGGATTTGGGAGGAGCTTCCATCCATGCGCAGAAAAGCGGAGTTGCCCACTTCAGGGCTTCTTCTGAAGCTGAATGTTACGAGACTGTAAGAAAGCTTTTGGACTACATTCCGCATTACTACGGCGAGGAAATTGTAGCTCAGGCGAAGTTCAAATTCGATGAGAAGAAAAAGGCAAAGAAAATTGCGGAAGTTCTTCCAGATGAAAGCAAGAAAGGATATGACATCCGCGGCGTAATTGACTGTGTTGCCGATGACGACAGTTTCTTTGAAGTAATGAAGGAATTTGCCCAGATGGCGGTTGTTGGCTTTGCAAAGATTGAAGGAAAGTCCGTTGGAATTGTTGCGAATAATCCGGCTGTCTGGGGCGGACTCTTGAACTGCGATGCTTCAGACAAGATTGCGCGCTTTGTCCGCTATTGTGATGCATATAATATTCCGCTTGTTACTTTTGTTGATGTTCCTGGATTCCTGCCAGGACCGGATGAAGAGCAGAAGGGAATTATTCGCCACGGAGCAAAGGTTATTTACGCATACAGCGAATCAACTGTTCCTAAAGTTACAGTTATCACACGCAAGGCTTATGGCGGCGCGTACATTGCGATGTGCTCAAAGCATCTGGGCGCGGATTTTGTCTACGCATGGCCAAAGGCAGAGATTGCGGTTATGGGAGCTGAAGGAGCCTTGGGAATTCTTTATGCCAAGGAAATGAAAGACCCGGCACAGGCTGCTCTTGTTGCGCAGAAGTCACAGGAGTATAAGGATACAATTATGACTCCGGCAATTGCGGCGCAGAGAGACTATATAAGTGAAATAATCAGTCCTGAGGAAACAAGGGAACGTGTTGCGCGTAGCCTTGAATTCCTTGCGGAAAAAGCGCAGAATTCCGCTCCGGCAAAGAAGCACGGAAATATTCCGCTGTAGTCCTCGAGCAAGCGTAGTGCCATAGGAGATGCTGGAATTCAAATCAGCATGATTAATTATCTCTAATTTTGAGTTAGCTATAAAAACAGCTGCCAGCCGAGATGTGTCTGCCAAAACCGTCCGATATTCGGACTATATAGTTTTTTTGCCAGCCGCCTCTCTCCTTGCCGCTATTTTTTCACTCACCATTAAAACTCGAAATTTGGGCTATTATAAGATTAAAGGCGGTATTTTGGACTGTATAAAAACAGTCTGAAATGCCGCCCTTTTTTGTCCGAGGCAGCTATAGCATGGATAGACGGCAAACGGCAAATATCAGTCAGTCTGTAGCATAAAAAAATAGCAAAAAGCCATCAAACCTCTTGACAAATCTCGGGGGGGGTACAATAGACGTTGCTGAATTTTTTTCAGTAAAATCTATTGTCTAAAAGGGATTGTTGTATGAGAAAGTTTGCTAAAATTTCAGCTGTGATGGCTGCCATGTTTATTGCGGTTGCTTTTGTAGGCTGCAAAAATGATGATGATGGTAATTCTCTTGTTACAGAATGGTATGCTCCTATAAACGGTGGCGGAACAGGATTTTTATATTTCTATGATGACGACACATTCAAGATGGAGTTTAATTCTGGTTCTGTGACTATGGTAATGGCTACAGGTATTTATTTTGGTGATACTACAGAGAATGGCAGGATAAGAATGGTAGCTAAGGAGGTTGTTAATGATGATTTTGAGCTTGTGGATTGTCCTGCTTCGGAATCAGAAGGCTTTGCTGTAATTAATGGCACTGTATTAACGCTCCTTGATGACGATGGAAATGTGATTTTCTTGAAGAAATAAGTTTCAGACATATTTTCTTTAGCATATTCAATATCCCGGAAACGTTCCGCTTTTAGAACAGGAAGATGCTTTTTGTTCGTAATATAAAAATCGAATAGAAAGCACTTGTTGACTGATTCGCCCATATTTGCTAACATTCACTCACTTGCCAACTTAGCTCACCTGGTAGAGCAGCTCCCTCGTAACGAGCAGGTACTCGGTTCAAGTCCGGGAGTTGGCTGGATAAAAGGCACTGGAAAAACTCCGGTGCTTTTTTTGTCTGCGGTGAAGAATGAGCGGTTTATTTTTTCCAGTAGGCTGGTGTGAAGAAAATAAAAACTGTAAACAGCTCAAGTCGTCCTGCAATCATGGCAAGACAGTACCACCATTTTACCGGCGAGTCAAGCCATCCGCAGTTGCAGGCTGGGCCTAGATCTCCGAATGCAGGACCGCAGTTTCCTATCATGGCAACAGCGCCAGTGAATGAAGTCTGCATATCAAGCCCGAACAGCGAGGTAAAAAAAGCGGTTGCTATCGTGAATGAAAAGTATAGAAAGAAAAATGCTGAAACTGAAAAAACAACGTCTTTTCTTCCTGCCTGGTTGTTCAGCCGGATTGAAAAAATTCCGTGCGGATGAATCATTTTTAGTATTTCATTCTTGAGCTGCTTGTAAAGCACAACCCATCGTATGACTTTAACTCCTCCGGAAGTCGAGCCAGACATTCCTCCTATAAAAAGAAGCATTAGGATTATAATCTGGCTTGCGCTCTTCCATTTTGTATAGTCAGCCGTAGAAAATCCTGTTGTGGTCAGTATGCTTGCCGTCTGGAATGCGGCGGTCCGCAGCGCCTTGAAGAATCCTCCGCAGGATGAAGCCTGAACCGCTGCAATTGCCGCAACCGCTACAATGTTTATCCACAGATATGCCTTTAGCTCAGAGCTGCATTTTATTTCGCTGAAATTCCTGGTGAAAAGAAAAAAATAGAGTGAAAAGTTTATACCTGCTAAGAACATGAACATGAAGCATATCCATTCAATCAGAGGTGAGTTATATGCGCCGATGCTTGCGTTCCGTGTGGAAAATCCTCCTGTTCCCAATGTAGAGAACGCATGGCTAAGCGCGTCTATAAAATCCATGCCGGCTGTCTTTAAAAGAACTGTCTGCAATGCGGTCATTCCCAAATAAATGAACCAGAGAATTTTGGCTGTGGTTGTTATTTTGGGCGTTAATTTTCCTTTTTCAGGTCCTGTTGTTTCTGCCTTTATCAGCTGAAATCCTCCGACTCCAAGAACCGGCATAAGGGCAACTGTGAGCGCGACAATTCCCATTCCGCCGAGCCAGTGCGAAAAGCATCTCCATAGATTTATGCTGCGCGGAAGCGTTTCAATTTCCGAAAGAATGGTTGCGCCGGTTGTTGTAAATCCGCTGACACTTTCAAAAAATGCGTCCGTAAAATTTGGAATCGACTTGCTGAAATAAAAAGGAATCGCGCCGAGAATGCATGCTGAAATCCATGAAAGCGCAACGGCCGCGAAGCTTGAGCGTATTGTTAGCCTGGACTTTTTTTTGCGGAGAAAAAACATGGAAGCAAAGCCTAGCGCCAGGCTTGCAATCATCGGGACTAAAAAGGCCGGAATGACGGAATATTCACGGCAAAAGACAGCCGCCGCTATTGGAATTGCAAAAGATGCTCCGATTATTGAAATTATAAAGGCGATTATCCTGAAAATTGTAAATGCCATTGAAGATTTCCTATCTGCTGAATTTTTCTAGAATCTTTTTGTCTCCGGTCTTTTGTATTATAACCAGATGGTCGCCGACAGAGAAAGAAGTGTTTCCTTGCGGAAGCTCGAATTTTTCATTTCCGCTTTTTTTCACAAGAAGAATCAGATATTCCCCGGGACTGGCAATGTCCTTTAGCTGCTTGCCGATAAATTTGCTTGTGGGCGGCAGGTCACATTCTACGATTTCAAAAGCTCCGTTTGAGACTGTATGAATTCCTGTTACAGATTTTCCGTGGAGATGGCTTATTATTGAGTCAACCAGAGTGTCCCTCATTGGAATTGCGACATCGATTCCAAGTTTTCTGGCGATGTTTCCAAACTGCGACTGTGCTACCAGGGCGATTGTTTTTTCTACGCCAAGGGACTCAAGGTAGGCAGAGACGACCATGTTCAGCTCGTGGTTATGCGTGGCGCAGATTACAAGATTGTAGTTTTGAATTCCTTCCTCTTCTATAAATGTGTCGTCTGTTATATCCGCGTTGAAAATCTGTGCCTGCGGAAATTTTTTTTCAGCCTCCATGCAAAGAGACTTGTCGCTGTCTATTATCGTGAATGTCTGCGATATGTTTTTTGTTCCGCTCAGAATTTTTCTTAAGAATGAAACCTTGTCTTTTTCTATTATTCTGTCCGCCACGATTGTTCCGATTCTTCCGATTCCGACCAGGGCGATTTTCTTTATTGCGTCTGTCTTTATTCCGCAAAGCTCAAGTATAAATGGAATGTTCTCCTTTTCAATTATGATTCCTATTCTGTCTCCGGCATTTAAAATTGTCTCGCCGGATGGAAGCGATGAAACCATGTTGTCAGAATCATCGGCCTTTGTTTCCTGGTAGACAATCAGGAATTTTCTGTCAGTAAGCGAGCGGATGTTTTTTAAAGCAGCTCCGTCAAGCTTGCTTCCTTTTTCAACTTGAAGCGCAATGATTTCAAAGTCTCCGTTCTCTCCGAAATCAACTATGTCGCTTATTGCGCCATGCTCAACAGCCTTTACAATTGCCTGCGCCGCTTCCACATCGGGATGAATCATATAGTCAATTCCGTAGAGCGGACGGTGATTTCCTCTGAATGTTTCCGCATGCTGACGGGCAGTGGTGTTTGTGTTCGCGTAATAGGCATAGTTTCTTACACGCGCAATTTTCAGTACATCTGGATAAACCGCGTCTACAAGCGAGCAGGTAATCATGTTGATTTCATCGCTGTCGGTCAAAGTTACAAGCGCATCCATTTTTCCGATTTCAAGCTCCTCCAGAACCTGAAGGTTGTTTCCGTCCGCGTTTATAACCTCGCAGTCAAGCCTGTTGCTTACATGCTCTACAATATCTTCGTTGCTTTCGATTATTTTTACGATGTTTCCTTCGTTTATAAGGCGCTTTGCCAGCTGAACTCCTGTAAAACCTGCGCCTATTATCATAATGTTCATCTTGCCATTATAATTCAACTCCGCGCTGTATTCAATCTGAAAAAATTAAGTCCATGGAGCGTCCTGTTTTTTGGATGAGGGATTTTATAGACATAATGCTTCTGATTGATTAAAATACTGAAAACTTATTTTTGGAGATTTAACTTGTCAATTTTTCAGGGAATTGTTTTGGGTGTCCTTCAGGGAATCGCGGAATTTCTTCCGGTTTCATCTTCCGGCCATTTAATTGTCGCGCAGAATTTATTCGGGCTTGAAGAAGTGCCGCTTTTATTTGATGTATTTCTTCATCTTGCAACTCTGCTAGCGGTTGTTTTGTATTTTAGAAGAAAGATAGCCGGGCTGTTTTGCTCTTTTGTGAGAATTTTTGTTCCGGAAAAAAATCTTCTTCCGAATCAGATTCAAAGGAAGTCCGAGGATGTAAAATATATTGTTGCAATTATTGCCGCGACTTTTGTTACCGGTGTTCTTGGAATTTTTTCTTCAAAGATTATTTCTGAAATTTCCGTCAAGGCGGTCTGCGCAGGCTTCATAATTACCGCGCTGCTTTTGATTTTTTCATCGCTTCTTGAAAAAAAACGTTCGGCGGCTTTTTTGGAAAATTCCATGGAATCTCCGTCGTGGAAGCAGGCTCTGGCAATCGGCTTTGCGCAGGGAATTGGAACTTTGCCTGGAATTTCAAGAAGCGGATCGACAATCGCAGGCGCTCTTTTTTGCGGTGTCAGGCGCGACGTTGCCGGAGAGTTTTCTTTTATTGTTTCTATTCCGGCAATTTTAGGCGCTTTTATTCTTGAGCTCAAGGATTTGGGCAGCGTTTCTTCTGTTATTGGCGCGGAACCAGTTATTGCAGGATGCGCCGCGGCTTTTGCAAGCGGATACATTTCGCTCACATGGCTTATGAAGCTTATAAAGAAAGGCCGTCTTGAATGGTTTGCCTGCTATTTGATTCCATTGGGAATTCTAGGAATGATTTTCTTTCATTGACATCTGAAAAATAAAAAAGCACCATCAGTAGAATTTGTATTCTCTGACGGTGCCTGAAAAATTTCCAGCTCGCTTTTTAGTTTGATTCTGCCGCGCCTGGAAGCCCTATGTCTTTTCTGTAGAACATATCTGTAAATTTTATTCCGCCCATGGCGCTGTACGCATTTTTCCATGCCTCGTCAAAAGTTGCTCCGTAGGCTGAGCATGCCAGAACACGCCCGCCGCTGGTTACAAGATTTGTGTCTCCGGGGTTTCGTTTTCTTCTGTTTTCCATTGCGCCCGCAATAAAAACTTTTGCGCCGGACTCATTTATTTTCGCATCGTCAATTGCAATGCTGTAGCCTTTTTTGTATGACTTAGGATAGCCTCCGCTTACGGCAACTGGCGCAACCTGGTATCCTTGCTTCCATTTGAGCCTGAAGTCTTTTAAAGAGCCGTCAGTAATTGACTTGCAGAGAGCCGCAAAGTCAAAGTCCATAAGAGGAAGAACAGCCTGTGTCTCTGGATCTCCCAGGCGGACATTGTATTCAAGGCATTTTGGTCCGTCTTCTGTTAGCATGAGTCCGAAAAAAATAAATCCGCGGTAATCGTATTTTTCAGCCTGAAGGCCTTTTAGCGTGGGCTCAAGAATATTTTTTTGAAACTGCTCCATTATTGCCGGCGTTGCATCGTCAACGGGCGCAACTGCTCCCATTCCGCCTGTGTTCGGGCCTTTCGCTCCGTCTAAAAGCCTTTTGTGGTCTCTGGCACTTAAAAATGGAACTATGCAGGATTTTCCTTTTTCTGTGAATTCTTCTGAAACGCTTACAGCTGCAAGAACGGAAATTTCAGTTCCGCGCAGATATTCTTCAATTACAAGCTTCTTTCCGGCTTCGCCTGCAATGGAACCGTCCATTAGATGTTCCGCCGCATTTACTGCATCCTCAATAGTTTTTGCGACTACAACGCCTTTTCCAGCCGCAAGGCCGTCAGCTTTTATTACAATTGGAGCGCCTTGCTCTTTTATGTATGAAATGGCCTCGTCCTTTGAAGTGAAAGTCTTGCTTTTAGCGCAGGACACGTTGTATTTGTGCATGAATTCTTTTGCAAGGTCTTTGCTCGCCTCAAGCTGCGCCGCCTGAAACGCCGGGCCTACAGCTGGAATTCCTGAATCCCAAAATTGATTTGCAAGGCCTTCTGCCAAAGGGTTTTCCGGCCCGATTACTGCAAGGCTGCATTTGTTTTCCTGCGCTGCCTTTATATATGCAGAATTGCCTGAAACACCGTAAAGCCGCTCACATTCTGAAAAATCAATGTTTCTGCATTTTTTTTCAAATGCTGTTCCGCCGTTTCCCGGAACACAGATTACTTCTTCTACAAGATTGCTTTGAGCCAGTTTCCATGCGATTGTATGCTCTCGTCCGCCGTTTCCTACAACAATAACTTTCATGGCTGCTATGATAGTCTAAAATTCAAAAAGTTACAACATTGAAGAATTTTCAGCGGGCAAGAATATTGCTGCGGCTAAAATTGTTCAAGCCGGGCTATAAGCTGCTCAAGTTTTATGGCGTAGTTTTTGTCAGCGGCCCATGTTCCAGCAAGTCCTTCAATTGTCGGTGCTTTGCCGCGCGGATTTACATACTTGTACCTGTTGTCAATACATTCGTTGTTAAGCGGAATGTCTTTTGTAGCATAAGCGTGCAGATGCTGGATATGCGCCCTTACTCCAAGCTGCTCTGTTGCAAAGGTTTCGCCGGGATGCTCCGCGTCGATTGCTCCAAGCCCGCAGTAATTGTGCATCTGCGGAGTAACAAGATTTCCGAATCTTAGAAATCCAGTCTCAAGGCACATTTGGACAAACGCGCAGTCGCTGTTTATGCCTTCTGCGTTTGCTTCTTCAATATAAAGAGAGGCAAGCCTTGCAACTTCCTTTTTGTCCGCAGAAGGATTTGCGCTCATAAAGAAATTATAAAGCTGCTTCTCTGATTTTATTCCCTGGGCTGAAAGGCTTCTTGAGATTTCCTTCTGTCCTCGTGTGGAAACACATGAAACTGCTGTTGCCAAAATGAAAAATATTAAAAGCTGTATTTGAAATTTTCTCATGGTTACGAAATTGTTGTTCCTATATAATTTTCTCCGTCAAGAACTGCCTTTATATTGCTGATGTTTTTTCCGCCGGCGCAAATAACCTTTAGGCCAAGCTCCTGGGCTTTCTTAGACGCGATTGGATCGAACGGACAGTTTTTTCCTGGAACCCATTCATCGCCGACCATTTTTCTAAAGTCGCTCCATGAAATGCTGTCGATTGGCTTCGCATCAGGATTTTTGCGCGGATCATCTGTGTATACTTTTTCAATGTTTGAAAGATTTACAACTGTATCTGCCTCAAAACATTCTGCAAGCAGAACAGCGTCGTTGTCTGTTGAAAAACCAGGTTTCCAGCCGGAAGCCACAAGAATTCTGCCTGTGAACTCAGTTACTTTTGTAGGATCTGTTACAACATCCTGCTCGCACAAGGGTCCGAATATAGTTTTTAAAAGCTGCGCATTAAGCCTTGTCGCCATTATTCCAATCCAGTCGCATGAATAGTTCAGCTCGCTGTCGGTTTTGAATGCGGAAAGTTTCTTTTGGTTTTCGCTGAATTTTGCGTAGACCGCTTTATATGAATTCTGGTAGCTTCTTGCAGGACCTCCGCCGCCAGCCACAAGAATCAGCCGCGCGTCCTTGTTTTCAGAAAGCCATGAGCAAATCATGCTGCTGAATTCAAAAAGAAAATTTTCATTTGGTTTGTCCGGCGCAATTATTGATCCGCCTACGCTTAGCACTTTTGTAGTCATTTTTTTTCTCCCAAAAATATGTCATGAACTTATATTTCAGTAAATTCCCTGTATGATAGGATTGTTCCATAAAGAACTGTAGCTTGAAGTTTTGTCGCCAGCCTCTTCCCATAAAGATTGTAAAGCATAAGTGCGCGGCCTGTAAACAATCTTGCTGTTTAAAGAAGACTGCTTTATCGGGTGCCATCCTCTGCTGAATGCGATATGCTGATTGTCAAGATTGCCAAAGTAAAATTCCTTTGGATCAGCTATTTCAATGAACGGAGCAAACGGAAGCCCCGCGCCAAGTGAAATGTCTACAGGAAGCCATCCGTATCCCTCAAAGTAGAGCTCAGTCCACCAGTGCGGAATCACAGTTGACTTGTCCTGTGCAAGAATTCCTGCAACAGGAACAGATGGAATTCCTGCCGCCCTGCACAACGCTGTGTACAGAATCGCAAAGTCGTATGCGTCTCCTTTTTTTCTGCGGATTAAATCAAGCGGCGAAATGTTTCCTGTGCGTATTTTTTCAGAAACCTCGTAATTTTCTGCCATGAAATTGTAGATTAGCTTTGCCTGCGTATATGGATTTTTTTCGCGCCCGATGATTGTCTCAAGAAGTGAAGACACTGGCTTTGCGCTGGACGGAACGCAGGCGTCCGCCGAAGTGTTCTTTGTGTATAAAATTCCGCCTTTGTCCTTGTACTGGCCCAAATTCTTCGGATTGAAATTTCCTTTTATTCCAAATGTGCTTACAATAAATGTCTGGCTGAATCTTTGCTTGTTGTTTGTAAGCTGGTTAAGCTGCTTGTTGTGGATTATGTCAAAGTCGTCGTCAATTATGAATGGCTCTGGGTAAACTTCATTCAGCTCAACAAAAGGCTGAAATGAAGAAACTGCCGGCTTCGGAATGTAAAGCAGGATTGAGCTTTCCTGGGAAGCAACATGGTTTGAAATGTCGGCGGCAATCTGGATTACGTAGGTTCTTCTGTTTGAGTACTGCTTTTTTCCATAAGGAAAGTTTATGTTGATTTTTTTCGCTGCGCTTGTTCCGTGCGGGGTTTCTATAAAAACTGAGCCGCTGGAAGCTCCGTCCGGTATCTTCACGGAAATTTCAGAGTCTGACCATGAGACATAGTCAAAGCTGGCTCCGCTTGCCGGAATGAAAATATTGTTTTTGTCCTGGCTTTCATTTTGGTCTGAGCCGTGCAATGACGTGGCTTCCTCGCGGTTCGCTGTAAAGTAGACCTTGGAAGTTCCTCTTGAAACTCCGAAATTTGTTCCGCGGATTATTATTGTCTGTCCAGTAACAACGTTTACTTCAGAAATTGAGGCGATTGCTGGAACTGAAGTCGCCGCAGAAGCCGCCGCCGCAACAGGAATTCCGTTCTCGTTTGCAAAGAAAGCGGGCTCTGATTTTCCCGACGAAGTTCTTACAATTACAAGGCCGTCCTGTGCGTTTGGAGGAATTATAAATTTAATTTTTTTGTCTGACCAAAGCGAATATCCGCTTGCAGTTATTTTTGAGCCTGCGATTTCTACGCTGGAAGTTCCCTTTGACTCTCCAAAAGAGCTGCCTTCTATTGTCATTTCATCGCCAGGCGAGCCAATCATCGGGCTTATGGAGTCTATCACAGGCTTTCGTCTGGCTTTGCGTCCTAGTATTCCCAAAATTGAAACAGCGGAAACAACGAGCAGTATCCAGCTTATCGTTCTTGCCAGCGGAGAGCTTCTAAGGAGATTTGTGTAAGATTTTAAAATTGCCAATTCATTTTCCTGAAGCTAAATTTGAAAAAGGGTAGGAAACGTGAAATGCAAATCCGTTGTTCTTGTCTTTGCGGTCTGAATTTTCATCCTGCGGATAGAAGACATCGTAGCTCTTTAATGAAGGAATCAGCGCAATTTTCCTGAAATCCGAGCCTCCAATTATAAGAACTGGGACTGCCGAAGACGAAGAAACAGGCAAGGTGTAAAAATTCTTATCTGAATTGTCAGAAGCGAGAATCGAATTCAGGACAGAAACATCGATGTTTCCGTCAGAGCTAACCTGGTTTGCCGTTGATGAAATTGAAGTGCGTGCTACAGGCTGAAATGCTGAAACTTGCAGCTGGCTTTCTTTTTTTGCTCCTGGAACAACAAACGCAAGGACTGCCGCCGCTGCGATTCCTGCTGCAAAATATTTTAAGCCGCTGCCTGGTCTTGGGAGCCTAAATGTGCTTTTTCCGGCCTGAGTGACTTTCTTGTAAGAAAGGCGTGCCTGAAGCCTTTGAAAACTAGAGTCCAGATTTTCCTTTGAAAAATGAAAGGACTCTTTGTCTTCAGCAAAGACCGAATTCAGAGAAAGGAATTTTTTCAGCTTTGCGGAGCATTTAGGGCAGGAATTTACATGAGCCTCATATTCGGCAATGTAGTTCCCGGGAAGTTCTCCGTCCGCATAGATAGAATGAATGTCATCTTCAGGACAAGTAAACATCTTCTTCTCCTATCAGTTTTAATAATTGCGCCTTTGCTCTAAAAACCCGCACCTTTACATTCCCCTCTGTGATTCCGAGCTGGCGGCCAATATCCTTGTAATTCATATCGGCATATTCTTTTAGAATAAGCACTTCTTTTAAATTGTCAGGAAGCTTGTTCAAGGCTTCCAGCGCAATTTTTTTTGCTTCCTTTTTTAAAAGCTCTGTTTCTCCGCTTTCCATTTGCTGGCGGCCCTCGTAAAGCGCCTTGTGGTAAGCGTTCGCTTCTCTGACTTTTCGCTTTGCATAGTTCAGAGAGGCGTTTTTTACAACTCTAATCAGCCAGAAAACAGCATCATTTATAGAAGGAAAAACCATGGCTTTTTCGTTTGCCTTTATAAACGAGTCGTGAACCAGATCTTCCGCAGCCTCTTCATCTTCTACAATTTTAAATGAAACTTTAAATAAAAGTTCCATTGCAGAGTCGTATAATTTTCTAAAGTCTTTTGAATCCGCGCAGTTTATTGAGCCTGATTCACTTTTATTAAAAGAAAACACAATAATTCCTGTTTAGTTACATTTTTATTTTTCAAGAACGCTTCCAAATTGCTCCGTTTGGCGTGTCTGTTACGATGATTCCGCGTGATGAAAGTATATTGCGTATTTCATCGGCTCTTGCAAAATTCTTTGCTTTCTTTGCTTCAACTCTTTCTGCCACAAGCGCGTCGATTTCCTGCGCTTCAGGGTCTCCTGAATGGTCTGGCGCAGAAACCTTCTGTGTTTTCTCCTGCTCGGCTAAAAATTCCGCAGCTGTCTTTATGAGAGCCAGGCCGGTTACGCTGTCCATTCTGCGCACAATCTCAAGCGTTTCTTCCGGCTTTAAAGAAGCGTCTTTGACCGCCTTTTGAATGCAGCTTAATGCAACTGGAGTTGAAAGGTCGTTCTCCAATGCCGCCTGAAATTTTTCAATATATTCCTTTGCCTTTTCCGACAAGTTTTCAGTTTTGGCAGCCTCGCCCTTTGCGTAAGTCTTTGAGCAGTCCAACGCTGCGATTCCTCTTGCGTTCTGGGCAATGCGGGCGATTCTCTGAACAAGCGCGGAACGTGAATTTTTTGCGCTGTCCATTGCGTCCCAGCTGAAATAAATCTGCTTGCGGTAATGGCCTCCCAAAAGGAAAAATCTGTAGTCAAGAGGATTGTAGCCTTTGTCTATTAATGACTGAAGCGTCAAAAAGTTACCATGGGACTTTGACATTTTTTCAGCATTGCCTGATTCCGCGGCCTTCTTGTCTTTTGCAATTACAAGGAATTCATTGTGAAGCCAGTAGTTTACCCATTTATGTCCGCTTGCGCCTTCTGACTGCGCGATTTCGTTTGTATGATGAATTGGAACATGGTCGATTCCGCCTGTGTGGATGTCAAAATGCTCGCCTAGGTATTTCATGCTCATTGCTGAACATTCGATGTGCCATCCCGGATATCCTCTTCCCCATGGCGAGTCCCATGTCAGGGCCTGGTTTTCAAATTTAGATTTTGTGAACCATAGGACAAAGTCATACGGATTTTTTTTGTTCTGGTCTACTTCAATTCTTGCTCCGGCCTTTAAGTCGTCAAGATTAAGGTTGGCAAGTTTTCCGTAGTCCGGATAGGTGGTTACATCATAATAAAGGTTTCCGCCGGACATATAAGTGTGTCCGTTGGCCTCGATTTTTTTTATAAGCTCAATCATGTCCTGAACGTGCTCGGTCGCCTTGCAGACAACATCCGGCCTGATTATATTCAGCCTGTCGATATCCTTAAAAAAGGCGTCCGTGTAGAATTTCGCAACTTCAAGAACGGACTGATGGCGTTCCTGCGCGGTTTTCAGCATTTTGTCCTCGCCTTCATCAGCGTCTCCTGTAAGGTGGCCGATGTCGGTTATGTTCATTACGTGCTTTTTGTCGTATCCAAGGAAAGTGAGCGTGCGGTCAAGCGTGTCAAGAAAAACATAGGCGCGGAGGTTTCCTATATGGGCGTAATTGTAAACGGTCGGTCCGCAGCCGTAAAATCCCACGAATCCATCCTTTATAGGCTTGAACTCCTGCATTGTGCGGCCCATTGTATTGAAAAGTCTTAGCGCCATTTTTTCCTCCGTTGCAAAATAATGTGCTTGTTTTACTATCGATTTTTTTATTTTTTTTCTATAAAATGAAATGCAATGACTAACAGAATACGCAAAATAGTTGAAAATATCAAGAACTTGTACAAAGGACGGCTTTTGCCCGACGAGCCGATGAGCCTTCATACAACAATGAAAACCGGCGGAAATGCCGGGCTTTTTGCCGAGCCTGATGATATTTTTTCACTTGCGCTTGTTGTTTCAGAATGTAAGAAAAATTCTGCGGATTTTTTTATTCTTGGCGGCGGAAGCAACCTCATTGTGAGCGATGAAGGTTTTTGCGGCGTTGTTATCTCAATGAATGCGTTTTCTTCTATTAAATTTGAAGATGGGCTTGTAGTCTGCGGTTCTGGAGTGGAAACAAGCCGGGCTGTGGAGTTTTTTGCTGAAAACGGAATTCCTGGAATGGAATTTTTTGCGGGGCTTCCTGGAACTTGCGGCGGCGCATGCTATATGAATGCCCGTTGCTATTCAAACGATATATGCTCAAGAATCAGTTTTGTAGAATATCTTGACTTGGAAAATTTTGACGAAAATTCCTATAAATTTCTTGAGAAACATATAAAAATGTATCATAATAGTAAAGACTGCGGCCAGTGGTCTTATAAACATTCACCGTTTATGGGAAAATCCGCTGTTATAACAAAAGTTGCTTTCAAGGCGGAAGAATGTCAGCCTGAAAAAATCCCCGGGCTTAAGGCTGCCTGCAGGAATTTTATAAAGGACAGGGAGCAGAAGGGCCATTTTAAGGCTCCGAGTTCTGGAAGCGTCTTTAAAAACAACCGGGAATTTGGAGAGCCGAGCGGAAAGCTTATTGATGAGGCCGGCTTGAAAGGCGTAAAAATCGGCGGGGCGCAGATAGCTCCGTGGCATGGAAATATAATTATTAACACAGGGAACGCAACTTGCTCTGATATAAAAAAGCTTGTTCACCTTGCTCAGGATAAAGTAAAGGAACGGACTGGCTTTTTGCTGGAATGTGAAGTTGTTTTTATTTAAGGGAATTGCGCCCCTTGATTATGCGTTTATAAAGGTGGTTAGAAATTGCTTCAGCTTTCATTTGTGAATTTTAAGCAGAACTCATATATTCTTGTTGAAGGAACTTCTGCAAATGACAGGTTTTTTATTATCCAAAGCGGAAGGGTAAAATGCTTCAACGAGGTTTCGATTCCGGGCAG
This sequence comes from uncultured Treponema sp., assembly GCA_964607295.1. GTDB lineage: Bacteria > Spirochaetota > Spirochaetia > Treponematales > Treponemataceae > Treponema_D. The sequence continues at coordinate 2,232 of CAZSJX010000026.1, read as the reverse complement.
CAGCCTTGAAATTCTAGGACCTGGTGATTTTATCGGAGTTGTCTCCTGTATGTCTGGACACGGCCAGACCAAGAATGTTGTTGCGTTGACTCCTGTTGTTGCAATTATGGTGCAAAAGAGCCAGTATTCAGAGCTCATTATGAAAAATACGCCGGTTGCCATGAAGATTGTGCGTTCTTTTGCCAGGGACATGAGAATTGTAAATGACCAGCTTACTAAGCTCACGCTGAAAAATGTAATTCTGGACTCTCCGGAATCCCTTTTTTCGATTGCAGAGTATTACGAAAAGACCGGCCATCAAAGCATAGCTCTTTATGGATATTATCAGTATTTAAAGCAGTGTCCTTCTGGAATCAATATTGAGAATGCAAAGCGGAAATTTGTAACGCTGCGGCAACGGTATAAAGCGGTTTATTTAGAGCCGTCAAATGAAATTTTCCGGGAGTATCCTGCCGACTCGATGATTTTCTCTGAATGTCAGAAGGGCGCGGATATGTTTATAATTCAGGAAGGCTCTGTAAGAATTTCAAAAGTTGTGGACGGAAATGAAGTTACGCTTGCTCTTTTGAAGAAAGGCGATATGTTCGGGGAAATGGCCCTGCTTGAAAACAAGCCGCGTTCTGCGAGCGCCATTGCGCATGAGCCGTGCCGTCTTATGGTTGTGAACATGGCGAACTTCAACCAGATGGTGGCGACCCAGACTCAGATGATTTCAAAGCTTACAATGATGTTCGCAGAGCGTCTCTGGGCAATGCACCGCCAGCTTGCGAACACCCAGCTTGGGGATTTGCGTGAAAAGCTTATTGACATGATTTCCCTTCAGATTGAAAAGCAGAAAGTTCCTTATGTGAAGGGAAGTGTTTACCATTCAGGCCTTACGCTGCCGGACGTGTTCAAGCTTTGCGCGATTCCGCGGGAGCAGCAGGGGGAAGCTTACCGCCAGCTTCAGTATGATCAGAATATAAAGATTGTAGGCGGAAAAATTGATGTTCCTGATGTGGGAGAGCTTATAAGGCAGGCCGCATTCTACAGAAAGCAGAGTTCAAAGCATGCAAATTAAAAGACTGTTTGTTTACTTTTTTGTTGCGGCCTTGTTTTTTCCGTTCTTTGCTGAAGACCCGCTTCCTTCTGGATACCGCGGAATACAGCTTGGAATGTCTGTGGACCAGGTAAAGGAAGCCCTTAAGAAGGACCTTAGCTTCGGATACCGCGGAGACCGTGATGTTTCGCTTTTGCCTGGGGAAAACAGGACTTTGATAGAAACCGACACTTCAAAAACAGCGCCGTACTCATTCCTTGACAGATGCTGGTTTCAGTTCTATGAGGACAGGCTTTACACAATCACGCTCAATCTGCGCCGCTCCAAGATAGACCACTATTCGGTTTTTTCTTCGCTGTCTGAAAAATATGGAAATCCCGGCTCGCTTAGCCCTGAAAAATCAGAGTGGAAGGATTCCGGCGTAATCATGTCGCTTGAACGTCCGCTTACCTTGAAATACACCGACCGCAAAATCTTTGAGCAGCTTCAGGCGGATGCGCTTGTTAACAAAAGCGCGGATGAAATGGCTCGGGACGAATTTCTTGAGGGGCTTTGATTCATGGAAAAACTAAAGAATATTGTGTTTTTTGCGCTTTTCGCATTCATTCCTTTTTTGTCCTCCTGCCAGAACAAGAAGTACAGCCTGCCTGTAAAGGAGCTTGAAATTCTGACGCCGGAGGGAAATTCCGTCTTTGTGAACGCTGAAATCGCCCGGAAGGAAGAAGAGCGCAGCTATGGATTCATGAACCGCAGGAATATCCCGGACGGAACCGGAATGCTTTTTGTTTTTGAGACAGACCAGATGCTCAGCTTCTGGATGAAAAATACGCCGCATCCGCTTTCAATCGCTTACATTGACAGAAGCGGAATAATCCGGGACATCTTTGACATGACTCCGTTCAGTCTTTCCGCGGTAAAAAGCAGCCGCTCCGTGCGTTATGCGCTGGAAGTTCCGCAGGGCTGGTTTGAAAAATCAGGCATAAAGACAGGCTGCATGGTCAAAGGTCTTGAGCTTTGAGGCGTAAAAACCCATTGCCTCTGATTTTAGATTAACTATACTTCTATATAAAAAACATCCGCCAGCCGAATATGCCTTTTGTATGCCCGGACAGCTTTATAACACGCATCGCTATTTAACTGTAGGCTTGTAAGAGGCAAAATTCAGCATTATAGGTGTTTTTTATAAAAAAAAT
>CAZSJX010000025.1:0-22974 GCA_964607295.1 uncultured Treponema sp. | reverse complement strand
AAAATCGACCGTTTTCTTGCGCAGGTGAACTGGTGCGGCGCGTGCGGGATTCCGCTTCTTGCGGCGGAGGGAAGCGAAATGAAATGTCCGCTGTGCCATGGGCAGACGGAATATCTTTCTGCGGACTTGCGGCCGGTTTTTCCTGAGGAGCGGCTTTTGCTTGAGCTGTTGCTTGAAAAAGAGCCGTTCAGCCTTGCTTCAAGTTCTGTCTGGAACTGCGCGAACCGCTACTACATCAACGGAAAATCCGTGGCGATTTCTTCTTCTGTTTTCAGAAATACCGGCTGCGAAACTCTCCGCGAAAAACTAAATGAGCTTTCTTCAAAAAATCTTGAGATTTCATCGGCGCATTTTGATTCAACAATCCAGAAATTTATTCAGGCGAACAAATCCCGGTTTGATTTTATAAGGGACGAAGCCTTTGATTTTGTCCAGTCCGAGGCTGAAAAATTCATACAGAAAAACGGCGCGGACGCTGAAACCCGCATGATTGTTTCGTTTTCGGGCGGGAAAGATTCCACGGCGACCGCGGACATTGTTGTAAAGGCGCTTTCAAATCCGTACATAACTCATTTGTTCGGAAACACGACGCTTGAATTTCCTTCGACAACGGAATATGCAGAGCGTTACAGAAAAGCCCATCCGCTGGCGGAATTCCGTGTGGCGCAGAACACTGACCAGAATTTTTACGAGGTCTGCAAGGAAATCGGGCCGCCTGCAAGAATGATGCGCTGGTGCTGCTCGATGTTCAAGACTGGACCGATTACGCGCGTTCTGAATCGAAAGTTCGGCAGCAAGCAGATTCTTACGTTCTACGGAATCAGAAGCAATGAAAGCGTTAGCCGCTCAAAATACAGCCGCGTTACAGAAAACACCGAAAGCGTGAAAATCCAGAAGCAGACTGTCGCCAGCCCGATTTTTTTCTGGAAAGACCTTGACGTGTGGCTTTATCTTCTGACGGAAAAAGTTGATTTCAATGATGCGTACCGCCTTGGCTACGACCGCGTTGGATGCTGGCTGTGCCCGAATGGAAATTTGCGTTCCCAGTTTTTGAGCCGGATTTATATGGCTGAACGTTCTGAAAAATGGCGCGGATTTTTAATTGACTTTGCGCGCGGAATTGGGAAGCCGGATGCGGAGGAATATGTTGATTCCGGAGCATGGAAAGCCCGGCAGGGCGGAAACGGCGTGCGCGCGGCGGAAGATGTAAAGCTGAAGTTCACGAACTGCACGAGCGAGGAACATTCCAAGATTTACCAGCTTGTGCGGCCGTTCGACGCTAGTTTCCTGAATATGCTTGTTCCGTTCGGGATTCTGGCTCCGGAGCTTGGACGCAAGCTGATTAACGAAACGCTGGTTCTTGACGCAAAGACAAAAGTTCCGCTGATTTCCGTGCAGCCGTTCAGCCAGGAAGGATTTGAGCACGCTGTGAAAATCCGCACGATGAACGTTGCAAGGCACGACGACTTGCAGCGGCAGATTGGCTATCAGGTGAGAAAATTCAACGCGTGCAGAAAATGCCTGAAATGCGAGTCGGTCTGCAAAGCCGGCGCAATCAGCCTTGCTGGAAACGAATATTACATAAATCCGGAAAAATGCGTTCACTGCAAGAAATGCGTTGCGGAAAAATATCTGACAGGCGGCTGCATGATGGAAAAATATTTGCGCACAAAGGACTTATAAACGCGTTAGGGATTTACATACCTGCGGTATGTTGCGACTTTTTGCTCAGGCAAAAACTCGTCGATTTATATGTGCGCAAAATGCGCACGCCTAACGCTGACGCGTTAGGGATTGTAGGGGCAAGCCGAAGGCTTGTTGCGGAGCAATGGAACACGAAAGTGTGGAACCCCGCAAAGCCCGGCCCGGAGCGAAAGCGAAGGGAAACGCCCAGAAGGAAGAAAAAATGAAATACAGAGGACACGAGACTTTTTCAATACGGAAAAACTGGCTTGCCAAGGGAATTGAGGCGGTCAGCAGGAATCCGGGGATTTTTACGGACAAATCTTTTGAGCCGATGGACGAGCTTGGAATCGGGCGGAATATGGTTGTGTCGCTCCGCTACTGGATGCGGGCTGTGGGGCTTGTTGAAGAGAAAAGAAATCAGAAGACGAAAAAAAACGTGTCGGAATTTACCGCGCTTGGAAAAATTATTCTTGAAAACGACAAATACGTTGAGGAGGCTGGAACTTTGTGGCTTTTGCAGGCGGAGCTTGCCTCGAGCATAGATTTGGCGACTTCGTGGTATTTCTTTTTCAACGAATTTAATCTTACGGAATTCACAAAGGAAGATTTTGTTTCCGCGCTGAAAAGCTACGACCAGATGAACAGTAAAAAATCGGCTGGCGGAAAGGAAACTGCGCTGAGCTCTTTTGAAAGCGACTTTGAATGTATTGTGAACACTTACGTTTCGCGGTTTAAAAATGCGGAGGAAACTGACCCAGAGGACAACATTGAGTCGCCGTTCGCGGAGCTTGGGCTTGTGGATTCGGTCGGCGGCGGGCGGAAGGCGTTTAGAAAAGTGATTCCGCCCAAGCAGAATATTCCGCCGCTTGTGTTTCTGGCGCTGCTTTACAAAATGGCTGGAAAAATTAAATCCGCTGAAGCCTTGGACGAAGAATGCGATGAAAATCCTGAAACTGAATACAAAAATCTTGAGATTCCGCTTTCGGACATTCAGAACAAAAAATGCGGAGCCGGAAAACTTTTTAATCTTGATGTGATTACGCTGATGGATATTTTGAGCGAGCTTGAAAGCCGCGCCCTGGTGAAAGTTATCCGTACGGCAGGGCTGGATGTTGTGCGTCTGGAAGAGGGCGGAAACTACGAAGACTGCGTAAAAAGCTACTACAAGGAACTGAACTAAAAATGAATTCAAAAGAAAACAAGATGATAGATGTTTCAAAAAATTTTCAAGCCTCGGTGAACATTGCGTTTGATTTTGACAACGCGAAAAAACTTGAGGAATTTATTCCGACCGCGGAAGCCGTGAAATTTATTGACGGAGAAATTTTGAGCGCGCAGAATGTGAATTCTTCTGAATCAAGCTTGGTAAACGGTCGCGCTGGAATTCTGATTGGCCCGTACGGAAAGGGAAAATCCTACATTGTGCTGGAAACGATTTCTCTTCTATATAATAGCCCGGATTTGAGGGAATGTTTTTTCAGCCTGGCGGAAAAAATCAAGGAAAAAAATCCTAGCTCGGCGGAAAACATAAAAAGCTACGTGAACAGCGGAAAGCGGCTTCTTCCGATTGTGATAAACGGAAATTCGCAGAGCCTTTCGCAGTCGTTTTTGTATGCACTGAACCTTACGCTGAAAAAAAAGGAATTCGCAGGCCTTATGCCCGAAACGCATTTTGAGGCGGCGGCAAAAATGATTGAAAAATGGGAAAACGAATATCCGGAGACGCTCAGAAAATTCAATTCTCTTTCAAGCGTAAAGTCGGCGGAATTCAAAAGAAAGCTCCGGGATTTTGACTCTGGCTTTTTTGAGGAATTTGAAGAGCTTTATCCGTCGCTCACTTCCGGAAGCGAGTTCAATCCGTTCAGCGGTTTTGATGTTGTTGACGTTTACGAGCAGGCGTGCAAAAAAATCTGTGAAAGCGGAAAGTATGACGGAATTTTTGTTGTCTACGATGAGTTCGGAAAATATCTTGAGTCAAGCATTTCCCATGCGACGGTGAAAGACACAAAACTTCTGCAGGATTTTGCCGAGCGTTGCGAGCGGAGCGTAAAAAATCAGCTTCATCTTCTTTTGATTTGCCACAAGGAAATTGAAAACTACATCGACGTTCTTCCAAAGCAAAAAGTTGACGGATGGAAAGGCGTTTCTGAGCGGTTCAGGCACATTCATCTTTACAATAATTTTTCGGAAGTCTACAGCCTGATGGAAGCCGCGGTTCTGAAAAATCCGTCTGAATGGAAAAAATTCCGGGAACAGAACAAAGCCCAGTTTGAAAATCTGAGGAAAATCTGGTTTGGAAACGGGTTCCGGCTTTTTTCAAATGCTGACACGGAAACGGCGGAAAAAATTCTTTACGGCTGCTATCCGCTTCATCCGGCGGCAAGCTACATTCTTCCGCGCCTTTCCGAAAAAATCGCGCAGAACGAGCGCACGCTTTTCACTTTTCTTTCGGGAAACGGCAGGAACGGATTTTCCGCTTTGATTCAAAAAAACATCAATTATATAGAAGAAAACGGAAAAATTGTTCTTTTTACGCCCGATGTGCTTTTTGACTATTTTGAAAGCCAGCTTCAGAACGAGCCGTACACCAGCGAAATAAAAAAATACTATCTTGTGGCGAAAGGGATTTTAGGGCGGCTTGAGGAAAATTCGCTTGAATCAAAAATTGTAAAAACTCTTGCGCTGATTTACAGCCTGAACCAGTTTGAGCGGCTTTCCCCGGACTTGAATTTTATTTTCGCGCTTTACGAGGACGCAGGTTTTTCCAGGGAAAAAATCCGTGCCGCGGTGAAAACGCTTTCTGAAAATTTCGGAGCGGTTTACCTGAACGTGCACAACAATTATCTTCAGCTGAAATCCAGCTCGGGCGCGAACATTCCGTCGCTTATCGCGGATTGCGTTGAAAAAAGACGGCGTTCCGTCCGCATTTGCGATATTCTGAACAAATTCAACACGCAGAAATTTATTTATCCGGTTTCGTACAACATTGAAAACAAGATGACGCGATATTTCCGATTTGCGTTTATTTCCAAGGCTGATTTTCTTGCGCGGAAAAGCTGGAAGGATTTTGCCGGCTCGTTTAATTCTGACGGATGCGTTTTTGCGGTTTTTGACGGACACGAGGATGCGGATTCTGAAAACGCTGGAAAAGAAACGCTCGCTCAAAAAGCAATTGAAATTTCCGCTGAAAACAGCTCGCTGATTTTTATAATCTCAAGGCAAAATGAAAATTTTTCTGAAAAGCTACGCCGTTTTGATGCCGCGGCTTTTTTGCGGAGCCAGGTTCTGGCGGAATCTTCCGGCGCATCTTTTGGCTCATTCTCTGGCACGGATTCAGTTCTTTTTGAAGAGTACGACGTGGTTTACCGCGACATGCTGGAAGTCGTCAAGCAGATTGTTCATTCCTACATTCAGCCGGAGCGGAACTTGGCGCGGTATTTTTCAAGCGGCGAGGAGCAGAAGCTTTACAGGAAATCCGCGCTGACTTCGCTTGTTTCAAAAATGTGCGCCCAGATTTTCTGCAGAACGCCGGTTGTGAACAACGAAATGCTGAACAAAAACTGCCTTACCGGGGCGGCCACGAAAAGCCGCGCGAAACTTATTGACGCAATGCTCAATTCACAGGCTGGAAATCTTGGGCTTGAAGGAAGCGGGCAGGAAGTTTCGTTTATGAGAAGCGCACTTTTGCGTCCTGGAATCCTGAAAAAAAATGCAGAAAAGAAATCCTTCAACCTTGCGCCGGAAACAGGAGACAAAAAGAACGACGGAAATTTCAAGAATCTTTTTGAACTCATAAAAAAATTCCTTGCGAAGGCGGAAGAAAAGGAAATCAGTTTTTCCGCTCTGATTGACTCGCTCCTGAATCCTGAAAATGAAATTGCAATCAGGCGCGCTCTTACTCCGGTTTACATTGCGGCGGCGCTTTCTCCGCTTGCAAAAAACGCCGTAATCAAGAAAAACGGGGCGGAAGTTCCGCTGAATGCAGACGCTCTTTGTGAAATCCCGGAAAATCCTGCCGCGTTCACTTTGCGAATCCAGAAATGGAGCGATGAAAAGGCGGAGTATATCAGCTCGCTTGAAAATATTTTCCGCGACTTTGTTATTGAAGATGAAAAAAATGCGAACGGATATTCATATCTTGTGAACGCGATGGCGCGCTGGTACCGCTCGCTTCCGAAATTCACAAAGCAGCTGAAAAAATATTCCGCGTTTATGAACGTCCTGAAGCAAAGCGGACTTGGCGCGCACGAAATTCTTTTTGAAAAAATTCCCCAGGTTTTTGCAAAGGCTCATACAGAAAATACAAAAAATGCGGCTCCAAAAATTTCTTCCGATGTGAAAAAAGCGAAAACTTTTATTGACTCTGCGCTGTCGGACTTTGAGGAAAATCTTGCCCAGAAAACTAAAGCGGCTTTTTGCGGCGGAAACAGCGGACGCTCGCTTAAAAATGCCATCGCGGATTTCTGCGGAAGCCTTGACCCGGAAATTGAAAGCCACGTTTTTGAAAACGGAGCGCACTCGCTTTTGAAAATTTACAAGTCCGCCGGAAATGATGAAATTGAAACCGTACGAAAAATGGCTTCTCTGCTTGCCGGACTCACTATTGACGACTGGAACAGCGGTACGGAGGAGATGTTTTTTGCGCGAATGACGGAGCTGAACAAAACGCTTTCGGACTTTAAGAATTCTCCGGATGGGAAAAACAGCGTTTCTGCCGGCGCAGATTTCGCCAGCGCAACTGAAAGCGGCGGTGAAAATTATGTTGTCCAGTTTGCAGGAAAAAACGGAAGCTCGCAGAAATCGTTCAGGAAAACCGAATGTTCACGGCGTGCGGCTCTGCTTGAAGATGAAATCATGCGGACAATTGAAGAAATAGGGCAGTCCGTGACGGACGCGGAAAAACGCCAGGTTCTTGTGAATCTGCTGGAAAAATTATGCTGATGCGGAGGGAGAAAAATGAGCTTTTATTTTGACAACGCGGCGACAACTTTTCCAAAGCCAGAATGTGTTTACAGTTTTATGGACTCGTTTTATAGGAATCATGGCGGAAATGCGGGACGCGGACAGTACAAAATTGCGGCGGAGGCTTCAAAGATAACGGCGGAAACCCGCGTCTTTATTCAGAAGATTCTGGGCTGCCCGAACAAGGACGTGATTTTTGCTCCGGGCGCGACATTTGCGCTGAACATTGTGATTCAGGGGCTTCTTTCGGATTTTGATTTTTCTGGAAACGAGCGGGCAGGGCTTGGAGAAAAGAAAACCGTTTACATTTCGCCGTTTGAGCACAACTCGGTTACGCGCGTTCTTCATCATTTTGAAAAGATTGGCGCGGCAGAGGTGAAAACACTTTTTGTTTCTGAAGATTTTGAATATGAGATTGAAAAAATCAACGCGCAGTTTGCGGAAAATCCGCCTGACATTGTGATTGTGAGCCATGCAAGCAACGTGATTGGGCTTGTCGCGCCGGTTCTGGAAATTTTTGCGGCGGCGAAAAAGTTTGGAGCGGCAACCGTAACGGACATGGCGCAGACGGCAGGACTTGTTCCGCTGGAAACTGCAAGCGACCTTGTTGATTTTGCGGTTTTTGCCGGGCACAAGACTTTGTACGGGCCTTTTGGAATTGGCGGCTTTGCAAAGAGCCGGAATGTTTCGCTCGTGCCTGTTCTGTTCGGCGGAACTGGAGTTGAGTCGGCGAATCAGGATATGCCTGAAAATATTCCGGGCCGCTACGAAATGGGAAGCCAGAACATCTGCGCTATTGCGGGACTTCACGCCGCGGCAGAATGGTTCCTGCGCAACGCGGAAGAAATCAGGGCTGCGGAAGAAAAAAATCACCAGCGGCTTTTGGAAATTTTAAAGCGGTATGACTTTATAAAAATTGTCGGGCCATCAGACAGGTTCGCGGAAAAAACAAAGTGCATCGGCGTTGTCTCGACACTTTTTGAAGGCTACTCCGCCGAAAACATTGGAAACGTTCTTGATGAAAAGGAAATCGCTGTCCGCACAGGACTTCAATGCTCTCCGCTCGCCCACAAATTCCTGGGAACATTTCCCGCCGGAACCGTTCGCTTCAGCGTAGGATATTTTACAAGCGAAGAGGACTTCCGCGCGCTGGAAAATGCGCTGGAGTACATAAAGGTGAATAGATAGGGAGGAGAGAGAGAAATGAATTATTTAGATTTGATGAATAATTTTAGTGTTTCTGATCTGCAGAAAATTTTAGGAGAAGAAATTATCGAAAATTTAAATGAATGGAATTATGAGCAAGAAGATAAATGGTCAAAAACAAAGCTCGTTTCAATGATAGATACTCTTTATGGTATTAATATCCTTAAAAATCAATTTGTTAGGGAAAAACTTCTTCTTGCAATGCAGGAAAATCAAATAGAGGAACTTTCAAGAAAATATCTTGCTGATAAACAAGCGGGCAATTTGCAGAAAGCTTGTAAATTGATTTCTGAGAAAATATGGGGAAATAATTCTCTTTCATTGGAACTTTTAAGTATATGGGGATTAAATAGAAATATTTTCGAAAATACTGATAAAAGAAATGTTGAAACTGTTTCAAAAGTCATTTCTGATGAACGATTCTATGAACTTTTGGACTATCAGTTTTTTATAAAACAAAGAGTTTTAAACATTCTTAATTCAACAATGCCGCTTGGAAAAGTTCTTGTTCATATGCCTACAGGAACAGGAAAAACAAAAACAGCGATGCATATAATTACAAATTTTATAGAATTCACATTGAAAAAAACAGGGATTGTAATTTGGGTTGCGCATACTACAGAACTTTTGGAGCAGGCTTATAGCACATTTTGTTCTGTATGGAAACATCTTGGCGACGGAGAAATAAATGTTTATAAACTTTGGGGAAATACAAATATTTATGAATGTTCCGAGCCGTTGAATGGAATTGTTTTTTGTGGTCTTGGCAAATTGATGGCCGTTTCAAAGACAAATAAAAATCTGTTTTCACGGCTTGTAAATGACTGCCGGCTTTTTGTATTTGATGAAGCTCATAAAGCTGCTGCGCCAGAAACTAAAAAGATTATCGATGCCTTCATGATAAAAAAGTCTGGAATGGAAAACCGTTTTTTGCTGGGACTTACAGCAACTCCAGGACGCACATCGAATTATTCAGATGAAAATTCAAATTTTTCCATTATGTTTGAAAATAGAATTATTTCAATTGATTCTGAAATAATTAACTATATGAATCTAGGAAAGCAAGTTTCTGAAAATTCATACTCCGAAAAAAATATTATCAAATATTTTCAAGAACGAAAAATTCTTTCCAAAATGGAAAAGGAAGAATTAGAGTACGTTCAAAATTTTTCTGATGAGGAACTGTGTATTTTAAAATCAAGTTTTAATCAGAGTGCTGAAACAGACTTTACAGATAAACAGCTTGAAATTTTTGCAAGAAACAAAAATAGAAATCAGGCTATTCTTGCAGGTCTTAGGCGAATGTATTCATTAAAAAAGCCCGCAATAGTGTTTGCCTGCTCTGTGCTTCATGCAAAAATGCTTTCTGCAATTTTAAGGCTGGAAGAAATCCCTAGCTGTGTTGTTACAGGAGATATGAATCCTATTGATAGAAAAAAAGCGATTGATTCTTTTAAAGATAGAAATAATCCCTGCAATATCATAATAAATTTTGATGTTTTAACAACCGGCTTTGATTCAAAAAATATACAGTGTGTTTTTATAACCCGCCCTACAAAATCAATTGTTCTTTATAGTCAAATGTTAGGACGCGGATTGCGCGGACCTTTAATGGGCGGTCAGGAAAAATGCCTTTTAATTGATGTAAAAGACAACCTTGCTTCATTTGACAATGAAAAATCATTTTCGTATTTCGATTCATATTGGAATAAATAAAAATATAGCAGGAGAAAAATTATGAGTGAAAGTATTGTTGACATTCAACATTTTTTGGGAGATGCGCTTAGAAGTTCCGGGTATAAGGATGCGGAAAGCGCAGTGTCTGAAATCATTGACAATTCAATTGAGGCAGATGCAAAAAATGTTTTTGTTGTTCTGAAAGACAATATAAACGATAAAACTGGAAGAAAAAATATTTCTGAAATAGGTTTTCTTGATGATGGAATAGGAATGACAGATGAAATCCTTGGAAAGTGTCTAGGGCTTGGAGTTTCAACCCGCCGTGAGCGAAAAGGAATGGGAAGGTTCGGAGTAGGACTTCCGCAGGCTTCTTTATATGCTTGTCCTGAGGTTTATGTTTATTCTTGGCAAAATGGAATTGAAAATGCAAAATATGTATATCTTGACATAAACAAGATAAAATCTGGAGAGCAAAAGGAAATTCCTGACCCTAAAAACTCTCCGCTGCCAAAAATGTATGAGTATTACATAAAATTAAAAATAAACAACACAAATTTCGATTTTTCAAAAAACGGAACTCTGGTTATCTGGAAAAACTGCGACAGAATACAGCCGAAAACAAGCGTTGCTTTAAAAGCCCGGCTTGAATTTTCAGTTGGCCAGAAATTCCGTTATTTTATTCACGATAAAAAGTGCTCAATTAAAATTTTCAATGATGATAATAAAGATGATATAACAACTGTTTTTCCAAATGATCCATTGTTCTTGATGGACGATAATTACGCTCTTGGAAATCCAGAAAATCCCAAGACAATATTTTTAAAAGGTTTAGGAGAGAATCTTGAACCTGTATTTGAGCCGTATACAACCAAGGCTGGAAAGACAGGAAAAGTTGATATTCCTGTTAAATACTATGATAAAAACGGTGAATTAAAAACTTCAAATGTAACAGTGCGTTACTCTGTAGTGAAAAATAAATTTTATGATCAAACGGCAATAGAAAAGGATCCTGGAAATTGTGGAATTGGGAAGTATGCAAAAAAACTGGAAGGCATTTCTGTAATAAGAGCTGGACGTGAAATTGATTTTAGAAAATTTGATTTTTATGAAAATGAAAATGAGCCGCAGCATCGTTGGTGGGGATGCGAAATTATTTTTAATCCCGAACTTGACGAAGTTTTCGGCGTTTCAAACAACAAACAGTATGTTGAGCTGAAGAAAACGGAAGACTCTGATTTGCTGGATTTTGACGGTTTTGAACCAATTTGGAATATACTGAGCAGAGAAATTTCAAGCACAATAAAGGAAATGTATAAAAGAAATAAAGAGATAAGAAAAAGTTCAAGAAATCTTCCTGAGGAAAGAATTCCGGCATCAACACAAACTGTTAATACTGTTGAACAGAATGCTGATGATAATAGTGATACTGAGACTTCCAATGTAAAAAAAACAAAGCCGATGGAAAAACTCGAAGATGAGGGAAAGTCTACGCTTATCGGTATAGGTGTAAAGAATCCATCAAAAGAAGAAATTTATCGTTTTCTTAACAACAGTGTCAATTTTGTATATAGAGATTTGGGAAAATTTGGACCTGCTTTTGATTATTCATTTTCTTTAGGCACAGAATTGATAACTATAAATATTGCGCATAAATTCTATACTTCATTTCTTGAAAAAGTATCAGAAGATGAAAATTCTAAAACTACATTTGAACTGTTCCTTGCCTCATTTGTACGTGCTGTTGATAAAACAAATCCACAGCAGCAAGAACAGAATGACAAGCTTATTTCTACATGGCAAAGCAGACTTAATGAATATATAGAAGAATTGTTAAATCCAACAGAGAAATAAATTTTATGGGCATTTTGGTTTCAAATGAAATTTTAGATGCAATTTATTCAGAACTATCAGCTGCGCAAAAATCTGTGCAGCTGATTTCTGCATTTTGCAAATTAGACGCTTTAAAAAAAATGGAAGCTCATATCAATCCTGTTGTTTCTGACAAACGGATATTGGTTAGATTCCGGCTTTTAGATATTGTTTCTGGCGCTACAGACTTTGATATTCTTAATTATTGTATGTCGCGCGGCTGGAAAGTTCATATAAGGTTTGATCTTCATGCAAAAACGTATATTGTTGACAATTCCCGAGGAATTACAGGAAGCGCAAATATGACATCAAGCGGTCTTGATATGAATGGCGCTGGCAATTATGAAATGGCCTCATTTGTAAAAATAGAACAGAGTGATATTCAGAAAATAAAAAATCTTTTTGACAATTCTATAGCAGTTACGGAAAAAATTATAAAAACATTGAAAGAACAATATGAACTTGCGAAAAATAATATGATGATAAATAAAAATCTAGAATGGAGTTCTGAGATCAAAAATCTGGTTATCACAAAAGTAAAAACTCTTTTTTCGTACGATTTGCCAGACTCAGAAAACGTAAATTTCCGCAGCGGAGATAGAATTGATTTCTTGGATTTTATAACTGATGGAAATATAGAAACTGTAAAAAATGTTTTTATGTCGTCAAATTGCTATAAATGGCTTTTTAACATTTTAGTTGAAAACAATGGAAGCATATTCTTTGGTGAATTAACTCAAAAGCTCCATGATTCTATAGTAGAAGAGCCAAAACCATACCGGAAAGATGTAAAGCAAATGCTTTCAAATCTTTTAAACTGGATTCAGAAACTAAAAATAGACAATATTATTATTGACAGACCTAATCACTCTCAGAGAATAAGATTAAAATGATAGATTAGGGCTGAAAAGAATAACCAATATGCGTATAAAGAATGGACAGGCGGCCCTGTCTTTGATGATTACTGCTGAAAGTTGGAAAATTGATTTTTGGCTAATATGTATTATAATTACTACCAGTACACTAACGGAGGTCTTTCTAAATGAAAAAGCTGTTTTTATTGTTGATTCTTTTGTCTGCTCCGATTCTTTTATTTTCAGCTCCTTTCGGTTTTTCAATGGGTATGTCTTTAGATGATTTGACAGAAGCTTGTGATGGAGTGGAACCAGAACACATCGAAGATGATTGTTATTATGTTTTCCCTGTAAAAAAACATCCTCTTTTTAAGCATTATCTTGCCTTTGTTGATGACGATGAGGGGCTGTATTTAATAAGGGCAGTAAGTGATGATATTTCTACAAATAGATATGGAACTGAAATTCAAAATGCATTTTCAGAAATAAAGGAACGTATTTCAAAAACTTATGGCAGACCTAGGATTATTGATGAAATTGAATCAGACAGTCTTTATACAGATGATAGAGATTGGGTTCGCTCATTAGAGGATGGCTCAAGAATGTATGCAGCAATTTGGGAATCATCAGCAAAAAATGAATTGAAAGATGATTTAACTGAGGTTTCTATTTACGCATCTGCAAAAAATTATCCGCAGACTGGCTGGATTATTCTTGAATATAAGTTTAATAATATGCAGGCTGTACAAGATGCTCAGGATGATGTATTCTAAACAGATTTTTTATACGGAATTCAGAAAAAATCTCGAGTATATTGTGGAAGATATTCTTTCAGACAAAACATGGAGCTGGTAGCCACTCGTCTCAAAAAACACCGCCGCGCCTTCCTCCCTGAAATCCCCCGGAAAGAACCGCGGCAGTTCCTTTATTCAGATTAATTTTCCTGCTTCACCATAATTTCCGAGTCGATGTTCGCGGTGAAGCAGGTGAGGCGGGCTTTGTTACTATGCTTATGCTGTAGTTTCCGCAGAATCCGTCCTTTGACTCATCACTAATAAGTGAATTTTTAATAGTTTTAATATTAAGCATATTTGTTCCGCCTTTTAAGACGGAACAATAAAACATAAGGTGCTTTTTAACTTAGCACCGGCGGAAAAATCGCCGCATTTGATTTTATATCGGAAACATTTAAATGTGCTGCTGGAATGATTTAGATGTACTGTCCGAATCTTTCTAATGTACTGTCTGAAACATTAATATGTACTGTCGGAATAATTCTGAAAGGCTGAATGAAAGATTCTGTAAGGCTTGTGTGGAAAGTTGGTGCTGATTTCCGCGCTTTTTTGTGGTACAATTGAAAAAACTTCGTGAATGAGAAATGAAAATTCAGAGAAAGATGAAAAGTGTTCTGAATTATATAGAAGGAAAAGAATAAATGGCACAGAATAAGCAAAAAATACAATCAGTTGAACCGAATATTAGGGATTTAGCAAGTGGCTGGCTAAAAAAATATAATCTTGACTACAAACTTGAGCAGGAAAGCCTTAACTCAGAAATAGACAGGGCTTTGAATGAATATTATTCAAAAAATGGAGGAAGCGGCGGAAACCGTCCTGATGCAAAACTTCTTCTGCAGTCAAAAAATGGAAAATATTATCCAATTCTGATTGAATATAAAGGCTATAAAGATAAACTTGAAAAACTTGATTCAAATGGAATTGTAGAAAACAAGACAGAAAGAAACGAGCCTAACTATAAGAATATCAATTTCTATGCGGTGAACGGAGCGGTTCATTATGCCGACGCACTTTTGCATTTTACAGACTATGATGAAATTATTGCCGTTGGAATGACAGGCTGGAAAGATGAAAATAAAAATCTTCAGCATAGAATCGGTGTTTATTATGTTTCAAAATTGAATAACGGCTACGGACAGGAAATTGGAAGCTATGATGATTTTTCATTTCTTTCAAAAGAACATTTTGATGACTTTCTGCAGAAAATCGAAGAATCAAAGCTTTCACCAGAGGAAGCAGAGCGTTTAAAGGAAAAGCAGGATACAGAAATTCAGCAAAGCCTTGTGCGGCTTAACAACGACATTTATCAGAACGAAAAGAATCTCAGCGAAAAAGACAGGGTTTATCTGTTGCCGCTTCAATAATTGCGACCATTGGTGTTCCTGGAAAAAATCAGGGGGATTCATATAAGATTTCTCCGCTTGAAAAATCGGAATTAAAAAGTTCAACTGAAAAGGGAAACATGGATGGCGATATAATTCTACGAAAAATAAACGCTTTTTTAAATGAAAAACCTATTCCTCAGGAAAAAAAAGATTTAATCTACCGCACGCTTCAAAACACTCTCACAAACAGCAATATAAACAAGGTTGAAAATGGTGAAAGCCAGCTTAAGCGTGTGTTTACTAAAATACTTGATGATTTGGGCTACTATTACAAAATTGGAGTTACAACGGACTTCACAGGAAAACTTTTTAACGAGATGTATAACTGGCTCGGATTTACGCAGGACAAGCTGAATGATGTTGTTTTGACACCGTCGTATGTGGGAACTCTTTTAGTAAGACTATGCCGCGTGAATAAAGACAGCTACGTATGGGACTTTGCGACAGGCTCGGCGGGACTTCTTGTTGCGGCAATGAACGAGATGATTAACGACGCTAAGTCGAAAATAAAAAGTCCTGAGGAGCTTGCAAAGAAAGAGGCGGAAATAAAAGCTACACAGCTTTTGGGTCTTGAAGTTCTTCCTGAAATCTATATGCTTGCAATCTTGAATATGATTTTGATGGGAGATGGCAGCTCCAATATTTTAAATAGAGATTCTTTGAAAGATTTTGAAGGAAACTATGGATTTGGAAAAACAGATGAGAAATTCCCAGCTACAGCTTTTGTTTTGAATCCTCCTTATTCTGCTAGCGGAAACGGAATGATATTTGTTGACAAAGCCCTTTCAATGATGAATTCAGGCTATGCGGCAATAATCATACAGAACAGCGCAGGAAGCGGAAAAGCTGTTTCTTACAATAAATCTATTTTAAAACATTCAACACTGCTTGCGAGCATAAAAATGCCGATTGATTTGTTTGTTGGAAAGTCCAGCGTTCAGACAAATGTTTATGTGTTTCAAGTCGGACTTCCGCACGAAAGGGATTCTGTTGTAAAGTTCATTGATTTTTCAGAAGACGGCTATAGCCGCACAAACAGAAAAAAGGCGAGTGTGAATCTGCGGGACACTGACCATGCTAAAGAGCGTTACACAGAACTTGTTGATTTGGTTAAGTTTGGAAAGAAGAAGCTACATTATTTGCATGAAAGTGATTATTATGAAGGAACAATTGACCCTGAAAACGGCGCGGACTGGAACCAAAGCACGCCTGTTGATACAAAGTCTGCTCTTGCTGACTTTAAGAAAACTGTCGCCGACTATTTGGCGTGGGAAGTTCAGAATATCATAAAGAGCAATGCCGGTCTTGATGACGAAAACAGCACAGTCACAGACGGAGAAAAACGCCTGGGAAAATAAATGCCCTGCTTGACGAAAAACTGAAAAATGTCAGGTGGGGCGAATTTAAGGTTGGGGAGCTGTTTGAGATACTTTCTTATAAGAAAAGATTTGATGCAAACAAAGTTCAACTTTCTGAAAATGGGCATCCATATATTGTCCGAACAGCATTAAATAATGGAATGAAAGGCTATTTAAATGAAGATAAAAAATATCTGAATGCTGGAAATACAATTTCTTTTGGACAAGATACTGCAACGATGTTTTATCAAGAAAAACCTTATTTCACAGGCGATAAAATAAAAATTCTAAAACCTAAAAATGAACGATTCAATAAATTGAATTCGATGTTTTTTATTACTGAAATGACAAAAGCCTTTTCTAATTTTTCTTGGGGAAGTTCAAGTTTCAGTATTGATGTAATTTCAGAACAGAGTATTACTCTCCCCATAACTTCCTCCGGCGAAATAGACTTTGATTTTATGGAGTCGTTTATACGCGAACTGGCCGCTTACCTAAAGGTAAGCGGCTTCGACAACTACGAGTTGTCGAAAAGCGAGAGCGAAGCTCTCGCGCACTTCAATGAATTGAAGTGGAAGGAGTTTAAAGTTACAGATGTTTTCAATATAAAAAATACGCATAATATTCTTTCAAATGAAATTGTAAAAGGCAGCGGAAAAATTCCATATCTTTGTGCCAGCGCAGAAAACAACAGCATAAATTCATACATCTCTTTTAATGCTGATTATCTTGACGAGGGGGAATTGCATTTTTATTGGCGGTAAAACTTTTGTGGTAAGTTATCAAAAAAGTGATTTTTTCTCAAATGACAGCCATAATCTTGCTCTCTATCTAAAAGAAAATGATTTGCGAACAGAAAAAAATCACTTGTATTTGGCAACTTGCATAAGGAAAGGATTACAGCATCTTTATTCTTGGGGCGACAGCATAAGCAATAAGAAAATACAAAAAGATATGTTCATGCTTCCCGAAAAAGACGGCAAGCCAGACTATTCCTCAATGGAAACATTCATCAGCGCAGTTCAGAAACTCGTAATAAAAGATGTCGTCCTTTATGCCGACCAGAAGATTGCAGCTACAAAAGAAGCTGTAAAGAAGTAGTTTGTGAAAGAAAGAGTGCCTCTATTCCTGTTGTGCAGCTATTGTAAAAAACTATAACCGTAATTTTTTTACGATAGTTGCAATTTCTGCCGATAAAATATTATAATTTATTATAGAGGTATAATATGCTGAAATCATTTACGGTTAGTAATTTTAAGGCATTTGATAAGCCTGTGACTATTGATTTTTCTGCAACAGGAAACTATGAATTCAATTCAGAAGCTGTTAGCAATGGTATTGTAAAAACAGCCGTAATGTATGGCAAGAATGCTAGCGGCAAATCATCCTTAGGACTTGCTATTTTTGATATTGTATCTACTCTTACGGATAATTTTGTAAATACTGCTAATTACGCAAACTATAAGAACAGAATATCAGCAAATCCGCTTGTAACTTTTGAATATAAATTTTTATTGAAAAATACGGAAGTTGTTTACTCATATTCAAAAACTGATTTCAGGCAGTTGGTTTCAGAAAAGCTTACTATTGATAATAATACTTTGATAGAATATGACCGCATGAAAAACGGAAACGCTTTGCAAATAAATTTAAAAGGCGCTGAGAATATAAATATTTCGCTAAAGCAGCTTAATTTTTCTGCGGTTAGATTTGTAAAGTCAAATATTCTTCTTGAAGAAAATGATGAAAATTCTATATTCAATGAATTCTATTCTTTTGTAAATAAAATGCTTCTGTTCTGGTCTTTGGAAAGGAGAGAGTTCATTGGCTATACTCCGTCTTTTGGGCAGTCATTGATTCAGAAAATTGTAAAAGCAGGTCATTTTAATGATTTGCAGCAGTTTTTTAGGGATGCAGGCTTTGAAGATGAACTTGACCACAGGATAATAAACGGTACTGAGCAGCTGTTGATTAAGTATGGCGAAAACAACAGAATTTCGTTCGAGCTTGCATGTTCATCAGGCATGAGTTCTCTTTTGCTTTTGTATTATTGGCTTGAGGATATAGCTGATTCAAAAAAATGTCCTTCCTTTGTGTGTATTGACGAATTTGATGCTTTTTATCATTTTGAGCTTTCGTATTTTATTATTGAGAAACTAAAGGCATATAATTGCCAGGTTTTGCTTACGACTCATAATACTTCAATATTTACAAATGATTTGCTTCGTCCAGACTGCTACTATATCTGCACAAAAGATAGAATAGTTAATGCTCATAATGCAACAGTAAAAGAACTTCGTTTTGGCCATAATCTTGAAAAACTTTATAGGGGCGGTACATTTGGCAAATGATTCTTTTTATTTTTGAAGGCAAGGATGATGAGCCGCGCTTGTACAAAACCTTGAAAGATTTGTTTCAGTTTGAACTTCGAGAAGAAGAAATATTGCATTATTTTTGCAATAACATTTTTTCCTTGTACAACACGATAAAGTCTTATTCTGATGATGAAACTGAGGAAAATCCTTTTGAGAATATTGATATTATTAATGTCCTAAAGGAAGATGCGGCCGCTAATCATAAAGAATGTTTAGGTCTTGATAAGATTAAACATTCTTATGAAGTTTCAGAAATTTTTCTTTTCTTTGATTATGATATAAAACCAGTTGATTCATTTAATAAGCTTTCTGTTGAAGAGCAAAACAAAAGGATTTCTGAGCTTTTAAATTTTTTCAATAGTACACAGATAGGTACAGAAAGGGCAGGAATTAAACTATTTATCAATTATCCAATGATTGAATCTTACAGATATTTCAAGCGGCCTCTGCCAGATGAAAACTATAAGGATTATACCGTGGATGTTTTTATAGATGGAGCATTTAAACAAAAAGTAAATGAATTTTGTGATGACAAGAATTTGAAATTTCTTTGCTATGACTTGAATAAATCAGGAGAATTAAAAAAATCTGAAGATGAAGAGCGCGCGGATAAAATCAGCAAGAACTGGCTTTGCATAAAAGAAATGAATCTTAAAAAAGCTAATTATATTTGCACAGATTCTTATTCACTTCCAAGAAACAAAGAATCAATTTGTCAACAGAATATATTCAAAAGTCAAATTGAGAAATATATCGAAAAGAAAAATGAAATTGCTATTCTAAATGCTTTTCCGCTATTTTTGTATGAATATATAGATTCAAAAAAAATAGATGAAATTAAGAGCAGCTAGGGAAAATCTTCCACCAGCTTTTGACAATATGAACAAAATCAACTAGGAGCCAACCCAAATGCCTTTAAATCCGCTTACCCAAGCTCTTTTTGAGCTGAAAGATGACAGTTACCGCGAGTTTCATGCGAAGCTTATTCCGAATGTTCCGGCTGAAAAAATTATCGGCGTGCGGACTCCGGCTCTGCGTGACTTTGCGAAAAAGGCGGCAAAAATGCCGGAGGCAAGGGCGTTTCTGGAGGAGCTTCCGCATTTTTACTACGAGGAAAACAATCTGCACGGCGCGCTGCTCTCCCTGATTTTTCCGAATGACATCAACCAGTTTCTTGCGGAGCTGGAGCGTTTTCTTCCGTTTGTTGATAACTGGGCGACCTGCGATATGCTTTCTCCCAAAATCTTCAAAAAAAATCTGCCGCTGGTCTACGAAAAAGTGAAGGGCTGGCTCAAAAGCGGCAGAACGTACACCGTGCGCTTTGGAATCGTAACTTTGCTTGGATTTTACCTTGACGATGCGTTCAAACCCGAAATGCTTCAGCTGGTCGCGGACGTAAAATCAGACGAGTTCTATATAAAAATGGCGGCCGCCTGGTATTTCAGCGTTGCGCTTGTAAAGCAGTATGACGCGGCGATTCCGTACATCCAGAACAAGCAGCTCGACCCGTGGACTCACAACAAGGCAATCCAGAAAGCTCTCGAAAGCAGAAGAATCTCGCCCGAAACCAAAGAATATTTGAAAAGTTTGAAAGTCAAGGGGTAAACGGCGGTTTTCACTTCGTTCTATTATATATATTTTACAATTTTCACATAGTGCCTGTATTTTTTCAACACAATATGCCTCATTTCATATAACAAAGCAAAATGCACCTGTTTTTCAGCGCACTTCGCTTTGTTTTTGTCATTTTTTTATTTTTCCGGCTTTTCGTTCACGGCAATCCAGATTTCACAGTGGTAGTTTGGGTCTGATGTGTCCGCGGAAGAGTAGACTTCAAACTCTACGTTTTCGGCGTATTCGTACTGTGTGGTCTGCGGAAAGAATTCCGTGACAATCCGGTTGTAGGTTTCAATAAATGCGTCCGGCATTTTGCCTTTGCTTGTGAAAACTGCATACGTGTGCGCTGGAATTGTAACGATTTCAAGGTCGCTGTCAACTTTTCTTCCGTCGTATTCCACGCCGATTCCATAAGGGAACTGCTTTGCGTTCAGTTCTGAGGAAAAGCAAATCCCCAGCAGTCCTTTCATAACCGCTTTTTCCGGAAGATATGAAATCAGCCGCTGCATTGTTCCGTCCTCGCCGAATTCCTTCCACATTGCGGTGATGTCGGGAGTTGAATTTGCCGACTGCGGTTTTCCTACGCGCTTTCTTTTGCAGACAACTTGAAACGCTTCTCTTTTTTCAATTCTGTAATCCATTTTACAGCCTCCAGTTAGTGTAAGTTTTACAGAAATGGGAGTGAACGTTCTGACCTTGCCGCCGTGCTTCGCCTCGCTTGGAGCAATTCCGTGGAAACGCGCAAAGGCACGCGAAAAACTTTCCGGAGTGTCATATCCGTACTTCATCGCAATGTCAATGATTTTCGCATTTCCTCTTGAAAGCTCCTCGCCCGCAAGAGAAAGACGGCGCATCCGGATGTAGTCGCCAAGCGTGTAGCCGCACAGAATCCCGAATATCCTTTGAAAATGAAACGAAGAAGAGTATGCCTGCCTTGCGACTTCCTCAAAATCAATTTCTTCCATTATATTCGCTTCCACGTAGTCAATTGCCCGCTGAACGCCTTGAATCCAGTTCATTCTTTTCCCCTTTCTGCACCTACAGCCTAACAGAACGCGACGGCGCTTTCTTGACTTTCTGTGCTTTTTGATGGCAGGTGAATTAAGTATATATTGCTTTTAAAAGATTTTGCGCAGAAAATTTTATTAAAGATATTTATTTTAGAGGCGGGATTTTTTCAAAATGTTCACCGCTAACAGCAAGATTCCAGGCAGCGTATGCTTCTTCTTCATGAAGTGCTAACCATCCTGTTACTATTTTTAATTGGCGGATTGGTAATTTCCCAGCTAATAATTCGCCGTCAATTCCGATTGCGGCTTTATACTCACCATAGTATACATGTACATGAGGTTTATTATGTTCTTTGTTATCACGAAATAAAAGGTATATAATCATACCTTCGAAACGGCTTAGCTCTGGCATTGTGTTCTCCTAGGCATAATCTTCTTTGGAATATTTATAGCTTTCCGAATATAAGGTTTCAGGTGCAATATCAATTTTTCCATCAAGCCAGGAAACAAAACCATGTGTTACTTTTGCAGTTTTTCGGTTTTGTTCATCTTTTAAAGGAGCAAAAACAGAGCCTTTATTAAGCAATGAAGTTACATCAAAAAGACGTGTCTCACCAGTAGAAAAATCTACAAGAAGAATTCCATCATCAAGGATTTTTATAGAAGAAACTTTAATTTCAGGAACTAATTCACCTGCATAGCAAATTCCATCTTTTATATACATATTGAGTCCTCCTGTTTTGTATTATAACATATTTCCTTAGTTAAAACATTAAATAAAGAATTCTCTATTAGACAAAACAAAATTTTGCATCATTTTAAAGATGATTTGTGCATCGAGGTTTGTTGTTTTTACCGCAACGTTTCAAAATATTGTTAACAGAAAGAAAAATGTTTCTAATTCCGTGCAAATTCAACTTTTAGCGTACGGCCCATTCCGGCGGCAAGGCGTTTCAATGTTTTTAGGGAAGGGTTGGCATTTCCCCGCTCAAGCTTGCTGATGTCCGCCTGGTTGATTCCGGTTTTTTCGGAAAGTTCTTTTTGCGTAAGACCTGTTTCCCGCCGTGCGTCAATCATCGCCTGAATAATCGCAAACTCAGGCTCAAGCACATCATATTCAGCCTTGAATTCAGGATTTTTAAGTTTATTGGCAACATATTCATCAAAATCAGTCATTTTTTTTCTCCTCTGGATTTGTATTCAGCACGATATTTTTTTGCCAAGTCCAGTTCTTTTTTTGGAGTTTTCTGGGTTTTCTTGACAAATCCATTTGTAAGAATGATTTTTTTACCCACAAAGAAAAAATATAAAACTCTAGTTAGCATGAATTTCGAGTTTTTTGCAAATTCTGAAAGAACGCTTTCGGCATATTTCCAATTTGCTCAGATGGATTTGGCTCGCGCTTCGCTTGTATTAATTCGGGTGCTCCGCACTTTAAGTTATTCAATCGCCAAAAATCTTCACAAACTGTAAATCTGCCTACGCTTTTATTTTTTTTACAAAAAACTCACCATCCATGCTTTAAATATATGATAAATCCCATATTTGTCAAGAAGTTTTTGGTTATGCATGGAAAAGAATTTTCTATTAGGGGAAAAATTTCTCATCATTTTATAAAGTGATTTTATCCCGCCCCATTTTCCGCTCTCTCCGAAATTTCATTCTTATTTCTCCAGATTATTATAGAAAGAAACTGCGCCGCTGATGTCTGTGCTGTCCGGGTGGTTCTTTGCGATTCCGCCGATGAGCTTGAACGGGCCGAAAGTGTTAAAGCCAAGGCAGCCGTATTCGCCTAGAATTTTTGCGTTTTTGCCGGAAAGTGCCTCGCGGATTGCGTTTGTGTAGCCATTTCTTTCTGCACTGTAAGTGTAGATGAAAAATACTTTTTTCCCGGCCGGAGTGTTGTTTTTTGCGAATTCTAGGACGCGCTTTTCAAATTTTGAATAGTAAATGCCGGAAGCAAAGCCGATTCTGTCGTATTTTTCAAGATTTTGCGGCGCGGATTCTGTAATGTCAAAAAGGTCGATTTCGTCGCTGGAAGCATTTTTAATTGCCTCCAGAAGTTTTTTTGTGTTTTCGTGGTGGCGTGAATAAAAAATAATTGCTGTTTTCATGGTTTTCTCCTATGATTATTGTCAATAAGACAATTAATTTTTGGGGCTCTCCAGCCCTCTT
>CAZSJX010000024.1:0-23504 GCA_964607295.1 uncultured Treponema sp. | reverse complement strand
ATAGAAGTCACAAATAGTTCTCCGATAGGCTTCATGGGAAAATATGGGGGCTATTGTTTACATTGGCTATGGTATATGCGGTATGCAAATGCGCAAACGAAATAGAAGCCTTTCGTTATCGTTTTGTAGACGGACAAGTGGTTCTTTATGATAGAATAGATACCGCCTTTACTTATTTGAATAAGGAAACCGATTTATTTAAGGTAGTAAATGTTCCGATGATAGATGATTTGAAGGAATACTGTGAATTGGCATCAAAAACAGCAGATGCTCAGAAAGAATATTTTACAGGACCACTAGGAAATGATGTTTTTCAATGTTCGCCTATGCCGTGGGTTACATACACTCATATATCACATACAAATTCTGGAAAGAAGGATAATGCAACACCTCTTTTTGATTGGGGAAAATACTATGATAAAGATGGAAAAGTTATGATTCCAATTTCTGTACAGGCACATCATTCTTTTGTTGATGGATTGCATATAGGACAGTTTGTAGAACAATTACAAAAATTTCTGAGAGAGTGTTAAAGTTGATATTTGACGGAGGAACTTATAAGAATGAAATTTGAATATACTGACGGTGGTAACTTTGATTTTATTGAATTATGTCACAGCTTGGATAGTTTTTTAAACGAACTTGTTGGTGGAGAGGAGAACCGAGCAGAATATATCCCATATAATCAGCTTGATGATATTCGCAATGTAATTGTTGCGTATGATGATGATATTCCAGTTGGATGTGCTAGTTTTAAAAAGTATGATGATGAGTGTGCGGAAGTAAAACGTGTTTTTATTAAGCAGGAGTATAGGGGCAAAGGTATTTCAAACAAACTAATGGTATTATTAGAAAATGCTGCAAAAGAACAGGGATACCGTTATCTGATTTTGGAATCCGGTGAACCACTTGTTGCGGCAATGGCATTGTATAAAAAAATTGGATATAAAGTCATTCCAAATTATGGACAATATAAAGATATGCCTGATTCAATTTGTATGAAAAAGAAATTGTAAACTTCAAATTGTTTAGAAGATGAATAAGAATACAAAATGTAGATGACAAAATGGATAAAAAAGCAACGAGATAAGATTTGGATAGTATTTTTGAATTGGTTGAGGTTTTTGCTACTTCATTCAATCCACAAAAAGAATTATTTCTCCAGTCATTTAAAAATATACTAAGCGATAAAAAGGCATCTGTTTTTGTTGCAGAGAGCGATATTAACAATGGATGAAATAAGAAAATATATGAGTGAGAAGAATAATTTATACAATAAATACAAGTGAGTTGAGGTATATGATATGGAATTGAGCAGGATAGAAAAGTTTATTAAGAAGCAGAAGGTAAGTTTTATATGTTCTGTTGATAAAAATGGTTGTCCCAATATAAAAGCTATGCTGAAACCGAGAAAAATGAATGGATTAAAAGAATTTTATTTTTCTACCAATACGTCATCTCTTAGAGTAAAGCAATTTAAAAACAATTCCAATGCCAGTATTTATTTTTACCATAAGGGATTCTTAAAGTATACTGGCGTTATGTTGGTCGGAAAAATGGAAGTGCTTGCAGACCAAGAAACAAAGAATATGATTTGGAGAAGAGGAGATACCATTTTTTATAAAAAGGGAGTTACAGATCCCGACTATTGTGTGTTGAAATTTACTGCTAGAAGCGGCAGATATTATTGTGATTTGAAGACTGAGGATTTTGATGTATAAGTTGATGGTGCTTGTGAGGTAGGAAGATGTATAAAATACGAGAAGCATTTCAAAGCGATTGTGCCGGTATAGGAAAAGTGTATTGTGAAAGTTGGAAAATTGCATACCAAACTTTACTACCTCAAATGTATTTGAATTCGTTAACAGTTAAAAAACCGGAGATACGAGTTAGTAGGAATACAAAAGATTTTGGCACAGGTTTTTATTGTACAATTATAAAAGAGCAGGCTCAAAGATGGGCTAGGCGATATAATACAAAAATTGTGTCGATATATGATGTAAGAATTTCGTCCGGACTGAAAGTTTTAGAATTCAAGGAAATGACAGAAGAGTGGCTTGATTTTATTGTTGCGTGTAGAAGCGGACACTCCCATGATTATGATATTGTGATTGGTGCTATGGCAGATGACCAAATCTATACCTATGTATCAGATTATATAGACGGAACTATTACGAGAGAGCAGTTCTGGATTTTAGCAAAATTCAAATATCCAACACATCAGATTGTATTCTGCACAGATAAAGCATTAAAATGTCTGTCTTATCGAGGATTTGAGGAGGTTCATTAATGGTTGGAGAAGGAAGAGAATCGCAAAAAGACAATGACCTTTTCTTCACTTGTAGTTTGATTGAATATATTGCTCGTAAAACAAAAAATATTCGTTCAGAAGTAGTCAATAAACTTGGAAAAGTCAGAATAAGCAAAATTTATGACCTTGCGGATGTGTACCACTGCGAAAATATCGACAAGATAAGTGACGAGTTTATCAAAGACGCGGATATTGTTCCCGGAGAATTCGATAATGTCGCTGATTGTGGATATGCAATTCCTTCTTATTGGGATATAGGCAAGGTATACAAGCGTCTGATAAAAATGGTCGCAGCTGATAAAAAAATCGAAATCATTGAGGCACTGATAGAAGTTTACAATTCCTTTATCAGCCCCAAGATTGACGACTACAATAGCAGCGTTTATTACGAAAATCCAAACTATATATTTGAATGTTACAAAGAAAACAAGATGCTATAAAATTTATATCATTCCGCTGATGAACGAAGTTTGCGTCGGAAAATGTGAGAAATTATGACAAATAAAGAAATCCTTGAAATTGCAATGCAACAATCCGCAAAAGACCTTAACGCTAAGGCTTCTGATTTTCTTATGGACACAAATGTGTTTGTAAAGTCTGAGCTTGGACCTGCGGCAAGAAAATATTATAAAGAGCCGATTGCCTGCAATTTAGTTTCGT
This sequence comes from uncultured Treponema sp., assembly GCA_964607295.1. Classification (GTDB taxonomy): domain Bacteria; phylum Spirochaetota; class Spirochaetia; order Treponematales; family Treponemataceae; genus Treponema_D. The sequence goes on along the minus strand of CAZSJX010000024.1, from coordinate 20,533 downwards.
ATGGAAATAATATCGTTGCGTCTGTAAAAGATGAATACAGAGAAATTGTTGAAACATATTTAAATAAGTTTGAGTTCTATCATTGTTTTGAAACTCCTAATTTGCATTGGCTGGATGAACGAATGAAAGAAAAAGGATTCCGTGTCTGTTTTATGGCTGAATATTTTTTGCCTGATGTTAATGTTTTAAAAAGAAAAAAATGCAGCTATCAGCTTAAGGTGTTGGAACAAAAGGATTTTGCTGATTTGTATCTTCCATCTTGGGGAAACGCATTGTGCAAAGACAGAAAGCAGCTTGATGTTTTGGGAATCGGCGCTTATGATAACGAGAAACTAGTCGGACTTGCAGCTTGTTCCGCAGATTGTGATGATATGTGGCAAATCGGAGTTGATGTTTTACCTGAATATCGCAGGCAGGGAATCGCTTCTTCATTAACAAGTAATCTGGCAATAGAAATTCTTGAGCGTGGCAAGGTTCCGTTTTATTGTTGCGCCTGGTCGAATCTAAAATCTGTCAAAAACGCACTGCGCAGCGGATTTGTTCCGGGCTGGGTAGAGATGACAGTAAAATCCGCAAGTTTAATTGATGATATGAACAAATAGCAATTTCTAAATTGATGGAAAATTCATAGCGGGCAAGTATATTTTGAAAGTTAAAGACCAACAAATAAAAGCATAAAAAGTCAGGAAACAGCAAATGCCTTTTTGTAAACTAAAATCAATTTTGCAAATCAAAATTATCTGCGAGGCTATATGAAATTTGTAGGCATAAAAAGAATTTTTTCAACCAAAAATGAACAGCAGTATGCAGTGATTGGCGCGTTCTGGGACGAAATGTCAAAACTGTATGGACGTGATAATCTTATGGGGCTTGGCTGCAGCTGGACTGACGGTTCAATTGAATATGCAATCGCAAAAGAGATAAAAATATGGACAAAAATGAGCAATGGTTAAAATGGGCAGTAGAATTACAGGCTATTGCTCAAGGCGGTTTATTTTACGGAAAAGATAAATTTGATATAGAACGATATGAAAGAATCCGAGAAATTTCTGCTGAAATGATAAGCTATAAAACTGAAATATCCACCGATAAAGTGAAAAATTTATTTTGCAATGATGTAGGATATCAGACACCTAAAATAGATACACGGGCTGCAATTTTTAAAGACGGGAAAATATTATTGGTTCATGAAGCAAATGGCACATGGGCGTTGCCCGGAGGATGGTGTGATGTCGATATTTCCGTAGAGGGGAACACGATAAAAGAAGTCAAAGAGGAAGCGGGACTTGATGTTATTGTAAAACGTGTCATTGCCGTTCAAGACAGAGAAAAACATAATCTGCCAATTTATGCATACAAGGTTTGCAAAATTTTTATGCAATGCGAAGTGACTGGCGGTGAATTTACAGCTAATATTGAAACAACCGGCTTTGGCTATTTTGGAATTGATGAGCTTCCAGAACTTGCAGAAGAAAAAAATAATAAAGAACAAATTGAGATGTGTTTTAAAGCAATGCAATCAGAAAAATGGGAAGCTGCGTTTGATTAAAATTTAAATTTGCATTCCTTCAATTTTTCCCGAAAGGAAATGCCTTGGTCATAAATCGGGAAGCTCCCGAAATCTCGGTATGCTAGAAACTGCAATCGGGATTTTCCCGAAGAAAGGATTTTGCCAAAAACACTTTTCGGGATGACCCCGAATCTTATTCCATGAAAAATGCAGCGTTCGGGATGTTCCCGAATGTTATTTTTTCTACAGAACGGACTTCGGGACAGTCCCGAATATGGGAAATGTAAAAATTGAACTACATCAAGCTATTGACTTTTCTTGTTCAAATCGGAATTTATATAATCCTAATTTTGAATTTTATAGTGAGTAAAAAAATAGCGATATATAAAATTATAATCAAGTTGAAGTTAAGGAGAAGAGGAATTATGAAAATTGAACACGTCGCGCTTTACGTAAATAATCTGGAGGAAGCCAGAAATTTCTTCATGAAATATTTTGGGGCAAAATCAAACTGCGGTTACCACAACCCAAGAACGGACTTCCGCTCATACTTTCTTTCGTTTGATGATGGCGCGCGCCTTGAGATTATGAACAAGCCGGAAATGTCAGACTCGCCAAAGGAACCGAACCGCACCGGATATGCGCATATTGCATTTAGCGTCGGAAGCAAAGAAAATGTAGATGCTTTGACTGCGGCGTTAAAAAATGACGGCTACGAAGTTGTCAGCGGACCGAGAACAACCGGCGACGGCTATTACGAAAGCTGCATAGTTTCCGTAGAGCAGAATCAGATTGAAATTACAGTTTGAGCCGCAGTTTCATTTCTGCAGTAATCTTGAAAAAAAATCAAAATAATCAAATCAAAACTTGAGGAGAAATACGATGAATAAAATTTATCCACGTCCGAACGATAAGCAGATTGTTTATCTGAAGGACGTTGTCAAAGGACAGAACATTGAAGTGGGCGGCTACACAATCTACAACGATTTCGTAAATGACCCGTGCGATTTTGAAAAGAACAATGTGCTTTATCACTATCCGGTTAACGGCGACAAGCTGAAAATCGGGAAATTCTGCTCGATTGCTTGTGGGGCGAAGTTTATGTTCACAAGCGGAAATCATTCGATGAAGTCGCTTTCAACTTACACGTTTCCAATCTTCTTTGACGAATGGGCGCTTGACGCAAAAAATATCCGGGACGCATGGGACAACAAAGGCGATATCGTTGTCGGAAATGATGTCTGGATTGGCTATGAGGCGGTTATTATGTCGGGCGTGAAAATCGGAAACGGAGCAATTATCGGAACTCGCGCCTTGGTAACTAAGGATGTGCCGCCTTATACGATTGTCGGAGGAATCCCTGCAAAGCCGATTCGCCGCCGTTTTGACGATGCCACAATTGAACGTCTTGAAAAATTGCGCTGGTGGGATTGGAACGAAGAAAAAATCAGGCGGAATATTTCTGCCATTCAGTCTGGAAATATTGAAGCGTTGGAGAGCGCAGAATGAAACCGACCGCTATCGAACCGAAAGAAACAACCCGAGCCGCAGCGTACGAACTTTGGATGAAAGCTCCAAATCCGATGGTAACTTTTTTCAAAACTTTTGATGTTACAAACCTTGTCAGAGTCAGCAAAAGAAATCATTTGAAGTTCAATATGCTGATGGATTACTGCATCGGAAAGGCTGCGAAAACTGTAAAAGAATTTTATCTTCTTCCTGTGGGCGACAAGCTGATTCAATATGACGCGCTCGCGGTAAATACGATTGTCAAAAACAAGCGCGGCGAAGTCAGCTCCTGCGACATCAGCCAGAATGATTTGTTGAACGAATTCAACGCGGAGTATCTGAATCATACCGCTTTTGTTGCGGAAACCTGCACGGACAGAGATTTATCTGAAAGCAGCATGGTCATCGGCACGTCGGCTATCATTGATACAGAAATTGACGGAGCAGTCGGAATGAACAGCGGCATTTTCAACAATCCGTTTATTATCTGGGGCAGATACAAAAAGAAATTTTTTAAGTTCTTTTTGACGCTCTCTTTTCAGTTTCATCACACGCAGATGGACGGAGCCCACGCAGGAAGATTTCTTTCGAACCTTCAGAATGAAATAAACATTTTGCCAAAAAATGTTTCCGTTTTATAATGATGAAAATCAGACTTTTGAAAGGAAAGCTGATGTATCAAAATCAGATTGAAAGAGGCTGATTGGCGGATTGCGAAAGATATATCCGGATTGTTGTAAATCGTCCGTATTGGATTTTGCACTTATAGAATGATAAAAAAACAACTATAGGAGAAATAATGAAAGTATTGTTATTATGTTGTAAAGGCTTTGAAACAATGGAATTTGCCCCGTTTGTGGATATTATGGGGTGGGCTCGTAATGATTTTAATTTTAATGTACAAATAACAACATGCGGTTTTACAAAAGTAGTTGTTTCTACTTTTGGTATACCAATTACCGTTGATAAATTAATAGATGAAATAAATATAGATGAATATGATGCGCTGGCAATCCCGGGAGGTTTTGAGGAATTTGGCTTTTATGAAGACGCATATAATGTCAAGTGCTTAAATCTAATTCGTGAATTTGACAGGCAAGAAAAAATCATAGCAAGCATATGTGTTGGAGCATTACCAATTGGAGCAAGCGGAATAATGAAAGGAAGAAATGCGACAACATATCACCTGAAAGGAGGCTATAGACAAAAGCAGCTGGAAGAATTTGGAGTGAACGTAGTTTCCAATCAGAGAATTGTTGTTGATAAGAATGTTATTACAAGTTTTTGTCCTGAGACAGCTTCAGATGTTGCATTTTTACTCCTAAAGGGTCTGGTTGGAGAAGAAAAAGCACAAAGAGTATATAAGGCTATGGGGTATTAAATTCATATTTTCAAAAACTATAAATTGAAATAATTTGCAGAGAAAATTAGGCAGCTAGGAAAAAACAATATGTTAGAAAAGGCAGTTCGTTTATTATTAGCAGCAGGTATTTTGATGATGATAGCCGAGAGAATTCCAACGAGAAGGAAGAAAACTGAAAAAGAATTATGACAATACATTATGAAAAACTGAACAATGAAAATTTTAACGAACATTCACTAAAGAATTTTGTGAGGCATCAGCAAGTAAAAGAATGTTGGCGAAATGTGGATGGGCAATGGAAACTTGTTCCGATAGAATTTGAAGAAAACTGGTCGGTGGAACAGTGCCAAAAAATCGCGGCAGATGTGGCATTGAATATGGAAAAGAATCAGACTGCAATCGGAGCGTTTGACGGCAAGCAGGTTGTTGGGTTTATTACGGTATCGCACAACATATTCGGAAATACAGCAAAATATGTGCAGCTGGTGGGATTTCAGGTTTCCGAACCATACCGTGGGAAAGGAATCGGAAAAGCACTTTTTAGTCAGGCTTGCGAGGAAGCAAAAAAGTTAGGCGCAGATAAATTGTATATTTCAGCACATTCTTCAAAAGAAAGCCAGGCAGCCTACAAGGCAATGGGATGTGTTCATGCAACAGAAATCAACAAAAAGCTGGCTGAAGAAGAACCGTGTGATGTTCAGCTCGAATATGACCTCTTCCGCTGATGAATGAAGTTCGCATCTGTCATACAAATGTAATCACAAAAGAGGAGTGGAAGAAATTGTGATTTGTTCAGAGAAGTTTGTTCATTGAGAAAAACGCCAGCACCTGCAACGGATATTGAAAATCTGAATAATAGAAAATTCTAGAAATTCATTGTAGAATATCATTTACAAAGAGGAAAATGATTATGGATTATTATATTGCAAGCTGTATGTTCACTGCAAAATATCCTGAGCTAAGCAGCAAAATTCAAGATTATGTCGCTTCGTTAGGCAAAATGCAGACTGTCCGTTGCTGTGTTCCTGGCTGGAAAGAAAAACTGTACGAGGAAAAAATGCCAGAAGGTGAACTCGCAGAAAAGTGGCGTTCGCTTCCTCAAAGCCATGTCTTTACTCCGGAAGATTCCATTTGGTCGTTGTGTCCGAACTGCATGAATATTGCTGAAGAATGGCGCAAGGTAAAAAGTGTTCATTCTCTGTGGGAGCTAGTTGATTCAGATGAAAATTTTTCATTTCCAAATTATTCCGGTCTTTGTGCTACGATTCAGGACTGCTGGCGAATGTGTGATAGACCTGCTACTCATAATGCGGTAAGAAGCCTTCTTTCCAAAATGCACATCGATTACATTGAGATTCCTTTGAACCGGGAAAAATCAAATTTCTGCGGAAAATCATTATACAGACCGCAGGTTGAAAGAAATCCGCAGCTTGCGCCTGTTCATTATAAAGAAAGAGCTGAAGGTTTGTTCCGTGAACATTCCGAAGAAGAGCAAGTTCAGATTATGAAAGAATACTGCAAGCAATACAAAACCGAAACAGTCATCTGTTATTGCCACTACTGCCTTGAAGGACTTCTTGCCGGCGGTGTAAAAGGAATTCATCTTGCGGAACTGCTTTTCAAAAAATAAAAAATCTTCGGAGATTGAGCTTTCCGGACAACTAGTGCAATGATTCTTTTTTTTCAGAAATTATTGCCGGCCAGGACTTCACAGTTTGTTTTTGATTTCTTTGATTTTTTCTAGAATCTCTGGCTTGTTTTTTTTGCTGTAGAATTCCGCGAGCTTTCCCAGCGAGAGCAGTTCATTTTTTAGACTGAGCAGTTTTTCCATCGGAAGTTCCTCAGGAATATATTCTATAAGGACGCTGCCTGTTTTTTCATTTCGCTCGATTTTTTTTATGGAGGGATGGTTTCCGGCCGCTGAATACAGTGCTGAAAAAATATCATCGTCTTTAAAAACTTCATTTCTCAGGCGGATTCTTCCGGGGAAAAAACTTGATATAATCATTTTTGCTCCTACTCTAATGAGCCCATGGATTTCAGGCTGATTGCAACCGTTGAGCTGTTGTGGAGAAGTGCCGCTGCTTGTGGTGTGATTGCGCCTGCAAGCCCTCCTGCAATAAGCGCTGAATTTATTCCGATTATCGCGCTGTTGTTTCCGTTGATTCTTGAAATGAGATTCCGGCTGATTTTCCGCAGAACAGGAAGCGAGGCGAGTCCGTCGTCTGGAAGTATAATGTCTGCGGTTTCACTTGCAATGGAGCTTGAGTTTCCCATTGCGATTCCGACTGTCGCGGCTGAAAGTGCAGGAGAGTCGTTGATTCCGTCTCCAACCATAACAACCTTATGTCCTTCGCTTTTGAGTTTTTCAATGCGCGAAAGTTTTGTGTCTGGCAAGGCTTCTGCAAGAAATTCTGTTACGCCGGTTTTTTCCGCGACTTTCTTTGCTGTGTTTTTGTTGTCGCCGGTTATCATTATAATATTTCTGAATCCAAAGTCCTTTAGCTTTTGAATCACTTCAGCGGATTCTTTTCTAATCGGATCTTCTATTAGAATAATTGCAGCGAGTTCTCCATCGATTGCAAAATAAAGCTGAGAGCAGTCTGTGTTTTCTTTTATACATTCTTCTGCTTTTTTTGGAAGCGGAATTTTTTCATCTTCAAAAATAAAATGCGCGCTTCCTATGCGGAGCTTTTTTCCGCCGAGGCTAGATGCAATTCCGTGGGCAAGAATATATTCAACTTTTGTATGCTCTTCCTTGTGGTTTAATTTTCTCTTTGAAGCTTCGTTTACAACTGCGCGCGCAAGTGAATGTGGAAAGTGCTCTTCAAGACAGGCGGCAAGTTTTAAGACTTCGTTTTCATTTCTGTTTCCAAAGACGAGAATTTCTTTTACAACTGGATTTGATTCTGTCAAAGTTCCAGTTTTGTCGAATACAATTGTGTCCGCCTGAGCAAAGTCCTCAAGAAATTTTCCGCCTTTAGCAAGAATTCCATTCCGGGCACAGTCGCGCATTGCTGAAAGAACACAGATTGGAGCGGAAAGCTTCATTGCGCAGGAATAGTCTACAAGCAAAGTCGATGCGGCCTTTGTGAAATTTCTTGTAAGAAAATAGGCAAGTCCTGCAATTAAAAAATTGTATTTTATAAGGCTGTCCGCGACACGCTCCGCTTTTTTCTGGCTTTCAGCCTTGAGTGAATTTGAGCGGTCAATCATGTTTGCAATTTTGCTTACTTTTGTTTCTCCGCCGCAGGCCTTTACTTTTATTTTTAATTCGCCTTCTTCAAGAATTGTCGAGGCAAAAACTGAAGAATCCTTTTCCTTTTGAACTGGAAGTGATTCTCCCGTCATTGAAGACTGGTTCACCATTCCTGTTCCGTCTGAAACAGTTCCGTCGGCTGGAATTACAGAGCCTGCCCGCACAACCACAATGTCGCCGGCCTTTAAAAGCTGTGAGGAAATCTTTTTTTCCTCGCCGTCTTGGATTATGTCGACAGTCTCGTCAGTTATTAGAAGCGACTGTGTCAGATTGTCGTAAGATTTCCGTTTGGTGTAATCTTCAAGTTCCTCGCCGATGTCAAGAAGGAAATTAATTGAGCTGGCAGTGGCAATGTCGCCAGTTAAAAATGAAAGTGAAATTGCAGTGGCATCAAGTGTTTCCGCGCAGAAAGGTTTTCCGGCCAGAAATGTTTTAATTCCGTTTTTTACCCGCGGAACGATTGCCCAGAAAGAAAGCAGCTTTCTTATTGGAAACGGAAGCAGCTTTTTTGCAAAATGCTCGAAAGTCATCGAAAGCAAAGTGCCAAAAAGACTTTCCTGAACTGCTGGAACTGTAACGCTTGAAAGGAGCGTTTCATCATTTAGATATTTTCCGCTCAGCGCCTTTATGTATGAAAGAACTTCTTCTAGCGAAATGTCTTTGTATTCTATTAATATGCTGCCGGAAACAGTATTCACTGAAGCAGAAATTATTCCTTCCTGCATACCGACTAGCATTTGAACAAGCATTGCCTGCCTCAAGGACAGAAGATGGCGTTTGTATCTGAGCCTGACTCTTCCGGGAAGACTGTGCGAAATTTGAAAGTCCATTGCAATTCCCTTTGAAATGAAAAGCTTTTGTTTGAATTCTATGCGTTGGCGTTTGCTGCTTTCTGATTGTATGCAGCTTCAGCTTTTATATCTTCTGCATCCTCTTTTACAGTTTCAACGAAGGATGCGGCTTCGTCCTTGAGCTGCATTCCTGCGCTTACAACTTTTGAGCAAACTTTTTTAAAACCTGCTGTCTTCACAAGAGCAAGTGTAACTCCGCCAACTGCAACACCGATAGCAAATGCGCCTAATTTTGTCATAAAGAACCTCGCAATAATTTAATTTAAAAGCTAAAAAGCTTTTGAAACAGTATAAAATTAGTTGACACTAACTGTCAATAGTTGTAGATTTGTTTTTGTTATCATTGATAACTAAACTTTTTGGTTTTCGGGAAAATGTATGCCTAAGGACAAGTCTGAAACACATGAAATTATTCTAAGAGCCGCCAGGGCGGAGTTTTCAGAATGTGGATTTGAAAAGGCTTCAATCCGCGGAATTGCGGCAAGGGCAGGCGTTACTTCGGCGGCGCTTTACCGTCACTGCAAGGACAAGGAGGATTTGTTCTGTCAGCTGGTCGAGCCTTCCGTAAAGGCTTTCCGTTCATGGCGCAAAAATCATATTTCCCTGAAATATATGCAGATTGAGCAGAATATTCCAGTCTGCGAGCTTATGAAAAACAATGACATAGACATGGTTCGCGATGTGATTTATCCGCACCGGGAAGATTTCCGGCTGATTCTTACAAAGTCAAAAGGCACGCGCTACGAAAATTTTCTGCACGACGTTGTGAACGAAGACCAGAAGGAGATGCTGAGAGTGCTGGAATTTTTAAAATCGCGCGGAAAGAACGTTGTTGAATTCAGCGAAAAGGAAATGCACACAATTTTAAGCGCGGCGTACACAGCCATGCTTGAGCCGGTTGTCCACGAGTATTCAATGGAGGAAACGGAGCATTGCCTTTCGGTGGTGGAAAAGTTTTTTATGCCGGGATGGCAGAAAATTATGGGTTTTTAGAAAGAGGCTTTCGGGCCTCTTTTTTTTATGCTGTTATCATTTTTGAAAAATGGTAACAAACAATAATGAAAGGGCAGATAAAAATGCCCGGATAAAACTGAAATTAATTTTTATAAAAAGTCTGCAATTGAAGCGCAGGCTTTTTCAGGAGTTTTTATGGAAAAGAAGAAAAGTTCGGTCGGCGAGCTTTTGAAGTTTGCCGGAGGTCATAAGTTTTTTGTGTATGCCTCTTGGATTTTGGCTGGAATCAGCGCAATGCTTGCGATGGCTCCATTTTATTTTATCTGGCGGCTGCTCCGTTCGGTGCTGAGTGTGCGCCCTGAATTTGCAAGGGCGTCCAGCGAGCTTTGGTTTTACGGCTGGCTTGCGGTAGGTTCAGCGGTTCTTGCGCTTTTTGTTTATGTGTGCGCTCTTATGTGTTCGCACAAGGCGGCGTTCAGAATTCAAACTAATCTTAGGATAAAGCTTATGCGCCACATAATGGCTCTTCCTCTTGGCCTTATTGAAAAGGAGGGAAGCGGAAAAATCAGGCGGATTGTGAATGATTCTTCCGCGGCGACTGAAACTTTTATAGCTCATTCGCTCCCAGACAAGGTTGTTTCAGTTGTTACGCCGGTCTGCCTTGTTGCGATGATGCTTGTTTTTGACTGGAGAATAGGGCTTTTGTGCCTTGTGCCGGCTGCGCTTGCTTTTGTTTCTATGGGCTCGATGATGGGAAAGAAAATGCGCGACGACATGGCGAAGTACCAGGATTCGCTCGAAACTATGTCTAATGAGGCAGTTGAGTACGTGCGGGGAATTCCTGTTGTAAAAACATTCGGGCAGTCGGTTTTCTCGTTCAACCGATTCAAGGCGGCGATTGACGGATATGAAAAATGGACTGTCGCCTACACAAAAAGCATGATGCGCCCGATGATTCTTTTTACGCTTGCAACGCAGTCCGTGTTCGCTTTCCTGATTGCGGCGGCATACATTCTTGGCGGAAAAGGACTTTCTGAAACGCTTGTTCTGAATCTTCTCTTCTATATAATTCTTACTCCTGTTCTTTCAACAACGCTGATGAAGATTGCCTATTCCGGCGAGGCTTCAATGATTGTTACGGATGCGCTTGAAAGAATGAATGAGATTTTTGCGTTCAATCCGCTTGCAGAAACTGTTTCTCCAAAGGTGCCGCAGGATTCTTCCGTCAAGTTTGAAAATGTCAGTTTTTCATACAGCGGGAGTGATAAAAAAGCGCTGGACGGAATTTCTTTTGAAATCAAGGCGGGGCAGCACGTTGCGTTTGTCGGCCCGAGCGGCGGCGGAAAAACTACGCTTGCTTCGCTTGTAGCGCGCTTCTGGGACGCTTGCGATGGCTCTGTGAAAATCGGCGGACTTGATGTTCGTGATATTTCTTCAAAAAAGCTGATGAATGAAGTGTCCTATGTTTTTCAGGATTCAAAGCTTTTAAAAATGTCTGTTCTGGAAAATGTACGCCTTGGAAATCCTTCCGCCACAAGAAGCGAAGTTTCCGCCGCGCTTGAAAAAGCCCAGTGTGCTGACATCATCGCAAAATTGAAAGACGGAATTGACACGGTAATCGGCGCAAAAGGCGTTTATCTTTCTGGCGGTGAGGCTCAACGCATTTCTATTGCGCGCGCGTTCCTTAAAAATTCAAAAATACTGATTCTTGACGAGGCGACCGCTTTTGCCGACCCGGACAACGAGGAAAAAGTTCAGGCTGCGTTTGCTAATCTTTCAAAAGACAAGACAGTCGTTATGATTGCGCACAGGCTTTCAACTGTTGTAAACGCTGACAGAATTTTTGTTCTTGCCGACGGAAAAATTGCGGAATCAGGAACTCACAGCGAGCTTCTGGCTTGCGGCGGACTTTATGCGAAAATGTGGAATGAATACAACAAGGCCGCGGAATGGAAAATCAGTTCAGACGGAAATCTAACGCTGAAGCTTCCTTCTTGACTTTTTATAGGAGTAAAAAAAATGACATTGAATGAAAAACTTAAGCATAAATACGCGCTTTCAGATTACGGCGCAAAGGGAATGCTTCGCGCGTTTGTGGCGGTTACGCTCGCGAATCTTGTTCTTATGCTGCCGGTCGGGCTTTTGTACTGTCTTGTGCGCCACCTGCTCAGCGGAAAAATCCTTGTGTCCGCCTTGCCGTTCTATGCGTGCGCAGTGGCTGCGGTGTGCGCTTTGATAGTGCTTACAACGCTTTTTCAGTACCGCTCAACTTTTTTAACAACTTATGTTGAAAGCGGAATCCGCCGGCGTTCTCTTGCGGAAAAACTCAGAAAACTTCCGCTTTCGTTCTTCGGCAAAAAGGATTTGTCTGATTTGACAAGCACGATTATGGGCGACTGCGCTGTTCTGGAAACCGCAAGCTCACATTGGATTCCAGAACTTGTCGGCTCGCTGATTTCCACAACTATTGTGGTTCTAAGCCTCTTCTTTTTCAACTGGAAGATGACGCTTGCCGCCGTCTGGGTTTTGCCTGTGGCATTTATAATTGTAATTTCTTCAAGAAAAATTTCAGATAAAATCAGTTCCACTGGAATGAAATACAAGCTTGCGTGCGCTGATGGAATTCAGGAAGGACTTGAAACTGTGCGTGACTTGAAATCGTACAATGCGTCGGAAACCTATCTTGAAGGCTTTGAAAAGAAAGTGCGCGCGGTGGAAAAACATTCAGTCCTTGCGGAATTTGCAACGGCGGCTTTTGTTGTTTCAGCGCAGATGATTCTGAAGCTCGGAATTGGAACAGTTGCTGTTGCAGGCGCGGCTCTTCTTGCTTCTGGCGAAATCGATATCCTTTCATTTTTTATGTATCTGCTTGTGGTTTCCAGAATGTATGATCCGCTTCAGGTTTCGCTCCAGAATCTTGCCGCAATCATAAGCTGCAATGTGCGCTGTTCCAGAATGGACGAAATTTTGAGCTGCCCGGAGCAGTCCGGTTTGCCGGAACTTTCCAACAGCGGATTTGACATTTGCTTTGAGCACGCAGGCTTTTCATATAATGACGGAAAAGAAATTCTAAAAGACGTAAGCTTCACAGCAAAGCAGGGCGAAGTTACAGCTCTCATCGGGCCGAGCGGAAGCGGAAAAACCACAGTGAGCCGCCTTGCCGCCAGATTCTGGGACTTGAACCGCGGAAAAATCACCGTCGGCGGAATGGACATTTCAAAAATCGACCCGGAAACACTTCTTTCAATGTATTCGATTGTCTTTCAGGATGTAACATTGTTCAACAACACAGTCATGGAAAACATAAGAATCGGAAGAAAAGATGCCAGCGACGAGGAAGTGAAGGAAGCCGCCCGTCTTGCCTGCTGTGAAAACTTTGTTGAAAATCTTCCTGAAAAATGGAGCACAGTAATCGGCGAAAACGGCTCGGAGCTTTCCGGCGGAGAAAGGCAGCGCATTTCAATAGCCCGCGCCTTTTTGAAAAACGCTCCGATAATTCTCTTGGACGAAGCTACAGCAAGCCTTGACGTTGACAACGAGTCTCTTGTTCAGGAATCACTTTCGCGGCTTATAAAGAACAAGACCGTGCTCATAATCGCCCACCGAATGCGCACAGTTGAAGGCGCAGACCAGATTGTTGTTCTTAAAGACGGAATTGTCGCAGAACAAGGCTCGCCGGCAGAACTTCGCGCAAAAGACGGAATCTACAGCAGGATGATTTCCACCCAGCTAAAAGCAAGCGGATGGAAATATGAATAGGAAGTAAAAATAATTTGCTGAGTACGATTGCATCTTTTGAAAATAACTTTCGTACTCAGTACGAATTCGGATTCTAGGAAAAATCATATTCGTATTGAGTACGATTCCAGCTTTCGGGAAAAGACATATTCGTACTCACTACGATTTCTGCCAATCTTGAAAAACCTGCATCGTATCTGCTACGATTCTGGAAAACTGAAAAAACACTGTTCGTACTCACTACGAAGCGCGCTTTTTGAAAAATAGAAATTCGTACTGAATACGGATATGGAGCGGGGTTTAGATGGAAGTAAAAATTATGAACACTAATAATAGAAAAAGCTTGTCGATTGCCGCTCTGGTATGCGGAATACTGGGCTGCCTGTGCTATGGAACCGGCGACTGGCTGATGATTTTTGGAAACACTTTTCACACTGGAAAATTATTCTGGCTTACAGAAGGTGTTTCCCAGATACCGGCGTGGCGCAACAATGCGGCGATGATTCTTGCTTTTCCGGGAATTATTTTTTATGGAACTGCATTATTCGGAATGGAACTGCTTATCGAATCTGAAAAAACAAAGAAAATATATCATTATCTGAACGTGTTCGGTCTTACTCCGTGGATGTGCCTGCATATTTTTTATATTATGATTCTGTATTTATACGCTTGGATGACGAACAACGGATACAGCGAAGCGGCTCTTCCGGCGTGCGAGGCATTGTTTCAGCATTTGTCGTGGGTGGTGGCTGCCAGTGAAATTATGATGCTGCCAGTGTTCATATTCTGGTTTTTCGCTGTGATTTCAGGAAAAACTATTCTTCCAAAAAAAGCCGCATTTTTAAATGTGCTATTCTTTTATTTGATTCTAAAAATATCGGCAGCTCTTATGCCGTACACAGCGTTCCGCCTGGGATTTACAAACGCTCTTATGAGTGAAAGCATGGTCCTGTCTTTTGCCGCAACATGGACGTGCGCATTCCGGGCAAAATGCAAGGGGCGAAGGAAGTAAAAATGAGTTTCTTTAATATTTTTGGATTGGTTATTGTTGCTGCAATTCTGTTTGCTCCGAGCCACATTTTGATTTCGTATAAGAATGTTGAATAAGACTAATTTTTGATTTTAAAATATAATATAAAAAATGTATGGCTTGTAAAAAGTGTAGGAGGAGTTGAATATGAAAATCTTGATTGTAAACTGTAGTCCTGTGAGAGATGGCGCAACTGCGGAAATTGTAAGGCTTGCGGCTCAGTATTTAGCAGATGGAAACGAGGTTAAAACCATTTGCATAGATGATTATGACGTGCATTTTTGCAAGGGCTGCAGGAAATGCCATAAAACAGCAAAATGCTTTCAGAACGATGATGTGAATAAAATCATAGAGGAATATGAATGGGCAGATAAAATTGTTTCTGTTTCTCCATCTTATTGGGCTGATATTCCAGGACAGTTTAAAGTCTTTATAGACAGATGCACTCCATGGTGCAATACTCACGAACCTCATGCAAGCATATCCGCTGGCAAGAAAGGATATTCAATCGCATTAAGAACAGGACCTGGAATGCACGAGTGTGAAAAAATAATCGGCAGCATAGAACATTTTTACGGTCACTTGGAAATAAAGCCGAGCGGACATCTGGGATTGTGTTCTGTTGAATACAAGGAAAACCTCGCCGGCCGGCTTGAAGAAATAAAAAATTTCTGCAATTTGGTTGTTGCTTTATAAGATAAAAATATTGTGATTCTGTACAACGAAAACATCTGGAGAAAAAATGATTAACTGCATGATTGTCGGACTTGGAGGATTTGCGGGCGCGGTGTTGCGATATCTTGTTGGGCTGGTGCCGCTTGGTGCGCAGAACGGATTTCCTTTCAAGACGCTGCTAGTCAATATTGCCGGCTCGTTCGCGATTGGGCTTGTGGCCGCTGCCGGAATAAAAAAAGAATGGAATCCCAAACTCGTTCTGTTACTGAAAACCGGAATTTGCGGCGGATTCACAACATTTTCGTCGTTCGCCCTTGAAACAACCCAGCTTGCACAACACGGAACTCCCTTTCTCGCGGCGCTTTACATTGCCCTGAGCCTGATTGGCGGACTTGCCGCAGTCTACGCGGGATTATGCGTGGGCAGAGTTGTAAAGGCGTGAAGCAGTCTGAAAACTGGTAAAAGAAAAACGCAAAAATGGAATTCAAAAATCTGCTTCCGGTAAAGAACCGCGCGGAACTGCGGGAATGGCTTTTGGAAAATCACGGAACTGAAAAAGAATGTTGGGTGGTTGTAAAGCGTGGCAGACCGTCTGACAACGGAACATTCTGGTACATAGACGCGGTGGAGGAAGCGTTGTGCTTCGGCTGGATTGACAGCACAACAAAGAAAATGCCGGACGGAACAACTGCGCAAAGGCTCGCTCCGCGGAGAAAAAACAGCCAGTGGTCGGAGCTGAACAAGGAACGCTGCCGCAGAATGGAAAAACTCGGAATGATTACAGACGCCGGAAGAGCCGTTCTTCCAGATATGACTGAGAAAGGATTTGCAATCGACAAGGACATTCTTGAAGCCCTGCGCTCCGACCCCGAAATCTGGGAAAATTTCCGCAATTTTCCGCCTCTTTACCAGTGCGTAAGAATCGACACAATCCAGATAAAGAAAAAGCAGCCCGAACTCTTCAAAAGCCGCCTTCAAAAACTCCTCGCCAACACAAAATCCAACATCATGTACGGCGAATGGAACGGCAACGGGCGGTTAGGGGAAGGGTGAGAAAAAGCACACTATTTTAAGTTGAAAGAAATTCGATATTCAGGCTGAATAAAATCAGTCTGTTGACTGGGCATTAAGCTCAAACATTCAACAGTTTTGCAACATCAACAAATCTCCCCTCCACCAAACTAATTTTCCCGGCTGTAAAATCCTCTCCCAAAAAATAATTTTTTTTCATTGTAACTATTGACATTACAACCAACATATATTATATTTCTCAATGTAATCAGAAAGGTTACAACAAACACGCGCGTGAACAATAACTAAAATTGCGGCGGCGGTTTTTCCGCAGAATCCGCAGAAATTAAAGCATTTATCCTTGGAGGAAAACTATGAAAATCGCAGTTGTATGTGCAAATGGAAGAGAAGGCCAGCTTATCGTAAAGGAAGCTATTGCAAGAGGTTTTGATGTTACAGCTTTTGTTCGCGGAGAAAACAAGTCAGAAGCGAAAAAATTTGTTTCAAAAGATGCGTTCACTCTCAATGCGGCGGATTTTGCAGACTTTGACGTTGTTGTAGATGCGTTCGGCGCATGGACAGCAGAAACAATTCCAGGAATCGCAAAAGAAATGAAAGTTCTTGGAGCGGCTCTTGACGGAACAAAAAAACGACTTGTAGTTGTCGGCGGAGCAGGAAGCCTTTTTGTGAACAAAGAGCACACGCTTACAGTTGCAGACGGCGCAGATTTCCCTGAAAGCTGGAAGCCGCTTGCCGCATCTCACGCAGAAGGACTAGAATATCTTCGCGGCACAAAAAATCTTGAATGGACGTACATCAGCCCGGCGGCGGATTTCCAGGCGGAAGGCGAGCGCACAGGCAGCTACATTCTTGCCGGCGAGGATTTCACCGTAAACGAAAAAGGCGAAAGCAAAATAAGTTATGCCGATTTCGCAATTGCCCTCGTGGACGAAATTGAAAAAGGCAATCACCTTCGCGAAAGAATTTCCGTTCTTGCAAAATAGGTTTGAAAAGCCGTATGGGCGGCTCCCTCCGCTTGCGCTCCGGGCCAGGCTATTCAGGGTTCCGTCCGCACTTCGTGCTACCTTCATTCCTGCGCTTTCGATAGTTTTCAAAAACAATAAATGCGAGTTTTGCATTGCAAAACTCGGTAAGCAGGTTTAAGAAACTTGCCGGTAAAGAAATTTTTAACCTGCGCAGGAACGGGCTTCGCCCGCCCTTACTATCCTTGCCGCGTTCAGCTGTATGCGTGGCATTTTACGCATTTTTTTCAGGAGGAATCCTTCAATGACAAAAAACGATTATCTGAACATTCTGGTGGAGCAAATTCATTCAGTTGTGGTCGCCACCGTTGGCAGCGACGGGCTTCCGCAGACCCGCGTCATTGACATGATGCTTCAGGACAGCGACGGCGTTTATTTTCTTACTGCAAGAGGCAAGGCGTTTTATTCCCAGCTTGAAGAACAGAAGTTCGTGGCAATTTCCGCCTCAAAAGGAAAAATCGCCGTTTCTCTCCGCGGAAAAGTAAAAAATATCGGCAAGAAAAACCTGGATTTAATCTTTGAAAAAAATCCGTACATGAAAGAAATTTATCTCGGCGAAACAAGGGCGGCTCTTGAAGTTTTCCAGATTTACCAGGCTCAGGGCGAATATTTCGACATCAGCGTTCCATCCCGGATTTTCAGGGATTCCTTTCAAATCGGCACGGAAAAAATTCTTCAAACCGGATATTTCATTTCCTCCGCCTGCACGCTCTGCAAAAAATGCGCCGCCGTCTGCCCGCAAAACTGCATCGATTTTTCCGCCGCCCAGGCAACCATAAACCAAAACCGCTGCCTTCATTGCGGCCGCTGTGCAGAAATCTGCCCGGCATATTGCATTGAAAAAAGGACATGAAACTCAAGCAATGTTTCCAGAACAAAAAAGCTGTGATATAATAATATATACTTGGAGGCAGTGATGAATTTTTCATTTTCAGGACATGTATTTAGTAGAATGGCTGAACGAGGATTTTCCCCTGAAACTATTAAATCTGTAATAGAAAATGGAATTGTTATAAAAAATTATCCTGATGATACGCCTTATCCAAGCAGACTTATTTTAGGATTTGATGGAAAACGTCCAGTTCATGTGGTTTCTGCATATAATTCAGAAAATGATACTGAATATGTAATTACTGTTTATGAGCCGGACGTGCAAAAATGGTCTGAAAATTTTACGGAAAGGAGATGAAAAATGAAATGCCCTATTTGTAAATTTGGAGAAATTAAAAGCGGATTTACTCAGGTCGTACTGACAAGAGAAAAAGCAACTGTTATTTTCCGTAATGTTCCGGCACAGATTTGTGATGATTGCGGAGAATATTATTTGGATGAAGAAACTGCAAAAGATATTTATAATCGTGCGGAGTTTTGTTTTTCTTCAGGTCAAGAAGTTGCAATTATTGAATACAAACAAATGATTCCAGCGTAAAAGTGTTGTCTTGCTAATTTAAAAACATCTCCTTTTACGTCTGATGACAGTTTGTTTGCATTGAAAAAAGGAGCTAGCAATGTTTTCTAAAAAAAATAAAAGCCGCCAGGTTGAATTCCAGGATTTTCTGTGCGGAACGTCTGCAATGGACTATATCATTCAAAAAGAGCCTTACGAAGAACAGATTGAAAAGGCTTGCGCCTTCATAAAAGGGGCGGACGCAATTCTTGTCGGGGCAGGAGCCGGAGCTTCCACGGCGGCAGGGCTTTCATACAGCGGAAAAAGATTCAAGGAAAATTTCGGCGAGTTCATAAAAAAATACGGAACTCTTTATATGCAGGATATGTATTCCGCCGGATTTTATCCGTTTCCCACGGAAGAAGCGAAGTGGGGCTACTGGTCAAAGCACGCGCTTTTGAACCGATTCGACCCGCCGGCGCTTCCGCTTTACAAGGCGCTTTTTGACATTTCAAGCAAAAAAGAATATTTTGTTCTTACAACAAATGTTGACGGACAGTTTCAGAAATCCGGTTTTTCAGCGGAAAAGATTTTTGCCACTCAGGGCGACTACGCAAAAATCCAGTGCCAGCGCGCCTGCCATCAAAAAACTTACGATGCGGAAAATCTTTTCAGAAAAATGGATGCCGCCCGAAAAAACAGCCTTGTTCCGTCGGAGCTTGTTCCAAAATGCCCGGTTTGCGGCGGAAAAATGGCGATGAACCTGCGTTGCGATGATTTTTTCGTTGAGGACGCACAATGGCACGCCCAGGCGGAAAAATTCTCTGATTTTCTGGAGTCTTGCAAGTCAAAAAAAGTTGTTCTCCTGGAGCTTGGAGTCGGTTTCAACACGCCCGCAATCATCCGCTTTCCATTTGAAAAACTCGCGCGCGAAAACGCTTCATTCACCTTGCTCCGCCTGAACAAAGACGAGCCTTTTGTTCCAAAAAGCCTTGAAAACCGGTCAGTCGGAATCGGCGGCGACATGGCGCAGTCAGTTTTTGATATAAAAACCCGCCTTGAAAACTAAAACCTCGCAATTCAGTTTGTTTGGCAGATTTTTTAGGAGAAAATTTTATGACGCAGGAAGAACGAAGAAAATATCTGATTGAATATCTTTTGAATGAAGACGAACGCCTTTCTACGCGGCAAATTCCGTCCGGTAGAACTGAGCAGGAAATTTTGCTCCGCTCGCTGATGAACATCCGTCCGCCAAAACCGATCAGCGCGGAATTTTTAAAAATCCAGGACGAATATCTGAAGCAAAGAAATTCTGAGCGCGGAATCACTGACGTTAAAACTCTTCAGCCTGTTGCCTCCGATCCGCGTCTTTTTGTCTGGCAGGGCGACATCACAACGCTGAAATGCGACGCGATTGTAAACGCCTGCAACTCGCAGATGCTCGGCTGTTTTGCCCCGATGCACCTTTGCATAGACAACGCAATCCACACTTACGCCGGCGTTCAGCTCCGCCTCAAAATGAATGAAATTATGACGGCGCAGGGACACGAGGAAGAAACCGGCCGCGCAAAAATCACTTCCGGATTCAATCTTCCGGCAAAATACGTTCTTCACACAGTCGGCCCGATTGTTTACGGCAAAGTCACAAAAAAAGATGAATTTTTTCTGGCCCGCTGCTACAAGGAATGTCTAAAGCTTGCCTCGGAAAATGACGTTCATTCAGTTGCGTTCTGCTGCCTTTCAACCGGCGTTTTCTGTTTTCCAAAACAGCGCGCGGCGGAAATTGCCGTTCAGACCGTAAAAAATTTTCTTTCAGAAAATCCCGCCTCTCCGGTAAAAAAAGTTGTGTTCAACGTGTTCAAGGACGACGATTTAAAAATTTACAAAAATCTTCTATATAATTATAATTAACCTGAATGTCGAGTTTTTTTTGCAAATTCTGAAAGAACGCTTTCGGCATATTTCCAATTTGCTCAGATGGATTTGGCTCGCGCTGCGCTTGTATTAATTCGGGTGCTTCGCACTTTAATTACTTCAATCGCCAAAAATCTTCACAAATTGCAAATCTGCCTGCGCTTTTATTTCTTCACAAAAAACTCAACATTCGGGCTAATTAATAAGGTCAAATATCAGGTTTTGATTCTAAGGAGTCGTTACGATTAGATAGGTTAGAAAAAACGAGAAAAGCGTAGTACTCTAGATT
>CAZSJX010000023.1:0-24701 GCA_964607295.1 uncultured Treponema sp. | reverse complement strand
GAAAAATGCAGCGTGGAGATGAAATTCAGTCTGCCTGAACAGTGTAATGCGCCCGTTCGCCGCCAATTAGCTTCGGGCGTGAAAATGCTGCTGTAACATAAGCTTTCCCGATGAATTTCTGCTCCGGGTGAACAGGAACAGCCACATCTTTCAGGTGCATTCCAATCAGAGTGCTTCCAATGTCTATTCCGGCGGTTGCCCTGATATGCTCAACAACGACCGGCTCCTTGAATCCGTAGTATGCGGCAGTTGCGAACGAGCCGCCTCCGTGAAGCCACGGCACGACGCAGACTTCATCAAGATTGTATTTTTCAGCGCACTCGCGTTCAACAACAAGCGCGCGGTTCAAATGCTCGCAGCACTGGCAGGCAAGAAAAATTCCCTTTGCTGACAAGATTCTGTTCGCAGTTTCAAAAATCGTTTTTCCGATTTCCGCGCTGGAATTCTTTCCGATTGAGCCGCCGGCAACTTCGCTTGACGAACAGCCGATTACAAAGACCGAGCCTTTTTTCTGCGGATGAGAAGCCAGCAGACCGCTGATTATTTTTTCAAGCTGCCCGGAAATTTCGCCTAAAAACTCCGGCGCAATGTTTTTGTTTTTTTCTGAGTTTGTGTTCATAATTTAAAATTATAGCGAAATTCTTTATGCAGGTGAAATGGAAAAATTATTCTTCTGTCAAAAATGAAAAATAATTTTCCTTTGTTATTACTGAATATGAAATTTCAGGATAATTTTTTGAAAAAGTTAATGGACATTTTGCATTGCTTTTTTTTGGATTGTATTTAAATTCAAAAGCTGAAATCTTTTCTTCTGTATCTTCAATAAAATCTATTTCTTGTTTTTGAGTTGTTCGCCAGAAATAATAATTTGCTTTTCTGTTATGAAAGGCATTGTTTTTTACCCGTTCACTGATTAAAAAATTTTCCCAAAGCATTCCGATGTCAGAACGGAGAGCACATGGAGAAAAATTTGAAATGACAGCATTTCTAACACCATTGTCGTAAAAATAAATTTTTATGCTTTTTTTTAGTTCATTACGGACATTTCGGCTGAAAGAATGAAGATGAAAAATAATATAGGCTTTTTCGAGCAAGTCCACATATCTTTGAACGGTAACGCTATCGATTCCCAAAAGATTTCCGAGTTCGTTAAAAGAAACTTCACTTCCAACCTGTAAAGCAAGAGCCTGAACAAGTTTTTCAATTAAAGCTGGCTTTCTGATGTCTTGAAATTCAAAAACATCTTTGTAAAGATAACTTGAAACAATATTTGAAAGAATTTCTTTTTCCTCGCCAGGATTGTTTACAACATCTGGATAAAAACCAAAAACAAGTCTTGTTTCGAGATTTTTTATTTCTTCAAGCATAGAAGTATTGTGAAAAAGTTCATTTGTTGAAAATGGAAAAAGATTGTACTCAAATTTTCTGCCCGTCAATGGTTCATTTATTGTGTTTGATAAATCAAGGGAAGAAGAGCCTGTTACGGTAAATTGAACATCGGGAAAATTGTCATGAAGAATTTTAAGGATTAGCCCGATATTTTGAACACGTTGTGCTTCATCAATGACAATAAATTTTGAAGTTCCCACAAGAGATTTAAAATAAGATGATGATTCTTTTGAAAAAATATTCCGCACATCAATTTCATCACAATTCCAGTACTGCACAGAATTTTTTATATCCAGTGTAGAAAGAATAGTTTTCAAAAGTGTAGTTTTTCCAACTTGTCTTGGTCCAATCAAAACAAGTACTTTTCCTTTGCCTATTTTTTGCTCCAGAACAATCTGTAAATCTCGCTTAATCTTTGTCATAAGGAAATTATAAAATCTTTTTTTTTACTAATCAATAAAAATTATAATAATTTTTGAATATAATCGGAAAAAATTATAATAAATTTCGATTAGGCGAATTTAGTTTGTGATGACTGTGTTATGGACACGCTTTTTTTATGGAAAAAAACTATCAACTTTGTTGTGTTCGCGGCAAGGATTGGAAGGGCGGGCGAAGCCCGTTCTGCGCAGGTTAAAAATTTTTTTACTGGCAAGTTTCTTAAACCTGCTTACCGAGTTTTGCAGTGCAAAACTCGCATTTATTGTTTTTGAAGACTATCGAAAACGTAGGAATGAGCGGTTAGCGGAACCCTGAAAAGCCTGGTTTTGGTTGGTGAGCTTTGCGAACCAGGCAAAAGCCGCCCAAAAAAAAATTCAGAAATCGTTCTTGCTGCAAAAACAATGCAATCAATAGTTGCGAAAATGCAAATGCTGGTGTATGGATTTTGTTTTACCGGTGCTTCATAATGAGGCTGGAGGCGTGGTGATTTATGATTTTTTCGGAAAAACTACAGTTGATTCGTAAAAATGCTGGGATGACGCAGGAAGAGCTGGCGGAAAAATTGTCTGTATCGAGGCAGGCGGTTTCAAAATGGGAAGCTGGGCAGGCTTATCCTGACATATCGAATTTGATTCAGATAAGCAATCTGTTTAATTTTTCAGTTGATTATTTGGTGCGGAATCAAAAATGTTTTGTCGGCTGCACTGAGAAAAAGAGCTGGAATCTTGAGCAGCTGATTGCGTTTCGGCTGGAGGCAAATGTCAATACTTACGCAGGCTATATGAATGAAACTGATTCCACAAGGCTTGGGTCGCACGATTTTTCTTACAGCAGCGGCTCTTATAAATATCATGATACATATATCGGCGGAGAGAAGTTTGCCGGCGAGGAAGCGATTTGGCGTGATGAGAAAATTCAGTATGCGATGAATTATATGGGACGGGTTTTAGGGCAGCAGTTCAGCGGAGATTTCTTAAAGGAAGCGCTTCGCAAGGCTGATGCAAATATGCCGTACCGAGGTCCTGAATATTATCAGTCAGGAGAATATGTTTATAAATGCAGCGTGATTGGAGACTTTTCGTGGTTTCAGGGTGCTGAAGAAATTTATTGGCAGAATGAAAAAGTCTATGAATGTTATTTTCACGGCGGACTGATAGGATAGAAGTTTTAAATCTCACAAAAATGATGTGTCTTTTTTTTACTAATTTGAAAGTTGAAAATTTTTCATTAAATAATTTTAGAAAGATTTTAAAAAGAAGTCATATTTCCCTATGAAAGTTCCTTTTCAAACATCTTTTCAATTGTCTGGCGAACAGAATCTTGCAGTTCAGATTTAAAGCGAACAAGCGGTAATGTGATAGGCTGAAAAGAATCAGCGGAACACAGTCATCGGAAAAAATATGAATGGTGCAGATTTGGCAAAAACCTAGCTTTTAATCTGCCCAAAAACCGTGCTATAATGATAAAACTAATTTTCCACTGGAGTTTTTATGGCGGCGCAAGATATTTTGACTTCTGGGGCACCTGATTGATACGTAATCGTAAATTTATTCTGGATTAACATAACCAAGATATATGGATTTCACTATATTATTTTCATCATACATTATTTCCATTTCTCTATAATCTGTAAGACTATATATAGAAAATAGTTCCATTTCTTGTATTTCCATCATGAGCCCCTTTTCCAAATTTAGATTCAATAGCTTGTTTGTTTTCTCCACAATGTATTTTAAAATTGTCAATCTTGATAGTATATGTGGAATCTGCAGCATATATAGTATTTATCTGACCAATCACATTATAGAAAGAAACTTTTAAGTTTCTGTATTCAAAGATAATTCTATTCCAGTCATGGTTTGGTAAAAAAGGTTCAATTTTTTTTTCATTAGGAATCCCGTAAACTGAAATTACAGCATCTTCACTCATATCCAATTCTAAAAATTTATTATTTTCATCTGCATAAATAAATACTGAGAAAAATAAAAACAATAAAAAAAAGAGTTTTTTCATCAATTTCCATCCGAATATAAAAGTTTTGCGGAATCATCTTATAAAGTGTAATCTCAAGGTGATTGTGTGCTGGCACGTTCAGTCAGTATTTATCGCAATTTCCGGAAGCTCAAATTCTCAGCGAACAGATGAAATTTTGATATGTTAAATTTCTGCCTGCACAATATGATCGAAATTCATTTCATCGGTAAAAAGGTCATATACATAATCAGGACTTTCCCGGTATAATCCGGTTTTCTTGTCTTGGAGTTTATCAAATACTTCTGAATTATAGAATTTGGCCATTGCCTTCTCGCAGTCAAGTTTTTGATTTTCTGCAATCATATTAACAACATCTTGCGTCATAAATTCAATCAGCTGGTCTTGCAAACTCATTTAATCATCCACCTTTTTCAAAAGTTTAATAGCATTTTCTGTATGAAAAGAATACTGGGAAGATGTTTTTTTATACAGCATTCCTTTTAAAAGTGTCTGGAAATCTATCATTTCATTTTCATACTGCCGGAACAGCAAGGACATATTATCATCTGCCACCGGTCCGATAACAATATCATATTTGTTGTCTTGGTTGCATAAAAGACTGCTAATATCAGCAAATGCGCGGCTGCGGTTGTTCATTATAAATTTTGCCCATTCTTCTGTCGTTTGTTCCCCAAAATCTTTTATCTTTAGATTTTCTAATTCTCTGAAATTGTCTTGTATTTCAAAAATATTCAAAATGGGTTCATTTCCATAGATTCGAGAAACTCTAACAGCCATTCGTTCTGCTTGTTCCTTGATATTTGTAAGATAAAATCCTCTGCCAAAATCTTTGTATGGTCTGCACATTGCAAGGTTAATGCAGTTTATTCTTGTGTTGCTTCCGTGATATAATCTCACAGCGAACCTCCATTTCTTTTGCACAGAATCCCAATGTCTTCCATTATTGTATCAAATGATAATGTATGTTCAGCCTCATAGTTTTCTGTTAAAAATTTAATTCCTTTGAATTCAGATAGATATCGGAACGCGTCTTTTGCATTAAGATTATGCTTTTTGGCAAATTCATTTACACAAGCGACTGAAAAATTGATTATTCTTTTCTGCTCATTCATAAAAAACTCCGATAATGGTTGCTAGAATATTTTTTCAAGCAACTGCTGGGCGGCAAACATATTGTCTATAATTATACTATATGCGGTTTAAAAATCCAATTGAAAAGCTGTTCTTGGGCAGAGTTGTAAAGGTGTGAAAAACAAATCTAAAATTGTGATAAATTTATTTATTTGAATAATATCAATTTTACAATCTTCTTGTTACTAATATAATTATTATATTAAATCAGGAGTTTTCTATGAAGAAAATTATATTCTGTGATATTCCTATGAAAAGTAATCTCAAGACAATGATTTATGAGGGGACGGGCAATGTAAAGTCACATTATGACAAGCCTGTGTTCTACCCAATTAATGTAGTTCTCGCAGATACACTCTCAAAGCAGGATGAACTTAAAGTAATTCTATTAACAACAGAGAATTCAACAGAAAATAATAAAAAAAACAGTGGATTATTTATTCAGGAATTAGATTCCATTAATTCAAAAATTGGTGCAAAAATATCTTATGAAATTCTCGAGTCTGAGTTCAAAGAAACTAAAAATAATCACGAATTAAGATTAAAGCAGATGATAGATACAATTGAAGATGGAACACAATTATTTGCTGATATTACATTCGGTCCCAAACCTCTTCCTATGATATTGATGTGTGCATTTTCTTTTGCAGAGAAATTCTTAAATTGTGATGTAAAGAGCATAATTTACGGAAAAGTAAATTTTACGGATGAAAATATTTCAAACCCAGAGCTTTTTGATGTTACATCTTTATATTACATGAATAATCTTACTAATTCAATGATTGCAAAGAACGGAAATGAAGCAAGGAAAATGTTGGAAGATTTTTTTTCATTATAGGAATGTTTAATGAAAAGTAATAAGTCTAAAATCGAATATGAAGAAAAAATTCTTGCACTGCAAAAAGAGATTTCAGATTTCTCAAATAAAACTTCCATTGAATTTAAGAAGTTGCTGCAAAAAATTTATACTCCTATCTGGCAGTGGCTGTTCTATTGTTTTAATGAAGATGATATTCGTAATGCAGGCATTGAAATATTTCATTGCATCAAAAGATGTATTTTAAACTATAAGGAAGATGATAATAATTCTTTTCTTGCTTTTTTGTATTCATGTCTTAAATCAGAAATAAAACATAAAAAGCTACGTGGAGAACTTCCGCCAATGAGAATGTGTTCCAGGGAGAATTATAACAAAGCTCGTAATTTAATTAAACTCGCGGAGCAAATCGGTAAAAATCCGAATAACGAAAATGTTCAAAGATGGCTGGCAAAGCAGGCAAATTTGTCTTTGGAGCAAGTAAAAGAACTTCTTATAGATTATCATCAGTCACAAGTTATTTATGATACTAAAAAAACTGTGGTGATTTATGAAGATATTTCTTCTATTTTTGAAACCACAGAAGTCAAAAATCCATATTTACCTCCTGAGTCAGAATTAATTTCATTGGAATGTGTAAATCAAGATTTACAAAAAATAGAAGAAGTGTTTAATTCATGTCAGACAAGACAGAAAAAATATCTATCCAGTTTTATAACACTTAGGGTTATAAAATTATTAGAAATACGTCTTCCTGCAGATAAAATTTCTGAATTGATTAAATTTCGTTCATTTACAGATTCTTCATTATTGGAATATATACGCAATAAAAGAGAGTTGCCGTCTCAAAAAGAGCTGGCATTAAAACTTGGAAAAGATGAAGGTTATATTAGCAATAGAATTAAAGATTTTTTTGAAAAAGTTCAAAGCAAAATATCAACTGTGTAAAATTTAGTAACTATATTAAAATGAGAAAATAAAGATACTGCTATATCGGAGGTAAAAAGTTATGGCAAACGAAAATAATAAGCATGACAGAATTCAAAAAATTTTGGAAACATTAGGTGCAGGCTTATACGAAAAAGAAAGTGCGGTAAAACTCGGCTTGCTTGCAGCATTGTCAGGAGAGAGTATGTTTATGCTGGGAGCTCCAGGTTGTGCAAAAAGTATGATTACACGCAGAATAAAAGAAGCATTCTTGGCAGATGATAAAGACGGCATAAAATATTTTGAAACTTTGCTGAATCAGTTTACTACTCCGGAGGAAGTTTTCGGAAACATTTCTTTAAAAGCACTTAATGGTGAACTTCCAGATGAACATGGAGTCAAAAAAGAAGAGTATAGAAGGCTTACTGAAGGAATGCTTCCCGAAGCAGATATTGCTTTTCTTGATGAAATTTGGAAAGCAAGTCCTGCAATTTTAAATACTTTATTGACTATTGTTAATGAAAGAAAATTTCATAATGGAAGCAAAGTTATGGATGTGCCTCTAAAGGTTTTGTTTGCCGCATCAAATGAACTTCCTGCAAAAAATAAAGGACTTGAGGCTCTTTACGATCGGTTCATAATCAGAATACCTGTTGAGTTTATTAAAAACGAAGATTCTTTTTTTGAAATGATTGATCAGCCGGCTCATGATGAATTTAAACTTTCTAAAGAGCAGAAGAAACTTCTTATTTCAAATGAAGAATTAAAAAAATGGGCAAAAGAAATAGACAAAGTCTCTCTTTCCGAAATTTCAAAACAGGTTATAACTTCTATTCGTAAAGAAATGACTTTATTGAATGACAGTATGACTGAAGAAGATAAGAAGGGCGGAGAACTCTTTGAAGTCGGAGACCGCCGCTGGAAGAAAATTGCTCACATTCTAAAAACTTCAGCTTTTTTGAATGATAGAACTAAAGTCGATTTGATGGATTGTTCTCTTATAGAAAACTGTATCTGGGGAACTGAAAAACAGCAGAAAAAAGCAAGAGAAATTGTAGAAAAATGTCTGAAAGATAATGGAATTCCATGCGATTCTGCTATTGAAGATATTCAGGAGCATATTCAAGAATTTACTGCAAAAATTGATGAAGAATGGTTTGAACTTTGTCCTAAACTCTATGATATGCAAGATGGAATTAAAGCGTATAAAATTGTTAATCCGAAAGAAGTTATTTTCGCAGATCGTACAGTAAAACCTATGTTTATTTCAAAAGATTTCAAATGGCCAAATTATTCAGATAGATATGGAATGTTATATGATGCAAATAAGAATAAACTTGGTTCAAATTGTAATTTTGCATTCTCAGATTTTAAGTTAAATATTAATAATGTAATATACACTGATTGGTGGAGATATCATTATAATGATTCCAGTGCTGTTCATACATTTGAGATTGAAATGGATAATAAGGAAAAATCTTTTTCCGATATTGCCCACGCTACCTTACAGAAGAATTTTACTAAGGAAAACTATACGCCAATAAGCAATAGTATTCAAACAGAGATAGAGAAATTAAAGGAGCAGAAAGAACTTGATGCAATTCCTTTCAAAGCAAATCTTTTTGCAGACCAAAGTTACAACACAAGCATTACATCTAAAATTGATGACTCTATTAAAGACCTTGAGGATAAACAGGTTGAATTGGATAAGCAAAAAGCCCGTTATTATAGTGATGGCCTTGAACCCGAACTGTCAATTGGTGATGTAATTCTTAATGATGGAAGTATTTTTACCGCAGAAGAAATAAAGAATCTTTCTGATGAACAGAAGGAAAATGTAATTGGTGTAGTTTGTATTGCAGATGATAATAATAAATATGCAATTGGAGTAAATCAATATACCATGAAATGGACTGAGAAGAAACAGTGTTGCACTGATTACAGCAATAAAGTAGCAGATGATTATTCAAAAGGCTGGATTGTTCCAAAAATCGAACTTTTGCAAAAAATCTGGGAAAACAAAGACATCATAAATAAGTCTTTGAAGGCTATTGGAGGAGAAACACTTGATGGCAAAGAGTATTGGTCGTATTCAGAAACCGATGATAAGTCTGCCGCGCAATATATGGCATTTGATGAACGCGGTCATCAAGATCACACAACAAAAGATCATGAATACACAGTATGTGTTATTCGTAAATGGCAAAATTTTTGAGATTTGAACTATGGATAAGAAAATTAGCCTGCAGGATAGAATTTCTATCCTGCGGAAAAAGTATCCTAATGGAATATCTGATGTAACTATGCTTTCGGAGGAGCAAAAGGCATGGCTGCAAATAACAATTCAGGCAATATCAAATTGTAAAGATTTCAAGCTTGTATCTAATCTCCAAAAGATACACAACAGGCTTATTCATTCTTTTGAAGATATTCCAAATAAAGAGCTCCAAAAAATGGCATCATATATTTTTAATAATATTGATGAAATAAAAGCTTTTATAAAGGATTAACAGTATGGGAAAGAGAGAAAAACTGTCTCGAATATATTGTCATAAAGCGCTTAAGCCTATTAGCGCTATCATGGATAAATATCCTGAAGGAATAAAAGATATTGATTCAATTTCAGATGAGGAAAGAGCCTGGTTTCAACTAAAAGTACAGCAATTTAGAGAATGTATAAAAAAAGTATACTTTACTAATAAACCGGTTTGGTGGGAATCAATGCGTCTAACAAGAAATAAAATAGCTCACCAAGAAGAAGATTTGTCAGATGAAGTTTTGTCATCAATTATGACAACGGTATCATCAAATCTTAAAAAAATTGAATATGATTTGAACACAAATATAAAACGCTATAGGCAAGATTCAAAGAAGAAAAGACGGTTTGAAAATCTGACTTCGTCATCTTTAGGCACAGAGTCTGAAAAAAAGCAATTCGTTGATGCAATGGAAGAATATATAAATCCAAATGTTCCGGAAGAAGTTGAAATTGAATTTCCAGATAATAAGTATTCAAAACTGGGTGCATCTATCCTTAAAGAAATTTCTGAACGAGATAATATTTTGAATTATGAAAAAAATCATAGCGGATTGTCAGAAAATATTCAGACTGATATTCTTGAATGGCTTGAAAAATTAAATAAACATCTAGTAAAAGCAGATCCTTTCCGGGAAGAAGCAGTATTTATCGAGCAGCAAAAACTTCGTGATTCAGAAGATATTGCAAACGATTTGTTAAATGAAAACTCTAAAATGGAATATCACTATAAACGCCTTCCTACTGTAAGTAATTCCAAAAGAGGAACTGTTGAACCAAGTTCTTTTGATTTTGATTTTTATCATAAACAGTTTGTTGCTGAGCGAAAAATTGAAAAAACTAAAAATGATAAGAATGAAGAAATTGCATTATCAAAATGGAAATCAGAAGAAAAATTGGAAATTCTTAAACGAAACATAATTTCAGATTTAGAGAAAAATCTTGTTGAACGAAAGACAAAATGGGAATTACAGCAGATTGATTCTATGCGAAAAGAATTTCTGGAAAAGCTTTATTCAAGAATCAATAAATTCATAAAACTTGAAAATCTTTTGAAACCTTTTATCAAAAATCAAGGAAGATTATGGGATTTAAGCGAAGGTGCATTTGAAACAAGCGGTTTTGAAATTCTGGAAACTTTTGCAGACCTTTTGGATAAAGATGAGTCCTTGAGAGAACTTGCTGAACTTTTGGGAAAACAATCACGTGCTCAAATTTCTTTTGAAAAAGAATTGCGGGATAAAGTGATAATCAAATCAAATTGGCAGCCTCAGAATGCTTATAAAGGCGAAATTAACGGACTTCGTTACTCCAATGATATTTCTGCTGTGTTGCCAAGTGAATTAGCATTAATAAATAATCCGGCTGCAAAAAAATTATTTCAATTAAAGTTTGCCCAGAAACAACTCCTTTCTTATGATTATCAAAGATTGGAGGAACAACGGAAAGAAACCACCGAAAAAGAAGAAATAACTGTAGAAAAAACAGAGCCAAAAGGTCCGATTATTATATGTGTTGATACAAGCGGTTCTATGCATGGAACTCCTGAAAATATTGCAAAAACGATAACGTTTGCTCTTTCAAAAATTGCTATTGAGGAAGAAAGGAAATGTTATTTAATTTCTTTTTCAACAGAAATAGAAACTATGGATTTGAGCGATTTTTCTGATAATCCTGCAGGAAAACTTGTTCAGTTTTTACAAATGTCATTTAATGGCGGAACGGATGCACTGCCGGCTATTAAATATGCAATAAAAATGCTCTCTGAAAATGAATGGAAGAATGCAGATGTTTTAATGATATCTGATTTTGTAATGCAGTCATTGGATAACGAATTAAAAGCACAAGTTGAAAAACAGAAGAAAAAGAACACGAATTTCCACAGCCTGGTAATTGGTTCATCCGGAAATAATTCAATGATAGAATGTTTTGACCATAACTGGTTTTATGACTCTAATAATCCGCAGTCAATCAGGCATATTGCAAGACAATTGAATGAAATTAAAATGCGTAAAGATTTTCAGTAGATGAAATCATAAAAACTGGTAAAAGGAAAACTCAAAAATGGAATTCAAAAATTTGCGGAGAGCTGGAGCGTACAAAAAAACTTTCTCTTAATGATTCTATTATGAAATTCTATAATTTCCCGGTTTATGAATTACTGAACCGAGAAGCTTCAAAATTTTGGCAGAAAGGCTGGGGTTATGCTTATTAAATGATGAAATAATGAGTAAATTCTTCCCGGACATTTTGTGTGGAAATTGCCGTTCAGACCGTAAAAAAAATTCTTTCGGAAAAATCACGGCTCTACGGTAAAAAAGTTTTGTTCAATGTGTTGAACAACGACGATTTTAAAATTTACAAAAATTTTCTATAAATAGATAAACTAAGTGACGAGTTTATGGCGTGGTAATAATTGCTCAGCCTGATTTTGTTTGGAGAGTCTGCGGAGTATAATAAATACATTGCGAAAATAAATAATATATCGTATATTGAAAAAACTTATACATATTCAGATGTTCTAAAATAGTGGGTAAAAAAATGGCTACATATAATGAAATTAGGGAATATATATTGCAAAAATACAATATTTCTGTTCAGACTTGCTGGATAGCACATGTAAAAGAAAAGTACAGTTTGACATCTAGAATTGCTCCAAACAGAATTGATAAAAATAATAGAGTAAAGCCTTGCCCGAAGGATAAAGAAAAATATATTGAAGATACTTTTAGATTTTTTAAGATGATATGAGGTTTTGAGGAAAGCAAGGATAAATTTTTAATTTGTTTTAGATTTTCTATTCCCTTGTGATATGAATGGTGCAGATTTGGCAAGAACCTAGCTTTTAATCTGCCCAAAAACCGTGCTATAATAATAAAATCAATCTTTTCCACTGGAGTTTTTATGGCGGCGCAAGATATTTTGACTTCCGATGGGCTTCCTGACCCTGACCAGATTTTTCCGAATGAGTACAAGACTTCCTGCTTTGTGAAGAATGTTGTGAAGGCGGCGAACGTTTTTATCGGTGACTACACTTACTACGACGATTCCGCGGCGCCGACGGAATTTGAGAAGAACAATATTCTGTTCAACTATCCGCAGTTCGGGGAAAAGCTGATGATTGGCAAATTCTGCCAGATTGCGAGCGGCACGAAATTCATAATGGGCGCGGCGAACCACAGGCTTTGCAGCGTTACAACTTATCCGTTCAATGTTTTCGGCGGAGCGTTCACGGAAAAAACGCCTGACCATATCTCGCAGCTTCCGCATAAGGGCGACACGGTTGTTGGAAACGATGTCTGGTTCGGGCGTGAAAGCGTGATTATGCCGGGCGTGAAAATCGGGGACGGCGCGATTATCGCAGCGTATTCGGTTGTCGCAAAAGACGTTGAGCCGTATACGCTCGTCGGCGGAAATCCCGCGCGGTTCATAAAGAAAAGATTCAGCGATGAATTGACAGAACTTCTCCTGAAACTCCGATGGTGGGATTTTGAAGGCACGGAGCTTGTGAAGATTCTTCCTCTTCTGTGCGACCCGGATTTGAAAAAAGTCGCTTGTGAAATAAAAAAGATTCTTGAAAATAAAACCAGAAAATAAAACCGAGGAAGGGCAGGAGAAGCATTATGGAATTCACTCATCTTTTAAAATCGATTTTTGACTACGACCCGGACGGACCGAACATTCATCATCTTATGGCGGTTCACGGCTACAACTTATGTGTGATACATTATAAAATATAAATCAATATTATTTAATTAATAGATTGCTTTTTTTAGAAAAATTATAAAGAGGAAAAATTTCTATGAATTATAGAAAGCGAATAAAAATATTGCCTGGCGTAACAATTAATCTATCAAAATCTGGAATAAGCACAACAATTGGAACAAAGGGATTCAGTGTTAATGTTGGACAGAATGAAGCATATTTAAATACAGGTATTCCTGGAACAGGCTTGTATCAACGGCATAAAATCGGAAATATCAATAATCCATTATTACGCTTTAAAATCGCGGCTGGAACAAATCTGAAATGGCTCGGCGATGCAGACTAATAAAATATCTAATATTTTTTCTAATTTTTGCGGCTAAAATTTATGCCCAGGAAACCTCTTTGGCATCCTCTCAGGAAACCAGCGCTGAAATTCCTCAGGAATTGCCAAAGCAGAAAACCTCGTTCTTCAATTCCCTGGATTTTACATTCAATGAAAAATATATTTTTTCACTCGACACATCGTACCTTCTTTCCGGGCTAAAAAATAACGGCTGGGGGCTCGGCGTTTCATACGAGGCTCTTGCATTCCAGTTTTTGTCCGCAAAAGGCGAATTCTCCCACTCAACAGTCTGGCCAAAAAATTACGACGCCACAATCAAGACAGTCGGAATTTCGGGCAGCGTGTTTTTTTATCCGTTCGCCAAAGGCCTGAATTTTCTTTACTTCGGCGGCGGCTGCCGGACAGATTTTTTAATGTATGACGGCGGCGACGTTCCTTCCGACCACAAAAAAGACACGCTCACAAGAGTTTTTCCGCAAATCGGCTGGAAGCAGAACCTTTTTGACTGGCTTTTAATTGACGTCTACTACAGCTACCGTTTTTCCCTCGATTCCTCGTCCCGCCTCCCCGAATTTGTTGGCGACATAACAAACCACGGAAGCGGTTTTGGCGTAAAACTAAAATTCAACCTGTCAAAACTCTGGAAAACAATCCGCAGAAAATAAAAAATCAGCGCCAAACTTTGAATTTTTATATTTTGGGTGGCTTTTGCCCGGTTCGCTTAAGCTCACCAGCCAAAACCAGGCTTTCCAGGGTTCCGGCCTCCGCCTCCATTGCTCCACAAAACTCCGTTTTTGTTCCGCAACGCGCTCCGCGCGCCCTTCCAATCCTTGCCACATCAGAAAATCCAAGCCAAATCCAGTTTTGTTAAATTAAAACCGTAAAATTTTCATTTTGCTTGAAAATTCCTCTTCTCCTTATTATCTTTAAAGCATGAGTTTGCGCAATTTGCCGGAAAAAACGGCTGAAAAACTGAATTCTCTTGTGCAGGCAAAGCCGCATCAGGTTGTGAGCATGTCGCTTTCAAAAAGTGAAAATGCGGACATTACGCTGCTTGCTTTTGCTGACGGCGAGGATTTGAGCGACGAGGTTTATCCGCGGGACACGCTTTATCTTGTTGTTGAAGGCTCAATGTCTGTTGTAATGCAGGACGGTTCCGTTTCTGTTGGCGCGGGCGAGGTGCTGAAAGTTCCGGCTGGAAAAATCCACCGCCTTTCTGCTGAAAAATCATTCAAAATTATGCAAATTTCTCTTTGAAACTTAAAAAACCGTAAAAAATCGAGGAAATTATGGAAGAAAAACTGATTAAAAATGTTGAGCACGCAAAGCCGCTCGTTCTTAAAAATCTTGTTCAGTATGAAGACGGAAAAGTTGCCAGCATGACGCTTTCACAGCAGCCGGGCGTTGGAATAACTGTAATGGCGTTCGACAAGGGCGAGTCGATTGCAAGCCATGCCGCTCCGGGCGACGCGATGGTTCAGATTCTGGACGGAAAGGCTGAAATTACAGTCGGCGGAATTCCGCACATTCTTGAAGAAGGCCAGATTATCGTAATGCCAAAAAACGTTTCCCATTCGCTGAAAGCTCTTGAAAAATTCAAGATGATTCTTACGGTTGTAAAATAGCCGCCTTGAAAATTCAAACATTCAGCCAAAAGTGAAAAATTCAGATTTCGGGCGCATTGTTCACCCGTTCGAGCCATTTTTCCGCGCGGATTCAAAAATTCTGATTTTGGGAAGTTTGCCTTCTGTAAAATCGCGGGAAAACGGCTTTTATTACGGACATCCTCAGAATCGTTTCTGGAAAATGCTCGCCAGAATTTTCGCGGAAGAAACGCCTTCTTCAATAGAAGAAAAAATGCGCTTTCTTGAAAAACATAAAATCGCGCTGTACGATTCAATAAAAGAATGTACAATCTGCGGCTCGTCCGACAGTTCCATCCGCGACGTAGTTCCTGCCGACATTGAGCAGATTGTTTCCGCCTGCAAAATTGAAAAAATCCTTGCCAACGGAAAAACCGCTGCAAAATATTTCCAGAAATACCAGAAGCCTGAGCTTTGCCGAATCCTGAAAATTCTTCCTTCAACAAGTCCTGCGAACGCCGCATTTTCATTGGAAAAGCTCGCTGAAATCTGGGGCGGGGAAATCAAACCTGCGTTAGAATGATGGACAATCTGCAGAAATGCCAATTGAACAAGTGATACTTTATGATATAATGGGGAAAATTGGAGTGAAACATGGAAAACGACATTTGGGAAAAACTTTACAACGCCGCAAGAAAAGTTCAGAACGCAAGAACAATTTCTCCGTTCATTGAAGCCGGCGGAGTCGCAGCCGCACTGCTTACAAAAAGCGGAAACATTTACGTAGGCGTCTGCATCGACACAGCAAGCACTCTCGGAATGTGCGCGGAACGAAATGCCATCGCAAATATGATTACAAACGGCGAAAGCAAGATTGACAAGGTGGTCGCAATTATTCCAAACGGAAAAGTCGGTTCACCATGCGGAGCCTGCCGGGAATACATGATGCAACTGGACAAAGACAGCGGCGAAATCGAAATTCTCGTTGATTACGAAAGTCGCAAAACCGTCCGCCTAAAAGAACTTCTCCCGGACTGGTGGGGCAAAGAACGATTCGCTGAAAATTAAACTTCCCGGTAATACGGACAGATATCCTCAAAACTGCCGTCTTTCATGCGGAATCCGCCTTTAATTGTTCCCAGCTGAATAAAGCCGAGCCGCTCGTAAAGATGGCGTGCATGAATGTTCGTCGCGACAACAGCGTTAAACTGCAAAATCCTGAAGCCTTTTTCATGAGCTTTTTCTATGCAGTTTTTTACAAGCCGCTCTCCGATGTGAAGCCCTCTGCATTTTGAGCTTACGGCGTAGCTTGCATTCGCAATATGTCCGCACCGTCCGATATTGTTCGGATGCAAAATATAAAGTCCTACAATATTTTTGCTTTCAACTTCTTCAGCTACGGCACAAAATGTCTGCCCGGCAAAAAAACTTTCCGCCTCTTTCGGAGTCAGCGTTTCTTCCTGTGGAAAAGCGATTCCGTCTTCTACAACCTCATTCCAAATTCCGCACATCGCAGGAAGGTCTTTTTCTGAATATTCCCTGATTTCAATTGTCTGCATTTTTATCCTCGATTTTTTTTATTAACAAGCTCAAAACTCCGCTCTGTAAGCTCACAAAGTTTTTTCCAGTCCGTCGCTGATGTCAAAAGAACCGTAATCCAGTATTTTTTGTTCATGTGCCACGCCGGAAAAACCGTTTTTTTGTCCACAATTTCTGGAATCTTCTCGCAATCGGATTTTAGATTCACTACAAAAACATCCTCATCTCCAAAAATTCCAATCTGCCGGAATTTTATCTTCATTACAAGTGCAAACCATTTTTTATTTTCGCAGCGGAAGACCGTATACTCCGGAGTTTCCTGCCACGGATTGTCGCCGTTTATCCCAAATCTTTCCTGAATAAATTCAGCATATTTTTTCTTAACGTCTGTTGAAACGCAGCATTTTTTCTGGAATTTATCAATTATACCAAGAACTTGTTTTCTGACAGAACAAACAAAACTTCCTTTTGCACTTTCCACATCGAAAAGGACATATCGCTCATCTGTCGTTTTTTCAAAGACTTCCGCAGAAAGATTTTCACTCTCAAGTTTCAGCACAACATAAAAATCAGTTTTGGCAAGGTCTTTTCTGCATAAAAAAGAGTCATCATTTTTCTCAAAGCCGAAATCAGCCAGTTTTTCAGGTAAAATTTTTGCTGTTTTTAAAATGTATGAAAAATCCATTTTATGCTCTTTTGTAAAACGACAATCGAAAATCGTTAATGCAATCACCTATTGAGAAAACCAGTCTTCAACCCGCAAAAAAGAGCGTTCCGTGGCTTGTGAAAAATCTTGTGTGTTGTGCGTTACCAAAACCATTCCGTTGGCGATTGCAGTTGCCGCAATTTGTGTGTCGGCATAAGGAAGAGTTTTTCCTTCTGCTGAACATTGTCCTGAAAGCCTTCCGCAAATTTCTGCCGCAAATCCGTCGTAAGGAATTATTTCTATATTATTTTTTAAGTTTTCTATAAAATTCTTAATTGAGTTTTTGCGTTTTCCTTCCGGCATTTTTTCTGCGCCGTATACAAGTTCCTGAAATGATGTTGCACTAATTGCACAGATGTTTTTTCTTGCCTCATATAAAGCGATTACATTTTTATTCGGATGTTCCCTTGTGAATTCCGACACAATATTTGTATCAAGAAGATAAGCCTTGTTCATTTTAACTCCCATAAAAAGTCAAGAAGATTGTTTCAGCAATCGATTGACTTTTTACACTGTTCCGTAATGAAATGAGGAACAGCAGTTTGCAACGCAAACTTTAGTTAGATAAAACTGCGATATTTTAGCGGTTTTATATAACGCTCCTTTTTAAATTATGAAAATTATTCTTCAAAAATAACTCTGTTTGGATCTGGATAGACTTTTGGCGGAAGAGGAATTCCTTCATCGCTCAAAACGTCAGAATATTCTTCACGCCATTTTGAAAGCCAGCTTGATTCCATAGAAGAATTGTTTTTTTCATACTCCGCATAACTGATAATTACAGCGACTGGCTTGTCGTAGCGAGTGAGTTCGACAGGTTCTCCGCCCTCAGCAATTTTTACAAAATTAGAAAGATTGTTTCTTGCCTCGTAAATTGAAGTTCTGCACATAGACACCTCCAAAAAACTCTTTATCTATTGCAGAATAACACGCAAAAAATATATAGTCAACAAAAAAAATGTTAGCCAACATTATAAGACTGGGTGGTTGGTGAAAAGCTTAAAAACTGCCGGCATTTCAAATGCAAGCGAAGGCATATTTGGAACAAACATTACTTATGACAAGAATCAGGGCAATGTGGAAAACAGATGAATCCAAATCAGAAAAACTAAAAGTGCAAATTGCACACAGCCAGTCCTTTCTTTTATTTGAGCGGAAAGTTTTATACTCAGATGATTGCGGCTGCGCAGTCCAGATGTTCTGCCAGTTCCGTTCAGATTATTGCCTCCGCGGAATTATTAGAGCCCTGAAAAACTTTTTCAAGGCCTTTTTGCGTCTTCTATTTCAGCAGGTATTCAACGGTGGTTACAACGCGGATTGTCTTTTTTTCCTGAAGGTCCTCGGCCGCATTCTCTATGCTGAAAAATCCCTGTGTCGCAGTTTTTATTTTTCCGACCTTGCTTCCGGAGTCATGGGCGAACTGCTCTGCCGCTGTGCGCGCGTTTTTTGTAGCCTCGGCAATCATCTGCGGCTTTATGTCATTCAGCTTTGTGAATTCAAATGAAATCTTGCTGTTGTAGTCCTTTGAAACTGCTATTCCGCTGCTCATCAGGTTCAGCGAGTCGTCCTGCGCTTTTTTCACTTCTGCAACCTTCGATGAGCGCACAAGAACCACAGTCTGTGCAAGGTATGTGTAGAGAATCTTGTCCCTGTCCATGTACGGATTGATTGTGTTGTCCGTTATGCTTGGAGACTGCACTGTATAGTCCTCTTCGGAAAGTCCGTGCGTTGCAAGATATTCCTTTACGGTCTGGGTTTTTGCGAGTATATCCTTCTGAAGCTGCGGAAGGCTGTTTGCTCCGAGCGTAAAAGTGAGCGGCCAGAGCGCAAGGTCAGCGTCCACTTCCTTTTCTGCAAGTCCTCTCACCGTAACTGTTCTGTCCGGCCTTGCGATTTTTGAAAGCCCTGCGGAAACAATTGCCGCGGACACAACAAGCGAAACTGATACCGCAAGAACAAGCGGCCTTAATTCTTTCATTTTTCTTCCTCCAAACATTTATTGCTTATCTATAGTATAATAAATTCAACATTCTTGTGCATAAAAAGTTTCTTTTCCAGCAAATAATTTTTACGGCGGTCTGCAAAAAAAACGCACTATGCATGCTTTTTTTTTGCCGTCGCTATGTCCGCCCTTCGCTGCTAGCCGCAGCTCATTGCTCCGCTCCGTTTCACTCCGCTCTGCAACTCCGGGGCTCCCAGCGCTACCGCATCAAAGAAGCTGGTTTCTGAAACAATAGTTTCTGAAACATCAGCCTCCGAAATTCTCAGCGACCTGCTCAAGAAGCCTTACTTTTTCTAGCGGCAATTTCTCGCATTTTTCTATCAAGGACTTGTATTTTCTGTAGAGATGCAGCTGCGCGCTGTTTTCCGCCGGAACCGTGCTTCTGTCAGTTTCTGGACTTCCGGCAACAAGATATTCCACAGAGACACCGAGAACCTTCGCTATTTTGACGGCAGTTTCCGCGGACGGAACCGAGCCCTGCCTCAGCCCCTTGCCGATGTTCGACGCCGTGATTCCGACTTTTTCAGCGAGCGACTTGTTCGTCATTCCAAGATAGTCAAGCTCCTGCGCAACATTGTCCCAAAAAGAATTCATTCCTCAATAATTATGGAATTTTCTCTATTTTTTCATTTAATAATGGAATTTAGTTCATTTAAATGATATAAATGGAAAATAGTTTATTTTCTTACACAAGATAAACAAAATTCACTTACCAAGGAGATTTTATATGTCTGAGGAAAATTTCATGCCGTCCGGAAATGCGAAAATTATTCCGGCGGAAACTTCCAGGCGCATAACCGCGCTGCGCTTTCTTTTGATTGTGCTTGTCGTCTTTATCCACAATAATTTCAAGGAGGAGCAGATTTTAAAAGACGCTGTCAGATACAGCTTTACGCCTTTCGCCTACAGCAACGGCGTTTTAGGCAAGTGGATCCAGCATTTTATTTCAGATGGAATTGCGCGCTGCGCTGTTCCGCTTTTCTTTATGTTCGCCTCATATCTGCAGGCTATGAAAAATGACCGCTATAAAACTTTGCTC
The DNA here is from genome assembly GCA_964607295.1 of uncultured Treponema sp. Classification (GTDB taxonomy): domain Bacteria; phylum Spirochaetota; class Spirochaetia; order Treponematales; family Treponemataceae; genus Treponema_D. The sequence goes on along the minus strand of CAZSJX010000023.1, from coordinate 4,545 downwards.
AAGAAGAAATTCAAGTCGCTTGTCCTGCCCTTTTTTCTATGGCCGCTTCTGAACATCGGTTTTTACGTCGCCGCGAAACTGCTCGCCCAGGCTCTGCTTCCAGGAATGATTGAAAATCCCGGAGTTTTTCCGCAGAGCAGCTGGGGCGTGACGGGCTGGCTTCACGCTTTTTTCGGCTATGAGAACATGGCGGAAGGCTGCACCTTCGGCGGATATGTCGGCCAGCTGTGGTTTGTGCGCGACCTTCTCATAATGATTGCTTTTTCTCCGCTTATCCGCCTTGCTGTGAAAAAATTCCCATTCTGCGCTCTTGCCGCCGTCTCATTCTTCTATTTTTCAGACACAAGGCCGCTGATTGTCGCCGCCCAGGCGCTTTTCTATTACACGATTGGAATTTTCTGGGCGGAATTTGACTTCGACCTGTTCCGCATTGCCGACAAAATCAAATGGAAGGCGCTTGTCCCGCTGTATCTTGCAGTCTGGTTTTCCGTCTGGAAATTCTACGGCGAATTTTCGTGCGCATACTGGTTCATGGTCGCTTTAGCCTGCGCCGTTCTCCTGAAATTTTCCGTGCTCATAATAAAAAACAAAAAGGCGTTTTCCGCGGCGGAACATCTTGCAGGATTTTCTTTCTGGCTTTTTGCAGTCCATATGCCTCTTTTGCTGAACGTTTTCCAGACTTTATGGAGAAAACTTCTTCCGATGACAAGCCCGTCGCGCTGCCTTGCGGAATATTTCTGCGTTTCTATCCTTGTTGTTGCGGCAGGAACGCTCGCCGGAGCTGTCCTAAAAAAAATCTGCCCGCCATTGTTCTCGGTTTTAAACGGCGGAAGAAAGTAAAAAAACTAGCGATTTTTCAAGTGGGCGGTCTGCAAAAAAACGCACTATGCATGCTTTTTTTTGCAGTCGCTATGTCCGCCCTTCGCTGCTAGCCGCAGCTCATTGCTCCGCTTCATTTCACTCCGCTCCGCAACTTCGGGGCTCCCAGCGCTACCGCATCAAAGAAGCGGCTTTACGCTTTCAAGGGCTTCAACGTCGGCAGGAAGCCATTTCACAGAGTCAAGCTCCTCCCGCGAAAGCCAGGCCGCGTTCTCGTGCTCCAAAAGCGTAAGCTTCCCCGAAACAACGCGGCACAAAAAACATTCCATCACCAGATGAAACTTCGGATAGTCGTACTCAACCGTGCAAAGCCGCCTTTCCACGCAAATCTCCGTTGCAAGCTCCTCGCGGATTTCCCGGGCAACCGCATTTTCCGCGCTTTCGCCCTCTTCAATCTTTCCGCCCGGAAATTCCCACCAGTCCTTCCACTCGCCATATCCCCGCTGCGTCGCAAAAACCCGCTTTCCGCAAGTTTCCGTTTCCGCCGCCTGCAAAGAATCGGCCTCGCCGCGCACAATCACCGCCGCAGAAACGTGTATTTGTTTTTTTTCTTCAGAATTATTCATCTTTGGTTTCCTTCTGGTTATTATCGCTGTTTTTTCCTAGTTTGTCAGTTCTTAAAATTTGATATATAAAAAAGATTTTTTAATTTTATGCTGTAAGATAACTGTACAAATTTTGGGGAACTGGAGTTTCCATATTGAACAGGATGTTTACGACATCAACTTTGCCGTCCGCTGAGTTCATTTTTGTATCTTCGAATGAATCATAACGCATATCGCCAAGATAGTAAAAGTCGTTTCCTTCGTCGTTGTTTTTCTTCAAAAATAGCATGACCTTTATATTGTTTTGCGGCTGTTCAATAATTTTTGCGACCTCATCAGAAGCAGATGTTCTGCGGCTCCGGCTCATCCAGCTGAACCGTGAGTTATCGACAAAAACATCATCATATTTTGTTGTAGCGGAAATATCGTCTGACTTTTCGTAAGTAACAAAAATCGGACAGGAATATTCAGGATAAGAAGTTTCAGTTTTGTAGCCGTAAATTGTTGAGGAGCAGTCGCTTCTCCAGTTCAGAAGCCTGCATACATCTTTTCTTGTATATTTTTTGTAAAGAACAAAATTGTTTTTCTGAATATTTTTAGAATATTTTGTTTTCCAGTTGTTGAGTGCATATTCAATGACATCAAGCAAATTCATTTTTAATGTTTCATTTGACAATAGTTCTTTAAATTCTTTAGATACGATATATTCATCTTTCGTTGTAATCAGATAGTCAAAATTATTATATATACGCTCTTTTTTATTCGTTTTGCTATTTATTTTCATGAAAAAATAGCCGTTTATAATATTTATGCAGCTGTCAATATCAGCTTCATAAACTGAAACTGAATTAGATTTCAGTTTGTTTTTAAATTCAGTTTTAGAAATTCTGCCATCATTGATTAGATATTTTAGCAGCAAAATTTCATGCAATCGAATTCCATTTGAAAGTTCTTTTGATACAAATGTAAGACACTTTAGTTCTTCCTGAGAGAGCGTCATTTCAATTTTTTCTATTTTGCAGACGAATTCATAGTAAGTCTGCTCATAGCTGAATGATGTTTTATCTTTGGTTTTGTAGACTTTAAACATTATATTCACGGGATCCATTGCATCATTTTTTATGAAATCCATCATACAAGGAATCCGTCCTAACCTTTGTTTTACTTTTGTATACTCTTGCTTTCTGAACTGGCAGAATGAAGTTTGATTTATTGAATTGAAAATTTTTTGCCGGGCAATTTCATTTATCTGGATTGTCGAACTTCCTGGCAAAGAAGAAGAGCCTCCAAAAAGCTCTCGGCGCAGGTTGTCTTTGTTGAATGAATTATCGCCGTAAAGTGCAACTGGAATAAAAAAATTATTTTCGTAGTTTCCAATAAAATCAATTACACTGACGAAATTTTTTGAACGGTCTTTTCTTAAACCTCGTCCAAGCTGCTGTACAAAAATTATTGCAGATTGTGTTGGACGCAGCATAACAACTTGATTTACGCATGGAATGTCTACTCCTTCATTAAAAATATCAACACTTATTATGTATTGAAGAGGATCGCTGTCGCTTTCAAGACGTTCAATGGCTTTTTCCCGTTCGTAATCTGAAGTTTCTCCGATTAAGAAAGTTGTAAAAAATCCGTCATGGTTTAGTTTTTCTGAAAGGGCCTTGGCTTCGTCAATTTTGCTGCAGAAAATCAAACCTTTTACAGGAATGTCATTTGACTTATAAAGTTTCAGTGCTTTTTCTATATGGCGCAAACGTTCATCTGAAGTGAGTTTTTTAAAGTCACTTTTGTCATCAATAGTTTCTCCGTTCACTGTTAAATCGGAAAGACCATAATAATGGAAAGGGCAGAGCAAGTTTTCTTCAAGTGCCTTTTGCAGGCGGATTTCATAAGGAATGTTATAATGAAAAAGTTCAAAAATATTGAATCCGTCGGTGCGTTCTGGTGTTGCTGTCAGTCCAAGGAGAAATCCTGGAGTAAAATAATCGATTATTTTTCTGTAGCTTTCGGCTCCTGCATGATGAACTTCATCTATAATGATGTAGTCAAATTCATTTTTTTTGAATGAACTAAGAACATTGTCTTTTGATAGTGTAAAAACTGATGCAAAAAGATAATCGGCATTTAGCTCTTTTTTCGTTCCGCTTAGAAATCCAGTTTTTATTCCAGGCAGAAGAGTTCTAAAACTTTCTTCTGATTTTGAAAGAATCATGTCGCGGTGGGCAACATATAGAACTTTTTTGGGCGAAAACTGCTTTACATCAAAAATTGAAAGATAAGTTTTTCCTGTTCCTGTGGCAGCAATCAAAAGTGCACGGTTTTCCCCTTTTGCACGTAATGCTGCAATGGAAGTCATAGCTTCCTTCTGCATTGCATTTGGAACAATTTCAAGCTCTTCTGTGTTTTTGGCTGATTCAAGATTTCCGTTTTCAACTGAATGCTCTGCTTGAATTTCTGATAAGATTTCTGGAGATGGAAGCCGGACTCTGTTTTGTTTCCATGCAACTGAGTATTTCTCAATCCATTCAGAAGTTACAGGTTCGGATTTTTTCCAGATACTCTCAAATTCTTCTCGTACTGAAAATACAATCTGTCCGTCTGTGCAAGAAAGAAATTTTATGCTCCATTCCTGATTTTGGCTCAATGCAGCTGCTGTAAGATTTGCGCTTCCGATTATTATTGAATAATAGTTGCTTTGCTTAAAAATATATCCTTTTGGATGAAATCCGCCATGTGTATAAACTCTTACTTCAATATTTGGAAATTCTAGAAGTTTTGAAAGAGAACCAGGAGTTGTAAAATTCAAGTAATTTGTCGTAAGAATTCTTCCTGGAACATTGAACTCTCTCAGTTCCTCAAGTTTCTGTAAAAGAGATGCAAGCCCTGAATCGTTTATGAATGCAACAGAAAAATCAAAAGCCTCGCATGATTCAAGCTCATATTCAATTGAAGAAAGAATTTTTTTATTTTGCTGGTAATTATTTGTTAAAAGAGAAGGCAAAAGCTGATCTTCCGCTGGCAGAGTTCTTGATATAAAAGATGAGCGCAGACTTTCAAGAAGATTATCAGAAGAAATTTCACGTTTTGAAGAATTTAGTTGATTAAAAAAACGGACGTTATT
>CAZSJX010000022.1:0-24741 GCA_964607295.1 uncultured Treponema sp. | reverse complement strand
TGAAAATATTCCGCTTCGCTCCATATTTTCACGGGCTCACAAGCCCATAAAAAAAGCCCGTCCTAAAAAGGGCGGGCATATTGCAAAGAAAAAAACTACCAGCGGTAATGAGCAAAAGCTTTGTTTGCCTCTGCCATCTTGTGTGTGTCTTCCTTCTTCTTGTATGCAGATCCTGTGTTGTTGAAAGCGTCAAAAATTTCAGCAGCGAGAGTTTCTGCCATTCCGTGTCCGTTGCGAGCGCGGGCAGCATTAATCATCCATCTCATTCCAAGAGCTTCGCGGCGAGTGTCGCGGATTTCAATTGGAACCTGATAAGTAGCTCCACCAACACGGCGGCTTTTTACTTCCACCATCGGTTTTACATTTTCCAAAGCCTTAAGGAACACTTCAAGAGGATCCTTGTCTGTCTTTGATTTCAGTTTGTCTAAAGCGTCATAAACAATCTTCTGGCAAACCTGTTTTTTTCCATCAAGCATCATGCGAGTTACAAATTTTGAAATAACTACGCTGTTGTATCTTTCGTCTGGCATAACCGGACGGTTAACTGATTTCTTATGTCTTCCCATAGTATTAACCTCCTATTATGCCTTTGGTTTTTTAGCACCATATTTTGAGCGAGCTCTTTTGCGTCCGTCAACGCCAAGAGTATCTTTTGTACCGCGGATAATATGATAACGTACACCAGGAAGATCCTTTACACGTCCGCCGCGAACAAGTACAACAGAGTGTTCCTGCAAGTTATGTCCAATTCCTGGAATATATGCAGTAACTTCGATTCCGTTGCTCAAGCGAACACGGGCAATTTTACGAAGCGCCGAGTTCGGTTTTTTTGGAGTCATTGTCATAACGCGTGTGCAAACACCACGTTTCTGCGGACAAGACTGAAGTGCGGGGGCCTTAGTTCTTTTTGCAGAAGACTGACGTCCTTTACGAATTAATTGGTTTATTGTAGGCATCGCCTATTCTCCTATATTATTGCCGAGCAGCACCTCGGACAGAATAACAAAACAAGTAGTTAATTCTACAGAATTCAAATGCATTTCGTCAATAGAATTTTGCCAAAGCCGCCCGAAAAAGTCAAATTTTCCAGACGGCCGGCAACTTTAATCCTCGTCAGACGCAGAATCCATCGCAGGAACAGCCGCGGCTTCTTCAGCTTCCTTCATTTCAAGCATACGCTGCTCAAGTATTTCCTTCATTTTTGCATCCAAGTCAGCGCTTGAATTGTCTGAAAGCCTAACATTATTGTACTGGCGAATTCCTGTGCCGGCAGGGATTCTATGTCCGATAATAATGTTTTCCTTAAGGCCGTGAAGGTTGTCCACAGAGCCTGCGATTGCAGCATTCGTAAGAACACGTGTAGTCTCCTGGAATGAACAGGCTGAAATAAACGAGTCAGCGGCAAGAGCAGCCTTTGTAATTCCCTGGAACATAGGACAGGCAACTGCCGGCTGTCCGCCCTCAGCAACAACCCTGTCGTTTTCCTCACGGAATGTATACTTGTCAACCTGCTGGCCGTAAATAAACCTTGTGTCGCCAACCTTGATGATTTCAACTTTCTTAAGCATCTGGCGGATAATGGTTCCGATGTGCTTGTCGTTGATATCTACGCCCTGCGCGCGGTAAACAGACTGGATTTCATCCATAAGGAAGTTCTGAAGGCGGTCCTCACCAAGAACAGAAAGAACATCATGCGCATCTACAGCTCCATCGCAAAGCTTTTCGCCTGCCTCAACCTTGTCCCCGTCACGTACAAGAAGACGCTTGACCATAGGAACAAGATGGCTGTGCTCTTTTCCATACTCGTCAACAACGATAACCGTCCTTTTTCCTTTTACAATTTTATCGAATTTTACAGTTCCGGTAATCTTCGCTATTACAGCAGGATTTTTCGGCTTGCGCGCCTCAAAGAGCTCTGAAACACGAGGAAGACCAAGAGTAATATCGTTTGCCTTTGCGGCATCCTTTGCCATCTTCGCAAGAGTTGTTCCCGCCTCGACTTTTCCCTTGTCTTTAATATCGTTGCTTAAAATAGCGCCAACCGGCATATGGTAGCTTCCAAGCTCATTTCCGTCCTCATCAGTAATAATGATACGCGGCTGCTTTACATCAAGATGAAGGTCTGAAATTCTGCGCTCAACAGCACCTGTCTGAATGTCAGTCTTCGTTTCAAGAGTTACACCGTCAATAATATCCTCATAATGAATGTATCCGGAAACCTCTGCAATAATAGGCTCGCTGTACGGATCGAATTCACCGACCGGCTCGCCGGCTTTTGCTATGCAGGAAGCTTCTGTGTATTTCGCATATACAGTTGAACCATTGGAAATTTCAACTTTCTGGTCATTGCTTGTAAGGTAAATCACATTGTCTTTTATGATAATGCGGCCTGCGTCAGAAGCAAGAATTTCCTGGCCTTTGTGTTTCAAAACCAGATTTCCCTTGCGGACACGGGATCCATCAGAAACATGAAGCTCATCAGAAGAATCAAACGCATAAGAGTTGAAGAGCTTTGTAACAACCATTGAGCCGCGGCGTGTAAAGAGCCAGTCGCCATTCTTTGCAACTACGTGGGTTCCTGCAAGGCTTTCAATGTAGACATCATATTTCATTGCAATATGGTTGTCTTTCTGTCCGCCTTCCGCAGCACCACCAGTATGGAATGTACGAAGAGTAAGCTGAGTACCAGGCTGACCGATTGACTGGGCTGCAATAGTTCCAACAGCCTCGCCGATTTCAACAATCTTGTTGCGGGCAAGGTCTTTTCCGTAGCATTTTACACAAATTCCATGCTTGCTTTCGCAGGTAAGAACTGTGCGCAGCTTGACTTTTTCAACTCCAGCCTTGTCAATTTTTTCAGCAAGACTTTCATCTATATACTGGTTTACATCACAAAGAAGCTCGCCGGAAACAGGGTCAATTACACGCTCGATTGTATAATGTCCCGCAATGCGCTTAGCCAGAGGAACTGTAACAGTATCTCCGTCCTTAATTGCCGCATAGTCGATTCCATTGATTGTTCCGCAGTCATCTTCGTTTACAACAACATCCTGAGCAACATCTACAAGACGGCGTGTCATGTATCCTGCATCAGCAGTCTTCAAGGCCGTGTCGGACAAACCTTTTCTCGCTCCGTTTGTTGAAATAAAGAATTCAATAACAGAAAGACCTTCCTTGAAGTTCGCGCGGATTGGAAGCTCAATAATATCTCCATTAGGCTTCTGCATAAGACCACGCATTGCCGCCAGCTGGGAAATCTGCTTTTTTGAACCACGGGCACCAGACGTAGCCATCATGTAAATAGTATTGAAACCATCCTTGTGCTTCGCAAGATTGTCCATCATCAGGTTTGTAAGCTTCTCGTTTGTATTTTCCCAAACTGTAACAGACTTGTTATAACGCTCGTCAGCCGTTATAGCGCCGCTGTTCCACTGGCCTACAATCTTCTCAACTTCTTTATTTGCCTCAGCGACCATGGCCTCCTTTTCTTCCGGAACAAGAATATCGTCCATTGAAAGAGTCGCGCCATAGAATGTAGCGTTCTTGTATCCGCAGGCCTTGATTGCATCGAGCATCTGGATTGTAAGCCAGCCTCTGTCGATTGCATAAAGGCTTGGAAGAATTTTCCGAAGCTTGTAATCCTCAACCGGAGATTCTCTATTGTAGATTTTATCAATCTGCTTCCTGAGAGAAGTATCTTCAAGAACCTTGTCCAGTGTTTCAGCGTCAAAAGTTTCGAACTGATATTTTTCCTCAATAAGAGCTTTTATACGCTTGTCGCTCGTCTGCTCATTGTGGTAGACGCTCTCAATCATTTTCTTGAGCTTTTTATCGCCGAGCTGCTCATTGTAGAAGTCGACCTCATCCGGCATAGACTCATTGAATGCCATGCGGCCGGCGGATGTAAGAATATACTTGCTGTCCGGCTCTTTGTCATTGTTTACGCACTTGTTCAGAATGTTCTTGTGAACCTTGATTTCCGCCTGCCACTCAATTGCACCGCTAGAAGCCGCAAGACGAACCTCATCCGCGCTGGAGAAGAATTTTCCAGTTCCCTTCGCATTCGGTTTTATTGAAGTCATGTAGTAAATTCCCAAAACCATATCCTGGGAAGGAGCCACAATAGTATTTCCGTTAGCCGGATCAAGAAGGTTGCGGGCAGAAAGCATGAGAGTCCAGCATTCCATCTGCGCGGCCTGAGTAAGAGGCACGTGAATCGCCATCTGGTCGCCATCGAAGTCAGCATTGAAAGCCTTGCAAGCCAAAGGATGAAGCTTAAGAGCTTTTCCTGGAACAAGAACCGGCTCAAACGCCTGAATACCCAGACGGTGCAATGTAGGAGCACGGTTGAGCATTACAGGATGCTCACGCACAACCTCATCAAGAATCTGGAAAACTTCTGTGGATTCGCTTTCTACAAGCGAGCGCGCTTTTTTAATATTGAATACAACACCCTTGTCAACAAGCTTTTTCATTATAAACGGCTTGAAAAGCTCCAGCGCCATTTTTTCAGGAAGACCGCACTGCCAAAGCTTAAGCTCCGGACCTACAACAATTACAGAGCGTCCGGAATAGTCAACGCGTTTTCCAAGCAAATTCTGGCGGAAGCGTCCCTGCTTTCCTTTCAGCATATCGCTGATTGACTTAAGAGGGCGGTTTGCGGCTCCCTTAAGAACACGCTGCTTGCGCTTAGAGTTGTCAAACAAAGAGTCTACAGCTTCCTGAAGCATACGTTTTTCATTGCGGATAATAATATCTGGCGCAGACAAAGACTGAAGCTTCTTCAGGCGGTTGTTGCGGTTAATAACACGGCGGTAAAGGTCATTCAAATCAGATGTCGCAAAGCGTCCTCCGTCAAGCTGAACCATAGGGCGCAGATCCGGCGGAATAACCGGAATAACATCCAGAATCATCCATGAAGCCTTGTTTTCTGACGTACGGAAATTTTCTACGATTTCAATTCTCTTCAAGAGACGCTTGTCGCTTTTCGGGCCTTTTTCAATCATTTTAGCACGAAGCTCAGCGGCAAGAGCATCAAGGTCAATGTTTTCAAGCAGGGTCTTTATCGCCTCTGCTCCCATTCCCGCTGTAAATGCTCCGCCATAGCGCTCCTGCGCTTCAAGATACTCATCTTCTGTCAGAAGCTGATTTTTCTTTAAGTCTGTGTCACCTGGCTCGATTACAATATACTTTTCATAGTAGAGAATTGAGCGGAGGGCAGCAACCTGAAGATCAAGCAGAAGCCCCATGCGGCTAGGAACTGAATGATAGTACCAAATATGGCTTACAGGCGCAGCCAAATCAATATGTCCAGTGCGCTCGCGGCGGACCTTAAAGTGGGTAACTTCAACACCGCAACGGTCGCAGACAACGCCTTTATAGCGGATTGACTTGAATTTTCCGCAGTAACATTCCCATTCTTTTGTTGTACCGAATATGCGCTCGCAGAAAAGACCGTCCCTCTCCGGACGAAGAGTACGGTAATTTATAGTTTCCGGCTTTTTTACTTCACCGTAAGACCATGAACGGATATTTTCCGGGGAAGCAAGTTTGATTTTAAGGCTTGTAAAATCCTGAATATCACGCATTTTCGTTCTCCTTGTCAAAACCAGCGCCTACCTTGTCAATAAGCTCCTGGTCACGTTCTGTAAGGGCAATCTGCTTGCCTTTATCATCATAAATAGTAAAGTCCAACGCAAGTCCGCGAAGCTCCTGAACCAAAACATTGAATGATTCCGGCACTCCGATTGGAGCAGTTGGCTCTCCCTTGACAATCGACTCATACACCTTAGAGCGTCCGTTCATATCGTCAGATTTGATTGTCATCATTTCCTGCAGTGTATTTGCAGCACCATAAGCTTCAAGAGCCCATACTTCCATTTCTCCAAGACGCTGGCCTCCGAACTGGGCTTTTCCTCCCAACGGCTGCTGAGTAACCAGAGAATACGGACCTGTCGAGCGCGCATGCATCTTGTCGTCAACCAGATGGTGAAGCTTCATAAAGTATATTACGCCGACAAAAATCGGATTCAGGAACGGCTCGCCGGTAAATCCGTCATGGACAATCTGCTTGCAGTCAGGAGAAAGTCCGGCCTGAACAAGTTTTTCCGCAATCTGCTCCTGGCTTGGAGTTTGGAATGCAGGAGAGTTGTACCATTCATTCAAGACAAGTCCGGCTCTTCCAAGCTCAGACTCCATGATCTGTCCAATATTCATGCGCGAAGGAACACCAAGAGGATTCAAGCAGACATCAAGCGGAGTTCCGTCTTCAAGATAAGGCATATCCTCGACTGGAAGAATACGGGCAACAACACCCTTGTTTCCGTGGCGTCCAGCCATTTTATCACCAACAACAAGCTTTCGTTTGTCCGCAATAATAACTTTCACCTGCTCGTCCACGCCAGGCTGAAGCTCATCGCCCTCGCTTCTCTTAAGACGCTGAATGTCTATTACGACACCCTGAACACCATGCGGAAGCTTGAGTGAAGAATCACGGACTTCCTTCGCCTTTTCACCGAAGATAGAATTCAGAAGCTTGAATTCCGGCGTAGTTTCAGTCTCGCTTTTTGGCGTAACCTTTCCGACCAGAATATCACCGGAGCGGACTTTCGCACCGATGCGGACAATTCCTTCAGAGTCAAGATTGTCAAGAATCTTTTCTGAAGTGTTTGGAATATCACGGGTAATGCGCTCAGGTCCAAGCTTTGTCTCGCGGATTTCAGTCTGGAATTCATGGATATGGACAGAAGTGTACATATCTTCCTTTACAACGCGCTGGCTGATAAGAACCGCATCCTCATAGTTATATCCATTCCACGGAACGAATCCAACAAGAATATTGCGTCCCAAGGCAAGCTCGCCATTGAAAGTAGCAGGACCGTCAGCAATAACGCCTCCCGCCTCAACGTGCTCGCCGACCTGAACTGTAGGACGCTGGTGGTTTACAGTATCGCTGTTTGTCTTCTGATATTTGAGCAGCGGATACTCATCAAGAGCATCGCCTTTTACTCCGTCCGGCTTGATTTTTATAAGGTCGCTTTCAACCCATTTTACAGTTCCGGCTCTGCGGGCTTTTGTAAGAACTCCAGAATCGTAAGCTGTTTTCTGCTCCATTCCAGTACCAACATGAGGTGGCTCCGGGAACAGAAGCGGAACAGCCTGACGCTGCATATTGCAGCCCATCAGCGCACGGTTGGCATCGTCATGCTCCAGGAACGGAACAAGCGATGCTGAAACAGAAATTACCTGTCTTGGAGAAACATCCATGTACTGAATATCTTTTGGAGAGCGGCTTGTATAGTCTCCGCGGTGGCGGCAAGAAACCAGATCCGTAGGGAACGAGCCGTCTGCCTTCATTCCTTCTGTAACCTGTCCAACGTAATACTTGTCTTCATCCATCGGATCAAGATATTCGACTTCATTCGTGGCCTTTCCGTTTACAACCTTGCGGTACGGCTCTTCAAGGAATCCGTATTCATTCACACGAGTAAAAATCGCAAGGGAAACAATAAGACCAATGTTCGGACCTTCAGGAGTTTCGATAGGACACATACGTCCATAATGAGTATAATGGACATCACGAACCTCAAAGCCAGCCCTGTCGCGTGAAAGACCGCCCGGTCCCAATGCGTTAAGACGGCGCTTATGAGTAAGCTCAGCAAGCGGATTGCACTGATCCATAAACTGTGAAAGCTGGCTAGAGCCAAAGAATTCACGGATAGAAGAAATAATCGGCTTTATAGAAATCAAGTCGCCAGGCTTAAGAGTCTCTGTCTCCTTCAAGTTCATGCGGTCCTTTGCAATACGTTCCATGCGCGCAAAAGCAGTCTTGAACTGGTTTGTAAGAAGCTCACCGACAGAACGAACACGGCGGCGGCCCAGATGATCAATGTCATCAAGAGGCTCGTCTCCAATGTAAACTTCTATAAGATGCTTCATTGTATTGATTATATCTTCTTTTGTAAGCGTTACATCCTCAACCGGCTCTTTGTAATCAAACTTTTTATTGAGCTTATAGCGTCCAACCCGGCCCAAATCGTAACGGCGGATGCTAAAGAACATGGTTGTAAGATCACGTTCCGCAGCCTCCACTGTTATAGGCTCGCCCGGCATCAAGACAGCGTAAACCTTTGAAAGACATTCTTCCTTTGACGGCTCGTCCGGACTAGAAGAACCTTCCTTGGAGAAAACAATTTCCTCGCGCTCAAAGCAGTTTACAATCATCTCGCTGTCCAAAGAAGGATTTTTTTCTTCCTTGTCATCAGGACGCTTTTTCATGTTGAATTTTATTACATTGATTTCCTTGATTCCATTTGAAACAAGGTCGTCAATATCATGCGGATGAAGCTTGTCGCCCGCACGGAACAACTTCTTTTCTTCGCCGGACTCCTCATCCTTTACAATTACAGGCTTTCCAAGAACCCGTCCTGAAAGCTCATCGCGCTTCTCAGAATCGGAAGGAATCTTTACATCTTCTGTAACATAGAAGCAGTTTATAATTTCCTCACGTGTTGAATATCCGAGTGCCCGGAGGAAAATCGTTCCAAGAATCTTCTTCTTGCGGTCAATTTTTGCGTAAATAAGCTCTTTTTTCTGGTCAATTTCAAACTCAAGCCATGAACCGCGGTAAGGAATTATGCGGCTGGACAAAACGCCTTTGTCACGCTGAAAAATAACTCCCGGAGAGCGGTGGATCTGGCTTACTACAACGCGCTCCGCTCCATTGATAACGAAAGTTCCCCTGTCTGTCATAAGAGGAACATCGCCCATGTAAATATCTTTTTGGAGAATAGCTCCAGTCTCTTTAAAATTAAGATTGATGCGGGCCTTTAAAGGAACTGCATAAGAAACACCTTTTCTCTTGCATTCCTGCTCGCTGAATTTCATGCCGTCATAGTCAAGCTCATAAAACTCGTACTCAAGGGACATATCACCGGCCGGGCTTTCAATTGGAAAAGTTGAAGTGAACACTTCCTGAAGACCCTGGTTTAAAAGCGGCTCACCTTTTTTAATTCTGTCTTTTTGAATAAATTCTTCGTAGGAAGAAAGCTGAATGTCGATAAGATTAGGAAGCTCCATGAAGTCCTGGATGTCTTTTCCTATGTACTGGCGAACAATTTTCTTGCTCTTTGCGAACATCAAATACCTCTTTGGGGTTATGAACTGGTGCGCCCAGACCGCTACAAGCAAAGACTTTGCTCAGCACGAGAAAAAGCGCCCTATCGGAAATCTCTGTCCCGGCAGATTTAAATTTAATTCTAAGCCAACCTGCAGGCTCCTTTGACAACAAAAGCCTCAGGAAAGAAAAAATCCCTTCCTGAAGCTAGAGTTCAAGTTTTATAAATATCTTGAAGGAAAATAACCAAGCATCTGCCGGATTATTTCTTGCTAACTTTTCCACCAGCAGCAGTAATGTCTGCAATGAGCTTGTCAGCATCAGCCTTAGATACACCCTCTTTTACAACCTGAGGAGCACCAGTAACGATTGCCATTGCTTCCTTAAGACCAAGACCTGTTGCAGCCTTAACAGCCTTAATAACATCCATTTTCTTTGCTGGATCAATAGATTCAAGAGTAACAGTGAATTCTGTCTGCTCTTCCTCAGCGGCTGCTGCTGGACCTGCTGCTACTGCTACAGGTGCTGCTGCAGAAACGCCGAATTTTTCTTCCATTGCTTTTACAAGATCAGCTGCCTGCTGAACTGTCATGTTTGCAATTGCCTCAAGAATTTCATCATTTGTAAGAGCTGCCATATTGTCTTCTCCATAATCAAATATGATTAGTAATTCCGTGCAGATAAAAACAAACTGTTTCTAAACACTGCATCGGTTTGTCCGCGGACAGTCGACAGCTATGAAGCCTGACCGCAGGGAAAAATTCCGCTCTGGGCAGAGCAAAAAGCAACCGCCCCGCTGAACTTATTCAGCTGTTGGAGCAGGAGCCGCATCGGCTGCTGGAGCCTCTGCCGCCGGAGCTGCCTCTTCTGCCTTTGTTGCAGCTGAAGCAGGACCTTCTTTTTCCAGTTTTTCAACATATGCTTGCAATGTTCCAGCAAGTTTTCTTGCAGGTCCATTGATTGCAGACATAAGCATTGCGATGAGCTGCTTTTTTCCAGGAAGCTTTGCAAAAGCCTCGATTTTTGCAGCATCATAAAGCTCGTCTTCTACCCATGCGCCTTTTACAACCAGAGCAGGAGCTTCCTTCGCAAAATCAAAAAGAATTTTTGCAGACTCGTTAGCCTCTTCCTTAATCATGGCAATAGCCGTTGGTCCAGAAAGATACTGAGCAACAGCATCATTCTTCATTTCGTCAAAAGCTACGCGCGCAAAGTTATTCTTGATAACCTTGAACTGCGAATTCTTTTCACGCAAAGAATGGCGGAGCTTTGAAATCTGCTCAACAGTAAGTCCTCTGTATTCAACAAAGATAAAATCTTTATATTCACTAAGAACTTTCTTTGCTTCTTCAATAGCCTGTGTTTTGCTAGGCTGAATTTTTTTCGCCAAAATAGCCATTATTCTGCCTCCTTAAAGTCAATCCAAACGCCAGGTCCCATTGAAGAACTGATTGAAACAGAACGAACAAATCCAATTTTTGCATCAGCCGGCTTCTTGCGCTCAAGCTCTGTAAGGAAAACTTTTACGTTTTCAGCAGTGTCCTTTGAATCCATGGAAACTTTTCCAACAGGAATATGAACAACTCCAGTCTTGTCTGCGCGGAATTCTGTGCGGCCCTTCTTGAGCTCAGCAACAGCCTGTGCAATGTTTGGTGTTACAGTTCCAGTCTTAGGGTTAGGCATAAGTCCTTTGCGTCCTAAAACCATACCAAGACGGCCTACATCCTTCATCATGTCCGGAGTAGCAACTGCAACATCAAAGTCAAGCCAGCCGCCCTTTACTTTCTCAATGTACTCTGTGCCTGCGTAAGTTGCGCCTGCATCAAGAGCCTCCTTCACACGGTCATCCTTGCAGAAAACAAGGACACGCTTTTCAGCAGTGAACTGATGCGGGAACACGAGAGTATCGCGTACAGTCTGGTTCTTTTCCAGCTTAAGAGAAACTGAAAGCTCAACAGTTTCATCAAATTTTACATAGTGAAGATCTTTTACAAGCTGGCAAGCTTCTGAAATTCCATAAGCCTTTGCCGGGTCATATTTCTTCAATGATTCGCGGTATTTCTTTCCGTGCTTCATTATTCAGCCTCCACTTCTACGCCCATACTGCGGGCAGTACCAGCAATAATTTTCTTTGCAGCCTCAACATCGTTTGCATTAAGATCAGGAAGCTTCTGCTTTGCAATTTCCTCAAGAGACGCTTTTGAAAGCTTTCCAACCTTGTTGCGAAGCGGATTTCCAGAACCCTTCTGAATTCCGACAGCCTTCTTTATAAGAACAGCAGCAGGCGGAGTCTTGAGAATAAATGTGTAAGATTTGTCCTGATAGACAGTGATGACTACAGGGATGATAAGTCCCTTTTCCATGCTCTTTGTGCGGTCATTGAATTCCTGAACAAACTTAGGCGCAGAAACTCCGTGAGGTCCAAGAGCCGGTCCAATAGGTGGAGCTGGTGTAGCAGCGCCGGCAGGGCACTGAAGTTTAATGACAGCTGTAACCTTTTTTGTGGCCATAATGTATCTCCTTACATTGGTGATGGGCAACAGATTTTTCTGAGCCCTAGCGAAATGCCTATGTCCAACGGACCTGCATTTCTCCCAAAATTAAGAAAAAAGCACTCATTTCGAATGCAAAATTCTATCAAACATCGGAAACGGTTCAAAAACCGTAAGATTAAAACAACAGCTTATATTTTTTCAACCTGAAGAACATCAACCTCAACAGGAGTCGCTCTTCCAAAAATCTGAACATTAACACGAAGCTTGTTTTTTTCTGTATTTATATCTTCGATAGCACCGCTGAAAGTTGCAAACGGTCCTTCCGTGATTTTTACAGTCTCGCCGACTTCAAAATTCTGCTTAATGCGGACCTGCTTTTCTCCCTTAAGTTCTCCGGCCATCTGGAGAATATTCTTCGCCTCATCTGTGGAAATTGGACGCGGCTTTTCAGAAGGCTTGACACCAACAAAACCCGTTACGCCCTGAACACGGCGAATTAAAGAACAGGTATTCTTCCATCCAATCTGCGGAAGATCCATCTCTATCATAATGTAGCCAGGAAGAATCAGGTTGTTGCGGATATGCTTTTTTCCATTTGAAATCTCAACAACTTCTTCCATAGGAACTTTTATCTGAAAAACAACATTCGAATCAAGCTTCTGCTCTGTGAGCATAGACGACAGTGTTCTTTGAATTTTCTGCTCGTATCCTGCGTAGGTCTGAAGAATATACCAGCTTCTTGCCATTTGACACCCCTAGAATACGAGGCGGAGGCCTTCTGTAAACAGCCAGTCAAGAAGACCTAAAATCAATGCGACAATAATCGTAGAGATGAAAACAACCTTTGTAGAAGAAAGAACGTCGCTACGTGTTGGCCAAGTTACCTTCCTAAGCTCTCCGGCACATTCTTTAAAAAACTGAAAAATCTTTTTCATTTTCATCCTCGTTTTTTGTAAATTAACAGGCCAGGCAGGACTCGAACCCGCGACAACCGGTTTTGGAGACCGGGACTCTACCAACTGAGCTACTGACCTAAAATATATACAGCCTCCTAAATTAAGGAAGCATATATTTTATTTTGCTTTTGTTTCCTTGTGAAGGATTTCCTTGCGGCAGAACGGGCAGTACTTATTCTTTTCAAGCTTGCCAGTAATATTCTTGCGGTTTTTGTATGTTGTGTAATTCTTACGTTTGCACTCTGTGCACTGCAATGCAATGATTTCTACGGCTGACTTTTTCTTGCTTGCCATAATATTTTGCTCCTCTGTTTTCTAGTCTTATAGCTCCCGAGCGGAATCGGACCGCTGACCTCATCGTTACCAACGATGTGCTCTACCGACTGAGCTACAAGAGCATAGGGGTAATATTCCCTAAAAATGGTATGTTTTGGAAATATAACTCAATAGAAAAAATATGTCAATAAGAGATTCTTGAATTTATTAAAATTCAAATAATATTTTTCAATAGCGTCCTTATGAACGACATTCCTGGGTAAGCGTTGTGTGCGGCGGCACGGACTTTGTAATCCAAGTATTTCCGCCTATGACACAGCCCTCTCCGATTACAGTGCTTCCGCCCAGAATCGTTGCATTGGCATAAATTGTAACATTATCTTCTATTGTTGGATGCCTTTTCTTGTTCATAAGCTCTTTTTTCACGCTCAAGGCTCCCAGAGTAACACCCTGATAAATTTTTACATTGTTGCCTATAACGCAGCTTTCACCGATTACAACGCCAGTTCCATGGTCAATAAAAAAGCTTTCGCCTATTTCCGCGCCGGGATTTATGTCAATTCCAGTATGTCCGTGGGCATACTCGCTCATTATGCGCGGAATAACAGGAATTCCGCTTTCAGCAAGAAAATGGGCAATTCTATAAACAGAAATCGCCTCAAGCCCGGGATACGAGACAATAACCTCCTCGCTGGACTTTGCCGCCGGATCTCCCGCATTTGCAGCCTGAACATCAAGTCCGATTTTCCTGCGGATTTCAGGGATTTCCTCGATAAGCGCAACCGCGGCTTTTTCCGCAAGATTAAAACAGTGGGAAAGCTCAACCTTGTCATTCTGCACAACAAAGCAAAGCGCCTTTTTTATTTCCCTGGTAAGCATCGAGACTATCCGGTTCACACGCTCGCCTGTAACAAATTTCAGCGTAAGAGAATCTATTTCCTCCGCAACCCTGTAGCCAGGAAAAATCAGGCACTGAATATCCTTTAAGACCGTTATAACATTTTCCCTGTTCGGAAACTTCATGGCTTCGTCAAGATTGATTCCGCCATACTTTTTGTAAGACTCAAGTATTTTTTCTACAGCACTGTCAATTGTCGCGCCCATAAGACCTCGCTTTTAGCATACGCAGGAAAATCCGCCTAAATCCAGTATTTTTTGCCCCAGTTTTCAAAATTCCATTCATCTGAATACTCATTGCACTCATAGTCAATGTAATATAAAAATCCGTTCTGTACAATAAAATTTGCCGGATAATAGTCAATGTTCAGGCGCAGCGGATAAAGTTTCCGGCACATTTCCTCAACCTGCGCGACATGACAAGGTTCTACCAGCTTTTCCCGGGCAAGAGCCTCGACTGTGGGGCCGTCAATATATTCCTTTAAAATGCGCTCGCTCTGAATATCATGCGCAATCATCCGCGGAATTCTTATTCCTGCATTTTTCAGCCGCTCATAGTCTCCAAGCTCCGACATTATCTTGTTTCCGAACTTATAGTAACTGCACGGCTCATGATGAATCTGCTTAAGCACAAACTGTTCTCCGCCGCAGGAAACGAGATACGAATAGCCACCCTTGCCTTTGCCCAAAAGCTTCTCCAGCCGGTAATCTTTGCCATCCAATGAAACACACGAATTAAGCTCAAGCACAGCACAACTCCCATACTTTATTTCTGCATCCGATAATTGAAATTTTATCAATACACAAACGCTTGTATACAAGACAATAATAACACAAATAACTGATTCCGCAAATTAACATAATTTTGCAACAACAACTTAACAAAGCTTTATTCTCCGCTTCTTATATATAGTAAAGATTATCTACTAGATGAAATTTTACAAAAGGCGGAAATTAAATACCCACTAATTTCAAGTTTTTATAATAAGTAGAAAAATAGCGGAAAGGAGAGAGGCGGATGGCAAAAACACTCAGTTTTGCTGCCGCGAAAGCGGCAACGATGATAGTTCCAAGGCAAAACTGCGTTGTAGCCCGAATATCGGGCGGTTTTGACAGACGCATATCGACTGTTAGCTATTTTTTTTATTCACCATAAAAGTTCAATCTGCCGGAGATTAGAAAAACAGCTTCAGCCAAAACAACATCCAGAAGATTTAAATCAACCGAAGGCTCAGTGTCATCGTAAACAGAATAATTATGAGAAAGCGCCTTTACAGCAGAAATACTGTTCAGTCCACAAAAAAAATCCCGGTAAAAACAGAACAGAAAATGACTTGCGCAACAAGATTTGCCAGGCCTATTTTTAAAACTTCCGTCTTTAAAATCAAACTATTCTATGATACAATAAATCCATGCAGATTATTCCAGTAGCAAGCGGCAAAGGCGGCGTTGGAAAAAGCCTTTTGAGCGCAAACCTCGCAATCGCCTTGGGGCAGGCAGGCAAAAAAGTTCTCCTCATCGACTTGGATTTAGGAGCATCGAACCTTCACCTTGTGATAGGGCACTCCAATCCAAAAGCAGGAATAGGCACGTTCCTTACAGGCGAAAGCAAATTCGAGGATATAATTTGCCCAACGGACTACAGCAACGTCAGCTTCATTGCCGGAGACTCTGAAATCCCGGGGCTTACCTCGCTCAAGGCCAGCCAGAAAAATGACCTTATAAAAAGCTTCAGCAAGCAGGAATCTAAATTTGACTACCTGATTTTAGACCTTGGAGCAGGAACCCATCTTACAATCCTTGATATGTTCCTTCTTTCTCCGCAGGGAATTGTCGTTACAGCCCCGACCGTAACCGCAACACTGAACGGCTATCTTTTCCTTAAGAATATAATGTTCCGCATGATGTACAACACATTCAAGAAAGGCAGCGCGGGCTACAAATACCTTGAGTCGCTGAAAAAAGACTCTCTTTCCCTGCAGAGGCTTTACATTCCGAAGCTTGTTGAAATACTTGAAAAGGAAGACCCTGAGGGAACTTCATTATTTAAAAAGCGCATAGACGAATTCCGCCCAAGGCTTGTTATGAACATGATTGACGATCCAAAGGACGCAGACAAAGCTCAAAGAATCCGCCGCTCATGCCAGCAGTATCTCGGCCTGGACTTGGACCATCTTGGAGTAATCTACCGCGACACTCTGCAGGACAAGGCTCTTTCATCAAGGCTGCCTGTTGTAATTTACAAGCCGCAGTCAATCATCGGACAGGCAATCTACAGAATCGCTGAAAAAATAATGCAGTCGGAAACACTGAAGTTCGATGACAGCTACGATATGACACAGGCCTCGGAAACTTCATTTGAAATCGCCGCGGAAGAAGCCAACGACGACTTTGGCCAGAAAATGGCTTACATAGAGGAGCTTGCAGGAACAGGAGCCCTTACAGCCGGAGAGCTTGCAGAAACTTTACGGCAGCAGCAATACGAGCTTACAAGACTCAGAAATGAAAACAATCTTCTAAAGAAAAAACTTCTGGAAGCAGCGGCAAAAGGCTTCAAAGTGTAGGACAAAATGCAGAATTTTCTTTTATATATAAAATATCCGTCATGGATTCATCCTGAAATTTTTCCAGGAATTCCGTTTCTTGGGCTTGTGCGCTGGTACGGTCTTATGTATATAATCGCCTTTGGAACAGCATTCTATATCCTGCGGAAAATTCAGCATGAAGGCGCGCTTGACACTCCAGGCTCAAAGGCAACCGAGGATGATATTTTCAGCTTCATTGCGTTCGGAATAATTTTTCTTCTGGCTGGAGCCCGGATTTTTTCAACACTTGTATACGACACCTCCGGGCTTTACTGGAAAAAACCGTGGCTTATTTTCTGGCCGTTCGACACAGTTACAAAAAAATTCACCGGGCTTGCGGGAATGTCTTATCACGGAGGATTTATCGGCGGACTTGCGGGCCTGTTAATCTGGTGCAGGCGGCACAAAAAGCCGGCCCTCAAATGGATTGACGCAATGGCAGCGGCAATTCCGCTTGGCTACACATTCGGACGCATCGGCAATTTTATGAACGGAGAGCTTTACGGAAGAATCACAAAAGCTCCGTGGGGAATTATTTTTCCGCGCGCAGAAACTTTCTCTTCAAGCCTGGACTGGGTAAAGGAGTTTGCGTCTTCAATAGAAATGCCCGTTGACGGCTTAAGGCTCGTAAATCTTCCGCGGCATCCAAGCCAGCTCTACGAGGCGCTCTTTGAAGGGCTTCTGCTCTTTTTACTTATATGGTTTCTTCGCAAGAGAAAACCGTTCGACGGATTCCTCACAGCCTGCTACACAACCGGCTACGGATTCGTGCGTTTTTTTATAGAATATTTCCGCGAGCCAGACGCAGACATCGGCTACAGAATTTCCGCAACAAAAGACGCCGCAATATACACAAACACTTCGCTTTTAAATCTTAGCACAGGACAAATTTTCTGTCTTATGATGATTGCAGGCGGAATTCTTATGATTTTTATTCTTGCAATTCTAAACAAAAAAAATGACAGAAATAGAAAAGCACTACAATAGGCACAAGGAAGAAAACAGGCTTTTGACGCGGCACGGAAAAGTAGAATTTGCTGTCTCAATGAAGTATATCCATGATTTTCTTCCTACGCAAGACAAACATCTTTTTAAAATTGCGGACATTGGAGCCGGAACAGGAAGATATTCAGTTGCACTTGCAAAAGAAGGATTTGATGTTACAGCGGTTGAGCTTGTAAAGCATAATCTTGAAATACTTGAATCCAAACACGAGCACGTAAAATGCTGGCCGGGAAACGCGCTTGACCTCAGTTTTTTGCCAGATGAAACTTTTGATGCGACAATTCTTTTTGGGCCGCTTTATCATCTTCATAAGGAAGAAGAAAAACTCACAGCTTTAAAAGAAGCGCGCAGAATAACCAAAAAAGGCGGAAAAATTTTTGCCGCGTATCTTTTAAACGAATACAGCATTCTTTCATATTGCTTTGCACAAAACAGAATCCTTGAGCTTATAAAAAGCGGAAATGTCTCTGAAGATTTTCATATTGTGCCAAAAGAAAATGAGCTTTACGACTATGTCCGCCTAGAAGATATTGACAGGCTTAACAAGATGGGCGGATTAAAGCGTATTAAAATATTTTCACCAGACGGACCCGCAGATTTTATGCGCACTGAACTGAACAAAATGACAGAAGAAACTTTTGAAAAGTTCATTGAATACCAGATTTGCAATGCGGAACGTCAGGACCTTCTAGGCGCAGGCTCCCATCTGGTAGACATACTGGAAAACGCATAGCGGCAGTCAAAGCAAGACTCGCCGCCAGCGCCAAGGGAAATGCAAAATTCCAAACGAATCAATGATGGAAAAGCCGGATTCCTGTAAACGCCATAACCATGTTGTATTTATCGCAGGTTTCAATAACATTGTCATCACGGATTGAGCCGCCCGGCTGCGCAATCACCTTCACGCCGCTTCTATGGGCGCGCTCAATATTGTCGCCAAAAGGAAAGAACGCATCGCTGCCAACTGCAACATCTGTATTTTTTGCAATCCAAGCCTTGCGCTCCTCACGAGTGAAAACCAGCGGCTTTTCTTCAAAGAAATTCTGCCAGACTCCTTCAGCAAGAACATCGTCGCAGTCGTCGCTTGTGTACACGTCAATTGTGTTGTCCCTGTCAGCACGCTTTATATCAGACTTGAATTTCAAGCTTAAAACCTGAGGGCTTTGACGAAGCCACCATTTGTCCGCCTTGTCACCCGCAAGACGTGTACAGTGAATACGGCTCTGCTGTCCGGCTCCAATTCCAACCGCCTGGCCATCCTTCACGTAGCAAACACTGTTGGACTGTGTATATTTCAAAATAATAAGAGAAATCAAAAGATTGTCGCGTTCTTCTTTTGTGAGAGTCTTATTTTTTGTTACAATATTTTTCAGGCATCCGTCATCAAGCTTTATGAAATTATGCCCCTGCTCAAAAGTCACACCAAAGACCTGTTTTTTTTCTATCTCTGCGGGAATGTAGTTTTCGTCAATCTGAAGGACGCAGTATCCGCCCTTCTTTTTTGCCTTAAGAATTTCAAGAGCATCATCATCATAGCCAGGAGCAATTATTCCGTCAGAGACTTCTTTTTTTATCAGAAGAGCCGTGGCTTTGTCGCACTTGTCGCTAAGGGCGATAAAATCTCCAAACGAAGACATTCTGTCCGCACCTCGGGCCCGGGCATAAGCGCACGCCAGCGGAGTAAGCTCAACGCCGTCAGTGTAATAAATTTTCTTGAGAGTATCGCTTAAAGGACGGCCAATTGCAGCGCCGGCAGGAGAGACGTGCTTAAAAGATGTCGCCGCAGGAAGCCCTGTCGCTTCTTTCAGTTCTTTTACAAGCTGCCATCCGTTAAGAGCGTCTAGCAAATTTATATATCCAGGTTTTCCGTTTACAACAGACACGGGAAGATCGCCGTTTTCCATGTAAACTCTAGCCGGCTTCTGGTTTGGATTGCATCCGTATTTCAATTCAAGCTCTTTCATATTAAACTCCAAAATGTATTTATTGAAAAATTTATTTCTTATGCCTTCTGTCAAGCTCGTTGTAGACATCCTGCCAAGTTACGCCTTCCTTGTACATAAGGACACTTGCAAAATAAAGCAGGTCGGCGGCTTCCCAAACCACTTCATCCTTTCCTTCTGCTTCTGTAAGCTCCTCTGCCTCTTCCATGACTTTCTCACGCACACGCTTGTCATTCAAAGTCGCCGTGTAGCTTCCAGGCCGAGGATTTGCAAAACGCTCTGCAATTGTTCCGTAAAGACGCTCCATGGAGCTTTTTTCATCAGCCTCGCCGGAAAAACAGCTAAAGCTTCCTGTATGGCAAACACCTCCATGAGGAATGACAGTCGCAAGAATTGTATCACGGTCGCAGTCAGCGCGGAGCTTTACAAGCTCAAGAAAATGCCCGGAAGTCTCGCCCTTTGTCCACAAAGTGTTTCTTGTGCGGCTGAAGAAAGTAAGTTTTCCGTCTTTAAAAGTCTTTTGAAGAGCCTCTTTGTTTGAATAGCCCATCATAAGAACTTCTCCGGCCGGACTCTGCGCAATGACAGGCACCATTCCGCCAACTTTGTCCCAGTCGATACATTCTATAAAGCTTTCCTTTAAATCAACCGCCCCAGTGTAAAGAGCCATTCCAAGCTGAACATCGCAGCGGAGCTTTTCAAGCTGAACAATCTGCTCAAGAGAATTCACTCCGCCAGCTGCAACAACACGGCATTTCACAGCCTCACGCAGCTGCCTTACCATGTCCATGTCTGTTCCCTGCATACAGCCTTCCTTCTCCACACAGGTAAACAAAAGCTCGGAAGCATACTTTTCAGCCTCACGCGCGCCTTCAATCAAAGAAATATCCGATGTCTCAGTCCAGCCTTTTACTGCGATTTTTCCATTTATCGCATCCACGGAAATTATAATGCGCTGCTTCCCAATCGAAGAAACAAGCTCGTCAAGAAATTCCGTGTTAAGGACGGAACCGCCGTTCTTTCTGTCAAGATTCCATGCGGCGGATCCAATTATAACCTTTTCAGCTCCAAGAGAAATCAGCTCCCTTGCTTTTTTCGCAGTTCTAATTCCGCCTCCAACGCGGACATTTCCCTTGCGCAAAAGAGACTTTAAAAGCTCCGTGTTTGCGGTGTTTCCTTTTTCGTCAGTATTTCTCAAAGCCGCGTCCAAATCAATGACTGCGACTTCGCCATATTTATTGAATTCTGAAATTAACGAACCGGCATCATCACGCTGAAGAACAAGCTCCTTTCCGTTTTTCAGCTGAACAACATGTCCGTCTTTTAAATCTATAGAAGAAATTACCATGCGCTGATTCTACCAAAAAAGAAAGACTGTTACAATGATGAAAAAACAATGTTCCCGTTAAAGAAAGTCGCCTTTACAGAGCCAAAGAGCTTCTTTCCTTCGAGCGGCGTGAACTTTCCCTTGCTTGCAAATTTCTGTCCGCGCACAGTCCACTGTTTCTCCAAATCAACAAGAACAAGATTTGCGGAAAAACCTTCTCTTAAAAGTCCTTCGTTCTTTAAGCCAAGAATTCTCGCAGGGTTTGCGCTCATAAGCTCAGAAAGCCGCTTTAAACTCATGCCGGACTCTTTCACAAGCATTGTGTAGCAGGCAGAAAAAGCTGTCTCAAGTCCGCTGAATCCCGGGCTGCCGTTTTTTTTATCCAAGGCTGTATGCGGCGCATGGTCAGTTGCAATGCAGTCAGCGTCTCCGTTTTTTAAAGCCTGAACCAATGCAAGCCTGTCGCTTTCAGAACGAAGCGGAGGATTTACAATATTGAAAATTCCCGGGGCTTTTTCACCGTTTAAAAATATATGATGAGGCGTAATTTCAAAAGTCACATCAACGCCTTCGCTGCGGGCTTTTTTTGCGGCTTCCACACAGGCGGCAGTGCTTACATGGCAAAGGTGGATATGGCAGCCGGCCTCTTTTGCAAGCCTAAGATTTCTAAAGGTCGCGGTATCCTCAGCGCAGGCTAAAAGAGAGTCCGCCTTCTTCAAATTTTCCACAGCCTCTTTTTTTACCTGCGGTGAAATGTTTTCTGCGGAAAGAAGATTCAGCGCAGTTTTTCTGAACGGCCGCGCGCTTTCCGCTAAAAAAGGATCCTCGCAATGGCAGGAAACAATTATTTTTTTTCTGGCAGCAATCTTCATGGCCTCCAGCATGACGGCGCTTGAGCAGACTTCCTTTCCGTCCTCGCTTATAACCGGAACTTTTTTGCGGTCAAGCTGCTCAAGATGGCTTATTGTTTTTCCGTCAAAATCCCTGGTAATAGAAACAGTTTGGATTGTCCTGCATCTCCCGAATTCAGAAGCCTTTAGGTTATTAGCTTCAGCCTGCTCCTGGCTTGAAACAACCGGACTTGTGTTCGGCATAAGGACGCAAGCTGAAAATCCTCCGGCGGCCGCGGCAAGAGAGCCCGACTCAATGTCTTCTTTTTGCGTAAAGCCAGGATCTCTAAAGTGCGAATGCATATCAATAAACGACGGCATCACACAAAGTCCCTTTGCATCAAGCTTGAAAACAGAACCGTCATTCAAAAGCTTCTTAAGCAAACTCTTGTCCGGGAACAACTTTATTTTTCCACCGCTTAAAAGAACCGCAGCGTTTTTTTTATCTGTGCCGGCATCAACAAGCCGCGCGTTAAAAATCAAGACTGAATTTTGCATAAGGTCCATTATAAAATGAATCAATGCAATCTACAAGTTGTCATACAATCCCGCGGAATTTCCTGTTGAAATCCTCTATCTCCGCCCCGGAAATCGGCTTAGAATAATAATAGCCCTGAATATAGTCGCAGTGGAACGTCTTAAGCTTTTCGTTCTGCCATTGATGCTCAACGCCTTCAACAGTAAGCTTCATTGCAAGCGAATGGACAAGGCGCACAATATTCTTTATAAAGTCGCCTTTTTCATTTGAAAGATAATTGTCAACGAGAGACTTGTCAATTTTAACGACATTAATCGGCAGAAACGTAAGATAGCTAAGCGAAGAATATCCGGTTCCAAAGTCATCCAGCGCAAGAGAAATTCCGCGCTTTACAAATTCATTCAACAGCTTTGAAACCGCTTCCTTGTTTGAAATAAAAAGGCTTTCGGTAATTTCAATGCAGATAAGCTCCGGAGGAATATTATAGCGCTTTAAAAGCTCCTCAAGAAAATCCACATAATGGACATCAGAAATCTGGCTGTAGGAATAGTTTATAGAAACCTTGTACAAAGGAATTCCATGCTCGCGCCATTCCGCCATCTGCTTCACAACTTTTTCTGTAAGAATCCTGTCAATCTTTATAATCTGGCCCGTTCCTTCAGCAATCGGAATAAACTGAGCCGGAGACACCTTGCAGTTCTTAAGCCTCATGAGAGCCTCGTAGCCATGAATCTCTCCGGTCTCCACATCAATCTGCGGCTGGTAGGCAACCCAGATTCCGTCGTTCGCAATGGCGTCATCCAGAATTCTTGAGATGCGGTTGTTCTCAAATATGCGGTCGCGCATTTTTTCATTAAAGAAAACCGTCTTGTTTTTTCCAAGGTTCTTCGCGCGGTACAAGGCTATGTCCGCATTTTGAATCATATTTTTTATTTCATCATCCTGCGAGCTTACAATTCCGAAGCTGGACTGAATGTGAATGCTGTTTCCAGAATAGTCGATTGGAGTTTCAAAAATATTTCTAAGCTCCTGAATTTCCATGGAATCTTCCGAGAGAAGCTTTTCAAAATATAGAACCAGAAACTCGTCTCCGCCGAATCTGGAAACAAAAATGTTCTTTCCCGCCGAATAACTTTTGAGCCTCGAGGCAATAGTCTTTAAAACGAAATCTCCGCAGGCATGGGAATAAAAATCATTTATATTTTTAAAGTCGTCAATATCAAAAAGAACAAGAGAAAACTGCTTCCCGGACTTTTGAAGGTCATTGAACAAAGCCTGCGCCTTGAATCTGTTCGGCAAATCTGTAAGCGAGTCATGCCCGAGCATATATTCCATTTTCAGGTTGGAGCATCTTAGTTCGTGGGAATTCCTAGCCTCTGTAACTATCAGAACAAGAGAAACCGCAATAAAAATCAAGAGGGAAACTACAATTCCAATCAGCCCAAGCAGAATTCCATGCCTGTTTTTCTGCAGCTGGTCCTGTATATTGACAAACACAGAATTCAGCGGAAACGAAGACGGATTCAGTTTGCGCTCCTGAATAGCCTTGTAGTCAAAAATAAACCTTCCGTCCTTTATCGTTTCAAACGGAATATGCTTTTCGCCATTGATAATATCAAGAGCCATTTTTGCCGCAAGCGCGCCGGCCTTCTCGTAGTCAACCATTTTTCCGCCGAGGAATCCCAGGCCGACTCCATTCGCGTTATGGCTGAAAACCGGAGCAGAAGTATTTTTTACTATAAAGTCCGACTGCTCCTTCATGGAATATTTTCTGCCGTCAGCATCAGTTGACGCACCCAGATAGAAAACAACAGAATTGTCATCCAGCGCAGAAAGCCTGCTGCCAATCTGGTCTTTTGTAAGGACAGAAGTGTCTATTCCTGAAAACTCAATGCCGGGAATTTTCTTGACGCTGTTCACAAAAATATTGTAGTTCTCATAGCCGGCATCTGACTTGTCATAAATTGCGGCATAATTGTCAGCATCAGGGAAGAGACTTCTAGCAACGGAAATTGTATCCGCCAGAAATCTTGTCGTCGAAATTCCGTAGAAATTCTCCCGCTCAAAAAGATGCAGCGCCCTGATGTTGCTTTCTATGCAAAAAAACACAATAGGAATTCCAGCGAAAAGAGTTCCGCAGTTGCGCTCAACAAAGTTGCATGAATTGCTTCCGCTTACAAGAACAACGTCATACTTTGTGTCCTGCTGCAGAAATTTTACACGCTCCTTCAAAAACTCAGGAAGCTTTTTATCATAGAAATCGTCCGGCTCAAAATATTCAACATCGACATTTATATTGTTCTTAAGGAATACGCTTCTTATTCCCTTCTCCTGAAGACCAAGAACATAGGAGTTCGGCATGGAGCTCATAAACAGAACGCTTGCCCTAGGATTCTTTAGCTTGGTTTTTACAAGAGTAGAAGAAAAACGGTTCTTATATAGAAAGAAGCAAAGTGAAAAAACGCTGCTCAAAAGAAGAACAGACGCAGCCCCCATCAGAATAGAAAAAGATTTTTTCGCCATAATACTGCCTCCATAAAAAAACAAAGCGAAGCCTTGCTTTAGGTCAGCTTTTTAAGCCACATTTCCAGCGGTCTAAAAACAGCAGCCGGCTTGCAAATTCGCAGGCCAATTATGCATAGCCAGATTATAGCCTACATAAATTATTTTTACAACCGTTCACCCCCTTTTTCCGCGGAAATCAATTTTAACGCAAAATAATCACAACCACCCGTCAAACGGGTGGTTTGCTCTAGCCTATAAGGCTAAGGGTC
>CAZSJX010000021.1:0-25214 GCA_964607295.1 uncultured Treponema sp. | reverse complement strand
GAAACAATTTTTCCGTGCTTAACCAGAACCGGAACTTTTTCCTGTCCAGAAACAACGGAAGGAACCTCGCCCGGCAAAAACTCACGGATTCCGGCGCGGCTCTGCGTAAGCTCATCCAGGTCTTTCATTGCTTTCCGGATTAAGTAGGCAGGAATCCAGCCGGTTATTCTATACACAAATTCAGTGGACTCAAGAGAATTTTCTACTGAATAAATTTGGCTTCCAACTGAATAAATCTGCAGAAGCCTGTAAAGCTCTTCCTTGTGTGTTTCCGCAAAATTACGGCGCTCCGTTTGAATTTCTTCAAGCGCGGCAGCAGATTCAGTTTTGTTCCGCTCAAGAGTGAGAAGAACTTCATCAGGAATTCCCTTAAAATCTTTTGGAACCTGAAGCTCTGTAAAGCCGGCTTCCTTGAGTTCTCCGTCCAAAGCGAAACGCGCCTTTTTTGATGAAGCGGCAAGTATTCTCGAATCATCATCGCCGAGTTTTACAATAATTCCGCGTGAACCAAGGCGGGCCTTCAAATCTTCAATTTTACCAGGATCTATTTTTCCAATCCGCAGAGTAAGAAAAGAAAGCGACTCAAGGTCTGAATAAGAGACCTTTAAATTCGCAAAGGCCAATGCCTCTCTGTATGCAGAAACGGCTCTTTTCTCCTCATCAGCGGCGCCGAGCTCCTTTTTATGAATTTCCTCAACTGAGTCAATAATTTTCGCAGCGCTTTCAAAATCGGCATCAGACGGAAGAGAAACCGCTCCTGTATATCCATCCAAATCAGGCAAATCCAAAGCCGCCCTCACCTGCTGAAGCCTCTCAAAAACTGAAGCATCCGGATTAAGCCGTTTTGCAGAATCAGATGAATCTGATGAAAATTCCTGCTGAAACTGAAACTCGCCCAGCTCGCCAAGGTATTTCAGAACAGAATGTATATCTTCCCGCAAAACCATAAGCTCAACAAGGCGCATTGTGGTTGTTCTAGCCATTTGTTACCTCCAAGGCTCCAGACATCTGCATAGCCTGCGATGAATCTATGTTAAGCCGCAGACTTTCAGAAGCCGTACGGATATTATCAAGCTCATTTCTTTTTATGATGAACCAGCAAACAATTGGACACGCTGTAAACGGATATTTATGGAAAAGCTTGTATGCCTTTTTTACATAAAGGCTTTTATATGAATTTGAAATCCAGCCCGGATCTACAGTCCATACAACGCCCTCTTCGTGCGGATTAAGCAGCCTGCTGTATTTCCAGTTCTTCCACGCATCATAATTATCAAGCTCCCATCCCAGAGTTCTTAAAGCATCGTACGCAAGCGGATCTGAAGCCTCTTTTTTTTCTGTTGAATAGGCCAAGAGCGGAATAATTTCATCTGCCTGCATTTTATAATAAAAACGAAGCCGTATTGCCCACACAATATTATCTATTCTGATTTTCTCACCGATAAGCCTAAGAATTTCTTCCCTGCAAGATGAATGAACCTGCTTCGCCGCGTTCCAAAGAGCCATAATATAATGGCAGTCAAGCCTGTAGCTGGCCAGATGCTGATCAGAAGCAGGCGGAATATTATTATACCACGAAAGAGGTCCGCCCGAAGTAATGGAAGCAATGTCCGGCCATTTATCATAATTTATTATATTAAAAGGAGTTATTTTTTGAATGTCAGGAATTTTCTTTTCCCCAAGCGAAAGGGAAGCTGAAATATCCTTTAAATTTTCATAGTCAAAGCTTCTAAGCAGAGTCAAAACAATGCCGTCCGGCTCGGAATAATTCCCAACAAGCTTTTTATAGTCATAAATAAACCTGTCAAAAGCCTCCTGCTCCAATGCATGGGCCAAAAGAGTTTCCGGAACAACTGGAACTTCCTTCTTGAACAAAAAAGCCCAAAGCTCCTGCAAACTATGAAAAGAAAAAAGCTGTCTTGCGCGCTCCCCGACATAAGAACGGGCAAGCATGCCGCTGGCTTTCGCATAAACATAAGAATCTGCGGCAGACTTATCCATTGCCATACTTTTCTCCTATGAAAAAAGAATTTTATCCATAAGAGCGTTAAAAGATGAATAATCCTTTTCGCTTGAATTCAAATTCTGCCTATATGCATCTATTTCTGCGGAATGTTTTTCCTCGATGGCAGCCTTTGCATTTTTTTCCTTCTGCTCAATTTCTGCAACAGCAGATGAATATCTTGCCTTGAATTCCGTCTCAGAGGCGGCACGGGCAGCTGCAATTTTCTCATCCGCCCTCTTCTGCGCATCAAGCACCGTTGTAGAGGCTTCTTTTTCTACATCAAGAAGATGTGTAATAATGTCAATTTCTTCAGCAGCCATTGTTTACTCCAGATAAAATGCTAAAACTTATTTTACTGAGATTCAGCCTCGCACAAAGCATCAAAGGCTTCCTGCGATGAAGACGCTTCAAACATTTTCGTTACAAAAAGAGGATCCTGCAGAACAACCGCAAGCTCCTTTAAAATTTCAAGAAGAAGATTGTTGTCATCTGGACCGCACAAAAGCATAAAGACAAGATTCACAGGAGAGCCATCCAAAGCGTCATAGTCAACTCCCTTGCGGCTTATTCCTATTGCTCCGACACAGCCTTTTACAGAACTGCAGATTCCATGCGGAACAGCAACGCCGTGCATAATGCCAGTGCTCATCTGCTCTTCACGCGCATGAAGAACAGACAACGCATCTTCCCTGCCAACTTCCGGGTGTTCAGAATGGATAAGTTGCACCATTTCCTCAAAAAGCTCATCTTTATCTTCGCTCTCAAGGTTTACAATTATGCTTTTAGGAGAGAATATTTTTGCAAAAACCATATTATCACCTTAACAGTAGAACTGCTAGAAAAAGCAGCTTTATTTTTCGGCAGAGCCAATTTCCTCCTCAAGCCAGCTTCCATTATCAGCTGAAGAAGTCTGCTCGCCCTGAATTTCCTTTACAGTAGATGACAAGTCTTCCTTTGCAGGCGCTTTGTTCAAAAGGGAAATTCCAAAAGCAGTTACAAAGAACAGCGCGGCAAGAACTCCTGTTGTCTTTGTAAGAACACTCGCGGAGCGGGCGCCAAAAGCTGTAGACTGTCCGCCGCCAAAAGCGCTTCCCATGCCATTATTTTCTTCATTCTGAACAAGAACAAGAAGAACTAAAAGCACACAGATAATTACAAACGCAATGAGAAGGATTGTTTTTAAAACAGCCATTTTTTACTCCAAGCACCGGATTTTTCCGGCAAAATTCATTTTTAGTCTCATTATAATAATGAAATATTTCCGTTAGGTCAATTAACAAGTTTAATGAAGCAGCGAATAATAAGAATGAGAAGCAATAAGACTTTTTTGCCTAGCAACCGGATTTTAGACAAGAAAAATCCTGACTAATGCAAAACGCAGCTTTAAAATTTTCCAGCAAAGAATCCTCCAGGACTTTTTTATTCACACCGCGGATTTCACAGGCCTTTTCATACACCTGTTCAATTTGAGCCGGAGATGTTCTTTCTTCTCCTTTCAGCGTCTGATAGGGAGCGTCAGTTTCCAAAAGGATTCTTTCAGCAGGAAGTTCTTTTACACATCCAATGGATTTTTTGTTTCCGTTTATCAGCGGCTTTCCAAAAGAAAAATATGCGTTTATTCCGTGGCGCAAAATAGAAAAAGCGTCTCGTAAGGTAAAAGCAAATGAATGAAAAACAACAGAAACACATTTTTTAAGCCTGGAGGAATAAAAGAAAACAAGATCCAGCGCTTTTCTGTCATGAACAACAAGCGGAACTTTATGCTCCGCGGAAAGCTCAAGACATGCTTCAAAAGCCTTTTTCTGCGCGGAAGCACAAGCCTTTAGTTCTGGTGTGAAAAAATCAAATCCAGTTTCTCCCACCGCAAAAATTCTCTTCTGGACAAGAAGAGCTTCCAGAAAATCAATGCTATCAAGCGAAGGATTCTGAGGATGCAGTCCAAAAGCGCACAGGACATTTCCGCTACTTCTTAAAGAAATTTCTTCCTGAATTAAAAATTCACTCTTTGAATGTGCGCAGGAACAGCATAAATAATCCGGAATGAAATTCTCACATTCAGCGATATGAAGATGCGAGTCGCAAAGCATAGAAGCCTCCTTTTGAAACATAAAACAAACTCTATAGCAAATGCCTGGGCATTGAACCTTCCGAATGAATAAAAAAACTAAACATCTTTTTTAAAAAACCGAAAATATAACAAGCTAAGGAATTTTTCCATATTCAGGCAGCATTGCTTACAAGGAAGCCCGAAAATTCAAATCTTGGAATTTTCAAAAGCTCCTGACGAGTTTTTATTCCTGAAAACATCGGGAATTAAAACATCGCATTTTTAAAGTTATCTCTGGAAAGTTCGGTTTTCAGAGGTTTCCTATAATACTAAAGCGAGGTGCAATTTATGGCATACTACACACTTAAAACCATAGCAAAAACAAACGACTATATGTCAGTGCTAAGGGAAACTGAAGACGGATATGTAGTGCGCATTGTAAGGGACAAAGACGGCTACGATGAAATAACAACAGACTTTATCTCACGCACATTATTTGAATCCTGCCTTAGAACCGGCTACCTCACAAAAATCGAAGAGCCTGCTGTAAAGATGGCGGCAAACGCCTAGGCACCCGGCACATATTTTTCTATCAATTCAACAGCTGCCAAATATCTGGCTTCCTTGCTGCTTTCACGGGGAAGCCAATGTATTTTTACTCCCTTGCGCTCCATTCCGCGGAACCAGGTTTCCTGCCGCTTTGCAAAATGCCGTATGGAAGCACACAGCTGATTCTGCATTTCTTCTCTTGAGCTGATTTTTCCTTCCAAATAAAAACTCACATACCTGTACTCAAGCCCGAGCCTTTCAAGGCGTTCCCATGAAAACTTTTTATGAAGCTCCTCAACTTCATCAATCATTCCAGCCTGAATTCTTTGGCTCAAACGGATTTCAATGTTCTTGTAAAGTTCATCTCTGCTCAAGGTAGTGCCTATTACAAGAGGAACAATTTTAGGACGGTCCAGAAGCCCGAGCCTTGCCCTTATTCCTTCCGGGCTTGCCTTAAAAAGCTCAATCTGCAAAGCCTTTACCACGCGTTCCTTTTCAGCAAGATCGCTTTTATTATGAAGGTCAGGCTTAAATGACAGAAGCATCCCGCCTAGCTCCTCAAGAGATTTTTTCTCAAGCTTCTTTTTCTGCTCAGGATTTTCTGGAACAGCAAGAAGCTCATAGCCGCGCACAACAGAGTCAAGATACATTCCAGTTCCGCCCGCTACAAACGCAAATTTTCCCTGCTCCTTTAGAGAATTGAATGTCCTGTAAAAATCCTGCTGAAAGCAAAATACATTGTACTCGCAGTCCAAAGTCGCAATGTCTATAAGGTGATAAGGAATTTTTCTTCCATTCATGGAATATTCAGACAAATCCTTTCCGCTTCCAAGATCAAGTCCCTTGTAAACCTGCCTCGAGTCCGCAGAAATTATATCCCATTTAAATCTGTCCGCAAGGCGCACCGCAATGGCAGTCTTTCCCACTGCGGTAGGTCCCAAGAGAACAACACAATTTATAGTATTATTCTGCATAGAAAATTAAATCACGCGGCAAACAGCGCATTTTAGATACTCGCTCTTAGGATAGCCTAGAAGAACCGGATGGTCTGGAGCCGCTCCAAGTTTTTCCAAAACCTGAACACGCTTATGACTGTCCATAGCTGAATGCATGAGCATTGAATAAAATGTGTTCTCATCAAAATAATGCGAACATGAGCAGGAAATAAGGATTCCGCCTTCATTCAGAATTCTCATGGCACGCAAATTTATTTCCTTGTATCCGCCGTAAGCCTTTTCAATTTTCCCTGCTTTCTTAGTGAATGCCGGAGGATCAAGAATAATCACATCGAACTTTTCACCGCTTGACTCATACTGCTTAAGAAGATCAAAGACATCTGCGCAAACAGCCTTCATCTTGTCTTCAGCCTTATTTAGCGCAATGTTTCTGTTGACCATATCCACGGCATCCTGCGAGATGTCCACGCTCACAACTTCGCGGGCGCCGGCCTTCACAGCATTAAGTCCAAATGCTCCTGTATGAGTGAAAGTATCCAGAACTTTTTTTCCATGACAGAAATTTTTTATCTTTCTTCTGTTGAATTTCTGATCAAGGAAATATCCGGTTTTCTGGCCGTGAGCAATGTCAACAAGCAAAAGAACACCATTCTCTTCAATTTCTATGATTTCCTGGCCTGGTTTTCCAATCCACCCTGCCTTTTCCTCAAGACCTTCTTTTTCACGCACACCAGCATCGCTTCTTTCATAGATAAAATCCGGCTTTACAAAATCCTTGAGCGCGCAAAGAATTTCATTTCTGAATTTCTCGCAGGCAAGAGCCAAAAACTGAACCACAAGATACAGTCTGCCCTTTGAAATATATCTTTCCACAATAAGCCCAGGAATAAAATCAGCCTCTCCAAAAACAAGACGGCAGCTGTCATTGCTGTCGAAGCTAAGGTTCCGGACATTTACAGCGTCCCTGATTTTTTTTGCCCAGAATCCTTTCAAGTCCTCCAAGATTTTGTCAGCATGAAGTGAAGAAATCATGCGCACGGTAATTTTAGACTTTCTGTTTATTACACCGCTTCCAAGAAATCCGCCGGCATTGGAACAAACCTCGACAATAGTTCCATCCTCAACAGAACATTCCTCAAGGCTTGAAGTTTTCATTCCTTCTTCAAAAGGAAATTTTACAGCCGAAATTTCATTATCATATATCCACGGAAATCCCTGGGAAATTTCACGGTCTTCCTTAGGATTTAGCATAATTCTTACAGTCTTATTCATATTCAATATTCCTACGCTTAACACAGAACAATTTACATTCGGATTAATTTGTGTTTCTCTAAAAAAAAGCCCCGCGTCTTGCGTGGGGCACTAGCGGCAGGCTCCTCTGGCAGACAGAGAAACCTGCATTTTTTCTTATTGCAAAAAACCGCCTATTTTGTAGCCAAAATTGCAATTCCTGGCAAAGTCTTTCCTTCAAGAAGCTCAAGGGAAGCACCGCCGCCTGTTGAAACATGGCTCATCTTGTCTGCAAGGTGGAACTTGTTAACAGCAGCAACAGAATCTCCGCCGCCAACAACTGTCATGGCTCCGCGTCCAGTCGCCTCAGCAACAAGGCGGGCAACAGCTTCTGTTCCCTTGGCAAAAGCATCAAATTCAAATACGCCGACCGGTCCGTTCCATACAATCGACTTTGCCTCACCGATTGCCTTCTTGTACTCTTCAACAGTCTTAGGGCCTACATCCATCGCCATAAGGTCAGCAGGAATATCCACACCGTCAACTGCAACCGGCTTTGCCTCTGCGCTAAATTCTGATGCTCCAACATGGTCAACAGGAAGCAGAATTTTTACACCCTTTGCATCAGCGTCTGCAAGAAGCTTCTTGGCAGTATCGATAAAGTCATCCTCAACAAGAGATTTTCCAACATCATGTCCCTGCGCCTTGAGGAAGGTGTAAGCCATTCCGCCGCCAATGACGAGGTACTTTGCATTCTTAAGAAGAGATTCCAAAACTGCAATCTTTGAAGAAACCTTCGCGCCGCCAATAATTGCAACCATCGGCTTTGGAGGATTTGTAACCATAGGCTCAAGGTACTTTACTTCTTTTTCCATGAGGAATCCGCCGACAGGCTGTGTGCTCATGAACTTTGCAATTGTCGCAGTTGAAGCCTGGTCGCGGTGGGCAGTTCCAAAAGCGTCGTTTACAAAAATATCGCCGTAAGCAGCAAGCTCTTTTGCCATTGTCTCGCGCTCTGCGTCAACTTTAGAAGTTTCTTCCTTGTGGAAACGAACATTTTCAAGCATTGCAACTGCGCCTTCTGGAAGAGCGTCAATCGCAGCCTTCTGTCCAAGTGCATCCGGAAGGAATGTCACAGGCTTTCCAAGCTTTGAAGCAAAATATTCAACAACCGGCTTCATGCGGTTCTTTCCGTTGATAAATTTTTCGCTGTCAGCTTCTGTCCAAGTTTTTCCAGCTTTCTCAGCCTTTTCCTGAGCTTTTTTCACATCTTTTTTAGGGTCTCCAAGGTGGCTCATCAGAACAAGCGAGCGTGGATTCTGCTCAAGAATATAATTAATAGTAGGAAGAGCCGCCATAATGCGTGTGTCATCCTGAACAACTCCGTCTTTCATAGGAACGTTAAAATCAACGCGCATGATGATGCGCTTGCCTTTAAGATCAACATCTTTTACTGTCTTAATCATATAAAATATCCTCCATGGAATTTTGTACTTGTACTGTAAAAATAATATAATAAATCCGCAATAGTTTCAACTTTGTACAGAAAGTCCTAAATAATTGCTCTTATCAAATGTATCAGCTCATTTTCCCTTGCCGCAGGACGAAGCGACTCCTTCAGCGATTCAAGCTCCGCTTTTCTAGCTTCCTCTGTTGCAGGATCTCCGCTTACATTTGCCGCAGGACGGTTGTCCAAAATAGAATTTTCTTCTTTTTCCGGATTCTTTGTAAGCACAATCTCATCGCCCGCATTCAGCGTGTCATAAAAACCATTTTTCTTATAAACACCCTCTGAAATTTCCTCATCAGCATTTTCAATTTTAAATGTTCCAAGAAAATCCTTTTTGCTGTAGGAAACTCCAGGACCAGAATCCTTTGTTATAACGCCGCCCTTGCGCACAATATCAAACTCTGAATCCTTTGAGACACCGTCATTTTTTCCAAGATCAACAAGAAGCTTTCCATGGACATTCCGCAAAACTTTTCCACGGATTGGAAGAATGTCCAAAACGCCCTGCCTGAATCTTTGCAATGCCCGGGCCATGCAGTCGTTTCCAGTCCTGTAAACACGGATATCAGAAGTTTTTGTTCCTGTTCTAGCTGAATAAATGACAGCATCAAGCGAATATGTGCGCTCAGTTTCAGAAGCAGTTAAAATAATAAAATAATCGCGTCCAGAATCCCTTGCAAGCCGGAACGCCTCTCCATAGCCACTGACAGGCTCTGACTGGACATCAACATAAGCGGAAGGCACTCCATTAAAAATTTCTTTTGCGGCAAGCGCGGAAATTTCCTCCAAGTCAGCATGAAAAAGCTGGACCGGCTTTTTTGTATAATAAATTCCGATGTTCCACCTTGTTTTATCCAAATAAAAAGGATCAACATTCCAGCGGGAAGCAATGTTGTTTCTCAAGAGGCTTTCATAAACTTCTATTGCATCGTCATTTTTTATCTGTCTGCGTGTTCTTTTTACAGACGGCGTATTTTCGTTTGCCTGAATTTCGTCTGTAGCTGCGGAACTTTCATTTTCCTTTATAAATTTCAACTGCTGAAGATAAAGCTCATAATGCCCGTCACGCTCAAGCATATCCGCAAAAAGCTGCCTGATTTGATTATTCAGAGGAGAAATACTAAGGGCCTTCTGATATTCATAGCGTTCCGCCATTCCATCAAAATTGCGTCCATATTCTTCCGCCTTCGCAGAATGGAAAGCAGCCCAGCCGTTTCGCCTTGCATCTTCAATTGAAAGACTGCTTCCTATAAGCTGCTCCAGCGCATTCCGCATAATCTCATCTTGCGGCGCAACTGAAAGTCCTGTTTCGTAAGTTTCAAGAGCCTCTTCATTTTTTCCAAGCCTTTGAAGAGAAAGCCCCTTCAAATACCATGCATCAGCGGAATTTCTGTTCCGCCCGATTCTAAAGTCGCATATATCAATGACTTCGTTGTAGCGTTTCTGGGCATAAAGAATTCCGGCCAAAAGTGAATACGCCTTGTCAAAGTCTCCGCTTATGAGAACCGCGCTTCTTGCCCTCTGCTCTGCGGTTTTATAGTCGCCGTTTTTTGCAGAAAGATAAGCCGCCATGTAATGAACTTCCGGCTCGCCGCTGTAAAACGAAAGCGCCTGCCTTATATAGTTTTCAGAAACTTCCGGCTTTCCCATTTCCGCGCTCACAAGCGCAAGGCTTAAAAGAGCTTTTCTATTTGAAGAGTCCCGCTTTAAAGCATCCTGATAACGGCTTTCTGCAACAGTAAGGCGCCCGTCAAGCAAATCAAGCTCGGCAAGTCCGAATCTTGCATTCACATCATTTGGATACTTCTTCAAAATCTCATTGAAAACATTTTTCGCCTCGTCCACTCTTCCCAGAGAAATCAGGGACAAGCCTTTCAAATTCTGTATATCACTGAAATTGCGGGCATATTTAGAAGCCTCATCCGCATACTGAACAGAAAGGTCGTAGCTTCCAAGCGCATAATGGCAAAGCGCAAGATTGTAAAGAGCATCTCCGTACTGCGGATTCAGCAAAAGAGCTTCCTGATAAAGATCAACTGCATCAAACCATCTGCCCTGCTGCTGAAACTCCTGCGCCCGGTTAAAAAGCCCCAAGGCAGATTTTTTCTGAGCGGACAGCGGATGTGAAAAAACTAAAAGCAGAAAAGCAATTGTAAAAACATGAAAAACATTTCTTTTCATTTTAACTCCATGGAAACTCTGTAAAAAATTCAGTCGTCCTTTTTCCGCATTATTTTTATTGTATCAACCTTATGCCCTTCCATTTCCTGAATAATAAAATCCCATTGGTTCCATGAAATCTTCTCAAACTTTACAGGAATTTTTCCGAACAGGTCGAACACAAATCCGCCCAAAGTATCAAAGTTTTCTGTAGGAAAATCCGAGCCAATCTCCTCGTTAAGAGTGTCAAGGTCAACACGGGCATCGCAAATCCATGCGTTTTCGGAAAGCGAAATAATATCCTCATGCTCATTGTCAAATTCATCCTGAATATCGCCTACAATTTCTTCTATAATATCTTCCATGCAGACAATCCCGGAAACACCGCCGTACTCATCAATGCTGACTGCGATATGAACATGGCGCCTTTTAAATTCACGCAAAAGGCTGTCTATATGCTTGCTTTCAGGAACGAAATAAGGCTTGCGGATTATCTTCTCCAGATCAATCGGAAGTTTTTCTGCAAGAGTTTTTATCAAGTCCTTTACATAAAGAATTCCGACAACATTGTCAATCGAGCCGGAATAAACAGGAATACGTGAATGTCCGCTTTCTGTAACTTTTTTCAGAAGCTCTTCCTCTGGAGTTTCCATTGAAATAAAATCCACATCAATTCTAGGCACCATGACTTCTTTTACGGTTGTTACAGCAAGCTCCTCAACTCCCTGAATCATATCGTTTTTTTCTTCAGCCAGAATTTCCTGCTGAGCTTCTTCCGCGGCAGAGATTTTCTGCTCACTTCTCTTTGAATTTTCTTTTTTCAGTCCAAACATATAAATTCCTGTGCTTTAGTTTATCCGGCTATTATGATTTCATCCGCAAGCTCATTCATCAGTTTTTTTTGCAGAACAAGCATCTCGCATTTTGGCTCCACATTTTTTTCAACGTGCTCTTCTCCGTGGTCATATCCATTCAAATGGAGAATTCCATGTATTATAAGCCGCTTCAATTCCTCATTCGGGCCCACTTCAAAATACTCTGAATTTTTCGGCAAGGTGTCAACGCTTATCGCAATATCTCCGGCCTGAAGCCAGACAACATTGTTCTCGTCTGTATAATTCTCGCCATTCTCAAAGCTCAAGACATCAGTCGGGCTGTCTATATTTCGGTAAGTTTTATTTAAATACTGAATATATTCATCAGAGCAAAAAAGAACAGAAATTTCCTCGCCATCAAAGCCGCATTTCTGCATGACCTTCTGCGCAAACGGCTCAACCATGCCTATCCACGCAGGAGCTTCTTTTCCGTCTTCCATATCCACAAAAATTTGGTTTCCCATTATTTTTTTTCCTTTATAATTTTTTCAGCCTTGTCCTTCAGGGATTTTTTTAAAGTCTTCTCGTCCTTTGCAGTTTTCTCTTTTTCAGGCTTTTCAGTTTTTTTATCTTTTTCCGCCGCGGACAAATTTTCCTGCTGAGAATGAGCCTGCGCAGGAGCCGGAATCTGATGAACCTCGTTTGTATCAGGGTCTTTCTGATCAGGATATTTTGTGCGGCTGTGGTAATAGCCTGCAAGAATCTGAACAAAAGCATCATGGATTTTTGTCAAATCGCTGAATGTGAGGCTGCAGTTTTCAAGCTGCTTATGCTCAATTTTTCCATAAATCAAAGTAGTTATAAATTTTTCAAGGCGCGGAACAGAAGGTTTTTCCAGGCTGCGGCAGGCGGCTTCCACTGTGTCGGCAAGCATGACAATTGCGCTTTCCTTTGTCGTAGGAGGATTTCCTGTGTATGAATAATCCTCTGGATTCGCATCCGGATCAATCGCCTTAGCCTCATTGTAAAAATACGCAATAACCTGGTTTCCATGATGCTCGCTTATTATGTCAATTATCTGCTTCGGAAGACGCAGCGCACGGGCTTTTTCAACTCCGCGCTTAACATGGCTGCGTATTATGCTTACAGAAAGAGACGGATTTATCTCTGTATGAATATTTTCACCGGAACTCTGGTTTTCTACAAAATACTCAGGATTATCAAGCTTCCCAATATCATGGTAATATGCGCCGACTCTTGCAAGAAGAGGATTTGCTCCAACCTCATTGCAGGCGGCCTCTGCAAGGCTTGCAACCATAAGCGAATGGTTATAGGTTCCGCTCGCAGTAACAAGCATTTTTTTCATTGTAGGATTATTTAAATCACTCAAATCCATGAGCCTAAAAAGAGATGCTGTATTCAGCAAAAGCTCCAGCGGTGTAAGAAGCCCAAGGCACAGAATGCCTGCAAAAAATCCGTTCAGCGCAACGCCAACAATGGAAGCAAGCCCGTCATACAAAGAGTCATTAAAAATAATCTTAAAAATCATAAGAAAAACGACGTTCAAAAGCGACTGAAGCGCAGAAACCAGAACCATATCTGTTCTTCTATTGATTTTCCTTACAAGACGCGCAGAGGCAAAAGAAGTGGAAAGCACAAACAAAAACGGAACAATCTGATAAGACGAAGCATTCAGCACAGAAAGCGAGATTATAAGCGAAAAGAAAACAGCATTGAGCTGCCCGAACAAAATCGCCACAAGGAACACACACAGTGAAGACGGAATAACGGCACAGAGCGCATAAGGAGAAGCAAAGTAAGCAGACTTAGAGCCAAAAATCACTGCGCCAAAAATTATAATATAGAAGCAGCACTCAGTAACAAGCTCCTTGAATTCTATCATCTTTGATTTAAAATAAATTCTGCTGCAGCAAAAGAAAAACAATGCGCACATCAAGATATGGTAAATTACAGAATTTGCAAAAGCCCTGTAATCCACATAAACCGGAGATTCAGACATCTTCTTTAGCTTTGCGTAGCCTTCTTCTGTAATAGGAAATCCTTTTCTTATAACTTTTTCTCCAGAGCGGACTTCAACCGGATTTTCGTAGTCTGGCGGAAGAGACTTTACGGCTTTTATTGTTACATCGGAAATCTGCCCTATTTCATAGTCGTTGATATTAAAGGAAGAAACTGTGGACGATGTAGAAATTTTCACAAAGACAAGTCCAACCGTAACGAGAAAAGTCGCAAAAGTCAAAATAACCTGCGGATAGTTTTTCTTAAGATATTTTGAAAATGCACCTGTTATAACAGAGAAAAAATCCTGTGTATTTTCATCTTTCTTCATTTTCATAAGCCTGTATTATTTTTTTCACCAACCCGTTTCTTACAACGTCTTCTGAAGTCAGCTGCGCAATCGAAATTCCTTCCACACCTTTAAGAAGATTCAAGGCATGAAGAAAACCAGATGGAACCTTTTTAGGCAAGTCAACCTGCGAAGGATCTCCTGTTATAAAAACTTTAGAATTCTCTCCCATTCTAGTCAAAAACATCTTCATCTGCTCCGGCGTTGTATTCTGAGCCTCATCAAGAATTATAACGCTGTTGCTCAAGGTACGCCCGCGCATATAGGCAAGCGGAGCAATCTCTATTATACCATTTTCTGCAAGTCTCTTTATAGTGTCAGAAGGCAAAACCGCATTTATAGAATCAAAAAGCGGCCTTATATACGGATTTATTTTATCATGCAAGTCTCCCGGAAGGAAACCAAGGCTTTCTCCAGCCTCAACAACTGGACGCGTCAAAACCAGGCTCTTTACTTTGTGGGAAAGCAAAAGCCGCAAAGCTTCCGCAACGGCGATAAATGTCTTTCCAGAGCCGGCAGGTCCGCTGGCAAAAACCAAATCACAGCTGCGCATCTTCAAAATCAGGGAAGCCTGTCCCCTTGTGCGCGGAAAAACTTTTTTTGTTCCGCCCGGAATAGAAATAGACAGATTCAAAGCCTCGTCATTATTAAAGACAGCCTGGATTAATTCTGAATCAGAGATATTCTGACTGGATGCAGAGAACTCATCAAGAATCCGGTCCACAGCAAAGCGGAACTGCTGCTCAATGGCAGAATCGGCACACTCAATGGCAAGCTCATTTCCCCTGGCAAAAACCGGAACCCCAAGAAATGACTCAATGAGTTTTAGATTGCAGTCATTTGTTCCGCAGATACGGGAAAGACAAGATGAGTCTGGAACAATAATCGTATACGAGGGCACTATGCAAAAATCTCCATTTTCTATAAAGAAGATTGTATCATAAGAATCTGGAGGAAGCAAACAGAAGGACTACTCATCCCTGTCTTCTTTTATGTCAAAATAGCCGGATTTTTCAAGATGCTCACGGCGGCTCACCACAA
The DNA here is from genome assembly GCA_964607295.1 of uncultured Treponema sp. Classification (GTDB taxonomy): domain Bacteria; phylum Spirochaetota; class Spirochaetia; order Treponematales; family Treponemataceae; genus Treponema_D. The sequence continues at coordinate 10,533 of CAZSJX010000021.1, read as the reverse complement.
GGCTTATAAGCTCCTGATACATATTGAAATCAACCTCGACGGCAATCGGAAGAATAAAATATTCTGTTTCATCGCAATAGCGCTCAATAAACTCGTTGCTAGTAACAAAGCCAAGGCTGATCATGTTGGAAATTCTGTCGGCGCATTTTAAAATTTTCGCGCGCTGGCTTCCGTTGTCTATAATCGACTTCAGATACTCGCTTTTTAGCTGCCCAGGACGCTTTGTAACCTCCTTTACCAGCTCAAGAACCTCCGGCCCGTCAGAATCCGCGTTCCGGATAAGATTTTCATCAAAACCCGGAATATCTTCTATTGTATCATGCACGCAGCTCGCCTTCAGGAGAATGTTGTCGATGTAGCCGTAGTCAATGAGAATTCCCATTGTATCAAGCTGATGGCGGAACATATTTCCACCCGCGAACCTTGCCTTGCCAATCAAAGCAGTAGCAATCTGCATATAAGGCGCAAGATAAATGTTCTTAAGCTGAAGCATATGCTCATTGTCCATCTGCTGAGGCTTTTCCACCGCCATTTCATATTTTCTTTTCATAGGAATCCTCCTGAAAGCAAGTCTCTTGAAAAAGCTCCAGCTACAAATTCTTTAAGTACAAATTAAGCTTTTCTATGCGGAGCTGAGCCTCTTCCATGCGCCTTCTTTCTTCCTGAACAACTTCAGCTGGAGCGTGCTCTGCAAATTTTCCATTCAGCTTGTTAGAGCTTCTGCGGACATTCTCGGTTTCATACTCAATGTCGCGGGTAAACTTCTGCCTAAGCTGCTCCTTGTTGATATTTTCATCAACCAAGAGAAAGGCTTCAAATCCAGTGCCGACAGCGCCAATCGATTTTTCAGGATTCGAATCCACAAAATCAACCTTGCTTATTCCGGCCAGAAGGCAGACCATATCAGTCTTCTCTTTTATTACTTCCGCGCTCGAGCCTTCAGAAATTTTTATGGCAACATGAAGCTTGCTTGCAGGATCTATTCCACATTCCACACGGAGTCCGCGCAAGGTCCTGATAAGCTCTTTCAATGTTTCAAAACGCCCCGTAATTTCCTTGTTTACACGGCCTGAATTTTCTTCAGGATATGGAGCTGAAACAAGAAGCCCTGTGTATTCAGAGGAAGAAAGAACAGACTGAACGCCAGCCTTCCTGCGGTTTTCAGCAATCTGGGACAAAGGCAGCTTAGAATAAATTTCTTCTGTAACAAAAGGAATATATGGATGAAGCAAACGCAGGCTTTCTTCAAGAACATTCAAGAGAACAGAAACCGCCCGGTCTTTTTCACGGTCATCGCCATTCTTAAAGGAAAGCTTTGTGGCTTCAACATACCAGTCGCAGAAATCGTTCCAGAAATATTCATAGATTGCAGAAGCTCCGTCGTTATACCGGTAGCCTTCAAAAGCGGCCCTCGCGTTTCTTACAGCGTTGTCGAGGCAGGCGTAAATCCATTTGTCAAGCTCGTTAAGGTCAGAATCAGAAACTGGAACCAGCGTCCTGTCCTCTAGGTTTCCAAGAATATAACGGCTCGCATTCCAGACTTTGTTGCAGAAGCGGCTTCCCATCTTGAATGAATCTTTATCCACAAGAACGTCCTGCCCCTGTGCGCACATATAGCTCAATGTAAACTTCAAGGCATCGGCGCCGTAGAGCTCAATAATTTCAAGCGGATCAATTCCGTTTCCAAGCGACTTGGACATTTTTCTGCCCTGCTTGTCCCGGACAAGACCATGAATATAAATATCATGAAACGGAGATTTTCCAGTAAATTCAAGGCCGGCCATAATCATTCGGCTTACCCAGAAGAAAATGATGTCATAGGCTGTAACAAGAGCTGTTGTAGGATAAAATTCTGCCAGGTCAGAAGTTTTTTCAGGCCAGCCAAGAGTGCTGAACGGCCAAAGCCAGGACGAAAACCATGTGTCAAGAACATCGGGATCCTGCTTCAAATCTTTTGAGCCGCACTTCGGGCATGACTCGGCATCCTCCCGGCTGACAATCATTTCTCCGCACGAGCAGTACCATACAGGAATTCTATGGCCCCACCAGAGCTGCCGGCTTATGCACCAGTCTCGGATATTTTCCATCCAATGCGAGAATGTATTTTCCCACTTGCGAGGATAAAAGACAAATTCGCCGTTCTTCCAGGCGGAAAGAGCCTTGTCGGCAAGAGGCTTCATCTTTACAAACCACTGGTCGCTCAAATAAGGCTCTACAATTGTTGAACATCTGTAGCAATGTCCAACAGAATGCTTGATTTTTTCTTCCCCTTTGTAAAGCCCAAGCTCCTTCAAATCTTCAATAATAAGCTTGCGCGCTTCAGGACATTTTAAACCGCGGTATTTTTCAGGACAATTGCTGTTCAATGTTCCGTCTGGATTTAAAATGTTTATAACCTCAAGATTATTTCTTTTTCCGACTTCCCAGTCATTAGGGTCATGCGCCGGAGTGATTTTTACCATGCCGGTTCCGAATTCCCTGTCAACATAAGGATCGGCAATCAAGCTTATTACACGGTTGGCAAGAGGAAGCCTGAGCTTCTTTCCAACGATGGATTTATACCGCTCGTCATCCGGATTCACAGCAACAGCGGTATCGCCAAGCAAAGTTTCCGGACGTGTTGTGGCTATTTCAATTCTTCCAGAGCCATCCTCGAATTCATAGTAAATATGGTACATGAATCCGTCTGTGTCTGTATGGTCAACCTCATCATCGGCAAGCGCAGTTCCGCACCGGGGACACCAGTTTACAAGATAATGCCCTTTGTAAATAAGGCCGCGCTCATAAAGCGTAACGAAAACATTGCGCACAGCTTTAGAAAGCCCCTCATCCATTGTAAAACGCTCGCGGTCCCAGTCCACGGAATTTCCAAGCTTGCGCTGCTGCCTGACGATTGTGCTGTGATGCTCTTCCTTTACCTGCCATGTGCGCTCAAGGAATTTCTCCCGCCCAAGGTCATTGCGGCTTTTTCCTTCTTTCTTAAGGGAGCGCTCCACAACGTTCTGCGTGGCGATTCCGGCATGGTCAGTTCCTGGAATCCAAAGAGTGTTGTCGCCTTTCATTCTGTGATAGCGCACAACAATATCCTGAAGAGTATTGTTAAGTCCATGCCCCATGTGAAGAACGCCTGTAACATTTGGCGGAGGAATCACGACTGTGTACTTTGAGACCGCGGATTTCTTAGACTTATTCAAATAACATTCATGCATTGGGGAATCCTTGTCGGACGCAGGCTTAAAGCAGCCCTTGCTAACCCACTCTGCATAAATTCTGTCTTCAAAATCCTTTGGATTATAGGATTTTTCAAGTTCAATAGCTTTCATCATAACCTCTATTATACACAGGCTTGCGCCAAGTCTTTTTTTATAAAGCAAAATTATAATATTTTTTCCTGATGTTTGCAATGAAAAGGTTCAGGAGGCCACGAAAATCAGTTTTGACGCAAAGCACTCCAAGCTTAGTTTCATAATGCGCTCAAAAAAACAGCTGCCAGTCAAGATGTGCCTGTCAAAACCGCACTATATCGGGCTACGCAGTTTTTTGGCCATCCGCCACTCTCCTTACGCCGTTTTTTTTCAATCTATTATAGAGCCCTAAGAAAAGCACAATGCCCTGTATATACACTGCTCTTCAACTGATTGCTGTGCTGCTGAATACTGCAATGCGATGCTCTACTGTGCTTCCATAGAATGCCCTTTAACAGCTCCATTGCAGTCTATTGATTGCATCCATGCAGCGGTCTTTATCCTCTCCATGCAATATACCGCTGATTAGTCTAATCAGTAGTATACTGATTACCTTAATCAGTAGTCTGCTGACTAGTTAATCAGCGATATACTGACTAATTAATCAGTGGACTGATGATTAGTTTAATCAGTGCCATGCTGATTAAGGCTAGAATCACAGAAAAAAACTGCCGCTACACTGCAATTGCCGCAGCTTCTTTATCATTACTTGCGGAAAGAGAAAGTTTCAACTAGAATAAGCCCAGTTTAATTTTATGCGAGGTGAGACCAATGCCTACTCCACTTGAAAACTATGTAAAGGAATGCGGCGGAAAACTGAATCCAGCCATGACATCCTATGTTGCGAACCTTCAGCTTGTTTCTGATGTTGCTCCGGAAATTGCGGAAGACATTGTAAAGGAGCTTGCAACCCAGCGCCGGCACTTAAAGCTTGTGGCGAGTGAAAACTACTGCTCTCTGAACGTTCAGGCGGCAATGGGAAATCTTCTTACAGACAAATATGCGGAAGGATTTCCTGAGCACCGGTACTATGGCGGATGCGAAAACATCGACTCGGTAGAAAAAACAGCCGCAAAGGAAGCCGCAGAGCTTTTTGAAGCGGACTATGCCTATGTTCAGCCTCATGCAGGATGCGATGCAAACCTTGTTGCCTACTGGGCAATCCTTTCAAGAACAGTCGAAACTCCAACTCTTGAAGAAATGGGAGTAAAATCGCTTGCAGACCTTGACGCCAGCCAGTTTGACATTCTGCGCAAAAGATTCGGAAACCAGCGTCTCATGGGACTTGACTATTCATGCGGAGGACATCTTACGCACGGATACAAAATGAATGTTTCAGCAAGAATGTTTGAAAGCCATCCTTATGGAGTAGACAAGGAGACCGGGCTTTTGGACTATGACGCAATCGAGAGGCAGGCAATGGAAGTGAAGCCTCTTATTCTGCTTGCAGGATTCAGCGCATATCCAAGAAAAATAAACTTCAAGAAATTCCGTGAGATTGCAGACAAATGCGGAGCCGTCCTGATGGTAGACATGGCGCATTTCGCAGGGCTTGTCGCAGGAAAAGTTTTCACAGGCGACTACGATCCTGTAAAATGGGCGGACGTTGTTACAACCACAACGCACAAAACTCTCCGCGGACCAAGAGGCGCGCTTATTCTTTGCAAGAAAGAATTCACAGACTACGTGAACAAAGGATGCCCTATGGTTCTTGGCGGACCTTTGAACCACATTGTGGCGGCAAAAGCAATAGCGTTCAAGGAGGCAAAAACACCTGCGTACCAATCTTACGCTCAGAATGTTGTAAAAAACGCCCAGGCGCTTGCAGATGCGTGCATGGAAAAAGGAATGAAGCTTCAGACAGGCGGAACAGACAACCATCTTATGCTAGTTGACGTTACGACTTACGGTCTTACCGGAAAACAGGCAGAAGCGGCTTTGTTCAAGTGCGGAGTTACAGCAAACGCAAATGCCCTTCCTTATGACAAGAACGGCGCATGGTGGACAAGCGGAATTCGAATTGGAACACCGGGCCTTACAACACTCGGAATGAATGAAAGCGACATGAAAAAAGTTGCTGAGATTATCGACATGGTTTTAAGGGGAACAAAGCCGGGCCTCACAAAGGACGGGAAACCTGCAAAAGGGAAAATTGAGCTTGATGCGGCTGTTCAGGAAAGAGCGGAAAAAGAGGTTCAGGAGATTCTTTCCAAGCATATTCTTTATCCAGAGCTTGACCTTGAGTTCCTAAAAAAAGAGTTTGTAAAAGAGCAATAAGAATTACAATTAACTATATAGCCATACAAAAACAAAGCATTGTTTCTTCTACAAAAATCCCCGGGCTGCCGGGGATTTTTTCACGCCCGCAGGCAACACAGAAAGCGAGCAGTTTTAGTTACAGAACTTCTGATTTTTTATTCAATCGTATAGCAGTCTATGCCGGCGTTTTTAAGTTTCTGTCCCATTGTCATGCCGGCATTTTCATCAACTGCAACTATAAAATATGTCGTTCCGCTTGCCCTAGTTTCTGTATAGCAATATGCGTCAAACCCTTTCTGCCTGGCATTTTTTACGCAGTCGTCGGCATTTTCCTTTTTCTTAAAAAGTCCAAGCTGCTGTTTTTTTCCGGGATGCTTTTGCGACAAAGAAATTTCAGCCTGAACAGAACTCTCTTTTTTTTCTGGAACAGAATTGCCCGAAGATTCAGCCTGACTGCTCTTAGATAAAGACGCGGAATTTTCTTTTGGAACAAAGTACCAGAACGGAACCCGCATAATCTGGCTTTTTCCGTTTGCAACAGAAGCCTCGGGGCTTAACGGAAATTCTTTATTAAGCGCGTCCGCATACATTCTAGCTGATGTCAGATGCCACAAAGTAAACAAGACCTGAGCCTTTACACTTTTCATTGACTGCATAGAACTGTACGCTTTTAAAAGCTCAATGGAATCAGAAATGTCCGCACCGGGAACAGAAGAAGCCTTGCAAAGCTCGCTCCACACTGAATAAAGCTTTACTGCGGCGGAAACAGTTTCATTCTTTGAATTTCTAACCGCGCTGCTCAAATAGGAGTCAGCAGTTTCCCAGTTTCCTGCGCATAAATTTGCGCGCACAGCATTCAGCACAAGCTGCTCAGAAGTAACCCTGGGCATATTTGAAGCATCATGAGCCGCAATTCCGGCGGCCCTTGCATAGGAATTTCCGGCGTCAGTATAAAGCCCCAGCTGCTCCTGCAAAGTCCCCATATAATATAGAAGAGACCTTGTGTCAGAAGCTGTGTCAGCAAAGTCAAGGCTGCGCTTTAAATAGTCGATGGAATCAAGAACAGTCTCTTGTTTCAAGGCTTCAGTTTTTATAATTTCGGCGGATTTCTTATTTTGCGCAAAAGCGGCTGAAGCAACGCAGGCGAAGAAGACTAGCAGTTTTTTTTTCATTCTGCGCTTCCCTGAGGCTGCAAAGGTTTTTCTTCCACCGGAGCCTTTTTTACGGATTTTTCCTTCTTTCTGTTCGACTCAGGCAATGAACTGTTTTTCCTTTTTTTTCCAAATGTGAACGGAAGTGTAATTAAGACGCCTGCCAAAAAAGCAGAAAGCAGAGCAGCAAAAACAGGTATATTTTCAAAGCTATGAAAAAACCAGATTGTGCAGCTGTTAGAAAGATTAAATCCTGTAAGGATGGCGACAAGCACAACCAAAAGCAAAATTCCTATAAGTTTCAACGGCATACAAACCTCTCAATGTTTTAAGACTACAAATAAACTAAGAAAAGTATAATTGTATTCGGGGAAAATTGCAATTTTAATAACATAGGAAACATGAGGCATCATTTTAATCTTGCGGAAAGTTTCTTATCAAATGTAAAAACAGTTTCGTTAAGAAACTTTTTCCTCGAAATTATAATGCAGTCAACAAAATCAAAGGATGTTTCAGAAAAAAGAGAAAGTGCATTAACAATAATTTCTTTATTCAGAATTTCAACCTCATTAAAAACAGGAGCAACTATTGATTTTATTTCAGTTCTAGGAACTTTATAAAGTTTTGTCAGCACGTATACAACTTCGGCAATAATTTCAGGCAAAGTAAATGCGCCTTGTTCTATAACAGATTCCGCCTTGTCCGCCTGCTCCGGAATGTCGTTCAAAAGATAACGGAGAATAACATTTGTATCTATCAGAATCATTTTTATTCACCAGAAAAAGCAGAAGAAGAAACTTCCTGTTCAAGGTGAATTAACGAAGGATTCGCATAGTTAGCTGCAAGTCCGCGGCATGAAACGGATTTTTCAGCAGAATCATCTTCTTCATCCACAACAACTATAGCAGTCTGTTTTAATTTAAAAGCAATATTTCCAAGAGGAACAAAAGATTTTCCGTCATAATAAGCCTTGACTGCAATCATGAGCTGCCTCCTATAAAAAGTTAAGAAGATTGTTTCAACAGTCGATTGACTTTTTACACTGCTCCGTAATGAAATGAGGAACAGCAGTTGATAGTAAAAGTTTGCAACGCAAACTTTAGTTAATATAAAAGCCGCGCAATCTTACGTTTTTTTTATTACACTCCTATAAGATTCTTATGCACATTAAGATTATAATTGTATTCAGGGAAAAATGCAATTTTAATAACGGGCAGACTCAAGGGAATGACTTCTAGCAGACATTTTTAAAGCTACAGAAGGTGATAAAGGTGAAATCCTGAATTGTATTCTTTCTATTCTTTTTTCTGGCCAAGATATTCCCCGGTGTTCTCGAACAGAGCATTCTCAATTTCTTCAATTCTGAAATTTCGTTTTTTGATAAAATCTTTTACTATCATATCGAACTTGCTGTTTTCATCAAAAGCATATCCGGCGCTGGAAAGAAGGACAGCCGTCTGTTCAACAGTCAGCCTCATTCCGATTGCGAGAAGCAAGACCGTATTTTTTTTAGGATGATAGCTAGGATTCTTGTTGCTTCTGATTTTTGAAAAAAAGCGCTTGTCTATGCCGCCGAGTCCTCCGATGCCTGTGTTCTTATAGATTTGACTTACTTTGCCAAGCCCATTCAATGTAAACTGCTGAATAAAACAGTCCAAGGTTTCATTGAATGTGAGCCTTTTTTCTGGAGTTTTAGAATTCAGGCAGATATTATCAAGCCTTGCGCCTGACTTCTGAAGAATCTCAATTATCTGAGTGCAGCAATCATCTACGTTATTCATAATTGCAAGGATAAGAGCTGAAATGCCATTGTCCGTGCAGTAATTTACATCCGCTCCGTTTTTTATAAGAAGCTCCACCATCTCTTTGTTTCTATTCACAACCGCAATTATAAGCGGAGTTATTCCATCTTTGTCAGAGCAGTTAATATCGACACCTGAAGCTATATATTCCTTTACAGCCTCTTGAGAATTCATAATCACTGCAATCATAAACGGAGTCCATGACTTCTGTTCTGCAAATTTTTTAAAATTTTCAGTCCCTATAATAGTTTTTTCTATGAGATTCATTTGCCGCTCTAGCAGGGAATCAAAAGGACGAAGCTCATTAAGGAGTACAAGATATGCATAATTATTTTTTTCACTCCAAAAATTCAATACATTTGCTTCCTTGCTAAAAGCCATTGAATAACAGCAGCCAAGCTCAGCCATTTTATTCCGCACAGATTTTGCAAGAGACGAATTCAACCGCCAGTCAGACTCCCTTACATTCCGGTAGCCAAGAGAGTTGAGTTTTTTGCAGATAACATTGATATCATCCGTCATAAAATATTCATACTCTTCGCCCAGAGCCTCGATATAAACCTTGACATTTTCAAAGACAACAGGCTCTTTTTTTTCAGCATTTTTAGACATACAACAATCTCTCTTTTCTTTTAATTTTTGACAAATTGTACGTTAAACAAAACTAAAAAAGTCGCAAAACGGGGGACTTTTAAAAGCTATGGATCGGAAGAAATATCGAACCCAAGTACCGCAGCAAATTTTATAAAGTTTTTAATATTTTGAGGTTCCCATTGTGTGCTCACAGCAACTCTCTGCCCATCGAACAAAACTATTGGATACCTATTGAATCTGTGGCCTCCCCATTCATTTTCCTTCACATCTTCAAAACGCCTTACAACCTTTCCAAATCCAGGTTTTGCAGCCTCATCAGGAAAAGCCTTTTTCAATTGCTCAAAAGTTATCCCCGGATTATTTTTTACATAAGTTTCTATTACATATCGAACAACAGGACATTTTCCTCCAACAGGAACTCCATTTACTGTGAATTGCGCATTGTTTTTTCTATTTGAAACAAACGGAGCAGAAAAATTCTGAGCTGCAGCAGACATCCCGGTATTTACATTTTTTCTTTCGGAACTAATGAATGAAAAATCTTTCAGTGCGGAATCTACAACTTCTTTGCCATAAGTTCTTGAGAAATGTTCCTGTAAAAGATTTTTTATAAGTTCCTCTGTGATTTCCTTTTTTATTTTTTCGGCAGCATTTTTATTTTTACTTTCAGACTGAATAAAATTTATTGTCTCTTCTAAATCAAAATTATTTTTACTGAAAATTTCCATGAATTTTATTCCAAGCTCATTATCTTTTTCAAAAGGAATTTCAAGGCAATCTTTTTTATTATCAGAGTGATTGTAGAAATACAGATACAGTTTTTCGCATACAAGAACACCGATTGAAAGCCGAAGATCTGTATGGCTCATGTAATTCAAAAGCTGCTTTTCAAAATCATCTTTCTTTAAAAGGGAATATTGCTTCAGTTCCACTATGAACAAATCTTTTCCGTTCTTTTTCAAAATAAGATCTGGAATCTCTCTGTCTGTAGCACCAATGTGAAGTTTCCGTTGTGATTCAATTTCATTAAATATCCTGCTGAAACCGAATATTTCAGAAAAGTAGTCCTCCCAAAGCCTTTGAATTTTACACTCAGGCTGATTATAGAATTCCGAATGTTGTGCTGCCAACAAATTCCAATTTTCAATATAACTGCTGCTCATTAACAACCATCTCCTGTTTCTTTGAATTGAAAATTTTTCCATTCGCTCCTAGTTTCGGGTTAACTATAATTCAATATAAAACTCGAAATTAGGGCTATGCATATATATTAAACGAAATCAGATTGTAAATTTGATTTTTAATTAAAATATTTTACAACATAAAAATTTCATGAATCAATAGTTGTAAGTTACTATTTTTGTCTGGTTAAACCCAAATTCACCTGGAATTTCTTTGCCTATAAAAAACCTTAATCATAATTTTTATCCTATGATTATTGTCAATAAGACAATTAATTTTTGGGGCTCTCCAGCCCTCTTA
>CAZSJX010000020.1:0-26299 GCA_964607295.1 uncultured Treponema sp. | reverse complement strand
CACTCCTTCTTTGTCGTTTCTTCTTTCCTTCCCTTAAACTGTCAAATAACGGCAATATAAAATCAGTGATTAAACTGCTATATACTATTTCATTCCTTTGTTGCCAAAGGGTGAGTAAGAATATATAACTATGAATAAATCTTGTCAAGACTAAAAATCAAAAATATCAAAAAAAGTTATTTTTTCTTATTTTTTTCACAATAATTCTATGAATATGAAAAAAAAAGCAGCCGGCACAATGCAAACCTGTATTCTCAACAGCACTGTGCCTAGCTTTCTTCTATTATAGGTAACGCTAATTTCATAAAAAAAACAACTGCTTGTCGGGATTCATCTGTCAAAGCCGAAAGACAGCTAAGCTACCACTATTGAACCCCGGCATTCAGCATAATTACAAAAAAAAATCAATCATCCTCTTTGTAATCTTCCAAATCTTCAGGCTCCTCATATTCCCCATCGTCATAGTCGTCATCAGCAGGAAGAACCACAACCTGAGACTGAAGAGCGCTCTGTATTTCATCCTCTGTTATCGCATCAACCAAATCCTTTGCCTGCGCCCTTGTAAAGTACAAAAGATTTCCGCCGTACTCAATCGGAACATCGCCCTTTCTCTGAGTTGACTTTGTAGACGGAATTTTTATGCAGAAATAAGGGGATTTTCCAACAAAAACATATCCCATGGAAATTTTAGGATCAGCATACGAAGAATACTGGAACGGCCCCCATTCAATTTTTGCACGGGCATATTCATAGGTCGCCTTGTATTTTTTCTGGCTGCGGTTAAGATTTTTCTCTTCAAAATCCTTCAAATAAGCATTGTACGAAGCAATAACAGCCTTGCGGGCATCCTTGTCCAAAAGCAGGCGCTCCTTGTTCGGCATATTCTTATAAACAATTCCGGCCGTACCGTTTTTTGGAAAAAGCATGACAGAAAAATCTTTTGCCTCAAGCTCGTTTACAAGGATTTTCCTTAATCTGAAAGTTCCAGAGCCAAGCTCAACAGGATCGAATTTTCCAATCCGGACAGTTTCAATTTCATCCTTGACCTTCGGGGTTCTTGCGGCAAACGACAACGCGGCCATTGTTCCGACCATTATAAACAATATTTTCTTTTTCATATTTTCCTCCAGGCAAGACAGCCTTTAGTCAAGCTCTTCCATTCCGTTCAAAAGATTTTTCAAAGCGCAAAGCTCGTCTTTTGTAAATGTTACACCCTTTCCCATCTTTTGATGCTCAGAATCCCAGGAGCGGATATCATACTTTGCAGGACGGCCGCCCCACGATACAAAATTAAGCTCCAGCGTCCAGCCTGACTTTGACGTGGAAAGAACACCGATATTCTTCTGTATATCCGGCGGAGTAAAACCTTCAGACATTGCCATAAAATCCTCCGATAAAATTGCGCCTTTCTTTGTAAGAACAACCGTGCGCAAAGAAAAAAGTTACAGGAATTTCTTTTAAGATATTCTATATTAATGCGGTTTGGCTTTTTTGTCATCAATAAATTTTTGCTTCCGCAGCAGGAAATCAGACTGAAAAAATCTTAATGACTGAAACATTTTATAAGCACCGCCAGCCCTTTTGCAGAATCTATTTATTGCCGAAATACAATTAGTATTATATATTAATAGTAAGCAAAACAGTTTTAAGCTGAATTTTCAAAGGCAGACAAAACTTTTCTTTTTTTTACTTTATGGAGGAAAAATGATTAAAAGTAAAATTGTATTGGCAGCGTTTGCAGCCATGTCGCTTGCGCTAATCTCATGCGGCTCATCGCCAAAAGAAGAGCCAGAGATTACAGAAGAAAACGTTTCTGAAAACACAGCAGAAGAATCACAAGGCCAGGACCAGTCTTCAGAAGACACAGCTGAATCAAATGAAGCGGCGCTTGCCAGAATCGAATCTTCAAGGCAGGACGCAATAGACGCAGGCGCACAGAATGTATCTCCGGACGCATTTAATGCAGCGGAAGAAGAATACAGTTCTGTAAAAGCCGCAATGGAGCAAAATGAAGATGTTTCAGCAAGACTAAATGAGCTTCTTGCCCGATACCAGGGATTAAAGGCTTATGCGGATGCCGTTTCAAAGAAAGCAAAGATTGATGAAAACGGATTCGCCTCTTATGCGCAGAATGTATACAATGACGGAGCCGCAATCATAAGCGAGCTTTCATCCTCAAAAGACTACGGAGCCGGCTGGAATAAAAAAGCAGTTTCCGCAGATGAAAAAATGACATTTGTTCTTAAGGCTGCTTACAAATCACTTGCACAGGCCGAGCGCACGGAAGCTTTTAAGGCAAAGAAAAGCGCGGACAGCATAAAGTGCTCTGTTTCAAGAAAAGCCGACTATGACAAATTTGTCGCGAACTTCAAAGCCGGAGACCAGAACTATGTTACCGGAAACCCAGAGGGAGCGCTTGCAAACTACACAAAGGCAAAAGAAGGATTCGCCTCTCTTTACGCACAGGTTTCTGAAGCGCGCGCCCAGGCACAGGCCGCAATTGACGAAGCAAAAAAACGCGTAGCAGAAAGCGAAACAAACGCGCAGTGGGCAGACAAGGAAAAGCCTCTTGGAGACGAGCCGGTAGAAGGAATAGAGGAAGCGGACACACAGCTTCTTGAAGCGGACGACTTTACAAAAGCAGAGAACTCAGAAGTCGAAATAGAAGAAACCATCGAAGAATCTGCACAGGAGGCTGAATAATGAAAAAATTAGTTGCTTGCACAGTCGCATCTTTCCTAGGACTTTCAGTTTTTGCAGCCAGCTACACAAACAACACGTACCAGAAGCTTGCAAAGGAATATACACAGAAAGCAGAGCGCGCTTTGGACGCAGGAGAATATGTTCTTGCTGAAGAATACGCCGCAAAGGCAAAAGAAAACGCAGAGCTTTCTGACACCTACATCAGCCACATGCTTGCAAAGGAAAGCGCTGAAAAAGACCTTGCCCTTGCAAAAAACAGATTCAGCTACGTTGAAAGCATTAATGGAAAAGAAAACTTTCCTATTGCCTATGATTCCGCAGAAAAATCTCTTGCCCAGGCAGAAGAAGCATTTGCAAAGGAAGACTGGGACGCAGCGTCAAGCCACGCAAAACAGGTTCTTGATGTGCTGGCTGAAATAAAGGAAATCACACCGCTTCCAAAATACTATGTTGTAAAGCCTTGGGATTCAGACAAGGACTGCTTCTGGAATATTTCAGGACGCCCTTATGTATACAACAATCCTTATCTGTGGGAAAACCTTTATGAGGCAAACAAAAGCTCCCTTCCAGATCCAAAAAATCCAAACCTGATTCGTCCTGGAATGAAAATGGAAATTCCTTCAATTTCCGGCGAGCACCGCGATGGAGTTTACAGCCCGGACAAGGACTATGAGCCTTTCCAGAAACGCTAAAAATTCCTAGCCAAATACAGGGCAGCTGCTGAAGCCATCAAGGCATGGCAATATTCAGGGCTGCCCATTTTTTTTATCACTTCAGACTTTTTAATTTTCATATAGCTGACATACTCATCAGAATCCAAGTCCTGCCTGCCGGAAAACACCAGATTTTCAGCAAGAAAAACATGAAGGTGGTTTGCAAAAAGCGCTGGATTCGGATTCATAGAGCCGATGAAAGTCATTTTTCCTGCCAACGCGCCGGTTTCCTCCAGAAGCTCGCGCTTTGCAGCCTCAAGCGGAGACTCGCCCTTGTCTATTACGCCGCCCGGAAATTCAATGCTCAGGGATTTTTCTCCATGCCGCCACTGCCTTACCATAAGAAAACTTTCTCCGTCATCAGGAATCACAATGACCCAATCGGGAGCCTCATTCACAATGTAGACACCTTCGCTTCCGTCAGGACTTGCGCTGGTCCGCTCTGTAACAGTAAAAACAGGAGTTTTAAAGACTTCCCTGCGCAGCTTTTCATGCCATATAAGTTTTTCATCGTCCATGCGTTTATAGTAAAACGATTCTGAAACTTTAGCAAGAAAAAGGATTCAATATAAAAAATTGCAAATTTCATAAATCGGATTTATAATTCAAGTATTAAAAATAGAATTTAAAACAGGAGTGTAATATAAAAACCGCTGAGATTGCGCGGCTTTTATATTAACTAAAGTTTGCGTTGCAAACTTTTACTATCAATTGTTGAAACAATCTTCTTGACTTTTTATGGGAGGCGCATTATGGCAGTTATTGCAATTTCAAGACAGGTAGCGGCGCTAGGTGACGAAATAGCGGCGGCGACAGCAAAAAAGCTTGGCTACACATTTATAACACGCAAGCAGATAGAAAACCGCATTGTGGAGCTGGGCTTTCCAAAGGAAAAACTTCAGAAATATGATGAAATAAAGCCGGGTTTCTTCGCGGCGCTCGCAAAAGGCCGTGATGAATACTTGAACTATCTGCAGTATGCGGTTCTGGAGGCGGCAAGCAAAGGAAACTGTATTCTGATAGGACGCGGCTCGTTTGTGATTCTTGAGGATGTCCCCAGCCTAATCTCGCTGCGGTTCGTGGCAAAGGAATCTGTAAGAGCCAGAAGGCTTGAAAAAGAATTCAGCTGGACAGAAAAGCAGGCAATGGCAAGAATAGCGGAAAGCGCGGCAAACAGAAAAGGATTCCACAAGAGCTTCTTCAATGTGGACAACGAAGACGCAAGCCACTATATGCTCACGATAAACACAGGAATTCTTGACCAGGAAGAAGTAGTAAAACAAATTGTTAGCTTTGTAAAGTATTTTGCAACTCCAGAAAAAGAGGCATTAGGAAAAAAACGCATTGAAAATATGCTCAAGGCTCAGGACCTGACAAACAAGCTTCTTTTTGAATACAAGCTGAACATAAACTTTCTGAGGGCCGCAATTGACGACGAGGGAACATCTATAACTCTCCAAGGCGTGGCGGACTCAAAGGCGGTAGTAGACAGAGCTGTCACACTTGCCGCAAAAATTCTTCCAAGCTGCACTATAAAATCAGCGGTAAATATTGTGCAGGACTTTAAAGGCTGCTAATCACTTTTAGAAATTCATAAAAAAATGCACCTCATAAAACTGAACTTTATTTGTCCAATTTTAGAGGTGCAGTTAATTAGGAGTTTTTTAAGAATCCTATTCTACTGTAACAGACTTTGCAAGGTTGCGCGGCTTGTCCGGATCGTTTCCACGGTGAACGGCGCAATAGTACGCAAAAAGCTGAGCGGGAATTATTGAAAGCATTGGCTCAAAAAAACTTTCCGTAGAAGGAATCCTGACAATCTCATCTGCGGAAGAACTGAAAGCTCCAGAATCATCCTGAGTAATAACAAAAGTAGAAGCACCGCGGCTTTTGACTTCAATGATGTTGCTTGCAAGCTTTTCGTAAAGCTCAGGAACTGTGGCGGTGGCAACAACAAGAGTGTCTGTGTCAATAAGGGCAATCGGACCGTGCTTCAGCTCACCGGCTGCAAACGCCTCGCTGTGCATATAGCTGACCTCTTTCAGCTTGAGCGCACATTCAAGGCTTGTCGCGCTGTCATACTGGCGGCCGATAAAAAACACCTTCTGCTTATTGTAGTTTTTAGAAACAAAACGCTGAACCGCCTCCTTGTCTTCAAGAATACAACGCACTTTTTCTGGAATAGTATTCAGCTCGCAAAGATATTTTCTATAGTCATCTGCAGAAACTTCCCCTTTTATAAAAGCAAGCTTCAGAGCAATCATAGAAAGGCACATGAGCTGGGTTGTGTAAGCCTTGGTGGAAGCAACTGCAATCTCCGGGCCGGCCCAGGTATAGACAACGTCATCAGCCTCGCGGCTTACTGTGGAGCCCACGCAGTTCGTAATAGCTGTAACATGGACTCCGTTCCGCTTGGCAAGACGCAACGCGGCAAGAGTATCGGCGGTTTCTCCAGACTGGCTTATTACAATAAAAGCATCGTCCTTGCACAAAATAGGATTTCTGTAGCGGAATTCACTTGCGACATCAACTAAAACCGGAACACGAGCAAGATGCTCAAAAATATATTTTGCCACGACTCCGGCGTGATAGGCAGTTCCGCAGGCAACAATAACAATGCGCTTGGCGTCTTTCCATTTTTCATCAAAGCAAAGCTCGTCAAATTTTATATCAACAGGAACGCCTTCTTCAAAGACAAGGCGCGGCCTCATAGTATCCGTGAGAACTTTTGGCTGCTCGTGGATTTCCTTCAGCATAAAATGCTCGTATCCGCCCTTTTCCGCAGAGGAAATATCCCAGTCAACATGGAACGGCTGCTTTATAACACGGTTTCCATCCTCGTCAAAAAGATCAACATGGTCTTTATAAAGCACCGCAATTTCTTTCTGGTCAAGGAAATAGACATCACGCGTATACTCAAGGACAGAAGGAACATCGCTCGCAATAAAATTCTCATTCTTGCCAAGACCTATGATAAGCGGGCTTTCTTTTCTTGCCGCAATGATTCGGTCTGGAAAGTCCTTGCACAGAACTCCAAGAGCATAGCTGCCCTCCAGCTTGTTCACGGCCGCTCTTACCGCTTCAAAAATATCGAGCGACTCCTCATAATAATAGTTTATAAGATGCGCTATGACCTCTGAGTCTGTGTCACTCTTAAACACAGTTCCCTCGCTCTGAAGCCAGGCCTTTATTTTTGTAAAATTTTCAACAATTCCATTATGGACAACAGCGATTGTTCCGTTCTCATTAAGATGAGGATGAGCGTTTATATCGCTAGGCTCTCCATGCGTTGCCCATCTTGTATGGCCAATTCCAAGGGAACCTTCTATTGTTTCTTTCGCTATTTTTTCCTCAAGAGCCTTCAGCGCTCCTTTCACCTTGCGCACTAAAATATCCTGTCCGTTAAACACTGCAATTCCCGCGCTGTCATATCCACGGTACTCAAGTTTTTTAAGGGCGCTCACCAGAACCGGTGTAGCATTCCTGCTGCCGATATATCCTACAATTCCACACATGCTGGTATTCTAGCAAATTTGCCCGGAATTGAACAGAGCGCATTTTCCGCCAGCACATCTGATTCCACTAGGAAAAAAAGCGCGCAATGCATTATACTGTCATAAGGTCTTGCAGAAAATGAAATTTTTTTTTGGACTTGCCGCAGTTCTAACATTCTCCGCACATCTTTCCGCCGCGACTTTAAAGGACGCTCAGGACAGGCTTGCCGCAATCGAAGAATTCAAGGATGGAATTCTAATGTCCAGCACAGACGTTTTTTTTTCCGACGATGAAATGGATGCCCTAGGCCTTTTATACCAGGTTCTTGAAGGCGAGGAGTACACAGTAAATTCCCTTGACGGCGAAATAGACTTTTCCATAGGAGACTACAGCCTTCTGGAAACAAAATGGCCGTCAGAAATCCGCGGACTTTTCTTTGACGGAAAAATAAACTATGAGCGCAGCGTGGACATCATGTATTCAGACGCAATGGAAAAAAAATACGTTCCTGAGCCGGAAATGACTGAATACCAGCGGCGCGACTACGAATATTACATAAACGACTACGAAACCAGAATCCGCTCCGGAGAAAAATTCTTCTATGCCGAACTTACATTCAGGCTTACACACTGGCAAGGTCCCTGCGAATACAGGTTCGAGCCGGTGTCGCTAAAAATCTACAAGAACTCCAGGCGGCCCAGGGCAATAATCACAATAAACGAAACACAGAGCAAGGAGCTTTTCATATTCCGTGAAGAAAAGGAATTCAGGACAGAAAAACAGGCTGAAAGAAATTCCGCGCGCATAAAAAAGCTTCTCAAGGAAGAAGTCAAATCCGCCACGCAGGAGAAGCCACGGAAAAAAAGCAGGCTCGCTGAGCAAAAAGGAAGAAGATCGTTCTATCTAAGCGCGGAAACATCCACAGGCAACATCGATTTTTCCACCACAGATTTTTCATCATACACAATTGACAATATGTACGGAATCCTTACGCTCGGACTAGGAAAATTTATCTTTGCAGGAATTTCAGCAGGAATAGATATGGCTTCGCTTAACGATGTTCCTATTTACTCTTTCGGCGGAATTCTCGGGCCGAGCCTGAGCATTGGAAACAACCTGAGGCCTTACGGACAGGCTTCTGTCTACGCGCGCACAGATGACCATGTTGTCTTTAAAACAGGAGCAGGAATAGACCTTAAGCTTGGAAAATTCATGCTGAACATTGAGTACAGCTACAACTGGAGCAACAATGTAAACTCTTCCATAAAAAACGAAGAAACAGAAACGTTCAGCTCCTATACAGCAGGAATCGGCTTCACTTGGTAGACTTTTCTGCAGGAGCGGCCTCATTATGAAGGCAAATGTCATTTATAGGGCACTCCTGGCATTTTGGATTCCGCGCGGTGCAGATATACCGGCCGTGAAGTATGAGCCAGTGATGGGCATTCATCATAAACTCAGCGGGAATCCTTTCAAGAAGGGAACGCTCAACTTCCAGCGGCGTGCTTCCGCTTGCAAGCCCAATCTTAGGGCAAATTCTAAGCAAATGGGTATCTACCGGCATTGTGGGCTTATGGTACACAACGTTTAGAACAACGTTCGCAGTCTTTCTTCCAACACCGGGCAGGGACTCCAGCGCTTCCCTGGTGTCCGGAACCTGTGAATTAAATTTTTCCACAAGAATCCGGCTCAGTTCAATCACATGACGCGCCTTGTTCCTATAAAGCCCGATTGACTTTATAAAGCCTCTTATTTTTTCCTCCCCGAGCGCAAGCATAAGCTCAGGAGTACAGGCGGCCTTATAAAGCGGCTCTGTAGCCTTGTTCACGGCCTTGTCCGTAGTCTGGGCAGAAAGAACTACGCTCACCAGAAGACAAAAATCATTCGGGGCCAAAAGTTCTGGCTTAGGAGATGGATTCCGCTCCTGAAACCGCAGAAAGACCTGTGAAATCTGGCCGGCAGTTAAAAGCTTCACCTAGAACTCTTTTTTAAGAAGGGCGGCTTTGTCTATCTGCTCCCATGGAAACTCAGGATTTCCAAAGTGGCCGTAAGCAGCGGTTTTTGAATAAATGGGACGCTTGAGGTTGAAAGTCCTGGTTATTCCAGCCGGAGTGCAGTCAAAAACCTTTTTTACAGCCTCCGCAATCTGACAGTCAGGAACAGTTCCAGTTCCAAAAGTTTCAACTAGAATAGAAACCGGAAACGGAACTCCAATCGCATAGGCAAGCTGAACCTCGCATCGTTCCGCCAGTTCCGCGGCGACAATGTTCTTTGCAATGTAGCGCGCCATATACGCACCGGAGCGGTCAACCTTGCTTGGATCCTTTCCGCTGAAAGCACCTCCTCCATGCCGTCCCATTCCGCCATAAGTATCGACAATTATTTTCCTTCCAGTAAGTCCTGTATCTCCAACAGGGCCGCCTATCACAAACTGGCCCGTAGGATTTATAAAATACTTTGTGCCGCTGTCCAAAAGTCCTTCCGGCTCAAGAACCGGCTTTATTATTTTTTCCATTATAACGGACTTTATTTCATCATAGCTGATTCCAGCGTCATGCTGCTGACTTATAACAACAGTGTCGATTCTTACAGGACGATGACCTTCATATTCAATTGTAACCTGGCTTTTTGAATCCGGACGCATCCACTTTACTTCTCCGCTTTTTCTTATCTCCGCGGATTTTCTCATAAGCCTGTGGGCAAACATAATAGGAGCAGGCATAAGCTCCGGGGTTTCACGGCAGGCAAAGCCAAACATCATGCCCTGGTCTCCGGCTCCCTGCTGTCCCTTGTACTCGGCAAGGCCGTTTCCCACAACGCCCTGGTTTATATCAGACGACTGGGAATGAATCATATTGAGGACAGCCATGGAATTGCAGTCAAGTCCGTAGTCCGGATTAGTGTAGCCGATTCTCTGGACAACATCATGCGCAACCTTCTGAACATCAACATAAGCGTTTGTAGACAGCTCGCCGCCCACAAGAACAAGAGCCTGAGAAGCAAAAGTCTCGCAGGCAACATGGCTTTCCGGATCCTGACGAAGACATTCATCAAGAATTCCATCTGAAATCTGGTCGCAGACTTTGTCCGGATGGCCTTCACCAACGGATTCCGAAGTAAACAAATAATGATTTTTTGACAAGACAGCGCTCACTTTAGAGCCTCCTGTTTAGCAAGTTTCAGTTCCAAAAAGAAACTGTTCCGCCTGCAATTTGGATAAATCAGCGGATAATTTATTTGCAATAATGCAATCAATATAATCAAAAGCAGAAAAACAAGCAAGTAGAACAAATGCCACGGAAATTAACGAGCCTCGCTCATTACGCCATTTTTTATCTATTATAATGCCCCAAGGCAAGCACAATCACTTTTATGAATACGCCCGTTTATAAAAGCGATGCTGCGGACTTGTTTCACAAATGCCCTTGATTACATTTGAAATATTATATAATATACAAATATAGCAAAGGAGCGAAAACAATGCATTTATATGCGTTATTTTCTATCCATCAGCTGTTGCATTTATATCAAATCGTTTTTTATAGGAGACATGAAATGTCACTGAAGAAGTCTTATTCCAAAGACAAGAAAACTTGTAACGTAACTTTTTCTGTTTCACAGGAAGCAGCTCACGGCGCAGAGAAAGTTTCAATCGCAGGAGACTTTAACAGCTGGAGCAGCACAGAAACTCCGTTGAAAAAAGGCAAGGACGGCTCTTTTTCTGTAAAAATTCCGCTTGAAGCCGGCAAAGAATACCAGTTCAGATATCTCCTTGACGGAAAGCACTGGGAAAACGACTGGGCGGCAGACAAGTACATTCCGGCTCCTTTCTCGCACACAGACAACTCTGTTGTAATCTGCTAAGGCAGTTTATTTTTACAGAACACATAAAGTCCGCCTGAAGCAAAAATTCCGGCGGGCTTTTTTTATCAGCAAGGAGACTTGGCCATGGATTTAAAAGGAACTTACACAGCGGACAGCAGCCGATACAGCGACTCACAGAATTTATACAGAAGATGCGGAAACAGCGGAATTCTTTTGCCAAAGATAAGCCTCGGACTCTGGCACAACTTCGGCGGAACAGATCCTTACGAGCGCAGCCGCAGCATTGCCCACTATGCCTTTGACCATGGAATCACCCACTTCGACCTTGCGAACAACTACGGCCCTCCATACGGAAGCGCGGAAGAAACAATGGGCAGGCTTTTAAAAGATGACTTCATGCCTTACCGCGACGAGCTTTTTATCTCCACAAAGGCCGGCTATGATATGTGGGAAGGTCCATACGGAAACTGGGGCTCGCGCAAATACCTTATATCCAGCCTGGACCAAAGCCTCATGCGCATGGGACTTGACTATGTAGACCTTTTCTACAGCCACCGCTACGACCCTTCCACTCCTATAGAAGAAACGCTGCAGGCGATAGTTGACATTGTAAGACAGGGCAAGGCACTTTATGCAGGAATAAGCAACTGGCCGCTTGAGCCTTTAAAGCTTGCAACAAAATACCTGAAGGAGCATGATGTTCCGCTTTTAATTTACCAGGGAAAACTGAACCTTATCAGCCGCGCCCCGCAGGACGAAGGCATTCTTGAATTCTGCGCGGAGAATGGAATTGGATTCATAGCATTTTCTCCGCTGGCACAGGGACTGCTTACAGACCGCTACCTGAACGGCGTGCCTTCAGACAGCAGGATGGCAAAGGAGCGCTTTCTAAAGAAAACCGATCTGACACCTGAGCTCCTGCAAAGAATACAGGAATGGAACAGGCAGGCTGAAAGCAAGGGAGAAACTCTTGCGGAAATGGCATTGGCATGGGTTCTTGAACAAAAAGGCGTAACCAGCGTGCTAGCAGGAGCAAGCTCTGTCGCCCAGCTTGAAAAGAACATGAAATGTGTACACACATTTTAAAGCCCGAAATTCACACGGAACTATGCAGTCTCACTCTCTACTGCATTTCCCAATCCTGCAATGTATCATGAACCAAGCTCTCCACCGTTTTTACAACAGCACGCTTCAATTCTGTGATAGACTCTGACTGCACAGTCAGTTTCTGAGGAACAAACAAGCGGTACATTTCAACTTCAAGCACATTCGCCATTTTCGCCAAAGTCTTATCGCTCGGCCAGAGCCTGAGTCCTTCTATTGAATTTACAGTCTGCTCCGAAATTTGAGCCTTTTCCGCCAGCTCAAACTGCGACCAGCCCTTTATTTTGCGATATTTCTTGAGATTCAGGCTTAAACATTCCCTTAATTCTTGTGGCTCCATTATTAAATATACAGTTTTGCATGAAAAAAAAGTGTTTTGAACTCATGTAAAATACGTATACAAACTTGAAAATTATTATAAATAGGTCTATTATGTATTGATTGTTAAATAAAAAAATAGGAGTATTTTTATGAAACGAAATTTAGGTAGAACTGTTTTGGTTTTAGCTGTAACAATTTTATTATCAACACTTACAAGTTGTATAAGCACTTTGCCTGATTTTTCAGAAAATCAGATTGCAAAATTTCAAAGTGTTCAGGGAACACCTAAAGACAGTGTAGTATTTTATGGCTTTCTTCCAATGAATGATGTAGTAAAATTTAAGCAGATTGATAAGAAATATCCATCAGATGAACAAGATGGCATAAAACTTTCGCTCAAAGATTCAAGTGGATTCTGGCTTTCTACACCTGTTGAACCTGATTCAACTTATATGATTTCTTATATGAAAGGTTCTGTACAAGGCGGCACAACAACTGAAATAAAACCTCATGGTGGACAACAACAGGCACTAGTAACAAAATTCAATACTCATGTTTGGGACCAAGAATTTTCAGAGGATATGCAATATTTTGTAATTAAAATTCCTAAAGAGCCTGGACTATATTGCTTTGGACTATACTCGGGAAGAGAAATAATGACAAATGCACAGGCTGGAAATCAAACTCAAATCTTTGACCAGAACAACATTAAAGAAAGATGGGGAAAAAATGGAAATCAGATAATTGTTAGTGGACTTTCCCAGTTAATTAAAGCATACAAAGGTACTGAATGGGAAACTCTAGCCTTAGAAGAAATAGAAAAATACCCAGAATGCAAGCGATAATTTAATGAACAAAATCCACCGCATTTTCATGTTTTTATGAGGAAGTGTAAAAGTAAAATAATCGCACAACATCATAAGCTTGAATACTAAAAAACAAATGTTGGCAAAACAGCGCGCAGGGGCGGCTTTATTGCCCTGCGGTTTTGCCAACTATTTTTTATGTAACTCAAAATCAGGAGCATATAATTCTATACATAGGTGTCTGCCCCGGGCAAAGCTCAAGTATATTTTTTTCACAGGCAAGCACTTCGGAAGGCTCGTGGGTTACGTGAAGAAGCGTTGTTGTTCCTGTCTGCGCAACAGTCTCAAGCAAGTCTAGGATTTTTCCGCGGAAGTCTTCGTCCAGTCCGTGGCAAGGCTCGTCCAGAATAAGCAGGCGTGGAGACTTCACAGCCGCCCTAAGAATCAGAACAGCGCGCTGCTCCCCATAGCTTAAAGAAGCGAACGCCTCCTTTTCACGCCCCGCAAATCCCGCAAGCTTAAGCCAGGCACGCGCCATCGCAAGCTCAAAGTCCGTGGCAGGCTCATAAAGCCCTATGCTGTCCTTGAATCCGCTTACAATCACACTCTGTAAATCTGTTCCGCCAACCATTCTGTATTCCACATGAAGCCTGTAGCTTACAATTCCCAGATGCTTCTTTATGTCCCAGATTGATTCCCCTGAGCCGCGTCGTTTTCCAAACAAGTACACTTTTTCACGGAAAACCTGCATATTGTCGCCTGTTATAAGCTCCATGATTGTAGTTTTTCCTGAGCCGTTAGGTCCCCTTACCAAAAAGTGTCCGCCTTTTTTTACTTCCCAGTTCAAGTCTACAAGAACCTTGTGCTCTTCCCATCCTACGTTCACATCCTCAAACTTTACAAGGCTTTCCGGCACTTCTAAAAAATCTTCCGTCTCCAGAGCAGAATTGTATTCCTCCCGGATTCTTTTCAGCTCGCAGAGAAATTCGTTTTTCTCTTTTTCACGAGTGGCGGCTCTTTCCATGTTTCTTGCCTTGAGCAGACTCTCGTACTTAGAGCGGCTTGAGCAGAATGTAATTTTTCTGCCTGAAAATTCAAGGACACGGTTTATCTGCTCCGGAATCTCGCTGAACCGCTCCATGCACAGGACTATGCGCGGAAAATCAGAACCGGAATTTTCTATCTGCCTTCTTAGAATCATGTTGAAAAATTCCATGAGCATAGACCGTGACTGCGCATCAAGCCCCGCAAACGGATCGCTCAGAACAAGAAGCCTGGCTCCCGACAAAAGAGAGCGGCACAAAAGAGTGCGCCTTATTTCACCAGTGGACATAAAGCGCAGCCCCCGGTCAAGAATATTCTCCACGCCGCAAAGCTTTACCTGCGGAAGAGTTTCCAACATATATGCCTCAGAAGCAAGCGGCGCGCCCTTTTTTTTCTTTCCGCCAATCGCCTCATAGATATACTCGCGGCCAGTCCTTCCTATATCTATTTTGTCCATATACTCGCTTTCGTCCTGCTCCCGCTCCTCTTCTATCAGCCTCGCAGCCTCTTCAAGGGAAACAACAGCCGTGCTTTTCTCAAATTCAGAATAGAACGAGCCTCCTTCCTGCGGAACAAATTCAAGGGTGCCGGCCAAAGCCTTTATAAAGTCAGCCTTGCCGCCGCCATTAGGACCTGCAACAAGCCAAGCCTCCCCTTCTTTCATTGTCCAGTCAACCTGCGGAATCAAAGCGGCGCATCCCTTTCTTACCTGGCAGTTATCAATGCGAATCAAATTCTTTCCCATAAGTATCTCCGTATATTATTCCCTGGAATGTAATATTTCATTTACTGCGGCGCGGATTTTTCGTGCGCTTTCGCTTCCTGTGATTTTTGCTTTCTGAATAAATCCTATGTCATAGAATCCAAGCGCGTTTCCTGCATTGTGCGACACAAAGCCTTCCCGGTACGGACCGTTTTCCAGCACAATCTTTGGAACAAGTCCGATTCCAAGCCCCAGGGCGGCAAGAGCCATCACGGCCTCATTTCCCTCTGTTTCCGCGGCGACTACCGGATGGACATTTCGGCTTTCTATCCACGAGTCGAACCTTTTCCGCGCAAGACCGGCCTTAGGCAGAATCAAAGGCACATTGGAAACTATGTCCTGAGGACTGCCCTGAACATCAACATAAGGACCGCTAAGAGACGCGGCAAACACAAGAGGGCTTGCACACACAGAAATGCAGTCAAAAAAGGAAGATTTCTCGTCAGGAATCGCAGCCACTGCAAGATCCGCCCGGCCCTCCCGGACAGCGCCCACAGCTCCCGCGGGGTCTCCTGTTTCAATTGAAAGATGAAGAGCCGGATATTTTGCAGAAAGCTTCTTTATAAATGGAGGCATTATTGTATAGCACGCCGTAACGCTCGCATAGACATGGAGAGTTCCGCTCAGAATGTCCTTCTGCTGAGAAAATTCAGCCTCAAGGTTTTCCTTTTCCTCCACGCATTTTGAAGCGAAGCTAAGGAAACGCTGTCCTTTTTCCGTCAGGAACACATCCCTGCTTCTTCTGTCAAAAAGCTCGCACCCAGTTTCATCTTCCAGCCTTGAGACAAGCCGGCTCAGCGCAGACGGGCTTAAGTTGATTTCAGTGGCAGCGCGCGCAAAATGCAGGTTCCTGGCTACAGAAATAAAAGCCTTGAGCTCAAAAAAATCCATGCGTTTACTATAAAAATTTTTTGTCCTTTAGTCGATAATTAAAGAAGATAAATTTACAATTATATATATCATTCGGGGGATTTATGAAAAGAAACATTTTTTTTCTGACTGCTTTTTTTGCATCATTCTCTGCTTTTGCCGGCAGTTTTTCATTCGGATTCGTTCCGGCAGGAAATGTCAGCTCGTACACAAAAACGAACTATTCTGTAACTTCCAAATTCGGCGAGTACTTCCGCTCAGTTTCGGACAAAGAAGTCCATGTCTTCAGCAACGGGCAGGAAACGGAATTTTCGCTTCTGAATGCAAAGGACGAGCTTATAACAAAAACCGCATACAGCTACGACGGAAAAAAACTTTCAGGCATGATATATTCAGACACAGCATCGGGCGCAGAGCTTAAGACAGAATATGAATACGGCGCGGACTCAAAGCTCAATTCATACACCGTTACAGAAACAGCTTCCGGCAGCATCAGCTCAAAGACAATCTACAAGCACGAGGAAAAAAAGCTAACTGAAAGCAACTATGACAAGGACGGAAAGCTCTATATGCGCTCAATCAAAACACTGAATGACGACGGAATTCCTGTTCAGGAAACTGAATACAACGGAGACGGAACTTTCAGTCTTTCAAGGAGCTATTCATTTGCAGAATCATCAGGAAAAATCGCCGCAATAGAAACTTTTGACGAGGAAGGAAACTGCACAAGCAAAGTCGCATTCCGCTATGACACAAACGGATTTCTCACGGAAATTCAGCTTTATGAGAACGGAACCATCACAGAACGCCGCATCTACAAGAATGACAGCCTTGGAAATCCAGTAAGAATAAGCTTCTATGATGTCGCCCAGAAATTCGGAACAACAGTAAACGAGCTTTCCCGCATAGAGGATTTTTCTTACACATATTAATTATAGAAGAATACCACTCAGCCTTTGCAGAATAGACATTCCGTTGTATATGGAATGACAGTTCCAGCATCTGCATACAGTCCATTCCACTGCCTGTGGAATGGACGTTATTTTATCTGTTTCCAATCAGAATATTATAGATGCCTTAATTCGGTTTCGGCAGACGCAGCTCAACTGGCCGCTGTTTTTATAGATTATGGTCAGCTCCAAATTAAAGCTATATAGACTTTTGAGACAACCTCAGTTATTATTATACTATATGAACAGGCAGATTTTAGCGCATTTAGAACAGATTGAGCGTTCTATAAAAGAATTTCTTCCGCTTGAAGCAAACAGCGAGTGGAAAAAAATTTCTTTTGGAAATGAGAATATAGAATCCAAGCACATATTTCCACTTATTGAAACAACGCGGTCGCTGGTAGACCTTGGAGGAAAAAGGTGGCGGCCGCTGCTTCTGGTTTTGTGCGCGCGTGCTTGCGCCATGGACAAGGAAAAAGCCCAGGAGCAGGCTTACCTGCTTGCGCCGCTTGTTGAATTCGTTCATACCGCAAGCCTCATACACGACGACATTGAGGACAGTTCCCAGATGCGCCGGGGAAAACCAGCCGCATATATAACCTATGGAACTGACACTGCAATCAACGCAGGCTCTTGGCTCTACTTTGAGGCTCCTGTCTGCATAGAAAAACTTAGCTGCCCTATGGAGCTTAAAAACCGGCTTTACTCTAACTATCTCATGGAGCTAAGAAGACTTCATCTAGGACAGGCTATGGATATTGCATGGCACAGGGACAACACAAAAGTTCCTTCCGTGCAGGAATATCTTGAAATGGTAAAAAACAAGACCGGAACTCTGGCTTCACTTGCCGCAAAAACAGGTGCTCTTGCTTCCGGCGCGGACGAAGAAACTGCAAGAAAGGCCGGCATAATTGCCTCAGAAATCGGAGCAGGATTCCAGATTATTGATGATGTCATAAACCTTACAACAGGAAACCCTGGCAAAAAGCGCGGAGATGACATTGTTGAAGGAAAAAAGTCGTTTCCAGTCCTTGCTTTCTTTGAGCAGAACAAGAACTGTCCGCAGAAAACCCAGGAACTCCGCCAGTGCTTTATTCAGGCTGCAAAGGAAGGAATCGAAAGTCCGGCAGTAGAAAAGGCTATCGGACTTATGGAGCAGGACTCTTCTATTGAGGCCGCAAAGAAAAAAGGAATCGAGCTTATCCTTAATGGCGGAAATTCATTTATTGAGCTTTTTGGAAACAGCAACGAGGACGCATCTCTTATAAAAGAATTTTTTGTATCAATGATTCCAAATGAGCTTATGGAGGCACACAGCAACAATGCTTGAAAACAGCGAGAACTTGAACAACCAGGCAGTACGCCTTGCCTCAAAGGGGGAATACGAGGATGCGATTGCCTGCCTGAAGCGCGCCATAACTGTTGAAAATTCAAACTATCTTCTTTGGTTCAACCTTGGACTCACCTACCATGACGCCGGAAAAATTTATCTTGCAAAATCCGCCATGGAGCATGCGCACAGGATAAATCCATACGACGAGGACACGCTGGACAGCCTGGCACTATTTTGTCTTTCCGCAAAGTCATTCGACGAAGCGATGCTCTACTGCGCAAAAGGGCTTGAGCTGAATCCGGCAAACCCGCACTATTGGAACACAAGCGGTGTCATAAAATTTCAGCAGGGAAACTATGCAGAGGCCGCAGAACTTTTTGAGCATGCAGTCTCTCTCAGCCCTCATTATTACGATGCCCTGTTCAACCTGCGCGACACCTACGAAGAGCTCAAGAACAAAGCCGGCGTGCAGGAATGCACCAGAATGCTTAAGTCAATAAAAGAAGCTGACCAGCAATTTTAAGCAGGAAAAAATATATGACAGAAAAAGCCCTTATAATGTCAGTGAATGAAGGCAAAATTTTTGCCGCAAGATTTGAAAAAGAGGAATGTGCAAGCTGCTCAGCTGGCTGCGCAAAAAAGAAGCACGCGTTTGAGGTCATGAATCCACGGAACATGAAAATTTCAAGCGGCTCAATTGTGATAATTGGAGCTGGGAAAAAAGCGCAGGCAGCACAGGGAATCATCTCGCTGCTCATTCCGTTCTTGTGCGCAATCGCAGGATATTTTTCAGCATCGCCTATAATGGAAGCCATGGGCAAGTCTGTCTCTAGCGACGGAAAAGCCGTGTTTGTGCTTCTGTTTCTATTTCTATCCTCCGCCGCGGTATTTGCATTCACCCGGAAATTCCCGCTTCCAGGCAAACCGGAAATAATTGAAGTTCTATAAATGCAAAAAGCCGCTTTTTTCCTTTTACTTGCCGCATTCTCCTCATGCTCTTTAAAATATGATGAAAATTCCAGCGGCGCTGAATCTTCGCCAGAACTTGAATTCAGAGGCGCGGACTATAAAAAATATGAGGAGAAAAAAGTTTCAGCGGAAATTCAGGCAGACGTTCTTGAACAGTACAGGGACAGCTCGTCGTACGCAAAAAACGCCAGGTTCAAGACTTGGAGTCCGGACGGCGGAATTTTAACAGAAGGACAGTGCGGTCTGCTTGGAATCAGCGGCGGAGAAAAAAACTACACGCTGTTCGACGAAATTTCCATAGACAATACCGAGCAGGATTTCAAGATAAAAGCGGAAAGCTTGAAATGGAATTCAGAGACAAGGCAGCTGGTTTCCACAGAAGACGGAAATGTTACAGTTTCCCGAAGCGGCATTGAAATTCAGGGAAGCGGATTTTCTGCAAGCGGAGCCTCCAAAAGCTTTGAGTTTGCGAATCCTGTAACGGGAACAATCACAACCAGCAGCGAAGAAAACACCGGAGAGAATTTAAGTGAATAGCAGAAAATTCATATTGCTCTGCATATCAATTCTTTTTTCTCTTGCATTAAGCGCCGAGCAGATGACATTCAGCGCAGACTCGATGACAGGAACAGCCGGAAGCAAGAGCAGCACAACAATTCTGAAAGGCAATGCGATGGTAAAAACAGAATCCATGGAAATTCATGCGCAGACGATCGAGCTTTCTGGAAAAAATTTCAGGCGGATAAAGGCAAGCGGAACCGTTTCCGGCAAAAACACAGAAAGCAAAATAGAATTTACCTGCGAGGACATGGAATACGACAGGCAGACAAAAACCGCGGTTTTAAGGCAGGGAGTTGAGCTTTCGGACACAGAAAACGGCGTGAACGCGAAGGCCGAGCTCATTGAGTACAATCAAAAAAAAGAAACTGCCATTATGCAGATTCAGGTGAATTTGACGCAAAAGAAAAACGTCTGCACGTCAGCATACGCAATCTACAGCAAGGGCGAGCAAAAGCTGGAAATGAGCGGAAATCCGCAGATTGTCCAGGACGGCGACACTTTCCGCGCGCAGGTGATTTTTCTTGACATGGAAACCCAGGAAATAACGCTCACAGGAAGAGTAAAAGGCTCTGTTTCCACCGCAGAGCAAGGCAAGGCTGAATCAAAAAAATCTGAAGAACCGGAAAATATCAGCAATATGGACGAAACGGAAATTCCAGAGGAGCAGAATGGAATCACAGAATAAAGAAAAAAGCACATTAAGAGCCGCCTCGCTGTACAAGTCATTCGGAAGAAAAAGCGTTGTAAAAGGCGTTGACTTTTCCATGCAGACCGGAGAAGTCCTAGGGCTTCTAGGCCCGAATGGAGCAGGAAAAACAACAACCTTCTACATGATTGTAGGTTTCTACAAGCCGACCGCCGGCGATGTCTTCCTTAATGATGAATGTATAACGCATCTTCCGATGTACAAGCGCGCCAGAGCCGGCATTTCATACCTTCCGCAGGAGCCTTCAGTCTTTAGAAAGCTCACAGTTGAAGAAAATATCTGGGCAATTCTTGAGACAAGAAAAGACCTGACCCGCATTGAAAAAAAAAGGGAGCTTGACCAGCTGATTGAAGAATTCAATATCGGGCGCATAAGGAAGCAGCAGGCGTACACTTTGTCCGGAGGAGAGCGCCGCAGAACAGAGATAGCCCGCTCGCTCGCAATAGAGCCAAAGTTCCTGCTTTTGGACGAGCCTTTTGCCGGAATAGACCCGATTGCAGTTGCAGACATAAAGGGAATCATCAGGCTGCTGGCAAAAAAGGGAATAGGCGTGCTTATAACAGACCACAATGTGCGCGACACGCTGGAAATAACTGACCGCGCCATAATAATTTCAACAGGAACAATTCTTGTCTCAGGAAAAAAAGAAGAAATTTTAAAGTCACAGGAAGCCCGCGAAATTTATCTCGGAAAAGACTTTTCAATGTAAAAAAAAGAGCCTAGATAATCTCCGGCACCACTGCAAGCTGAATACCGTTGCTGCGTTCCCGCTCTGGCGGGGTTTTCCAGCCGCAATGTGCAGAGCATCTAGGCTCAAACCGGAAAGAGGGGGATTCGAACCCCCGGTAACATTTCTGCTACGCACCCCTTCCAAGGGTGTACCTTAAACCACTCGGACATCTTTCCTAAATATCAACAAAAAAAGGATTCAGTGCTGTTGAATCCTTATAAATTGAAAACTAAATATAATTGAGACTGACACGATTCGAACGTGCGACCCCCACCTCCGCAGGGTGGTGCTCTAATCCAGCTGAGCTACAATCTCATAAACAGACCTTTTCTCTGCTGCTAAATCAAGTCAAACCTGTTTAGTAGCGGAGGCGACAGGAGTCGAACCTGCCCGGCCCTTTAGGGAACCGACGGTTTAGCAAACCGTTGTATTAACCGCTCTACAACGCCTCCAATTCCCTAAAACTCTGTTTAGGACGGAGCGAGAGGGATTCGAACCCCCGGTACCTTTCGGCACGCCTGTTTTCAAGACAGGTACTTTCGACCACTCAGACATCGCTCCATGAATGTGAAGACATACTAGCAGAATTCACAGCAGATTGTCAATAGAAATTAATGCAATTTTTTTTATTTTCCCCTAATTTCAAACGAAATTTCAGTTTATGGCAAGAGTCTCAAGAGCTGTCAAAAGGCTCACGTTTTCAATGCAGACTTCGGGCGGAACTTTTAGCACACAAGGCGTATAGTTCACAATTCCCTTTATTCCGCACTCAACAATCAGATCCGCAAGCGGCTGGGCTTCGTCAGAGTCCACTGTAAGGATCGCATAGGAAATTTCCTCTTCCCGGATAATTTTTTTCATCAATGTCGTAGGATGAAGCGGAAACGACGAGCTCAGAACTTCAGTCTTGTTCACACTTGAGTCAAATCCGGCTACAATTTTAAATGGAGAGTCATAAAGCTCAGAAGTATCCAGCAGAGCCTGCCCCATCCTTCCAAGCCCCACAATGCAGCATCTAAGGCTTTCTTTTTTTTCACCAAACAATTTTTCAAGGTGGGATTTCAGCTCCTCAACCTTGTAGCCGTTTGTTGCGCCGCAATTCAACTTTAAAACTGAAATATCGCGTCTCACAACTGCGGAAGTCCAGCCTGTCAGCTCCTGAATTTTTTGCGAGGTTATATTCTTTTCTTTATAGCCAGAAAGAAGCCGTTCCAAAAGAACAAGCCGGCGTTTTGTTGGCAAAGGAATGTCTTTCATCTGTGAAAATATTTTATCAGCATAGCGCATTTTTTGTAAATATTCAGATATATATTTTTGGAGGAAATCATGGAAAAAACTAAATTAGCTGAACCGGTAAAATTTTACGCCGCTTTATGCATTCTGTTCATGCCGTTTTTTGCTGGATGCAGACTTTCAGGCGCTGAGCTGAAAATCGTAAACTGGAATGTTCAGACTTTCTTTGATGCGAACAACAGCGGAGAGGAATACCCTGAATTTGTAAAAAGCAAAACATGGAGCGAGGAAATGTACAAGGAACGGCTACGCAGGCTTTGCTCCGTTATAAAGAAGCTTGACGCGGATATTTTTATAATGGAAGAAATCGAAAATTCAAGCGTTCTTTTCGACATAAGCAATTTTCTTGCAGGCGAATGGAATCCGCAGAAAATATACAGATACGGCTGCTTTTCAAAAAATGAAGGCGGCGCAATAGGATGCGGAATTCTTTCAAGGATTCCGCTGCAAAGAATGAGCCTACATTCACTTGACGCAAGAGATGAAAATGAAAAAATGCCGAAGCTAAGACCGCTGGCAGAAATTGAAATAAAGCTGGATAAAAAAAGACTAAGCCTTTTTGTAAGCCATTGGAAAAGCAAGAGCGGCGGCGAAGAGAGAACCGAAAAATGGCGGAACCGGGAAGAAGCCATGCTTTCTTATTTTATGGGCAGAACATTGAACGAAGGAAGCCCTGTTTTTGCAGCCGGAGATTTCAACCGGGACATAAATGACTTCTGTATAAAAGAAAACGGAAAAGTTCTGCTTAGACCCTGGCATGGAAAAATTCTTAGCGACGATGGTCTTTTGGTAAAATCCCCTTGGTTTGATGAGGCCGGAACCTTAATAGCCCCCGGAAGCTATTACTTTAGAGAAGAATGGTCCCGCATAGACAACTTTTTCTATTCAGGAAAAATAAAACTTGAAAGTTTTTTCCCTGCCGCAGATGGATTCTGGTGCGACGAAAATTCAGTTCCGTACAAATACTCTCTTTGGAACGGAAGAGGATACAGCGACCATCTTCCGATTGTGTGCAAAATACGCCTTATAAATTAAACTGCTGAAGTTTTCTTAACAAGCCTTTCATGCATAACAAACAGCATCGCAAGAGCAATCAAAAGATAAAACGGATATAATGCGATTGTGCTTCTTGAAGCAATCATTCCAAAGAGAGGAGGCATTAAAGTCGTGCCGGTATAAGCGCTTGCCATCTGAACTCCTATTATTGCCTGCGACTTGTCCGCCCCAAAATGCGCCGGGGTAGAATGTATTATGCATGGATAAATCGGCGCGCATCCAAGCCCGATTATCACCAATCCTGCGACTGCGGAAATTTGCCCAAGCGGCAAAGCCAGAGCGGCAACTCCTGTCAGCGCAAAGGCTTGTCCAAGACGAATCATCTGAGTATCATTCATTTTCATTGTCAAGAATCCGCTAACAGCGCGTCCCGCTGTAATTCCAATGTAAAACATACCTGCAAAAAAAGCGGCCTGCTCAGGAGAAACATTCCTGCAAAGCGCAAGATAGCTTCCCGCCCAAAGTCCTGCTGTCTGCTCAAGCGCGCTGTAGCAAAAGAATGCAATCATAACTTCCTTTGCGCCTGGTATTAAAAAAATCTGACGCAAGGAAAGAGGCTTTTCATTTTTTTCTGAAGTTTTCTGATTATCAGGCTGAGCGCTGTTTTTTTTCCAGAGCGGAAGAGAGGCTGTAAGAATCACAGTAAGCACAATCTGAAAAACCGCAATGTATCTATAGCCGGAATTCCAGCCATGCTGATTCGACAATGCAAATCCCATTATAGAAGGGCCGATTGCAGTTCCAACTCCCCACATACAGTGAAGCCAGCTCATGTGGTGGCTCTTATAGTGAAGGGCAACATAGTTATTAAGAGCCGCATCCACACTTCCTGCTCCAAGTCCATAAGGAACTGCCCACAGACAAAGCATCCCAAAAGAAGCGCTTATAGAAAAGCCAAAAAGCGCAAGAGCTGTTGTGGCCACGCTTATCACCATGACTTTTCCGACACCAGCCTTTTTTGTAAACCAATCGCTCATCAGGCTTGAAAAAACAGTCCCGGAGGCAATAATCATTGAAATAATTCCGGCAAAAGAAATATCCACGCCAAAATCTTTATACATCGAAGGCCATGCCGAGCCTAGCAACGGATCCGGCAGTCCGAGACTTATAAAAGCTATATAAATTACAGCAAGAAGAAGCGATGCCATGTGAACCTCGTTATATCAAAGTTTTCCATAAAATCGTAATACGCAAATCTGCTTTTTTCTTTAACTATTCTCCAAATTAATATAACAATCTTCCACAAACACATTTGACACTGCCGTTTGATATAACTAGAATTACAGTCATCATGAATGTAATCATACTCCAGCCTCCTTTAGTTCAGCTCAACTCACCTTATCCGTCTGGAGCATATCTAAAATCTTTTTTCAATAGAAACGGACATAAAGCTGTATGGATTGATTTAAGCGTTCGGCTTGTGCGCTCAATTTTTTCTAAAAAAGGACTGGAAAAACTTTTTGAGCTTTCAAAAGAAAACGCAATAAAAATTGCCTCGGACGCAGAAAAAAACGGAGACAGCGCAACTGCAAAAAATTTGCGCCGTTACATTTTTCAAAGCAATCTCTGGACTGAATGGATTGACTTTATAATGTCTATTCTGTGCGGAAGTCAAAATCCAAGTCCGCGCGAGATTTGCCATAGATTCATTTTAAGCCCGTACACTCCGCGCGGAAACCGGATGGAACGCTACATGGAAAACCTCGATGCTCCGCCGGATGCAGATGACGCTAGAAACATTGCAAGCCTGGCCCTGGAGGATCTGGCGGACTACATTTCAGTTGCGTTTGACAAAAGCTTTTCACTTGTGCGCTATGCGGAAAGCATCACCGTTAGCGAAACCTCTTTTCATCAGATTGAAGAAAAACTTAACTCGCCCGTTCTGGATTCCTTTTATACAGAAGTTCTTGAAAACGCATTTCTAAAAATAAATATTGCTGAAAACGAAAAAACGCTTGTATGCATTTCTGTTCCGTTCGCAGGAACCTTTACGCCAGCTCTTTTCACAGCAAAATATCTGCGAAAAAAATATGGAGAGAAAATATTTATATGCTTTGGCGGAGGATTCATAAACACAGAGCTCAGGGAATTCCGCAGCGGTTCATTTTTCAGATACGCAGACGCAATAAGCTATGACAGAGGATACGGCTCATATAAAAATTTCTTTGACGCATTTCCAGACGGAAAAATTTCAGGAGAACAGCGGCTCTACAAAATGCGTCTCTTTACAAAAGAAAAAGTCATAGAGCCGGTCATGTCGTCTTTGGAATATGAAAAATTCGAAAACGAACAGACAGCATTGATTGTCCCTGACTATTCAAAAACCGACTTCTCAGAATACCCGCGCGTTTCTGACGACAAGAACCCGATGCAGCGGCTATGGTCAGACGGAGCCTGGATGAAAGCTTATCTTGCGCACGGATGCTACTGGCACAAATGCGCATTCTGCGATGTAAGCCTTGACTACGTTTCCTCCTACAGGCTCGTGCAGATTGAAAATCTTTTTTGCGGACTAAAATCACAGTCTGAAAAAAACGGAATACACGGAATTCATTTTGTTGATGAAGCGATGCCTCCTGCCGCAATGATAAAATTTTCCAAGCTGAACTTAAAAAATTCAGCCTCGTTTTCATTCTGGGGAAATGTAAGATTTGAAAAAATTTATTCAAGGGACATGGCGGAATTTTTATCATTCGGCGGACTCATTGGAGTTTCCGGCGGAATCGAAATTGCAACAGGAACAGGCCTCGACAGCATAAGCAAAGGAACAGACTTGGATTCAATTGTAAACGCCTGCTGCTCATTCAAGGAGGCTGGCATTTTAATTCATGCCTACATGATTTACGGCTACTTTGGAGAAACTGAGCAGGACACAATAAATTCAATGGAAACTTTAAGGCAGTTTTTTGCAGCCGGACTTCTTGACTCCTGCTTCTGGCACAAATTTGTTTTAACAAGGCACTCAAGAATTTATACAGAATGGGAAAACGGACTTCACAAAAACAATCACAACCACCCGTCAAACGGGTGGTTTGCTCTAGCCTATAAGGCTAAGGG
>CAZSJX010000019.1:0-33143 GCA_964607295.1 uncultured Treponema sp. | reverse complement strand
CACAAGATTACATTCAAGCGGAATTTTCAGCTCTGTATCAAGAACAACGCGCGCAGGCTGCCTCAGTCCTTCGCCCTGAATTCTGCAGGTCAAAAGCGGATCATCTTTCAGAACAGTCTGAATTCCGCACATAACGGAAGCAGTAGTTCCACGCAGATAATGGACGTGCTCACGGGAACTTTCGCCTGTAATCCACTTGCTCTCGCCAGACGAAAGAGACGTTTTTCCGTCCGCGCTTTGCGCATACTTTACAATTACAAAAGGAAGCCCGGTTGTTATGTAGTGAAAAAAAGCTTCGTTAAGGGAATCGCACTCGGCTTTCATAAAATCCCTGAAAACTTTTATCCCGGCATTTTCAAGCTGAACCGCGCCTTTTCCATTTACAAGCGGATTCGGATCCCGGCTTCCAACCACGACATTCTTTATGCCGGCCTCTATAACCGCCTGAACGCACGGAGGCTGCTTTCCTGTATGGCAGCAAGGCTCCAATGTAACATAAAGATTCGCGCCCCGGACATCGTCTTTTCTTTCCAAGGCGTTTCTCAAGGCATCCCGTTCCGCATGAATATTTCCATACTCATGATGAAAGCCTTCTGCGATAATTTTTCCGCCTTTTTCAATTACAGCGCCAACAAGCGGATTCGGATGAACTTTTCCGCCGCCTTTTCTGGCAAGCTCAACTGCCCGCCTCATAAAAATCTCGCTGGGAACAAAGCCTCCTGAAATTTCGTCTGCCATGATGTCCATGAGAAAAGTTTTATATCAAACAAAAAAAGTTGTCAATACAAGCCTGCCATGCTCGTTTGACAATAGAAACTTTTTTATCTATTATATGGTGTTATGAAAAAATGCGGGACTATGCCACTCATTCTTAGCGGAGCATTGCTTTTTTTTGCGCTTGTATTTGGATGCCTTCTTGGAGCAGGACTTGCCGCCACGGTGAACACAATAAATACTGAAAATTTCACAGACTTTGAAACATCACTGCCTACAAGGCTTCTGGACATAAACGGAGAGCTTATAACAGAATTTGCAAGCGATGAGCGGCGTGAAATAATCGCGCTGAAAAATCTTCCGCAGCACATGATTGACGCGCTGCTTACAAGAGAAGACCGCATTTTCTACAGCCACCACGGATTCAGTGTAAAGGCTCTGTTCAGGGCTGTTGTCGGAGTTCTCACAAGAAGCTCCCTTGGCGGCGGCTCAACACTCTCGCAGCAAATCGCAGGAACCTTGTACTGCGACCGTCAGGAGTATTCAGTCAAGCGAAAGCTTAAGGAGCTTTGGTGGGCAATCCAGATGGAGCGCAGATATTCAAAGGATGAAATTCTTGAGCTTTATTTGAACAAAATTTATTTTGGAGGCGGAACTTACGGAGTCAATGCGGCAAGCAAATACTATTTCGGGCATGACGCAACGGAAATAACACCGGCGGAATCCGCAATCCTCGTAATCCAGCTTTCAAATCCATCCTTCTACAATCCGTTCGAGCATCCAAACAGAGCCATGGCAAGGCAAAAGGATGTTCTTGAGGCAATGGTAAGCTCCGGATACATTTCCCGCGAGCAGGCGGACGACAGCTTCGACACATACTGGGCAAACTTTGACTATACAAGAACAAACACTTCCGCGCACGCCATGCAAAACGACGAGGCTCCTTGGTTCAGCGAATACGTAAGAAGAAATTTAAGCGGAATGATTTACGGAACAGAAGACATCTACACAAGCGGGTTCACCGTAAACACGACACTGAATCTTTCGCACCAAAAAGCCGCGGAGCAAGTAATGCAGGACTATATCCATGCGGCGAACAGGCTTTACCAGAGAACTATGAATTCCCACGAGAGGGCGACATTCAGCAAATACATTCCGCTCACAGAGCTTTTCAGCCTCGTATTCGACCTTCCGGATTTAAAGCTTGGCCAGCAAAGAAACCAGGCAATGGCAATGAACCAGTACCGCGATGAAATAAATCCGATTATCGACGCAATGTCCATGATCTGCGGAATTGACTCTTTGAAAACAGAAATCGTCAACAAGGGAAATTCCCTGATTAAGCAGAAAGCGGAAAAAACAACAATCGAAGGAACAATGATTGCCATAGAAAACTCAACCGGCTACATAGACGCGCTGGTAGGCGGATCTAAATATGACAAGACAAACCAGTTTATCCGCGCGGTGCAGGCAAAGCTTCAGCCAGGCTCCACATTCAAGCCGCTTTATTATGCGGAGGCGATTGAAAGCCAGAAATTCACAATGACAACAATAATAAGCGACACGCCTCAGGTTTTCCACAATGAAGACGGAACTCCTTATATTCCACAGGACTTTAAAGGCCAGTGGGAAGGAGACGTTGAGTTCTGGTACGCACTGGCACACTCCATGAATGTGCCTTCAATAAAGGTTCTGGACACAATCGGATTCGACTCTGCAATAAAAAGGACTTCAGCGCTTTTGGGAATTCCTTCAAATGAATTTGAAGCAAGAAAATTTGAGCCGCTTTATCCTTTTGGACTTGGAGTCTGCTCCGTTCGTCCTATTGAAATTGCAAAGGCATACGCGACAATTGCAAACCACGGAAAGGAAGTCAAGCCGATTGCAATTCTTTCAATTGAAGATAAAAACGGAAACATAATTTTCAATCCTGGAAAGGAGCAGTCCGATGCCCAGAAATCCAGAAACGGAGCAAAGCAGATTCTTTCAGAGGAAACAGCTTTTATAATGCAGGAAATCATGAAGAATACCGTAGCAAGCGGAACTTTACGATACGGCTCTGACTGGGATTCCACATATTGGGTTACAGGAAAAAGAAAAGGCCGCGGAAATAAATTCAGCTTTGAGAATTCAAACGGAAAAACATTCCAGATGCCGGTGGCAGGAAAAACAGGAACAACCCAGAACTGGGCGGACGCATGGGCAGCCGGATTCACGCCATATTACACGTCTGTATTCTGGTTCGGATTCGACAAGCCTGGACAGTCGCTGGGACTTTCAATCACCGGCTCAACATTGGCTGGCGTTGCATGGGGCGACTACATGAACGCGGCAAACAAGGGCAAGGAATACAAGCCGTTCTATGACGAGGCTCCGAAAAACTTGATTCAGCTTGAAGTCTGCTCAAAAAGCGGCGGCATCCTGACTCCTGAATGCGGAGGCAACAGAATCACCGCATACTATTATCCCGGAACAGAGCCTACAGAACCTTGCAAGAAGCACACTGACGACTCAGGCAGAAATTTAGGAGCCGCAAGGCTTCAGAAAGCCAGAATTCAGGCAGGATACTATTTCGACGAAGGAATTGACGACACACCGCTAAAAGCCGACCTGAGCTTCCTGAAAAGCGGAAAGCTTTCTTCAGAAATAAAGAAGGATGAATTCGAGTATGAAATTTCACAGCCGCAAAGAAATTCCGATGATTTTTCAAACTGGCTTCTTGACTAAAGAACAAAGATTGCCTATTTTTAATTAAATGCTTGTAAAAATTGAAGACATAAAAGTAAAAAAAAGAGTCCGCCGGGATTTAGGAGATTTGGCCGCGCTAAAAGAAAGCATGCATCTTTACGGCCTCATGAATCCTATTACCCTGAATTCAAGCTATGAGCTTGTAGCTGGAGAACGCAGGCTTGAGGCGGCGAAATCGCTTGGCTGGGAAAGAATCAACGCAAATGTCCTTGACCAGAATGTAAGCAATATCCGCCAGCTTGAAATGGAGCTTGAAGAAAACAACCAGCGCAAGGAATTTACAGACGAGGAGCTATTGGAAGGATACAAGCGGCTTGAAAGGCTAAAAAATCCTCCGCTGATTATGCGGATACTGAATTTCATATCCAGTATTTTTATAAAAATCGCAGAATTCATAAAATCGCTTTTTAGAAAAAAATAGCCAGGCTGGAGCTTGTTTTACAGGCTTCCTGCAATTTCTCTTTGCATTTCATCATTTTGTGCCGTATAATTGAACTATTAAAAAAATATGTTTAAAAATTCAGCAGTATTTTTGGAGGCACAAGCATGAGAAAGATTAAAATCACTTTTCCGGACGGTTCATTCATAGAGACAGAAAATGAAATTCGCCCTATTCTATTCCTTGAAAAATTTAACGCGCAAACTAAAAAAATTGTCGCAGTAAAAGTAAACAATGAAATTTGCTCTTTGGACAGCCCTATAAGCATAACTTCAAGCATAGAGCCTGTTTTTTCAGACTCAAAGGACGGAAGCGCAATCTACAGACGGTCGCTTTGCTTTGTACTGGCGGCGGCGGCGCACAGGCTCTTTCCGGAAAAAAGGCTTTTGGTCGGACACAGCCTGGGCTACGGCTACTACTACACGCTCGAAACTGGAACTCCGCTAAAAGAAGAAAATATCCGGGACTTAAAAAGAGAGATGGAGCAGATTATAAAGGATGACAAGATTATTGAAACCGGCTTTATTTCATATTCAGAAGCATGCTCATTGTTTGAAAAGCTTGGGCTTGCCGAGACACGGAAACAGCTAAACTACAGATGCCCTTCCAAAGTTCAAATCAACAGCCTCGATGATTTTTCAGACCTGTACTTCGGACCTTTGGCCGGAACAACAGGCATCTTGAACGTATTTGACTTGATTCCATATAGCGACGGATTTCTTTTGCGCTTTCCAAAGAAGGGCCAGCCTGAAAAGCTCACAGAATTTGTTGACCAGCCAAAGCTTTTTGAAATATACAAGTCATACAAGCTCTGGGGAAAAAGGCTGAATGTAACTTCTGCAGCAAGCCTGAACCAGCTGATTCACGACAGGAAGGCTTCCGAATTCATCGATATAACAGAAACTCTTCAGACCAAAAGAATTTCTACAATAGCAGACCAGATTCTAAAGAAAAAGTCAGCGAAGGTTGTGCTCATAGCAGGCCCGTCGTCATCCGGAAAAACAACAACCAGCAAGAAGCTTGCGCTGCAGCTTTCGGCAATCGGATACAAGCCAAAAACAATAAGCCTTGACAGCTATTACCTTGGCCGCGCCCAAACTCCAAAAGACGAGAACGGAAACTATGACTACGAGTGTCTTGAAGCATTGAACATCGAGCTTTTGAACCAGAATCTTGTCGACTTGTTCTCTGGAAAACAAATCAAGCTGCCGTCATACGACTTCCACGCCGGCGTAAGCTACTTTAAAGGCGACAC
The DNA here is from genome assembly GCA_964607295.1 of uncultured Treponema sp. Classification (GTDB taxonomy): domain Bacteria; phylum Spirochaetota; class Spirochaetia; order Treponematales; family Treponemataceae; genus Treponema_D. The sequence continues at coordinate 27,987 of CAZSJX010000019.1, read as the reverse complement.
AATGAGCCTTGAAGAAGATGATATTTTAATCATGGAAGGAATCCACGGACTCAATGACAAGCTGACTCCTTTAGTTCCAGCGGATAAAAAATTTAAAATCTACATTTCCGCATTGACCCAGCTGAACCTTGATGACCATAACAGAATCTCAACAAGCGACAACAGGCTCATAAGACGGATTGTAAGAGATTCCCGCTACAGAGGAAAAAGCGCGGCTGATACAATCGCAATGTGGGAAAGCGTCCAGAAAGGAGAGCAGCTTCATATTTTCCCATTCCAAAACAATGCCGATGCGATGCTTAACACAGCCCTGGACTACGAGCTTCCGGTTTTAAAAGTTTATGCGGAGCCGCTTCTAAGATGTGTAAGCCCGCTGCAGAAAGAATATGCAGAGGCAACCAGGCTGCTTCAATTTTTGAACTGCTTTTCTACGATTCCTGCGACATCAGTTCCATCGCAGTCAATAATCAGGGAATTTATCGGCGGAAGCGCATTTAAATACTAGAACTATTTCTTCTGGCAGTCACAATATCGTCGGCTGCCAGCTCCTCTGCCTTCAAGCTGTCCTTCTTCCACTGGCGGAATTTATTTTCCTTCAGCTTTTCAAGAACCTTGACTTTTTGCATTGCAAGGCGGACCAGCTCACGTTTTTCATCTGCTGCAATCTGGGCCGCGGCAAGCTCCTCCAAAAATTTTTCTTTCTTCTGCTCAAGCATGAAAAAAAAAGCCTGAATCTCAGACTGAACAAAAATATCGGTGTTTGTGTCAAAATTTTTTATTGTGGAAACTTTTCTCCTTGCAATAGACTCAAGCTCCCCCTGAATTCTTGCGACTTCTGCATTCGCCTTGCCCAGCTCCATTTCTGCCTGGCTCTGCTCAAATATTCTGAGATCAAGAATCTTCTGCATGGAAAAAGAAAATTTTTTCATAAAGCAAAATATCAGGCAGGAGACTCCGAATATTCATTTTCAGGAATTTCAATTCCGCTCAGCTCAGAAAGAGACTTCAAAGTGTCCACGATTGTAAGATGGCAGTTTTCTTCCTGGCACAGAAATTCCTCCACAGCCTGATGATGGTCGATAGCCTCATCTATTTCAAGGGAAGAGCCTTTCTGATACACACCTGCATTTATCATTTCCTCTTGCTCCGAATAAACAGAAATCCAGCGGCGGACACGCTGCACAGCTTTTCTTGTGTATGTTCCTGAAACACGCTTTGAAAGGCGGCTAATGCTTGTAAGCATATCAATCGCAGGATAATGCTGGCGGGCTGCAAGAGAACGCTGCAAAACAATATGCCCGTCCAAAGTTCCGCGCACTTTATCAGCAATAGGCTCATCCATATCATCACCATCAACAAGAACCGTGTAAAACGCAGTGATGCTTCCCTTGTCATTTGTTCCAGTGCGCTCAAGAAGCTTCGGCAGCATATCAAAAACACTAGGCGGATATCCTCTTTGCGCCGGAGGCTCGCCGGTTGCAAGGCCGATTTCCCTTTGCGCATGGGCAAAACGGGTTACGCTGTCAAACATCAGCATAACATCCTTGCCCTGATCACGGAAAAATTCGGCTATGGCAGTTGCAACATAAGCGGCCCTAAGCCTGGAAATGGAAGGCTGATCGCTAGTCGCCACAACAAGAACGGAGCGTTTCAGGCCTTCATCGCCCAAGTCGCGCTTTATAAAGTCCATAACCTCGCGGCCACGTTCACCAATAAGCGCAATTACGTTTATGTCAGCATTTGTATTGCGCGCAATCATCGAAAGAAGCGTTGACTTTCCGACTCCAGAGCCTGCAAAAATTCCAAGCCTCTGGCCTTTTCCAACTGTAAGAATTCCGTCAATAGCACGAACTCCAGTCACAATGCGCCTGTCAATCGGCTTGCGCTCCATAGGATTTGGAGGAGATGCAAGAGCCGGATAATAAGCCTCTGGAAAAATTTCGCCTTTCCCGTCATAGGGCTTTCCTGTTGCGTCTATCACACGTCCTAAAAGAGATGCTCCAACAGGAACTTCCAAAACGTGTCCTGAAGCGACAACCTCACATCCAACTTCAATTCCCTTAGTTTCTCCGTAAGCCATAAGACGGACAGAAGAGCCTTCAAGACCGACAACTTCAGCAAGAACAGAACTCTGAATGCTCGGAATGTGAATTGTGCAGATTTCGCCGATTACAGAGCGAGGCCCTTTGCTTTCTATCATAAGGCCTTTTACACCTGTAACAGAGCCTGTATATTTTATTGGCTCAATCCGTTCTATGCTATGAATGTATCTATCAAAAAAGTTTTCCATTTCAAACTACACAAACGCGCGAATCAGCTGTCAGGATTTATAACTTCTGACTTGCCAACAGTTTTTATAGGAGACATATTCAAAATCTGCGTCTCAAGCTCATTCAGCTGGCTTGAAATACGCGCGTCAATCGCGCCAAAGTCAGTTTCTACAATGCATCCGCCTTTTTCAACAGAACTGTCCTCAACAACAGAAATATTCTTGATATTTTCAACTTGATGTATAAAATCCTTTATATGCTCGGTTGTAAGCTTTACATCCGCAAGGTTCACCCTCAAGACAACATCGCCAGAGCCCTTCACCTTTTTCAATGCCTGAAGAACATTCGACATAATGACACTTTTTTGATTTTCGCTCATGATTTTTACAACTTTACGCGCTATCAAAATCACAAGGTTCACAATCTGCTGCTCTGTATTGTCAAGAATTTCCTGACGCTTTGCCTGAACAGCCTCAATCATTTTGTGAATACGCTCAACAAGACGCTGAGCTTCTTCATTTCCCGCCTTATACCCTTCTTCGTGGCCGGCTTTAAATCCGTCGCTCTTTGCCTTTTCAAAAAGAGATTTTTCTTCTACCTTCGCGCTGGAAATAATATTCTGGGCATCGGCTTTTGCTTTTTCAACAATATCCTGAGCTTCTTTCTGCGCCTGAGATTTTATTACAGCAGCCTGATCAGAATGCTGCTTCACCTGGGCGAACGCAGCATCCTCAGCGTTTTTTACAATCTGGTCTGCTTCAGCCTGAGCTTTTTCAAGCATCTTTGCCTTTTCATCTTCCCACTGAAGCTTAAAAGCCTCAGCCTCCTTGCGCAAGTCATCAGCTGTAGGCCCCGTGTATTCCGGAACCTCCTCAACTTTTTCTTCTTCAGGAGGAGCGAAATTCTTTGTAAACTGAAGGACGACTTCGCCCTTTGTATTGTTAACTTCTGCCGGTCTGAATACAGTTTGTGCCATGGTAAACGCCTCCAGTCAAATCAGACTACCATTTCATCATCGCTAGAACGAGCAATAACAATCTCGCCAGAATCTTCAAGACGGCGGATTACGCTAACAATCTTCTGCTGGCTTTCTTCAACATCCTTCAAGCGCACAGGTCCCATATACTCCATGTCTTCTTTCAGCATTGAAGCCGCGCGCTTTGACATATTGCGGAAAATCTTGTCCTGAACCTCTGTGTCAACAGACTTCAAGGCCTTTGCAAGCTCCTGGGTATCAACTTCACGCAAAACTTTCTGAATCGCGCGGTCATCAAGCATGACAATATCTTCGAAAACAAACATTCTCTTCTTGATTTCTTCCGCAAGCTCCGGATCATCCTCTTCAAGAGTCTCAATAATCGCCTTTTCGGAAGAGCGGTCAACAAGGTTAAGGATTTCAACAATTGAATCAACACCGCCGGCCGCAGTATAGTCTTCGCTTGAAAGAGTTGAAAGCTTCTTTTCAAGAACTCTCTCAACTTCACGGAGAACTTCCGGGCTTGTGCGGTCCATTGTTGCAAGGCGCTTTGAAACTTCAGGCTGAATTTCCGCAGGGAGATTCTGAAGAATTGTAGCGGCTTTCTGCGGCTCAAGATACGCAAGAATAAGCGAAATAGTCTGAGGATATTCCTGCTGAACAAAGTTCAAAAGATGAGCCGGATCTGTTCGGCGGATAAAGTCGAACGGACGAACCTGCAGAGAGCTCGTAAGCCTGTTGATAATATCAATCGCTTTTTGGCTTCCCAAGGATTTTTCAAGAAGCTCGCGCGCAAAATCAATACCGCCAGTTGTAATAAAATTCTGCGCCTGCATGAGCTCCTGAAATTCTTCAAGAACCTGGTCCTTAAAGTCCGCGTCAATTGTATCAAGGCGCGCAATTTCAAAAGTAAGAGTTTCAACCTCGTCTTCACGAAGATGCTTCATTACATCAGAAGCTACATCGCTTCCAATTGCAACGAGGAAAATAGCGGCTTTCTGGCGGCCGGTAAGATTCTTATACTCCTTGACTCCGCCCTTTTTCTTGCTTTTTTTGCCGTCAACAAGTTCTTCTGCCATAAACTATTCCTCCATAAGCCAAGTGCGGATAAGCATTGCGACATCTTCCGGATGCTCTTTTGCCATCGCAATCGCATTCTCCTGAAGCTCTGCCCTCTTGCGCTCCTCAACAGACATTGTAACTTCCATTCCCTGCTGCTGGGCCTCAAGAAGCGCTCTCTGCCTCTCCTCTTCCTGCTGGCGGATTCTGGCTTCTTCCGCAAGACGGCGGCGGCGTTCAATTTCCCTGCTGATAATGCGGAATGCTATAAATGCAATAAGAATTATAGCGATTCCAACAAGGCTGAACATTATTGTGCGGTTTCTGTTAAGCTGGGCAATATAAGCCTCATCTTCTTTATTATGCTCGACATCCCTGTCAAATCCAATGTTTGTAACTGTAACACGGTCTCCGCGGGCTTTGTTATAGCCTACAGCATCCTGAACAAGCTTTGTTGTATTAGCAATCTCTTCTTCAGTAAGAGGAATGTACTCACGCCTCAAATGGCCGTTTTCAAGAATCGGACGGTTGTTTTCGTCATAAACCTTGCGCCACCGGCCATCAATGTTCACAGAAACTGTAATGCGGTCAATCTGAGGACTTGTAATTTCTGAAGTATTCTTCTCATTGAGCGCATAGTTGCGTTTTACGCCTTCTTCTGTAGATTTTCCAACAACATTCGACATATCGCTATAAACAGGAGGATTCTGGCCTTCAACACCTGCCGGACCTTCAGGATTGTATCCGGTTCCAGTAAACGACTTGTTTACAGTTTCCTCCGACAAAGTAAGGCTATTTACAATTTCAGAGTCGTCATAAGGAGTGTTTGGATTATCCGGCCTGATTGTAATTCCCCCATACTCTCTTGAAGTAGTTGTGCGCTCAGACATATTCATGTCAATCTTAATATTCATAACTTTTACACGGTCATCAGAGAAAGTTCCTTTCAATGCGGCAAGAACAAGGCCTGTATATGTAGCTTCCTGCTTATGAATAATCTTTTGCTGCCTTTCTATATTTGAAAGACGGTCGCTTTCCGCCATTCCGGTAAAGTCATTTATCTGCTCGTTTGTTGAGCCATCGCTGATTACAATGTCCTCATCCTTCAAACCTTCCACACTAGCCTTTATAAGATTTTGAAGTCCGCGGATTTTACGTTTGTCAGTAAGAATGTCGCTGTTTCCTCTGGCATAAAGTATGACACTCGCTGTTGTCGGCGCCTGGTTTTCTGAAAACAAAGCATCGTCAGGAATATTTAAAATAACATTTGCACGCTGAATATCATCCAGAGCCTCAAGATGCTGCTTTAAAGCCTCTTCGGTTGAACGCTTCCAGTTCACTTTATCGTCAAAGTCAGTCCTTGACCAGCGCGTAGTATCAAAAAGCCTGTAGGCATCAAGACGAGACGGAGCATAGCCTTCTGCAATAAGCACGCTTCTGTATTTTTTCGCAACATCGCTGTTTTCAACTGAAATATAATTGTCAGGCGAAACATAGGCCTCTACATTGTCCTGATTAAGACGGGTAAGAATACGGTCCCTTTCATTTTCATCATTTACAGGAGCATTGAAAAGACGCACAGTTGAAGGACGAGATGACATAGAAGCCATAAGAACAACCACCGCTATAGCAACCACAACAATGCCAGCCACAATAGCCTTCTGGAGAATTGTCCATTTCGCCCATTTTTCTTTAATGGTTTCTGATTTTTTCTTGAACCATTCGTTCATATTCCCCTCCCATGAACGAACTTATTTTATTTCCCTTACGCTGTCCCACCTGCATAAAAGATAGGACAGTATAACACAAATTTGCAAATTTGACAATAAAAGTTTTAGCGCATCAGGCTATCTGTTCTGAGAAAGCTCGTTCCAGCCCTTCACAAGCCGGTCAATAACGTTCTGGGCAAGATCCAGCGACATCTGAGCCTTTGCCATCGCAGTTGTAACGTCATGTATATCCACGCTGTCCGGATCTGTTATAACCTTTTCCTGAAGAGCAGAAACATTAAGCTGCTGGGCGTTCATTTCATTTACAGCCTCAAGAAGATAAGTCCTGAAAGACTCTTTCTTTTCAGCTCCTGCGGCTGGAACATTTTCTTTTAACGCCTTGTTGACATTTCCGATGGCAGAAGTTCCAAGATGAGACGCATTTGACCTGTTAAGCTCCAGCGAGCCAAAAGAAAAATTCATAGTTCCTCCCGTCTATTTATTAACTGAACCTAGCGGCTTCCAATCTCCAGCGCAGAAGCAAACATTTCCTTGCTGCCCTGAATAACGGAGCTGTTTGCCTCATAAGCCCTGTTCGCGCTTATCATGTTAACCATTTCATTTACAATATTCACATTCGGATACTCTACATATCCTTTGTTAGGACCGGACTTAATCGCATCCGGGTGGCCGGGGTCATAAACCATCCTGCCCTGCTCGCTGTCCTTCACGATTTCACGCACACGAACACCTTTTCCAGGACCGTTGTCAAGCTCCGAGTCCACAAAAGGAAATCTCCACTGCGGATTAGAAGAAGCTATAGGCTCCACGACTACAGACTGCTTGCGGTAAGCGCCGCCTTCCTGAGTGCGTGTTGTCGTGGCATTTGCAATATTGTTAGAAATAACATCAGTGCGCAGACGCTCTACGCTCATTCCTGTTGCCGCTATATTTATGCTTGTAAATAATCCCATAATTTTCTCCAAAACTCAATAGCAAAAACTATATAGATTTCATCGCAGTCTTGACCTGTGAAAACTCAAAATTCATAAGCTGAGTCAAAAGGCGGTACTGCATCTGAATCTGAACAATATTCATTGCCTCCTGCTCTGCGTCAACATTGTTTCCATTGGCCTTTGCCGAGGTCGCATAGTCACAGACACGCCTAGGCTCGACATCGCGCCAGTCACGCGGAACCTCGCTCTGAATATGCCGCGCGTCATTTGCAGCCATGCGGAAAGAATTATGCTCATTATCACGGCTGACAAAGGCTTTTTTCAGCTCGCTTTCAAAGTTCACGGACTGCCTCTTGAAATTTGGAACCTCGCAGTTTGCAATGTTGTTTGCAGTAACCTGATAGCGGAGGGTTTCAACATCAAGGGCGCGGTGAAGCAAATCTACAGAATTTGAAAAACTGTTCATAATCTGTTCATCGGCATTTCAGAAAAAAAGTTTACAGTATATTGCAAAGCAGTTTTTGTGCTGATATTATATTTTCATGGCGGAACGGAACAAGCGCATGAAATCTGTAATTCTCTCATTAAAGGATTCCGGGGAATGCAACAGGATTGTAAAAGCAGTTTCCGCGGAAAACGGAATTTTCAATGCAATGCTTTATGGAGGCTCAAAAAGCCGCCTAAAATCCCTAGTTCAGCCCTTTTATTCAGGAATTCTCTATATATACAGCGACGAGCAGCGCAATTCAGCAAAAATAACCGACTTCGATGTCCAGAACTGCCATCTTTCATTCAGGACAAGCCTTTTAAAATCCTGGGCAGCATCATTCGCAAGTGAAATCGTTCTAAAGACAAAATGCGCCGGAGACCCGGCAAGCGCGTTCGTTCTGCTGTGCGCATTTCTTGACGGAATAGACAGCGTAAACGAAAATGAGGTCCGCCTTGGAATACTGCGCTTTCTCTGGAGATACATAGGGCTTCTTGGACTTCAGCCTGAGCCTAGAACCTGCTGCAGCTGCGGCGCTTATCTCTTGAGCCATGAGCAGAATGCCAGTTATATAGGACGACAAAACGGATTTGTCTGCACGGACTGCATTTCATTCGGCGCGGAAGGCAGAACTTCAGAGAACTTCAGAATCGACCTTGACTCGCTTACATATCTCACTGCGATAAACGAGCTTCCGCCTGGACAAGTAAGAAAGCTGCTTGTTCCCGCTGAATCCGTGGACAACATGAAGAGGCTTTTGTACAGCATGATAGAAAAAGCCTGCGGAATCCAGCTTGAAACACTAAAAAGCGGAATCGGAATACTTTAGCAAAAGAACAAATCCATCATTCTGAAATTTCTTGTCAAGACTGGAAATAAAAATATGCAAATGACATTTTTTTTCTTTTTAGATATAATTTTATAGATATAACTTCAATAAAACTTTTCCAAGGCGGAGGCTAGAATGCGTGCGGCGGACATAATTATAAAAAAACGTGGAACTGGAAATCAAAAAGGCCAGGAGCTTTCTCAGGAGGAAATAGAATTTCTTGTAAACGGCTATGTTGACGGCTCCATTCCTGACTACCAGATGTCGGCTTTTCTTATGGCGGTTTATTTCAGCGGAATGACGTTCACAGAGACAGGAATTTTAACAGACTGCATGCTTAGATCCGGAGACACAATCAACCTGCAAAAAATCAGGCAGGAAAACTCGCCCTTTGTAGACAAACATTCCACAGGCGGAGTTGGAGACAAAATAAGCCTTCCGCTTGCTCCCATAGCGGCTTCACTTGGCGTAAGAATTCCCATGATGAGCGGCAGAGGGCTTGGCCACACAGGCGGAACTTTGGACAAGCTTGAATCAATAGAAGGCTACAACGTAAATCTAAGCGAAGAGCAGTTTTCTTCAATTATTGAGAGGACAGGCTTTGCAATGATGGGCCAGACTGAAAAAATTGTTCCGGCCGACAAAAAAATGTATGCGCTAAGAGACGTTACAGGAACAGTGGAAAGCATTCCGCTGATTACAGCAAGCATTCTTTCAAAAAAAGTAGCCGAGGGAAGCGACGCGCTTGTCTTTGACGTAAAATGCGGAAAAGGCGCCTTCATGAAAAGCGTAGAGGACGCAGAAAAGCTTGCAACATTTCTAGTAAAAACAGCCCAGGCAATGGGAAAAAACGCCTGCGCTCTTTTAACAAGGATGGATTCTCCGCTTGGATTCAAGGTAGGAAACTATCTTGAAATAGAAGAAACTCTTGAATGTCTGCAAGGAAACGGACCTGCCGATGTAATGGAGCTAACCTATGAGCTTGGCGCAAGAATGGCTGTCTTTGGCGGAAAAGCAAAAAACACAGAGGACGGAATAAAAAAATGCGCGGAAGCAGTAAAAAGCGGAGCTGCTCTAAATAAATTCCTTGAGAACGTCAAGGCCCAGGGAGGAAATCCAGACAAGCTTCTAAACGAGCAGGGAAAACGCCGCTCGCAGTTCAAGTCGGAAATATTCGCAAGGCAGGACGGCTTTTTAACAGTAGACGCATACAAAACAGGAATCGCATGCATAAATCTTGGAGTGGGAAGAAACAAATCATCAGACAAAGTGGATGCAGACTCTGGAATTATTTTTTTCAAAAAGCAGGGAGACTTGGTAAAGAAAGGCGAAAAACTCCTTGAGGTCTATGGAAAAAACAAGGAATCGCTTGAAGGCGGAAAACAGCAGCTTGAGGCGGCTCTAAATTTTTGTGAAGAGAAGCCGGAAGAAAAAAAACTGATTTTAAAGGAAATAAAATAGTGTCAGAATCAAAGTGGATAAAAAAAGCAATTTCAAAGGAAGAAGTTGAAAAAATAAAAAATCAGTTTTCAATAGACAGCCTTACCGCAACAATCTTTGCCCGACGAGGAATCACAAGCGGAAAAGAAATTCTTTATTTTATGGAAGACGACCTAAGGTTCCAGCACAATCCTTTTCTGTTCAAGTCAATGGAAGATGCTGTTGACAGAATTCTTGCGGCTGTTCCAGAGAAAGACAGCGAAGACCATGAAAAAATTTTAATCTTCGGGGACAAGGATGTTGACGGAGTAACAGCGACAACTGTTCTTTATGACGAGCTTTGCTCATTGGGACTTGATGTTCAGTACAGAGTTCCTGAAGGAGACGACGCCTATGGCCTTTCGATTCAGGCTGTGGATGAGTTTTCCAGACAGAACGGCACGCTTATCATTACAGTTGACTGCGGAATTTCAAACAATGCGGAAATCAAGCATGCCGCGGAACTTGGAATCGACGTGATTGTTCTGGACCATCATAATCCAAAGGAAAATATTCCCGAGCCGGCAATTGTTTTAAATGCAAAGGTTCCAGGCTCAGGATATCCATTTGAAGAAATTTCAGGCTGCGCAGTCGTATACAAAATTGTCTCAGCGTTAAGATTCAGCAAGAGCAAATGGTACAAGGCAGATATCGCTTTGCTTAATGCGCGTGAAGAAGAGAACGGCCAGATTGCAGTTGAATGTTTAAAACTTAGAAACCTTGTTCCCGTTTCACGTCTTGTTGAGCATATTTCGCCAGGTGAAAAATCCATTTACAGCACGAAAATTCCTGACTACCTGTCAGACCAGATAATTCTTTGCTGGGATAAAGCCAATGTTGAAAAGCTTTTAAACCTAGCGTTCGGAAACAGCGCGCAGTTCAACACAGCGGACATAAGAATAGAAGCCGCAAAGCTTTACCCTTCCCTAAAAACGCTTCCGCTTTCTAAAATAAAAGAGATGTCAAAAATTGCAAGATACGGAGATCATGCGCCAACGGAAATCGGAGGATTCTACAATATCTTTGTGACTTACGTCCGTCAGGATTTAAGAAAAAACTTTCCGGCTGATTATGAAAAAGAAAAGAACGACCTGCAGCTTGTAGCTCTTGCCGCGCTGGCAGACATAATGCCGATGCGGAACGAAAACAGGCTTTTTGTCCGTCATGGAATAAATTCAATAAATGAAAACAAAGCACGTCCCGGGCTGAAAGAACTTATGTCAAGCCTGGGAATTCTAGGCAAGCGGATTACTTCAACTGATTTCTGCTGGACGCTGATTCCGAATCTGAATGCGGCAGGCAGGCTTGGGCAGGCAGGAATTGCCATCGAGCTTTTTACATCAAAAGACGCTTCATACAGGGAGCAGCTTGCAAAAAAAATAATCGAGCTCAACGCAAGAAGAAAGGAGCTTACACAGGAAGCGGAGGAAATCGCTGGAATACAAGCCAAAAACTCCATAGATGAATTCAGCGGAAAACTAAGCTTTGTAATCGATGAAAAAATAAACAAGGGAGTTTCCGGAATTCTTGCAGGACGGCTGGCATCTTCACTAGGAGTTCCTGCGATGGCAATGACTTATGTAGGAAATCTTGTTGTCGGCTCAATGCGAAGCTGCCGCGGATACGATGTAACATCATTTCTCGATCAGCTGAAGGACTTGTTTGTAAGCTATGGCGGACATAATTTTGCGGCAGGCTTCAGCTTTGAAAAAGAAAAATTTGACGAATTTAAAAAACGCACAAAGCAGCTTTCAAGCACGATAAACCTGTCAGACAAGACTGATGAAATTCAAATTGACGCGGAGCTTCCTCCGTCCTGCATGACACCTGAACTAAAAAAAATCATAGACAGATTTGAGCCGACCGGAAACGAAAATCCTAAGCTGGTTTTTCTAGCAAAAAATCTTCCAGTGATTTCAGGCCTTGTCATGGGAAAAACGGAAAAGCAGCATCTGAAGATTACAGTTGACTGCGGAAAAAACAAATGGCCCTGCATTTTTTGGAATGAAGGAGAACGTCTTCACAGAGATTTTGACACGGGAGACAAAGTTGATATTCTTTTCAACATAGAGCGGAATCTTTTTAACGGAACGGAGACTCTTCAGCTTATGCTTTTGGGAATAGAAAAAACAGCACAATAAAAAATTAAAAATATTTTGGGAGTAAAAAAATGAAAAAAACAATTTTTATTTCGGCACTGATTTTTATGTCGGCTTTTCTTTTTGCAAGAGAAGCTTTTTTTTCAGGCGATGAATACTGCATCTCCGCGGAATACAATGACAAGGCATTTCCTGGTGATGCGGTTTTTGTAAAAATGTCCTTCACACAGTCAGCAAAGAAAGGAAAATTTTCAAAAGCAGAATTTTCAAATGCGGCTGCGGTCCTGCAGCTTTATGCAGACGGCAAGCCAAGCAGAGAAAGCAATTTCTTTACAGTCTCAAAAAGCACAAAAACCAGCAGAACGTTTCTCGCAGGAGTTCCACTTTCAACATGGTGGACTGAAGGCACAAAATGTTTTCTGAAAATCATATACAGCACTGACGGCGCAAAAAAAATGGAATTTGAGCTTCCTTTCAGTTTGGAAAAAAAAGAATTCATTTCTGAAACCATTGAGCTTGACGAATCAAATTCGAGCATAAAGACAGACAATAGCTTAAAAAGAATGGAGCAAATAAAGAAGCTAAATAAAATTCTTGAAACGGCAAATCCCGCAGACATTTATCAGACAACACCATTTTCTCTTCCAACAACCGCGACAAGACGGACTTCTTTTTTTGCAGACCGGCGGGAATATAAATGCGCAAATGAAAAATCAGTTCTTGGACTGCATTACGGAATCGACTTTGGAATTCCAGAGGGCTCTGAAGTTTCTGCCTGTGCGGAAGGAAAAGTTGTTCTTGCAGAATCCAGGGTTACAACAGGCTGGAGCGTTGTCATAGAGCACCTTCCAGGACTTTACAGCCTTTACTACCACATGAGCCAGCTGAAAGTAAAAGAAGGCGACACTGTAAAATCCGGGCAGATCATAGGATTTAGCGGAGCAACCGGACTTGCGACAGGCCCGCACCTCCACTGGGAAATGCGGTTGAACATGGAAGCTGTAAATCCTGATTTTTTCACAGGAGATTTTGCATTTTCTGCCAAAAACTGACCTTAATTTTCAATCAGAGCAAGGAATTCTTTTTCATCTATGACAGGAATTCCAAGCTCAACCGCTTTTTTGTTTTTTGACGAGCCGGAAGAAGCGTCATTTGTAACAAGAAAATTCAGGCCTTTTACAACAGAAGACTTTACAGAGCCTCCGTTCTGCTTTACAAGATTTTGGGCATCCTGCCGCTTTAAAGAAACAAGTTCTCCTGTAAAACAAAAAGACTTGCCTGCAAGCTTGCCTTCAGCAGCGCCTTCAACAACATAAAGAGTTCCGCCCGAAACGAGGCTTTGCATTTCATCACGGTTTTCATGAATCCCTTCAACAAGCGTATGAGCCAAAGTCTCAGCAAAACGATAAACGCCGGCAACATCCTCTTCCTTTGCATCGAAAATTTTTTGCAAGGTGTTGAAGCCGCCGGATATCAAAGTTTCAACAACTGTCTCGCCGATTCCCTCAATATCAAATCCAGCAATAAATTTTGCAAGTGAAATTTTTCTTCTTGACTGAATGGAAGCAAAAACTTTTTCTGCGCCAAGCGATTTTTTTTCTTTCTCCATGCTCTCTGAATTCAAAAAATATGGCGCCAAGTCAGCGACTGTCAAAGAATACAAATCTGAAATGGAGCGGACTTTTTTTGTTTCAAAAAGGCTGGTTATCAAGGTTTCGCCTAAATCACGAATATCTATAACATTTATCCATTTTAGAAGCTGATGAAGAATCCGCTTTTCGCAGTTTTTATTGGGACAAAAAAGCCTTGTTCCCTCATCAACCAAAGGAGTTCCACAGCAGGAGCACTTTTCAGGAATCTTTACTTCAGAAAAATTTCCTTGCTCTGGAAGCACACTTACAATTTTTGGAATTATTTCACCGCGTTTTACAACAACGACATGGCTTCCTATTTTTACATTCAGAGATCTTATAAGATTTGGATTTACAAGGCTCGCCCGTTTTACAGTTGTTCCGTTCAAATCAACAGGATCAAAAACCGCAACCGGCGTATAGGTCGCGCCTGATTCATTCCATTCAATATTTCTAACAATGGAAACTGCTTCTTCCAGGCTGAATTTAAAAGCAATCTGGCGGTCAGGCCTGGCGCGCAAAGCATCCTCGTGGTTCACAGCCCGCTCTTTTACAACAAGCCCGTCAATGTCATAGTCAAGATTTTTTCTAAGCTCCATAACACAGGAACGGTAATCAATAACTTCCTGCGCATTTCTGCAAATTTTCAGCGGAACAACATTAAATCCATTATTTCTTAAAAAACAAAGCTTTTCTTCTTCATCACGGAAAGGCTGATTTCCTTCAGAAGCCCAGACATCGTAAGTTATCAGAGTAAGATTTTCACTGCCCTCGCCGTCCTTTCTTTTCATAAGTCCGTTCGCGGCATTGCGGCAGTTTGCTTTATCAGAAAAAAAATTTCTGTGCACCTGGTGCGTCATTATAACTTCGCCCCGGATTCCGCCTGTGAATTTTTCTTTCAGCTCCTGAACCACGCCCTGCATTTTTCTCGCGTTCGCTGTAATCACATCTCCAACAGTTCCGTCGCCTCTTGTAACCGCGCGCAAAAAAATTCCATTTGAATACTGAAGCTCAAGCGAAGCGCCGTCCAGCTTATATTCAACAAGATACTCTGAATAATCATGCTTCTTCGCCCATTCAATAAACTCTTCCGGAGTCGCAGCCTTCTCCTGGCTTCCCATAGGCATTACATGAGGCGCTTTTTGAAAATTTCCAGAATCCGCGCCAATTTTATGCAAAACAGGATTTGCACTGTCCAATGACTTCAGCTCGTCCCAAAGCTTGTCAAATTCATAATCAGAAATTTCAGCCTCGCCGTTATAATAAGAAGCCTGGTATTTTTCTATGAGTTTTTCAAGCTCGGAAATTCTTTTTACAGAGGAATTTTTCAAAGCCCTTGCGTTCGTCCTCTTACATTCCTCAACATCAAAAAGCTCCATCGGGCTATTCCTCATCCTTTACAAAAACAAGCTCAAATATTTCACGTCCGGCATCAAGTCCCTTCTGCTCAAATTTTGTTCTAGGACGCCATTCCTGATGCGGAGCGAATTTCTCATATTTATTATGAATTCCTTCTGTGCAAGAAAGCTCTTCCAGCGCGCTGACAGCATATTCCTCCCAGTCAGTTGCAAAATAAATATACCCGCCTGGAGACAATTTTGAAACAAGAATATCTGTACGCGGACGCTGAAGCAACCGCCGCTTATGATGCTTTTTCTTTGGCCATGGATCCGGAAAGAAAATATGAAAGCCCGCAAGAGAATTGTCAGGAATCATAGTCTCAAGAATCTCAAGCGCATCATATTCAATCAAATAGAGATTTTTCAGCTGCCTTTTCTTTATTTCACCAAGAAGCCGACCGACTCCAGGAACGTGAACCTCGCTTCCTATATAGTTCATGTTCGGATTATCCTGCGCAATCTGAGCAGTAGCGTGTCCCATTCCAAATCCGATTTCCATTGTAACTGGATTTGTATTGTTAAAAATATCTGTAAAATTAAGCGTTCTGTGCTCAAAAGGAATGCACCAGACATGATGAAGCTCTTCATAGCTGCGCTTCTCATTTTCTGTCATACGTCCTGCACGGATTACATAAGTGCGCACCGGGCGTCTAAAAATACTGTGGTCATCTAAATTGTCAGTGGGAATATTCCCATCGGCGACATTACTAGGCATCAGTTTCCTCGCTGTTTTATTTTATTGCTGCTCCAGGCTCTCCGGAGGCATAAGGCAAATTACAGAATCATTCTTTGAAGCATAGCAGATTCTAACAAATCCCGCATCTTTATATCCATCAAACACGGCATCCTTGCTATTCCATTCTTTCTTCACGCTTCCATAATAAAGCAAATCCCCGTTTTCTGCATAAACGGCAATTTTTTTTTCAAACTCACCGTCATCTGAAAAATCTTCAGGCTTCAAATTTAAAATATTCTCAGGATAATCAACATAAAATGAAATTTCATCCTCATTGCCGGCCATGTCAGAATAAGTCAAAACATATTCCCCTAAAGGAATTCTCATTCCCAATGCGGCGGTTATATTTGCACATCCTGCCCAAGCGTTGCTAGTCTTGTCCTCAAATTTTACAAGATCATCGCAATTCCATTCCAGATTCGCAGACTTGCTCTCTATTTTCATTCCAGATGCAAGCCTAAGGTCAGTTTCAGAATTTACAAAAACAGAAAGGCGCATATCCGGCGGAGTTTTTCCATAATCAAAAATCACAGAAGATTCCGCCGAGGCAATTTTTGCGCCATCATCAGAGCAGGAAAAAAAGAGAACTGAAAAAAGCAAGGCAAGCAAGACAACATTCCGCATAACTCAAAAATTGAATTTTAAGTTTATAACGGTAAGATCGCTTGACGAGGACTGATTTACAATTGATTCAAACTTAATATTTACTTTTTTACAGGCATCTTCCAAGTAAGACAAATAGTACAGTCCCAAGTCCGTTCCTTCCTGTCCATCCGGCATCTGGCGGTAAAAATCAATCAATGACTTTTTGTTTAGATTTGCGGACATTTTACTTTCAATATTTTCTTTTACTTCCTGAAATTCATCATCCTTATTATATAGAGTGATTTGCAGAAGTCCCTGCTTTCCAATTGACATAGAGCCGCCGCCCAAAGTCCATGAAAGAAAAACAAGCTCATGCTTGCGCTGAAGCTCCTTTACAATTTCCGAGCGAATTTTCGGATCAAATATAAGCGTATCAGAGTTATCAATTCCCTGATAAAGATATTTCGCGGCCTTTTTTACATTGTTATTCTCGCTGTTCAGGGCAAGCTCCATAACCATTACAGAAATATATTCTGCAACCTTTGATTTTGTCATGTACGAAGCGAGCTGCTGGCGCAAAATTGAAAGAATTTCATTAAAACCGTCAGTTTTATAAAATTTCACAATTATATACCAGTTCATCAAAGTGAGCCTGTTCAGGAATTTTTCAGTCATAAGAAGATAGACATTTTTTTCCTCAGGACTGTAGTCAGAATTTGACATTATGCTTTTCCAAACTGGCTCAAGAATTGTCTTCTTCGCAGCCTGAATTGTAGAGTCTTTCATTGCAAGAGTCATTCTAAGCTGCTTTTCGGGAATAACAGTTTTCTCATCAATAAGCGATGAAGGATTCTGCCGGTTATGATGCCTTATACATTCACACTTTATAATCGCCGCATAAATCTCACTGTCGAACTGCTTGTATAAAATTGAAAAAACAATCAGCTTGGACAAATCCATAACATCCTGACGGTGCGAAACAAATTCCGGCATGGAGATTTCCATCTTGGAGATATATCCCAAAAGAATCATATCCTGCAGCGAGCCGGGCGAAAAAGATGTCATGCTCACGCCATGAGCTGAACGGTTGTCTGCGAGCTTCAAATTGAGCAGCTGCTTTTTATGACTCAAAAAATGGGATGTGCCTTCTTCTGTAAGAATAATTTTCAGAGGCAAATCTAAAATAAATTTTTTCTTTTCAGCACACATGAATTTGATAAAGCTCCTTTGCTTTACATGACATTGATAATATCTATAGTATACAATATTGCCGCTTAACTTGCAAACATATTTCTATATTATATTGTGGAAAATGAAAAATTCAAGTAAACTCTGTTTAATTATGGGAAAAAAAATTCTGCTGAAAGCAATGTATGTCCTCCTTTTTTTGGCAGCAAATTTTACACAGAAAGTTTTTTCACAAGAAAACATTGATTTAAACTTAAATATTTACACAACCAGACCTCTTGAAAAATATTTGACGCAAAGCGGAATTTCATTTAGCGTCCTGAATACCGCACCGCCAGATGCCGGAGATTTTCCCAAAAACATTCTTATAGAAATTCCTGCCGATAAAGAAAGCAAGGAAAACGATGCAAACAAAAGCGGAATTACCGATGTATTTTTTGTTTTCAGCCATGAATTTTTTTTAGCTGAAAAAGAATTTATTTCCGACTTTATAAGCTCCACTTATAAAAAGAAGCTGCCTTACAACTGCATACTCGCTTTCAGCGCAGACAATGAAACTTTTCCCTTAAATTCTTCCGGAACGTCAAAAACCGCAACAGAAACGCTGGCAGAAAACATTTTCTCGCAGGAATCAGCTTGCGCAGTTTTGGTAAGGGACGAGAAAAATGCACCGCCGTTTATTTTTTCAGAAGGAGCCGGAACAATTTCTCCGCAATGGATTGTGCAAGCCCTAAAAAAATCTTGCCTGCAAAACAAGAAGCCAATGGGCGTAAAAACTTCCATGCTGTACATATACAGGCCGCAATATTACAAAAACAACAGGCGGCTTTCAGCATTTCTGCAAAATGGAATTCCTGCCGCAGAAATTCCGCTGGGACATTCACAAAAGGACACAAATGTACTTTCTGATATTCAGGAAAATCTTATAAACGCAAGAAGCCAAAACTGGAACAAGCATTACAACTTTCTTCCATTTGGAATTTACGGAATTTGGCTTAACGAGGCGCAGCTAACGGCAATATACCTTTTTTTTACAATTTCAGTACTTTTTTTTATATGTTTTTACTCATTTTCATATACAGGAAAAAACGAGGCCGCGCTGAATGACATATCACGGACATGGTTTGCAATTCCAGCGTACATAATCATAACAGCAGCATTTTTAACATTTTTCCAAAAAGCATTTCTTTTCACATCAGAAAACGGAGTGCTTTATTTTGGACTTAAAATTTTCCCCACAGTGCTTGCAATGTTTCTGCTGGTTTTTATTCAAGTTCTGTTCAATTTTAGAATTTCCTTGTCTGCAAACAGCTTTCATGGAATTATTTTAAGCGCGCTGAATGTCTTCATTTTTTCAGCCCTGGACCTGTCCTTAATGTTCATTTTTATCACTGAATATATTATTGTTTTTCTCTTTAGAAAAAGGCGGAATCTTTTTTTTAGCATTCTATGCATTTTTCTTATGACAATTCCGCTGCTTTGGATTGCGGCGTCAGTTTTTATTGACATCGACCAAGGCAAAATTGCAAATCTAACCGATACAACATTCCTTGAAAACCTGATTTTTTCATTTGCAATACTGCCTTTTCTTTTTCAATGGATAAAGCTGATTTTGGTCTCGCATATAAGAGAATTTCAGCCGAGCAAAAAAAAATCATTTACGCAGGGAATTCTTGTTTCAGTTGCAGGAGCAGGATTTATATGCGCAGTATTTTTCTCAGCCGCGAAATTTGTGCAGGGAAATATTTCATCCCCGCAAAAAAAAGAAGCGCAAGCCATAGAAAACGCGGAGAATAGTCCGGCGGAATTCATTTGGCAGAAAAAGCAGAAATTCGACATTTTCGAAAATCAAATTCAGATAGCTCCAGCGGACGGATTTAAAATACTCAGATGCCTTGCAGTTTTTGAATCCAAAGATAAAATTCCATTCTATGAATGTAACTTTGACTACAATTTCATTTCAGAAAACAAGCTTCTTCTAAAAATTCCTGATGCGCCGGAAAACAATCTGAAAATTATATTCATGGCGGAAAACGAGCCTCAAATGGAAGCAGAAATTGAACTTTTTATGATTGACAAAAACGGCAAAATCGTTCATTTCACAAAAAAAATCACAAGCGGAGGAAAAAACAAAAATGAGCTTTGACAAAGTTTTTCTCCATGTTGACCTTGATGCATTTTTCGCTTCGGTTGAACAGCATGATCATCCGGAATACAAAGGCAAGCCTGTAATTGTCGGCGGACTTCCAGGAGACAGAAGAGCAGTTGTATCAACAGCCTCTTATGAAGCTAGAAAATACGGCGTTCACTCTGCGCTTCCTTTAAAAAAGGCCGTTGAGCTTTGTCCGAATGCGGTTTTTCTGCGCGGAAACCACAAACGGTATGCAGAAATATCGCATAGAATAATGACAATTTTCAACGAGTTTTCTCCATCTGTGATTCAAATGTCGATTGACGAGGCTTTTATAGATCTTACAGGAACTGAAAAACTTTTCGGACCGCCGCTAGAAGCCGCAAAAAAAATAAAGGCAAAAGTAAAAGAGCAGACAGGACTTACGGTAAGCGTAGGAATTGCAAGCACAATGTACGTTGCAAAAATCGCGTCAGGCTACAGAAAGCCGGACGGAATCACATTTATAAAGAAAGGCGAGGAGGAAAAATTCCTGCTTTCGCTTCCTATGGAAAAGATTTGGGGCATAGGGCAAAAAACAAGAGAACGTCTAAAGAACGCAGGAATACTTACGCCTCTGGATATTTACAGCAAGCCGCTTTCATTGCTTACCACTGCCTTTGGAAACGGAACAGGCTCTTTCTTGTATGATGCAGTCCGCGGAGGGAAAAAAATCACATTTGGCGAGGAAGCAAAAAGCCATTCAATAAGCGTGGAGCGGACATTTGACTTTGATGTGGACAATGAATATGCAATCGAAACCGCATTCATGGAGCTTTCCGCGCAGCTAATCTGGAGAATGCGGGCAGAAAAAGCCGCAGCGAAAAATGTATACATCCGCATACGCTATGAAGACTTTAAAACTGTAACTGCACAGGAAGCATCAGAAATTCCTGTAACAAACGCAGACGAGCTGCTTGAACGCTGCATGAGAATATTCAGAAAAAAATATGAAAGAGGAAAAGGCATACGGCTTCTAGGCATAGGTCTTTATGGAGTGGAAAAAGGCGGAACTCCAGTCCAGGCAGAACTTTTTGACTTCGGAAATTCAAAAAAGGACAGGCTGGAAAAAGCTCTTTTTGAAATGGAAAGAAAAAATCCTTCCCTAAAAGTCAGAAAAGCCCGGCTTATGTCTACTGGAGCGGAGCAAAATAGCCTGTTTCGTCGCGGCCTGAACGATTAAGAAGATACGTTTCAATTTCCACAGGCAAATATTTTCTTCCATATTCTGTTGCAAAAGAAGACGTATACTTAAACTGGTACAGTCCAGAAGGAATATCAACAATATCTTTTACAACGCTGCTCAAGCCTTCCGGGCGGTAAATATAATAGGAAGTTCCGTTTGTATTCTTAGTTATATATGAAATTTCCTCTGATGGAGAAGCCTGCGAAAGAAGAACTGTGCTAAAGGAAACTGCATTATTATTAAGATAAGCTGTTAAATCTGAAAGCGCATACTGTGTAAATGAATTCTTTGAATCTCCGGCTGAAAGATAGATTATGCCGCGCTTTTTTTCCGCATTAACAAGTCCGTTTGCAGAAAGCCTCACAGCAAGATCCATCGCTGGATTTTCAGCATAGGAATTTCTTAATGCCCTTGCAGAAAAATCAGAAAGCTGCGATGGACTTCCTGAAAATTCAGTTACAGGAACTTTTCCTGCTGAAACAATCGACACGCTCCCTTTTCCTCCCATAGAAGCGGCAAGTTCCCTGACTGCGCCCGAAACCTGCTCCTCATATTTTTTCATGGAAATTGAGCGGTCAATAAGAATTGTAATATCCGCAAAATCATTATTATTCGCCTCGCCCAAAAGCACAAAATTTTCAACAGGCTTTTTTCCTTCAGTTATAAGAAAATTCTGCTGCTTTAATCCTACAACAGGCTGGCGCTTTCTATTTTCAACACGGACCTCAACTATGACTTCCGGGAAATTGTCAGACACAACACGCTCAAACTGAACAAAAAAACCGCCAACAAGTTCTGTCATTTTGGACATAACATAAATTTCATTTTCCTTGAAGTCAGTTACAATTATATTTCCATTCCGGTCAGGGACTGCGCTCGTAATCAGGCTTTTACCCTTTCCAGTAATTGCGTTCTCAAAAACAGCCCCGGAAGAAATTTCAACAGCATAGACTCTGTTCCTGTCTGTAAGCAAAAGATAGTCCTCGCCCCACTGCTTTAAGCTTTCCGGACGTGAAAAAGTTCCATCGTTTACAAGAACTCCAAGGAAGTTTCCAGACTTGTCAAATTCATAAATTCCGCCTTTAACGCTGTCTGCAACAAAAATTCTTCCGCCGCAAACCGCAATTCCTGTCGGGGAACTAAAACCGCTAAAATCCTCAGTTTTCTCACCGAAATGCAAAAGTCCGTTTCCATCGGCATCAAAGGCAACAACACGGGCGTTTCCAAAATCCGTAGCATAAATATTTCCGAATTCATCCTCTGCAAGATACTGCGGACCAATAAGCTGTCCCTGACCTCTGCCGCTTGCGCCAAAATACTTGATAAACGAGCCGTTCTCTGAAAGAATTGAAATTCTGTCTCCCGCGCTTTCCGAAACAGCTAAATTTCCGCTGCGCAGACGGATTACATCCATTGGCCTGTCAAATCCGTTCAAAGGACCTCTATTCCGCCTTACAACAGTTCCGTTCACATCAAACTGAAGCAGCTCATTTGTGCCATAGGAAACAACCCAAATGCTTCCGTCATGGTTTGAAAGAGATGAAACAGGCTGGCTATAAATAAGATTATTGCCGTTCATATTGGGATAAGAGCCAGACTCAGTAAAACGCTGGGTAAATCCGTAGTCATAGTCTGTAACACGCCTGTCGCTTACTATTTCAATTCTATTCTGAAGAAGAAGACCTCCATATCCAGCTTCCTTTGCATAATTCCATTGCTGAAGCGCGGCTCCCTCTATTCCTGCCCGGTAATATGCTTTTCCAAGCCAGTCAAGAACCAAAGGCTCACCGGGCAAATATGAAAGTGCTTTTTCAAATTCAAGAATGCTTTCATTAAAAGCGCCTCTGTAGTAGCTTTGCACTCCACGTCTGAATTCCTCTTCCGCAAAGCCAGAATTCGCCGACCTTGAATTTCCAGTGCCTGCTGTATCCTGTAAATTTGTCTGTGCAAAGGCTGAAAATATAAAAGCCATAAAAACAAAAAGTATTTTTTTCATTGTTCTTCCGCCCTTTGAACTTCCTGAAGGTGCTCCATTATTATCGGATTTGAGCCGTCGGCTTTCATTGCACGCTTTAAAAATTTCTTTGCCTCTGAATAAAGTCCCATTTTAAAATAAACCCACCCAAGACTATCAAGACAAGCCGCGCTCTCCGGCAGAATATCCAAAGCCTTTTTGCAACAGCTTAGCGCCTTCGCCAAATCCTCTCCCTCACAGGCAAGAACATATCCCATGCCGTTCAATGCAGTAGGATTTTCGCTGTCATCAGCAAGCGCCTTTTCATAATAAGAAAGACTCAGCTCTGTTTTTTCCTGTTCCCATGCAACATAGGCAAGAGAAGCATAAACAGAAGCCGGTTTATATCCTGTATCCAAAAGCTTGCTCAGCTCAAAATCAGCAAGTTTTTTTCTTCCGCTAAGACAATAAATAACTGCCAAAAGATAACGGCACTGAAGAATTCTGTCTTGATTTAAAGAGTCATTCTTATCATAAGAAGCCGTAACGACCTGCTCAAGATAAAGCAACGCCTCATCATAGCGTTTTAGCCTTGAATAGCAAAGACCAAGATAATACGCAAGCTCAACAGAATCTGCGCCGCAATCATCTGGAAGTGAAAGAAAATATGTCAAAGCAGCCGGATAATTTCCTTTTGTATATAAAGAGATTCCTTCTTTCATATAGTTTTCTTCTGCCATTTTTCCGCCTTATAAATTAAAATCGCATTTTATGGAAGATATATCAGCATAGCCAGGCTCCGCATCAACAACGCTGATTGAAACAAAACCTTCCTCGCAAGCTTTAAAATCCGCTGAATCATCGCCATAGGAATGAACTTGAGCATCTCCGCCGCATTTAGAAGTCAGACAGCCGTTTTCACATTCAGAAAGCTCCAAAGATTCCCAGTAACGCCTTATGCAAGGAACAGTAAGACGCACACCTTTATACTTTTTTACCGCAGGAGCATTCACATTGACAAAACTTCTGTAATATTTATGCATAGAACTTAAAACTGTAAGATTTCCACAGAGCGAAACAAGCTTTTCAAGATTTTTACAAGCAAAGTCAGCAAGATTTTCAAAATACAAAAAGCCGCTTTTGTCAGATTTATCTCTTGAGCCGGAATCAATGCTAAGAGCAATTCCAGGAATTCCAGAAATACAAGCCTGGCGCGCAGCACCGCAAGTTCCGGAGTAAACAATATCAGTTCCAATATTCGGTCCGTCATTTATACCAGAAACAACGGCATCTATTTTTGGAGAAATATAATTTCCCTTTAACGCGGATAGTATGCAGTCAACTGGAGAACCATCCAAATGATAAGCAAGACGGCAGTTCTCTTTATCTACTTTCTTAAGCTCAAGGGGAACGGCAACATTCATCTGGCTAGAAGCTCCAGACTTATTGGATTTTGGAGCGACCATAAAAACATCGTGTTTCTTTGAAAGAACAGCAGCAAGAACCCGAATTCCTTCTGCGTCAATGCCGTCATCATTCGTAAGCAGAATATTCATACAAGGCGAACTCCATCAGCAGGCTTTACAACATAGCATTTTGGAGAAAATCCAAATATTTTTTCATATTCTTCAAGCTTCTCCTTGTATTTATCGACATCGCTGTTTCTTAGGATTGTGAAAATTCCACGTGCAAAGCCTTTTCCTGTTATGCGTCCGCAATTTACAGGATTTCTTAAGTCATCGGGATTTTCATCAAGCTCATGGACCCTTTTTAAAATCCAGTCGATTTCAGGACAAGAAATATCATAATCACGCATATTCTGATGGCTTCGGTTAACAGAGCGCGCAAAAGAAGCAAAATCGTTTTTTTGAATCGCATTAACACAGCCAAGCACACATTTATGCTCATTCATTACACATAGAAGCCGGCGCTTTGTATCTTCAGAGACGACGCTCAGAACTTCATTGACTTCCGCCTTGTCCTCCTCATACTGCCAGCCGCCTAAAACATTTGCCTTGCGCTCCTTAAGCTCGCCTAGGAGCAGAACATTTTCCGGCTGCATAAGGCTCTCTTCATTCCATGTTACAATCCTAGGAACAAGGGCATCTGTCAGAAAAATTGTCTTTTCCTTAAAGCCGAACGGAATCAGCTCGCAGGATTTCTTTGCATAATCAGTCAGCACAAGATTATTTTCCTTTGAAAAAATCGCGGCAAAGCTGTCAGCAGAATGATTGGCAGTTCCAAGAAAATTTTTATTTGCACGCTCTATAACCTGAAGGATTTGGTCCAGGCTGCATTTCAATCCGCAAAGCTCACGCACTGCCCACGAAGCGGCAACTTTTACAGCTGTTGTTATTCCAAACCCAGCTGAAGGAAGAATTTCAGAATAAATAGTAAAATCGATTCCCTTTAACTCAAATCCGCCGCTATAAAATCCGTACAAAATGGACTTTATAGAATTAGCCCATTTATCTTCTTTTTTTAACTTGAGCGAAGAAATATTTGTGTGCTTTTCATCTTCAAGCTGAACAAAATAAAATCTGAATGAGGAATCGTTTCTTAAAGATGCTGAAACATAGACAGGAATATTGACAGCCATAGACAAAGTCTTATCCTTAAAGAACCAAGTGTGTTCTCCAGCCAAATGAAATCTGCCCGGAGCAACCGCCACAACCTCCGGCTCAGCTCCATATTTATTGCGGTGCGCTTCTCTGACTTTTTCCATGTTCCCTTCCCGTTTCATGTTGATTTTTTCTATATATGACATTAAAATAATACAATGAATCAGCTGTTTTTACAAGTTTTTTGTGCAATCTTTTCCGGAGCAACTGAATCTATTTCGATTTCAAATGAAATTCTTCCGTTCGGCTCTCCTTTCACAGCGCTTTTTTCGCTCACTCCTTTATACATAGCACTCTATAAATCAAAATCCTACAGCCAGACTTTCTGGCTATTTTTTCTACAGACGCTTACAGTGCATCTTCTTTCAAGCTACTGGCTGGCAAATTTCCACGGATTCGCATTCTTCACGCTTGGAGCCAGCGCGCTTGGAACTGCATTTCAAGGCGGTCTCTGCGGAATTATAGCCCATGTCTTTCCAAATAAAATTTCAGAATCAGCGAAACTAAGGGAGCAGGCTGGACTTTGCCCGCATCAGATTTTCAAACGGATTTTATGGTTCTGCTCCTGCTGGGTTCTATATGAGTACATAAAATCAAACGGCGCGCTTGGATATCCATGGGGAACACTTTTCATGGCCGCATACAGCTGGAAAATTTTCACACAGATTGCCGACATAACCGGTGTCTGGGGAATAACTTTCATATACGCGCTCTTTTCTTCTCTTGCCGCCGAGACAATAATTTTTTTTGGCAGGACACAGACAGAAAACACAGCCCAAAGCCTCGCTCAAGCCGCAAAATTTACAGCCGCTGTTTTTTCTCTCTGCGGAATTTACGGCATAATCCAAATTTCAATTCCACGCTGGCCTGAAAAAGTTTTCAACGCAGTTATCGTTCAGCAGAATGTAGATCCGTGGGAATGTGGAGAGAAAAAATCGATAGAAATCTCAAAAAGACTTACAAAAAAAGGAATCAGGCAGCTTTCTGAGCAAGGAAAAGAAGCAGATCTTGTAATCTGGAGCGAGGGAGTTCTTTCAAAGAGCTTTCCAAAAGCAGCCGGCTATTACTCATATTTTCCGGAGGATGAAAGCCTCAAGGACTTTATAGACAGCACGCAGACTCCATTTTTAATCGGCGGCGGAGTTTCTTTAGATAGAAAAAAAAGGAAAAAGACAAACAGCGCAATTCTTTTTGATAAAAATGGAATTTTTTCAGGCTTTTATAGTAAAATCCAGCTTGTTCCCTTTGCAGAGCGGATTCCCTATGCAGAAAATCCAGCCATGAAATTTTTCATGCAGAATATTATACATTTCTATTCGAGCCTGGTGCCGGGATTTCAATATGTTCTGTTCAAAATTCCCCTAAAAGAAAACCAGGGACTTGAAACACCGCTAGACTTAAACAGAGAAAAATCTGCGGAAATAAGGCTTGACAAGAACGGAAATTCAATCCAAAAGGAAAGGATAAAATTTTATGAAAACGACCAGGAAAATCCTGCTTCATTTTTAAAATTTTCTGCGCCCATTTGCTTTGAAGACTCATTTCCTTCGATTTGTAAAAATCTTTTTAATCTTGGCAGTGAAATTTTTATAAATATCACAAACGACTCCTGGAGCAAAACAAAATCCGCAGAAATGCAGCATTTTATCGCATCAAGCTATCTTGCCATTGAATATAGAACAACTTTGCTTCGGTGCACAAATTCCGGATACTCTGCAGCCGTCAGTCCTGTCGGAAAAATTTTACAAAGCCTGCCTTTATTCACAGAGGAATCAATTGGCTTCTCTGTGCCGATATACAAAAGACAAATCACTATTTTTTCAGTCATGGGCGACTGGTTCGCATACATTTTGATTTTATCAGTATTCCTATACATATTTTTTTCCGCAGCAAAAGAGAAGCTTCTTCAAAACAGGAAAATTATTAAGAAACTTTTAAAGAAAACCATAAGGAAATTAAAATGAAAAAAACTAAAAAACTAAAAATCATCCGAGGCTGCACAACTGTTTTCTTTGCTTCCTTTATTTTTATATGCGGACTTTTTCCAAGACTGAACATTCAATCTGCGGCAGCTGTAATTTCTGGCAGCATTCTAGGGTGTATGCAAGGGGCAGGAAGCGCAGGAATATATATAATTGCAATGTTTATTCTCTCAGGATTTTCAATGGAGCATACAGAAAATTTCGCAGCGGTATTTTCAGCTTCTTTTATTTCCGGACTTGCTGCTGGCTTTCCTTCTATAATTGAAAAAAAAATTCCAGCTAAAAGTTTCCTGAGAATAGCGCTAGGATGTGCCGCAGGATTTTTTGCCTATAGCTTTATTGAAAATTTATTCCACAAAAACATTTGCTGGATTTATGTTCTTCCTTTAGACTTACTCAAATCAGTCGGAATAACAATTCTTTCGATAGCAATCCGCCCCAAAATAGCCTCATTTTTATTTCCAATAAATGAAACAGAAGATGAAATTGAAGAAATTATAAAAAAGCTGAAGAAAAAAAATAACACCCAATAGACAGAAAATCTTAGGTGGAAACCTTAATAAGAAAATACCAAAATAAAACCGATTTATCTAGCCTGCCGCCACACAACATCTAGGGAAAAAAAAGGAGACCCCTCGCCAGCGGAGGGGTCCTAAGTATATAAGAGAAG
>CAZSJX010000018.1:0-33891 GCA_964607295.1 uncultured Treponema sp. | reverse complement strand
TACCGCACTTCATGCGCCCGTGTCAACACCAGAAACGCTTTTTTTTCATTTTT
Source organism: uncultured Treponema sp. (assembly GCA_964607295.1). GTDB lineage: Bacteria > Spirochaetota > Spirochaetia > Treponematales > Treponemataceae > Treponema_D. Next base: position 33,838 of record CAZSJX010000018.1, on the reverse strand, counting down.
TTCAATATTTTTTTTTCGTAAGGACTATCTGCCCTTAATTTCAAGTTTTACATAGTAAGAAAAAAAACAGCTGCCGGCCGAGATGCGTCTGTCAAAGCCGCCCGATATTTAATCGCTATTAAGAGTCGAAATTCGGGGTGTAAAAGAAATTTTAAATTACTTGCACGCCATGTATGCGATTGTAAGCGCATCCTTTCCGATATTTTCCAAGACAGCATATTCGTTCGGCTGATGAGCAAGCTCATCCATCGTTGACCAGACAACAGCGTCAATTCCGGCGTTTCTAAGCCCGGCAGCAACAGTTCCGCCGCCAATTCCAACAAAGCAAGGTTCAATTCCGTGGACATTTTTTATAGCCTCAAAAAGCTCCTTTGCAACAGGAGAAGCTGCAGGTGTCGCTTTTGACTGCTCAGCCTGAAGCTCTTCAACTTGAATTTTTACGCCATAAATTTCTTCAGTCTCATGAACAATTCTGGCGACTTCCGCACGAACCTGACCAAGGGAATACTGCGGAAGAATGCGGCAGTCCGCGCAAAAAACGTCATCGCCCGGAATTATATTTACGCCGGAAACATTTTGAAACTGCATTGTCGGCTCGAAAGTAGAACGGTCTGGCTCAAACATTTTATCGCGGGCATCAAACACTTTTTCAAGATCATGAATTTTCAACGCAAGCCAGCTTGAGGCAAGCTTCGCATTGAAGCCCTGGTCAGGACGGGAGCCGTGCGCCTGCTTTCCAACTGTATGAAATTTGAGCCACAGAATATTCTTTTCCGCAATCTCGATTGTCCGCCCCGAAGGATCACCTCCGTCAGGAATAAGAATCCTGTCGTCCGCTCCAAAAATTTCAATATGGTTCTGTATAATGAAATTCATTCCATATTTCGAGCCAACCTCTTCGTCCGCCATAAAAAGAAGTTTGATTGTATGGGCCGGAACAATATTCTGCTTTACAAAGCCCAATGCCGCAAGAATTCCGCTGCAAAGTCCCTGCTGGTTGTCCTCCACGCCTCTGCCAAAGATTTTTCCGTCTTTTTCCACAGCCTGCCACGGATTTGTGCTCCATGCGGAAAGCTCGCCGGCAGGAACAACATCAAGATGGGCGCAAACCCAAATGCAGAAGTCATTTTTTTCACCTGGAATTTCAGCGACAAGATTCGGGCGGAATCCGGCAGGAACTCTCGGATCTGGAGCATCATAATGCCTAAGCTTTTTTATTCCATTCGCCAAAAGCCATTTCTCAAGGGCAGCGCACTTTTCCGCCTCGCCGTCGCCGCCGTTCTCCGGAGCAAGAGCAGGAATAGAAGTCAAAAGCGTTTCAAGCTCCACCATTGCGCAAGTATTATTTTCTATATAATTTTTAATCTTTTCAAAATCGGCACTCATATTTTTCCTTATAAAAATTCTGAAAAATTATAAAACAAAAAAGCCGCCTGTTTCAACAGACGGCTTTTTCAAAACTAATTCTCGCTGTAGTACTTCAAGTACGCTTCATAAGTTGACTTTATCAAAGTATCAACATCGCTATACTTCGGTTCCCAGCCAAGAAGTTCCTTTGCAAGCTTAGAAGATGCTGTAAGCTGAGCCGGATCACCTGCGCGCCTGCCCACGTATTCAGCAGGGATTTCTTTTCCGGTTATACGCCGTGTCGATTCAAGCATTTCTGTAACAGTAATGCCGTTTCCTGTGCCAAGATTAAGCGTAAGGCTCGTTTTATTTTTTGCAATGTACTCCAGCGCAAGAACATGGGCGCAAGCCAAGTCTGTTACATGAATATAATCCCGGATGCAAGTTCCGTCACGGGTATCATAGTCGCTTCCAAAAACTTTGAGCTTGTCGCGCTTTCCGCAGGCAACCTCCATCATTACAGGAAGAAGGTTTGCCGGATTTTTTTCAAGTCCGTAGAGAACGCCTTCAGGATCATATCCGGCGGCATTGAAATATCTAAGGGCAGCGAATTTAAGATTCTTAAGCTTGTCATACCAGCCCATAAATTCTTCAATCTTGAGCTTTGTAAATCCGTAGTAATTTTCAGGATTCTTAGGATGATTTTCATCAATAGGAAGATACTTTGGCTCCCCAAAAGTCGCCGCGCTTGAAGAGAAAACCATGTTAAGGCAATTGTGGGCAACCGCTGCGTTCAGAATATTCAAGGTTCCGTTTATATTATTTATTGAATACTTTTCCGGGTAAACCATAGACTCGCCGGCAGCCTTAAATGCGGCAAGATGAATAAAGGCATCAAATCCGCGGGCAAAAGCTTTGTCCAAATCTTCCGGATGAAGAATATCGCCAGCAATAAATTCATTCTTTCTAAAAAGATTCTGTATAAGTCCGCTTGAAAGATTGTCAAAAACTGTAACCTCATGGCCTTTTGCCATAAGCTCCTTGACAACATGGCTTCCAATATATCCGGCTCCGCCAATAACCAAAACTTTCATTTAATCATCCTCCTGACTGGAAATCATAATAATCCAATAAATGCAATTTTTCAATTTACCAAAAATAAAGCACGCAACATTTTGCGCAAAAATTCTATGAAAACGACTCAAGCTTTTCCGCGGCGCAAAGCCATCTGGAGTTAAGCTCTTCCAGCTCCTGGGCGATTTCTGAAATTTGAGCCTGAACTGATTTCGCTGTCTCTCCATTGGAATAAACCTCGGGCAAGGAAAGCTGATTTTCAAGTCCGGATTTTTTTTCTTCCGCCTCAAGAATCATGGACTCAAGCTTGTCTGCTTCCTTTTGAATTTTCCGGCGCTCAGACTCGCGTTTTTTTTGCTCTTCCCACGAAAGCCTGGTCTCTGTCTTTTGTTCCGTTTTCTTTATTTCAGAAGCTGATTTATTTTCGGACGCGGCAGACTGCTCCTCCTCAATGCGCTGCATATAATATCTGTAGTCGCCTGTAAATTCTCTAAATACGCCCGGATGAAGCTCAAGGACTTTTGTAGACAGATCTTCGATAAATCCGCGGTCATGGCTTACAAAGACAACTGTTCCGCCGAAACCTTTCAGAGCTTCAAGCAGAACATCCTTTGAATGCATATCAAGATGGTTTGTAGGCTCGTCAAGAACGAGAAGATTAACAGGACGAAGCAGAAGCTCCAGCAACGCGATGCGCGACTTTTCGCCGCCGGAAAGCACATTTATGCTTTTAAAAACATCGTCGCCACGGAACAAAAATGCGCCGAGCATATCACGGAGCTTAGGAACAAGCTCAAGGGGCGCGTTTCTTTCCAGACGCTCAAGAATTGTCTCGCTGCCGTTTATTTTTTCCGCGCTGTCCTGGCTAAAGTAGCCTACTGAAACTCCAGCTCCAAGCTTTACCGTTCCTGAAAAATCATGGTCAATGCCGGCTATGATTCTAAGCAGAGTTGACTTTCCGGCGCCGTTTCTTCCTGCGACAACAAGACGCTCGCCGTTTTCCACAACAAGATTCAGATTTTTTATTACATCAGGCCCGCCGTAGCTTTTGCAGATATTTTCCAGCGTAAGAACAAGCCTTCCTGAATGAGGCGCCTGCGGAAAACTAAAATGTATCTTCTTTAAGTTCTCCGGAATCTCAATCTTGTTCTCAAGAATTTTGTCGAGCATCTTCTGACGCTCCTGGGCCTGGGCCGCTTTTGTAGCCTTGTATCCAAAGCGCTTTATAAATTCCTCGAGATGCTGAATTTCCTGCTGCTGCTGCTCATAGGATGCAATCAAAGACTCAAGCTCGACCTTGCGCACTTCCTCATAATGAGAAAAATTTCCAGGATAACGCTTTAAAGCACCGTTAAAAAGCTCGTAGACTTCATTTATTGTATGGTCCAGAAAATATCTGTCGTGGCTTACAAGCAGGAATCCGCCTTTAAAGTCCGCAAGGAATTTTTCAAGCCAGCCGCGGGCTTCAATATCAAGGTAGTTTGTCGGCTCGTCAAGGAGAAGAATATCAGGACCGCACATAAGAGCCTTCGCAAGTGCAATTCTCATCTGCCAGCCACCCGAAAACTCCTCAGTGCGCTTTGCAAAATCAGAGCGCTCAAAGCCAAGCCCAATCAGCACCTGCTCTGCAAGAACATCGCGCCTATACCAGCCGCTGTTTTCAAGCTCCGACAAAAGCTCAGAATGTTCAACCGCAAGCTTTTCAGAATTCTCCGGATTTGACTTTAAAAGCTCGCCAAGAGAATCCGCCTTCCTCTGAATTTCATAGCCCCATTCAAACGCCTTGTCCGCCTCTTCCTTTAAAGTGCAGCCGGAATGAACCAGGCCGCTCTGCGGAAGGTACGCAATGCGCGCGTTCTTCTGAGCAATCCGTTCTCCGGAATCAGGCTCCGAGATGCCGGCCATTATCTTTATCAGGGTTGATTTTCCTGCTCCATTAGCACCGGTAAGAGCAGCCTTTGTGCCTGCCTGTAAATTCACAGAAACATTCTTTAAAATATCCCTGTCGCCAAATGCAAGAGAAACTTTTGAAAACTGAACAAACGCCATAAACAACCTGTTTTTATAAAGCTACATTTTTAATTTGCAAGTATTAAAAACTCTTCAAGAAAAATTTATTTCTGAAAAAACAAAACCATAGAATTCGCAGGAAGAGAAACCGAAAAGTATTTTCTTCCAAAAGCGGCATCATATTTTTCAGTTATATTCGCAAAGCCAAGCCGAAGACCATTGACTTCTTTCTTGTAGAGGAAACTGACTTCGTGTTTTGCATTCTCAAAATTGAATGTTATAACTCCGTCCCATGAAGACTTAAGAGAGCCGTCCAGAAAATACTTTATTTCTACAGTTCCGAATCCTCTTGAACCGGAAGGAATTACAGCCGGAACAAGCTTGGAGAAGCCGCTCCATCTGAAAACATTTCCATCATTAAAAGAAAGCGTTCCATAGTTTCCGCTTTTAAAGTCAGGTCCAAGAGACTGAATCGATTTATAAAGAGCCTGCCTCTTGTTTTTTTCCGCAGAAACTATCTCCTCTATTTTCATGCTTTCATCAAGCGCAATGAAATTATAGGTCTTAGGTTTTCCGCCTTCGTCTGTGTATTTTACAATTATGAATTTTGAATTCCGCGGAACAATTTCAACCGGACAATCTTTTGCCTTGTAGTCCCCGCCGTCAGTCTTTTCAAATTCAGAATACGGAAAGCTTACATTTAAATTCGGAAGGCTGATTTTTATGCTTCCAGAAACGTAGCCTGTGTCAAATCCATATCCGGGAACAACATAATCCAAGTCAATCTGCTTTTTTGAAATCATAGACCGGTAATATTCAGGATACCATGCGGTCGAAAGAATTCTTTCGAGAGTTTCATCAGATTTCTGTGTTTCAGCGTCTTCTGCTCCGGCGCCGTAAGTTCCATCCAGATTCATTTCAAAGAGCCTGAGATTATAGCTGAAGCACCATCCTTCTGTTCCGTTGTCAGTAAGAACACGAAGCCATTCACCCGGAAGGGGAACACCACCGTTTGTAGGAGAGACACCTTTTCCCCTGTAAAGAGCGCGGACTACTTCATTCTTGCGCAGGCGGTAAACCTGCTTTGAAGTATTTACCTGCTCAGCACGGATTGGCAGGCCGTCCAGAACACAGTAAGCGTATTTTCCTTCATAGTCAGAATATATTTTAGCGCGCCTCATCGCCTTTGACTTTGATTCAGGAACAGAAAGCTTCCACAGCGGAATTTCAATTTTCTCTTTTGTCCCTGGAACTCCGATTACATAAACTTTAGAAATATTTGACTTTAAATAAACAGGAACAACAGTTCCGTCAGGAATTTCTTTTTCCCCTAAATTCCACAAAAGAACTCCGTAGCCGGAAATTCCAGAACATGAAGAGAATACCAGCATCAGCAAAGAAAATGCAAAAAGGACAAATCTGTTTTTCATGGCGGATATTTTACAGGATTTTTCTATAAAGTTCTACAAAGCAAGTAAAATTGAATTTTTATCTTCTTTACTATAGTATGGAAACATGAAAGACAATATAATTCCACTAAGAAAAGATGTTCCGTCTGAATACAAATGGGACCTTACGCAGCTTTACAAAACAGACGCTGAATGGGAATCGGATCTAAAAAAAATCCCTTCGCTAGTAAAAGAATTCACTTCATTTAAAGGAAGGCTGGCGGAAAGCAGCGGCGTTTTTCTTGAAGCTTTAAAAGCTGACGAAGCCCTTGACCGGCATATTGAAAAAGTATATCACTACGCAAGCCTTACAAACGAGGCTGACCAGGGAGACAGCGCGGCGCAGGAAAAATACAGCCGTGTAATGATGGCATACACAGCCGCCTGCTCAGAGACAAGTTTTTTTACACCGGAGCTGCTTGCAATTCCAGATGAAAAAATAAATTCCTGGATAGAACAGCCGGAATTCAAAGACTACAGAATCTACATAAAAAAAGCGCTTCATGCAAAGCCGCACATTTTAAGTGAAAAAGAAGAACGCATAATGGCGCTTCAGTCTGAATCCGGGCAGACTTCATCAAATGTGTTTTCTCTTTTAAATGACGTTGACATGAATTTTGGAACCGTAGAAGTTGAAGGAAAACAGCTTCCGCTCACACACAGCACCTGGAGCAACTTTGAAGAAAACCAGGACAGAAGAATACGAAAAGAAGCCTATGAAAAATTCTACGGAGCATTTGAAAGCCACGCAAACACGCTTGCTGCATTGTACTCAGGCTCTGTAAAAAACGACATTTTCCATGCACGGGCACGCGGATACAGCTCGTCTTTGGAGGCTGCGCTTTACGGCGACAAAGTTCCGGTATGCGTTTACAAGAATCTCATAGAAACAGTTCATAAAAATCTTGATACCTTGCATCGGTATTACGAAATCCGCAGAAAAGTCCTTGGCGTAGAAGAGCTCCGCCACTACGATGTTTATGTTCCGCTGGTAAAATCTGTAAAGACGAAAATCTCTTATGACGAGTCAGTTGAAATCATAAGAAACGCGCTTTCTATTCTTGGAACTGAATACACGGACACTCTTTGCGGCGGACTAAAGGGAGGCTGGGTTGACAGGTTCGAGAACAAGGGAAAGAACTCAGGAGCATTTTCAAGCGGATGTTATGAAGGATACCCTTATATTCTTTTAAATTACAAGGACACATCATTGCGCGATGTCTATACAATGGCGCACGAGGGCGGACATTCAATGCACTCATGGTACAGCGTCCGCAACAATCCGTTCATGTCCTATGAATACACAATCTTTGAAGCCGAAGTCGCATCTACTTTCAATGAGGAGCTTGTATTCGAGCATCTTTTAAAAAATGCGAAAGACCGCGAAATGAAAAAGTATCTTCTTTCCATGCGTGCAAATGACATTCTTGCAACTCTTCACAGGCAGACAATGTTCGCGGAATTCGAGCTGATATGCCATGAAGCTGTAGAAAACAACGAGCCGTTGAGCACCGAGGCAATCAGAAATATTTACAGAAAGCTTCTTGAGCAATACTTCGGGCCGGCAATGAAATTTGAAAAATCCAGTGACATGGAAGGACTCCGCATTCCGCATTTCTACAACGCATTCTATGTCTACAAATATTCAACAGGAATTTCAGCCGCCCTTGCGCTCGCAAAAAGAGTTGTCAACGGCGGAAAACAAGAGCTTGAGGACTACTTCAAGTTCCTAAAGTCAGGAGGCTCAAGATATCCAATCGAAAGCCTTAAAGTCGCCGGCGTAAACATGGAAAGCACAGAGCCTGTCCAAGCGGCCCTTGATACATTCAAAGTGCTTGTGGATCAGCTGGAAAAAGAAGTACTATAAAACATCAACTGGAGGAAATTATGAAAAAAATAATCGATGCCTATAATTCTTTAAGCCTCATTCTTAGAATAAGCATTGGAATCGTCATTGGAATCATTGCCGGAATTTTTGTTCCGCAGCTAAAATGCATCGGCATACTTGGAGATTTGTTTGTTGGAGCGTTGAAGGCAGTAGCGCCAGTTCTCGTATTCGCGCTTGTTTCAAGCTCCTTGATAAAAGGAAAATCCAAGCTTGACGGACGGTTCGGAATGGTAATCATGCTGTATATGGTGTCTACACTTTGCGCCTCAATTGTCGCCGTAACAGCAAGCTTTATTTTTCCGCAGACAATCGATCTTGTCCAGAAGGCAGAAATTCAGGCGGCTCCTGCGGGAATAAGCCAGGTATTAAAAAATCTTCTTGTAAATGCGATCTCAAATCCAATTGACGCTCTTGTCAAGGCAAACTACATAGGAATTCTTACATGGGCAATAATTTTCGGGCTGGCAATGAAAAAAATTGCAAGCGAGCAGACAAAAAATCTTTTTACAGAAATTGCGCAGGGAATATCCCAAATTGCAAGAGGCATTATAAATCTTGCTCCGTTTGGAATTCTTGGACTTGTGTTTGCTACAGTCTCCACAAACGGCGTAGGAATTTTTAAGAACTACGGAAAGCTTCTTGTAATTCTTGTCGGATCCATGCTTTTTATGGCGTTAGTAATTTCTCCGATTATGGTTGCGCTTATGCTAAAAACTAATCCGTATCCTCTGGTTTTCCGCTGTTTAAAAGACAGTGGAATCACGGCGTTCTTTACAAGAAGCTCCGCGGCGAACATTCCGATAAACATGGAGCTTTGCGAAAAGCTAGGGCTTGACGAGGATATGTATTCAGTTTCAATTCCGCTGGGAGCAACAATCAACATGGATGGAGCAGCCATCACGATTGCAATCATGACACTGGCCGCAGCAAACACACTGGGAATTGCGTATGACATTCCAACCGCTCTGATTCTATGCGTTCTGGCGACACTCGGAGCGTGCGGCGCTTCCGGAATTGCGGGCGGCTCGCTGCTTTTAATTCCTTTGGCAAGCTCTCTCTTCGGAATTTCAAATGACATCGCAATGCAGGTTGTAGCCGTAGGATTTATTATCGGTGTCGTTCAGGACAGCATGGAAACCGCGCTGAATTCTTCCAGCGATGTGCTTCTTACTGCAACAGCCGAATATTACACATGGAAAAAATCAGGAAAACCGCTGCCAAAAAAATTCTAAAGCAAAACATTCAGTCGTAAATTCAGGCTAAGTATAATTCTATACAAAACCTGAAATTAAGGCTGTCTAATGAAAAAAAAGGGGCTGTCCTTTGATGAAGTTTAACTACTTCTAGGACAGCCCCGATTAAATTCTAGAAACTACCAGCCCAAAGGACTACTTTTTTTCCTGAACCTTGTCTTTTTCCTTCTTGATTTTTGTATCAAGGACATCCATCATTTTGTTGAGCGCAGCCGCAAAGTCAAAGTCATCGCCTGTAACATGGGCATTTCCGCCCCATCTAAAATTAACAGTAGTATCAAAGTAGAATTTTTTATCTTCCTTTACGTGCATAATCAAGTCAACGATAAGATTTTCAGCATAACTTATGCGTTCCAGTTTTTTGTTAATAAGAGCTGTCTGATCTGAATCCAAAGTAAAGCCCTGTGCAGATATTGATTTTGTCATAGTTTTTCTCCTAATAAATATATTTAAATTCCGCAGCAAACTGCCGCCGCAACCATTTCTGATTACACTAATAGTATACTACAGAATATTTCAAAAAGCAAAGAAAAGTTTTTATACTCCGGCAAGACTTGACATACAGCGCGCATTAATTCATACTACAAAAAGACAAAGGGGGAGTAGTTACTTCCTTAAGAATCAACAGCCGGCTCAAAACTGAGTCTGGTTCTTAGGCTTCAGCGAATACTGAAGAAACAAGACCTTTTGCCTGATTATCCTGAATTTTGCAGGACAGTCGGGCAAGAGGTCTTTTTTTTGGCCCGCTGAATTTTGAACTTACACCAAAACCTAGAAAAGGAGCGCAAGATAAAATCCGCTAAAATGGCGCGGCTTTTATCTTAAATCGATAGCTGAAACAATCTTCTTGACTTTTTACAGGAGTTTACGATGGAACAAATTATTAACTATTTCACAAGCGGAATCTGCTCAATGAGCTGGCAGAATTTCACAATGATTGCGGTCGGCGCGGCGCTGATTTTTCTTGCAGTGTACAAAAAGTACGAGCCGATGCTGCTTCTGCCAATCGGATTCGGCGCGATTCTTGTGAATCTTCCGCTTGCAGTTGTGCTTGGCACGGCGGAACATCCAGGCGCGCTTAAAATTCTGTTCGACTGCGGAATAATGACCGAGCTCTTCCCTCTTCTGATTTTTATTGGAGTCGGCGCAATGATTGACTTCCGGCCGCTTCTTGAACGTCCGTGGCTTCTGATTTTCGGACTTGTTGCGCACACAGGAATTTTCATCGCGGCGGCAATTGCATATTACGGATTCGGATTCAGCATAAAAGAAGCCCTGAGCATCGGCGTAATCGGCGCGGCGGACGGCCCGACAGCAATCGTAGTCGCAAGCCGGAACGCAAAAAATCTTCTTGGACCTATAACAGTCGCGGCGTATTCATATATGAGCCTGGTTCCAATCATAATGCCGCCAGTAATAAAACTTCTAACCACAAAAAAGGAGCGCACAACAAGAATCCAGGCGAAAAACAAAAACATTCCGAAGTGGATAACAATCTCATTTCCGGTGGCCGTAACAATCGCCGTAAGCATTCTGATTCCGGACGCGGCAGCCCTGATTGGATTCCTGATGTTCGGAAACCTTATCCGCGAATGCGGCGTGCTTGAAAAACTTTCCTCCGCGGCGCAAAACGAGCTTTCAAACATCGTGACGCTTCTGCTGGGAATAAGCGTAGGCGCAAGCATGACAGCAGAAAATTTTCTTACAACGCAGACACTCCTGATTATGATTCTAGGACTGGTTGCGTTTGCCAGCGACACAGCGAGCGGAATTATTTTTGCAAAATTCCTGAACCTCTTCCGCAAGAAAAACAACAAGCTGAACCCGATGATTGGCGCGTGCGGAATTTCGGCGTTTCCAATGGCAAGCCGCGTAGTGCAAAAAATCGCCCTTGAAGAAGACGACCAGAATTTCATCCTCATGCACGCAGTAAGCGCAAACGTTTCCGGCCAGATCGGCTCGCTAGTAATCGGCGGAATAATTCTGGGCTTTCTAGGAGGAATGTAGGGAATACCGCATACTGATTGCACCCAGGCAAACATAGTTACTTTATTCAGAGAACTTAGCGGGAAAGTTTTTTAGACAATTCTATTCAAGAATTCCGTTTAAATTTCTTTAAGTTCAAGAAAAAATTTTCTATAAAGCAGGCAGCACAAAAACCGCCCGGCTCAGACACAAAGCGCAAGAACCGGGCAAAAGTAGAATTTTAACGCAACGCTTTCATTTCCCTAGAATTCGTTTCCTGGAAAACGCGGAATCAAATCCGTTGACTTTTTGATTTCCTCGTCCGTAGGAATATAGTCGCTCATCGTGCCGTTGTTGAATGACTCGTATGCCTTCATGTCAAAGTAGCCTGTTCCTGTAAGTCCGAACAGAATTGTTTTTTCCTCGCCGGTCTCCTTGCACTTCAACGCCTCGTCAATTGCAACCTTGATTGCATGGCTTGATTCCGGGGCTGGCAAAGTTCCTTCTGAGCGGCAGAAAAGCTCTGCGGCCTTGAAGACTTCTGTCTGCTCCACGCTTCTTGCTTCTATATATCCGTCGTGGTAAAGCTGGCTGACAACCGCGCTCATTCCGTGGTAACGCAGGCCGCCTGCATGGTTCGCGCTTGGCATGAACTGCGAGCCGAGCGTGTACATTTTTTGCATCGGGCAGACTTCGCCAGTATCGCAGAAATCATAGGCAAACACTCCGCGTGTAAGGCTCGGACATGAAGCCGGTTCCACAGCGATAAAATGATAATCATTTTCGCCGCGAAGCTTTTCTCCCATAAACGGGCTTATAAGTCCGCCCAAGTTTGAACCGCCGCCTGCGCAGCCGATTATCACATCCGGCTTGATTCCGAATTTCTCCATTGCCGCTTTTGCTTCCATTCCGATTATTGACTGGTGCAAAAGAACCTGGCTCAAAACCGAGCCTAAAACATACCTGTAGCCGTCGTGCTTTGTGGCGTACTCAACCGCCTCTGAAATTGCGCATCCCAGAGAGCCTGTGCAGCCTGGATATTCTTCATTGAGCTTTCTTCCAATTTCAGTCTCCATGCTTGGAGAAGGAATCGCCTGGGCTCCGTAAGTTCTGATTACTTCGCGCCGCTGAGGCTTCTGTTCATAGGAGCAGCGCACTTGATACACGCGGCAGTCCAGTCCAAGATACGCGCACGCCATTGACATTGCAGTTCCCCACTGGCCGGCGCCTGTTTCCGTAGTCACTCCCTTAAGCCCCTGCTCTTTTGCATAAAACGCCTGCGCAATCGCAGAATTCAGCTTGTGGCTGCCAGATGTATTGTTTCCCTCAAACTTGTAGTAAATTTTTGCCGGCGTTCCAAGCTTCTTTTCAAGGCAGTAGGCTCTTGTAAGAGGAGAAGGCCGGTACATCTTGTAGAAGTCGAGAATTTCCTGCGGAATAGGAATATAACGGTCGCTCTCATTCAGCTCCTGCTTTACAAGCTCCTTGCAGAAAACGTGCTCAAGCTCCTCTGCCGTGCAAGGCTTTAATGTTCCAGGATTCAAAAGCGGAGCAGGCTTGTTCTTCATGTCGGCGCGCATATTGTACCATTGGCGCGGCATTTCTTCCTCATTCAAGTATATTTTGTAAGGGATTTTTCCATTTTCCATAATAACCTCCAGCTGCTTTTAGCATTTGTTTCTATTAATAGTAATATACAATGCGAATAAGATTCTGTCAATAGAAACATAGCATTTTTTTTCACAACTGAAGCTGCCGCACGGACAACAAAAAAGCCTGCCAAGACAAATCCTGACAGGCTCTATTTATTAGCCCAAATTTCGAGTTAAGTATAATTCAATATCAAAAACAGCTAACAGCCGGGCCGCTTTCTTGAAGTTGCTGATAGCTAGAAAACAGAGTGCGCTATTCTTTCAAACTGTCGAATTTCTGCTTCATTGTAGGATTGTTTTTTACAAGCTTTTTCACAGTCAAATCCTCGAGCTTGTTGTTTGCAAGGCGGTAGTTGTTTTCAGAGCTAAGCAAATCCTCCTTCATCTTCTGCAGATTTGAAATCGCCTTGTCGATGTCATCGATTGCGCTCATAAACTTGCGGCTTGCAAGGTCATAGTTCCGGCTGAATCCGCTTTTAAATTTGTTAAGGTCATCTTCAAACCGGGTAATATCCATGTTCTGCTCTTGAATCCGCTTTAATTCCCGCTTTGACTCAAGCGTGTTCATCGCGGCATTCCGTAAAAATGTTATGACAGGAATAAAAAACTGCGGCCGGATTACATACATTTTTGGATACCTGTAGGACACATCCACAATTCCAGTGTTGTAATAGTCATTGTCGTTTTCAAGCATGGAAACAAGAACTGCATATTCACAGCCCTTTTCATTTCTGTCCTTGTCCAGCTCCTTTAAGAAGTCCTCATTCTTGTGTTTTGCCGCAGTATCGTCAGCCTGATTCTTCATCTCGAACATAATCGAAATAAATTCCACGCCGTCCGGACTAGACTCCCTGAAAATAAAGTCGCCCTTGCTGCCGGAAGCCTTTGAAACCTTGTTGTCCTTTTCAAAATAAGAATTCTGAAATCCAACAGCGCGGTTCTTGTTGAATTCCGCAAGACAGAACTGCTCCAAGTCCTCGCCAATCTTCTTTGTGGACTCTTTGGCCTTGAAGTCCTTGTAAAAAGCAATCTCGTCGTCCTTTGCCTTTATTTGCGCCATGAACTGCTCTTTTATAGAAGAAACTTCATGCTTCGATTTGGTTTCCAGAAGCTCAAGGCTGCTTTTTAGCTGGATAATCTCCTTGTCCCTGTCCTGAACCGCCGATTTCACCGCAATTTCAGAATCCCTTTTGCCTGAATCAAGCCTTTCCTTTAAAAGCGCAATCTCCTGTTCTTTTGCGGCAAGGGCAATCTTCATGTCCGACTGGGACTTTTCTTTTGCCGATTCAAGCTCCGCGGAAATTTTTGCAATCTGCTGCTCCTTTGCAGAAAGCGCAATCTGCATATCAGACTTTGACTTCTGCTTTTCCGAGCCGAGTTCCGCCGTCATCTGGGAAAGCCTTGCATTAAGATCCGCAATTTCCTTGTCTTTTTCATTCTGCGCCCTTGAAACTGCCAGCTGAATTTCCGACGCCTTTTCTTTATTCAGCAGCAGCACGCGCTTTTCAAGCTCCATTTCAAACTGCTCGTTGCGGACTTCGCTTGCAATTGAATCGTAGACATTCTGCTCCAGAGCAATAATCTGGCCGCAATTTGGACACTTTACATTCATTTTTCACCTCATTTTCTTTTATACTATACACCAGCTTTTGCAAAAACCAAATTTTTAATTAAAATTATATTTATATATTCCTAATTTCGAGTTAACTATAATTCAATATAAAAAAATAGCTAACAGTCAAGATGCGTCTGTCAAAACCGAAGGCCATTTTTACTCACTATTAAAACTTGAAATTAAGGATATATATAATATTAGATAAATTTATCAAAAAAGGGCATAAGGAGAGAAGTTTTAAAAGCGGATTTGTGTGTTTAGGCTGTAGTAATATTTACAAATACTGCCTATCATCAAGATGTCATTTTGAAGTTTCCGGCAAGGCGCGCTCCGGCACAAGGCGGTCCACAAGTTCTTCGCCCCAGTTTTCTTTCATAAGCTGAATTGCCTGCGGAACAAGCTCCGGGGAAGCAGACTGCTTTATCTGGGCGACGCCGCTTTTTACATAATGCTCTGCCGACTTGCCGATTGCATAGAGCTGCTCATCTGTAAAACGGCAGTCACCGCGCTGCGAAAGCTCGTCAATGTACATAAAGATATTTGTGAACACAGAGGCGGCAGAGCAAATCTGGGCGCACTGCTCAATCGTAGTGATTTTCTTTTCAGAGGACATTCCTGAATCGCGCCTGTACCTGTAGATTGGGCGGCTTGTTCCAAAATAGCTTGCGGCCGTCTGCGTGATAAAAAACCAGATAAGAAAGTCTTCCGCCATATTGCAGTATGTATAAGGAATTTTTTCCATGGCGGCGCAAAACAAGCTTCTTCTTATGAGCTTTGCCCACAGGAACGACGTGTATTCACGCCTTACAATCCATGCGTCCAGAAGCCCGCTTCCTGGAATAAAGCCGTCAAAAAGCGGAAACTTCTGCCTGCCCGCCGCGGACTCCGGGAAAACCTTGAATCCGCCGTGGACAATATCAGTTTTATGAAGCTCCTCAAGCGACCACAGGAACGAGACTGCATCCGGCTCAAGAACATCGTCGCTATCCAGCATAAAGATAAATTCACCGCTTGCCGCGCTTGCAAGAGAACGCCTGGTCTCTACAAGGGCGCGGTTCTCTGAATGTTCTATATACTTTATCTTTGTCCTGTGCCTTTTTTGAGCCTGCCTTACAATTTTTTTGCAGGTGCGCCCGTCATCGCTGCGGCCGGGGCTTGCGTCATTGGCAACAACAATCTCCAGGCTGTCAAAGTTCTGGGCAAACACCGACTCAAGGCACTCGTCTAAGTACCGCTCCGAATTCCACACCGGGATGCATACGCTTACAAGGGGCTTCATGCTATGGATGTCCTATTCGAATGAAGCAATACCGCTGCTAGAAACAGTCAGTCCGTCATTTTTTGAATTTCCGCCGTAGCTGAACGACTTTCCATGCACAGATGTAACGCTTTTTATTTTGCCGTTAAGATCCATTGCCACTGCACGGGCAAGATTATTCTGATTATACTCTTTATAGCAAATACCGTTTTCAGCAATCACAAGCTCATCCGGCTTTACTGCTATTATTTTCTGAGGATTGTTGAATTCAAGATTGATCTTTGCTTTGTCAAAACCCAAGTCATATTTAAAAAGATAGGCGCAATTGTTTCCAAGATCATTAACTATATCAATTTTGTCATCTTTTAAATACCCAGCCACGCCATTTTCTCCAAAGCCTGTATCCACAGCAAGACTTTCGCCGTCAAGCCTGAGCACACCGCCCGCTGTTGAATAGTATCCATAAGGAAAACCGCAATTATTATTACCTCGATACCCAAAACATGAGGCAAAAAGAGCGTACAGACTTCCGTTAATGGCAGCCATGTCTGTTATCTTATAGTCAATTCCTTCTTTTTTTATAGCTTTAAATGATTCATCATTTGCAAGGCCAAGAGAAGAGCCGCCTGTAAAGCTTTCTCCGCTGATTTTATATGAAGTTACTTTTAGAGCGTCTCCCTTTCCAGAAGCCACATAGAGCAGATTCTTGCTTTTGCTTCCTGCGGCTGCGGTTGCATCTTTAATTTCACCGCCAGTCAATGTGCTGGCAATTTTGCCTGTTTCCGCATCCACTAAAACCAGGGTGCTTGAGCCGCTCTCTGTAAAAAGAACAAACATGGTGCCGCTGTCATAGTCGCATCCCATAACTGCGCCGCTTATTACGCCGCTTTCAGCGTCACGAATATCTTTTTTTTGTCCGCCTGCAGAATAGGACTTAATCGCATAATTTTTGTCCACATAATATATAATGGAATTGCTTTTTCCGAACACGCCGGAAGCACAGAACGCCACAGCATTTTCCGCGAAAGCCGTGCCGATTTCATCTCCTTCCTTTATGCTTTCCTTGAACGCAAGAGAAGCAGGCTGTGCTGTTCCGTCAGGATAGACTGTCTTCTGGCTATAAAAAAGGTAGGAATTATCAATATCATAGCCGCCCGCACTTCCACCGCTAGAACCTCCAGAAGAGCCGTCGCTACAGCTTACCCCCCCCCACTACAATAAGCGCAAGGCCAAAAAGCAAAGATGCCTTTAGTGCAAATTTTCTTAGTTTCATACTTGTCTCCAATCGTCCGCTCCAGGCAGACATTCTTAATAGAATAGAATTTTATATTATCTATTATATAAAAAATCCGCGGAATAACCACTTTCCGGCGCATTTTTTTTGTAAAATTTTAAGATTTGTAAAACCAGCAGCTACGCAGGAGATGAAGCCGCCTAACATTTCAGTTTAACCGCTTGTTATGATTTATTTTCAATCAATCCATAATACTTTGAAGGAGTAAAAATCAGAGGCTTATCGATTTTTATATTTTCAAAATCCTTATCTCCGGTAAGAAGAATATCAGCATCAGACAAAATTGCGGAAACAAGAACTGGCAAATCCTTTATATCACGAATTTTTGGATATTTATTCTCGTCAATTTTCTCTGGACTCTTAAACTCTTCAAAATTTATTCCATCAAAGAAGATTTCAATTTGCTCAATCTTTAAAGGAAATTTCTTTTTAAATACTTCGACACATTCTTCCTTTGTATATGAAGAAATTATAACTGTATGCTTATCAAGAATATGAGAAAAAACTTTAGCAACTTTTCCGTTTGGAAAAAGAAGAGCGGAGATTACAATGTTTGCATCTACAAAAACTCTCATTTAGATTTTCTTAATTCTTTGATGTATGCAACAACGTCATCTTCTGTTTGAAAGCCGGCTTTTTCAGCTTCACCCTGCATCTGTTTCTGGACATTTGACAAGGCAACCTGAGAAGCTTTTGTAATATAAACTTTACCTCTGCTTTCTTCAAAAAACACTTTGTCACCTGTTTTAAGCTGAAGCAAATTTCTTATCATCAGAGGAATCGTAATCTGACCTTTTGATGTTACTTTTGCAAGTTCCATAAAGCACCTCCTTACTTTCCTTACTTGAAATATAAATCCTAGAAATATAATTGTCAATGAAGTCATTTTAAGGGCTGTTCCATTCACCACCTAAAAGGCAACCTTACAACATTGCAACTTTAAGCTGTTTCCCAAACACAGAGGCTACTTTCTGCAAAGTAGACAATCTTATATCTTCAGAATGGTTTTCCATTCTAGAAATCACGCTTTTCTTTGTGTTAAGTTTTTCAGCAAGCTGTTCCTGCGTCATTCCGTTTTCAAGACGCATTTCTTTTATCATCATTCCGATTTTAAATTCTTCATAACCTGAATCAAATCCATTTGCAAAATCAGAATCCCTTTCTTTCCTTTGAGAAATATAGTCATCTAAATCAAAAGTTGCATTATTCATATTAACACGTTAGCACATTTGCTAACATATCGTCAAATGAAAAAATCCGCGGAATAACCACTTTCCGGCGCATTCTTTTTGTAAAATTTGCAAGTTTCTTCTATTTATTCTATAGTTATGCTATGGACGAAATTGAAAAAAGCAGACTTGAACGCGCATTGTCACTTATACAGCAAACTCTTCCGCTTGTAGAAACTGCGGAAAAGAAATTCAAGAGCGCGCGCAACTGGGGATTTATTGATATGTTCGGCGGAGGAACTTTTGTTGACCTTGTAAAGCATTACAAGCTGAATACAGCCGCAGACCTAATGAAC
Organism: uncultured Treponema sp.; assembly: GCA_964607295.1. Classification (GTDB taxonomy): domain Bacteria; phylum Spirochaetota; class Spirochaetia; order Treponematales; family Treponemataceae; genus Treponema_D. The sequence continues at coordinate 15,509 of CAZSJX010000018.1, read as the reverse complement.
CAGATAAGCTTTCTTTTGCAGCAGCTCCAGGCGGAACTTAAGCAGGTTGTAATTCCTGTGGATTTTAGAATGAACACACTGACGTTTGCTACATTTGCGGATTTTCTTTTCGACGGAATCCTTGCAGACACCTATATGCAGTCAAAGATAATAAAAAGCCTGAATCAAGTCCGGGAGCTAAAGAACCGTCTTGTTCTTCTGGAAAAAAATCTTTCCGCACTAAAACAAAGAGGATAAAAAACTATTGCGCAGACGCGTTTTCTTCTAAATCCTTTTTAGCCTGATTCAGCTTCGGATTCAGAACCCAGCTGCGCACAGTGTCCCTGGAAAGCCCGTACATCTTTGCAAGCTTTTTATAGCCGCACTTAAGCGGTTCATATTTTCCAATGACTTCTAGCTTAAACTCTATAGAAAATCTCTTCTTTCCCATGGCTTAATCCTGTTACCCCTAGTTTTAAGTTAGCTATGATTCTATAATAAAAAAATAACTGTCATCCGAGCTGTTTTTTAGCTTATTATAAAACTCAATCTTAGGACTGATGTATATTCTAGCAAAAAAGAACATTTAAATAAACACGAACTAAAGAAACTAAAGCTACACTTTAAACTCGTCAATTCTAGTACCGATGTTTTTTATAGAGCCGCTCATATCGCTAGAGATTTCCAGCAGTGATTTTCCTGTGTCAGAAACAGAGCAAATGTCCTGCTCCATTTCGGAAACACGGCTGTTCATAACGGATGTCGCTTCCCGCAGTCTTGCAACGTCGCCAAGGACAGACTTGTTTCTTTCATTCATCTTTTCGTATTCCGTCTTGAACGCATTGGAACTGTCCCGCATGACCGCAAGAGAGCTGTTTATCTGCGACGAGCCTTCCTGCTGCTCAAGCATCGCATTTTTTATTTCCTGCATGAGCTGGTTCGCGGCGTTTATCTCGTCAACAACAGATACAAACGACTTTGTGGACTCGTCCGAAGCAGAAACAACATCCTGAATAGAAGACTGGATTCCGTTCAGCTGCTCGCTTATGCTGTGCGACTGCGAGGAAGAAGTTTCAGAAAGCTTTCTGATTTCGTCAGCAACAACGCTGAATCCTTTTCCTGCTTCTCCGGCATGGGCAGCTTCAATCGCGGCGTTCATGGCAAGCAGGTTCGTCTGCTCGGCAATAGACGCAATAACAGCGTTCGCATCCTGAAGGCTTGCCGACTGCCCCGCAATATGCGTTATTTTTTCGCTCACATTGTACTGCATGGAAGAGCCTTTCTGAGCGTCAGCAAGGAGCGTTTCAAATTTCTGCGCCATTTTTTCAACTGAATTATTTACAGAATGAATGTTTCCCGTCATCTCTTCAACTGCGGCGGAAGCGTTTTCTGTTCCCTTCGCCTGCTCATGCACAAGGGAATTCAGCCTGCTTATATTCTCGGCAATCTCATTCATGGAATTGGAGGCGGTTTCCACACAGCCCGACTGCTTGGAAATTTCCTCATTAACCTTGTCGATATTGGAAACTATATTTGAAATTGAGACGTTTGCGCTCTGAGTAGAAGAAGAAAGTCCGCTTTCCAAGGAAACAAGCCTGCCCTTGGAGTCCTTTACATCGCTTACAATACCATGAAGCTTCTCTATGAATTCATTGAATCCTTCGACAACTTCTCCAATTTCATCATTTGAAGAAATGCTGATTCTCTTGGTCAAGTCTCCATGCCCGGAAGCAATTGTTTTAATAGAAGACTTTAACTCATTGAGCGGCTTGAGGGATTTCAGGACAAACGCAGAAACCAGGCAGGCGGCAATAACTGTGAACAGGCAGAAGATAACAGCGGCAAGCAAAAGAAGCCGGTTAAGTCCGTCCAGAAAATCATCAGCAGGAGCGGAGCATATTACAGTCCAGTCCGTGTAGCCGCCAACAGGACAATAAGAAACGCTGTACTGCTTTTTTGTGTTCTTGTCCGCACAGAATTCTGAGCCGGACTTTCCAGCCTTAATTTTGTCCAAGACAGTCTCAAGCTCAGGCGGAACATTTTCGTAAAGATTCTTTCCCTGCTTTAAAAACTCAATGTCGGAGTGCGCCACGTATTTTCCAGTCTTAATATTTATTACGTAAGGATGGGAATTTTTCCCCAGAATCATGTCGGAAACTGTCTGGCAAAGAGCAAGGCTGTCTATTACAGCGACAACAACTCCAGTCTGGCTTCCAGTATTTCCATAAACAGGCGCCGCATAGAATGTAGAAAGCTTTCCGTTCACAGGACTCCAGTTCGGATCAAGAATAGAGCAGCTTCCCTTTAAGGCCTTGCTCAGATATTCCCTTGTATGCAGGTCCTGGTATTTTCCTGTAGTCGTATAGCCAACGCCGCGGCTGTCATAAATCGCCATGCCGATGTAGGAAGAATCCTCCTTGCTGATGGCGTTTATCATTTCCCATTTTTCGCGCAGGTCTACAGAAGCGTCCCGGATAACCGGCAGCTTTGAAATCGAGTCGAGCATCTTGTACTCGCGGTCGTTTATGTTATGAATCTGAAGGGCCGTTGAATAAGTGAAATTTGTATTCTGCTCAGAAAGGGATTTTATAAGCTCGCTTCTTGAATTCACAAAAAGAAAGCCCACAAGGAACAAATTTGAAACTATGATTATCGCAAGGATAAAAACCAGAAGCCGCACTTTGAGGCTTGAAAAAACACTTTTTGTCATACAGCAACCCCTGCAACTGCACTCAAATTTTTTAGTCACCAAGGGCCTGGGCACAATTGCATCTTTGCAATCAAAAAAATTTTCTACAAGCATACCCCCCCCCCAGTCAATAACGTCAAGATATTTCTTTGTATAGAAGACTGCTACACAAAAAATTCACACGCCCGTTCACGGCTCTTTGCCTTGCAGCCTTAATTCCGAGTTTTAAATAGTAAGTAAAAAAATAGCGTCAAGGAGAGAGGCGGATGGCAAAAACACTCTGTGTAGAGGCAACTTAGTTGCTTCAGTTTTGACAGACACATCCCGGCTGCTAGCTATTTTTTTATATTAAATTACAGTTAACTCGAAGCCAGAACTTATAAAAATTCTGCATGAATAGACAGAACAGGCGGTTTTTTATATAATATGCTGAAATTTTAAAGGCACTATGGCTGCCAAATTTCAATTCCAAGAGGGCAAAATGGCATACTTTTACGAAGAACCGTCTCACACATTCGGTGAGTATCTGTTAATTCCCGGCTACACATCCGCAGAATGCATTCCAGAAAATGTTTCACTGAAAACACCAGTTGTAAGATTCAACAAGAAGGCAGGCGAAAATCCGTCGCTTTCAATGAACATTCCTTTAGTAAGCGCGGTCATGCAGTCGGTTTCTGACGACAAAATGGCAATTGCCCTTGCAAAGGAAGGCGGAATAAGCTTTATCTTCGGCTCGCAGACAATTGAAAACCAGGCGGCTATGGTTGCCCGCGTAAAGTCCTACAAAGCCGGATTTGTAACTTCCGACTCAAACATCCGTCCGGACCAGACACTTGAGGAAGTTGTATCTTTAATAGAACAGACCGGACACAGCACAATCGCCGTAACAAAGGACGGAACCGCGCACGGAAAGCTGGAAGGAATCATCACGGAGCGCGACTTTAGAATCGACCATGTTCCGGCAAACTCAAAAGTAAGCGACTACATGACTCCTTTTTCAAAGCTCGTTACCGGAAAGGACGGAATCACACTGAGCGCGGCGAACGACCTGATCTGGGCGCACAAAGTAAACCAGCTTCCTATCATTGACGACAACGGAAACCTTGTTTCAATTGTATTCAGAAAAGATTTCGACAACCACGAGTCGCATCCAAACGAGCTGATGGACTCAAACCACAGGTACATCGTTGGAGCGGGAATCAACACAAGGGACTATATGGAAAGAGTTCCTGCCCTTCTAAAAGCCGGAGTCGACATTCTGTGCCTTGACTCAAGCGAAGGATATTCTGAATGGCAGGCGCGCGCGCTCCACGACATCCATGAGAAATTTGGAAAGGACGTAAAAGTTGGAGCCGGAAACGTTGTTGACCGCGAGGGCTTCATGTTCCTTGCGGAAAACGGAGCGGACTTTGTTAAAATTGGAATCGGCGGCGGCTCAATCTGCATCACACGCGAGCAGAAGGGAATCGGACGAGGACAGGCCACTGCAACAATCGAAGTTGCAAAGGCGCGCGACGAATACTACGCAAAGACTGGAATATACGTTCCAATTTGCTCCGACGGCGGAATTGTCCACGATTACCACATCACGCTTGCGCTTGCGATGGGCGCGGACTTTGTAATGCTCGGACGCTATTTTGCAAGGTTCGACGAGTCTCCTACAAACAAGCTTATAATCAACGGAAACTATGTAAAGGAATACTGGGGCGAAGGAAGCAACAGGGCGCGCAACTGGCAGCGTTATGACCTTGGCGGAAAAAAAGGAATGGCGTTTGAGGAAGGCGTTGACTCTTACGTTCCTTATGCCGGACGGCTTCACGACAATGTGTCGCTTTCAATGAGCAAAGTAATACACACAATGTGCAACTGCGGCGCTCTTTCTATTCCGGAGCTTCAGCAGAAGGCAAAGATTACACTTGTCTCATCCACTACAATCAGCGAGGGAAGCGCCCACGACGTTACAGTCCGCAACACTTCTATTCACAGCTGAAACTAAAACCGAAAATTCTAGGTAAACCTAGTTTCGGATTTTATAGTGAGTAAAAAAAATGGCGCTAAGGAGAATTGCGGCTGGCAAAAATACTCTATTTTGCTGCTGCGAAAGCAGCAATGATAATAGTTCCAAGGCAAAATAGTGCGTAGCCCGATATCGGGCGGTTTTGACAGACGCATCTCGACTGATAGCCGTTTTTTATATAAAATTATAGTCAACTCGAAATTAGGACTAGGTGAAAAACCTTGGAGGAATTATAAATGAATGTTGTTATCATTGGCGCTCAGTGGGGCGATGAAGGAAAAGGCAAGATTGTAGACTATCTTGCAAAAGACGCAAAGTATGTTGTCCGCTATTCAGGAGGACCGAATGCTGGACACACAATTGTTGTAGACGGAAAACAGTTTGCGCTTCATCAGGTTCCAAGCGGAATTCTTTATTCAGACAAAAAAGTCTTTCTCGGAGCCGGAATGGTAATTGATCCGGAAGCCTTCTTTGATGAGCTTAAAATGATAAAAGACAACGGAGTTGACTGGGAAGGCAGAGTATTTATCTCTGACCGCGCTCATCTTATTCTTCCAAGATACCGCCAGATGGACAAAGACAGAGACGCTGCGCGCAAGCGTCCAATCGGAACAACAGGACGCGGAATCGGAATCGCCTATAGCGAGAAAGCCCACCGCGACGGACTCCGCCTTGCAGACTTGGACTGGAAAGAAAAGCTTGCAGACCTGGACAAAGAAGATCTTGACTACCTTGACAAATACAAGGAGCAGCTTCTGCAGATGCGTGTGGACCTTACACAGAAGATGTGGGAATTCCGCAAGGAAAACATTCTGTTTGAAGGCGCGCAGGGAGCAATGCTCGACATTGATTCCGGAACATACCCTTATGTAAGCTCAGGAGCTTCATGCGCGGCAGGAGCAGCCACAGGATGCGGAATAGGCCCACACAACCTTGACCACATTCTTGGCGTTTTCAAGGCTTATGAAACACGCGTAGGAAACGGTCCTATGCCTACAGAATTCAACGCAGAAAGCGAAGGCGAGCTTTGCCAGTATGTGCGCGACACAGGACGTGAGTACGGAGTTACAACAGGAAGAGCCAGAAGATGCGGCTACCTTGATTTGGTTGCGCTGCGCTACGCCTGCCGTGTAAACAGCCTGGACAGCCTTGTTCTTACACATCTTGATATTTACGACGCAATGGATCAAATTGAAGCCTGCGTTGGATATGAAATAGACGGAAAAATTGTAACAGACTTCCCGGCCAACATCGACCAGCTTAACAGCGCAAAGCCGATTCTTCAGAAATTCTCCGGCTGGAAGACCTCCCTTAAAGAGTGCAGAAACTACAAGAAAATGCCTAAGAATGCGCGCGCTTATGTAGAATTCATAGAAGCCTTTACAGGAACGCCGGTAAGCATAATTTCCGTAGGCTACGAGCGTGACGAAACATTTATCCGCAAGAACCCTTGGAAAAAATAACGGCACCGCATAGCTTGCATTAAAAAAGCCCGTGTACTGCACGGGCTTTTTTATTCCAGTAAAATTTTATTCACCGCAAATTTCAGTGTTAATGTAAAGTATTATGTCTTGCGCAAGTTTTTTTACATTAGAAGCTTGAGAACCAAGGGATTTACTTGTATCAAGAACAAGAAGAATATACGCATTTTTCTTCATTCCTGCCTTGTCATCAAATTCTGAATTTGTTCTAAATTTTCCATTTTCATAATATTCTTGTTTTGCAGACTTTATTGAATAAGGCTTTTCATTCAGCCTCAAGTTATCAATTGTAAATACGGCGGAATTTTCTCCATTACCCGATTCATCAGAAATGATAATGTCTGAATCTTTTGTATCTATAAAAAAATTCTCTGAAGTTTTTATTTTGCTAAGTCCAAATTTATCTTTTCCAATCCGCTTAAAATCTGCTTCCATTGTTGCATTTTTTCCGTTCTTATCATAAAAAGACATCTTTACTCTTTTTTCAACATATCCCTTTGGAATCAAAAATGAATACTGTGTAACAACAAACTGCTGCTTAAACAACTCAAGAATTCTTCCAGTTTCCTCTTCAACAATAGGATTTGGTGTAAATGTATTTTGCGCACCTGCAAGCGGCTTAAGAAGTTCCATGGCTTCTTTTTTTTCATATCCGCTTGATTTCATATCATCGCCAAAAAACATAATTGGCCATGACTGAAATGTATTATAAATATTTTCATTTTGAACAAGTCCAAACAAATATGATTTATTCAAAATTGTATTCATTCTTTTATTCAATGAATCTGCATAAGCTTCAAGACTGTCATATACACCGCGTCCATCTTTTCTTGCCATTTCAAGGGAAACATTGTCAAGTCCGTCTGTCAAAAGAATCAAATAATATTTTGTTTCTTTGTCTTTCTTTTTAAGAACCCTGTTTTGAATTTCATCAAGTGCAATATCCATGGCATAATATTCAGCAGTTTCATTATTTAAAACTGTTAAATTTTCTATTCCGCGCCACAAAGACTGAACTTTATAGCCCTCATTCAAATCATAGTTTTTCATGTACAATTTATTAACATCGCCTGAAAATGTCATAACATTTGCAAAGACTTTAGTATCCTGCATAGATGTACATGAAGAAAATAAAGCCGCAGCAAAAGCAAAGTAAAAAAGTTTTTTCAACCAACACGTCATTTTTAGAAACTCCTTTTTTGATGTAAAAATAAAATTTATTCACCAAATATTACATTCTTATGAATCATTATACGTCTTTTTTTACATTTTTCAAGATATATGATGTAATATTTTACTATTATGTAAACATGAATTTCGGGGAAAATCTTCGACGCGAGCTAGAATTCCAGGATATACAAATAAAAGAACTCTCTATAAAAACAGGAATAAGCAAAAATACAATCGATAAATATCTTTCAAAAAATCAGTCTTCACCAAGTGTTGAAAACGCTTTAAAAATTGCGTATGCGCTTGGCGTAACAGTTGAATATCTAGCTTCTGAAAAAGATGAAATTTCAAAAAGAAATAAAATGCAAGATTCTTCTTTTCTGCAAAATTTCAGCAAACTATCAAAAACAAACAAAACTATAATAAAAGACTTGATTCAAATAATGCTAAGCAAGCAATAACCTTTCACACTGCCTTTTTATACATCCAGATTTTTGACTTCCATCTTAAAATCATCAGAGCGCCGCGGAAAAGCTCATCGCAGGCCATCGCAATTATAACTCCAATGAATCCCCAGCCAAGCAAAATCGCAAAGACATAGGAAAGCAGCGTAGAAATCATCCAGTTTGAAAAAATTCCCGCGCCAACAGGAAAATGAATATCGCCGGAAGCCATAAGACACGGAATTGTAATAACATTTATAGAACGCCCGAACTCCAAGAAAAAAGTTACCGGCATTACAGACAATATTATGGAAGTAATTTCCACATCCGTAGTAAAAAGCGCAATCATGCCTCGACGGAAAATGAAAATCACAGCCGCAATAAAAAGGCTCACTGCGCTCCCTAAAATCTGATAGCGAAAAACATTCCTGTATGCGGTTTCCTGAAGCCCGGCTCCGCAATAGTGTCCGGTTTTAATTTGAGAGGCCGTTCCTATGGAAATCGCAATCATATAGATAAACCGCAGGATTGTCATAAGATAAGTGAACGCGGCAATCGCTTCCGTTCCAAACATTGTGATTATCACCATTACAACCATCTGCGCCAAATTCCACGAAAGGCTTTCTCCGGCTGTCGGAATTCCAATTTTAAGAATCTGCTTCCATTCGCTTTTTATAATTCTAAACGGATTATCCACTGAATACCTGGAATCCTTGAGGCAGGCAATTCTTATAGAAAGAATCACAGCGCCGGCAAGCTGGCTTACAACTGTGGAAATCGCAACGCCTTTTACACCTAAAACCGGCAGGCCGAACCAGCCGTACAAGGCAAGAGCATTTCCCAAAATATTCAGGGAGTTTGCAATTGCGTTTACAATCATCGCGTCCTTTGTATGCCCATAGCTGCGCAAGATGGAAGACTGAACAATAGAAATTCCGCTGAACACAGAAAACGCCGAGTAAATAAAGGCATACTGGCTTGCAAACAGACGCACATCATCATCAATATTGTATTTTTTCAGAATCTGCGGAATTAAGAACGCAAACGCAAGGCCAAAAATCAGGCCGAACACAACCACCATCTGCAATGCCGTGCGGGAAATTTTCTTTGCCTTTTCAACCTGCCCTGCGCCAAGGAAATTTGTAAGAGAAATAGTCGCGCCGCTTGGAATCACCTGCAGCAAGACAAGAAGAAACCACGTGTACTGCGTTATAAGGCCTACAGCCGCAACAGCCTTGTCAGAATATCCTGACAGCATGAAAACATCGATGCTTGAAAAAGCAAGGAACAGCAGATTTTCAATTACAAGAGGGAAAGCGATTTTCCTAAGCGGAGTATCATTTACCTTATCAATAAGTTTTTCTTGAGCCATAAAACACCTCGTAGATTGAGACTTATACAGCAAAGAATTTTTTTAGTCAATATACATTTCAGAAGATATTCAAAGATATTTTTAAAGCTGAAGCCTGTCAAGAATCTTTACAACATCCTGCGCGCCATCTACAAGAATTCCGCCCATGCCAAGCTCCAGAGGCAGCGCAATGTCTATGTCAAACCTGTCGCCCACAGAAACACATTCGCTGAATTTGCTTGAAGTCTTTTTTGCGGCAAGCTCCAGCATTTCTTTTGCCGGCTTGGATTTCATGCAAGTATCAAGTCCAATCACATTCGGAATGACATCGGAAATTCCCACAGCGTCCAAAGTTCTTCTCGCCGCCTTCACAGGATTGTTGGTAACGCAAATCAGATTAAATGATTTTTTCAGTTCAAGAAGAAAATGCCTAAGATTCAAATCAGGCGAAAGAAATTTTTCCGGCATCAAAAGCTCGTTGCGCCATTTTATGCTGGTCTCAATATCCACACCGAAAGCAGGAAAAGTATTTCCCAGGCTGATTTTTTTTCCGCCGTGTTCTGCGCTCCATTTTTTTCTGTAGCTCTCAATCATTTCTCTTGCGGAATCTTCGGAAATGCCGTTCAGATGAGCATAGTGCCTAATCTGGACATCGACCTGCTCCGCCACAAATTCCGGGCTTGTGTAAAGAGTTCCGTCAATGTCAAATATAAAAGTTTTTATTGTCTTAGGAATTGAATAAAAATTCACGCGCGGCCGGACCTTTAATAATTCTGCGGATAAAAAATTTCAGCCTTGGAAAACAGAGCTTCGGAAGCGGCGGCAAAGCCAGGAAAAATTTTCAGCGCAGTAAACGCAAAAACAGCATCGCCTACAAGCTCCGCATCAGGACAGGAAGGCACAGCAACCTTCATTCCGGTTATGTCCGCCTTCATCTGGTTCCAAAGCGCGCTCTTTGCCTGTCCGCCGGCGACACGCATTTCGTCCGGAAACGGAATTCCTTTTTCAGCGGCAGCTTCCTTTAAAACTCCAACCGCATCCTTTAGGTTCAATGCAGTCTGAATCATAAGATACTTTCCTTGATCCAAAGAAGCGTTAGTTCCGTCGCTTTCTATTATTTTCTGAACAAGAGCGGAATACTCAATCTGCCGGCCAAGCTCGCGCTCAATCTTGAGCTTAAAAGAATCAAACTTTGAGCCGGAATCAGGAATCAAGACAGAAGCGTTCCAAAGCTCCGGCATAATAGAAGGAAGCGTCCTGATTTTTTCACCTTCAAGAGGAACATTTGTACAGAAGTTGAGTCCTTCGCTGGAGCCTGCCCTGTCGCACAACACACCCGCCTTTAAAGTCGCAGTGCCCGCAAGCGTGCAAATAAAATCCGGAGCGCCGCAAAAAACAGGAAGACCTTCCTTTATACCGGATTCCTCTGCGCCCAAAAAAGACGCAGCCCTGCCAGAAAGCCCCGCAAGCCTGTATGAAGGCTCTAAAAAAGAAGGAAGCTTGCTTATTTCGTCATCTGAAAATCCGCTGTCCAAAAGAAGCTGCCTGTTCCAATAGGCCGGCTCAAATCTTTTTTCAGGGAGAATTGTGCATGACTCTCCGGTAAGAAGCCACAGAAAATATTCAGGCCCGCTGTAAATACGGCCGCTGTTCTTCCAGACATCAGGAAATTTGTCCTTGAACGCAAGAAGGCGCGGAATAAAAAGAGAGCTTGATTTTAACTGGACAACCTTCTCGCTCCACAAAAGCGTCTCGCCGGAGCTGGCGACAAGAGTAGGTCCGTTTCCGCTCACGCAAATTCCGCTTGGACGAATTTCCGGCGACTGGCATACTAAATCCTGCAAGGAATTCTGAAAAGCAGGCAGCCATTCTTTTGAAGAATGTTCTGTATTGCAAAGCAAAAACGGACGGCGGCTGAATGCGCATACTTTTCCCTTCTCTGAAACAAAGGCGGCCTTTAAAGAAGATGTCCCGATATCAACGGCAAGAACAGTTTGTTCCATAAAAATATAGTTTTCCAAAAACAGCAGCGGCATATCCGCCTTATGAAATTTCTTCACAGAAAATATGCCGCGCTTAGAATGTTACTCGCTTTTTTCAGCAGGCGTTGAAACCTTTATAAGCTTGTCTATGATTGTACGGTTGTCAAGAAGATCGCTCAAAGACTGGTCATGATGCAGGCGTGTGATTACGTTTGCAAAGAGACCGGAAACATTCGTGCTGATGTACCATTCGCGCTTCAAAAGCTCCTCGTGGTAAACCGCATTAGTTCCAATTATTCTATAGAACAAGCCTTTGCTGTAGGCCTCGTCAAACTGCTCAATTGCATTTCCTGTAAAGAACGGAAGGCTGATTGCGGCAATAACTTTTGTCGCGCCCTGCTCATGCAAAAATCCCATTGCCTTGAGCAAAGTTCCGCCAGTGCCAAGCATATCATCCGCAAGGAACGCAACCTTTCCCTTTACATCGCCCAAAAGCTTTATGCTCTTGATGTTTGTATTTTTTGCGTCCTGAGTTACAATTGAATAGTCGCGCTCCTTGTAAATCATGGCAAGCGGCTTTTTTAGTCCGGTCGCATAGAATTTATTGCGGTCAATCGCTCCTGTGTCCGGGCTTACAACAACAAGATCTTCCTTTGTAAGATCAACTACACGGGCAAGCTCACGGATAATCTGATAAGAAGCATGAAGGTTTTCGCAGTGGGTATGCGCAAATGCATTTACAATTTCACGTGAATGAAGGTCAAGTGTAATTATGCGCTTGACTTCCATCATCTCGTAAATATGTCCTAGAAGAGCGGCTGTAAGGCCTTCCCGGCTCTTCTTTTTATGCTGGCGGCTGTAAGGATATGCCGGCAAAACCAAAGTAATCTGGCGCGCTCCGGCCTGACGCACTGCATCGATAGTAACAAGAAGGCTCATAACATGGTCGTTTACGCTCAGGCTAAGAACATTCTTTCCATCGTTAAGAGCAATCTTTTCATGGTTTTCAACATCCTGAAAAATGTAAACATCTTTTCCGCGGATACAGTCCAAAAGCTCAGTCTTGAATTCTCCGTTTGCAAAATATGTGAATCTTGCATTGACCTTAAAAAACGGCGCGCGGTATTTGTCTGTTGCTCCACGGATGCACAGGTCGCTAGTCTCAATATCATTCTTCAAGTTAATCTGCTGAACGATATTTTCCTTCTCAAGGCTATAGCGTTTTGAAATAACATCGCTCTTTAAGGAGAAGCGGTGCTTGTACATATGGCGCAAATGTGTGATGACTTCGTTGGCGAAAGACGCTCCGCCCGGACAAGCTACAACAGCAAGATCAGTTGGCTCAGAATACGGCATTATTCTTACCTCTTATTTAATTTTTTTGAAAGCAGGAAATTTATGCAGAACTTTTATGCATATAATACTGTTTTATGGAGCATAGGTCAATTAAGATGAATTTCTTAACATACCCGGTAATTTCAGGGTGAATATAAAAAAAATAGCTAACAGTCGAGATTCGTCTGTCAAAACCGCCCGATATCGGGCTACAACGCAGTTTTGCCTTGGAACTATCATCGTTGCCGCTTTCGCGGCAGCAAAACTGAGTGTTTTTGCCATCCGCCTCTCTCCTTGCCGCTATTTTTTACTCACTATTAAAACTCAAAATTAAGACTATTATAAAAACTGAAACCATGGCTGACACAGATTCAGCAAAAACAAAAGTCCCTTGAAGTTCCTTGCTTTCTGGAGTATCTTTAGGAGATAAAAAATTTAAAGCATCATAAAATCCTTTAGCAAAACAGAAGCTGCAAAACATTCCGCTGAATTTGCGAGGAACAGAAAAATGGCAGAAAACACAGACTATCTGACAACGCAAATTATAACTTATATTGGAAACAAGCGGATTCTGATTGGAAAAATCCGCCCGGAAATAGAAGAAATAAAAGCAAGGCTAAAAAAGCAGAAGCTTGTCTGCGCTGATTTATTTTCCGGCTCGGGAATTGTAGCGCGGATGCTCAAGCAGTATTCCTCAACACTGATTGTAAACGACCTTGAGGACTATTCTTCAATCCTGAACAGCTGCTACCTTTTTAACAAGAAGGACTTTGACAGCGAGAAATATTTCAGCTACAGAAAATCAATCGAAAAAGAATTCTTTGAGCAGAAAATTCCTGGAATAATCTGCATGAACTACGCTCCGAAAAACACAGAGGACATCCAGAAGGGCGAGCGCGCTTTTTATACAAGGGAAAATGCGGAGCGCATAGACTCCTACCGAACGCTCATAGACAAGATTGTTGACTGCGATGAGTACAAGAAATTTTTCATTGCGCCGCTTTTAACAGAAGCGTCAGTGCACGTAAACACTTCGGGAATTTTCAAGGGATTCTACAAGAATAAAAACACAGGCATCGGCTGCTTTGGGGGAACAGGAAAAAATGCGCTCTCAAGAATAATGGGACAGGTTGAGCTTCCGGTTCCGGTGTTCAGCAACTTCAAGTCAAAAGTTGAAATCCACAAGGAGGATGCCTGCATTCTTTCTTCCAGGCTGAAAAAAATCGACATCGCGTACCTGGATCCTCCATACAACCAGCATCCTTACGGCTCAAACTATTTCATGCTGAACATAATTGCGCAGAACAAAATGCCGGACGCCAGGCTCAGCAAAGTCTCCGGAATCCCAGCGAACTGGAACCGCTCAATGTTCAACAAAAAACGCAGCGCACTGGATTCCATGGAAAAAATAATCAGCTCGCTGGATGCAAAATTCATAATCGTTTCCTACAATTCAGAGGGATTTATAAAATTCAGCGAAATGAAGTCCATGCTTGAAAAATACGGAACGCTAAAAACCGTTGAAACCGCATACAACACATTCAGAGGCTCGCGGAACCTCAGCGCAAGAAACATTCATGTTTCAGAATACCTTTTTGTTCTGGAGAAGTCGTAAAATGAGCGCAGGAAAAAATTCAGTCGATATGCTTAACGGATCTCTTCTTGGAAAGATACTGCTGTTCTCTCTTCCGTTCGCGGCAAGCAGCATACTTCAGCAGGTCTTCAATTCCGCAGATGTCGCAGTCGTAGGAAGATTTTCGGGAAGCGCAGCCCTTGCGGCGGTAGGAAACAACGCTCCGATAATCAACCTAATCATAAACATATTCGTCGGAATGTCGATCGGGGCAAATGTCCTGATTGCAACTTTAATAGGACAAGGCAGAAAGGATGAAATCAAGTCGGCGGTGCACACAGTAATTTCCGTGGCGGTTATAAGCGGAATTTTTCTTGCCGCCATAGGCCCCGTTGTTTCAAAGCCGATTCTTGAAGCAATAGGAACTCCTGCAGAAGTACTTGTGCTTGCGGCTCTTTACCTTAAGATTTACTTTCTTGGAATGCCGGCTGTGATGGCCTACAACTTCGGCTCGGCTGTGCTAAGGAGCAAGGGAGACTCAAGCCGGCCGCTATACAGCCTGATTGTCTCAGGAATTCTCAATGTAATCCTGAACCTTGTGTTTGTAATTGTGTTCAAAATGGGAGTCGCGGGAGTTGCAGTTTCAACAGTGATTTCAAACTACGTAAGCGCGGCCATGATAATCATCTTTCTGCTGAACGAGGAGGAGCCTCTAAGGCTAGATTTAAGGAGGCTGCGCATAAACACAAGGCAGCTTTTAAAGATTGCGCGCATAGGAGTTCCGGCAGGGATTCAAGGAATGGTCTTCTGCTTTTCAAACATCTGCATTCAGGGCGGAATAAATTCATTCGGAAGCAATGCCGCGGCAGGCTCGGCGGCTGCGCTCAACTTTGAGTATTTCTCGTACTTTGTTGTAAGCGCGTTCACACAGGCGGCGACAACATTCACAAGCCAGAACTACGGCGCAAGAAAATTCAGCAGATGCAAAAAAATCTACCAGCTTTCAATGATGTGCAGCGTAATCATTTCAGGAGCAATGTGCTTCGTCTTTGTGTTTTTTAGAAAGTACGTCATAAGAGTCTACACCGTGGACGAAGCGGTAATCACATTCGCGCTCATAAGGCTTCTTCACGTAGAATCCATGGAATTTCTTACAAGCAGCTACGAAATAACCGCCGGAGCGTTAAGAGGAATGGGATACTCAATGCTGCCGGCAGTTCTTACTTTGGCAGGCTCATGCCTCTTTAGGCTTACGTGGCTTGCAACTGTATTCAAGAAATACCCTTCCTTTGCAACAATAATGAATGTCTACCCAATAAGCTGGATAATAACCGGAACAGCAGTAATCACATCGTATCTGGTCATCAGAAGAAAGAAATTCCGCGCGGCTGAACAAGATGCAGGCTGAACCAGCGAAACAAAAAAATTCAGCAAGAATCATAACCACCCGTCAAACGGGTGGTTTGCTCTTAGCCTATAAGGCTAAGGG
>CAZSJX010000017.1:0-45372 GCA_964607295.1 uncultured Treponema sp. | reverse complement strand
CCCTTAGCCTTATAGGCTAGAGCAAACCACCCGTTTGACGGGTGGTTGTGATTGTCTGCGGACTTTTTGCTAGAATGCGGCTACAACTTCACCGTCTTTGAACTTTTCAGAAATATAGTTTTTAATTTTATCGCTTTGCAATGCTTTTACGAGGGCTTTTATGCGTGGATCGTTCTGGTTGCCGTCTTTTACAGCGATTATATTAACATAAGGCGAATCTTTGCCTTCTACAAAAAGGCCGTCCTTGGTTGCGGAAAGTCCTGCCGGAATTGCATAATTTCCGTTGATGACAGCCGCATCGACATCGTTCAATGTGCGTGGAATTGAAGCTGCGTCAAGTTCCTTGAATTTCAGCTTAAGCGGATTTTTTGCTATGTCAAGTGTTGTCGCTGTGATTCCTGAGCCTTTTTTCAGCTCGATAAGACCTGCCGCCTGAAGAAGCAAAAGCGCGCGTCCGCCGTTTGTAGGGTCGTTTGGAATTGCGACTGTGGCTTTTTTCTTCAAGTCAGAAATCTTTGAAACTTTCTTTGAATAAAGGGCAATCGGCTCAATGTGGATTCCGCCTGCGTTCACAAGATGGTATCCTTTTTCCTTGTTTGTAGATTCCATGTAAGGAATATGCTGGTCGAAATTTGCGTCAAGCTCGCCGCTTTCAAGAGCATCGTTCAGAATAACATAGTCAGTCATCTCGATAACCTGAATGTCGACACCCTGAGCCTTAAGGTCGTCCTTTACAAGATTGAGCATTTCCGCGTGAGGAACAGGAGTTGCTCCGACTTTTAGTTTTGCCTGTGCTGACAAAAGCGTTGCTGCAAATACTGCCGCGGCTAATGTTAATATTTTCTTCATTTTTTCCTCCATAAATTGGTTAAGATACGCTAAAAATATCTTTTATTGCTTCAACTGTCAATTATTATATTTTTATACTTGGCTATAGTTTTTTTCTATATCCTTAGGTGATGATTTATTGCTTTGCAATACTAAAGCAGTCATGCTATAATATTAGAAAATTTTTTATCGAATGAAATGAAGTTGGAGAACAACATGGCTTTTGAAGATGATATTGATCCAAGTATTGCCGCCCTGCTTGCTGATACTCAAAGTGAAATTCCAGAGATTGATTTCAATGTTCCGAAAAAGGATAATGTTTCTTCTTTTGGCGGTCCGCAGAATAAAGAATTTGAAAATTTTGTGGCTGAAAAATCGTCAGGCAAGCCAAAGATGAACGGCTGTGTTCCAGAAGTTGATTTGAATATAAAAAAGTTTGCTCCAATTGAAAAGTACTTTGAGGATGCTCCTAGCAAATGCTACGATGATCCTGCATATTACAAAAAATGTCTTACAGGAGAAGGCGCAAGCTCCCAGAGGCTTCACTCTCTTTTAGTGAAATATCTTAACTGCCAGGACAAAAAGGACCGCACTGTTTACCGCCAGCAGATAATTACCGCCTATTGGGAATTTTTAAGAAACATTGCTCCAAAAATGGCAAGTTCTTCAATTGAAGACTGCAAGCGTATGGCCATGCGGTTTGGCATTTTGCTTCCGTCCTTGGCGACTCCTGAGCAGAAAAATATATTTGCCCGCGCTATAGATAAAAACAATACTTATGAGCCTGTTCTTTATATGGATGAATGGATCCGCTCTGTTGCGCTGGGGCACATGAAGCCTAGTACAACTGACGAGGTGCCGGCAAGAGGCGCTGCAAAAGGTCCCGCCGCAGAGCAGCAGCATATCATGGCCTTGAAAAGCAAGAATAATGGAAAAATTCAGACATCAGAAAGTCTTTTGAATGCAAAGGAAGCTGAAAGGGCTACACTTGAGGCTTCTGTTGAAAATAAAATCCGCGATGTTTTTCAGCATGACTCATTGCCCGGACTTGAGCCGCATAAAAATCCGTATACAGACATACAGAGAAAACTTTTTTCCGATATTATAAACGATTTCCGGCAGCTTCAAAAAATTGACAAGGAGCTTTCAAAGCATCTTGAGGACTTCAAGGAAGCAAAGGAGACAGAGCAGAGCCTTAATGACAAGTCGACTGATTTTGTTGAAGAGGTCAATGTTGGAAAGGAAGAAATCCTTGGAGAGATGAGCACAATTCGTCAGATGGCGAAAATGACTTGCGGCCGCCAGGGAAATCAATATCCTATTTTTACAAGGGAATTTTTTCACTGCACGGAAAAAGGAACCGGCTTCCGCGAGAATGTAATCCGTGAGCTTGCCTGGATAGAATCGATTGATCCGCAGTGCTTTTGCCGCATACATAAGAATATTCCTCATAGAATTGTTCCCTATGTTCTTCTTGTTCCGACTTATGGCGATGTCGGGTTCTGCTGGGAACCGTTTGACCGGTACAACAGGCTTTCCAGCCGCGGACGCATTGCAATTCCGATGTATCCTCGTGATTTGAAAATTGCTTGTCTTACGGCGGTTGCTGATTTAAGATGGCAGGTTGCCAAAGAGAAAGCTTCTTTTGACTGGATGAGCGACGGTCTTACAGGTCATTACTACCAGTATCTTGAAGAGCATAAAATGAAGGGCGACATAAAGCAGTTCTTTATAGAGGACTATATTCTTTGGATGACAAAAGAGTCTATGGGAACTCAAAAGCTTGAAAAGGAAGTCCGTGGAATTTTCTGGCGCTACATTCCTTTTCCGCAGGAAACGAAGGATGATTTGAAAAAACGCAGCCTTGTTTATCAGGAGCTTTATCAGCGTGATATAAACAGAAGCATGAGCGACGGATATTGATTCGTTTGGAAAAGTGCATATCCCGGCGTTTGCGCATCATAGAACTGAATGTCTTGTGGCCGGGCTTGTTTTTATAAATTATAGTTAACCCGAAATTAAGGCTAGAAAAAAATAGACGGCCTGCGGAAAAATAATTAGTCCGAGGTTGAAAGAATCTGCCAAAATTCCTTGTCTTCTTGTCCGATTCTCCAAAATCCGGCGTTTGGAATATTCCTTTCAGAAAGCATAAGGCATCTTTCTGTTAAAGATTCTTTATCGTCAAACCAGCCTTTTACTGTGATTTCAGTTTTGAATTCAAAATGAGGAATGTTTTCTGTTCTTTCCACTTTCTCTAATGAGGAATTTTCGGTAAGGATTCTGTTGATTCCGCTGTTGTACCAGGCCTTGGAAAAATTTGGCTCAGCCCAGCTTCTTCCATAAAAAGGCAGTCCCATTATTATTTTTTCAGCTGGAATTGTGCTTAGGGCATGATCCGCTATTTTTTTGCACCAGTCCATTCCTGAAACAGGTCCTGGAGTGCTTGTGGCCCAGTGCTGGTCATAGGCCATTATAAAAATTCTGTCTGCAAAAAATCCAAGCTCCTTGTAATCATAGACATCATCTTGGATAGCTTTTGTTCTTGCCGGAACGCACACAGAAAGCGTTTTGTTTTTTCCTATTGCCTTCTTTAGTTTTTTGAGAAAAATTTTGAAATTCTCAGCGTCGCGCTTTGGAACGAGCTCAAAGTCAATCTGCAGTCCGTCAAAATCTTTTGTGGCCTCTGCCAGTGTCTTGATTATTTTTTTTGAAACTTTGAATTTAGGGTCGATTACAAAATGGCTCAGCGAACGGCTTTCACAAATGGCGACAAGATGGACTCTTCCGTTAAATTCAGGCTGAATTTTTTGGCGGCTTGGAATTGAAGGGATTTCGCCATATTCGTTTATTTCTGCGCTGAAATAACACAGGTCAGTTATTGGCAGATCTGCGGAAAATTCATTCTCATAGCCGGTGAGGACATAGCTCCATGTCTCATTGAATTTGATTTTATTTTGAGAAAACAGGCAGTCTTGAAGAACAGCCAGAACAATATACGTTATGATTTTTTTCACTTTTATTCTCCCAGTTGATAGTAAAAGCTTGCAATGCAAACTTTAGTTAATATAAAAGCCTCGCAATCTCAGCGGTTTTTATCTTACACTCCTGTAAAAAGACAATTAGAAAGTCAGCTAGAAACTTTATGGCATGTGGATAATTTCACGCGGCTTAGAGCCGTTTGCGGGGCCGACAATGCCGCGCTCCTCCATTTCCTCTACAAGCCGCGCCGCTCTGTTATAGCCAATGCTCAGCCGCCGCTGAATATAGCTTGCGCTTGCTTTTCCTGCCTGGATTACAATGTCCAGTGCTTTTTCGTAAAGCGGATCTTCTGCGCCTTCACCAAAAAGAGAAAGCTGGTCGGCGTTTTCCTCGTCCTCATCATCAACAAAAATTTCATCGTCAATGTATTCCGGCTCGCCCCATTCTTTTACGGCTTCAACAACATTTTCGACTTCCTGATCGCTTACAAAGGCGCCCTGAATTCTAACCGGGAAAGGATCTGTCGCGCTGGCATAAAGCATATCACCTTTTCCAAGAAGTTTTTCCGCTCCGACCTGGTCAATGATTATCCGGCTGTCCATTTTGGCGGCAACCATAAATGCAATTCGGCTTGGAATATTCGCTTTTATAAGACCTGTGATTACATCGACGGAAGGACGCTGCGTTGCAAGAACAAGATGAATCCCTACCGCACGGCTCATTGCCGCAAGCCTGGCTACCACGCCTTCAAGCGCTTTTCCTGTTGTCGCCATTAAATCTGCAAATTCATCGATTATTACAATCAGGTACGGAAGTTTTTCTGTTGCTATCCGCTGGTCCACGATTTTGCGGTTATAGTTTGCTATGTCGCGGCATCCCATGCTGTCTAAAACTGCATAGCGGCGTTCCATTTCACAAAGGCAATACTGAAGAGCCTGCATCGCCTTTTTTGGCTCTGTTATAACTGGAGTCAAAAGATGCGGAATTCCGTTGTAGAGTTTTAGCTCGACTATTTTAGGATCTATGAGAATCATCTTTACATCATGAGGATTTCTTTTGTACAAGATGCTTAGAATCATGCTGTTTACGCACACTGATTTTCCGGCTCCTGTTGAGCCTGCGATTAAAAGATGCGGCGTTTTCACAAGATCCATTATTTGCGTTTCGCCCTGAATGTCCTTTCCTAGCACAACAGGAACAGCCATTTTTTTCCATTCGTTTCTTTGCTGTTCAATGCATTCTCTGAATGAAACAATTGCGCGGTTTATATTCGGAACCTCTATTCCTACTGCGCGTTTTCCAGGAATTGGAGCAACAATTCGGACAGAGCTTGCAGCAAGCCTAAGCGCAATATTATCAGAAAGAGCAACGATTCTGCTTAGCTTTACACCTGGCGCCGGGAGAAGCTCGAACATTGTTACGACCGGACCTTTTCTTATTCCAGTAACCTCTGCGTCGATTTTAAATTCGCTTAAAGTGTCTTTTAGGCTTTTTGCCGCCTGCTCGGTTTCCTCGTCAATAATCCAGTATTTGTTTTCGTCGTAGGCTGTAAGCAGCTCTGTAGAAATTTTATACGGACCGATATTTTTTTTCTTAGGCGGAAGCGGAATGGGCTTTGTGGTTCCGTCTTCTGTTGTTGTGAATGCGATTGGCGCGGAATTTTTTTCCTGATGCGGAATTTTTTCTTTCTCAAGCTGAATGCGCGCATCTTCCTCCATTTTTGAAAATACGCTTTCAAGGTTTGATGGCGTGGATTTTTTTTCTTCTAGCGATTTTTCCTCATAGAATTCTGTTTTTGTTTCCTCAGGCAGAGAAGTTTCTGCGAAGCTTTCGTTTTCAGAAGGAATTTCCTGAAGTTCATCGGCCTCTTCAAAATTTTCCTCAGAATCGAAATCCTCTGTCCCGAAACTGTCTGTGTCCTCGTAGGCTTCGTTTTCTTCCGGTCCGTCTTCAGTTTCAAAGTCAAAGGCATCTTCTGTTGTCTCGTCATCGACGGTTTCATCTTCTGAATCAGAAAATTCTATTTCGTCCGGCTCGTTTTCACCTTGAATTTCAAAGTCCAGGCTGTCCGGCTCCTCAAAGTCAATGTCATAATCAATTTGCGCCGGATTTTCTTCAGGCAGTTCCTGTTCGGCTTTTGAGATTTCCTCTGTTATGTCCATTGAATTTTTTTCAAACAAATCGATTATGTCCTCTTCGTTTTCTTCGGCCGGACTGTCGGCTTCAAGTGTCTGGAGCTCTGGCTTGGAATCGTCAGGTTCTGGCTCTGGAGAGGAAACCTTTCCTTTCACATTTCCCTCTGAGTCGATTGACCAGACGCCGCGGACTTTTTTCTGCGGAATTTCAAAATCAAGCTCATCCTCGGGAATTTTTTCCTCTTCCTTTTTTTGCTCAGGAGTTTTTGGCTTTTGAAAATTCAGCTTGCTTTTGATAATTGTTTTTATTTTTTCGGGGTTGATGTTGATTTTTTTTATGCTGACGGAAAATTTTCGGTCAGCTGATTTTTCAATGCAGGCAGCGGCTGTTACGGCAAGCAGATATTCAAGCGCAACAAGAAGAACTGCAATTGTAATCAAAGTGAAAATTTTAACAAAAGCAATCGGGCTTGTGTCCTGTGCTGCTATTGCCCGTGATGTCCGTTCGGCGATTACAAGAGTAAAAAACGGCACAATGCTTATTAAAAGAATAAACGCCCTTTGCACAGACCACTTTGCGCTTAAGCAGAACGAGCCGGCCAAAAAGAAAAATGCAGGAATCAATATGGAGCATATTCCGTAAACAGAAATGAGCATTTCGCCCATCTTGAAAAGGACATTTTTTTCTGATGAAAGCCCGAAATCCAGCGCGCCTAGAAAAAGGCCTATAGAAAATAAAGCCGCCACGCAGTATAAGGCTATTCCTGTGGAAGTTGCGGCAATTCTTTCTTTTCTTGTCATTGTATTTTTACCTTCTAAATTTTTCTTTTGTATAAAATCCGTTTTATTATCGGCTTTTTTTTCTGCGAAGTTAAGCAGCCGGAATTTAAAGCCGGTTGCTTTTAAACATTGCAAAAAAACTTCAGTAATTGTATACTATAAATATAGTGTCAGAATTGTATATTGTAGCAACGCCTATTGGAAATTTGGGCGACATGACTTTTAGGGCTGTGGAAATTTTGAAGGCTGTTGATGTTGTTGCGGCGGAAGATACCCGCCATACGCTTCAGCTGCTGAACCATTTTGAAATCCGAAAGCCTTTGGTTAGCTGCAGGGCGCAGAACGAGCAGTTTGCGTCTGAAAAAATTATAAAGATGCTTGATGCGGGCCAGAAAGTTGCCTATGCAAGCGATGCCGGAACTCCAGGAATAAGTGATCCTGGCGCTGTTCTTGCTGGTCTTGCCAGAAAGGCCGGACACTCTGTTATTCCTGTTCCGGGGGCAAGCGCTTTTGCGGCATTGGCAAGTGTGGCTGGCGCCGGCGGCAAGACTTTGATTTTTGAAGGATTCCTTTCTCCAAAGCCGGGCAGAAGAAAAAGCCGGGTAAAGGAGCTTTTGGAAACTGGAGATGCAGTTATTCTGTATGAAAGTCCGTTTAGAATTGTAAAGCTTCTGGCGGATATTGCTGAAATTGAGAGCAGCCGCCGTGTTGTTGTCGGCCGTGAGCTTACAAAGCTTCATGAGGAGATAACGGAAGGAACTGCTCAGGAGGTTTTTGAGGACTACAGTTCCCGCGCAAAGGTGCTCGGGGAATTCGCTGTTTTTATCTCAGGAAATAAAAATGTCAAGATTTCAGATGAATCTTCCGATAAAGTAAGTGAGGCAAGATATGATGATAAACAAGATTTCAGAGGTTAATGCTCTAAACACTTTGCAGAACACAAAGCGTTCAAATAATGTTGCAGGTTCTCAATATGTTTCTGATGAAATCAGTGTTTCCGATGAAGCCAAAGCTATGGCAGAGGCGATGTTCATGAACAAGGTGGCAGAGGAAACTCCGGATGTTCGTTCAGATTTAGTAGAGCAGATTAAGCTCAAGATTCAGGATCCAAATTACCTCAATGAGGCTACGATTGTAGCTACTGCGGATCAAATTCTTAGCGCTTACGGTTTGTAGTTTCCGTATTCTTTACAGCGGATGAAATAGGGCGGAATAGTTCCGCTCTTTTTTTTTGTAGGAGTTTTTTCTAAATATGGCTGATTTTATATTTAAAATTTCACCAAATATTGTTTTGGGCTCTTATACTGCGACCCGTCTTGGCCAGTATGCATTGGAATATGGCTCAAAATTCCTGGTTTTAATGGATCCTGTCCTGAAAGAGTCCGGAACGGCTTCAAAAGTTACAGATTCCCTTTCGGAAAGGAACGTTGACTATTTTGTTTTTGATGAAATTCCGCTTGGCGCTGATTCAGAAACTGCAAAGACTGTTTTGAAGCTTGCGCAGGATGCAAAGGTTCATGGGGTCATTGCTGTTGGCGGGGGAAAGACTCTTTCAATCGCGCGCATTGTCTGTGCGCTTTACTATGAAAATTCCAATAGCATTTATGATTATATCGATGAAAATCTGATTCCTCCTAAAAAAATGCTTCCTCTTATTTGTCTTCCGTCAACAAACAGAGACAATTTTATTTTTACAGACAGGGCATTTATAACTGACGCCCGCTCGTCAAAAGCGCGGCTTGTAAAAACTCAGAACGGACTTTGCAAGCTTGTTCTTTGGGATCCAAACCTTCAGATGGCTCTGACAGAAAAACAGATTTCCTGCATGACAGTCGAAGCTTTTTCTTTTGCAGTTGAAGGCTATATAAGCCAGAAGTCTACTTTTTTCAGCGATATGATTATTGAAAAGTCTATTCAGCTTTTAAGCTATGCCGAAGACGGCGCACCGAGCATTTCAATTACAACTCCGCAGGAAGTTCTTCTGGCGCAGGGCGGATGCATGGCTTCTCTTGGCGCCGCGTCAAGCTCTTTTGGGGCTGCGAACCTTCTTTCGCTTGCAATAAACTCGCGGTATAAAATTTCCAGGTCGCTTGTTTCAGCGATTTTGCTGCCATATATTATTGAGGATGCGGCTTCTTTTAAAGCTGAAAAACTTGCGGTTCTTTCAAGGCTTTTGAATGTTTCAGCTCCAGAGGATTCCGTTTCATCAGCTGTGGCTTCTCTTGCGGACTATATAAGGCAAAAGATTGCAAAGACAAATATTCCGGCGCGATTGAAGGAGCTTTCGCTTTCAATAGAGCAGCTTTCTGTTGCGGCGGAAGATGCCGGCGAGCTTGAGCTTATGAACAGCCTTCAGCGCAGCATGACAACCGATGATTTGTTTGAGATTATAAAGAAGGCTTATTAATGATAAATCCTGGAAAACTTTTTCAGCTGGAGCCGGGGCAAAAAAGACGCAAGCTGGCTCTTACTTTTGGCGAGCTTGAGCGTGATATTGCCGGCATCGCAGAGCATGGAACTGAATATAATTTTTCTGGAATGGAGCGCGCTGAATATACAAGGACGGTTGCACGGATTGTATTGGAAGATCCGAAGCTTCCTGAGAGCGCGGCTGCCGAGTTAAGAAGGCTGATTGATGCAAGCGATTTTGATGAGCGCAGGCTGTGCAATTTTGCAAGAAATTCTCTGCTTGCCATAATAGGAACATTTCCTGCTGAATGGGATTTAGTCATTGCGCCTCATTCAAATACTGGACTCTCTGTTGAAAGCAGGAAGTTTTTTAAGGGTGTGAGTGTTTATGCGGAAGACATTCGTTCTCCTTTCAATATTGGATCGATTTTTAGAACGGCAGAGGCTATGGGCTGTGAGAATGTTTTTATATCGCCTAACTGCACAGATCCTGGTCAGTCCCGCGCCTTGAGAAGCGGAATGGGCTGCATAGAAACATTGGGATACAAGAGATGCTCCCTTGAAGAGCTTCCGCAGGACAAACCGGTCTTTGTTCTGGAAACTGGGGGAACTCCGATAACTGAATTTTCTTTTCCAAAAGAAGGTGTTGTAATAATCGGCTCTGAGGAGCTGGGGGTAAGTCCTGAAGCCTTGAAAAGGGCAGAGTACGGAAGAGTTTCAATTCCAATGAAAGGATTAAAAGCCTCCCTGAATGTTGGTGTTGCTTTTGGTATTCTTATGCAGGCCTGGGTGCAATCCCTTTCAGCTTAAAATTCATTGAAAACAATTTAGATTTGCATTAAAATTTGCGTTATAGGAAAATAAAATATGAAAGTTGCAATTGTACATGACTGGCTTGTAAATTATGGCGGAGCTGAAACCTGGGTTGAATATATGCTTCGGCTTTATCCGGATGCTGACATTTATACGCTTGTGTACAATAAGAAGAAGATGGGCAGTCATTTTGAAAATAACAGAATATATACTTCATATATACAGAAAATTCCGTTTGCCTCGCGGATTTATACAAAGCTTTTAAAGTTCATGCCCAATGCTTTTGAGGCGTTTGATTTTTCAGATTATGACCTTGTGCTCTGCTCTTCTTCTTGCTGCGCAAAAGGAGTGATTACGCCGCCTTCTGTTCCTCATATTGCATACATTCATTCTCCTATGCGCTATGCCTGGGACTTGTTTTTTGACTATAGGAAGCGGAGCGGCAGGCTGACACGTTTCTTTATGAACCGCTGGATTCCTGCTTTGCGCCAGTGGGATTTTATTTCAAGCCAGAGAATTGATGCTGTCGTGGCAAATTCCAACTACATTGCGCGGCGAATAAAGAAATTCTGGAATTTGGATGCAAAAGTTGTCTACTGTCCTATAAATACGGAGCGTTTTTTTCCTGCCGACGTTGAGCCGGAAGATTTTTATGTTGCATTCTCGCGCCTTGTGCCTTACAAGCGGATTGACCTTGCTATAAGCGCCTGTAAAAAACTTGGACGCAAGCTTGTTGTTATTGGCGCAGGCTCCGAAATGGAAAATTTGAAAAAACTTGCTGGAAACGACAAGAATATTCTTTTTGCAGGAAGGGCAGAAGATTCCGAGGTCCGCTCATATCTTCAGCGTTGCCGTGCGCTTATTTTTTGCGCGGAGGAGGATCTTGGTCTTACACCTTTGGAAGCCCAGGCCTGCGGACGTCCTGTAATTGCATTTAAAAAAGGCGGCGCTTTGGAAACTGTTGTTGACGGAAAGACAGGCGTGTTTTTCGACAGGCAGGAAACCGGCAGTGTCGCAGAATCAATCCTTGAATTCGAGCAGCTTGACGCAAAAGGCATTTTTAAAAAGGAAAAAATTGTCAGCCATGCGCGCCAGTTCAGCATAGAAAAATCTCTTGAGCAGTTTCAGAAAATCATCAGGGAAACACAGGAAAAGTTAAAATGACAAACCAGACTTTGGCAGATCTGCTTGTTCTTGCGCTGCTTTTTATTGGAAACGCTAGATTTGTTTTTGTAAAACACTCCAAAAAGGATTCTCTGTCGATTGCGCCTTTCGCCGGTCTTTTTGTTGCAATTGTAAATATTTTTGTTTTTACGCTTTCCATTGAAAATTTTTTGATTCTTATTCTTGCGCTTTTTTCTTCAATTTGGAATGTCCGCTCGGTTTTAAGAATGTTCTCCGATGTCATTCTTGATCAGTATGAATTAAAACTGATTTTTATCTGCTCTCTTAACGCCCTTTTTTCTGCGCTGATGATTTTTGCGGTTGTTTACTTCCGCCCGATGAGTCCTAAGAAAATGCGGCTTCCTGTAAGGCAAAAAACGGTTTTGTATTCAGGGAGCTTTCAAAAAGGATTTTCTGAAGTACAAGGCGATTTTGTGCTGCCTTCCGCAAAGCTTTATAGTTTCGAGCCGGAAAAAGAAAGTCCTGCCGGG
The DNA here is from genome assembly GCA_964607295.1 of uncultured Treponema sp. Taxonomy (GTDB): domain Bacteria; phylum Spirochaetota; class Spirochaetia; order Treponematales; family Treponemataceae; genus Treponema_D. Next base: position 33,773 of record CAZSJX010000017.1, on the reverse strand, counting down.
AGAAAAATAGTTCTCTTTGCGCCGCCGGAAACAGCCAGCTCTGAAATTTATGTGCCGTTTTTTTACAAGCTTGCCTATAATGGATTTTCTGTCTATTCTTTGGATTTTTACAAAGGAACTGAACTGGCCTCAAAAAAGGGATCAGAGTTAAAATGGACAAGCCGCTTTTCTGCAGTCAGGCAGAAGATTTTTAATGCCAGTGAATACAAGAAGTTCAAAAATAGTTCCAGTCTTATAGATGAGAAATTCTGGGCTTTGCTTTCGTTGTGCAACCCTGATGAAAAGGATACAATTTTCTTGGTTACAGATGAAGATTTGTCGGAATCAATGCAGCGTATAATTCAGCGAAGCTTTGTAAAGATTTTTGGCAGTTTTGATTTGTCCTACATAGAAGATTACACCACGAAAGGATTTGGCCCTGTTGAAAATACAGATCCAGTCTTGGGTGCAGTTCTTGGGGTGCAGCCTGACAGAAGCGGCTATATGTCAAGCCATTTGGGTACAGTTTTAACAGATTTTATTAATACTCAGATGATAAGCAAATATTAAGCTTCTCTTCATTGCTTTCCAAGTCTTTCCAGCAGAATCTGTCTCTGTCAAAAAGCATATAGCTGTGCCACGAATTTTCTTTTGGCAGGGAAACTGAACCTGTGTTCAGGTACAGATAATCTTTATGCCTGATAATTCTCGGCACATGAAAATGTCCGCAGAGCAAAATGCTTCCTTCCGGCATTTTTAGAGGATTCTCGTCATTGAAGATGTGTCCATGGGTCGCAAAAATAGTCCTGTCTCCTATGTTAAGGACAGCATATTCCGTCATAAGCGGAAAATCCAGGACCATCTGGTCTACTTCGGAATCGCAGTTTCCTTTTACGCAGATGATTTTTTCTGAAAGCTTATTTAAAGCCGCGGCGACATTTTTTGGACTGTATTCTTTTGGCAAGTCATTTCTGGCCCCATGATAAAGAATGTCGCCTAAAAGCAAAATTCTGTCCGCCTTTTCCTCGCTGAATTTCTCAAGAAGCTTTTGGCAGTAAAAATATGAGCCGTGTATGTCAGACGCAATCATCCATTTCATGCTGAAATAATAGAGAAAACCGGAATTCATTTCAAGCGCGCTGTGAATATTGTAAAATTTCTTATTTTTATACTATAATTGGCTTATGACTCAGAATACAAAAGATAAAATTTTTCCGCTCTCTCTTTCTGCGGCTGTGGTTCTTCTTGATCAGATTACAAAGTGCCTTGTTGTGAAATTTATTCCGCGCCTTACAGTTTTTGCGGACGATGCTGTAATTGAAATCTTCGGAAAATACTTGCGGCTGATTCATGTGCGGAACAATGCGATTGCATTCAGCATGGGCTCGGGGCTTTCTGACGGGATAAGGGGAGTGCTTTTTGCTCTGCTTCCTCTTTTTTTAGTTATTGCTGTTTACGTGATTTATTTTAGAAACAATGAGTTTACAAGGCTTCAGCGGTGGGCTGTCTGTGGAATTCTCGGCGGCGGAATCGGAAATTTAATCGACCGTTTTTTTCGTCCAGAAGGAGTTGTTGATTTCATCGACTGCTATTTCTTTGGAATTTTCGGAATGGAACGCTGGCCGACTTTCAATGTCGCGGATTCTGCGGTCGTTGTCTGCGGAATTATTTTTGTGGTAACGTTTGCGCTTCAAGTAAAATCTGACCGAAAAGGAAATAAAAAGGAATAGATCATGAACAGAAAAGTTTTTTATACTCTATACATATTGATTTCAAGCATTGTAAATATTCTTTTCACTGCGCTGGTGATAGCATTGATTTTTGGAATCTGCTTTGTTTTCTTGAAATTTGTTTTTCATGCGGCGAATTTTGAAATGTATGCAAACGCCATGTTTGGAAGCTTTACAATCGGACTTGTCCTAAGTTTTTTTCTGTACTCGAAAATTACAACAAAGATTATAAAAAAATATTCGCTTGATGAGAAATTCGGAGCCTCCCCGAAAAAGTCAAAAGTTTCCTCTGAAAATGTCATTGCCGCAAGAAAAACGGTTCTTCCTGACTCTGTGAAAGAGGAGGAAGAGGACGAAAAGTGGCGCGAGTAAGATTCCTTCAGGCTGAAAGAATCTTCTATTTCTGGGCGATTCCTCGGAAGTCGTCAATTTTTCTGTATCCATGGGACTGCATGAATTTTTTCAAACCTTCTATGATTTCTATCATCGTCTTTGGGTTTGAGAAAGTTGCAGTTCCGACTTGAATCGCCGCCGCTCCGGCCATTATAAATTCCACTGCGTCCTGCCATTTTGAAATTCCGCCCAGGCCAATCACTGGAATTTGCTGCTCCTTTGGAAGAGCATTTACTGCCTTTGCTACGTCATAGACCATGCGGAGCGCGATTGGTTTTACTGCAGGTCCGCAAAGTCCGGCTTTTATATTGTCGAATACAGGCCGTCCGGTTTCAATATCGATTGCTACAGCCTGGATTGTGTTTATCAGGCTAAGCGCATCTGCCCCGGCTTTTATACAGGCAAGCGCAACTGAAACTAAGTCCGGCGCATTAGGGGACAGTTTTACAATCAGCGGCTTTGCTGTTGCTTTTCTGACTGCGCTTACACAGGTAAACGCGGCTTCTGGATTTATTCCCCATGCCATTCCGCCTGCCTTTACGTTTGGACAGCTTATGTTCAGCTCAATAGCAGGGACTGGAGTTTTGTCTAAAAGCTCTGCGCCCTTTACGTAGGAGTCAAGGTCGTGGCCTGCCAGGTTCGCAATTGAAACTGTGTCCAGTTTCAGCATTTCAGGAAGCTCATTTTGAATGAAATGCGGAACACCTGGATTTTCAAGGCCTATTGAATTTATGTCGCCGGAGGAAACTTCAGCAACGCGCTCCCCGGAATTTCCTTCCTTTTGATTTAGCGTAAGGCCCTTCGAGCTGATTCCTCCCAGCTTTGAAACGTCAAAAAAACCGCGGTAATTCTGTCCAAAGCCAAAGGTTCCGCTTGCTGCGATTACTGGATTCTTGAATTTTATTCCTGCGATTTCAACAGATAAATCTGGCTCCATGTTTTCTGGCAGAGGATTTCTTTTTGACTGAACTGGCCTTGTAAATTCCAGAATTTCGGAGTCAAAAACAGGGCCGTCCTTGCATACACGGCGGTTTCCTGCTTTTGTGCGCACTGTGCATCCAAGACAGGCTCCGGCTCCGCAAAGCATTTTCTTCTCTATGCTTAAAAAGCATTTTACGCCGGCTTCTTTTGCAGCTTTTTGAATATAGGCAAGCATGGGAGTAGGTCCGCAGGCATAAACTGCGCTGTATCCTTCTTTTTTTATGGTGTCAGATGTCAGTGCCGCTGTTATCATTCCGTGGATTCCAACTGAGCCGTCATCGGTTGTTACTACAAGCTTGTCTGGCTTTACATTTTCCAGTCCGTAAGTTCCGCTTTTAAAGCTTGCGTAAAAATCGTAGCTTTTCGGGGAAAGGGATGATGCGAAATTTGCAACTGGCGCGATTCCAATTCCGCCGCCGCAAATGCAAAGCTTTCCTTCTGATTTTTCAAAACTATTTCCTAAAGGACCGGACATTTCAATGTAATCGTTTTTCAGAAGGTGGCAGAGTTCTGTTGTGCCTTCTCCCTTCTGAAGGATTAAAAACTGTACCCTTAGGATGGTGTCAGATTTGCGTTCGGCATGATATACGCTTATCGGGCGGCCGAACTGAACATTGCTCCTTGCGCTTTTTATAAGATAGAACTGTCCTGGCAAAGGCGAGAGCTGAGTTTTCCGCTCAAGCAGGGCTTCTGTTTCTAAAAGAAAAATATTGCTGTGAATTTCCTTGCATTCTGTAACCTTTGCTTTTCCTGAAAAGAGAACACCGTTTCCGTCTTTGTCAATTTCTGGCTTGTCCATAAAATATCCTTGCTATATTAACAACCGTTAGTTTGTGTATTTGTCAACTTTTACTGAATGTTAGTTAGCTCGTTTTTTGATGCGATTGCGGCTCTTGCGGCGGCATCCACTATGTCGTCAAACGAAAGGTTTATTCCGTCCTGCTGTTTTTTTATGCAGGCTGCATCCTTTTTCCATGCGCACAGAATTCCTCGGGAAGAGTTTACTGTTCCGCCTGCATTCTTTAAAAGAGATGCGCAGATGCTTGCGGCTCCGCCTTGGGCTCCGTAGCCTGGAATCAGAAAGAAAATATCCTTGTAGGCTTCCCGGATGCTACGCGCGTCGCTTTCTTCTGTGCATCCTACAACAGCTCCTACAGGGCTGCAGGTCTGCTCTGGAAATAGTTCCTTCATTTGAATGTTGATACGCTCCAGCTCTTTGCCAACTTCGTCTAAAACACGTCCACCTTCTTTTAGTTCTTTCTGTTCAATATCAGCCATTCCGGGATTGCTTGTTCTAAGCAGGACGAAAATGCCTTTTCCCTTGGAAGCGCAGAACTCTGTAAAAGGCCGCAGCGTGTCAAATCCCATGTAGGGATTAACTGTGATTATATCAGTCTCAAAGTCTCCGAAAAAATGCGCCCTTGCATACGCGGATGCTGTGGCGGCAATATCTCCGCGCTTTATATCGGAAATGCAGACAAGTCCGGATTCTTTTACGGCTTCCAGTGTCTGCGCATAGGCTTTAAGGCCTTCAATTCCCATCGCCTCGTAGTAGGCAATCTGCACTTTAAAGCAGCAGGCGCTTTTTTCTTCTGCGATTTTTTTTATTAAAAGCTTGTTGTATTCAAGGACTGCTTGCGCCGGAGAAAATTTCTCTGCCAGATTCTGCGGAATATAGGACGGATCGGTGTCCAGTCCGACACAAAGAGGGCCGTTCTTTGCAGCCAGCTCCTGTAAAATTTGCATATTGTGTTTCATGCGTCTATTATAGCACTTTTATTGTAAATCTGTAAAATCCTTTAAATATTTGGTTACAGGCCTATAACGGCGGTGTGTGGAAAATGAAGCATCCGCTTTTGTGTAGATTGAATAAAAAAAACTCCGGCGTTTTGCCGGAGTGTTGCGTGGAACTGCGTTTTAGTCTACTTCTATAAGGTCTGTGTCAAGAGTTGCTGTGCGCCATTGTTTTACTTCTGGGTAGCAGCTAGGAACTTCAAATGTAAAGCTATATTGGGCAAAGAATGTGCTTGAAAGCTCTGATATTGGTTTTCCATCCCAGCGTTTTAATTCGATATATACATTTTTTTCAGCTTTGCTAGAATTTTCATAATTGCAGTACCAGTCAGTTTTTCCAGGAGTATCCCAGTCTTTGTCGCCATAGAAGATATCGATATAAGTGCTTACATTTTGTACAACAGTGTCCTGTGGAGCAATAACATTTTCTATCCAGACATTTGCGGTTTCACCATTGTAGCTTGCAAATGCCCATTCTCCATTTTTCAGGTTGGAATAGTCAATGTCTCCGATTCCGCCTTTTGCTTTGACTGTCAGGTAATGCCAGTAAGAATGTTCTCTGTCTACTGGGAGTTCTTGTCTATTTTCGTCCTGGCCTCTTGCAGGTTCAATCTGAACTTTGAACTTGTAAACTTCTCCTGCCTCGCACAGTGGGTATGTAAAATTGATTTCCTTTACATCAGGGTTGTCAAATGGCTTATGGTTTATTACAGCATTTGTTGTCTGAAAATCTTCTCCGTTTATTTTTTCAATGCGGTAAACGGCGATATAGTTGCATCCGTTTTTATATTTTTCATCAGTTCCAGATATAGATGCAGGATTCTTGATTGTAAAATGAATTCCGTCTTTCATTGCAACAGCACTTACAAGTTCTGTGCTTGCTTCATAGGCAGTGGATGAGCCTGCTTCATCTTCTATAAATCTTGATGAGCCGGCAATTGTTCCGTTGTTTTGAATTCTAAGGTCAAGAGTTCCTCTGTTTCCGTCTGAATTAGAGCCGCCTGAGCTTCCGTCAGAACATCCGGCAAAGCACAGTGCGGAAAGCAGCGCAAGCCCCAGTACAAATTTTGAGAGTTTCATAAAAATCTCCTGGTAAAATAAAGTAGGAACCAAAAAAGATTCCGCTTCCATTTTACCGGGGGGGGGATTGTCAAGGCCTTTTTGCGGTTTTGCGCTGTTATTTTAAAGAAGGCGGCCTAGTTTCTGAATGAGTGGATTGGAGCCGGAATTCTTCCGCCGCGGTTTATGAAGTCTGCGCAGCTGAATTTGTTCACATCGATTACCGGGCATCCGCCTAGAAGTCCGCCGAATTCCACCCAGTCTCCGGCTTTTTTTCCTGGAACCGGGATAAGGCGCACAGCGGTTGTCTTGTTGTTCACCATTCCGATAGCCATTTCATCAGCCATGATTCCGCTGATTGTTGTGGCCGGCGTGCTGCCTGGAATTGCAATCATGTCAAGTCCTACCGAGCATACGCAAGTCATTGCCTCAAGCTTTTCAAGGGTGATTGAATGTTGCTTTACGGCGTTAATCATTCCCTCGTCCTCGCTTACTGGAATAAATGCGCCGCTCAGTCCGCCTACGTTTGTGGAGGCCATTACGCCGCCTTTCTTTACCATGTCAGTCAGCATCGCAAGCGCGGCTGTTGTTCCTGGAGCTCCTGCGCCCTCAAGTCCGATTTCCTCAAGTATCCGGGCAACGCTGTCTCCGACTTCAGGAGTAGGCGCAAGCGACAGGTCAAGAATTCCGAATCCTACCCCAAGCCTTTTTGCGGCCTCTGTTCCAACCATTTGTCCCATGCGTGTGATTTTGAACGCCATTTTCTTTATTCCGTCCGCAAGCTCATTGATTGGCCGTCCTTTGTACTCGCGGGCCGCCGCAAGGATTACGCCAGGACCTGAAACACCGACGTTGATTACAGCGTCTCCTTCACCCGGTCCGTGGAATGCTCCGGCCATGAACGGATTGTCTTCCGGCGCGTTTGTAAAGACTACAAGCTTTGCGCATCCGTTGACCTCGCAGCCGCTGGAGGCTTCCGCAGTTTTCTTTATCGTTTCGCCCATGAGCTTTACAGCGTCCATGTTGATTCCGTTCTTTGTTGTTCCTACATTGACGCTTGAGCATACGAAGCTGGTTGTGGCAAGGGCTTCTGGAATTGAATCAATTAAAATCCTGTCTGCCGGCGTGATTCCTTTCTGGACCAGCGCGCTGAATCCTCCTATGAAGTTTACTCCAAGCTCCTTTGCGCACTTGTCAAGTGTGCGGCAATATTCAACGTATGATTTTTCACCGCTTGCTCCTGCCACAAGCGCGACTGGAGTTACGGAAATTCTTTTGTTGATGATTGGAACGCCGTATTCTTTTTCTATGTCCTGTCCTACGCGCACGAGGTTTCCTGCATAGCGCATTATTTTGTCATAGATTTTTTGATTTGCTTTTTTTGCATCTGAATCCGCGCAGTCTAAGAGCGATATGCCCATTGTGATGCAGCGCACGTCAAGCTTCTGGCGCATGAACATATTCACAGTTTCTTCAATTTCTACAGGTGAAAAAATCATAAATCCCTCAAAGTTCTAAATTGAAGTTCATTTTACTTTATTGCGCGGATTGTTGCAATTGATAGGAGAAAAGGTGGAATTTTACGTCTTTAGTAAGAAAAAAACTGGCGGAAAATTTGCTTCCAAAAAAAGTATAAAAATACCTTTACTGAATAATTTTAGGCTGCCAATTACCGGCAGCCTGTTTTTTTGCATTCTATTTTCTAATTTCTTCGAGAGCGGAATCTGCGGCAATTTTTCCGTATATGCAAATGTCAGCCACTGCGTTTCCTCCAAGGCGGTTTGCTCCGTGGATTCCGCCTGTAACTTCTCCTGCCGCAAAAAGTCCAGGAACTGGATTTCCTTCTGTATCCATAACCTGCGCCTTTGTATTTATTGTGATTCCGCCCATTGTATGGTGAACAGCAGGCCCCACTTCAACTGCGTAGAACGGAGCTTTTGTAAGCGGCCGCGGCATTTCTGAGGCTTTTCTACCAAGAGGATCAAACCCTGATTTTTGAATCTGTCCGTATTCCGCCATTGTTTTTTCAAATTCCGCGGCAGGAATTTCTAGCTTTTCAGCAAGCTCTTTTGTGGTTTCACCTTGGGTAATAAGTCCGTTCTTTATATAAGTTTCAATTGCCTTTAAAGATTCGCGAACATCCTGGTCAAATACAAGAAACGCTGTTTTTCCTTTTTGCGCAAGAATCGCCTTTGACATTACATCGCGTGTCGCCATTTCTGTGCAGAATCTTTTTCCATCGCGGTTTACAAGAATTGCTCCGTTTCCGCGGACAGCTTCTGTAATCATTGTGCCGTTTCCTGGAACAACTGTCGGATGCGTCTGTATTTCGTCCATTTGTGTAAGTGCCACGTTGAATTTTTCTGTCCAGCCGAATGCGTCTCCTGTTGCGCCTTTATGGTTGGTAGTCCCAAAGCCTTCAAATTCAGGCTTGTAGGAAATGACTATCTGCGGGTTTGCTCCGAATCCTCCTGTTGCGATTATCACGGCATTTGCGCTGATTGTGTATTCGCTGCTTTCAGAAGAAACTTTTACACCGGCAGCTTTTCCGTCTTTTTCAATTATATCGAGAACTTTGCTTGCGCAGCGGATTTCTGCTCCGGCTTTTAAAGCGGCCTTTTCAAGTGCGGGAATCAGATTTGAGCCAACTGCATTTCCTCCTTGCGGACGGTGGGTGCGTTTGTTTGTTGAGCCTGCCATTTTTCCAACATCAGTTAAATCTGCGCCGATTGAAATAAGCCAGTCTACGGTTTCCGCGGATTTTTCAACTAAGTTGCGCACAAGCTCTGGATTGTTTTTGTAGTGTCCGCCTTTCATTGTGTCTTCAAAAAACTGCTTGTTTGTGTCTTGAATTCCAAGTTTCTTTTGAATTGAAGTTTCGCTTGCGTTAAGGCCGCCTGTCGCAGAGATTGTGTTGCCGCCTGCGTTTCCCATTTTTTCAAGGACAATTACTTTTGCGCCTTTGCTTGCAGCTTCTGTTGCCGCAGAAAGTCCGGCTCCGCCAGCTCCGATTATAACAATGTCGCAGGAAGTGTCTTTGTATTTTGCCTGCTCTGTATTTCCGAGGGCTGAACTTATTGCATTTTCCAAAGCTTTTAAAGTTGCCTTGGAAGTTATTGTTGCGCCTGAAACTGTATCAATTCCGGCTGCTTTTCCTGTTGAAGTGAATTTTTCAAGAATTGACTTTATTGCAGGTTTTGCAAAGTCTGTTTCCTCTTCTTTTAAAATTTCTGTGGAAACTATTTTTCCGTCCTTTACTGAAAATGCGACTTCAATTGTGCCGTTTCTTCCGTCTGCTTTGCCTGAAAAAGTTCCGTCTGGCAGCGCTTTTGGTTTTGAAAAGGCTGACATTACAGCTATTGAAATTCCTGACGCAACTATGAAAATTGCTACTGCAAGTGAATTCCGTAGATTTTTGTGTTTCATATATATTCCTCCGAATTTTTTCCGGTTAAAATATATATTAAAAACACAAATTAGCATAGGCTAATACTAAAATTCTTCGTCCTCGTGCTGGACGCAGTTTGGATTGTTGCGGCACCAGTTTTCTGAATACGAGGTTTTTTTGCAGAAGATTTTTACAGATGCGCCGAACGCATTGCTTTCAATAAAGTCCACTGACTCTGGAATTATAACTTTCGCATTGTCTCCGCAGTTTACAAATGATTCTTCTCCGATGCTTGTAACGCCTTCCCGGAGCCTTATGGATTCCATGCTGGTTTCAAAAAACGCTCTTTTTCCGATTCCCTTTATTCCGTCTGGTGTTAAAACGTTTTTCCTGGCGCCGCTGTAGAACAGAAGCATGCTGTTGAAAGTGTTGACCATCATTCCGTCTTCGTATTTATAGTTCCTGTTGATTGGAAGATATTTTTCGCTGTTAGGAAATGCTGACTTCGCGCATGAAATCAGGTTGTCTGGAAGAACGAGATTTTTTATGCCGGTGCAGTTCGCAAACGCCCTTTCATTTATTGAGGTGATATTTTCATGCAGGACGATGGACTGAATTCCTGTGCAGTCTTCAAAAGTGCCTTCCTCAATTGTTGTGATTCCGCACGGAATATCCACGGACTCAAGGGAGGCGCAGTTGTAGAACGCCCGCTTTCCGATTGCCATCAAATTTGGCGGAAGCTCAATAGACTTTAAATTTACGCAGTTGGCGAAGGCGTTTTCCCCGATTACAAGGACGCTCTCCGGAATTTTTATAGAAGACACCATGCGGTGGTTGTGAAAAGTTGTCCCTGTTATTTCTGTTGTTCCCTTTGGAATTTCAACATCGATCAAAGGCAGTTCCATATTTATCTCCAGTATAAAATAGTTACTGCTAATATTATCATTCTTAGCATTTGATGTCTAATATTTTTTCTCCTTTCTGCGCGGTGTTTGAACTTTATTCAGATTCCTTATATAATCTGACAGAATGAAAGAGACGTTGCATTTTGTAAAGGCCAGCACAAGATATAAGAGAGAGAACAAGCCTGACTATGGAAAAGAGCGCATAGAAATTCTATATGAGGACAAGGATATTGTTGTCATAAACAAGGCTTCCGGACTTCTTTCTGTTCCGTATCCTGGCAGCAAGTCCCGCACTGCCATTGAGCTTCTGGAAAAAATCATGCGTAAAAAAGGATCTTTCTCTGAAAGCCACCGGCCTTTTGTTGTCCATCGCCTGGACAGGGATACAAGCGGTGTCATGATGTTTGCGCTGAATGAAAGGGTACAGAAGAAGATAATGTCCAGCTGGAAGTCTATGGTTACAGACAGGCTTTACAGGGCTGTTGCTGAAAATCCGCGCAGAAATCATCCTGAGCTTCCTGATTTCGGGCTTATAGATGAGCCGCTGGCAAAAAATGCGTGCCATCAGGGCTATGTTCCCAAAAAGCTTGATGATAAATCTGAAACCTGCGAGGCGCGCACAAATTTCCGTGTTGTTCTTAGAGGCAGAACACACACGCTTTTTGAGCTTTCACTGGATACTGGCAAGAAAAATCAGATAAGAGCGCATTTAGCTTCAAGGCATTATCCGCTTGCTGGAGATGAAAATTATAGGGCCAGAACTGACCCCTTCCACAGGCTGGCTCTTCATGCAAGGACTCTGGCTTTTACACATCCTGTGACTGGCGAGAAAATGAGCTTTGAAATTCCAGAGCCAGAAGAATGGGGCCAGTATGTTCAAAAAGGTGATTTGCACCCATTGCCTCCTGTCTGGGCAAGCGAATATAAAGAGCGGGCCAGTCATCAGGTACAGATTGAAAATATAAAGGCTCCTGATCATTCGTTGCGCCGGCAAGCTAGAAAAATGGACTTTATCGCAAGGGGAAAGTCAGGAATAAAATAAAAACTAACGGTAGTTTGCTTTTATTAGAAAAAACTATATTTAGCTATAAGTAAAATCTTCTTGTAGTAGAACTTGAATTTCACTATTATTTTATTATGCAGATTAAACTTAACAACTTGAAAAAAATATATTCAGGGCCGAACGGAAAGATTGCCGCTGTTAATGGAATTTCCCTTGAAATTCCTGAAAATACGATTTTTGGAATAATCGGAAAAAGCGGCGCGGGAAAAAGCAGCCTTGTGCGTTTGATAAGTCTTCTTGAAAAACCTGACGAGGGAGAGGTTTTTTACGGTGATGACAGGGTTGACAACCTTGCAAAGAAGGACCTTATTATGCGCCGCAGAAAAATAGGCATGATATTTCAGAATTTCAACTTGTTCAGTTCAAGAACCGCTGAAAAAAATATCGCCTATCCGCTTGAAATTTGCGGAACGCCAAAGGATATTATAAAGCCGCGCGTTCAGGAAATGCTTAAGCTTGTTGGCCTTGAGGACAGAGCCGCCTCGCCAATAAGCACGCTTTCCGGAGGACAAAAGCAGCGAATTGCGATTGCCCGTGCCCTTGCGACTCAGCCGGACATTCTTTTTTGCGATGAAGCCACGAGCGCCCTTGATCCGCAGACAACCGCATCGATTTTGAATTTAATCCGGGATATACAGAAAAAAATGAATTTGACCGTTGTGATGATTACTCATCAGATGGAAGTCGTGCGTGATGCCTGCGAGCAGGTTGCTGTTGTTGATTCCGGAAAAATTGTTGAGCAGGGAAGCGTGACAGAAATTTTCAGCTGCCCTAAGTCAGAAGTTACAAAAGAGTTCATGAGGGGAATTTCTTCAAATTCCAAGGATAAGATTGTCCGGTGGTCTGATGAAGGCGGCCGGTTTGTGCTTCATTTTATCGGGGAAAAAACTGGCGAGCCTGTTCTAAGCCGCATGGCAAAGCAGTTTGATGTGGAGTTCAATATCAGGGCTGGAGGAATTCAGCATATAAAAAATGAAGATATTGGCGCTATGTTTGTTGATTTTTCCGGCAAAAAGGCTGAGCTGGAAAAGGCTCTTGCTTTTTTAAGGGAGCAGGGAATTATTGTTGAAGATGTTTCCGGAGGAAAAAAATGAGTCAGATTTTTGTTTTAGTCGGGCAGTCATCCTTGCAGACTTTGGAAATGGTTTTCTTTTCCACGCTGTTTTCTCTTGTGCTTGGTTTTCCTGTAGGCGTTTTGCTGTACATTACGAATCCGGCCGGAATTTCTGCGCGCCCTGTTCTGAACCAGATTTTAAGCCGCATTGTGAATGTGCTGCGGTCCTTTCCGTTTATTATTTTGATGATTGTGCTTTTTCCGCTTTCACGGCTTATGCTTGGAACCAGCATTGGAACAGAAGCTACAATTATTCCGCTTAGCATTGCCGCGGCTCCTTTTGTTGCCCGTGTGATAGAGACTGCTTTGAGCGAAGTTGACATTGGAATGATTCAGGCGGCGCGCGCCATGGGGTCTACAAACTGGCAGATTATTTACAAGGTTGTTATTCCGGAAGCTTTTCCGTCTGTGATTTCCGGGATAACGCTTACAATTATAAACCTGATTGGATATTCCGCAATGGCAGGAACAATCGGTGGCGGCGGTCTTGGAGACTTGGCGATCCGGTATGGATACCAGAGATTCCGTACTGATGTGATGGTTGCTGCGGTTGTTGTTATTCTTGTGCTTGTTGAGCTTATTCAGTTTATAGGAACTGCCCTTGTAAATAAAATTCTTAGCAGGCGCTAGACAGTTTTTCCTCCCCAGCGGACAGAATTCTGCTTTTCATAGCTGACTGTCTTTTTAAAGTCGGCTTTTGGATCGCAGTTTTTCTCTATCTGGAGCGCGGCCGCATGAAGCCTGTTTATACATTGGCTCTTGTCGTTGTATCCGAGCCTGGATTTTTCTATTGCGTCCCCAAGAATTCTTATGCTTTCATCATATATTCTAAGCGGAACTGGAAACGGGTGTCCGTCTTTTCCGCCGTGGGCAAAGCTGAATCTTGCGGGATCCTTGAATCTGCTTGGAGTTCCGTTTATGACCTCGCTGATTAAAGTCAGAGACTGAAGCGTTCTGGGGCCAAGTCCTGGAGTCAGAAGCAGGCTTTCAAAATTCTCTGGCGGACTTTCATAGGCGGCGGCAAGAACCGCCCCAAGCCGCTTTAAATCCACGTCTTTTTCTGTAACTTCATGATGCGCGGGCAGGACTAGGATTCTTTCGCCTTGAGTCTCATTTTCAAACAGCTCCTGCTGGATTTTTTGCGGCAGTCCGAATTTCTGCACGGATTTGATTTCAGCAATTATTTTTTCGGGATTTTCGCGTGAAAGACCCAGAATTGAATTTCTTGTTGTGGAGGCGGAAGAGTCTGTGAGATTTAAAATCAGGCCTTTGTTTTCTCCTGTAATTCCTGAGTGCGGCTCGTCAACAAATGAATCCAGTCCTTGGGAGGACCAGTGGTAGCGGCGCGCGGTTTTTGCCTGGGGATTCATTCCTTGCTGAACAATTGCCCAGTCTCCTTTGTCGGTTAAAATAAAGTTGTGCTGGTAAAGCTGGAATCCGTCTTGAACAGCCGCTCCGTCTACTTTTGCTGCGAGACGGCTTGCGTTTACAAGTGAATCTCCGTCCAGGCCGGTCGCTTCGCTTAGATATAAAAGCTCCTGCGGTGTCCTGCGCGAATATTTTCCCCTTCCGCCGCAAATGCAAAGCCCGAATTCTCTTGCCCGCGGATTTATTCCGCGCTTTAGTGCGTACATTACGCTTGTGGTTATTCCGGAAGAATGCCAGTCCATTCCAAGAACTGCTCCGAATGACTGAAACCACAAAGGGTCGCTGAGCCTTTTTAGGACTTCCTTTTTTCCGTATTGAATCAGGAGGGATTCTACAATCAGCGTTCCAAGGTCTTTCATCCTGTCTGCCAGCCATTTTGGAACAGTTCCGGTATGAAGCGGAAGATATGCGTGTCCTGTGCGCTTTATCATTCAGTCCAGGGCTCCCATTGAGTCCAGAATGAGCGCGGTGGCGGCTGTTGCGGCAGTTTCTGTGCGTAAAATTCTTTTTCCCATGCTTAGAATTTTAAAGCCGTTTTGCCTGAAAAGGTTCCGCTCGGAATTTGTCCAGCCGCGTTCGCTTCCGATTGCGGCGACCACCTTGCTTGACGGGAGTTTTAGCGCTGATGAAAGGCTTTTGTCGGGTTCTATGTTGTCAAGTGCAAAAAGACTTCCTTCCAGCGGAATCTGCTCAAGGCAGCTTTTCAGCGACTGGTGAATGAATAGCCGCGGAATTTGCGTGGAGCCCGCCTGGACGCTTCCGTCAATTAGAAATTTTTCAGCCTCTCCTTTTTCCGCAAGATCTGATTTCAGGTATGATTTTTCGCCAAGCTCTGTTCCTGTAAGGTGGACTTCCTGCACTCCAAGTGAAGCCATGTCGCGTAGAAGCCGCTTGAGCTGAATCGGCCGCGGAAATCCAATAATCATTTTAAGAGGGTAAAGTTTTTTTCCGTCAGATATCGGCGTAAACTCAAAGAAAATTTTTCCGCCTTTGAATGTTTTTTTTCCATCGGCGGACTTTTTTTCCTCAGTGATGATTTTTGTTATGACAGCGGTTCCAGCTTGTCCTCTGATGATTCCTGCTGAAAAGCTTTCGCCTTCTTTTTTGTGCAGAATTTTCAGGATATGCTGGGCGCGCTCGTCCTGAATATCAAGAGGATTTGAAATTTCTTCCTGTGAAAAAAGGCAGATGTTCATTTTAAATGAATTTCCTGAGCTCCTGATGCTGAATCATTTTTGTTTTTACAGCGATTATATAGCTTCCGAACATTGCGGTGAGCGAGTCAATTCCAGCCGCATAGGCGCAGATAACAGGAACGGCATTTTTTAGAAGAAGGTAGCCGGATTCAAAGCCGCGTCCGTACAGAATGCACATTGTGGTTATTGCCGCGAACGGTCCTCCTAGAGGAATTTCTGCCAGGGCGAATGAAAGCAGAAATGAAACTCCTGCAATCCAAAAAATGTCGAGCACAGGAATTCCAAGGCTGGAGTAAGAGCGCAGAATAAGAATGAATCCCGCCGCCTGAACTAAAGCCGCGCCGCCTCGTCCGAAAATAGAAAAAAGCGGAAACGAAAACGCGTTGATGCGCCTTTTTATTCCGAGGCTTTCCTTTCCGTGCCGCAGGCTCAATGCCAGCGCAAGGTTTGTGTCCCCGCTGAAAAATGCGACTAGAAACGGGCAAAGGGAAGCATACAGGACTCTGTAAGGATGCATTTCGTGGCATATAAGCCGTAGCGCAAGCGGGTATGCAATGAATGCTACAATAAGCAGGTCGGCTGTCAGCATTATTATAAGCCCGTTGTAGACACCGCTGCTTATTGCTGAAGCAAAATCTATGGTCCAGCGGCACATTACGGCAATCATTCCGACTGCAAAAATTTCAATGAAAAAGCTCAGGACGATATAAAAGACTTTGCTCAGCGAGTCAAAAATTCCAACCGCGGCTTTTGACGCGTTTTTATCGCTGGCGGCTCCTGCGCCTGCAAGCCCTGCGAATATGAAGCACGGCAAAAGGTAAGCTCCGTCCATCAAGGATTCAAATCCAGAGAAAGGGAAAAGCTTTGTTATTAAGCTCTGCCATGCAAATGCTGAAATTTCCGAGGCTTTCTCTGTTGTTATTGGAATTCTTGGAAGCTTTATTGCAAGCGCGGAAACAAGCCCCAGAAGCATAAGAGCGAATGATGATGAAAATATTACGCCGAATGTCCATGCGGAGGCTTTTGTTAAAAGCTTTTCATCCCGGAGCTTGAAAAATGAAATTGAAACAGAAAAAAATAAAACAGGAAGCAGCGCATATCTTCCGAAGCGGACTGCAATTTCCACAATAAAATCAAGAGCCGCTTGTCCTTGCGCTGTTGAAGGCGGAAAAACAAGTGCGGAAATCAGGCCGATTGCAATGCCGATTAAATATTTAAGCCAAATTCTCATATTGACAGATTATAGCAAGGCTAATGGAAAAATACAATTAACGGAATGTTTCCTTGCTTACTGGAGCAGCATCTGGTCATTCTGAAGAGACTGTTTTTTTATGCTGCGGAATTTTTCAACTATAGAATCCATTGTAAGCCTTTGCTTTTCTTCTTTTCCGATGTCCATTATAATTTCGCCTGAATCCATCATTAAAAGCCTTGTTCCGCAGTCAAGCGCGTGCTGCATATTGTGAGTCACCATCATCACTGTAAGGCTGTATTTCTTTGCGAATTTCTGGGTAAGCTCCATTACAATCGCGGCATTTGAAGGGTCAAGGGCTGCTGTGTGCTCATCAAGCAAAAGGAGGGAAGGCCTCGACATTACAGCCATAAGAAGCGTAAGAGCTTGCCTTTGTCCGCCGGAAAAAGATTCAACGTTGTCTCCAAGCCGGTTTTCAAGTCCCATGTTCAGCTTGGACAGCTCTTCCCTGAAAAAATTCCGAGTTCTGTTGTTCAGGCTGATTTTTAGTCCTTTGAAGCCTTTTTTTGATGCGATAACCATGTTGTCTTCAAGCGACATCTTGCCTGCTGTTCCTAAAAGCGGATTTTGAAAAATTCGTCCGATATACTTCGCGCGCTTATACTCCTTGTCCTTTGTGATGTCTTTTACGCCGGTTTCTGTCTCAAGGAAAATAGAGCCTTCTGTCGGCGAGAGCGTTCCGGAAATAATATTGTACAGGGTTGATTTTCCGGCTCCGTTGCTTCCGATTACGGTTATAAAGTCTCCTCTATTAATTGAAAGGTTTATATTCTTTAGCGCAGTGTTTTCATCTGGAGTATTTTTGTTGAATGTGATTCCAATGTTCTTTAGCTCAATCATTTTAATGCTCCGTTTTTAGAGGCCAGCCTGAATTTTTCTTTTAAATTTGTGCGGGAAATAATCAGGCATGCTATTATCAAAATTCCTGTTGCAAGCTTCAGGTCATTCGGCGTTATGTGGATTTTGTATCCGTAGCTGCGGGCGAGCATCATAAGCGCCCTGTATATCAAGGAGCCTGCGATTACCCGGAATGTCTGCACTGAAATTTTGTTCGAGCGGATTGCAAATTCTCCTAGCATTAGGGATGCAAGGCCTGAAACTACGATTCCAGTTCCCATTCCGACATCCGCAAATCCGTTGTACATAGCCGCAAATGCGCCTGCAAGCGCCGCGAGCCCGTTTCCAAAGCAAATGCCGATTCCTCTTAGAATGCTTGGATTTATTCCCTGCGAAATTATAAGCTGCGGATTTGCTCCGAGCGCGCCCATTGTAAGCCCCAGGTCGGTATGATAAAACAAATCCAGAAGCGTCTTTAATGCCAGGACAAAAACGACCAGAAAAGCGGCAATTCCCCACTGCGGATCAATTGACGGGAAGTATTCATACATTGAGTCAGAAATTCTTGAAAACAGCGTCGGAATTTTCAGGAAGGAAACGTTCGCCTTGTTTGACATTATTCTGAGGTTCACGGAATAAAGCATTGTCATTGTGAGAATTCCTGCAAGCAAGTCTGGAATTTTCAGCTTTGTGTAAATTGCGCTTGTTGCAAGACCGGAGACGGCTCCCGCGCAGAATGAAATGAAAATTGCCGCCGCCGGGTTTATGCCTTTTAAAAGACAGGCGGCAAGAACGCAGGCTCCCAGGGGAAACGAGCCGTCAACTGTCATGTCGCAGAAATTCAAGACCCTGAATGTTGAAAAAACACCCAGAACCATTATTCCATAAATCAAGCCTTCAATAATTATTGATGAAATCATAAGCCGCTTTGTTTTTCTGAAAGTTTTCCATTCTGATATATGAGGTTCGCTGAATCAATATATTTCTGGTCTATCGAAATTCCGCAGTTTTCCGCTGAGTCAAAGTCAATCAGAAAATCTGAATCCGAAGGATCGGTCATAAATTTTACAGGAAGGCTTGATGGCTTTGCGCCGTTAAGAATTTTTACAACCATTTCTCCTGTTGCCCGTCCTGCCTTGTAATAGTTGAATCCGCTTGCCATAAAAATTCCGCCTTCCTTTGCCGCTGTAACATCTCCTGAGAAAATTGGTTTTCTGGCTTTTCTAAAGACGTTTACAAGGCTTGCAATCGCGCTGAAAACTGTATTGTCCGTGGAAAGATAAATTCCGTCTACACGGTTTACAATTGCTTCCGCAGCCTGCTTTACTTCGTCGGACTTTGTGATGCTTTGCGCCACAAGCTTTATTCCAGCCTCCCTGCATCCTTTTTCCACGAGTGAAAGGGCTGTTGCGGAATTGTCCTCGTTGCTGGTGTAAATATATCCGAGCGTCTTTATTCCGGCGGCCTCCTTAAAAATCTTTATGTGTTGCTCTGTGGGAATTGCATCGCTCATTCCTGTTACGTTGCGCTGTCCATGTTCCACTGTTGAAACAAGCCCGGCGCCCACTGGATCCGTGACTGTTCCAAATACGACCGGCGTTGTTTTTATCGCAGTGGCGAGCGCGACTGCAACTGGCGTTGCTATTCCGACTGCGACATCGACTTTTTCCGCCTTGAACTGGTTTGCAATCTGGGCTGCGGTTCCGACATCTCCGTTGGCGTTCTGCAGATCGTAGTCTGCGTCAATTCCGGCGTCTTTTATTGCGTCAATCACACCGCGCTCAATATCATCCAGGGCGACGTGCTGAACAATTTTTGCAATTCCTATTTTGACTTTTTTTGCCGGCTTTGCATAAAGTGAAAATGCGGAAAACAAGGCCGCGATAAAAATAAATTTTTTCATAATTCCTCACATTCTTGACCTTATGTTACTACTAAAAGAAACGTTTGTAAATAGATTTCCGAAAAAAATAGTGGCAAGGAGAGAGGCGGATGGCAAAAACACTCAGTTTTGCTGCCGCGAAAGCGGCAACGATGATAGTTTCAAGGCAAAACTGCGTTGTAGCCCGAATATCGGGCGGTTTTGACAGACGAATCTCGACTGTTAGCTATTTTTTTATATTGATTATAGTTAGCTCGAAATTATGGGTAGATTTCCGCAAAAAAAACAGCGGAACTTTTATTCCGCTGCTGGATTTTATTTTATTGACTTGTACTTGTCGAATTCCGCAAGCATTTCAGCGTCCTTGTTTTTATCAGCAAGGCTTACTGCTATGGAAACAGCAAGGCAGATTATAAATCCTGGAAGAATTTCATATATGCTGAAAATTCCGCCGGACATATTGTGCCAGAGAACAACTGTGATTCCGCCCGCAACAAGACCGGCAATTGCGCCTTTGTTTGTCATTCCGCGCCAGAACAGGGCAAGCAGCACGAGAGGTCCGAATGTTGCTCCGAATCCTGCCCACGCATAGCTTACAAGTCCGAATATAGAGCTTTCCGGATTCAGCGAAATGAAAAATGCGACCGCAGCGATTGCAAAGACGGTTATGCGGCCCACATTCAGCACTGACTTTTCATCCGCGTCCTTCTTTATGATTCCCTTGAACAAATCCAGGCTTACTGCGCTTGCCGCCGAGAGAAGCTGGCTGTCTGCTGTGCTCATCGACGCTGCAAGGATGGCGCAGAGGAAAAGCCCCGCTATGAACGATGGATACATTTTAAGCATAGTCTCGCTGAAGACGGTTTCAGAGGCGCCTCCGGAAAGAAGCTCCGGCATAAGGTATGCGGTTCCAAGAGTTCCGATTATAAAGGTTCCGATGTATGAAATGACCATCCATGCAGTTCCGATTCTCCGCGCTTTTGTAAGCTCTTCCTCGGAGCGGATTCCCATGAAGCGGACAATGATGTGCGGCATTCCGAAGTATCCGAGTCCCCATGCGAGAGCTGAGACAATGGAGCTTGCGCTGTAGTTTTTGTTTGCAGTGAATTTTTCAAGCATTTCTGCGCCGAATTCTCCGTTTATGGCTTTTTCGCTGAATTCCGCTGCCTTTGCGAATGCTTGCTCAGGTCCGCCGAGCGCAAAAACTGCAATCAGCGATGAGACGACAAACGCCACAAAAATTAAAAGCCCCTGGATGAAGTCTGTTGTGCAGACAGCGAAATATCCTCCCATTATTGTGTATGCAAGGATTACGACGAGCCCGATTGCAAGACCCGCATGGTAAGGAAGGTTGAAAACAGAGTTGAAAAGCTTGGCGCAGGCAACAAATCCTGATGCTGTATAAATAGTAAAGAAAAGAACAATGAAGATGACAGAGATAAGCGAAAGGAGGTGAGTTCTGTCCTTGAATCTGTTCGTAAAAAATTCAGGAATTGTTATTGAGTCTCCGAATGCGATTGTGCAGCGGCGCAGCGGCTTTGCGACAAAAAGCCAGTTCAGGTAAGTTCCTGCTATGAGTCCGATTGCTGTCCAGAAAGTTTCCTTTATTCCTCCAAGATAGCAGAGTCCGGGAAGCCCCATTAAAAGCCATGCGGACGAGTCGGAGGCTTCCGCGCTTAACGCTGTAACCCAAGGCCCCAGTTTTCTTCCTCCCAGAAAAAAATCGGAGGAACTGTTGTTTTTCTTTGCATTTCTAAGCCCGATATAAACCATGAATCCGAGATACAATGCAAAGGCTATGATTTTTGCAATCATTTGTGATGTCATAAATGCTCCAATGTTAAATATATGCAATTTTAGTGTATAAATATGATGATTTCAACAGGATATGAAGCAGAAAACATGACGGCGGCAGTAAGAATGCGCTGAATTATTAAAACGTTTCCATAAAAATATGACAAATTTCTAAAATAAATAAAATGAAATTCACAAAATTTAAACTTTTGAAAAAAAAATTGACAATATTTTTATAATGTGTATACTGAAATCATGGAAACGTTTCCACGTTCCATGCTATGCATTTACTTGCTTTTTATTTTTCGAGGAGGAAAAAATGAAAAAAATTATTAAAGCTGCAGCTGCCGTTGCTATGGCCGCTTCTTCAGTTTTCATGCTTGCTTCATGCGGCGGAAAAAAACAGCTTACAGTCCGCTACTTGAACTTCAAGCCAGAGGTTGCAGGTGTTTATCAGGAACTTGCAGATGAGTACGAGAAAGAGACAGGTGTAAAAGTTGTTGTTGAGACAGCGGCAAACAACGCCTATGAATCAACTCTTATGTCAAAGATGTCAACAAAAGAGGCTCCGACACTTTTCCAGATCAACGGACCTCGCGGATACGCAAACTGGAAGTCATACTGCGCAGATCTTTCAAAGACAGAAATCTATAAGCATCTTTCAGACAAGTCTCTGGCTGTAACTTCTGGAAACGGAGTTTACGGTGTTCCTTATGTTGTAGAAGGCTACGGAATCATTTACAACAAGGCTCTTACAGACAAATATTTTGCGCTTCCTAACAAGGCTGTTCCATATTCAAGCATGGAGGAAGTAAACAACTTTGCAAAGCTCAAGGCTGTTGCTGATGATATGCAGAAGAATGCCGGCGCTCTTGGCATTGACGGTGTTTTCGCCTCTACATCACTGAAGGCTGGCGAGGACTGGAGATGGCAGACACACCTTGCAAACCTTCCAGTTTACTATGAATTCAAGAACAACAATGTTGATCTTGCTTCTGACGCTACAAAGAAAATCAGCTTCCAGTATGGAAAAGAATTCCAGAATATTCTTGACCTTTACCTGAATGATTCAACAGTTGACCGCAAGACAGTTGGAACAAAGACTGTTACAGATTCTATGTCGGAATTCGCTCTTGAAAAATGTGTAATGGTTCAGAACGGAAACTGGGCATGGGGACAGGTTGCCGGCGTTACAGGAAACAAGGTTCTTCCAGAAAATGTAAAATATCTTCCAATCTATACTGGAGTTGAAGGCGAAGAGTCACAGGGCTTGTGCATTGGAACTGAGAACTTCTATTGTATCAACGCAAAGGCTTCAGCAGAAGAGCAGAAGGCTACAGCAGACTTCGTATACTGGCTCTATTCCAGCGACTTTGGAAAGAACTATGTAACAAACAAGCTCGGATTTATCGCTCCGTTTGATACTTTCTCTGACAGCGAGCGTCCTACAGATCCACTTGCAGTTGAAATCAGCAAATGGATGAGCAAGCCTGGAATTACTTCTGTTGCATGGAACTTCACATTGTTCCCTTCACAGACATTCAAGGACAACTTCGGAGCTTCTTTGCTCAGATATGCACAGGGCTCAAAGAGCTGGGATGATGTTGCCGCTGATGTTGTTTCTACATGGGAAAAAGAATCTAATATGTAGAATTTTTGCGGGGCCTGAAAAGGTTCCGCGCTGCGCGGTTTTCGCCGCAAATTTAACAGTCCTTCATTAGTTAAAAATATATCTGTTCCTGCGGTGGAGCTTATCATGCAATTGTTTTGCCGCAGGAATGCCTTTCTATTCTTCAGAGGTGAAAAATGAAAAAACCATTGGCGGGGTATTTCCCTATATTTCTTTTGCCCACTTTGCTGGCATTTGCAATGTTTTTTGTGATTCCTTTTTTAATGGGAATCGGGCTTTCTTTCACAAATTTTCCTACTGTTACAGATGCTACATGGGTTGGCTTGGAAAACTATGTAAAAGCTTTTACTGCTGACAATGAGTTTATTCACGCCCTGGGATTTACTTCATTATTTACAGTTGTTTCAATTGTAACTGTAAATGTTTTTGCATTCGGACTTGCGGTTCTTCTTACAAGGGAGCTTAAGGGAGTCGCAGTTTTCCGTTCGATTTTCTTTATGCCGAATTTAATCGGCGGAATTGTCTTGGGCTATATTTGGAATCTTCTCATAAACG
The DNA here is from genome assembly GCA_964607295.1 of uncultured Treponema sp. Lineage (GTDB taxonomy): Bacteria > Spirochaetota > Spirochaetia > Treponematales > Treponemataceae > Treponema_D. The sequence continues at coordinate 10,793 of CAZSJX010000017.1, read as the reverse complement.
GTGTCCTTTCACATTTCAAGATGGATATAACTTTCAAGACGCAGTTTGGATTCTGGGGACTTGTAATTCTTACAAACTGGCAGCTTATCGGATACATGATGGTAATTTATATTGCCGGACTTCAGAACATTCCGAATGACCTGATTGAGGCGGCTGAAATTGACGGAGCTTCTTCAATGACTGTTCTTTTTAAGATTAAGATTCCGATGGTAATGCCTTCGATTACAATATGTACATTCCTTACGCTTACAAATACATTCAAGATGTTTGACCAGAACTTGGCGTTGACAGCAGGCGCTCCTGAGAAAACAACAGAAATGCTTGCTTTGAATATATTCAATACTTTCTATGGCCGAAATATGAATTGGCACGGAGTTGGACAGGCCAAGGCTGTTATTTTCTTTATCATAGTCGCGGCTATTGCATTTATTCAGCTTAAGCTTACAAACCAGAAGGAGGTTGAACAATGACACTTTCAAGGCAGAAGACCTGCAGCAACACAATAGTTTTTGTTTTTCTTTGCTTGCTTTCAGCTGTATTCTTAGTTCCGATTTTGCTTGTTTTGCTCAATTCTTTTAAGTCCCGTCTCTTTATTTCAAGCGCGCCGTTTGCCTTGCCGGATTCGGAGACTTTTGTAGGCTTTGAGAACTATTTGAACGGACTTTCGTCCTCGGGATTCTTTATTTCATTTATTCGCTCTGTCTGGGTTTCAATTGCCTCTGTTCTTGTGATTATTGTCTGCACTTCAATGGCGTCCTGGTTCATTGTCCGTGTAAAGAATAAATTTACAAAGGCGGTTTACTTCTTGTTTGCATTCAGCATGATTGTTCCGTTCCAGATGGTTATGTATACAATGACCTTTATCGTAAACAGGATAAGCTTTGACAACGTGTTTGGAATCGTGCTTGTTTACCTTGGATTCGGCGCGGGACTTTCTGTGTTCATGTTCACAGGATTTGTAAAGGCTGTTCCTCTTGAAATTGAAGAGGCGGCAGAAATTGACGGATGCAATCCGCTTCAGACTTTCTTCCTTGTGGTTTTCCCGATTCTGAAGCCTACGATTATTACTGTTTCAATCTTGAATTCAATGTGGGTCTGGAACGACTATCTGCTTCCATATCTTATCTTGGGCACTGACCACAAGACGGTTCCTGTCGCAATTCAGATTGCAATGCAGGGAGCCTATGGCGCCACAGATTACGGCGGATTCATGGCGATGCTTGTTCTTGCGATTATTCCGATTGTGGCTTTCTATATTGCTTCCCAGAAGTACATTATAAAGGGTGTAATTTCAGGAGCTGTAAAAGGCTAGAAAATTTCAGGCTTAAGGGCGGACTTCCGCTCTTTTGCCTCATTTTTATGTAGAAGCAGAAGGTTATTTAAAAATCAGGAAGGTTTTGCATGACAATCAAAGATATTGCTAAAGAGTGCGGCTGTGCTGTTGGAACTGTTTCCCGCGTTTTAAATAATCAGGCTTATGTAAGCGAGGCAATGCGGAAAAAGGTTCTGGAAGTTGTAAGCAAGCATGACTTTGTTCTTAATAAGAATGCTAAAGAGCTTAAGTCCCGCGGAAGCAAGACAATTGTCATTATAGTGAAAGGCACCAACAATATGCTTTTTTATAATATCCTTGAGCTTATGCAAAAGCGTATTGAAAAGCTTCCATATAATGCAAGTGTTGTGATTCTTGATGAGTATGACAACAAGATTGTCGGCGAATACAGCAATGAAGCCCAGTGCGCTTTAAATATTTATTATGAGAAGAAGCCGCTTGGATTTATATTTTTAGGCGGAAATCCTGAAAGATTTTCTGATGACTTTGCAAAAATAAAGGTGCCGTGTATTCTTATAACAACAAAGCCTAAAAAGGAAGGCTTCGAGAATCTTTCAAGTGTAAGCACAGATGAATTTCAGGCGTCTTTATATGTTGCCCGGTATTTTGTAAAGCGCGGACACACAAAAATCGGAGTGATTGGCGGCGACTTTGAAAGTTCAGAAACTTCAAAAAACCGCTACAACGGATTTATTGAAGGGCTTGAGCTTGAAGGACTTGATTTTGACTTTGAAAGCTCCTATGTTACAACACGGTATAGTTTTGACGGCGGCTCTGCTGCGGCTGAAGAGCTTGTAAAAAAAGTTCCGGACTTGACAGCAATTTTCTGTATGTCCGATGTGATGGCAATCGGAGCCTGCCGCAAGCTTAGGCAGCTTGGCTATTCGATTCCGGACGACATTTCTGTAATTGGATTTGACGGGCTTTCCATTGCGGATTTTTACTGCCCTAGAATCACAACAATAAAGCAGTCGAGCGAGGATTTAGCCATACAAGGGCTGAAAACTTTTATAGACTGCGTTGAAAAAAAAGCTCCGTCAGTTCATAAGATTATTCCTTTTGAATTTGTTGAGGGCGAAACTGTAAAATCGATTGTGAATAAATAATTTCAATTTACGAGGAAATATATGTTGAACAAACGTGCTTGCGGTGTGCTGATGCACATTTCATCTTTGCCTGGAAAAACAGGAATTGGAACAATGGGCAGAAGCGCCTATGAATTTGTTGATTATCTAAAAAGCGCAGATCAAAAGTACTGGCAGATTCTTCCAGTTTGTCCTACAAGCTACGGAGATTCTCCTTACCAAAGCTTTTCCACTTTTGCGGGAAATCCTTACTTTATCGACTTCGACTTTTTGGCTGAGCAGGGATTTTTGCAGAAATCCGACTATGAGAATGTAAACTGGGGTGGAAATGAACATTATGTGGATTACGGAACACTTTATATAGAGCGGCATAAAATTTTTTCAATAATCCAGAAAAATTTTAATAAGAATATCCCGGATGATTTTGATTCATTTTGTGCGGAAAATTCATTCTGGCTTGATGACTATTCTCTTTTTATGGCAATAAAGGATGCCCACGGAGGAATTGCATTTGATTTCTGGGAGGAAGATATCCGCTGCAGAAAGCTGGAAGCTCTTGAATCCTGGAAGAATAAATCTGCTGAGCGGATGCAGTACTACAAAATTCTTCAGTACTTCTTTTTTAAGCAATGGTATGCTTTGAAAAAATATGCCAACGAAAAGGGGATTCAGATTATCGGCGATATTCCTATTTATGTTGCGGCGGACAGTTCCGATGTGTGGTCAAATCCAAGCCAGTTCTTGCTTGACGGAAATTACAAGCCTGTTGAAGTTGCAGGATGCCCTCCGGACGGATTTTCCGCAGACGGACAGCTTTGGGGAAATCCTGTATACAACTGGGAATACATGAAACAGACGGGATATGCCTGGTGGAAAAAACGCCTTGAAAAAAGCATGGCGATTTATGACATAATCAGAATTGATCATTTCCGCGGATTCGATTCTTTCTATTGTATTCCTTACGGCTCTACAAACGCGAAGGTCGGAGTGTGGCGCCAGGGACCGGGAATGGACTTGTTCAACTCTCTTAGGGAGCAGTTCGGCGAGATGCCTGTTATCGCGGAAGACTTGGGATTCCTTACAGACAGCGTGAAGCAGCTTTTGAGGGATTCTGGTTTTCCTGGAATGAAGGTTCTTCAGTTCGCATTTGATTCCCGCGAGACAAGCGACTACATTCCTTACCGCTACACACAGAATTGCGTTGTTTACACAGGAACTCATGACAATGACACTATCCTTGGCTGGACAGAGACAGCTTCTAAAAATGATGTGGAAAACGCAAAGGAGTATCTGCGCGTAAAAGAAAACCGTGATGTTGTAAAGGAAATGATGATTGCCGCAATGTCAAGCGTTGCAAATACTTGTATTCTTACTATGCAGGATCTGATTGGACTTGGCAAGGAGGCGCGCATGAACATTCCGTCAACGGTTGGAAACAACTGGAAGTGGCGCGCTTCAAAAGAGCAGTTCACAGAGGATGCGAGAAAGTTCCTTGCGCACTTTACGCATCTTTATGGAAGGGCCTAGTTTTTGCCTGATATTTCCCCGTGCGAGGCTTTGTTTCTTGCGCGGGGATTTTTTTTATTCGGGCGGAAGGACTAAGAATGGCGGAATTTTTATGAATTTTATGAAATTTTTACTTCACATCTTTCTAATTTGCAAAAAGGGGGTTATAATCTAGGTCGGGTGTCAAGTCAGCTGCATATTTTTAGGAGATTATATGAAAAAACTGATTTTTTCTCTTTTGGCGGCATTGACTTTGTTTGTTTCATTTGCCTTTGGAAAATCTGCAAAAAACGAAGATTACGAAGAGCCTGAAACAACTTCAAATCTTATAAAAAACGGGGATTTCAGCAAGGGGAAAAAATTCTGGGATATGTTCCTTTCAAACGGAAGCGCGGAACAGCTTGTAACTGAAAATGGAGAAATGGAAATCCGCATAAAAAATCCCGGGCCTTACGAGTATGCGGTTCAGCCGTATTTTGACGGATTTTCATTGTATAAAGGCGGCGTTTATAAATATTCTTTTGATGTTCATTCTTCTATAGATAGAACTTTTGAATGGCGGCTTCAGGTAAATGGAAAAGACTACCATGCCTATGTCGGCGGCTGGGATTCCGTGGGAAAAGAAACCAGGCATATTGAAACTACGTTTACGATGCGTGAGCCTACTGATTTTTCTCCGCGCCTCGTCTTGAATGTTGGAATGGGAAAAGACTGCCCTGATGGAATGAAAGGCCATTCTATTTTCTTTGACAACTTTAATCTTGAGCTTGTTGATGCTTCTGGAATTACAGAGATTATTACTTCAACTACAACATCCAATGTGAACCTGAACCAACTGGGATTTTTGCCAGGCGCAAAAAAAACTGCTGTTGTCCGCTCAAGGAAGAAAGCGAAAATTTCGGGCGCTTTTGATGTTGTGGATGCTAAAACCGGCGATGTTGTTTTTTCCGGCAAGCTGAAGAATGCAAGGTTCAATGAGGCTTCCGGGGAGCAGACTGCGGTTGCGGATTTTTCAAAGCTTTCTGCTGAAGGAAGCTATAAAGTCAAGGCTGGAAAGTACGGCGAGTCGTTTGAGTTCAAAATTTCGAGCGATGTTTATGATGAAATTTTAAAAAGCGCAGTAAGATTTTTCTATCTTCAGAGATGCGGAACGGAAGTCAAGGATTCATATTTTGGACATCCTGAATGTCATTCCATGCGCGCTGTTGTGTATGGAAATGTTGAAACTTCTTATGATGTAAACGGCGGCTGGCATGATGCTGGCGACTACGGACGCTATGTTGTTCCTGCGGCAAAGGCTGTATGCGACTTGATGCTTGCCTATGAGCACAACAAGGATGCGTTTTCTTCTGAAAAGATTCTGGAAGAAATAAAGTATGAGCTTGACTGGATGGTGAAAATGCAGATTCCGGAAACTGGAGCTGTGTTTCACAAGGTTTCATGCAGGGAATTCCCTGGAGAAGTCATGCCGCAGGATGAAAAAGACAGGCTTGTTTTGTGTCCTGTTTCAACAGCTGCAACTGCTGACTTTGCCGCTGCGATGGCGATGGCCTCAAGAGTTTTTAAGGATTATGAGGAAAGCGGAAAATATGCCGCCGCTGCAAAAAAAGCATGGGAATATCTTGAGAAAACTCCGTTCGATGGAAGAGGGTTTAAAAATCCAATTCTTTTTACAACTGGCGCATACGATGATTCACAGGATGCCGATGAAAGATTCTGGGCGCTTGCAGAGCTTTATAAAACTTTCGGAGAGCAAAAATATCTTGAGCTTTTAAAGGCTTATAATCCGCTTGAAATCGGGCAGGGACTTGGCTGGCAGCAGGTCGGTCTTTACGGGCTTTTTGAATACCTTTCAAGCGGTGCTCCAAGAGATCAGTTCTACCAGAAAGCCAGCAAAGCTTTCCTTGCAAAAGCTGGTGAAAAGCTTAAAAATGTTTCTTCGGATTCTTACAGCGCATCTCTTTCAATTTATGATTATTTCTGGGGAAGCAACATGGAAGCGGCGAATAACGGAATGCTTTTCCTCTTGGCGGACAGGCTTTCACCAAATAAAAAATATAAAGAGGCGGCAAGAAGCCAGATTGATTATCTGCTTGGAAAAAATACAACTTCATACTGTTTTGTAACTGGCTTTGGAGCTCTTTCGCCGATGCTTCCGCACCACAGGCCTTCTCAGGTTGTAAAGAAAGCAATGCCGGGAATGCTTGTAGGCGGTCCTAACTCAAGGCTTGACGATCCTTTTGCGCGTGCGAATCTTTCTGATGCTCCTGCTGCCGCTTGCTATATAGACAGCATGCAGAGCTATTCATGCAATGAAGTGACAATCTATTGGAATTCGCCTTTTGTTTATTTGCTTTCAGGCTGCATGGAATAAAATGTCTGAAAACTGCCGTGCCTGTCAAAGCGCGGCGGATTGCTACGGAAAATATGTTGCTATGAAAAAGTTATTAAAAAAGTTCTATACGATTCTTCTTGCTGTCTCGTTTGTGGCTGCGACAGTCGGATTCTTTTTATTCGCCACAACAAAAGAATGTCTTACAGAAAGCGACATTTCTCCGGATATTCAGTTTTCAATTGGAAAGCGCCAGCTGAATGGCGATTCGTGGACAAGCTATGTTCCTGCCATAGCTTCCGCTCGTCCTGGAAAAGGCAATCTGACAGGCCGTGTTTATATAGGCGCTGTGAAAAACCTCAACAGGCGTTCGATAAAAGACTGGAATTTGGAGATGGTCATTACAAAGTCATGCTATCTGAACAATGCATGGAACGGACTGGTTGAAATTTATAAAGGCGGATCAGAAAAGCCTGCGCAGCCATTGATAAATTTAAAGAACGCAAAGGAGTCGGATTTTTCAATTCAGGTGATAAAAAACCTGAACAATATTCTTATTCCGCTTGTCCCCGGAGATAAGATAGTCTTTTATCCGAATATAGAAAAATTTATTCCCGGCAAAGTGAAAGATGTGAATTCTGTCTCTATTGGTTTTGTTTTTTATACGGAAGATGCGGACAGCGTCATGAAGTTTGATTCATGGAAAGTCAATTACAGGTTTGAAAAGGATTTGCTTTACCGTCCGTTTTTCTATGTCTTTGTGCTTTTGTATATAACGTGGTTTTGCCTTGTTATTTCGAGGATAAGGCTTCAGTCTATAAAATTGGCGAAAGAGAGAGACAGCGAGCATGACAGGCTTGTTGTTGAGCAGGTAATAAAAGCCTTTACAAAATTTATTGATGCCAAGGATATTTATACAGGCGGACATTCCGAGCGTGTCGCAAAATATTCCTATATGCTTGCAAAGGAAATGGGCAAGACTGACGAGGAAGCTCAGAATGCCTATTACTGCGGACTGTTTCATGACTGCGGAAAAATTGCCATTCCTGATGAAATCATAAGAAAGCCGGAGAAGCTTACTGATGAAGAATATAGAATTATGCAGGGACACACGACAACAGGATATAATCTTCTTAAGGAGCTGACGCTGATTCCTGATGCCTGCCTTGCTGCCCTTTATCATCATGAGCGGATGGACGGCACTGGATATCCTAAAGGCCTGAAAGGAAATGAAATTCCTGAGGTGGTCCGGATTATTTCAGTTGCTGATGTTTTTGACTGCATGAGCCAGGACCGCTGCTACAGAAAGGCGTTTCCGCTGGAAAAAATCATGGAAGAATTTAAAAATAACAGCGGAAAACAATTTGATCCTTCTGTTGTAAATGCTTTCTTGTCATTGGTAGAAAAACACGGGCTTTAATCCTGAAAAAATCTGCTGTGGTTTTCCGCCGCAAATCTTCCGTCTGCGGATTGCTGCAAAAATTTTATAAAATATCTGGCGGCTTTAAATATCTGAACGATAACAGTCGTCAGGTTTATTTCTATTGGCGCTAAAATAATTCGACTGGCAGTTGAATTTCTTCTAAAAGAAGTAAGGTGTAGTTTCTGAAATTATCATCGAAAATTGCTAAAATTGTAAAATAAGCAATTATATCAAGAGTTAAAATTGTAAAAAGTTTCTTTCTTATTGTTAAAAAAGAAGAGCCGCAAGTAAATTGGAACGAAAAAAATATCAGAATGTAAAGCGCAATAAAAATTAAAAATTTTTCCTGAACAAGGTTTATGCAGACTACTGAAATTGCAAGCAGCAGAATTGCAACAATTTTATTTGCACTGCTGGCAAGTAAAATTAAGTAAATAATTTTGAAAAGAAGATAAAGCACAAGCATAACAAGAATTATAAAAATAGCGAACTCAGAGATTTCTGTGGTAAAACTAAATATCTGTTTGTCGAAAAACTTAAATTGCAAAAAGTTTTCACACTTCAAAAATTTAGGACGCATATAAAAAATTATTCCGCAGGTAAAAACAAGTTCAAAAATAATATCAAAAAATTGAAGAATTCCGCGTATGAATTTATGCTTGCAAGAATTTGATTCTTTGTTAGAAACATGGGTTCTATTTATATTGTCAGATTCTTGGTCTGCTTGCTGCGCATTTTCTGAATCCGGTTCCTTGGAAAGTTTTTCTCTAAATGAAATAATTTTTGAGCCAAACGAAATAATCCATTTTTGAATCAAGGAAATAAGGTTTGAAAAAAATGATTTTATTTTACTTTTAACAAGACAAAGAATATTTTTGCATTTTAGAAAAAAGGATTTCATTGTTTCTCCGGAAGATTCTTAAAAATGAGTTTTCTCTGATTCTGACTTTAGTTCCAGCAAAAGTCAAGGCTCTCTGGCTGGCTGCTTTTTTTTGAATTGCCCAAAAATCGTTAAGTCATTAGAATAAGTGAATCTTAAAGTGGTGCGCTTTTTTTGGCGCGGAAAGGAATATTTATGGAAAATTCTAAAAGAACTGTAACTTGTGGCGAGCTTACAAAAGCGGACGTCGGCAAGAAAGTTGTACTGAACGGCTGGGTAAGCCGAACGCGCGACTTGGGCGGACTTGTTTTTATCCGTCTCCGCGACCGATATGGAATCACTCAGGTAATGGTTGGTGACAACGCCTCTGACGAAGTAAAAAAGACCGCCTCTTCATTGAAGTCTGAATACTGCGTCGCAGTTGAAGGAATTGTTGCGGCGCGCGCCGAAAAAGACATCAACAAGGAAATGCCAACCGGAGAAATTGAAGTTGAAGCCACTGACATTGAAATTTTCACAACAAGCCAGGAGCTTCCTTTTTCAATTGAAGAAGTCCGCCAGAAAGACGGAACAGTTGTTCTTCCAAACGAAGATTTGCGCCTGAAATACCGCTACCTTGACCTGCGCCGCGAGCCTATGCAGCACAATATCATTTTGCGCTCGGCAGTAACTTTTGCAACCCGGGAATTTCTTACTTCAAAGGGATTCCTTGAAATCGAAACGCCGACATTCATAAAATCAACTCCGGAAGGCGCGCGCGACTACCTTGTTCCAAGCCGCGTTCATCCAGGAAAATTCTATTCACTTCCGCAGAGCCCGCAGCTTTACAAGCAGCTTCTGATGGTTTCAGGATTCGACAAATATTTCCAGATTGCGCGCTGCTACCGCGATGAAGACGCACGTGGCGACCGCCAGCCTGAATTCACCCAGATTGATATGGAAATGAGCTTTACAAACCGCGAGGAAGTTCTGGAAACAACTGAAGAGCTTATGCGCCACATCTTCAAGAAAACGCTGAACTACGAGCTTCCAGTTCACTTTGACCGCATTTCCTGGGACGACGCTTTTGACCTTTACGGAAGCGACAAGCCGGATTTGCGATTTGACATGAAAATGCAGGACGCGGCGTTCATGGCGGATTTGAGCGACTTCAACGCATTCAAAGCAGGCGCGGCAAACGCAGACAAAAACATTGAACGCCACAAGCGAAGCGGACTAAAAGCGCTTGTTGTAAAGAACGCGGCGGACAAATACAGCCGAAAGCACATCGAGGCGCTTGAAAGCGTTGCAAAAATCAACCACGCAAAAGGACTTGCCTGGATGAAAGTTGACGCTGAAGGAAAATTTGAAGGCGGAATCTCAAAATTCTTCGCCGGAAAAGAATCTGAAATCTGCCCGAAACTAGGCGCGGAAAAGAACGACCTTCTTCTGTTCGTAAGCGACGAAAAATGGCAGACAGCGTGCGTTGCCCTTGGAGCAGTGCGCAAGCAGCTTGGAAAAGACCTGAACCTTTACAATCCAAAAGACGAATTCCACTTCGCCTGGATTATCGATTTCCCTTACTTTGCATGGAACGAAGAAGAAAATCACTGGGAAACAGAACACCATATGTTCACACTTCCGCAGAAAAAATACTGGGACACGCTGGAAAGCGACCCTGGAGCCGTAAAAGGCGACCTGTACGACCTTGTTCTGAACGGCTACGAGCTTGCTTCAGGCTCAATGCGTATCAACGACCCGGCACTGCAGGAACGCATTTTTGAAATCGTAGGCTACAGCCGTGAACGCGCGGAAAAAGCGTTCGGATTCCTAGTTCAGGCGTTCAAATTCGGCGCGCCGCCGCACGGAGGAATCGCTCCAGGCCTCGACCGTCTTATCATGCTGATGTGCCACGAGGAAAGCATCCACGAAGTAATCGCCTTCCCTAAAAACAACCTGGCCGCCAGCCCAATGGACGAATGCCCTTCTGCAGTGGAAGACAAGCAGCTGGATGAACTGCATTTGAAATGTACAGAGGTTGAGAAATAATATGCGCAGGTTTTCCGCAAGGAAAACCCGGTAGTGAGCGAAGCGAACGTAATGAGCAGCAGCTGAAAGATTTACACTTCACCTGCTACAACGTGGAAAAAGACTAATCAACAAAAATGAAAGCGGAATTTCTTCTGGAAGTTCCGCTTTTTTATTTATGGGCTTGTGAGCCCGTGAAAATATGGAGCGAAGCGGAATATTTTCAC
>CAZSJX010000016.1:0-49661 GCA_964607295.1 uncultured Treponema sp. | reverse complement strand
TCTTCGCTTATCTTTGCAACAACTTTCTTGGATTTAGGAACAGCAAAAGAGAACGGATTTAAATTGACTTTTGTTGAAACACCCAGTGCCTGTTCGTAGTTTTGACCGCCTTTCTTCCAGCTGTCTTTTTTTTGCTCCATGTACATATTGTACGCCGCTCTAACTTCCGGGGTATCCTTGTGGCCAGTGCAATAGCGAAAATACTCATACGTAAAATCGGCCAGATCAGACTCGCGCTTATTAATGCCGCACCATCTGCATGAAAGATAGTAGACATTTTCTCCCTGTTTGTTTTTTCCGGCAAAGTTCTTGTCGGAAATGTCAAACCTTGCAAAGTCGTGCACAGGAGACTTCGGAGTACCGTCCGAGAACGTGTGATTTGGGTTATACTCGCACTTTCCGCACCATTTGCACGAATAATACCACTCGTTTGGCTGCCGGCATGTCATGTGCTGCTTCATGCGGCTTGCGGTGTAGGCTTTTCCAGTGTATTCGTGACCGGGACACCATTCCCTTGCGGCGGAATCCCCTTTTTTGAACGCCTCGTACACATCGCCGGAATAGACTTTTACAAAATATACAGGCGACAAAGGCTTTGAGCTGTAGCTTAAAAGACCTTTAGGCAGTTCACTTTCTGGCACGTAGATAGTGCAGGAACCGTTCATAATGCCGCCGCTAAACCATAATTTATCTTCGTATTTTATAAAGTCGTCCTTAGTTCCTGCTTGATATTCGTCTTGAATAAATTCATATCTCAGCTCATTTATGAAAGCATAAACGTCAACTTGCGGACTGAGCCAGACTTCCCTGATATTTTGGAGGCAAATATATTTTTCCCTATATATTTGATGCAAATAACTTGCAGTGGCTGAAGGATAATCAACAAGCAGGCGTGTTATATTAAGAGACTCATCGCTGCGCAGTTTTGAATCATAAAACTTGTCGCCAAGGTCATCATATTCCTCGTTTGGAGTCAAAATCATATCGCGCTCGTTCGTTTTCCACCACAAGGAATCCGCCTGTTTTTCGGTGTAGATTTGCTTTTCTATAATCTCCTTATATGCGTTATTTATATATGTAACAAGGTCTTTTGCTGAAGCAACGCTTACAAAAAAGCCCATAATCAAAGTTGAAAACGCGGCAATTTTAAAAGTCTTTTTCATAGAATTTTCCTTATATAAAAATTAAGCGGCTATTTCTTAATAGATTTTTGAAGTTCTTTAACTTGCGAAAGCTCAAGCCCCATTATGGCTGCAACTTTTTTCGGAGGAATGCCATCTAAAAGAAACTTTTTTGCCATATCCAATGTCGCTTCTTCCATAGATTTTCTACTTCTTAGTTTTTCTTCCTTAGCTTTTCTTTCTGCTTCTTTTTGATTTGCCACCTGCTTCTTATGCGCCTCTGTAACAGTGCTTGTGTCTGTACGCACTACACGGAATCCAAAGACAGCAGTTGCGTCTTTATACGGCAAAAGATAGCCTGTCTCTATAACATAAAACTGCTCAGGAACTGTCCAGGCAGGATGCGTGTACTCAAAAGCAGAAACAGTATACTTTCCATTTTTAACACCCCGGTATCTTCCTTCTCCAGGCCCCCAGTATCCGCCACGAAACCAGCTAACCTGTCCAGGCTCGTATGTAACAGGGTCTGTTGAACTAGTTTCGGTAAAATAATCCTTATCTTTACCACCCCAGCTTCCCCAGCACCATTCCTCCACGTTGCCAGTCATGTCGTAAAGTCCAAAAGCGTTAGGCTTCTTCTTTTTTACCTCATGAGTCTTATTGCGGCTGTTGCGGACATACCATGCGTAATCAACAAGTTTTGACTCATCGTCCGTTCCGCTGTAGACATCTTTGTCTAAAGAATTGTTTCCTGCCCTTGCGGCGTACTCCCACTCCGCTTCCGTAGGCAGGCGGTAGCCGTTCGCATTTCAGTCGCATACAACATCAAACCAATCCCATCCCCAGTCATAATCTCTAGCAAGTGTCATTCTAGGGTTTACACCCCATTTGCTCGTGTCTGTGACGCCGTTTACTTTGTAGCAAGGTGTAAGCCCTTCCTTTATAGAACGCTTATTGCAGTATTCAATCGCGTCAAACCAGCATACCCGCTCCACAGGGCGGTTTTCCTGAATCTCGCCCTTGTCCGGGTTGTTTTTGAATTTGCTTGGATATAAGCCTGTTATGTCTTTGTATTCTTTTTGCGTCACCTCGTGGTCGCACATATAAAAAGCCTTTGTAAGGTTGACAGTCTGAATTATTTCCTTGTCGTCAATTGTTGTGCGTTTGCTTTTTCTTTGAAATGAGCCTGCAGGAATTCTCACAAAGTCAGAAGCGCCGCTCTGCGCATACACATTGTCTGCAAGCGCAATCACCATAACCGCAAACACGGCAAAAAGTTTTGAAATTTTCATTGTTCGTTTCATGGAATATTATTCTATCACTTAAAAACAAAATGCACAAACAAAAGATTGCGGAATTCGTCGACACTTGCATAAAAAAAACGGTAAAAATGACCTGAAGATTTTTTGTTTTATAGTCTCTGTTTTTCTTTCTTTGATTTTCCTAATTAATTCAACTAACTCAGATTCCTGCATGATTTTCCTCCCAGAATATAATTTTACGAAAATAAATTACGAAAATAATTGCGAGATTTTGCTGTTGCAGACACTTCCGAGCCGGGAATTACACTTATGTATCTGCCGTTTGACAAGAATACCGAACCTCCGAGGACTTAGAGCGTAGCGAAGCGCGGAACAGCCGACCCGGAGCGAAGCGGAGGGGAACGCCCTGAAACTCATTTTTTGAAGAAATCGACGAAGGCTTTTGCGGTGCGGCTTAGGTTTGCGGATTTTTTCCAGGCGAGAACGGTGGTCATTGGGTTTGCTTTTTCGAGTGGCACGAAGGAAAGTTCATCGTATTTTCTGATATTTTCTGCTGTTACAGCGGCATAGTTCTGCGTCTTTACAAGATGAGCAACGTTTTCAAGCAGATTGAATGTTCCGGCGACTGTGATTTTTTCGGCATAATCCGAAAGCCAAGCGGAAACTTCGCTCCGCATTGTTGTTCGCCACGGAATGTAGAGCGGAATTGAAGCAAGGTCTTTTGGCGTTACGGATTTTTTTGAGGCAAGAGGATTGTCGCTCCTTACAAGAATTCCCCAGTGTTCAATAGTTTTTAATCGCACAAAATCATAATGAGGAATTGCAACTGGTTCAACCATCAGTCCAAAGTCAAGGATTCCCTGGTCAATGCGGAATTTTATGTCATCAGCAATTGCACTGTAAATTCTAAAAGTGACTTTTGGATTTTGTTTTTGGAAAGCCGCAAGTTTTTCTGAAAGTTCACCCATTCCAAGATATTCTCCGCAGCCGAATGAAAGCTCGCCTGAAATTTCTGATTTGTCGTCGGAAAATTCGCGGCGGATTTTATCTTCAAGAGAAAGCATTTCTTCCGCGCGGCGTTTTAGAAGAAGTCCTGCGTCTGTAAGAATAATGCTGTGGCTCGAGCGCACAAAAAGATTTTGCCCCAGCTCATCTTCAAGCTGCGCAATCTGCCTGGAAAGCGCCGGCTGACTTACATTGAGCGACATCGCAGCCTTTGTGAAATTTTCTTCCCTCGCAACCGCCAAAAAATAGCGTAAAACCCTAAGTTCCATAAGTTTAGTATACGCGGATTTTGGCGGATTGGGCAAGGGCGGAAAGATTACCGGTTTTCAATGGAGAGTTCTTTTATAAAGGAAAAATATCCACCTTTCGTCCTTCTTCTACAGCTTGAGAAATTAAATCGGAATCTTCCTTGCTGATTTTTCCGACATATTTTTTTAAATTTCTTTTTATAGGCTCAAATTCATCAAGGTAGGTGATGATAACTTTCTGATAAGGTTTTACTGGAACGTTTCCCAAGGTAATATAATTTTTACCGTCATAATACGCGTTTACTGCTATCATTTTTTACCTCCAAATTTGTGTCTGCTTATAGTATAACACAGTTCTGCAGAATTTTCGATTGTTTTCTTTCCGCACGAGCGTTAAAAAAATCGTAAATCTCTAGTAGTTTTCTTTTATTACGACTGACCATTCTTTTCCTTTGTAGGAATTGTAGCCCGGCGTTTTTGCGTATCCGAACACTTCTAGTCTTTTTCCGGCTTTGTTTGTGTAGAATCCCATATTTTGTCCCTGAGAGATGTGCTCAAACGCTTCCCAAGTTGAAAGGCGTTTCTTTAAAATGTCATCCTTGTTTTTTGAGGCGATTACAAGTCCGTCCTTGTTTATGATGAATATTTCGCCTGAATATGAAACTTTCGCGCTTGAAATTATGTTCAGTATGAATTTCCAGTTGAATCTTGTTGAAATTATTCCAAGAATTTCTCCGCTTGGCGCACGAACCGGGCAGCTGTATGCCACAGTCCAGTCTTTTATAGATTCTGAGTAATACATATCTGTGTAAGTTGTGGTTTTGTCTTTGAGCGTTTCCTTGAACCAGCTTTTTCCTTGCATTGATTTTCCGCGGAGACTTTTGTTGATTCCTACGCATAAAACTGTTCCGTTTAAATCGGTTAGAATTATGTCGTGGTAGACTTCGTAAATTCTGACAAGATTTTCTATTGTGTGTTCTGCGGAAATTCTTTTTTCCTCGCTCGGATTTTCAAGGCAGGTGATTATCTTTCCGAACGTTGCCCATGCCTGAACATCGCAGTAACGTTCAAAAAGATTTCGGTCCACTTTATCGATTGTGTCGAACGCCATTTCTGCGGTGCGGATTCCAATCAGCTTGTGCATTTTTGTTTCAATTTGATCAACATTTTTCTGGCAAAGATGATTTTGCGAGTCGCTTTTTTCGGAGATGTTTTTGATTTCATTTGCAATTACACGGAATCCTTTTCCAACTTCGCCCGCTCTTGCCGCTTCAATTGAAGAATTGAAAGAAAGAATTCTGATATTTTGCGATTCATTGTATATTTCGTTTAATGAATTTCTAAGAGAGCCGTAGTCCTGAATGAGTTCATCGAAAACCGCACTGAGTTTTTCTGACTGTTCGTTTTCCATTTTGTATCCCCTTGTAAAAAGTTGCAGCGCAAACTTTAGTTAGTTAAAAAAAAATGGAGCCGTGCATTTTGTATACACAGCTCCATCGCTATTAAATTAATTATAATGAAAATAAAATATCTTTCAATAGTTGGTGGCAGGGAAAATTTTTGTTTTAAGAAGATTTACATTATCGGAATCATATAGATTGGAACGCACAGAATGTCTTTATCTTTTTTGAGTGATTTTGTGTAAACAAGATATTTTTCTAGAATTCTTGACGAAAATTTTTCGCAGAAGGCATCTAGCGAAGAATGTGTTTTGTAGCCTGAGGATTTTATTTCCAATGGACAAATTTTATTTTTTCTGGCTAGAAGAAAATCAATTTCGTAGTTATGGCGGCTTGATTCATTCATAAATGTGTAATAAAAAAGCTGATTGCCGTTTGCCGCTAAGATTTGTGCAACTACGTTTTCATAAAGATAACCAAGATTTGCTCCGAGTGTTCCGTTCAGAAGTTTTTCATAGATGATATTTTCAGTAAAATTCTTGTCTTTAAAAATCATTGTTGTAAAAAGTCCTGTGTCGCATACAAACATTTTGAATTTTTCCAAATCTTTTGTTCTTGAAAGTCCGGTGTTTGGATCATTCGAGTTGTAAGCAATCAAAACTGTTTTGGAATTTTCCATTTCGGAAATTAAGTCTATAATCGTAGCTGACCTTTCGTTTGAAAGTACAGAAGAAACTTGGTATCGGGAAGCGTTTTTTTCAAGTTGAGAAGGAATTGCTTTGAACAAAAGTCCTGCTTTTCCGCTTGAATCAAACTTCTTGAAATCTTCTTCGTACAAGTTAAGAATATCACGCTTTATTTCATCGACAATTCTAAAATTATTTGATTCAAGATACGCACTTACAGCCTGCGGCATTCCTCCGATAAGCATATAAAGTCTAAAATTCCGGATAAAGATTCTGTTTAAGTCGTCGCTAAAAGTTTTTTTAGATTCCCATAGATTTTTTAGCAACGGAAAAGTTTGTGTGTCGTTGAGAGCCCAGCAGAATTCTTCGTAGTCCATTGGAAACATCTCGATTTTTCGTTCTTCGCTTGGAATTAAAATATCTTTTACATTTTTTTTGATAGAAATAAGAGAACCTGTTTCTATGTAATCGTAGCGTCCGTCTGCAACAAGATGTTTTATGGCTTGCCGTGCTTTTGGGCAGAACTGAACTTCATCAAAAATAACAAGAGAATTTCTGGTGTAAAGGTCTTTATTAAAAATTAATTGAAGCTGAAGAAATATATAATCAAGATTAGAAATATCATCAAAAAGTTGAAAAACGGTT
Organism: uncultured Treponema sp.; assembly: GCA_964607295.1. Classification (GTDB taxonomy): domain Bacteria; phylum Spirochaetota; class Spirochaetia; order Treponematales; family Treponemataceae; genus Treponema_D. The sequence continues at coordinate 43,294 of CAZSJX010000016.1, read as the reverse complement.
TTAGAAACTTTTGTAAAATCAATGAGAATATAGCTTTTGTATTCATTCTTGGCAAATTCTTCTACGGCGGTTGATTTTCCAATTCTTCTAGCACCTTCTACAAGCAGGGCGGTTTTTCCTTGCGAAACATTTTTCCACTCAAGAAGTTTGTCATAGACTTTTCTTTTAAATACCATTTATTTACCCCAAAATCGTTGATTTTATAATAGTAAAAAACCACAAAATCGTCAAATTTAAAATGCGAAAATTCTGCAAAATCGTTAATTTTGAAGTGGTGAATTTCTTCAAAATCGTCAAATTTGAAACCATAAATTCTTTCAAAATCGTTAATTTTGCGGTTGTTTTTCATTTAGTTCGCTTTGCTCCAAAATTATCATTCACTTTTTGCATAACTAGAAATAAGAAATAAATATTAGACATTCTACTTTCAGCGTTTTATATTTTAATTGATAGGATTGTATTTTGTGAGTGGAGGTTGTTATGAAAAAAAATTGGCTGGTGGTTGCGGCTTTTTTGGTGATTGGTGCTGCTGCGGTTTTTGCGCAGGGCGGGCGGAGCGTTGTTTATTTTACGCGCGATGTTTCTTCGGAAGGTCTTATGAAGGTTTACGGCGCGCTGAATCAGAAAATTGAGGGAAATGTTGGAATCAAGGTGAGTTTTGGCGGTCCGGACGAAGAGGTTTTGCAGCCGGAGCTTTTGCGTGGTCTTGTGGAGGCGACTGGCGGAACAATGTTTGACGGAAACGGACTTTCTGGAAACCGCTGGACTTCCGCGATGAATCTTTCGCACGCAAAAAAGCACGGTTTTACTGAAATCGGGAAGTGCATTATGGTGAGCGACACGGATTTTATCAACCTGCCGGTGAAGAACGGAAATCTTTTAAAATACGCGCGCACTGGAAAAGAATTTGACGGTTTTGACACGCTGATTTCGGTTTTTCGTCCGCGGCTTCACATGCTTCCGGCTTTTGACGGAAATATCAAGAATATTTCGCTTTGCCTTGCCAACCGGAGCGGAAAATGCATTATTCATTCTGGCGGAACGGACGAAAATCATTATCACAATACGCCTTCCGATGTTCTGATGAAAAGTTTTGCCGATGCCGCGAAAGCAGCTCTGGACTACAAGAAAAACTGGGCTTTTATCAATGTGCTTGACGATATTGCGCCTGCTGACGGCTGCCGCGGAGCGAAAAATCTGGGGAAGATTGGAATTATTGCGTCGAACGACATTGTTGCGCTGGAGCAATGCACTGCGGATTTTTTGATTGAAAAGGCGGATATTGATGAGGCGACAAAAGCCGAATGGAAAAACGCCCATAGCGTTGGAATGATAGAATATCTTGAAAAAATTGACGGCGGCACAAGGAATTACACTCTTGTGGAGCTTAAATAGTTTTGAAAAAAGGAGCTTGCTATGAAAAAGCTTGTTTTGTTTTTGTGCGCGCTTTTTTGCGGGGCGGCTGTTTTTGCAAAAAGCGTGAATGTTGAAATTGGCGGCAAGGTGTTTCAGCTGAATCTTTCGGAAACTGGAGCGGCGGAAAGTTTTGTTTCTGCTGCGGCCGGAAAAAGCATTGATATGTCAAGGTTCGGCGGATTTGAGTTTTATTCGTACACAACTTTGAGCGCGTCTTCTGCGGACAAGCGGACTTCGCTCTACAAGGCTGGGCACGTTTACTACAATCTGGATTTTAAGGCGATTTCTGTGGTTTACGCTGACCACGACCTTGGTTCTGGAAGCGCGGTTGAAATCGGGGAATTTGCCGACAAGAGCGTTTGCGCTTTTCTGAAGGAATTTTCTGGAAGAAATGCTGCGCTTGTTTTGCAAGGCGAAAAGAATTAGCGGTTTGCGGATTTTGCGCTTGCTTGCGAGCTTGCTGCGTTAGGGATTTTGGCACTGCTTTACAGCCGTGCCTGCGAGATTTTGCGGTTGCAAAACTCGGTTATTTAACGTGTGCGCTTTCGCGCACGCCCCTAACTGTGTTAGGGATTGGAAGGGTGAGCGGAGCGAAAACACGCTTGCGTGGTCGGAGGCGGAAGCCGTAGCCCTGGAAAGCCCGACCGACGCTTGCGGCGGGAACGCCCAAAATATTGCAATTTTATAGAAGAAAGTGGAGGTTTTGTGATGAAAAAATTTTTGATTGCGGTTTTGACTGGAGGTTTGATTATGGCGCAGGCGAATGCGAAAACTTTGGTGGCGTATTTTTCGGCGACTGGAAACACTGAGCGGCTGGCGAAAACTACGGCGAAGGCTCTGGACGCGGACATTTTTGAGATTGTTCCGGCTCAGAAGTACACTGCGGCGGATTTGGACTGGAATGACAGGAAGAGCCGTTCGACGGTTGAATGCAACAATCCTTCTGCTCGGCCGGCGATTGCTCAGAAAACTGATTTGAGCGGTTACGACACGGTTGTGGTTGAATTTCCAATCTGGTGGTACAATGCGCCGAAAATTATTTACACGTTTATGGAAAGTTACGATTTTTCGGGGAAGAAAATTGTTTTGCTCTGCACTTCGGGCGGAAGCGGGCTTGGACGCACAACTGATGATTTGAAGAAAGTTGCTTCGGGCGGCGAGTTCGTTGGCGGAAAAAGGTTCAATTCCGGAGCGGGCGCGGATGAAATTAAAAATTACGTTGAAGGCTTGCTGAAATAGCGTTTTGCGGCTGAAGATTTTGGAGCGTTTATGAAAAAAATTGTGCTGATTGCGGCAGCTGTTTTTTCTTGCGGAGTGATTTTTGCTTCTCCAAGGGCGAAGTCCAAGGCGGAAAAAGCGGACAGAAAAATAGAGGAAAAATCAAAGATGAGGACGGATATTGATTCGGAGCTTTTTAAGACTGACGCGGAGTTTATGCAGACTTTCCGCAGTTTTTCGGATGGGGAAGTTCCTGCGTATGTGAACGGAAAGAACGGAAATCCGGTGAAGGTTGCGGAAAAGGAGCGGAATCTGGCGGTTCTTGCGGCTTTGCTCGGCGTTCAGGGAAAAGAGGAATTTGAGGCGGCGCTGGACAAGGCTCTTGCCGGCGGAAGCGTGACTCCGGTTGAAGCGAAGGAAGTTGTTTACCAGGCGACGGCATATCTTGGATTTGGAAAAGTGCGTCCGTTTTTGGAAGCGGCGAACAAGGTGATGAAGGCTCGGGGAATAAAGCTTCCGCTTGAAGGGCAGAAAACTGTGAATGACAAGGCTGACGGCGAAAATTCAAGGCTGCGGGCTGGAAACCAGAAACAGATTGAATATTTTGGCGAGGGAATGCGCGAATCCTGGCTGAAAGGCGACGAGAACGGAAGAATTGTAAGCTACTGGCTTGCGGACAATTGTTTCGGCGACTATTACACACGCGGCGGACTTACCGACAGTCAGCGCGAGCTTATTACGTTCTGTTTTCTTGCTTCTCAGGGCGGATGCGAGCCTCAGCTTGGGGCGCACGCAAAGGCGAATATCGGGCTTGGAAACACGAAGGAATATTTGCTTGCGGTTGTGACACAGATTCTTCCATATATTGGATATCCGCGGAGCTTGAATGCGATAAGAATTGTGAACGAGGCGGAATAGTTTTTAAGGGCGAAAATTGAGAAATTGATGGGCGCGGTGGAGAAACTTGCAGGCGAAGGAATTTTTGCTGCGTGGAAAGCTTGGCTTGCCTGCGAGCTTACAGCGTAAGGGACTGCTTGCAGCCCCGATACTTGCGTGCGAGCTTACAGCGTTAGGGATTGGAAGGGTGAGCGGAGCGAAAACACGCTTGAGTGGTCGGAGGCGGAAGCCGTAGCCCTGGAAAGCCCGACGGCGGTGGTTGAGCGTGTCGAAACCGGCGCCGGAACGCCCTGAAAAAAATCGGAAATCTGGAGGTTTTTTTGTGAAAAATTTTTTTAAGATTGCGGCTGTTTCTGTTTTGCTGGCGGCGTGCTGGGAAGTTTTTGCGGCTGAACCGGCGAAAAAAGATGTTTCAAAAACGCTGATTGTTTTTTACAGCTGGGGCGGAACGACGCGCGGAATTGCGCAGAAAATTCAGAGGAAACTTGGCTGCGATATTTTTGAGATTCAGCTTGTGAAACCGTATTCAACGGACTACAGCACGGTTCTTGACGAGGCTCAGCGCGACCAGCGGATTCAGGCGCGCCCGGAAATTAAAAACAAGGTTGCGGATTTTGCGAAATACGATACGATTCTTCTGGGCTACCCGAACTGGTGGGCTTCGATTCCTATGCCGATTGCGACGTTTCTTGAAAGCTACGATTTTGCCGGGAAAACTGTTGTTCCGTTCTGCTCGAATGGCGGCGGACGGCTTGGGCAGAGCGTTTCGGCGATTACAAAACTTGTGCCGGACGCAACGGTGCAGAATCCGCTTTCAGTGTATTATTCCGGCGGAGCGTCGCTTGACAAGGATTTGGACAAGTGGCTGGCGAAAAACGGATATTAAGCGGACAGTTGGAAAAAAAAAGGCGAAAGATTTTGACATAATGGTTGAAAATTTTGGAGGATGAGTATATATTGAAAATAGGGACACCTAGTGAAATGGGCTGCTTCCCAAGTTTTGGTTAAAAGCCGCCAAAAAGAGGGTCAACAGTTTTTGGCGGCTTTATTCTACTCATTCTTATCTTTTAAGTAAGAGAGCACCGTAATAACAGTGGAGATTATTGTAGCAACACAGGTTGCCAAAGCAATAATATTTCCAAAAGTCATACGCAAGCCTCCCTTTTCAATTATTCCAGTTCGTTTCCAAACCGGTTGAGTCCGGGAAGTAGCCGCCTATTCACTAGGTATTAATAATAGTATAAATAAATATAGTGTATTTAACAAGTCTTTTTTTGGGAGAACATCATGAACATAACAAGATTTATTTTGACCGTGACGGTTCTGTTCGGAATTATAACTGCTTCTACTGCTCAGGAAAAACAGGAAGAAAAATCTGTTTCGGCGAAAAATATGGTTTTTATAAAGGGCGGAACTTTTCAGATGGGAAGTCCGGAAAGTGAGAACTGGCGTGAAAAGGACGAAACGCTGCACACGGTTACGCTTGATGGTTTTTACATTTCGCGCTTCGAGGTGACTCAGGAAGAATACGAGCGTGTGATGGGGAAAAATCCGTCTGCGTTCAAGGGGCAGGGAAAAAATCTTCCGGTGGAAAATATTTCCTGGTACGACGCTGTGGAATTCTGCAACGCATTGAGCCGCGCGGAAGGGCTTTCTCCGGCCTACAGAATAGACGGTGAAAATGTTGAATGGAACAAAAGTGCGGACGGTTACAGGCTTCCGACTGAAAGTGAATGGGAATACGCCGCGCGGGCTGGAACAAAAACTCCGTTCAGCTCAGCGAAAGTTCCAGGCGACTCGGACGCAAATTTTTATGCGCATTATCCGTACAACATTGAGCAAAATTATTTTAATGACAGCGTTCTTGAAACCCGTCCGGGCTATTACCGCCAGAAAACTGTGGAAGTGGGCAGCTTCAAGCCGAATGGAAACGGACTTTACGACATCCACGGGAACGTGAGCGAATGGTGCTGGGATTTCTACGGAAAATATCCATCCGGCGCGGTGAAAAATCCTTCTGGCGCTGAAAACGGCTCTGCAAGAATTGCACGTGGCGGCGGCTGGAACGATTTTGGAAAGCATTTGCGCTGTGCATACCGTTCAAGCCAGGTTCCCGACGAGCCTTCTGCCAGCCGCGGATTCAGAGTGGCGAGAAATGCGGGGAAGGGGAAGTGAGGACTAAGTAAGTTTTGAAATATAGTAACTAAGTTCCCCAAATAAAGTAACTAAATTTCCAAATATAGTTACTTTATTTTAAAATATAGTAACTATATTTCCATAACGGACTGGGTGCGTTTTTTTTTGTTTGCATAACTTGTTTTTCATGTAAATCCGCAAAAAGTATGTTATAATTTATTTATAAAATAAGATTATTCGGAGAGTGCGGATTTGTGTATAGATGAAAATCAGCTTTGTTTTGATTTTGACGATTATTCTGACAAGGAGAGCGTCTGCCAGGAAGACTTAAATTTTTGCACAGTTCAGGCAATAAAAAAATCAGATGCTATTCTTGACCGTTTTGAGGAGCTGGAGCTTTTGAATGTTTTTCAGCACGAAAACAAGATTCGGAAGCTGGAAGGCCATTCTTCTTTTGTGTTCCGCGCGGTGGACAGTGTTACAGACAAAAAGGTTGTCCTGAAATTCCTTGACCCGCTTTTTTCCCAGAGGATTTCTGGAATTTCGGATATAGATACCGATCTAAACTATGAAAAACTTTTTGAATGGGAAGCTAAAATTCTTTCAGAGCTAAAATCTAACCGGCATACGCCAAATGTCACAGGGCATCTTATGCATGCTCCTGTGCAGATAGAAAGGAACGGAAAAACTTTTTCGCATACGTTAAGCTATCTTGCAATAGAAAATTTTAATATCGAGCTTAAAAAAGCTTTTTTTGACAACAGCAGTCCTTCGCTTTTAAAATATTCACGGCGGCTGAGGCTGTTCTGCCAAATTCTTACTGCGGTATGCTCTGTGCATGGCGACGGAGTTTTTCACCGTGACTTAAAGCCTTCAAATCTTATGGCAAAGTCAGGCAGGCAAAGTGACGGTGTTGTTCTGATTGACTTTGCCTCAAGCTATGCAAAAAATAATATCCGTGAAAAAATCCGGCTTTATCCTGAAAAATGGCACGGAACAGAAAGCTACGCCTCGCCTGAAATTCTTTGCGGGCTTTCACCGGAAAAAGTGCTTGCCTGCGCTCAAGATATGTATGCTTTACGAGCTTTTCGGATGCCGCACATTCAATCAGAAATTATACGACTCAAACCCCGGCTATATAGAAACCATTGAAAACTGCCGTATTTATTCAAATGACGGAAAAACTTTTGAAGAAAGGCTTGAAGTGTTCAATTCCTATCTTGATGAGTTTTCGCATTCTGTGCGTCCAGTTTCGCTCGGAGATGAAGCGGACATTCCGTCCTTTATAAAACAGGAAATTGATTCTGTGATTCAGCGGTTCACTTCGTTTGACTGGAGAAAGCGTCCTTGTGAAGAAGATTTTCCTGAAATCCGCAGAAAACTCTTGTATCTTTCAAAAATTATGGAAAATGCTCATCTGCGTTCAGAGTTAAAAAGAAGAAAAGCTGTGCGCAAAAATCGCTTTAAAAACCGCCTTATAGAAAAGTCAGCGGCAAAACTTGTTTCCGCCATGCCGCAAACGGAGGCTTCAAAATGACAAACACTGAAACCGACACAGAGATTACACTTGCCTAGAAGAATATTTCCAGCATAAAAATTGACACTCTGCTTCCGGAAATTACTCTTACTCTTAGTCTTGAAGACTTTGCTGATTTTTCAAAGGCTGCAAAACTTGAGGTAAGAAAATCCACGGCTGTAATCTTCAAGGAAAAAATTGAAAGCCTGATTGCTGAATTTGAAAATGACAATTCTTCCCTTGCCGGAAATGAACGTTATTCTGACACTTATTATTACCGTCTTTAAGCCTACTATAATCTGCTTGGAGACTTTGAGAACGAAAGAAAATGCCTTGAAAAAATCCATTCCAGTAAAAACGTATTTTTTGAAGAGCAGAGGACGAAAATCCGGCTTGCTGCGGAAGCTATGAAAAATCTGTCTGAATCAAAAAAATCTCCGGCTGTCATTCTTAGGCCTGAAACTGCGGAAACAGTACGGAGTCTTTCCTGTGTCCAGCTTTGTGCCGGAGACTATATTGGCGCAAACAAGATGATAGAAGCTTTCCTTGAAAATCAGAATGACGACGAGGAGGAAAACTATGAGCTTTTGTGTCAGTACGGTCTTACTTTTGTTCTTTTGAATGATTTGCGTAAGGCGGTCCACACATTCCGCTATGTTTTCTACAATATTGAAAACACAAGTGATGTTGCCCTTATGCTCGCTTATCTTTACCGCGCCGTGATGGATCAGGAAAAATCTAAAAAAACAAAATGCGTGCTGTATAAAAAGACTGTCTTCTGGCTAAAAAACGCTGCCTTCATTAATCCTGCTTCTAAGCAGGTCGCGGACTTTTTCTATAAAACTGCGTTCAAGACAGAAACAGAATATTTTACGCGCTTTATGGAAAGGTTTGTAGAATTTGCTTCCACAAAAAAAGACAAGGAATATTTTATTGATTCTATGAATATTCTTGGCAACTGCTATTTTGAGCAGAACCGCTTTGCTGACTGCCTTGAAGTGCTGCAGGAGATATGCACCCAGGATTATTTTTCCGCTGGAATATGGAGCAATATTGCGCTTTGCAATATCAGAATGAACAAGAGCGACCGCGCAATAAAAAATGCTGAGAAATCATATCAAAAGCTTAAGGAAACAGACGGAATGCGGCTGATACACAATGTTTCTTCTATTTATATGGATTTATTGTGCAAGGCAAAAAAATATGATGCGGCTTTGAAAGTCTTTGAGGAAAAATTTGGAGCGACTTTTGTTCCTTCAAATAAAAAGGAATTTCTTGATGTATGCGATCTGTTCCTGCGGATTCTGATTGAAAAGAAGGAATTCTCGCATGCCGCGGAGTATGCTGAGTTTTTATGGCAATGCACAAGCAACGCCAATACTGAGGAAATGGCGGAAGTAAAGGTTTGTATATTGAACACAAAAATACGGCTTTTTGCAGATATTTCATATAATCCTGAAATTCTTCTGGACTGTTCATTTGGGTTTGAAAAACTTTTTTACGAATACAGAAAAACTCATAAAGATTTGCCGCTGTTTTTTAACAATCTGGTTTATTCAAGACTTGAGGGTGGCGGAAATCTTGACGGCGGAATCCTTGATGTTTTTTTTAGCAATGTGACGGCAAACTGCTATCTGTGCGCTACATTCGGACTTTATCAGGCACGCATAAAAAACAATGCGGAAAAATGCGCCCATTACTACAACAAGGCTGCAGAGCTTGTTACCGCGGCAGACTTTGAATGCCGCTCAAATCTTGCAGAAGAGCTGCGCTTAAAACGTGATTTGGAGCTGTTCCGTTTTTATGAGAAAAATGGAAATACACGCGAGGCAGAACGGATAAAAGCCCGAATGTTAAAAAAATGCCCGGAAGAACTGTGGTTTTACAGGGAAGCGTTGAGAGGAAAGTAGAGTTGTAAAGGAAAGCAAGTTGACTTTTAGGCTTATTATAAGAGATAAACAGGAATTTAGCGTAACCTGTCCGTTCATAAGAAGAGGAAGCAGGGTGTTGCGGAGAGCGGTGAGATGCTACTGAAAAAGCTCTTCGTTTTCCCAATTGACTGGAAATCCCATTGTTGCAAGCTGCTCACTACGAAATGCTTTTATAATTGGCTTGAGCCGGTTTGTAAAGTCAAACTCAGGAGCGCATATATCCAAAAGCCGCTTTATGATACAAACTGAAGCATAAATTCTATCCTCTTTTTGCCAGGCCTTTACCCATTTGCCTTTTATGCGCTTTGGAAAAATTGGTCGCGTGATATTCACTTTAGAAAACAGCCTTGAATGATGCGCGCAGATATTTCTTACAGTATTCAAATGGTGAATCCAACTTACAAGAATCTTAACAGAGGCTTTTGAAAATCCAAAATACTTTGCAATCTCAGCTTTTTCTGCGAATGAAGAGTCTATGTTGCTGTAAAATTTACTTGCCACTCCAAAAGTAGCGGTTTCAAAAATCATCCATGCAGGAGGACATAATGAATCATCATATTTTGTTTCATAATGATTTTTGAAATCTTCATGGCTGCGGTTCCAGTCTTTCTCAAGCTCCTTAAAATCATTTTCGTATCTCGGTTTGTCGAAAAAATATCGGCTGTCAGAATACCACCTTGAACCGTATTTTAAGGACATCACAAGCTCAAGTTGAGTTCTAAAAGCAATTTCAATATGGCCTATTCCTTCAAAGATAAGGCTTCGCAGCCGAGAATCCAAGACATAGTCATTCCAGATAAAATTCCAGGAAGCATTTTTCAGGAAAGGCGTGTCTTTCTGTGAATTGTCCTGATATGGATATGTATATCCTCTGAGCCTGTAATAATTTACTGAGTTTAATTTTACTTGCAGATCTTGCGTTGAAATCCCCAGAAGCCCGCGGGAAAGCAACAAGGACGCTTGTTCTTCAGTTGTAAGAGGAGGCTTTTCGTATGGAATTTTCACAGGCAAATCCTAAAAAAATAACCCCGCTGGGTGCGCATAAGACAATAATCTTAAGAAGCGTGCGAGGTCTAATTAGCTTCAATATAGTATAAATATCTTTCAAAGTCAAATCTTTTTTTATTTTAGCGTAACCTGCCCGTTCATAAGGAGAGGAAGCAAGCTGTCGCGAAGAGCGATGAGTTCTGCAACTTCTTGCTGAAGAATAGCGATTTTATCATTTTGATTGATGAAAAAAAATCTGACTTTTTCTTTTACCTTTTTTGATGGAATTATAAATGGAATCTCCTTTATATCACTTGGATAAATATGCGGTTGCGCTGATTTATGAGATTTTCTAAAAAAAATATTCTCATGCATTTTTAAAGTGAAATAACACAAAATTGTATCCAAATCATCATCAAATTGAACTGTTGAACAATCTGATGCAAAAATTGGTTCACGCCAAAAATTTACAAATCCTGCATTTTCACCAGACCCACTGATTGTAATACAATTTTTTCTTCTATTACTTTTTCCATTTGTATACGAATAATCTAATCCGCCAGCAACAACTTTTATATTTCCTTTAGTTGTTTCTTTTTGAGTAATAGTCGTTCCTCGTTTTACAATATCAAGTTCTTCTAATCTTTTCACTTCCCATCCGGCAGGAATTTCTCTTTTCAAAATCTCGTTGTACACCATCTTTCCGCCGGATGACTTATAGGGCTTGCCTTCCTCGTTAGGAAAATCAAACTGCACGAACCAGTAATCATAAATCTGCTTTGCCAGCTCCTCTAAATTTCTGTTTATCTCACGATTGAGTGAAATTTTGCGGTCGATGTTTGAAAGCACCGCGGCGATTTTTTGTTGAGATTGTAAATCAGGGGCAGTTATTTCTGCATTACGAATATTATCATTGTAAAGTCTTAAAATTGTACTTCCTTTTGATGTAAACCAATGAATATTCTTGTAACAGTAATAAAGATATTGATTTAAAACTTTACTTTCATCATTATTAATCCAAACAATGTTAGAATCCTGAAAATATGAATCTGAACCATCATAAATAACAGTTCTTCCTATTGTTCCTGCTGCAGAAATTAGAATGTCGCCTTTTTTCGGATAAGAAAACTTGTTTTTATATTCTTCAAATTTTTCTTTTGATATATAAACATCAGCTGTGTTTCCGAATGTGCCTATTTTGTAAAATGGAATTCCTGAAACAGTGTTTGTTTCTTCTTTTAGTATTTGTTTGCACATACAAACATTTCCAATCTCTCCCAGCTTATATTTCTTCATTTCCATTTTTTGTTTCTCCCTGTCAAGAGCTAATTTTTAAATTCAGTGTTTTTTAGCAAAAAATATGCCGATATATTCAACTTTTTAATATTTCATACCGAAAAAATCAATGCGGAAAACATTATAAGGGGTTGTATTTGTCTCAAGAATACAGGGAATTACAGGCGCGTAAACGGAAGTGGATTCCGCTTGCGTGTATTGGAAAATGCAGTATTTCACGGGCGGCAAAAGAAATTGGCATTACCGTCCGTTCGGTCTCATATCTAAAAAGCCGATACCGGGTCAACGGCGATTCAATATTTACCAACGGGCATAAAGGAAAGTCTTATCAAAACAAGAAATACAGCGATTCTACACGCAAAAATATCTGCAATATCTATAAACAACACTGGCAAGACACGAATTTTAGCACTTTTAAAGACCGGCTGGCAGTTTATCACGGAATTAAAATCAGCATTATCACACTTACAGAAATCTTGAATGAAAAAGGCATAATTTCCCCTAAATGGCACGGCCCGAAAAAAGAAAAGAAGAAACATTTACCACGAAAAGAACGCCCCTGCACAGGGGAATTGCTGCAACTGGACGCTTCAGAACATGATTGGCTTATGAATGGCGAAAAAATTACATTACATGGTTCTGTAGATGATGCAACGCATGAGCCTACAGGCTTGTATTTTTGTCGTAATGAATGCAGATTAGGGTATAGTGAAGTTTTGCGCCAAACCCTTACATTGCAAGGAAAACCAGAAGCTGTTTATATAGACAGGCACGCGGCTTTTGTTAAAAATCAGCGAAAAGAAGGCAAAACGCAAGAAGAACGCCTGTCATATAGCAAAGAGGAACATACGCATTGGACTGAAATCTGTAAAGAAATGGGAACAGATATAATTCTTGCGCTTTCTCCAGAAGCTAAAGGCCGTATAGAACGCTTTTGGGAAACTTTGCAAGGGCGTTTGCCCCCTCTATTGCGTTTTTTAGGCATTGATACGATTGAAAAAGCAAACGCTTTCATGCCGGAATACATCAAAATGTATAAGGAACGCTTTGCCGTGCCGCCGCAAGACGAAAAAACACACTTCAAACCTGCAAATATGACTGATGATGAGCTTGAGAAGCTGCTTTCTGTGAAGTTCAGAAAACATACGCGCTGGAACGGCGAGTTTGTTTTTCACGGCTTTTTGTTTCATCTGGAAGCAGACAGGGCAGCTTGCCGCGATTTTACGCTTTGCTTATCTGAGCAAACTGGCATTCGTGCGTTTATGGACGAAAAATTTTACCCCGTTACCCTTGCAGAGCCGCTTGCAGATTGCATTGGCGACCAAATGCCGCAGGTTGAAAAAGATTTGATTGCGCGGTATCTGCTGAAATCCACACGTGAACAAAGCTATTCTTTTGGTGTAGCGGTTTAGCCGTTGTTTATTTTTCAAAAATTTTACCTCTAAGAAAAAGTAATGTTTTTCATTCTCACGGTTTGCCGCCGCAGAAAAAAATAAAAAAAATTGTTTCTGATGTTTTTTTATTTTTTTTTCAATTCCAAAACTTTACAAATCACTTTGCCTTATAAGTCTGTATAATACAATGATTTATAATTATTTTTATGGTAAAATGGTAAAGTAATTTTCTTTACTTAATAAAAGTTTTTTAAGGATAAAAATTTTATAGGTGATAAAAATTTATTCAAGAAAAAACTTTTTAAACTTTTACCAAAAATCTTTTACCGCTTTACCAGCATTTACCACCAACAAAAAAGAAGAAAAAAAACATTCAAAAGGTACTGCCAAGCACCCGTACCCCTATGCAATTATTCGGCGGCGGGTGCGTTTTGTTTTTTGTGTGCCATGTTCTACGATAGGTTTACAAAAAATTTACACGGTATAGCGAGTTATATTGTCAAGATTTACAATTTTATGTAATGGAAGTAAAAGCGGCGGAATTCGCGCGAATGGCTGGCGTTTCGCGTATGGCCATAAGTGGGAAAATTAAAAATGGTACTCTTATTTTAAACAGCGGCGGAAAACTCGACACTGACAACCCGCTGAACCGCGCGTATTTGGATAAACACAGAGAGAAGCAAAAAGCGGCTCTGCAGGCAAAAGAAATTGAGCGGACATTGAACCAGGCGGCAGAGCAAACACAAAGCGGGCCTGCAACAACTTTTCCCTTGCCGGAACGGGGCGGAAGCAACAGCGCAATACAAAAGCGGACACAACGCAGCCCTGCGGCACTGCTGAATATGACGATTGGCGAGCTGATAAAAAACTACGGCGATATTAAGAGCGTTGGCGAATATGCAAAAATTTTGCGGGACCTTACCGCCGCCGATGAGCGCGAGCAGAAAACACAGGAAAGAAGAATGCTGCAAGTTCCAAAAGACTTTGTAGTTTCGCGTTTATTCAGCTTTATAGACCAGCTAATGAATAAACTGTTGGACGTGCCGGAGGCTGTGAGCGACCAGGTTGTGGCCCTTGCGTTATCAGCTGACGAAGGCAAGAAGCGGCAGGAAGTTATAAATGTTTTGAGCGACAATTTAACGCGGTGCATTGCCGGATGCAAGGAACATATTATTGCAGAGCTGAACGGCTTAAAAGGCAAATACGACAAAACAGAAGATGATTCTGTGGCAGTGATTGCGGACATTTCCGACAAGCTGGATTTTTTGCAAGGCGGCAAATAGTGAATCTTACAATCAGCGTATTGGCTGTGAACCATACAGAAATCAGGGGGCGTTTTAAGATTGAGAAGGATAATAGAAAAGGACAGAGGCATGAAAAACGGAAAAATCGTCAACTGTGAAAACATCGACTTCGTGCTTGGCGAACTTTCGGATGGCGAGCGCGACAAGCGCGAGATAGAACAGCGCATTTGCCGGTTCTGCGCACAGAAAGGCGTGATAATGCGCTCCGCCTCGTTCACATGCTTGATTAACGCGATGACATGGAATTTTCCACTGTATGAGAGCGATGACGGGCTGAGAATCGGACTTTTAAAAAAAGACGGCGCGGATATGACGCTAAACGAGGCTGTCTCACATAATCGCCTGAAGCGTCCAGCTGCAGGAGGATTAAATGGGTTCTAGCCAAAACAGAAAAATGTACAGGCGGAACAGACGGGAAGCCCTGCGGCATTACCGGGGATTCTGCGATTACATAAACAAGCAGAAGTTTATGAGGCGGCTTTTTTTTGCGTTTCATGTTATAAGGGGGAATCTATGATTATTGACCAGAGGAACACAAATGCGGTTATACAAGCATTATGCAACAGAGGACTGCAGGAAAAATCACGGAAGCTGTTTGCCGGCTCTTCCCTGCCGGAAGTAGATTTGGAAAGCCTGCAAAGACAGGTTGCAGACTTGAAGAACGATCTGAATATTTTCAGCCGTGACATTGCGGAAGTTGAGCAGGATTACAAGGACGGAAAGTATGGACAAGAAAATTGTAAGGGCTGATTTAGCCGAAGATTTGCACAGCGCTTATGGCGGCAGAATCAGGCGCGAGGATGCGGCGCGGATTGTTGACCATATTTTTTTGAAAATGAAAAGCGAAATTGCGGACGGCAACGCGATAGAAATACGCGGCTTCGGCACGTTCTACGCAAAAAAACGCAACGGCAGGAAAAATGTAAGGAATCCAAAGACTGGCGAGACAAAAGACGTTCCGCCGCATTATGCAGCCGTATTCAAGCCGGGCATGGAGCTTAAAAAGACAATGCGTGAAATTAAGGCGGACTTGTAACTACTCACGTGAGTAGCCGGGCGGATTATGGCACAGGTCAGAGTTACATTTGACGACATAGATTTTTTAATTGAGCAGTTCTCAAAACTAACGGCGCAGCGAAGCTACAGGAAGCCGTCTGAATACATTGAAAGCGTGAGATACATTGACCGCGCGCTTTCTCCCTTTCCGGGCAAATTCAGCTATGACAAGTTTCCGTATTTTAGGGAAATTGTAGACCAGTTTGCGCCGGACTGCCCGACAAGGCGCGTTTATGTTATGAAAGGAAACCAGGTCGGAGCAACTACAGGGCTTCTTGAAAGCATAATGATGTATTACATTGGCGAGAATCCGGCGCCGCAGCTTTATGTTCTGCCGGACGAAATGATGGCGCGTGATGCCATAAACACAAAGATTGATCCGACAATAGACAACTGCGGGCTGCGGCCGCTGATTTTTGCGCAGACACGCAAGGCGGCCGGCGCAAGGAATACCGGCGACACTGGATTGAAAAAGGAATATCCGGGCGGATATTTGCACGCGGTCGGAGCTGGAAGCGGAAACCGTTTCAGAAACTTTTCCTACAAGATTGAGCTTGTGGACGAAGCGGACGGAATGCAGGCAAAAGTCAAGGGCGAAGGCTCGATTTATGATTTGGCGGTTGCGCGCCTGGATGCCTACCCTACGAGCAGCAAGCTTTTTATCGGCTCAACGCCGACTGAAGAAAGAAGCTCATTGATTGCGAAGCTTTTCAGACAGGGAACAATGAAGTATTTTTATGTTCCCTGCAAGTTCTGCGGAACTATGCAGCGCCTTGAATGGGCGGTTTGGAACGAGGAAAAGACAGAGCAAATCGGCGGCATAGTATGGGAGAGCAACGAAAACTTTGAGCCGGTTCTGGAGACTGTGGGCTACAAGTGTCCGCACTGCGGCGGCATTATGAAAAACTATGACAAGGCCGCAATAGTTCCAAAAGGCGAATGGCGCGCGACACAAAAGGCGGTCCAGCCGAACACGGAAAGCTACCACATAACGGCATTATACAATCCGCCGGGGATGTTTTCCTGGGAGGATTATGTGAGCCAGTGGATGGAATGCTGGGATATAAGGAACAACAAAGTGCGCGACAAAGAACGCTACAGAGTTTTCCGCAACCTTAAACAGGGGCTTACATTCCAGGAGCAGAACGAGCAGATTAAATATGAAAAGGCTGTTTTGCACAGGCGTTTCGGCTTTGCGCGCGGAACTGTGCCTAACAAGCTGGCGCGAGAAGAAGCCGGAAGCCCGGTCTTGATTATTGTCTGCGCTGTGGACGTTCAGAAAAACGGGCTTTATGTTGATGTAAAAGGCTTTGCGCAGAACGGCGTTACATACACGATAGACTTCAAGTTTATCGAGGGCGCGACAGAACAGTTTGGCGGCCCGTGGGATAATTTGGAAGAAATCATTGACCGCGGAATTTTTACAGATGAAGACGGCTTGAATTACAGGATTGCAATGACGCTTGTAGACAGCGGACGTTACACGGATTGGGTCTATTCCTTCGTGGCAAGGTTCAGCGGCGGCGTGTACGCTTCAAAAGGCATGGACTGGATAAAAGGCGGCGAAACTTACCAGCTTTTCAGCCGGGCGACACTTGACCGGATCGGTTTGCCGCTTGCCTATCATGTGAACACGGGAAAGCTGAAAGACCGGATTTCAAACAGCATGAACGTATTAAGATGGAACGAAGGCGAAATGCAGCCTGCGTGGTTTCCGAACTTTCCCGAGAATTTCCGCGATGACTATTTCAAGATGTTCGAGGCGGAAGAGAAAGTTGAGGTTATAGACAAGAATACAGGTCAATGGCTGAAGACAATCTGGCGGCAGAAGTTCGGAGCTGCGAACCATGGCTTTGACACTTATGTTTATGCGCTGGCCGCGCTTGAAATTCTTGCGGACGACATCTGCAGGAATGAAATAGGCCTGCACGCTCTTGATATGGGCGTTTTTTGGCGTTACGCAAAGCAAAATCTTATTCCGGGGGAAAAGTAAAAATGTGTAGAGGTGAACAAATGACGCTTGACGAGGCTATCGAGCATCTTGACGAGACGCTCGCCAATAAGAAGGACTGGAGCTGTGATAAATGCAGGGACGAGCATATCCAGCTGAGAAAATGGCTCGCCGAGCTGAAGTCGCTTGAAGGCAGGCACAACGCTCTGGTTGACAAATACAACGCCCTTGCGGACAGATATAACAGGCAGGGGCAGGCGCTTAAACTGGAGCTTGAAGAGAACAGGGCTTTAGTCATTGAGAACAAACAGTTAAAGGAAAAACTGAATGATAGAAGTTGATTTGAACAATGGAATGTTCCGGGAGATTGATTTGAACAGACCTGTTTTCTGCTCTAAATGCGGAAAAGAAATTGTCAGAGAAAAGAACAGCAGCACAATCAACCTTGTAATCAATGTGCATACCTGCGGCTGCGCTTTCTGCGGAAAATGCAAGAAGGAATTAAACGCTTACGCAGGGGAGAAAGTCGCAGAGTACGAAAAAAAACTGGTCGAGGATTTTGTGAATGACGGAAAAAGAAAAGCGGATGTTTGAAAAAATCATTACTCACGTGAGTAGTCAGAAAAAATAATTCAATACTTTTGTAAACGTATTGACAAAAACAAATAAAAGGTATATTATATTAAATGTCAGGAGGTTAGATGATGAAGTACAAGTCATCTAAACGAAAAAAGCGGCGCAAGTCCGATAAGCGCCGCTCTTGGCTTCAAACTGTCGGCACGTTTCTTGTAGGACTTGCCGCCGTTTTGAAGGTAATCTTAGAGTTCGTTATCTGGTTGTCAACTAAGTAACGAACGCCGTAGGGGGCAACCCCTACGGTTTAAGATTACCACTGTTTACAGGGGGCTGTCAATGAATATTATCACGGTTCTTAACTTAATTATTGGTATTATAGCAATTTGTGGCGGTGCTATGATTATTATAGGAACTATCCTAAAGAGGCGCAAAAATGGAAAGTCAGACAGAAAAGCCTAAATATTCCGGCTACGGCTACCACGGCGGCGGCCGCAAAAAACTTTCTGAAAGTGGAAGAAAATCTTTTGCGGTTTCACTTCAACAGGAACAGATTGATTTTATTAAAAAACTGGCAGAAGAGAAAAGAATGAGCTATTCGCAGCTTATTTTAGCGGCTGTAAATTATTATAAAGAAAATAACTGAAGAAACAGCTATTACTCACGTGAGTAGTCAGAAAAAAATATTTTTTTTCCGTTTTACTATTGATAATGTGTATAAAGTGTGTATAATAGAATTATGAAACGGAAAGATTTAGAAAAAAGGCTTAAAAAGGCAGGCTTTGTTTTTGTGCGGCACGGCGGAAAGCACGATGTTTTCCAGAGGGGCAAAGATGAAGAGCAGCTGCCAAGGCATACGGAGATAAACGAAAACCTTGCAAAAGCCATCATCAGAAAATGGAATTTGTAGAGCCTTCCGCCCGAAAAGGCGGTAAAAATCTTTTCTAAGGAGCATATTATGAACGCGGTTTATCCTGTTATTTTTACGGAAACAGACGGAAAGAAAAAAGAAGTTCTGGCTTACATTCCCGATATAAACGGAATGACAGAGGGAAAGGACATTGCGGATGCAATCGCGATGGCAAAAGACTATATCTGCAATGCACTTTTTGACAAGAAGGATTCTGAAATGCCTGTTGCAAAACGGATTGACGAAATTGACTTGAAGGAAAGCCCCTTCTTTGAAAACGGAAAGTCCTTTGCTTCCCTTGTGGACGTGGATTTGGACGCTTTTAGACTGAGGGAAAAATCAAAGAGCGTAAGGCGGAACATAACGCTTCCTCAATGGCTTGACGATATGGCGACTGCTGCAAAGCTGAATGTTTCGGCGATAACGCAGGGCGCGCTTAAAAAAGAGCTGGGGATTGCATAGGACGAGAAAAGCGGCTGAAAATGCGGCTATGGCATTGCCGGGGAATTGTTGAGAACTTTTTTAAGTTATGGTTATTGGAATAATTAAGCCGTGGAAAAACTGTGTGTTTTTCTGCGGCTTTCTTGTTTTTAGTTTGCCGCCGTTGCAGTTATTCCAAGTTTTTTGAACAGAGATTCCTGCAAAGTCTGGCTGAAATTGATAGATGCTTTTTCTGCACGGACAGAAAGCCATTCTGGAAGCGTTACGTTTTTTCTTACAAACTTTCTGCTGCTGGATATATCACAGGAAATGTAAGTAAGAAAACCTTTGTTCTCTGAATGAAGGCTTTTTATTGTGCTTGGCTTTGGAAGAACACCGCCTCTTTCAAGGACCGAAGCAACATATCCTTCAAGGGCTTCTTTTGCATTTTCCACAACCTCTAACTCTGTGTCACCCTGCGAAAAACAGCCTTCCAAATCGGGAAATTCACACCAATAGCCGCCATCTTCAAAATGGCAGATTGCCGGATAAACAATATTCATAGATTTATACTCCCTGCGGACTTGCGCCCGCATTTTTTTACTTTAGACCTGCTTGTTTTAGGATTGCAGTTTCCAGCCCCTTTTTCATATCCTTGCCATGTACTGGCAAAGATATTGTTTTGTTGTCTTTTATCAAAATGTGGTGGCTGCCATTTATTCTATCTAGCTGCCAGCCGTTTTTCTGTAAAAGACTTAAAAGCTCTTTGTCTTTCATAATTTAAATATAATACACATTATACGCATTATCAAGCGGAAAAAAGAAAATTTGAAAAAAATCATTACTCACGTGAGTAGTGAACCTTTTTTGTTTTAGTTCGGTATAGCGAGTTTCAGCGGAGGCTTTTATTCTTGAAACTATGTTGTTACCAGGCGCAGAAAAATATCTTAATCAGAACAGCCGTGATTTATGGGCCGGCCAGCTTGCAAATGACAGGCTGATTCTTTCACAGGTTGACTCGGCTATATCGGCGTTTACTCAATACACGCTGGAAGAAAACGGAATAAGCGAATACACGATTGACACAGGGCAGGACAAGCAGACTGTGAAAAGGGATAACCTGCAGTCTTTGTACAGCTGGCGAGGAAGGCTTGTTTCTGAAATCGCGCAGCTTGAAAGGTCTTTAGGAATGAACGGCTGTTCCGCGCGGCGCATTGTTCCGGGGTATTAAAATGATTGAGAAGACACTTGAAAACTACAGCCTCTTTCTAGCGGATATTGCGCAGGACATCTGGAACGGCTCAAAGTTTGAGGGAAGTTTCGGGCCGATTGACGATTACACTTTTGTGGACTACTGGACGCTGCGCAGGCGTTCTTTGCGTTTATTCAAGGAAAATCTTTATGCGAAGGGGCTTATCCGCCGTCTGCTTTGGAACGAGATTCACAACGGGCTTGTCGCGGCCCCTGTTCCTGTCGGCTCGGTTATATGGCCGAAGCTGGAGGAAAGCGAGCAGGAGACAAAAGCCGCTGAGTACGCAGAGAGGTTTTCCACAGAATTTAATCTGTACGCCTCCACCCCGGCCGTGTTTGACTGGGGCAAGAAACAGTCTTTCGGGGATTTCCAGGAGCAGGTCCGCTTTGAAAGCCTTGTTTGCGGTGACGGCATTATTATTTCCAGGATTGACATCAAAACAGGGCTTCCGCGCTGGCAATGGGTAAACGGCGACAATATCAGAACGCCGGATAATTACACGCCAAAAGGCGGCAACTTTATTAGGCACGGCGTTGAGTTTGACAAGCACGGGAAGAAGGTTGCGTTCCATGTTCGCACTGAAATCAACGGCAATGTCCATTTCGAGCGAGTGCCGACACGCGGCGAAAAATCGGGGCGTTTAATCAGCTGGATGGTGTACGGCTCTGAGACATTGCTGGACGATACGCGGGGCGAGCCTTTTCTTGCGGACACTCTTTATATGCTTAAAGAGCTTGACCGCTATAGAGATGCTGAAACACGCGCCGCGGTAATCAACGCAATGCTGGCTTTCTTTGTGGAGCGTTCGCAGGATGCGGGAAAAGGCGCGCGTCCTAGTGACGGGCTTTCACGGCTGCGCCCCACCGTAGGGCCGGCTGCTGAGCCAGAAAGCTATAGTCCGTTCCCGGATAAAAAGATCGGCGAGGACTTGCGGGAAATGAAGCCCGGAACTTTCTTTGACGACTTAGACCCGGGGCAGAAAATCGTAAGCCCTGCAACAAACCGTCCGAATGTTAATTACCGCACTTTTGAAGAAGCCATTATTTCCGGCCTTGCATGGACACATGGAATTCCGCCGGAAATCCTGATGCTGAAATTTGGCAACAACTATTCAGCGAGCAGGCAGGCGAACAATGAATTTGAGGTTTATTTAAGCCGCCAGATTACGAAAAACGCAAATGCTTTCTGCCGGAACATTTACGCCGCTTTTATTACACAGTCAATTTTAACAGGCCAGCTTGACGCGCCGGGATTTCTGAACGCTTACGCAGATGCTAAAAAATGGCGTGTTGTTTCCGCGTGGCTTCAAGCCGCATGGCTTGGTCTCAGCAGGCCTAGCGTTGACCGCGAGAAAGAAATAAGGGCAAGCCAGCTTGCGGTTGACAACGGATTTTCTACTTTTGACAAGGAAGCATTGCGGAACAGCGGCATGACATTCAAGCAGGTTATGCAGACACAGAAACGCGAGCGCGAGTATATGGCGCGCATGGGATTTGTGCCGCACGTGGATGAGGATGTCAACGGAAGGCCCGTCTATCCTGCAAGCGGCATTGATTCTGAGCAAATAGATGATGAAAGCGGTTTGAACGGAACCGCTTCTTCTAGCGGCGGAAACAACAGGGCGGAGGCGTGAAGATGAACGATGAGACAACTATTAGATAAATATAAACTGGAGCACTTTGCCGCGGAGGTGTGAGCATGGACGACAAGGCTATTGTAGAACTGATTAAGGCAATTACAAAACAGGAAGAACAGCTAAAAAACATAAATGAAAGCATGAATAAACTGGAAGAACGGATGGCGCGGTTTGAAGCGGTGCAGGAATCGGACATCAAGCAGAATGAGCGGATTGCACAGATTCTGGCACGGCTGGAACAAGGCAATGAACATTTTGAGAAACTTGACAACAGAGTGACAAAACTTGAAATGGCGGACGGCAAGAAAGCCAAAGATTTATGGAAGCAGGTTATCGGTGTTTTTATTGCGACGAGCGTCGGCGCAATAATCGGAAACATAGGCGGAATTATTCACTGGCTGGGCGGCGGAAAATAAACTACTCACGTGAGCAGCTGGAAAAAACAGGGGGCAAAAATGGACGAAGAAAAAGAAGCTGAGACGGAAGAAAAGAAGCTTGCCGCAAAGACAATAAGCAAGATTTTTAAGTTTGCGGCTGCAGCCGGGATTGTGGCCTGCGCGCTGCTTAAATGGGCGGGGATTATGCCGGGGGCTGCAATCGGCGAAATCTGCATGACGTGGGCCTGTGTGTACGGAATCGGCGCGGGGACTATTGACTTGAACATTATGTTTGACAAGTTCACGGGGAAGGGAAACGGCGGAGGCGAAAGATGACAAGAATTTTGCTGGCTGCATTTTCAGCTCTTTGCGCCGCCTCCATGGCGTTTTTCTTTTTGTGGCGGGCGGCGAAGAGAAAGCAGAAGTCGCAGAAAGAGACAATCGGCAAGCTTACAAGGCAGGTGAACGAGGCGATTATCTGCCAGGCGAAACTTGAAAGCACTATTCAGATTTTGAAAGGAAACAGGAAGGAAGCGGATGAGAAAGTTAATGGCCTGCGCAACGGCAATGCTATTGGCAACGCTCTTGACGAGCTGCGCAAGCGGAAGAGCTGAATACATTGAAAAGCCGTATGTGCCGGAAATCAGTTTTCCACTTTTCCCGGCTTTGGAAAACGGCGTTGAAAATGCGGACGGAACTGTGAGCGTTCCGGCGGAATGGATTGTTGAGCTTGCGGAATACAGAATCCGCATTGAGGAGACTGAGAAAAACTACAGCGGCTTAAAGGCGCTGTATGAAAGCGGCTACTCACGTGAGTAGTCGGAAAAATTACAAGGGGGCTTTTTATGAAGAAAAAGACTTTCAATCTGGTGGCGGGTGTGACAGGCGGTGTTGCGGCGATTGCAAGCGCGGTTGTTACTTTTGTGCAGCCGGTATATGCGGCTCAGATTGTTGCGGCAGTCGGAGTTGCGTCAACTGCGGTGACAGAAGTCTGCTCGCTTTTTGTAAAGGCAGAATAGGCTTTGGCGGCAGGGGGATTATATGACACTGACACAATTCATAAAAAAATATCTGGGAACTAAGGTTGATTTTGACGGCAGGTTTGGCGCGCAGTGCGTTGATTTGTTCCGCCAGTATTGCGCTGAGGTTCTGGAAGCGCCGCAGCCCCCTGCTGTCGAGGGCGCGAAGGATTTGATTAAGAAGCCCGGCGTTTTGAGCGTCACAAAGGATTCTGTTCTTGCGGACTATTCGCGCGGAGACGTGCTTATATGGGGAGCGGCAGGCTCCAATCCTTACGGCCATGTGGCAATTCTTGTTTCTGTGTACAACACGAAATATTTTATTGTTCTGGAGCAGGACGGATTCAAGCAGGACGGCGCAAGGCTTGCATTCCGAAGCAGGGAGAATCTTCTGGGCTGCCTGTACAAGGCTTAATTTTTTTTTCTTTTTCGGTATAGCGAGTTTAACTAAAGGCGGTGAAAATAAGGCTATGAAAGAAATTCTAATCGACAGGCAGATTGGGGAATCTTGGTTTGACGAGGGAATCACGGCGGACTTTGTAAGAAATGAATTGCAGGCAGCCGGAGAAGACGAAATCCGCATAACCGTGGACAGCCCGGGCGGAGATGTATTTGACTGCATAAGCATCTACAATGTTATCCGCGATTTTTGCCGCAGCCACTCAAACAAAATCACGACATACATCCGGGGGCTTGCCGCAAGCGCGGCAAGCGTCATTGCCTTGGCAGCGGCGGACGCAAACAAAGAAAACAAAATCGTAGTTGAAAACAACTCTGTATTTATGATTCACAACGGCCTGACTTTCTGCCAGGGAAACAGACATGACCTGCGCGCCTGCGCGGACAGGCTTGAAAAGATAGCCGACAAGATGATGATTGGCGTTTACACCAAAAGAACAGGCAAAAGCGAAAAAGAGATTGAAAAGGATATGGACGCGGAAACATGGCTTTGCGGGCAGGAAATTATAGACGCAGGCTATGCGGACAGCCTTGTTGAAGAAGCAAGCGCGGAAGATGATTCACAGAAAGATGTTTTTGTGGCGGTCGCAAAAAACAGCTTCAACAAAATGAAGATGGCCGCGCAGATAAACTTAAACAAGCGCATGAGAATGAGCGCGAACACAAACACGGAAATTCCGGGCGGCGGAAAAGCAGCCCCCGGCAAAAATAATACGGAGGGCTGCAAAATGACAGCTGAAGAATTTAAAAAGAGCAATCCCGATGTTTACGCGGCGATTGCTGCAGAAGGCGAAGCCAAGGGCGCAAACGATGAGCGCGAGCGCGCAAGCCGCCTTTTAGCTATGGGCGAAAAATGCGGCTGCACTGATTACGCCCTTGAATGCATCAAAAACAACGTCAATCCTGCGGATTCAGCAGTTATTGATGCATTCATGGACAAAAAGGTTGCCGCGCAGGTTGTCGCCGCGCAAAAGAAAGATGAAAAGCTGATTCCAGAAATTGTGCCGCCAAAAGACAACACAAAGAGGGACAATGCCGCCGTTATGGCCGCATTTGACAAAGAACTGGGAGGAAATCTGTAATGGGAAATATCACAGGCAACAGCCAGATTATAAACCACGGGCCAGACGACTTGTTCATTGGCGACAACGAGTTTGCAGGCGAGGTTCTTTCTCTTGCGGCTGACACAGCTGCAAGAGACGGATATGTTCTTACGCGCAACGGCGCGAGCGGGAAACTGGAGCTGGCAAGCGATGTGGACGGCCAGTGTTTTGTCCTTGCAAGCCGCGGCAGCCTTGTAAACACAAACGCAAGCGGCGGCGCCGCAATGGACTTTTATGTCCGCGTTTGCATTGCGGGCAAGGTCAAGAAAAGCGGCGTAACAGTTGCAGGAACTGCTTTGACAGCTGCGCAGGCGGACGCTTTGAGAGCGAGCGGAATTCTTGCCCTTGATGTTGCAAATATCGGAAAACAGGATAACCAGTAAATATAGGAGATAAAACAATGGACTTTTTGAAAAGAGTTTTGAAAATGTTCACGGATGACGCGCGGATGCAGAAGCGCGGATTCTTTGCAACATTTTTTAAGACAACCGAAGAGGATTACACAAACGCAGAGTATGTGGAAATCGACATTGAACGCAGCGGAAACAAGATTGCGCCGGTTCTGAAAGACCACAGGACAGGCGGGGTTATTGTCGATGATGACATTTTCACGGAAAAGCGGTTCAAGCCGCCGTACTCTTGCTTGAAGCAGCCGATTCCGCTCTATGACCTTATGCAGCGGCAGCCTGGCGAAAAAGACGATGACACAGCCGTTGGCTCATGGTTTGCGCGCCTTGTTGCAAAAATCAAAAAGGCGCTTTCTAAATTCCACCGTATGTTCAAAGAACAGATTGAATTGCAGTGCGCGCAGATTATGCAGACCGGTATTGTTCAGCTTGCCGATGAAAACGGAAACATTGTCTATGACCTTGACTTCAAGATGAAATCAAGCCATAAGCCTACTGTTTCTGTTGCGTGGTCGGCCTCAAACGCTGCTCCACTTGCGGATCTGGAAGCGCTTTGCGATGCTATCAACGATGACGGCAAAAGCGACCCTGCCATTGCAATTTTCGGGCGCAACGCATGGAACAACGCTCTTAAAAATACAGAGTTCAAAGACGCTGTTAAAAAAGACGGCATGAACTTAGGCCAGCTTTCACCAGCTCTGAAAAACCGCGGCGGCCGTTACATGGGTTATGTTGACATTGGTTCTTACCGTCTTGAGCTTTGGGTTTATAACGACAGCTACGAGAGCTTCAAGGGTTCAACTCTTACAAAGTACATGAACACAGACAAGGTTATTGTTACTGCCGCCGTTGAAGATTTGGACTTTAGAATTGTGTTTGGCGGCGTTCCGACAGCCGGAATGAAAGAGCCTTTTGCAAACATTGTTCCTGCGGAAGTTACTTATGACGGTTTTGCGCGCATCCACAACCGCGTCTGGTATGACGAGAACGGCGACACATACACAGCTGAAAGCAAAATGCGCGCTCTTGCAATCCCGGTTTCCGTTGATAAATACGGATGTCTTACGACTACACTTTAAGAGGTAAAAATATGGCTGGAGCAACTAAGGTTTATGAAATTGCCGATGAAGTAGCGGTTACTTCAAAAGGCGTTGTTCTTACAGAGGGAACAGAAGTTACAGCTGACGATTTTGTTTCTAAAGAAGTTTTCAATGCGCTTGTAAAAGCAAAGAAAATTGTTGAAGTTACTAAAAAGAGCGGCGGCAGAAAAAGCGGCGGCAAAAAAGACGAACCTTTTTCTTCTACCGGCGCAACAGAGCCTGAGGCAGAAGACACAACGCCGCGCGGCGGTGAAAACAAAGTCCCTGAAGACGGTTCTGACGGGGCGGCTGAATAATGGGATTGCGTGAACTTGCACGGCGTGACGCTCTTCATACGGTTGAGGGAGCGCAGGCCGGAAACACTGTTTTCAGCCTTTCAGACAATAACGGCCATTCGTGGGAGATAACCGGGCTTGCCGGCGACATTGGCTTTGCTTTTGATACAGAAGGAAACCGTGTTGCAGGGCGGACAGTGTCTGCAAGTTTTCTTGCAAGCCGTGTGAAAATTGACAATAAAACTGTCAGCCCTGCTCACGGCTGGAAGATTGCTTATACAGACATAAACGGAGAGCGGCAGGAAGGAAGCGTTCTTTTTTCAGAGCCGGACAGAACAATTGGAATTACAAGGGTCTATTTGAGTTTGGATATGAGCGGGGCGGAACAGGCGGCTGAAGATGATTGAGGTTGAATGCAAGGAGCTTTTTAGCGAGCCGGATAATATCGAATACATACGCGGCCAGATAGGAGCGATTTTAAGCGTGGAGCTTGCCAATCAGTATGCGCTTGCACAGGAAGAAAACGACCCTGCCGCCCGTGATTATAACATTGGCGTTTACATTGAGAATGACGCCCCCCTGCAATATGTTGACGCAGGAAAAAATCCTTTTCCGCTTGTGAATGTGACGCTTGCCAGCACGCAGAAAGACAGCGGCAGCTCAAGCATTAACAAGCACTGTATGAGCGCAACTTTTTTGGTTGACGTTTATGCTGCGGGAAACACAGACAGCGGCGAAGACGCAGGAATGAAGGCCAGCTTAAAGGCCTGGAAATCAGCGCGGATTGTGCGCAATATTTTATGCGCTGAAAACTATGCGTATTTCAAGATGCGGGGGATTGTTGCCGGGCGCGATATTGTGAAATTTGAAGCTGGAAATCCTGCGAACGGCAATTCTGCTATAAATGTGAAAATTGTGCGCATTACTTTGAATGTGGATTACACAGAGGGCGTGGCAATCAGCGAGGGCGAAGGGCTTGAACTGATTGACGCTAAAATAAGCGACAAAGACGGCAGAGTGCTTGTCGAATTCTAATAAACAAGGAGACACAAAGATGGGTGTAAGTCCTAGCACAGTTTCAAGAATCACAGGGCTTGAAACACACTACAAAAACTTTAACACTGGAAATGCCGCAATGCTGCCACAGCAGCTTGCGATTATCGGGCAGGGAAATGACAATGCCGTCTATTCTCTTGACAAGTACGAAATTGAGGGAAGCGCAGATGCCGTTGCGCAGAAGTACGGCTATGGAAGCCCCCTTCATCTTGCGGCATTGCAGCTTTTTCCGAAAGCCGGGGCAATGGCAACATTCCCGGTTTATATTCTTCCTGTTGCAAAAGACGCACAGTGGGTTAAGGCACAGGGCGAGATTCTGATTACAGGAACTGCCACAAAAGCTGGAAGCGGAACTGTGAGCGTGGGCGGCGTGGACGCTGAATTTGCCGTTGCAAAAGGCGCAAGCGCAGCAGAAACAATGGCTGCTATTGTCGCCGCGATAAACGCTGTGCTTGAAATGCCCGCAACCGCTGAAGCAACTGAAGCCGCAGATGATGTGCCAGAGCATATTACATTGACCGCAAAATGGAGCGGCGCGCTTGGAAACAGCATTACCATTGAGATGGACGCTGATTTACCAGGCTTGACCGTGGCAATCACCGCATTTGCAGGCGGCTCTGGAACGCCGGATGTAACGCCCGCCCTTGAAAAAATCGGCCAGAAATGGATTACATTTGTGCTTTCTACTTTTGACTACAAAACAGGCAGCGCGCTTGATACATACCAGGCTTGGGGTGAGGGCCGCTGGAGTGTTCTTCAGAAAATGCCTTGCATTGTTGCGCATGGCTGCACGGACAACTATGCAACACGCACTGCAATTACAGACGAGCGCAAGAGCGATTATATCAACTTTCTTATTACAAGCGTCGGATCGCCGGAACTTCCTTTTGTTGTTGCGGCAAAAGCATTGCTTAGCGACATTGTTACCACAGCGGATTCTAACCCGCCGCAGAACTATAAAGGCCAGCTTACAGGGCTTAAAGCCGGAGGCGATGACGCACAGGAAAATCCGCAGGTCCGCAACCAGTCCGTTCTTAAAGGCGCGAGCAACAACATTAAGAGCGGAAATGTTGCAGAGCTGAACGATGTTGTAACATTCTACCACCCGGACAGCGAAGGCAAATATCCTGGCCGCCGCTATGTAGTAGATGCGGTTAAACTTATGAACATTGTTTATAACTGCCGCCTTGTTACTGAAAGCGATGATGTCAAGGGCGCGCCGCTTGTGCCGGACGCGCAGGTTACAACAAACCCGAAAGCAATTCAGCCAAAAATGGTTAAAGGCTGGCTTGCGAACCTGGCACATTCTTTGGCGCTCGCCGCGATTATCAGCGATGAAGATTTTACAAAAGAAAATCTTACTGTAGGCATTAACAGCGAGAACCCGAAGCGCATTGATTATGTGTTCCCGTGCAAGCTTTCCGGAAATGTGGAAGTTATCAGCGGCGACATTTATTTTGGATTCTATCTTGGATAAATTCAATGACATTAATATACGAGGAGTTAAGACATGGCAAAAGTAGGCGGCGCATTTGAAAGCATAACATTGAATGGTCGCAGATTTACCTGCGATGCTGAAAGCGAGCCGGAGGTCGATTTAAGCAGTTTTTCTAATGAGACAGCCGCAAACACTGATGGCACTTTCCGCATTAAAAAGACACGAAAAATCCAGTCCATTGAAAGTATTGAAATTCAGATTGACCCCGCCCTGGGAGATTTGGCTTTCATAAACGGCCTGCAGGAGAAACTTGAACCGTTCGCATTTACTGCGACAAGAGTGGACGGCGGCGTGTATTCTGGCGAGGTCGCTTTAACTGATGACACAAAATATAAAGAAAAAGACGGCACTATGGAAATTACTATCCAGGGCCGTATTGAAATGCTGTAAAAGGTGGATTGTATGACAGAAGAAAAGAAAACTGTTATGAGCCTGGAGCTTGCAGAACGCGAGTTTAACAGCTGGGCTGAAAATATGGGGATTGAAGTTTCTGATGAAATCCGCGGCGAAAACGATGAAATTGTATTTAGCAATGGCAAAAAACTTTTTTGCCGCGCTATGACAAAGGGAAACGCCGCCGTTAATACAGACGGAAACCTTGTTTACACAATTTCAAGCAGAAGCCCGGAAGGCTACAAAGGAACAGATGTAGAAATCACACTTCCGCCGCCGCGCGCTTTTGTCTCTGGCGGAAAAAATGATTCAGGCGGAATGCAGCGCGTTCTCTCCGTTGCAAGCGGCATGACGGGCAAAGATACAGGCTGGCTGATGAATCTTGCCTTGCCGGACTTCAAATTCTTTATGGGGATTGCCGGGCTTTTTTTGATAGACTAGCCGTTGCTATTGCAGCGAACGGCAAGGAAAGGAAAGTAAGAGCTGCGGATGGCATTCCTGTGATGATCAGGGAAATCTATCAAAACTATCATCTTCCAATGCGGCCGCAAGAGCTTTCATTGGAAGATTTGTTTTTTTGGTACAATCCGCTTATTCCTAGTTTGATTCAGCTTCAGAAGGATTTAAAGAGTAATCGGCGGACTTGATGCTTTTGTCGAAAAAATTAACGGGGGCTTTTAATTCTATGAACAGATTGATTAGGCCTGCTGCGCCAATGAGAGCAGGAAAAATAGCAATAACCCACATACTATGCCCGGCAGAAGCTATTAAGGCTGCAATCCCAAAGAAGATTGCGGAAAAAACAAGCGTTCCAATAACAAGGGTTTTTCTTGTTCCTTTTAAGAGGCCTCTTTTCATTTCTTCTGGCAATTTTTCAAATTTCATAATTAGGTATTAGCACAGGTTTTGAAATATGGCAACTAGTTATCAAATAAAAACAGAATTCTTCCTTTCTGATAAAGCTAGTCCTGTCTTGTCAGCTCTTGGCAAAAAGGGGCAGGCGCTAGAAAAGTCTTTTGCCGGGCCGTTGATGGCAGCGGAAGAACGTTTCAATGCCCTTGGCGCGGCCGCAAAGAAAACCGCAGCAGGCGCTTTTGGAGCTGTCGCAGCTTCAGCGGCCGTGGCTGTAAAATCTGCAATTCCGCTGGGAATGGAGCTTGAACAGAACCTTGGCGGCACAGAAGCTGTATTTGGCGAGTATGCAAACGCTGTGCAGTCATTATCAGAACAGGCTTATAAAAACATGGGGCTTTCCGCTTCTGATTATATGGCAACCGCAAACAAAATGGGGTCGCTTTTCCAGGGTTCTGGCTTGGAGCAAGCGCGGGCAATGGAGCTTTCGACTCAGGCAATGCAGAGAGCTGCGGATGTCGCGTCTGTAATGGGCATTGATACTGCCATGGCAATGGAGTCTATAGCAGGAGCCGCAAAAGGCAACTTTACCATGATGGACAATCTGGGGGTCGCGATGAACGCCACCACCCTGCAGGCTTACGCGCTTGAAAAAGGAATAAACTTTAAATGGAACACGGCAAGCAACGCTGAAAAGTCAGAGCTTGCCATGCAGATGTTTTTTGAGCGGACGGCGCAGTACGCAGGAAACTTTGCGAGGGAAGCCGACGATACCCTTTCGGGTTCATTTGGCCGAATGAAAACGAATGTGCAGGATATTTTGGCAAACATGGCATTAGGACGCTCTATAGATGTTCCGCTTGCAAATATGAAGGAATCTGTCCTTGCATTTGCGCACAATATTGTTCCAGCAATCGTAAACATTATGAACCAGCTGCCGGATGTTGCGGCCGGCGTTATAAATGCTGTAGGCCCGGTTATTAAACAGGCGCTGGCGGATATTAAAAGTCCGTTCGGAGAAATACTTGTACTTGGGTTAAAGGTTGTTCAGACTATTTGGGATTTAAAATATCCGATTCTGGCCATTGCAGGGGCGTTTATGCTTTGGCACGGCATTGTTGATATTGTTTTTGTTATTGTAAAAGCATTCAAGGCATGGGAAATTGCCATGCGCGTTGTGGAAGGAATACAGGCGGCGCAGCAGGCCGCAGCATGGGGAGCTACTGTCGCAGTTCAAGCGCAGGGCGCGGCGTTAACAGCTGCAAATATTGGAATGAAACTGTATGCCATTGGAACGGGAATTGCAACGGCTGCCTCAACAGCATTTACAACCGCAACAACAGCATTAACCGCCGCGATTGCCGCAAATCCAATTGGCGCTATTATTATGGGAATAGTTGCGGCCATAGCCATTTTAATAGGAATTATTGCGCTTTGTGTAAAGCACTGGGATACAATCGCTGCTGCTTTAAAGCGTGCTGGCGACTGGTTTGTAAATCTTGGAAACACGATTGCAAGCTTTATAAGCGGCGCATGGACTGCGATAACGGGATTCTTTTCAAAGATTTATCACGCTTTTATGACTTTTTTGTTCGGCGAAAACGCCGCGGCTGCAGAGGAATTTATTGCATCGATTTTTGAAAAAATCGGAAGTTTCTTTGCTGGCATCTGGGAAAAGACTGTTTCTTTCTTTTCTGGAATATGGGAAGCTGTCTCCAGTTTTTTTGTTTCTATAGGGGAAGCCACGGCAGGCTTTGCAGCCAGCATCTGGGAAAAGATAACCGGCTTTTTTGATGGCATTTTGGAAAAGGCAGCAGGTTTTCTTGCTGGCATCTGGGAGTCTGTCGGCGGCTGGATAGTTTCATTGCAAGGTTTGCTGCAGCCGCTTTTTGACTGGATAGGCGGACTTTTTGACGGCATTGTTGCAATGTGGCGGGGGCTTGCGTCTGTTTTTCAATCTGAAGGCCTTGTCGGTGTGTTCGGAATGCTTAGTTTTGTTTTAGGCCCGATAGAAAAGATTTTAAATGCTTTAACTTGGATTCCTGGGGTTGGCGGCACAATAGGCGCCTGGGCAGACAAT
The DNA here is from genome assembly GCA_964607295.1 of uncultured Treponema sp. Classification (GTDB taxonomy): domain Bacteria; phylum Spirochaetota; class Spirochaetia; order Treponematales; family Treponemataceae; genus Treponema_D. Next base: position 10,782 of record CAZSJX010000016.1, on the reverse strand, counting down.
CTTGCAGAAATGCGCAGCGGTTTTTCTGAGCAGGCAAGTTTTACAAATACACAGATTGCACAGCAAGAGCCTACACGGTCAGCCGCTGTCGCAAGCTCATATTCAAGACAGGATAATTACACAGCTAACAGTCTGGACATCCGCCTTGCAAAAGAGCTTGAAGCAGACAGTTACGGAAGCGTTGCGCCCGGTGTTACACTGCAAAGAACGGCAAGCGGCGCGTTGTAAAAAATCGGTATAGCGAGTTTGCGCAGATGAAAATATTATTGAACCATGGCTTGGAACGATGAAATTCAAGAAGCGGCGTATAACTCACCTAGCGGAAAACGGCAGACTTTTCTTTATGAAAATGTCAGCCGCGAAACCGAATTAAAAACAGCTTCTTTTGTTTTCCCGGAGCTTGACGGCGCAATGATCCAGTCTTTAGGACTGGGCGGGCGGACTTTTCCGCTCAAATGTATTTTTTCCGGCGCAAACTGCATAAAAGACGCAGATAGCTTTGAAAAACTTTTAAGCGAGCGCGGGCACGGAATTCTTGAGCATCCGATTTATGGCAAAATGAATGTTGTTCCGACCGGAAAAATTAAGCGTGCCGATAATCTTGCAGACGGCGCGAACGAATCCACAGTAGAAATTACTTTTTCAGAAACCCTTGTTGATAAGGACGAAACAGCTTCGGAAGTTGCAGCAGCGGACAAGCTGGATGCGGCAATGGATGAATACGAAGACGCGGCGGCAAGCGATTTTGCAGACAATATTCAAGTAGATTCGATTGAAGATAAAATGCAGCTTCAGTCTGTAATGAAGGCGCAAAGCAATTCTGCTTTTAAAGGCGTTGAAAAAATGATTAAGGCTGCGCCGAAAAAGCAAAGAACAAGCCTTGTGCAGTGGTTTAATTCTGCAAAGAAATTCATAAGCGGCATTATTAATAACATTGATAAAATCGGCACGTATGCGAATGAAACTGCAAGAACTACGATTAAAATGATTCGCCTGCCGTGCAAAATCGCAACAGACGCGCTTTCAAAGCTGACCGGCTACCAGCTGATGATTAGGGACATTGCAAACAATGTAAAAGTAGACCCGTTTGGAACTAAGGCGGCTGCAAATCAATGGGCGTCCGCCGCGCTTGCATGGGGAAGCATGGTTGCGGCTTTAAGTTATGGAGTTGCAAAAACCGCTGCGGAACAGAGCGTAAACCAGGGAGCAAACAGCTCTGAAAGTTCCGGGGATTCTGAAGAAGATGATTTCGATTTCTCTGAAGGAAGTTCCAGCGGAGGTTTTGCAAGCCGCGCGGATGTGCTGGAGACTGCGGCGCAAATTGCGGCAATGTTCAATGAATACAGCGCATATATTGATTCGCAGAACAAAAAGAACGCTTTTATTGATACTGGCGAAACATATGAAAAACTTTTGAATGTTGTTACTTATTCTTTGCAATTACTTGAAGAAACCGCTTTTAATCTGCCTGTCACAAGAATTATCAAGCTTGACCGCGACAGACAGCTTTTTGAGCTTTTAACGGAGCTTTACGGCAAAGACGGTTTTAACAGGCAGGATCAGTTTATAAATGACAACAAGTTGACAGCTGATGAGATTGTTTTAATTCCTATGGGCCGGGAGGTGCGCTATTATGCCTAAAGTTCATACTGTGGCAAGCGGCGACTTGCTTTGGAAAATCAGCGTAAAATACTATGGCATTCCTGGAAAGTGGACAGATATTGTAAAGGCAAATCCGCAGCTGCAGGGGCGGAAAAAAGCGGCGGACGGTTCGCCTGTTATCCGCATTGGCGACAATCTTATAATCCCGGACGAGCCGGACAAAAAAGACAGCAAAGCCCCATTGCAAGCGAAACAAACAATCGTATTAGATGAAAACGCAAAGAAAGACCTTGCGCTTTATTGTGACGGGAAAAAGTTCACAGGCTTTACAGGCTATACGGTTGTTTGTTCAGTTGATACTTTTGATGCCTTTTCTTTTTCTTCAGTGTGGGATTCCGGCAAAAAGGAGCTGCGGGATTTATTCAGGCCGTTCACTTACAAGGAATGTGAAGTTTATTTTGACGGCGATTTGATTTTTAAGGGGCGGCTTCTGCCAGCTGTTCCGAATGTCCAGCCGGATTCTAAAAAAATCACTGTGCAGGGCTATCCGCTTTGCGCGGTTCTTAATGATTCAACTTTGCCAGATTCTCTTTACCCGCCGGAATATAACGACTTGAATCTAAAACAGATTGCAGAAAATATTGCAGGCGCTTTCAGTGTGAATGTACAAGTGAAAGCTGATGTTGGAGACGCTTTCAAAAGCGTTGAAATTTCCCCGGAAGACAAGATTCTGGATTTTCTTGGAAAACTTGCAGAGCAGCGCGGCGTGTTTCTTTCCAACGCCCAGGACGGGGCTTTGCTTATCTGGAAGCCGGAGCAGGAAGAAGTGGGCGCAACTTTTAAGGAAGGCGAGCAGCCTTTTATTTCCTGCGTTCCGGCTTTGGACGGCCAGAAAATGTTCAGCCATGTAACGGGGTTTACAAAAGTTTCCGAAGATACTGACTCTGAAAAATACACTTACGAAAACAATTATCTGATTAAGCACGGTGTTTTGCGCTGCTATACAAAGACCTTGCAGGATGTTGATTCAGCGGGGCTTGAAAACGCAGTCAAGGCCATGGCCGGACGAATGTTTGCGGCGGCGGTCAAATACACGCTTACTGTTGCAGGCCACAGGGATAAAAACGGCAAGCTGTACCGCAAGAACATGATGGTCAGTGTTCTTGCGCCGGATGCTGAAATCTACAAGGAAACAAAGCTTCAGGTTGATGAAGTTCAGCTGAAAAGAAGTGAGAGCGAGGGAGAGCAGACTGTTTTTTCTTTGGTTTTGCCTGGAGCGCGGACTGGTGAATTAGGCGGGAGCTTTGCATGGGAAGAATAGGAAAACATTTAAAGGCTGAAATCGAAGATTACATTGAACAGACGGTTGAAACACGGCTGAACTTTAAGCAGACGGCCTTGACTTTTGCCCCCGGCGGCGACGATTCGCCGCCGGTTAAGGGCGACAGAATTATTCTTGTAAGAATTGACGGAAACGGAAAGTTTGCGGCCGCGGGAGTTTTAACAGCTTCACAGGGAGCGAAACCGGGCGAAAAGATTTTGTACTCACGCAATGAAGACGGCGAAGTTCAAGCTGTATTGTCGCTCTTGAATGACGGCAAAGTGAAACTTGAAGCGCCGGAAGAAATAAATATCAAGAATGAAAAAAGCATAAAAGCCGAAGCAAAAGAAAATATTGAGGTCAAGGCAACATCAAAAATAAAGCTGGAAGCACAGGAAACAATTCTTACAGGCGGACAGCTTGAATGTAACGGAACTGTTATGCCTAGCGGCAGCGGCCCGTTCTGTGCAATTCCAGTCTGTCCTTTTACAGGCGCGATGCAATGCGGAGCACAGGTAAGCGGAACTTAGGAGCGTGAAAAATGGCATTAGACGGAGCAAAAACAGGAAGCGCGGTTTACAGCTTGATTAAAAGCGCAAATGTAAAAAACGAAGCGGACTGTGAAAAAATGTGGCAGGACATTATGAAGCAGATTTACGCGGACCTAAAAAGCGATATGGAAATAACTGTTCCGTCCGGGCAGGTCGTTATTGCTGTTGCAGGCTCTGCAACTGGAACAATGAACCCTGCGCCTATTCAAAATGAGGTTAGATAGTGGAATTAAGCAAAACGGAATTTGCCGGTGACGTGCTTATAAATGGAGCGGACGGCGGCGGAAATATTGTCATTGAAGAAGGGCTTGTGAAAGACTGCCGCAATTTTTCCACGGCGGTTTATCTGTCTTTGTTCGGCGGAAACGCGCGGGATGAAGCCGGGCGGGACAATGAAACATGGTGGGGAAATTTAATTCCCGGCACAAAAAGGAATGAAAGAATTGTTTCTTCTTTTTATGCCATTGCCAGCGGATCGCCGCTTAATTCCAACAATATTAAAAAGGCGGCTGCGGCGGCAAAAGATGATTTAAGCTGGATGACTGAGGAAGGCGTTGCAGACGAAATAGACGCTTCTATTTATGCAACGGGCGCAAAGCAAGTTCAGCTTACAGTCCGAATTTCAAAAAAGGGGACTGATATTTTTAAAGATACATACGGCTTTCAATGGCAGGGAGCGCACAGAGAAATTACATCCGTGTAATTTCTCTGTGGCTAAGTTTTGCGTATGCAAAACTTACAATTTGCACATCCTGTGCAACAAAAGAGGAATATAAATGGCATACGAGAATAAAACTGTTGATTATGTTTACAATCTTATACTTACTTCCTTGCAGGAAAAGTTCAACAGCAGGCTGCGGCTTTTGCCAAAAGCGTTTTTAGTTGTGCTTGCAAAAGTTCTGTCGGCGATTTATATAATTCCGTTCAAGCTGTGCGGCTGGTTTTTGCTTCAGATTTTCCCGGACACTGCGAGCTACAGCAAAGTGAATGTTTTAGGGCATACAATCATCCCTCTTGTAAAGCTTGGCGACCAGCTCGGGGTTCAAAGGCCTATGGAAGGCAAGGCATGGCAGGGAATTATAATTGTAAAAAGGCTTGCTGAGAACAAATCTGTCGCGCCCGGCACACAGCTTAAAAGCGACATTACGGGCTTTATTTATTGCGTTGGCGAAAGCGTTGAGCTTGACGAAGATGAAAAGCGTGTTGAAGTTTATTGCACTGAAAGCGGAATTGACGGAAACCTTGCGGACGGCGACATTTTAACATTTGTAAATCCTATTGATTATGCAGAAAAAAATGCGGCGGTTGCAGAAACTACAGTAACAGGCACGGATGACGAAACCGAAGAAAGCTACCGCCGCCGCGTTGTAAACCGCTACAGCACACAGCCACAGGGCGGAGCTTTGGCGGATTACAGAATCTGGGCTTATGATGTGCCCGGAGTCTTACAGGCTTATCCGTATAATGACGAAGATTCGCCGGGCGGCGTTATTATTTACGTCGCAGGAACGACAGATCTGTATCCAACGCGCGTTCCAGACTCTGCGCTTTTAATTGCAGTCGGGAAAGCCTGCACTTATGACCCTGACACTGGAGCTGCCAACAGAAAGCCGCTGACGGCAATTTTAGATCCGCAAGGAAATGAAACATACCCGAATGTCAAGGCGGTGCGCATCACTCATTTCAATGTATATGTTACAGGGCTTGCAGGCGCGGCGGCATTGGATTTTGGCGAATCTTTGAAAAATGAGCTGGAAATTTATTTTAACAACCGCGAGCCGTATATCAGAGGTTTAAGCAACGACAACAGCCGCGCAGATTCAATTTTAAGAAACTCTTTAATTTCCCTAGCAAACAGCATTGCTTTAAGCATGAAAGCAACTTTTGACACTGCAACAATGAATGTGGACGGCCCTACAATAACTGAATACACACTTGGAAAAGGCGAGCTTGCGGCATTAGGCGACCTTTATATTAACGGGGTGGTTTATGAGGGCTAGTTTTTTTGATGCAATTAAGCTTCTTCTTCCTTCCGGCCCCGCATGGAACATTACGGAACAAAACAATTTAAGGCGGCTGTTTGAAGCTATTGCCGTCCTGCCGGAAAAACTGCGCGAAGAAGTTGAAAATGTTTACATGGATTATTTTGCAGACAGCACGCGCGAGCTGAAAAGATGGGAAGAAGTTTTTACAGTCATTTTTACAAAAGCGGAGCTGGAGCAAAGAAGAAAAGTCTTATCTTTGCTTTGGAGCATGAACCAGGGCGGACAAAGCAAGACATTCTTGCAGTCTGTTTTGCAGGGGCTTTTCCCGGATATTATTGTTGAGGAAAATATTCCATGCGCGAATCCCAGGCAGGCAAACATTGCGTATTTTTGTGTCTGCGGCAATTCTGCTATGGCCTGCGGAAATGAAAAAGCTGCTTGTGATTACCGCGAAGGTGACGAAACTTTTGTGCCAGCAATCTTGCGCAATGATACAGCAGGGCCTTATTCAATTCCGAACGATGCGGATTACTGGGCGTTCTGTTTTTATATCTGCAAAAAAGTTGTAAGAAATTCACGCAATGAAATTCTTTACATTGAAAAACTGCAGATTCCAGCTTTGTACAAAAATTATATTGAATATCTGATTCTGCGCATTAAGCCTGTACACACTGTTGCTGTTATGGCTGTGGAATGGATAGAGGGGTAAAAAGGCATGATTAGGATTGACGGCAGTTACACAGACTTTAGAGATGATACCGATGAAAAATATCCATTCGGAAAAGCCGTTGCCGCAAGCACACCGAACAGCACAGACGGCACGCCATGGCGCAAGGAAATGTTTAACGATCTGCACGGCGCAAGAACCGCTATTTTCAAGAAAGCGTTTGGAAACAGACGCCAGCCGACAAACACGCCGGACAACATGGAAAATTCGGACACGCTGGACGCTTTATTAAAAATTATCAGCGATGCTTTTTCTTCAAGGCTTTTCAGCTTTGAAATATCCGGCACGGATGCGGTTATTCAATGGGCGGACATAGGCATTGATTACGATGCAGGAAAAACTTACTCGGCTATTGTTACGCCAGCCGGAAACTATGAGGAATTCCTGCCGTTCGGAACTGAATGCAAGGCAGACGGCCTGCACATTTACCCCCGCCGCTTGATTAACGGAAAAATTGTCGCGGGAACGCGGCATAAAAAATGGGGAACAAGAAAGTGGGGAACTGGAAAATGGAACGGTTATGATTCAATGCGCGTGAGCTTGCAGTTTGCGGAAGTTGAAGAATAAAAAAATAAATTGCGGATCGCCGCAAAAAAAAGGAGTTAAAACATGGTAGGAATACCGAAACATTGCCAGACAAAAAAGGACTGGCAGAACGCTGTTGATTATGCTGCCAGGCATAACACAGGCAGAACTGAGCTGCGCAGCCGCCTGCAGCATTTGCGAGATGACCATTACATGAATGTTCTGAAGGAGGAAAGCAAAACAAAGCCTGCTGAAGAGCAGACCGCGGATGATTACGAAGCCGTAGATAATCCGGCGGCGGAAAAATACCGGCTCGGCTTTGCGGACAGTGAGATAAACGATTTGATGGAGGCTTTGAAATGAGCTTGAAACTGTATAAAGATTTGATAGACGACTGTTCCGTTGCCTGCATTCCAGAAAGCGGCAATGTCAAGTCCTTGAAAGCCGCGTTTGTTGAAAAAGCAAATCCTTTTTCCTATTCGGAAGATATTCTGAATTTTGCAGAGGGTGTTGGAATTCCGATTTGGAACGGGGAGACGTGGCAGCAGATTGTAAATAAAGAAAGTTTTACAATGAACCCTGCAAACCTGCTTGATACTGGAAACGAGCTTGAATTCGGATATGACTATTACGGCTATGTCTGCATGGACGGCGGAAGCCCGGAAATTGTTTTTTCTAAAAATGATTCTTTCCCGGACGGCTCGACAGCCTTGACTTCAAGGAAGTTCTGCCATTTTTATTATGGAACTATCCGCAAAGTGTCTGATGACGGTCTTTGGATTCCGATAGACAGCGCGGGAAACAAATTTGGAAACAGCGGCACAAAATGGCAGGACAATGTGACTGTCGGAATTGTGCCTAATTCTGTCTGGGACTTGAAGCACAAGCCAAAAATTTCACATCCCGGCCTTGTTGAAGTAAACGGCATCTGGATAGGCGCGTTCCAGGCAAGCGCAGAGGAAGCCTTCTCTTTTATGGGCGGCACTAACGGCCTGCACGTAAAAAGCGGAAAACTTGCTACAAAATACGGCGCGATTCCTGTCACTGGAAGCGAAGGAATGAACCAGTTCACTTTCAACGAGATTGCGCACAAGCAGGGGCTGCGCCTGCCGCGCTATGAAGAGTGGCTTGCCGGAGCTTTCGGAAGCCCCCGGGGTGAAGACAACAGCAACAACTACGGCTGGACAGATACAAGCAACGAGGAGCGGACCTACACAGGCTGCCAGGTTAATGCTTCAACTGGAAAGCGCGACACTGCAAACGGCGTGAAGCCTTACGCTATCAGCGCATACAACCTGCACGACTGCGCCGGAAACGTTTCTGAATGGACAAGCGACTATTCTATCAGACAGGATTCTACAAGCTGGAACTGGCAGAATGTACTTGGCGATGGCATGGGCCTGGCCTATCTGCCGTTTGCGAGCGGCCTGTCGGCGTTGGTTTGCGGCAGCTACTGGGGCAACGGCGATCGCTGCGGCCCCCGGACTGTGAGCGCGGTCAACTCCCCGTGGAGCGTGGACGCGTGCGTCGGGGCGCGGCTTGCCTGTGACGGAGCCGCGTAGCGGCGACGCTCTGCTTTCTGTTTTATCTGAATATCTGTTTTTTTTCTTTGGAGCTGGAAAAATGGACTTTGACAATAGAGAGAAAATACCTGCCGGAAGCGTGTGGAACTTAAAACTTTTTCAAAAGTTCTACGATTTTGACGCATACATTGAGCCGATTATTGAGCGCTTTCCAGCGTTCGAGAAATCAGCCTGGTGCGCGCAAATCAAAAACACTCTGATAGAAACGATGAAGCTGATTCTTGTAACGAACAAAACCCGCGACAAACTTCCCGGATGGCACAGAGCAGACACCAATCTGGAGCTGCTTAAAATCTATCTTAGGCGTATGCGCGAAAAGAAATATCTTTCAACCCGCTCTTATGAAACGGCAGAAAAGCGTCTTGCAGAGATAGGTAAGATTCTGGGCGGTCTTATCAATCCGAAAAACCGGTGAGTTTTTCGGAAAAGGCGGATAATACAGAGAAAGCCTATCTGCCGTTTGCGAACGGCCTGTCGGCGTTGGTTTGCGGCAGCAACTGGGACAACGGCGATCGCTGCGGCCCCCGGACTGTGAACGCGAACAACTACCCGTGGAACGTGAACACGAACATCGGGGCGCGGCTTGCCTGTGACAACAAGATTGTTCAAAGAAAAAGGATGCGGCAGCAATTACGGTTCTGCCGTAGTGATGCAATTTTTATGTGTCAGATTATCCGCCTTTGGCAGTTATTCCTTTAGAAAGCTGCCTAAAGTCTTTGACAGAATGGGCCGCTCGCTCATTCTGTTTTTTATTTATACTTAATTGAATCGGGATTGGAAAAGTGGAAAAGCCAGTTTATAGCGAAGTTTATGATTTTGAAAACTTATACCAGGCGGCACATGAGACTATACAGGATAAACGCTTTTACCCGGACGAACTGAGATTCACAAGCAATCTGGAAGAAAATCTTATAGAGCTGCAAAATATGCTGATTTGGCATGCTTACCAGCCGGGCGAATATTATAAGTTCTGGGTTTACGACCCAAAGAAAAGGCTTATTTGCGCGCCGGAACTAAAAGACAGGATTGTCCAGACCGCTTTGTGCCGCGTTATAGAACGCTATATAAATCCGCGTCTTGATTATGATTCTTATGCTTGCAGAAAAGACAAAGGCGCTTTGGACGCGGCAAACAGAGCTGCTTTATTTGCAAATAGGTATACGAATTTTTTATATCTTGATATTGAACATTTCTTTGACACTGTTCCGATTTTGCCACTGGAAGAAGTCTATCATAAGCGGTTTGTCGCGGACACAGAAATTATGTGGCTGCTGCACACAATCTTTATGAACGACTGCAACGGCGTAGGCATTAAGAAAGGATGCCGGACCAGCCAGCTTTCAGCGAATGTTTATTTGAATGAAATCGACCATTTTATAAGGCACGAATTAAAAGCAAAAGCCTACGCTAGATATATGGACGATTCTATGATTTTCAGCAATTCTATTGATTATCTGAAAGATTGCCGGGAAAAACTGGCAGGGTTCACTGAAAAGAATTATTATCTGAAATATAACAAAAAGTCTTATATCGGCGAAACATCACGTGGCTTTGAATTTGTCGGCTATAAGATTTTCCCAAAATACAAGATTGTCAGAAAAACCGCTTTAGACAGAAGCTCTTCAAACTTAAAAGCATGGCAGAACGGCAAAGTTGATGACGTTTCCTTTTATCGGAGCGCGGCCAGCCGCGCCGGGCATTGCGAGGGAACTTCTAGTTATAAATGGTACTGCGGCTATTTGCTGAAAGCTTTGAAGTTCGCCTTGGTGGACAGGAAAGAAGATTGAAAATAGAAGTGAAAAATATCTGTTTTTTGATAAATTGTAATTGACAAAATAATAAAAAGATGTATAACATAACTATCAAGAGCGTTGCTCTAGTGGTTATCTTAATTAAAGGGGGCAGACAAAATGAAAGAGACAACAAAAAAGGCTCTGAAAAAAGTTGTAGAAGAACTTTACAGAGCCGTTGTCGAAATCCTAATAGGTGTTATACTGATAAAAATCAGTGAATACATCTAGCGGGAGCAGGCAGGGTTGGTGTTGCGAACCGCCCTGCCTTTCTTTCGAGTCTACCCTCAAGGGGGCAAATATGTCAAGTACAATAAAACACGTTGTAAAAATTACGATTGAATCAATTTTCAGAGGAATAGTAATTGCAATGATTATTATTCTTGCAAAGAAAATAGGATGGCTGTAATGCCGCGCGGTGGTTATAGACCGGGCGGCGGCCGTCCAAAAGGAAGTCCTAATAAAGGCACAGAACTTGGAAGGAAGACCATTTTCAAAAGCACTACAATTTCGGGAAGCCCGGAAGAAATAGATGCTCTGAAAAAACTTGCCGAAGAAAAAGGTTTGTCACTTTCAAGGTTTGTAATTGAAACTTTGTTAAAATAATGATTTTAACGGCAACTACTCACGTGAGTAGCTGCCGTTTTTTTTTATGGGCTTGTGAGCCCGTGAAAATATGGAGCGAAGCGGAATATTTT
>CAZSJX010000015.1:0-50763 GCA_964607295.1 uncultured Treponema sp. | reverse complement strand
GAAAAATGCAGCGTGGAGATGAAATTCAGTCTGCCTGAACAGTGTAATGCGCCCGCTCGCCGCCTAAGGTTTGCGCCATATTTAAATTTTGGGCAAGATAATAAACCTCATAGTCGTCGCAGCGGAAACCACTTCCAAGCTAATATTTCATCCCATGTTTGTTCCAAATTCATCCCGAATTTTCAGTGTTTTATGCGGATTTTTAGGTGTTTTTTTGAAATTTCATCAAGATGAAAATTTCCTTCCGTCTTGATGAACTGGTAATGTTTATCTTGATGGATTGCATACATTCATCTTGATGAAAAAAGAAAAAATACTGCATATTACTAATATTTTTCAGGATAAAGAATTGGAAGAAAGGTTGCTTTTCAACTGCCGCTCAAAAAGTTTTCTTGAATGCTTTTATAAGCTGCGCCACCGCTGAAATTTGTTCTGGCGGCAAGGCTTCAATTAATGAAATAAGTTCCTCTTTTTCTGGGGCGGCTCTTTTTTCTATTGTGCCAGTTGAAAAATTTTCAGAGTCAAAAAACTCTGCCGGGGAAAGCTCCAGATAATCACATATTGAGAAAAATCCTTGAAGCGAAGGAAAGCGTTTTTCGTTTTCAATCAGATTTATATAGTTTACATTTTGCCCAAGCTCAATGCTCATTTCTCTTGCTGATATTTTTTTCTTGTTGCGCAGATACCGAAGCCTGTCGGAAAATATTTTGCTGTATTTTGTGGAATTTTCATCTTCTATGTTCATTGTACATACTTTAAGATGTTAGTTTAAAAAACTTGCAATCTAAAAGATAAAGTTATATACTTATACAATCTTATAGATTGTAATATTTTAGGAGAAGTTTGTATTTTGACCCGACACGCAGTTCTTTGCGGAAGCGCTCCGCTTGGCTTCACTCAGAAAAAAATAAACGAAATGCACAGTTTTCTCCCAAGTGCGGAAGGCGGCGGCTGGCAGGAAAAGGAAATCACGGTTTTCCCGAGCGGCGTTTCAGAGGCTCTTCTTTCTTTTGCGATTGAAAGGCTTAAATTGCAAAAAACTGACTATATTCTTCTATATATATGCGCTGAATCAGCAGTTTCCACCAGCGAAAAAAGCATGTGGCTTGGCGGCGAGGAAATCAGCAAAAGTGTGATTGAGGCGTTTTGTGCGGACGGTTGCGGGCAGGTGATTCTTGATTCGTGCAGGGAAATGGTGAGCGATAAATCTGCGGACGGAACGGAAGAAAATTCAGTTTATGCTGGAGTTCCGGTAAAGAAGGTTGGGGAACATATTTTATGAAAAAATATCTTTTTGAAGAAATTCCGCTTTCTGTTCCTTCAGACCTTGAAGAGATGAAAAATGTTTTTTCCCGGATGCTCGAAAGTTCCGAACAGTCCGTAATTTCGTTTATAAATCCGGAAATATTTTTGGCGCAGCAGAAAAACCTGACTCTGCACGAATATTTTAAGAATGCAAACTATAATTTTATCGACGGAATAAATCTTCTTTACGCTATAAATGAAAAATGCGGAACTTCGTATGCCGCCCGCGACCGTTATCCCGGAACTGATTTTTTTGATTATCTTCCGGATAACAGAAAAGTGAAAGTTTATCTTTACGGCTCAAAAATTGAAAATCTTGAAGACGCAAAGCTCCGCGTTGAGAGCGCTCACCCGAATGTGAAAATAATTGAATGGACGTTCGGCTACACAAAATTTGACGGTGATTTTCTGGTTGAAAAAATAAATTCCGCAAATCCCGATGTGCTAATTGTGTGCAAAGGCTGCCCGCTTCAAGAGCAGTGGATTTCTGAGAATCGAAACAAACTGAATGCAAAAATTATTTTTGGAAACGGCGGCGCAGTGGACTTTTGGAGCGGAAACACAAAACGCGCTCCTGATTTTATGATTCGTCTTGGCTTGGAATGGTTGTTCCGCTTGTTCGCAAGTTTTTCGTTTAAGCGCGTTGTGCGCCAGATGAAGCTTGCTAAGTTTTTGATGAGCTACAAGCGCGGATTGTATGATGTGAGGGAGGTGTAATAATCATCCTTTATGAAAGGCAAACGTTATCTTGCGAAAAATATGCTTTTTCTCACGGCAGGGCAGTTCGGAACTAAGCTTTTGAGCTTTTTTCTTGTGCCGCTCTATACAAGCGTGCTGACTTCTGCGGAATATGGAACGTATGACTTGTATTCTGCGACTGTCTCTCTTTTTGTGCCGATTCTTACTCTGAATATTGCGGACTCCACAACAATTTTCCTGCTGGATAAAAACAGCCCGAAAGATGGAATTATTTCGCTCAGCCTGAAATATTATTTCTTTTCGCTTGTGTTTTTTGCGGCGGCAATATGTCTGAACCTGATTTTTAAGTTTCTGCCTCTTTTCAATGAGTATCCGTTTTTTCTGTTTTTGATGTTCGTGGTGAACGGACTTGTGAACCTGCTTCTTTGCTATGCCCGTGGACTTGACAGAATAAAGGATGTCTCAGTTTCAGGCGTTGTCTGCTCGGCTGTAATGATTGCGCTGAACATTGTTTTTCTTGTGCCGCTTCATCTTGGATTAAAAGGATATTATCTTGCGACAATTTTCGGCTCGCTTGTGCAGATTGTCTATCTTTGCATATCGCTGAGAATTTTCAGGTTTGTAAAATTCAAGCATCAGGACAAATTTTTAAAGAAAGAAATGCTCGGCTATTCCTGCCCGATGATTTTGAACACCGTTTCCTGGTGGATAAACAGCGTTTCTGACAGGTATATGGTGACGGCGTTCTGCGGAGTTGTGGCAAACGGAATTTACTCGGTTGCGTACAAGATTCCTTCAATTCTGACAATGTTCCAGAGCATTTTCAGCCAGGCGTGGACGTTTTCCGCGGTTCAGGACTTTGACAGCGAGGATAAAAACGGATTCTTTTCAAAAATGTACTCGTTCTACAATGTTTGCATGGTTCTTCTTTGTTCTGTGCTGATTTTTTCTGACCGGTTTGTCGCACGGATTTTATATGCGAACGATTTTTATGAGGCATGGCGATATGTGCCGTTTCTGCTTGTCTCGGTTGTGTTCGGCTCGCTTTCCGGATATCTGGGCGGAATCTTCGCTGCTGTAAAGGATTCTAGGAGTTTTGCCAGCTCTACTGTTGCGGGCGCAGTTCTGAATATATTTCTGAATTTTGTTCTTATTAATTTATGCGGCGCGCTCGGCGCGGCGGTTGCGACAATGGCAAGCTTCATTCTTGTGTGGGCGATGAGGCTTTATAGGGCGGAAAAGATTATGAAACTTAAAATTTCTCTTGCTCGTGACTGCATTGCTTATATGCTTCTGATTTTTCAGTGCATGGCGATGCTGTTCAGCGAGATATTTGGATTCTGGTCTTATGTGGCAAATGGTGCGATTCTGATTGTGCTGTGTGTGGTTTACAGAAACAGTTTTGCACTTATGGCGGAGTTTGTGAGAAAAAGGATTTGGGGAAAATAAATTATGAATAATGAAGAAGAAAAAGTTTCGATAGTAGTTGCGATTTATAAATCAGAAAAATTTCTAAGTAAATTGATTGCATCAGTCATAAATCAAAATTACACGAATCTTGAAATAATTTTGGTTGATGACGGCTCTCCTGACAACAGCGGAAAAATTTGCGATGAATTTGCCAAGAAAGATAACCGTATCATAGTAATCCATGAACAAAATCTCGGAGCGTGTGAAGCAAGAAACAACGGAATGAAACAGGCAAGCGGAAAATGGCTTGTAATAATTGACGGAGACGACTGGCTTGAGCCGGATTTCATTGAATATATGCTTAATCTTGTTCACGAAACAAATTCTGATATGGGGATGAGCACAGAAATCTTTACAACTCGAGACCGGATTCAAACAAAAAATGACAAAATAGAAACCTGGTCTTCTGACTTTGCGGCTTCACGAATTATTTTGCCATACATTGCAATCGGTCCATGGAACAAGATTTATAATCTTGAAATGCTTCGGAAAAACTGTCTTACATTTTCACGTCCGTGGTCTGGTGAAGGGCTTTATTTTTCTTCTTTTGCGGCTCAATACTCAAATCATGTTGGTGTCGGACACAGAAAAGTTTACAACTACCGCTTGAACAATGTGAATTCTGGATTGACAAACTACAAGCTTGAGATGGGAACAAACGCTTTTGAAAATATCCGCTATATAAAAGACAATCTTGTCATCAAATCTCCGCTTTTAATAAACGCCTGCAACTGGCATATCTGGAAAAACTACAACTTCATCCTTTTCTTAATTATTGCGACAAATTCCAAGAAGGAAAATTACGCTCTTTACAAAGATTGTCTCAAAAACAACAGAAAACTTTTTATTTCAGCGAATTTAAAAGCAGACTTAAAGATTAAAACAAAAATAAAATTTCTGCTCCAAGGACTTTTTCCAGTCTGGTTTGCAAGACGAGCGCTTAAAAATCAGCAGAAGGCATTAAAAAAAGATGTTGAAAATTTGGAGTAGAAAATGAGTTTATATAGTTTTGCAAAAAAAATTGTAAAGTCGCTTAGAAAGCGAGATCTGATTCCTATTATTAAAGCCATGCCTTCAGATAGTCTTCTGAATAATAAAACAGTTTTGATTACAGGCGGAACTGGCGGAATAGGTTCTGCTGTTGCTGAATTATTTGTACGGGGAGGGGTAAAAGTAATTTTATCAGGAAGAAGTGAAGAAAAACTTGAATCCGCAAAGAAAAAATTGAACAGCATATCCGCTGAAAGTTGTGAAGTTTTGCCTATTGATATGAAAGATATTTCTTCATTTCCTCAAAAAGTGAAAGAAGCTTCAGAAATTTTCGGTTCTTTTGATGTTCTGGTTCATTGTTCTGGGGTGCACACAGAAAATGTTGATTTTTGGACTATGACAGAAAGCGAGTTTGACAGAGTTATGAATATAAATCTTAAAGGTTGTTATTTTATGTGCCAAGCGGTCGGAAAATATTTTTGTGATAGCAAAATCAAAGGAAAAATTGTTCTGATTTCATCTTCGAGAGGAAGCGAGCCGGCTTGGTCTCCTTATGGAATTTCAAAATGGGGAATGAATGGAATGGTAAAAGGTCTTGCGCAAATTTTTTCAAAACACGGAATTACGGTGAATGCTGTTGCGCCAGGTTCAACAGCAACTTCTTTGCTCGGCTATAAAAACGGAGAAAGTATTTCTTCTGATGAAAATTCGGCTGGAAGAATGGTTATGCCGGAGGAAGTTTCAAATTTAGTTTCTCTCCTGGCGAGCGATGCTGGAAATATGATAAACGGAGAGGTTATCCATATTTCTGCTGGACGTGGAGTTTTTGATATTCGTTAAAACAGGTGAAAATCGTGGGAAAATTAAAAGTTGGAATCGTCACATATTGGATTACTCAAAGCAACTACGGAAGTGTTTTGCAAAACTATGCTTTGCAGACATTTTTACATAAGTTTGATTTTGAGCCTTTCTTGATTCGAAACGATATTGCTGTGTCTTTTTCCCGCTGGAAGTTTTACAAGGAAATCTTCATTTCAAAAGGTTTCCTTGCGTTGGTTTCTTATTTTATAAAAAGATTTTTCTATAATTTTATTTCGCTGGTTTCTTTTCAAAAAAAGAAAGATTCAAGACGAAAATTTGAGGATTTCATAGATAAAAAACTTAATCCTACGAAAGTTTTCAAGTCTTTGGACGAACTGAAACTGGAATGTCCTAAAGCTGGACTTTTTATTGCTGGGAGCGACCAAATTTGGAACACCTACGGAAAATCCTATGATTTTATTTCTCCGAGCATAAAATCTTATCTTCTTAGCTTTGCTCCAAAAGAAGCAAAAAAAATTGCTTGTGCGGCATCGTTTGGTTCTGCTAGCTTTGACTCGGAATTTGAAAATCTTTTTAAATCAGAGCTTTCAAAATTTGATTTTATTTCTTGCCGCGAGAAATCTGGAGTTGAAATCTGCAAAAACCTAGGCTTTGAGAATGCGGTGCAGCAGCCAGACCCGACAATGCTTCTTTCGTGTAATGAGTATAAAAAAATTGCGGATTGCGAACTTGTTCCTAAAAATCCGTATATTCTTCTTTATCTTTTGGGAAATGATACAGATTTTTCAGTTGGAAAATTAAAAAAATTCGCAAAAAAAAGAAATCTAGATGTGGTTTATGTTCCAGCAAATGAAATGCAGAAGGTTAATTTTCATAAAAAAATATATCCGACTGTAAATGAATGGCTGGGGCTTTATGAGAAAGCAAGTTTTGTTGTAACAAATTCATTTCACGGAAGTGTTTTTTCAGTGATTTTCAACAAGCTGTTTCTGACAGTAAGACAAAGCGGAACTTTTTCAAGCCAGAATGCAAGAGTTGATTCTTTGCTTGAATATTTCAGTTTACAGAACAGATTTTTTGATGGCGATTTAGAAAAACTTTTTGAACCTATAGATTTCGAGCTGATAAATCAAAAGATGAAAGAGATACGAGAAGCTTCTCCGTTTGTGGAGTATGTGAAAAAAGTATATTTGGAAGCGAAAAAATGATAACGGATGGCAGGCATGAGCTTAATTTGAGAGTTTTTCGCTCCGGTTGGAAATGCACGTAGAAATTACATTCCTCCGTGCATTTCTGATTGCTGAACATAATTCTGTTGTGTTCAGTTTTTAAACGTTCTTTGACATTTTTATTTTTGAGAAATTTTTGTTTCAAATTAGGCAGGAAACAGCGGAAAAGTGATGTTCTCTTGCAATTTCCGCTGCTTTTGTTTATTTTATTAAAAAATAGAGCCTTTTTGGGCTGAACTTTTTAATAAAAGGTGGCTTTATGGAGATTAGACGCGACAGATACTTGAAAAGGCTTGTTTCTTCAATGTGGAACGGGCAGGTAAAAGTTATTACTGGAATAAGACGGTGCGGAAAGTCATATCTTTTGCATAATATTTTTAAGGATTATTTGACTTTAAATGGAGTGAAAAGTGAGAATATAATTTCTGTTGAGCTTGATTTGCTCCGCGATATCCGTTTTAGAAATCCTTTGGAGCTTTCTGAATTTGTTGTGCAAAAAATCAGGAATTCGGCAGAAGAGTTTTATCTATTTATAGATGAGATTCAGCTTTCCGACGAGGTTAAAAATCCGTATAATCCTGAAGGCAAAAAAATCACGTTCTATGATGTCTTGAATGACTTCAAGGAATACAGAAATCTTGATGTGTATGTGACAGGTTCTAATTCAAAAATGCTGTCGTCTGATATTCTTACAGAATTCCGGGGGCGCAGCGACGAAATTCGTGTGCATCCGCTAAGCTTTTCAGAATTTTTGTCTGTTTATGATGGTGAAAAAGCACTTGCGTTTGAAGAATTTGCTTTTTACGGCGGTCTGCCGCTTGTCCTTTCAAAAAAAAGTGAGGCTGAAAAAATTGAATATCTGGCTTCGCTTTTTTCAGAGGTTTATATAAAGGATATAATCGAGCGGAAAAAAATAGAGCGAGAGGAAGTTCTTTCGCAGATTATTGATCTTGTCTGCTCATCAATCGGCTCTCTTACAAATCCGAAGAAAATTGCTGATACTCTCCGTTCAAAAAAGCATACGGAAATTTCAGATGTTACAGTTTCGTCCTATATAAAACATCTTGAGGATTCATTTTTAATTTCTGAAAGCAAGCGCTATGATGTGCGGGGAAAAGCATATTTTGACTTTCCAAACAAATACTATTGTGAAGATATCGGACTTCGCAATGCAAGAATCGGTTTCCGCCAGCAGGAAATGACCCATATAATGGAAAACATTGTCTACAATGAGCTAAAACTCCGTGGTTTTTCTGTTGATGTCGGTGTCGTTTATGCGAGGGAACTGAATCAGAATAAAAATTCTGTCCGAGTGCCGCATGAAATTGACTTTGTCGCTTCAAGAGGAGGAAAAAGAGTTTACATTCAGTCAGCATTCGCATTGTCTTCAGAAGAAAAGGTCAAATCTGAGCTAATGCCTTTTTCATTGACTGGAGACTCATTTTCAAAAGTTATAGTCCGTGGCGACATAAAAAAACGCTGGTATGATGAGACTGGAATACTTAATATTGGCATAATAGATTTTTTGACAGATGAAAATCTGCTCTAGCTTAGATTGATTTTTATTTCAATTTGCAAAGCCTCTCTAATGAGTTGGACAGCTTAAAATAATTACAAAAGCTGTCCAGTTTTAATATCCCATAAACATATAAATTTTTCTCAAGAATAAAAATCTCATTTTGATGTATTGCAGGATTTTATTGTGTAAAGCAGTGTTCTGCATTGAATATAAATTTTTTGAGGAAAATAAAATGACGGAAACTAAAACAGCAATTCCAAAAATAATCCATTACTGCTTGATAGGAGGTATAGTATGACAACACAAAAATCAATTTGCTTTATAATGCCGGGTCTTTCTCATGGAGCTGTTGGTGGATATAAGATTGTTTATGAATATGCAAATCGCTTGTCATTGTTAGGTTATAAGGTCTCTGTTTTTTATCCGCTTTTTATGACAAAAAAAATGAAGTTTTCTTTGTCTGTGAGGATAAAGAAACTTTTTGCATATCTGCCTCTGAAAATTCTAAAATTTTATCGGCAGCGATGGTTTCCACTAAAAAATGTAAAAGAAGAATTTTATTTTTCTTACAATAAGAAACTTTTTCAGAAATATGATGTGCTTGTCGCTACTTTTATAGACAGTGCATTTGCATTGCATGATTTTCAGCTTGATAAGTCGAAGTCCTGTATCTACTTGATACAGGACTTCGAAAAATGGACTCCATTTTCCGAATCCCTGGTTTTTGAAAGCTACAAATTTCCTATGAAGAAGATTGTCATAACACCGTGGCTTTTGGAAAAAGTTCAGAGCTCTGGTGAAGATGCGGTGCTCATTTATAATGGATTGGATTTTTCATATTTTACTCTTTTAAAAAAAATTGAAGAACGGAATCCTTATGAAATAAGTCTTATGTACCATACACGCCCTGAAAAACGTTTTAACGATGCAGTAATGGCTCTTGAAATTGTCCACGATAATTTTCCGCAGATTCATGTTTCTGTTTTTGGAGTTTTCAATAATCCAGGAAATTTTCCAGATTGGTTTAGTTATTATAAAAGCCCGTCTAAAGAACTTCATAATAAGATTTATAATGATTCTTCTATATATGTTGCTGCAAGTTCTTCTGAAGGATTTGGTCTTACAGTTGCTGAAGCAATGATTTGCGGGTGTGCTGTTGTTTGCACTGATAATGGCGGTTTTTCTTCAATGGTGACTGACGGCAAAACAGGACTTATTTCTCCGGTTTTTGACTATAAGGCTTTTGCGGATAATATTATTAAATTGCTTTCTGACAATGAACTTCGGATTCAGCTTGCAAAAAACGGTAATGAAAATATAAAGAAATTCAACTGGGAAAGTGCCGTTGGAAAATTTCAAAAGGTGATAGAAGAATGTTAAGAAGCCTGATTTTTGTGTTCTGCACAGCGATGGGAATTTTTCTGGCTGTCGTTCAGGAAAACTATAAAAGAACATTGCGGTTTTCTTTTTCTGCGTTTGTGTTCTTTCTTGTTCCTTTAGTATGTTTTGCACTTTCTCGTTTTTTTTGGGCGGATGTAGCAGGACTTGCGGATTACCATAATTATTTTGATTTCTTCAATCATGCGGATAAAGTAATTGAAAACCGTTTTGAGGTTATGGCAAAAGTCATCAGATTTTTTAGTCCGAGTTTTTTCTTTTTTCTTCTATTTCATTCGCTTACAAGTATTACTCTGAAAGTTTATACAATTGATAAGATTTCAATTTATCCTTTGCTTTCTCTTGTAACATATATTTCAACATCGTTTGCTCTGCATGATATTGTGCAGATAAGAATAAGCTGTGCAATTGCAATTTTTCTTTTTTCCATCAGATATCTTGTTGAGAGAAAATATTTTATATATATTCTTCTTATTTTTATTGCTGTATGTTTTCATAAAAGTTCCGCTGCCTTTTTTATCTTCCTTTTCTTTAGGAAAAATTCTTTTCATTCTGTATTTTGGATATTGGCTTTGCTTATTATGTATGTTTCAGCTTTTTTGAATATAAATTTTATAAAACTTTTCCTGCTTGTTTTAGGTGAAGACAACTACTATTATCTTTCGATTATTTCAGATATGAATCAGAATCTTGATTTGTTCAATGTGAATCAGCTTATAAATATTTTTATATTTCTGTTGCTCGCTTTTAATTCAAGAAAATTCATATCTTACAAATTTTTTCCAATTCTTATGAAAATATTTTTCTGCAGCATTGCTGTTTATCCGTTTTTAAATTCTGTTCCGATTGTTGCTTCAAGATTTAGTGAGATGCTGCGTCCTTCGATAATTTTTCTTCTGCCGCTCGTTATAAATATCTTCAAACGGAAATGGGCGGGATATGTTTTTTTTATCTGTTTATGTTTAACGTTATCATTTTTGAATAATTTTTATTATTCACTTGTTTCTGTCTAATCGAGGTTTATTATGAAAAATAAAATTTATGCTCTTGTAACATTGTTTTATCCGAATGAAAAAATTTTGGAAAATATACAGACTCTTGCAAATCAGGTTGACTGTGTAATACTTTCTGATAATACACCCAGGTGTGATAGCTATAATCTTTTTGCAGAAATCAGAAACTGTGTTTATATTGCGAACGGAGAGAATTTTGGACTTTCAAAGGCGTTTAATGTTGCGTTGAAAAGCCAGAGTTTTTACGATGAAGATTATATATTCTTTTTTGATCAGGATTCAAGAATCTGCAATGGATATATGGAAACTTTAATCAAAAATTTTGAAGAAATTGATTCAGGCAATAATATCGGTTGCTTGGGACCGCAATATATTGATACAAATTCAAATAGAATCATTGCTCCACGAAAAATAGAGTCGCTTTCGGAATGTTGCTATACGGTTTCCTCTATGATAACTTCCGGGCTTTTGACAAAATATTCCGTTCTAAAAAAAATTGGATTTTGGAGTGAAGATGTTTTCCTCGACATGGCGGACTGGGATTTTTGCTGGCGGATGAAAAAGGCCGGCTTTAAAATTGTTCTTTGCAATGCGATAACTTTGACGCACACTTTGGGAAAAGGCGTAAAAAAAATCGGTAAATTCAATTTGCGGATTAACCATCCTGTCCGTGAGTATTATCAGCTCCGTGATTCAATAAAAATTTTCTGGAAGAACTATGTTCCTGTGAAATATAAAATCCGTTTTCTCTTGATGTGGTTTCCTATGCCACTTTTTTATTTTTTCTTTCTTCCAAATCGTTTTTTGCGGCTGAAATATATCTTTTACGGATTTCTAGATGGATTGAAAGGGAAGTGCGGCTCTTTTGAAAAGTTGCATGGAAGAGAAAGAATATTGAAGTTATAAAAAGTAACTGGATATTGATTCAAATAAGTTTTGAAAATTCAGAAGACTTCTCATTGTTCTTTTGTAATTGATATTATGACATGGCTGAGTTTTTATAGTATAATCATGTTACTTATTTATTTTTTTATGACTATACTTTTTTATTAATACTTTAAATGAACTTAAGGAGTGTGTTTGAATATGACAACTGATTTTTTTGAATATTATTTTTTGTCAGGTTGTTATGAACAAGGAGTTTCTGAAGAAACTGTATACAAATTATTTCTTGAAAAAGTAATTGCAGATTATCCATATGAAAAATTTCCTTGTTCTTTGACTATAAGTACTTTTCAAAAATATATACTTACAAAATATAAGATAGAAATACCTCCAACTTTTGTAAAATCATTGTTATTAACAATAGATGGTTATTCTTCAGAATTCAAATTAAAGAAAGAAGTTGTCACTTTTATAAAAGAACCTAAAGTTTTGCAAGAAAAGTATAGATTTCAGCAAAAAAACTTGGATGATACAACAAGAAAAATTCATAACCAGTTTAATTTATATCTTCAATATAATGGAGTAGAAAGAATATCTTATAAGAATTTTTACGATACTATTTCGATATATTTTTCAAAAGTGACTAATGTCAATGTAAAAGAAGATACGGAATTATCTAAAATCTTAGTTTTGTGGATAAAAGGAATATATAAAAGTACCACTTGTTCTGAAATACAACAGTGTTTAGATAAATTAATATATTCATGGTTGTTGTTTTCATATTTTTATTCTGTAAAAAGAAGCAAGAAAAAACTTAATGGAAATACAGTTGTTTTTGATACAAATCTTATAGTTTATCTGCTTGGTATAAATGGGAAAGAAAGGCAATTTTTTGTTGAATATCTTGTTGAAAAACTAAAACAAAATAGATGTTTAATACAAATAAATGATTTTTCTATAAGAGAATTGAAAGGTTTGTTGTCCTCTAAAGAAAACTCTGATATTCTTGTTTTTCGGAAAGATAATCCTGATTTGTTTAGTCAGTTATTGTTGAATACGGAAGAGTATTTAATAACAACATTAAAGAATAAATATGAAATTTGTGTTACTATTAATTCTAAACTTACACTTCCAAATAATGACAAGTTTTTGGATTTAGTATCTAGTTTGAAGAATTTTAAAGGATTTCAGACTACTCATGAATCTGCGGAACATGATATAAAATTAATTTTTTCAACTGGCGAATTAAAAAAGATAAGCAATATTTATAGTACTAAGAAATTGATTGCAACAAGTGATTCAGTTCTTACAAAGTGGTTTTCCTCATATATGAAAAGAACTTATGAAAGTGATTATATAAACTTGCTTACGCTTTATAAAATAAATCTGATTTTTTGGATTGAATCAGATAAATGTAGTTCATCTGATTTTTTGATGAATACATGGATGTCTGTATCTGATTCCATAGATTTTTTTAAAAACCAACATATAAACAGATTTTTTGAAACTTTAAATGAAAGATATGGTCAAAAAAATATTCCTCCAGAAAATTGGAGATCTGTTTATCTTTTATTGAAAGATAATTTACCTTCGAACCGAGAACCGACAGAAGATGATTTATTAGTAGCATTGGATAAAATCTCAACAATAGATGCCGAGGAAAATTTTGAGCTATTACAGCAAGTAAAAGATACAACCAAAGAAATTGAAGAATTGAAGAATGAAATTTTAAGACTAAAGAATGAACCAAAAACGCAGGTGGTTATACAAGAAAAGGAAAAAAGTTTCGATGAATATAGTATAGGACAAATTATTTTGATATTGCTCAAAAAATTATTCTTTTGGCTTATTAAAAAATAGAGACAGTGAAGAAATTTTCTAGTCTAACGATTAGATTTGTTTTGTAAATTAGAAAATTCTTGATGAATTTTTATATTTTGAAAAATTCTATGGTGCTTTTTTTTGTCAAATAAAGTCTTTTTCAGATGAAATATAAAAGGACACAATGTCTGTATTTTTGTGGCGACAGATTTGTAAAAACATATTCTGATTCAATTGAGTATGGAATCAGGACTGTCCGCGTTCCTGTTTTTTATTTTAAAGGAATGTCGTATTTAAAAAATGCAGTCGCAAAAAAGCTTTTGGGGCGGGAACTTGCTCTTGCAGAAGTTGTCCATCTGAACGATGTAAAATTCCTGTATAAATTTCTTGCACAAAAAAAAGCCGCTTATAAATACAAACTGTTTTTTCCTTCGCATGGATTTATCTTTCACACAAAGTCGTTTTTATTTTTAAAAAACCTCTATATGAAAAAAATGTCAAAATATTCAGCCTTTTACAATCAAAATTACTGCGTTTCAGAAAATGACCTGAACATTGCGAAGAAGTTTGATTTTTCAAATTTAAAAATACTCATTCCCGGCTGCGATGTAAAAAAGTTTGCAGGAATTGATGCAGGTAAGTTTGAAAAAAACACATTTTTGTATTTCGGGCGTATTGCAAAAAACAAAGGCATTCTGGAACTTGCAAGACTTTTTAATTCCTGCAAGTTTGATTTTTCCCTTAAAATAGCCGGGAAATGTGATGATGATGCATATTTTTCCAAAATAAATTCCATTGCCCAAATTGACACAAGAATTGAATTCCTGGGGTATAAAACTGACGGCGAAATAAAGGATTGTATTCAAAATTCAGAGTTTTTGCTTTTTCCGTCTTTACACGAAGATTTTGGACTTACCCTTGTAGAAGCCCTTGCTTCTGGGAAAAAAATAATTGCGAATACGATAGAAAGTTTTACACAGATTTTAACCAGCTGCGGTTTGACAGAATTTTTGTTTGACTTTACAAAAGGGCGAGTTTCCTTTCTGGAAAAAATCGAAGAGCTTAGAAAACTGCCTGCAAGAAAGCCAAACCTTGAAAAATATTCTGTTGAATACATGACGAGCTTGATTGAAAAAGACTATATTGAATAAAACATTTTAGAATCTATTATTATTCAGGAAATTTTATTATAATCGATGTAAGAGGTATTTATCATGTCCATATACTTTCCTGAAAGTGAGGAAATTTATTTCAAAAAAACTCGAGAATATTTTAAGGAAGTTGTAAGCTCATATTCAAATGAAAATTACCGTTCTGCAATTGTCATGCTTTATTCAATTTCGATATGTGATATTCTCTTTAAGCTTCAAGAATTAAAAGATATGTATAATGACTCTGTTGCTATAAAAATTCTGAAGAAAGTTGAAGGCTTAAGAAATAATAAGGACTGCCTGTCAAAATCTAAATGGGAAAAAGAACTTGTTGACGAGGTTTATAACGAAACCAATCTTCTGGACTTAGAATCTTATACAAATCTGAATCATTTGTATGATTACAGAAATTTTTCTGCACATCCGGCTTTGAATGAAAATTATGAATTGATAAATCCTACAAAAGAAATAACAGTCGCATTTATAAAATCGACTTTAACCAATATTCTGATAAAACCTCCGATTTTTATAAAAAACGTTCTTGGAATGCTTACGGATGATTTAAATGAAAAAAGCAAAATTTATATCAATGAATATAAAAAACTTCATGACTATCTAAAAAACAAATATTTCTCGAAAATGCCAGATTCCATGAAATTTAAAATTTTTATAACCTTATGGAAATTCTGTTTTAACAAACCTGATGACGAATTATGCATGAAAAATCTGAAAATAAATCGAAAATGCTTGCAAATTTTAACAGAAGAAATCGGAGATGAAATTATAAATAAAATTGATGATGAAAAAGAGAAGTTTTCCGTCGCAACTGATGAAAAATGTATTTTTAGCCTGATTGTCTATTTGTCGCATTTTCCTAAAATTTATAATGCTCTGGCTGAAGACGTAAGGCTTCATATAAATTCTGTCATTGAAAAGAATAGCAATGCAAAGGCTGTTTCATGGTTTGTTTGCAATGATTATTCAGCGCATTTAAATATATTAAAAGCAAATTATACATTACAGCTTACCGAGGAAACTGTGGAATATATGGTAAAGACTTATTCCAATTTGGGAAAAGAGTCGGAACTTTACGATTTCTTTATTTTTTATTATGGAGATAGTCAATCATTTGATACTGCTGATGAGCGTTTTGAACTGGTAATTGCTCCATATTTAGATAGTTTTATTTCTTCTCAATTACGAGATTTGATTGAATGTTGTAATGAGAATTCTCAGATTTATAGAAGATGGGCTGCATATTCTTCAAATACAAAAATAGCAAAAGCCATTTCGCAGAAGCTCGGAAAAAACTTTGATTTCTCTGAATACGATAATTTTGACTTTGATAAATCCATATTGGAAGAGAAAGATAAACCATCCTGTCCGTGAGTATTATCAGATACGTGATTCAATAAAAATTTTCTGGAAGAACTATGTTCCTGTGAAATATAAAATTCGGTTTCTTTTTATGTGGTTTCCTATGCCGCTTATTTATCTTTTCTTCCTCCCAAATCGTTTTTTGCGGCTGAAATATATTCTTTATGGATTCATGGACGGACTGAAAGGAAAGTGTGGTTCTTTTGAAAAGTTGCATAGTGAGCAATGAAATAAAAAAATATTGCCTTTTGTCAATTTCTATTTTATCATAAAGATATCTTGTAAAGTTAAAATATGCAAAACATTAAACAGAGATTAATCTGTTTGATGGAAAGTTAAAAAGATATGTTTCGTTTAAGTATAATATAATAGATTATAGACTGTCTTATACTGTTTTTTTAATGGATAAGTAAAATGGAAAATAGAATTTATTATGGTGAATATTCATTAAAACATTGGATTGAAATGTTATTAAAAAAGAAAATTACTTTACCTGAATATCAGAGAAGTTATGTATGGGATGAAAAAGCTGTAAAAAGATTTATTAAATCATTAAAAGAAAAACAGTTTATTCCTCCTGTAACAATTGCTCATTATAAAATTGAAAATGAGGATAATGAAACAAATCTTATATTGGATGGGCAGCAAAGGCTTACGTCTCTGTTGCTTGCTACAATAGAATCATTTCCAGATAGAAATAAATTTGAAAAAGCAGAGAATGTAACAAAAAGTGAAGATGATAGTGAAGAAGATTCTGAAAAAAGCATACCAATAAAATGGACTTTTAAACAGCTGCTTGAATTAGGAAATGATATAAAAAGCATTAAAAATAAAGTAAGTGATTCTGATAAATATCATCTATTAAAAATTGAAGATAAAATAAATGAAGATTTTTTAGAAAACACATTTTTAGGATTTTCTTATATTGTTCCTGATTCTGATAAAAAAGATGAAGTCCAAAAATCCTTTTCAAAAACTTTTAGAGAGATAAATTATTTGGGAAAATCTTTGTCTGCCCAGGAAAGCCGCCGTTCTCTATACTTTATGAATGATAAATATAAAGATTTCTTAGATGGCAAGATAGAAAATGATGATGTGCTGAGTTCATTAACTATTAATGAAAATATGCAACCAAATAAAATTGATTTTGTACGATATCTTTCAATTCTATCACAATATAAAGCAGTTCAAGAAAATGCTTTGAGTATTTTGAAATATTATTCATCTTATGCTTCGCGAGAGACATTTTATGTTGATTATATTTCATTTATCATAAATATTGAACAAGAAAGTCATGAAGAGAAATTTAACGGTTTTAGCATGGACGTAACATTTCCAAATGATTGTTGGAAAGAACGTTTTAAAACACTAAAGACAAAAACTTCTGAAATAAAGGAGAAAATAAATTTAAAGAAAGAGAAAACTAAAAGTAATTTCGATTCTTGGATAGATGCAGATTATTACCTTTTCGGATTGATTTATTATGTTCTATTTGAAAATTTAAATGTTAATTTAACGGATTCACTGATAAATGATTTACGAACTGCAATAGAAGAAAAAAGAAAAGACACTTCATATTCAAGAAGTCCAAATAGATTAGGAAATCTTAGAGAACGCTTGAATGATTCTATTCAAATTTATAAAAAATATACTACGGAATAGAAGATTATGGAAAATGGAAAACATACAAAATTTATACTTACGCCTATTTTTGAAATACTAGAAGATTGTGTAAGTGCAACCAGGGGAATGAGTATAGGAATTGAAACTTATCCTCTTTGTGATTACATAATGCAAACTTTATTTTTAAAAATGACAGGAGCTAGTGAACAAAAGTTAAAATGTATTTTATGGGAAATTGCTACAAATGATTTAAAATTTCGATATGAGTTTTTAAAACCAAAAACAAGTTATGGCGAATGTTCCCGACTGGAAGATAAAAACAAAGTATTTAAGGCTTTGAAAGATCAAGTAAAGACTATGAGTTCGGACAAAGATTGTTTTAAGAAAATTTATGACAATTCTTGCAAAAATGAAATCCAGAAAAAAGCAAGCCAAGAAATAATAGATTTGTTTGAGGATAGTATTGTATCTATATGGCAAGGAAGGCAATTTAAATACTTTAAGAAAAATTCAAAATCATTTTTTAAGAATCAGTTTTGTAATTTTCCAAGTAATAAGAATGTTTCCCTAATAGAAAATTCAATCGATTATGATACCATTGTTTTGGAACATAGAAATCGTTGTGCCCATAATCTGAAATCATATCAAATAAATCTTCCTGATTTATCAAGTCTAGTAAACAAAGAATATGATTACGAAAATTATTTTTTCAGATTTTCGATTTTAGTTTTGCTAGATGAGATTTTTATGAAAATGTATTCTGAATATTTAGATTTATTAGCAATAAATGTATAAGGCTAGATTTTCCCTTGCATACAATCCCGCAAGTATTCTTCTGCAAGAGGAAGCGGGACATTCACCATCTGATTTTGCTCTTTGTAATCTGCCATCGAAAAACGGACTCCAAAAAGACTTTCATTGTTTTTCAAGACAGTAGAAAGACTTTTTGCTTTCAGGTTCTGTTCTGCTTTGACTTCAACAGGATACACTTTATCAGTCTGAAAAGCAAAATCAATCTCCATTGTTGAATTTTCATTTGTATAATAGAAAAGATTCCTGCAAGTTTACATCTCCTGAATTTGCCGAATAGAACTGCTGGGCAACATACTGCTCCGTAAAACTTCCTTTATATGAAGAAAATGCATTGTTTCCTACTAGAATCTCGCTGGCTGGGGATTGTGTCATTGCGCCAAGCAAGCCTAAGTCATTTACAAAAAGCTTAAATCTTCATAAACGTTCCATATTGAATATTTTACATTTTTCTAGGGGAAAATAATATAAGTATTTACACTTTTCTAGGGAATTCTTTTGGCTTCAAGAAATTCATTTCTCTCCTCAAATCTCCGTAAATTCAAACCTGTCTACATCGAAAAGGCCGCGGGGAGTTACTTTCAGGTGAGGGATTACGGGCAGGCTCAGGAATGAAAGTGTCATGAACGGCTCGATTTCGCGGCTGATTCCCAGCTCTTTCCAGGCCAGCTCCAAGAGGTTTTGGAGGCTTTTGCCGACTTCCAGGAAGCTTTTGTCCGACATCAGTCCTGCGACTGGAAGCGCGAGCGAGCCTAGAGCTGCGCCGTTTTTCACAAGGACGATTCCGCCGCCCATTTCGTTCAGGGCGTTTATCGCGGCAAAAATATCGCGGTCGTTGTCGCCGGCTGCGATTATGTTGTGCGAGTCGTGGGCAACTGTTGTGGCTACCGCTCCGCCTTTAATTCCGTAGTTTTCAATCAGCGCCTTTCCGATTTTTCCTGTGGCCTTGTGGCGTTCCATCACAATTATTTTCTGGATTCCCGGATTTTTCTTGCAGTCAAAGATTCCGTCAGAAAGAACGACTTTCCGCACGGAACATTCTGTCACAAGGTCGTGGTTTTTCAGGCTGATGACTTTCGCGTTTTCTGATGAAAGATGAAGCGCAAGGTCTTCAACGGTGAACGGTTTTATGTGGACTGAATGAGTCACCGCCCGGTCAACGCGGTTATTGACTTCAAAAGCGGCTTTTCCGTCCTTGGCGGCAAGAGTTCCGTCTATAAAAACCATTTCCGGCTCAAAATCTTTCAAATCTTTAAAAAGCACGATGTCCGCAGAATATCCCGGCGCGATAAGCCCTGTGTTTTTAAGCCCGTAACATTCCGCGGCGTTTATTGTCGCCATCGCGACCGCTGAAAAACAGTCAAGTCCGCCCTGAACCGCGATTTTCAGGCTTTCATTTATGTGTCCGCCCCTGATGATGTCCTGGGTGTGCTTGTCGTCCGTGCACATTGCGCATCTTCTTGAATTTTCCCTTGTCACGGAAGGAAGAATTTCCCGCAGATTCTGAGCGGCTGAGCCTTGCCTCAAAAGAACGTACATTCCGTTTTCAAGGCGCTCCAAAACTTCGTTTTTCGTGCCGCACTCGTGGTCAGTTCTGATTCCGGCGGCGCAGTAGGCGTTCAGCTCCAGCGATGACAATCCCGGCGCATGGCCGTCGGCAGGTTTTCCGGCGTTTCTGGCGGCGCAGATTTTTTCAAGGACTTCAGGAACGCAGCCCACAACGCCCGGAGCATTCATCATCTCGCCAAGCCCAAGGATTCCAGGCTCGCGCAAAAGCTCCTCGATTTCATCTGCGTCCAGAACTGCGCCCGAATCTTCAAAAGGTGTTGCAGGAACACAGGACGGAACCATAAAATGGATTTTCAGCGGAACGCGCCGCGCGGAATTCAGCATAAAATGAATTCCTTCCGCGCCCTTTACGTTTGCAATTTCATGCGGATCGGCAATCACGGTCGTTGTGCCTTTTGGAACAACCAGCTGCGCAAAAGACTCCGGAGTGCACATCGAAGATTCAATATGAACGTGCGCATCAATCAGCCCCGCCACAGCAAAAAGCGAGCGGGCATCGATTTCAGTTTTTCCGCTGTAGTTCCCGACGCCGGCAATAACGCCCTGCTCAATGGCGATGTCACCCCCGCGGATTGTCCTAGTTATCGGATTCACAACCCGGCAGTTCTTCAAGACAAGCTCCGCCTTGGCCTTTCCCGCGGCGGCGGCATTCACAACAAGCGAAAGTTTTTTTGCGTTCATAGCCTGATTATAAATCGAAAAGTGAAAAATTCAAGGGGCGAAATTATAAAATAAGAAAAATGTGGAAAAGTATCTAAAAATATCCGGAAAAATGTGATTTTTTGCCGATAAAAACTTGGAAAAATGTGATTTCTAGTGATACAATATGTCTATGCTTAGAAGAAAAATAGATGAATATCTGATTCAGTGGAAAAACAATCCTGACAGAAAGCCGCTTGTTATAAAAGGTGCGCGTCAGATTGGAAAGACTTTTTCTATCAGGAATTTTGCTAAGAATTATAAGAATTTTATAGAAATCAATTTTATCACAGAGCCGCAATTTAAAATAATTTTTAGCAATGGATATTCACCTGAAGAAATCATAAGACAAATCACTCTCATAAAACCGGAGTGGTTTTTTATTCCAAATGAAACGCTGCTTTTTTTTGATGAGATTCAGGCGTTCCCTGACTGCACTACGAGCCTTAAATTTTTTAAGACTGACGGCAAATATGATGTAATTTGTTCTGGTTCGCTTCTTGGGGTGAATTATAATGAGATTACTTCTGTAAGTGTTGGCTATAAAACTGATTATGATATGCACTCTCTTGATTTTGAAGAATTTCTTTGGGCAAAAGGATATAAGCAGGAACAGATTGATGGAATCCTGGACCACATGATAAGGACGAGTCCCTTTGGTGAGCTTGAATATAAGGTTTGGATGGAAAACTTTATGGAATACACAACTTTGGGTGGAATGCCTAAAGTTGTTGATATGTTCATAACTAACAAAAATTATTCAGGCACGCTGCAAGAGCAACGTCAAATACTCAAATCTTATGAGGATGATATTACAAAATATGCCAGAGGTCTGGATAAGACAAAAATAAAAAATGTCTATAATCATATTTCTGTTTTTCTTGCAAAAGAAAATAAACGATATCAAATTACAAAAGTTGCACCAGGAGCCAGAAACCGTGAATATATTGGAACAATTGACTGGCTGAATGATGCTGGAATAATAAATATCTGTTATTGCCTTGAAAGTCCGGAGCTTCCTCTTAAGGGAAATTACAAGCCTAATGATTATAAAATATATTGGCGTGATACAGGACTTTTGATAGCATCTCTAGATGAAGAAGCGCAGATTGATTTCAGGCAGAATAAAAATTTCAATACATATAAAGGTGCTATCTATGAAAATATAATTGCAGATTCCTTGGTAAAGCAGGGGTATGATTTGTATTATTATAAGAATGAAAAATCAACTTTGGAGATGGATTTCTTTGTCAGAGATTTTAGAAGTCTTATTCCTATTGAAGTTAAAGCAAATGATAATGCCACTGTTTCGCTTCGTAATCTTATAGAAAAAGAAAAATATTCTGATGTTCATTACGGAATAAAACTTTGCAATAAGAACATTGGATTCAACGGAAAATTTTATACATTCCCATATTTTTGTTCATTTATGCTCAAAAGATATCTCAATAAACTTAATGAAATTCAATACGGCAAGGAAAAAATCCTATGACAAAATCATCTCAATGGCTATAATGCGCCGTTTATTGAATCCTTGCCACATCAGAAACTCAAAGTTGAAATTTCAGCCAAAAAATTTTAAAGAAACAGCTTTGCATCGCAAGTTTTTGTTTTTTCTGTTATAATTTCAGTATGATTCAGATTTTTGGCACTGCAAAAAGTTTCAGCACGAAAAAAGCGCAGATGTGGTTCAAGGAACGGCGCATTCCGTTTCAGTTTGTTGACTTGAAGGAAAAACTAATCAGCCGCGGCGAGTTTGAAAGCGTAGTCAGCGCAATTGCGCGCACAGCAGGCTCCAGGGCGGCCGCATTGGAACTCATGGCCGACAAAACTTCAAAAGATTACGCCTCGTTCGCATACCTCGACGACACCGACAAAGAAGCCAAACTTTTTGAAAACCAGCTCCTTCTAAACCTTCCAGTCTGCCGCAACGGCAAAACCACCGCCACCTGCGGCCTTGATACAAAGACTTGGGAAGACTGGAAGTAACGGAAAATTTTATAAAATTTGAATTTGCTGGTAAAAAAGTTATTCTTAAGAAAAATGCTTCTTCTTAAGAATAACTATATTTTCTCTCTGGATAATTCAGGCGGTATTTCTATAAATCTTTTTTATAAAAAGAAATCGTTTCGCGCATTTGCAGATTGTTTTAGAAAAACAAGTTTAGCATTTAAAGCTCCGCTTTACTCTTCTGCCGTTCGCACAACACGGAAGCCAGTGAAGTCGCGCCCAAAGTCCGGATCATCGCTGCCAACATGGAAAGCAACCTCAAACTCCTTGTCATATGCGAGATTCCAGCTTCCACCACGTATATTGTGATTACGAGTATCCTTACCTCCAGTTGCAGGCGTGCTGCTTGATATGCTTTCAGTCCACCAGTCCCAGCACCATTCATTCACATTGCCGCTCATGTCGTAAAGTCCGTAACCGTTTGCTTTTTTTGATTTTACTTCTCTTGTTCCAGAGCCTTCAGTATTATCGTGCCACCATGCGACTTCATTTATATCGTTGCTTCCGGCATAAGTGTAGTTTTCTCCGCCTCGTGCTGCCCATTCCCATTCGGCTTCTGTAGGCAGACGGTAGCCGTTTGCTGTAGAGTCGCAGGTTACATCTTCGCTTCTCAATTTATCTGAATCGGTAGAGTTGTTTACTTTGTAGCACGGAGTCAAGTGTTCCATTTTAGAACGCTCGTTGCAGTAGACAATCGCATCGTACCAGCTTACCATGTTTACAGGATTATTATTTGCCGCATTGCCTGTAAGCTCGTTTCCGTTCTTATCGTATGCTCCTGCTGCTGCAGAGCTTGGGTCACTTCCCATAATTTCTTTGTATTCTCCGCGTGTTACCTCGTGGTCGCTCATCAAAAAGGCTTTTAGATTAAGTGCGCGTCCTTTTACAAATACATCTGATTCCGGTGTCCAAGTTTCGCTTCCGTTGATTGAAACAGCCGGAACTTTTACGAAATTGGTTTTATTATCTTTCCATACCGCTTGCAATACAATATCTCCGGTTGAACCTTTCGCAATTTCAGTCTTCTTGCTTCTGTCCGAATACCAGCAGACAAATGTAAAACCGTCTCTAGTTGGGGCTTTCAGTGTTATTGAATCTTCAATTGTGTAGCTTTCAGGATTGCCTTCTGCATTCGTTCCGCCGTCAAGGTTATAAGTGATTGAGTAGATAATCAGTTGTCCGTTTTCATCTCTTCCAGACGATGTTCCGCTGTCTGAACTGTCTGAGGTCTCTCCACCGGTTATTTCTGAACTGTCAGAGCTGCCGCCGGAGCTTCCGTCAGAGCAGGAGCTAAAAAGCGCAAGGGCGCAGGCTAAAGCTATAATGGGGGGGGGTAATGTGTTTTAAGGTGATTTTCATTGTTTCTCCATAAAATTTTTAGTGTGTTATATTAGCCCCAGCTTCAAGTTTTATAATGCAGTAAAACAGAGTGCTGTTTTTTAGAGCTATAGTCAACTTGAGATTAGAGCTATTTTACATTATACAAAAGAAACCGCAGAAAATCTTGTTTTGATGGAAAAAAATAAAAAAGTCCGCCCGGCAAGGAGGCAGCCAGACGGACATTGTTTTGCTCAGATGGTTTCGGAAAAAATCCCGTAAACTATTTTTTGTTTATAAATTTGCACTTCCAGCTGAAAGGAATGGCGAACTTTGTAAGTCCGTCATCTCCGCTGAATGTAAGCCTTGCGCCCATGTCCAGGCTTCCCATGTTGTTTGGAAGCTCGAAAGTTGCATAAGGATAGACAGTTGTCTCGTTTGACTTTTCCCAGCCGAACACAGCAGCCTGTGTTACAGCTACTGAAAGCGATGTGTCTTCTGTGAGCGCATAGTTTACAAGAATTTTCGCCTGGAACGGAATTCCTTTGTCGCCCTTGTCGTTTTTAAGATCGCTTGTCTTGTATTCCTTGTCGATGTATTTGCTTGAAAGCCCTGAAACTACATCAGCAAAAATTGAAAGCCCTGCGTCCTTCATTTCGTATCCTGCGGAAAATGTGAGCGCATATTTTGTTTCCTGCGGAATGAAATCCGTGTCGTTTGCGTTGTATACAAATCCAAGGTTGAGCATCATGTTCTGGATGCAGTTGATTCCAGCGAATACACCGAATGTGCGGTCGTCGTTTGTTACGCTCTTTGCCGTTGCTGACAGTGTTGCAAAGTCTTTTGCCGCGTACTGCGCTCCAAAATCAAGGCGGTAGTTGTCGTTGTTGTCGTATTCAGTGTTTCCTCTTATTCCGCCGGAAATCTTTAATCCTTCTACAGGAAGAGCCACAACTGCAAATCCGTTTTCCGCCATGCGTCCCCATTTTGGAGTGTCGTCAGCCGCTCCGAGATATGCTGGATCCGCCGCAATTTTTGTGAAGAACTCGTTTCCAGCTGCAAGCCCGATTTTTTCAAATGGAGAAAAGCGGACAAATCCGCGAAGCCTTGTTGTGGATTCCTTGCCGTTGAGCTTGATTCCGTATGTTTCCATGCGCAGTCTTCCGTCGAGCTTTGCAGATGAAAAGTCAAGCTGAAGCCTGTTGTCTACGTGGGCTTCTTTGTTCTCAAATCCGTCGTCCAGATCTCCGTTTTCTTTTACCTTTCTGTTGAACTCAAGAAAGTCTCCGTTTCCTGTGTTGTCGTCATTTGCTCCGAATGTGTTTGTGAGCGTAATTTTCTGAGCGCAAAGAGATGCGCACGCGATAATTCCTGCAATAGATGCAGCCAGAATTTTTTTCATAATCTAACTCCTAAAAGTTTGCTTGGTTAAATCTGACAGATTTTTTTCTTCCGTTAGATTTTTCTTTGCTGAGCGAAAGATAAATTTCTGATGTTTATTTTTGGTTAGCTAGAAATAAACTCTTGGTTAATTTTTATATAAAATTATAGTCAACTCGAAATTGAGGCTGCTTATAAATTTTTATGCAAAAAAAAATGCGCTGGAAAAATTCCAGCGCTTGTCATAGAAAGCTTGTTTGTTTTTTTTACTGCTGCGTGTTCTGTATGCCTGCCGCCATCTGTGTGCATTCAGTTATATTTACAGCGTGGTCGCCAATGCGCTCAAGGTATTTTGCAATCATAAGCGTATTCAGCGCTTTTTCTGCGAATACACGGTCATGCTTTGTTGTTCCGCACATCATGTCCAGAATGTCATTTTTAATCTGAACAAAAAGATCATCCGCCTGGTCGTCAAGGTCTGCAATCTGTTTTGCAAGGTTTACATCCTGCTTGATGAAGCTTTCCACACTGCCTGTAACCATGCGGATTATGCAGTCCGCCATAGCCGCTATATGTGAATTGAATGCTTCAAATGGAATCTGTGTTTTCTTGATGAGCTCAGCAATATCGCTTCCCTGATCTCCGATTCTTTCCATGTCTGTGATTACCTTGAATGCCGCGCTTATAGTTCTAAGATCGCTTGCGACTGGCTGTTGCTGCAGAAGAATTCTCATGCAGAGACTTTGGATTTCCTTTTCCATTATGTCAGTCTGCTTTTCTGCCTGGGCCGCACGCTCGCCAAGTTCAGTGTCTCCTAGAAGAAGCGACTGTGTTGCAAATGTTATGCAGTCCTCGCAAAGTATGCCCATTTTTTTTAGGTCCTCGTGCAGCTCGTTCAGCTGCAAGTTAAAATTGTTTCTCATTTTTCATCCTCACGTAAAATTAAGGCGCGCTGTTTTCTGCGCCGCGCAATATCAGCCGAATCTTCCTGTAATATAGTCTTCCGTCTGCTTGTTTCTAGGAGTGCTGAAGATTTGCTCTGTCTGTCCGTACTCAATTACTTTTCCAAGAAGAAAGAATGCTGTCAGATCGCTTACACGTGTTGCCTGCTGCATATTGTGCGTTACGATTACAATTGTGTACTTGCTTTTCAGCTCGGCGATTGTGTCTTCTATCTTGCTTGTGCTGATAGGGTCCAGCGCGCTTGTCGGCTCGTCCATCAAAAGCACTTCCGGTTCTACTGCCAGCGCGCGTGCTATGCAAAGACGCTGCTGCTGTCCGCCTGAAAGTCCGAGCGCGCTTTTGTTCAGCCTGTTTTTTACTTCGTCCCATATTGCCGCATCTGAAAGCGCTTTTTCAACGATGGCGTCAAGGTCGCTCTTTCGCTTGATTCCGTGGGTGCGCGGGCCGTAAGCTATGTTGTCATAGATGCTCATCGGGAAAGGGTTTGGCTTTTGAAACACCATTCCGACTTTTTTTCTAAGGAGGTTCACGTCTATGTTGTCAAAGATGTTCTCGCTGTCTATTATGACTTTTCCTTCAGTTCTACATTCAGGCACAAGATCATTCATTCTGTTAAATGTCTTGAGCAGCGTTGACTTTCCGCAGCCGCTAGGACCGATGAACGCAGTAACCATGTTCGCTGGAATTTCAAGGTTCACGTCATAAAGCGCCTGAAAGGCTCCGTAGTATAAATTCAGATTCTGGACAGATATTTTGCTTTTATTCATTTTTATTTTTCCTTGTGATTGTTTTTTCAAGAAGTGCGCTCAGCCAGTTTAAGATTAGAACTATGGCTAGAAGAATTACAGCCGTTGCATAGGACTGTCCTGTTGCGAGTCCTTCGCTCCAGAGCGCGTACAAGTGGACTGCGAGTGTTCTTCCGCTTTGCATTCCTCCAGCTATGCGTGCGACAGTTCCGGCGGTGTAAATAAGAGCTGCGGTTTCTCCTACAATGCGTCCGGTTCCTAGAACAATTC
Organism: uncultured Treponema sp.; assembly: GCA_964607295.1. GTDB lineage: Bacteria > Spirochaetota > Spirochaetia > Treponematales > Treponemataceae > Treponema_D. Next base: position 23,697 of record CAZSJX010000015.1, on the reverse strand, counting down.
CTGAGATTATTCCGGGGACTGCGGAAGGAAGGACAATGCAGAATACAGTCCTGAGTTTTCCAGCTCCCAGTCCGAAGCTTCCTTCACGGTAACTGTCATTCACGGAAAGAAGCGCTTCCTCTGTTGTCCGCACGATTACAGGAAGAATCATGATTGCGAGAGTGCAGCATCCAGCAAGCAGCGAAAATCCCCAGTGCAGGAAAGTTACGAAAAACAGAAATCCGAAGAGACCATATACAATAGAAGGAATTCCGGAAAGTGTTTCTGTTGCAAGCCTGATTGCCTTTACGATTTTGCTTCCGCGGGATGCGTATTCGCTCAGATATATTGCGGCTCCGATTCCGGCAGGAACAGCAATTGCCAGTGTTATTGCCGCGGCGGTAAGTGTGTTTACCAGCGCCGGAAGAAGCGAGCTGTTTTCGCTTGTGTATTTTATGCTGAACAGCGACAGCCTTAAGTTTGGAATTCCCCTTGCAAGAATGTAGATTACAATTCCGCACGAAACTGCGATTGTAAAAATTCCGGCTCCAAGCACTAAGGATTTTAGTACTTTAGATTGAAATGTCTGGGAAGTTTTCATCTGCTACTCCTTCTTTTCTTTCAATATAGAGAATCCAAGATTGATAATCAGAATGAAAATAAACAGAATCACAGAAGTTGCAATGAGCGCATCCCGGTGCAGGTCTGCGGCGTATCCCATTTCAAGAACTATGTTTGCTGTGAGCGTTCTGATTCCCTTCACAAGGCTGCGCGGAAGAATCGCCTGGTTTCCTGCGACCATTATGACAGCCATTGTTTCTCCGACAGCGCGTCCGACTCCAAGAATTATTCCTGCCATGATTCCGCTTTTTGCCGCCTTCAGTTCTACTAGAAAAATGCTCCGCTCTTTGCATGCTCCCAATGCAAGCGAGCCTTCAAAGTAAAGGGAAGGCACTGCGCGTATTGAGGATTCGCTCACGCTTATGATTGTTGGAAGAATCATTATTGCAAGAATAATTGATGCCGCGAGAATTGAAGTTCCGTTTCCGCCGAATATGTTTCTGATTGCGGGGACTATCACTGTAAGCCCGAAAAATCCGTAGACAACAGACGGGATTCCTGCAAGAAGCTTTACGCCGCTTTCAAAGAAACTGTAGATTTTCTTAGGACAGTAGCGCGCAAGAAAAACCGCTGTAAAAAGCCCGAGTGGAACTCCTAGAACCAGGGCGCCAAGTGTTACTGTAATTGAGCCGACAATCATCGGAAAAATTCCGTAGAGATCTATTGAAGGCTTCCACTTCAGGCCGAAAATGAAATTCTTTAGCCCGATTTTCAGCATTGCAGGAACACCATTTGCAAACAAGAAAATGCAGATTATTATTGTTGCCGCAATTGAAAAACAGGCCGCTGAAAGAAAAACGAATTTCATTGTCTGTTCTGTGTATTTGCTTTTCATATTTTACTGCTTTTAAAAGAGTTAAACCGCAGCGCGGTTTTTAATATGCGCTGCGATTTTTGAGGATTTTATTTAACGTCTCCCCATTTGGAGATTGTTCCGATATACAAATCCTTGACTGACTGGATGGATGCGCTTTCAGTTGGATTCTCCTTGTTGATGATTACAGCGATTCCGTCGATTGCAATCTTTGTCTGAAGCGCGCCTTTAGCTTTTTCACTGTCCTTTAGCTCTCGGCTTGCCATTCCGATTTCGCAGACTCCGTTGAGCGCGCTGTTTACGCCAGTTGTGCTGTCTGACATCTGAACTTCAATCTTGATTTCAGGATTCAGTTTTTCATAGGCTTCAGCGAGTTTTTCCATTACAGGAGTTACGCTTGAAGAGCCTGCTACTGTTATTTTTCCCTTTCTGCCGGTTGCGATGTACTCAGGATTCTGCGCCGCGCTGATGTATCCGTTTGCCTCGACAACTGCCTGTCCGTTGCTTGAAAGAATGAAGCGGATGAAGTCGGCGGAATTTTCTGAAAGTCCGTCTTCTTTTGTTATGATGTTGAACGGACGTGAGATTTTGTATGTTCCGTTCTTGATTGCCGCTACGCTTGGAGCTACTCCTTCAATTTTGAGCGGCTTTACAGTCTTGTTCAGCGAGCCGAGAGAAACATATCCAATTGCGTATTTGTTTCCGGCTACAGAAGTGAGCATTACCTCTGTGCTGTTTGTGATGTCTGCTTCTTCTGATGTGAAGTCAACTTTTTTTCCTTCCGCATTTTTCATCTCGATTCCGAAGAGCTCAATGAACGCGCCTCTTGTTCCGCTTCCTTCTTCACGGCTTATGAGGACAACGCTTTTCTTCCCGAAATTCTTGTCTTTTTTAGGAGCGGCAAATACAGTTCCGCCGAGCACTGCCAATGCGATTGCGCCAAGTACAATTCTAGTTCTTTTCATTGTAAATAACCTCCGTTCGGTTTTGTTTTACAACAATGAATCTAAGCTGGATGTGTTTCATGAAGGTTACCGGTTTGTTAGAATTGTGTTAAATTTTAATATTTCATGGGGATTGCAGGCTGGACAAAAAAAAACGCCGCGTGCTTTATGCAGTTGGCGGTTTTGCATGGAACTGAATTGCGGGGCTTTCTAAAAACTTCAGTATGCAGAAAGCTCCCGGTTACATTTGTTTTATTCAGTGCCTATCGTTTTTTACTCCGCGGAAAATCTTATTTCCTGCCAGAGCGCATCGTACTTTGAAAGAGCTTCTCCAACATCCATTTTCAGCTCGACTTTTTCAAGAGTCTCTACCGGGTACATTGGCTTTTTCTTTGTATACTTTGATGCCTCTTTGTTTATGTACGCAGGAAATTTCAGCGCGTCGCAGAATTCCGCATAGATTTCCGGCCTGTGGCTGAAGTCAATGAATTTCATTGCAAGGTCATAGTGCTTGGCGTCTTTTAGAATCACCATTGAGTCAAGGTATGCCGCCGAGCCGCATTCCGGCACAAAGAAGTCAATGACCTCGTCATGCTTGTCTTCCGGAACTTCTGCGAATACAATTTCCGCATAGCCATCACAGACCCAGAAGTCTCCAGACGCAAATGATTTTCCGTAGCCTTCCGCATCAAACTTTATGAGGTTCGGACGCCATTTGTTTATAATTAAGTCGGCGGCTTCACGCAGCTGATTGTCGTCTGTTGTATTCAGCGAGTAGCCGAGATGTTTTAGCGCGCTTCCCATTGTAACACGCATATCGTCCATCATTGTCATGTGTCCCGCCAAATCCTGTCGTGAAAAAATATCGAATGACCTTTCGTAGTCTTTTACTTTTGTTTTATTTACAGAAATTCCTGAGGCCGCCAGACAGTAGGGAACGCTCCATGTCATGTCCGGATCGTAGCCGCTTGCTTTTTCCAGCGCCTCTGGATTTATATACTTTGAATTCGGGAACTGCGAGTGGTCTATTTTCTGGACCATTCCCTGCTTAATCATTATTGAAGTGTAGTCCTGCGACGGAATTGTCAGGTCGTAGCCTTTTGCGCCGGCCCGGAGCTTTGCGTACATCATTTCATTTGAATCAAAATAGTCGACCTTGACTTTGCAGTTGTATTCTTTCGCGAATTTTTCAAGGACTGAATCAGGCGTGTAGTAGCTCCAGTTGTACAGGTTGAAAGTTTCTTTTTTTTCCTTTGAGCAGGAAGAAAAAATTGAAAGGACAAAAGCGGCCATGCTAAGAACAGCGGCATTGAATTTCTTCATTTCAATATCCTTTGAACAGGCTTTTATTAGGTAAAAAAATCTGTTCATTAAAAAAGTAGAATTAGAATTTCATACGAAACTCTTTCCCGCGCATTTTGTTAAAGGCAGGAAAGCATAGTCTACTGGAAAAAATGAAAATAGGGAAGCGATGAAAATTTAGTGATTGGAATTTAGTTTTTCTCGTTCAGCGGAGAATTTTTCCTGTTGTATTCATAAAGCGAAAGGCCGGCCTCGTTTGCGCTCCGGATTTTTTTTAAGTATGTGCTTTGCGGACAAAATGACTGCGCCTCGTCCAAAAGTTCCGCGCATCTTTCAAACTGCTTGTTTTCAAATAAAAGCTGGGACAGAAAAATGTCAGCGAAATATTTTTGAGCCAGCGTTTCCGCGCTTGCCTGTGCCTTTTCAAAATATTCCAATGCCTTTTTCTTGGAGCCTCCTGCGATTTTTGGAGCGAAGTAGTGCCATTGTCCGATGTTTGTGAGCGCATAGGAAAAATTCGGATTTGCTTCCAGGGCCTTTTCATAAAGAGGCTTGACTGTTGCTCCGTATTTCAAAACATCTCCGATTGAATATCCCATGTAGCATGATGTTGTGTCGGCCTGAGTGCAGTAAAAATATTCATTCAAAGAAAGTCCTTTGTTTTCTTCCAAGAACTGATTTATTTTTTTCAGCTGCTTTCCAAGAATTTCATGCTGAATTTTTGCCTGCCCGTCTTTTTTATAAAGGTAATTGTATTTTTCCATTATGAAAAAGTTTTCAAGAATGATTTGTTCCTGCTCGCTGCAATAGGAAATTTTTTCTTTCTTTGATTCTGAAAAATTTTCTATTGCGGAAATAATTGAATCTGTGTCATTTTCCTCGCAGACAGATAGAGTCATTCTTAGGTTGAAAAAATCGTCAATCAGTCTTTTTGCGTTTTCAGAAAGTTCCTGCGCCTGAATAAACACAGCGGAAAACATTGCAAGAAGAAACACAGGAATTTTTTTCAAGCGCAGTTTAAATGTTTTATTCATAGGTGAGCGGAATTTTGTATGTGTCTTCATAAATTTTTTTCCATACAGAATAATTTTCATTCATCATGAATTCAATATTTTCATTCCTTGAAATTTCTGGATTTGGAAAAATCGGCCTGCAGATATGGATTGTATATTCCTGAACAAAAAATCCATCGCTGTCAACAACATCGCTGTCCTGCATCGTTATAAAAACAGGAAGAACTGCGGCGTTGTTTTTTACGGCAAGATTGTATGCGCCTTTGCGCAGCGGCTTTGGCTTTTTGTAGTTCCACCAAAGGCTCTGTTCCGGATAAATTAAAATGTAGTTTCCTTCAGACAATAGTTTTTTTACGGCTGAAAGAAATTCGTTCATTGTTCTGTGGCTTGAGCTCAAAGGAAGCGTGTTGCAGCTGCGCATTAATTTTCCATAGAACCCAGGAAAGCTCGTGTAGTTTCCTTCCTTTATAACTCTGAAAAATTTTCCGCACCGTTTCTGCTTTTTTATTTCATCGTAAACATATTGAATTGCAAAGCTGTCCAGCGGATTGAAGTGGTTGCAGGTGATTATTGTTCCGCCGTTCAGCAGCCCGATGTTTTCCTTGCCTTCAATTCCCTTGATTATAATCTGCTTTGACTTGAGCATATTTTTTAGGAAATTTCTGGCAGCCTTGAATGCAAAGTATGATTTTATTTTGCTGGAAATTTTTTTCTGCTGGTAGTCAACTTCGCCTGGCTGAATTTGTCGTGCCGGCGGATCATCTTCAACATCTTCTGCGAATTTTCCCTGCTTTTCGTATTCTGCGATTTTTGCAAGAATTTTCAGGCGGTCCTCTGACTTTGGAATCGAAGTGTTCTGTTCCTGCGGCTTCTCTTCTCTTTGCTTTTTCTCAAGAATCATCTTCCGCTTTAAGAAATTGTCCGGACGGTTTGTCTCTGATTCAGCAAGCTTTGCAAGACGCTCAACGGACTCATAGTCGTTTTTGCGCTGCTCGTCTGTGTATTCTTCTAGCACTGAATGTATTTCTTCGTAGAACGGAGTCTGTTTTGCATAGCTCCAGAAAATTTCTCCAAACGGAACATCTGCAAAATGCCATGGCTTTCCGACCATCAGATAGTGGATTATTTTTGCAGTTTCCGCTGAATGTTTTATTTCACCGTATGTTTCAACGTTCCATGAGTTTTCAATCCAAAAAACTTTGTCCTTGCAGATTAAATTCAGGTAGTCCTCGTCTTGAGTCACTGCAAATGAATATTCATGCAGAAGCCTTATGAACTGGTCAAGAATCTTTTGCTTTCTAAATTGCATACAGTTCAGCAGAAGCATTCCCGCATTGAAATATTTGTTGCGGTCCAGCCCAATGCATTGTTCTACATAAGTTCCGTAGACATCAGTCTGAACCATTGCCTGTTCATTGCAGGCACCTACGTAGTTTTCTCCAATGTCATGGCTGTAAAGCTCTGAAATGTCTCCAAGGACAATCATGTCGCTGTCAAGATAAACCGCCTTGTCCAGCTCAGGAAACATTTCTGAAATGAAAAGCCTGTAGTATGTTGTCTTTGAATAATAGTCGCGGATTGGAAGCCTGTAGCTTATTGATTTTAAATAATCTGTAACATCGTCAAAATAAATTTTAAAGCCTTCGCTTGCAAGCTCCAGCGCTTTTCTTTTTTTTTCTTCGCTGATTTTTGTGCAGAGAATGTGAATGTCATACGAAAATTCTTTTGATGCGTTTGTAATCAGCGATTTTATAGTGACTGCCGTGAATTTTACAAAATTTTCATCGCAGGCAAAGAATACAGGAATTGTTTTATTTTTATTCATGGATTTCTCTCTTGAATTTTTCTCTTAAATAAATGTATTCTAACAAAATATCATCAAATTGAAAATATCTGAAAACTTTATGCACGTTTGTAACATCCCACTGCTTTATGTTTGCGATGTGAGGAAATGGAAAGTAAAAAAGCCTCTGTGAAAAATGCCTAAGAACTGTCCATTTGTGCAGGAATTTCTGGTCGTTGAATTTCTGCGCTATGAGCTTCTTTTTTGTTGTGCTTCTGATGAGCGCGCTTTGGTCTGCAAATATAAGCTTCCTTGTTTTTATAAGTTCACGCGCTTTTTTGAAGATTCCTGTTTTTTTGCAGTTTTCCATATTAAATAGAAGAACTCCTGCGTTTATGTAGCGTGGATTTATCAAATACTTTCCGTAATGATCGTTTGCCGCCGCATATTCAACATTTGAAACATCGATGCTGTAAAGCAAGGTTATGTCCCGGTTTGCAAGAATGTCTGCGTCAAGATAAAGGAATTTCGACGGCATTTCTGGAACTAAGTCTGCAAAAAGTCTGAGCAGCGTGTATGGGGAGCAGTAGCATTGCTCGTTCGGGCATCCTCGGAATTCTTTGTTGTAAAAATTTGTTGTATCGATTTTTACTATTGAATTTTCCGGGTTGTATTCTTTTATTATGCTTTCAAGGAATGAAATTTGCGCAGAAGAAATCGGCTTGTAGTTCTCATTTAAATCCTGCAAGTCCATTGTGTAAACGAAAAATTTAAACGGCTCCTTAGTCTTTGTTCGCTTTAAAATTGAAAGCGAGCAGGTAAGCAGGCCGTCAAAAACCTTGCTGTTTCCGCAGAAAAGAATATTAATCATATTTTGTCCTTTTTATTTTGACACATAATTTTTGCTGTGGTTGCGTTTAATTTTTATTTTCATTTTTTATATATTTTATGACTTCCACATTGTTCAGCTTTGCTCTTTCTGTCATTGCGGAAAAAATTTTGTTCCGGAGATTTTCACGCTGTTCTTTTGCTGAAAGATTTTTGTCTGGAAAAAACGGCCCGTCGACATAAGTTGTTATTTTTGGTGTTCTGGAAAATTTCCGCTTTGTATAAACATTTGTAAAGCAGAATGACGGCGCTTCGTATTGGACTGGATAGCGGAATGAATGTGCTGTGAACGGCCTGATTTTTGTGTAGAACGGCCAGATGTGCGCTTCAGGATAAATTGCGATTACGCAGTTCTGCCTGATTTTAGTTTCTATGCAGCGCAGGAAATTTTTTGTTGACTCGATGTCGTCCGGCAATGGAATTGCTCCAAGGCTCGGTGTGATTGCTCCAAGAACCGGCATGGAAACGTTGTTCGGATGGACAATTACAAAAACGCTTTTTGGAAAGGACACAAGAGTCGGAATAAGCGCATCGCACATATTGTGTGTATGGTTTCCGTACAGAAAAAAAGGCTTTCCGTTTGCAAGCTTTATGACTTTTCTATTTACAATTTTATGGCGCCATTTGATTTTTAAGTACAGCGTGGCGGCAGGAAGCGCAACAATTCTGTACCAGAAAAAACGCGTGATTTTTTTCCACAGAGAATTGTGCACATAAATATAATTCTTTCCTATTTTATGCGGCTTGATATTGTCAAACGCGAATTCGTCATTAAGCTCATCGTTGTAATAAATTACATCATGCTTGATTTTCATGCTTTTATTTTAGCAGAGAAAATGAAAGGCTTGCAATTGCAATGTTGTTGAGTAATTTTTTAAGTTCGTTTATAGTAGTTTTGCTTTGCGGATTTCTTTCCGCGGAATTTTTTGGAGGAAAATAGCATGAAAAAAATTTCAAAGGTTTTGGCTGTGTCTTTTGCTTTTATAGCGGCCGGCGCATTTTTTGGCTGTGAAAAAAAACAGAAGCAGATAAAGATTGGTATAATTCAGCTTGTTGAGCATCCCGCCTTGGACGCTTCCTATAAGGGGTTTGTTGACGGCCTGAAGGATGCCGGATATGTTGATGGAACAAATATTAAAATTGACTATGAGAATGCCCAGGGCGAGCAGGCAAACTGTGTTACAATTGCCGACAAGCTTGTTTCTAAGCGCAGTGATTTGATTTTTGCAATTGCAACTCCTGCGGCTCAGGCTGTCGCAAATAAAACCTCGACAATTCCGGTTCTTGTTACAGCTGTTACAGATCCAAAAACAGCAGGCCTTGTTGAGTCGAATGAATTGCCGGGAACAAATGTAAGCGGAACTTCCGATCTTACTCCGGTCGCCGCTCAGATTGATCTTCTTAAAAAAATTGTTCCTTCTGCAAAGAAAGTCGGACTTTTGTACTGCTCAAGCGAAGAGAACTCAAGATTTCAGATTAACATTGCAAAGGAGGCTTGCAGTAAAGCTGGACTTTCTTTTGTAGATGCGACTGTTTCAAATACGAACGAGGTTCAGCAGGTTGTTCAGAGCCTTGTTGGAAAAGTTGACGCGATTTACTGCCCGACAGACAATATGATTGCAAGCTCAATGGCTACAGTTTCTCTCGTTACAACAGAAGCGAAAATTCCTGTAATCTGCGGCGAAAGCGGAATGGTTCAGTCCGGCGGACTTGCAACTTACGGAATTAATTATTACGAGCTTGGAAAACAAACAGCAAAGATGGCTGTTGAAATTTTTGCAAATGGAAAAAAGCCAGCTGAAATGCCGGTTCAGTATCTGGACAAGTGCGACTTTATGTATTCTAAGGATGTTGCGGATGCCATCGGAATAGAAATTCCGGCTGATTTTATTAACTAGTTCTGATTTCGAGTTTTATATACAATCAAAAACAGCGTAAAGAGAGCTGCGGATGGTAAAAACACTCAGTTTTGCTGCCGCGAAAGCGGCAACGATAATAGTTTCAGGGCAGAACTGAGTTGTAGCCCGAATAAAGGGCGGTTTTGACAGACGCAACTCGACTGGCAGCTGTTTTTTTATTTATAGCTAATCTGAAATTAAGTGTAAATAATTAAATTTCTGTGCAAAAAAAATGACACGGTGCAAAAAATCTGATATACTTCTTGGACTATGTTCGTGACTTTTTTAGATTTTTTAGTGCCGTTCTCAGGCGCAATGCTGGGAGCTGTTTCTCAAGGCGTGCTTTGGGGAATCATGGCGCTTGGCGTTTACATTACATTTAAAATCCTTGATTTTGCCGACATGACTGTAGACGGAAGCTTTGCTTTGGGCGGTTGTGTCTGCGCTCTTCTTGTTGTCCGCGGAATGAATCCTTTGCTTGCTGTTTTTGTTGCTACTGCCGCCGGAAGCATTGCCGGTCTTGTAACAGGATTTCTTACAACGAAATTCAAGATACCTGGAATTCTTGCTGGAATTTTAGTTCAGCTTGCTCTTTATTCAATAAACCTTCATGTTCTTGGCGGACCGAACCAGCCTTTGACAAGAGTCCACACTACGATTATGGACTGGATTAACAGATGCTTCAGATTGTCAGAATTTTTCCCTTATAGCGCCACTTCTGTTTCAAGCCTTATTGCTGGAATTATTTTTGCAGGAGCAGTGATTGCTGTTTTGTACTGGTTCTTCGGCACGGAGATTGGCAGTTCAATCCGCTCAACTGGAGACAATGCGGCAATGAGCCGGGCACAGGGAATCAACACGGATTCAATGCAGATTCTTGCCCTTATGATTGCAAACGCTCTTGTCGCCATGAGCGGTTCACTTGTAATGCAGCAGCAGAGGTTCGGAGACGTAAGCATGGGAATCGGAACAATTGTAATTGGACTTGCTTCTATAATTATCGGCGAGGTTATTTTTGGAAAGCGTTTTGGGTTCTGGTGGAGCCTGCTTTCAGTTGTGTTTGGCTCTGTCATTTACCGCCTGATTATTGCAGTTGTTCTTCAGCTTGGAATGAAGACACAGGATTTAAAGCTTCTTTCTGCCGTTGTAGTCGCAATTGCGCTTTCTGTTCCTGTGCTTAAGCAAAAAGCCGCCAGATGCAAGAAAAATCCCGTGGAGGCTTAGAAAAATGCTTGAAGTAAAACATGTTTCAAAAACTTTTAATCCCGGAACAATAACAGAGCGGAAGGCTTTAAAGGATGTAAGCCTGACTTTGAATGACGGTGATTTTGTTACTGTAATCGGCGGAAACGGCGCAGGAAAATCTACTTTGCTTAACCTGATTGCAGGAGTCCATGAGTGTGATTCAGGCTCGATTATCCTTGATGGCGAGGACATCACACGTCAAAGGGAATATGTCCGTGCAAAATATCTTGGCCGTGTTTTTCAGGATCCGATGATGGGAACTGCCGCGACCATGGGAATTCAGGAGAATCTTGCGCTTGCATTTCGGCGTGGAAAAAGACGCGGACTGAAGTGGGGCGTTACAGCTTCAGAGCAGGAGGAATTCAAAAAGCAGCTTTCTCTTCTTGAGCTTGGGCTTGAGAACCGCATGACTTCAAAAGTCGGACTTCTTTCCGGCGGACAAAGGCAGGCTCTTACGCTTTTGATGGCGACTTTGCAGAAACCCAAGCTTCTGTTGCTTGATGAGCATACAGCTGCCCTTGACCCGAAGACTGCGCATAAAGTTCTTGAGCTTACCCAGCATTTTGTGGAGCGTGATCACCTTACAACTTTCATGGTAACCCACAACATGAAGCATGCGATTCACTACGGAAACCGCCTGATAATGATGCTGGACGGACATATTGTCTATGATGTTTCCGGTGAAGAAAAAAAGAATCTTCAGGTTGCAGACTTGCTGCAGAAATTTCAGACTGCAAGCGGCGGCGATACTGATTCGATTTCCGACAGAATGATTTTGAGCTAGTGAGGATTTATGGTCTACAATTTTAAAGCGAACGGCGTTTGCGCAACAAATATAAAATTTGAGCTTAATGGAAATGTTGTCAGCGGAATTGAATTTACCGGCGGATGCGATGGAAACCTAAAGGCAATCTCCAGAATTCTTGACGGGACAACAGTTGAATTTATTCAGGAAAAATGCCGTGGCAACCTGTGCCGCTCTAAAGGAACATCATGCGCTGACCAGCTTGCAGTTGCGGTTCAAGAGGCATTTGAAAATAGTAAATGAAATAGATAGATATTTGTATTACAAAAAGTGTCCTGTTTTACTCAGGACATTTTTTTTAGTCACTTGACAAATATAATTTAATTGTGTTAAATAAACATCGTTTTGTTAACATTGTTATAAAAATAATAATAAGTTTTTATGGCGGAAAGCAAACTGTTTTACTTCTGTATGATGCCTATGATTTTCTGCAGCTTAATGTAGTAATGAAACAAGAATAATTTTCAAGGAGTTTAAATATTGTGAAAAAGAATTATTTGCTTTGCATGGTTTTTGTCTGTCTGTCGGCCTTGGTTTTTTCTGAAGAGAATGGCACTGAAAATTCTCCATGGATTTTTTATGCAGTAACTGATTTTGCATATTATCCAAAAACTGATTATAGAGACGGATGCGGCCATTTTTCTGGAATTGATGGAGCCTATGAAAAGCTTGAGTGCCGGATTACAGGTTTCTGCGAGTATAAAATTCCAACTCCGCTTGGGCAGCATTGGCTTTTAAAAAGCGCAAGCCTGATTTTTTGTGGCGGTCTTGAAGCTACGCCTGTTTCTTTGCGTCCGATGATGTCTGTGAAATTTACTCCGCTGCCTTTTTTTGCTTTTAGCGCTGGTGTTTCTGGAGGTACAGGATTTAATTTTGGCGGTTTTAATGGAATGAAAAAACTTGATGATTCTTCAAGAGAGTTAAAAAGTTTGTCCTTGCTAAGCCATGCTTACTATGATTTTTGGGGAAAGTGCGCCTTTATGTTTGATACTGGAGAAATTATAAAAGGCAATTGGACTCATGTTGTGTTCCTTGCAGATGCGCAGTGGATTTATAAAGGTATTTCAGGTGTTTCTGACGGAACTGTATGGTCATGGCAGAACAATAATAACAATGCGAATGGCTGGCAGTATGAAGTTTCTTGTATCCTTGGATATCAAATGCCGCTTGCTCTTAGAATGGCTGGGATTATGGCGAATTTTAATGCGCATCTTGATTCAGATGATTTTGGAAAATATAGTAAAGAAGGAAACTATAATGGAAGCTTTTTGTATTCAAATATAAGCGCTTTTTGTGAAGTTGACTTTGGAAAAAAAGACTTTGCATATATCATTATAGGATTCGCTTCCCGCCAGAGCTTTAAAGAGAACCATGATGATTCGGTAATTGAGCCTTATCTTACATCCTGCGGAACTGAATGGTTTTTCAACAGGTTTGCAGTGAGCTGGACACACAGGTTTTAGTAAAGTTAGGCAGAAGTCTTGAGTGCTTTTCTCAATGCTTCTGCCAGTTTTTATTAGAATCTTATTTTACAGCGCCAAGAATTCCAGAGACGAATCTCTTTTGCTGTGTAAAGAAAAGCACGACTGTTGGAATTGTCATAATGCAAAGGCTTAGCATTAGAAGCCCATAGTCAGTTGTATATCCTGCTGTAAGTCCTGAAACCAAAAGCGGCAGTGTCTGCATCTCCTGGCTTTGCATTACAATCAAAGGCCACATATAGTTGTTCCAGTTGTTCATGAAGGTTACAATTGCCGCGGCTGCGAAAGTGGGCGCCATAATCGGAAGATAAATTTTCAGATAAATTGAAAATTCTCCAAGCCCGTCAACTCTTGCTGCCTGAATTGTTTCAAGCGGAAATGTTACTGAATTCTGCCTGAAAAAGAAAATCAGGAATGCTGTTGAAACTGTTGGCAATATAAAGCCGAGCGTGGAATTCATAAGGTGCATGACGCTGAACATTTTGAACAACGGAACCATAATCGAGGCGAATGGAATCATCATTGAAATCAGCAGAATGTTCATGAGCGTGTCTTTTCCCTTGTTCCTGAAAATCTGAAATCCGTAACCAGCAAGCGAGCAGACGAAAATGCTGAGCGCAGTTCCGCAGACAGTCGTGCGCAATGAGTTCCAGAATGCGCGCCCGATTTTTACAGTTGAAAGCATTGTCTTTATGTTGGCAAAAAGATTTGCGCCCGGAACAACTCTTCCTGTTATTACATCTGCGCTCGTGTTTGTTGCGCCGCAAAGCATCCAGTAGAACGGGAATATTGAAAAGAAGCAAACTGTTATTATAAAAACGTATTTTAATACTTCTGTGATGTGTCCTGATTTTTTCATTTTTCCTTCCTGTCTGCAATAATAATCTGAATAAATGAAAGCAGAGCGACAATTATAAGAATCGCATAAGAAACAGAGGCTGCATAGCCAAACTGCGGATTGTATTTAAATGACAAATCGTAAATGTACTGCGAGATTGTTATTGTCGCGTTTCCTGGTCCTCCGCCTGTCAGATTTTTTACCTCGTCAAAAAGCTGCAATGTTCCGTTTGTTGACATGATTGCCGTAAGAAGAACGACAGGCTTTAACTGCGGAAGTGTTATTTTAAAAAACGTCTGGACTGCCGAGGCTCCGTCAATTCTCGCCGCTTCGTAAATGCTGTATTCAATTCCTTGAAGCCCGGCAAGAAAGAACACCGTGTTGTATCCGGTCCATCTCCATGTAATAGTAAGGATTACAATGACCTTTGCCCATATAGGATGAGTGAGCCAGTTGACTGGCTGCGAAATAAAATGATGCTTTAGGAGCATGACGTTTGCAAGGCCGTCCAATGAAAAAAGGGATTTAAAGATAAGGGCAGAAGCCACAAGCGAAGTTGCGCACGGAAGAAAAATAATAGTTCTGAAAAGCCCTTTGAATTTTAGTTTCTTGTCATTGAGAATACAAGCCAGAATAATTGCAAGAAAAAGCATTACTGGAACTTGAAAAGCAAAATATATAATTACATTTTTCAGAGAAGCGACAAATTTCTCATCCTGAAAAAGCCTGATATAGTTTTTAATTCCGCAGAATCTTAAATTGTTTCCGACTCCAGATTGAAGTGAAAGAATAAAAGCCCTGACCATCGGAATAAAGCTAAAAAGAAAAATCAAAAGCGAGGCGGGCATTACAAAATACCAGCCGGCGATTTTGTACTTGCGCTCAAGCGATTTACCTTTCATATTGCACCTCTGAAAAAAAATAAAGCCGCAGGATGCTTAACGCTTCATTTTTATCCTGCGGCTTTTTTTGTTAAAGACCCATAAGGAACTTGACCTGCTTTTCAGCCTCTTCTATTCCCTGGTCAACAGTTTTCTTTCCTGTGATAATATCGCTTACAACAACGCCAATGGCATCTCTTGCCTCATAGTTGTAAACTCCGTATTTTACCTGCGGAATTTTTCCAGCATAGTCAACAATGTCCCTGTAGATTTTCTGTCCTGCGAAGAACTCGTTCGGCTGATCATAGACAGAAGTCTTTGAGGCTGGAAGCCATGTCGCAATTGCGCCAGAAGTTGGAAGAATTGTTTCATAAAGCTCTGTGCTTCCGGCGAAGGTTGTGTTCAGGAAGTCGCATGCAATGTCAGCGTTCTTTGATGTTTTCATGACCATCCAGCTTGAGCCGCCCTGGTTTGAATAGTTTGTTGCTCCTGAAATTCCGTCGAGCCTTGGCGTGTTCACAACTGCCCATTTGCCCTTCTGCGCCGGCTGGTTTGTGATTGAGCCTGCAATCCAGCATCCGTTGATAGTTGCCGCAACCGAGCTGTTCTGGATGCTTGCGATATATGCGTTCCAGTCAGAAACAGTGATGCAGACGCCTTCCTTTATCATTTCTGCGTAAACCGAAACCGCCTCTTTAAGAGCCTCGTTTCCAATCATGGAAGGATTTCCGTTCTCATCAAAGACCCATTTTCCTGCGCTCTGGAGCATAACGAAAATACAGTCAGGCTCTGTTCCTACATAGGAAAGAAGCGGAACTCCGGCTTTTGCCTTTACAATTTTTCCAAGCTCAAGGAACTGTCTCCATGTTATATCGTTGAAGTCTGAAGGCTTGAGTCCGGCTTTTTCAATAATGTCGGTTCTGATAAATGTAGCCGTGGCTCCGTTGTCAAAAGGAACTGAATAGTGCTTGCCATTGAATTCGCCGTAGCCAACCTTGAACTGGGCGAACTGGCTTAAGTCAACTTTTCCGTCCAGAGAATAAAATGCGTTCGGATAGTTTGTTATGTTCTTCTGCATCGCTGTGTCCTGGCAAAGAATAATGTCAGGAAGCGATTTTGTGTCGTTTGCCGAAAGCGAAGTAATCAGCTTCTGCTGCAAGTCTGCCCAAGGTGTTTCAACAACATTGATTTTTACGTCTGGATGCTTGCGCTGATATATTTCCGCCGCTGTGTTTATTGCGTAAATGTTGAACTGAGGATCCCAGCACCAGACAGTAAGCTGCTTTTCCTGCTCCGCCTTGCTGCATCCTCCCATGAAAAACAGGCCTGCTGAAGCAACTGCCGCAGTGATAATCTTAGAAACCAATTTCATAAAAATTTCCTCCTAGTGATAAAACGAAATTCGCTATGCTAACGTTAACGAGATTAATTATAGGAACACGAAATTTAATCTGTCAACTTTTCCAATATCAAGATGAGCAACAGTTGCGCTCGCCCTGTTCCGCCAAGTTGCATTTATGGGATTCTGATTTACAATCGGCATTGTTACGGAAAAACACTTTTTATCCTGAGGTAAACAATGAAACGAGTTTGGGAGAATCCAGAAATACAGTCCGTGAACAGGCTGCCAATGAGAAGTCCGCTTGTTCCTTACGAGTCATCGCAAAAGTCGCAGATTGAGGCCGCCATAGGCCCTGAGTCCTGTGAGCTGCCTTCAAGCTCCTTCTTTAAGAGCCTGGACGGAGAATGGGACTTCGCCTTCTTTGATTCCCCGGAATATGCTCCGGATGAAAAGACTAGGTGGCAGAAGATAAAAGTGCCCCTTTCATGGACAATGCAGGGATTCAGCAGTCCGCATTACACGAATATCCAGATGCCGTTTGACTGCGTGCCTCCGTTTGTGCCTCAAAAGAATCCCGCAGGCTATTACAGGCTTAATGTGAGCCTGCCTGAGGAATGGAGCGGCCGCCGCATAGTCCTGCATATCGGCTCTGCAGAAAGCGTCGCCATTGTATACATAAACGGAGCCGAGGCAGGCGTTTCAAAAGACACAAGGCTTCCTTGCGAATTCGACATCACGGATTTTATAAAGGACCGGTCCGCAGAGATTGTTATAAAGGTTGTGCGCTGGTCGGATGCCTCATACGTTGAAGACCAGGACCAGTGGTGGTTCGGCGGAATCCACAGAAGCGTCTACCTTTACTCAACTGAAAATGTTTTCATTCAGGATGCGAAGGCACTGACATACATTGACTTTTCAGGCGGAAGTCCAAAAGGCATAATTCCGCTTGAAGTTTCTCTTGCGGCATCTCATTCCAGATACAAGACACAGACAGAAGCGGACAAGATGCTGTTCAATGTGGAATACAAAGTCTGCCGCCTTGAAGGAACTCCGTCAAAAGGAATTCCCGGAAAGGAGAAAGCGTCCGGAATAATTCCGTGCAGCCTTGATGTGCGCAACACCCTTTCGCTTGCAAAGAAGGACATTGCGGTTGAAAGCCCGGCTCTATGGACTAACGAAACGCCGTCGCTCTATCTTGTAACTGTGAGCCTTCTTGAAAAGGACGGAAGGCATATTGAAAGCTCCTCGTTCACCGTTGGCTTTAAGTCAGTGGAAATAAAGAACCGCGAGCTGCTGTTCAATTCCAGGAAAGTCTACATCCACGGAGTGAACCGCCATGAACACAGCGAGTCCAATGCCAAGACTCTTTCTATTGCGGAAATGGTAAAGGACATAAAGACGCTCAAGGAATACAACTTCAATGCTGTTCGCACCTGCCACTATCCTGACGATGAGCGCTGGTATGAGCTTTGCGACCGCTACGGAATCTACATCCTTGACGAGGCGAATATTGAAAACCATGCGTACTACGATGTCATGAGCCGCAGCGAGGAATGGCTCAGCTCCTATATACAGAGAGTCCAGCGGATGGCAATCCGCGACAAGAACCATGCCTGCATCTTTGGCTGGTCCCTGGGAAACGAAAGCGGCAACGGGCAGAACCACTATGCAACAGCGGCCTGGCTTCGGGGCTATGACAGCACACGCATCGTTCATTATGAGGGCTTTGTGCGCCCTGAAATTCATCAGGGAGACTTCACGCTTGACTGCCTCTCAAACGGAAAAGAGCTTACCGACCTGATTGCCCCGATGTACCCTGGCATTGACCTGATTGTGGACTACGCCACAAAACGCGGCGACTGGCGGCCTTTAATCATGTGCGAGTATTCGCACGCAATGGGCAATGCGAACGGAAGCCTTGCGGACTACTGGAAGGCGATTGAATCAACGCACGGACTGCAGGGAGGCTTTATCTGGGACTGGATAGACCAGGGAATAGCAGGCTATGCCCCTGAGGGAAAGCCTGGTGAAAGCAAGGGCGGAAAATACTGGAAGTACGGAGGCGACTTTGGAGATAGCCCCTGCGACTATGACTTCTGCCTGAATGGACTGAACTTTCCAGACCAGACTCCTAAGCCTGCAATGGAAGAGTGCCGCCGCCTCTTTGCTCCGGTGCGCCTCAAGGCTGTTCATGCCGCTCAGGGAATCTTTGAAGTCAAAAGCAGGGCGTGCTTTGTTCCGCTGGACTTTCTGGCCATAAAGTGGTCATGCCTTGTGGACGGAGCTGCAAGAGCATCAGGCGAGCTTCCGCTGGCCGGACTTCTCCCGGGTGAGACAATGCGCATTGAGCTTCCTCAAGTGAGCGGATGTGTGCTTGACGCGGACAGCCGCGCTGAAATATTGCTCCATGCCGATTTCGTTTATTCAAGGCAGACTCCATGGGCTGAAAAAGGCGGGCTTTGCAGCTCGGACGAAGAGCTGGTTCGCGCCGGATGCACCTGCTTTATAGACAGCGCGGATTCAGTTTCTTCAGAGGCTGAGCAGCTTGCCTTGAGCCTTGAGCCTGCTCTGTTCCATGCCTACACCGAGAACGAAGGAATAAAAGCCCTGTACGGTGAGGTTGACAGCGGCAATGTTCCTGGCTGCTTTATTGGAAAGCCTACAAAGCCGTGGATGGACTGCGCCCTTGACAAATCCCATGGTGAAAAGGATTCGCATGGCGTGTTCCATATAGTCTCAGAAAAGCGCGGAAAGAAATTTGAATTTGGAACCTGCTCTTGCGATGTGAAAAAAAAGTGGCGCGGAAAATCTTCATTCATGGAAATATGCGCTGATTTCAGCCTGAACAGCACAGTGCCGGAATATCCGCGCGCTGGACTTGGAGCCTCGGTGAGCGGCATCTTTACAAAAGTAAAATGGTATGGCCGCGGTCCGCATGAGTGCTACAGCGACAGAAAGTATTCCGCGTTAAAAGGTCTGCACGAAATGGATATAAAGGACCTTGGAGTGCCTTATATTGTTCCGCAGGAAAACGGACTTAGGTGCGGCGTAAAGTACCTGGAGCTTTCTGGAGGAGGAAAGTCGCTTCATATACAGTCGGACACTGAATTCAGCTTCAGCCTGCTGCCGTACACTGCGCAGGACCTGTACAGATGCCGCCACACAAGCGAGCTGGTTGACCTGTCTAAAGGAAACGGAGGCAAGTGGATTCTGACAATAGATGCCGCCCACCGTGGAGTGGGAACTGGAGCCTGCGGGCCGGACACACTTGAGCAGTACCGGGTTCGCCCTGGAGCATACAAGCTGAACCTAAGAATCTGGTGAGTGTAAGGCCAGGTCTTGCTTATTGGTTTTCGGGGCGGTCAAAATACCGGGATGCTGTTTCTTCTGATTCATGCGGAGAAGGTAATGTCCAGATGCCTGGCGGCGGGATTTTTTGTAATATTTTGTTTGCGCGCTTGAAATACCTGTGTTATAATATCCAGCGTGAAGAGAAAGAAAGTCAGCTTTAACGGAGAAGCAATAACAGTCTCGCAAATCTGCCAGCGCAGGAAGTTCCGCCTTGGAATTATCCCCGCTGGCTGTTTTATTTTAAGGAGCGGCAGCCCCGCATTCTTGCCAAGCCAAAGGAGGTTTTTATGGCAAAGAAGTATGTCTGGAGCATTGTGCTCAGACCCAATCCGTTTACACAGGACAATGACCGCGACCAGATTGCGGACGTTGTGCCTGCCGCTGCAAAGAGAGATGAGGACATTGCGGACGCAATAGTGGCAGAGGGAAGCGAAATCAAGAAGGAGACAATCTTGAACATCCTTTCGCTCAGGAACAAGAAAGTCCTTGAGTACGCGCTTTCCGGCTGCACCTATACGAACGAGGTGGAAACCATGTCTCCAAGAGTTTCTGGGGTGTTTGAGGACATAAACGCAGTGTTCAACCCGGAAGTGAACAAGTGTTCATTCGACATTGTTCCTTCTTCCGCGCTTCGTTCTCAAACTTCAAAAATCAGCGTAAAGGTGACTGGATGCAAGGATTCAGGAGGCGCTGTGATAGGAGCTGTTACGAACACACTCACAGGCAGCAAGGACGGAACAATCCAAATCGGAGATGACATCATAATTGAAGGTGAGAAAATCAAAATTCAGGATGAGTCGGACACAGAGCAGGGAGTGTTCTTTGTGGATGCGGAAGGCAATGAGCACCGTGTAACACGCAAGCTCACTGCGAACAAGCCGTCCCAGCTGATAGCCCGGGTTCCGTCAAGCGTAGCAGAAGGAGATGTTTCGCTAATAATCAGAACAAGGTATACAGGAAGCAATGTGAATATCTTAAAGAATATACGTGAGCTTCGATATGCTTATGAACTGAAGGCAGTAAAGGCGTAGCAGTTTAACCAGCAATTCTCTATGGACACTCCGCATAGTCCGCTATTGTGTGTCCATAGAGCTCGCTATGGGGTGTCCGTATAGTCCGCTATGGACTGTCCATATAGCTCGCTATGGAGTGTGCATATAGACCGTTATGGACTGTCCATAGAAACCGCTGTCTTATTGTCATATAGTGCCTTGGTTTATAGCTCCGTAGCGTAATGAAAAAATAGCGCAATAATAATATCCCCGGGGCAAGAAGAAGTTCAGCGGACATTTCGCTTTCTTTAGGTTCTGGCAGGAACATTCAGGCTGACGGATGTTTTTTTTATTGAATCATGCCGGCTTGAAATTTGGGCCATGTCAAATTTGCCGTCTGCTCATTTTATGCTTATATTCTTAGTAAATCACACAAGCTGATAACAGGAGTGTAAGATAAAAACCGCTGAGATTGCGCGGCTTTTATCTTTTACTATCAACTGCTGTTCCCCATTTCATTACGGAACAGTGTAAAAAGCCAGTCGATTGTTGAGACAATCTTCTTGACTTTTTATAGGAGGAATCTTATGAAAGCAACCGTTTTGTTTATTGCGCTGGCTTTAGCTGGCACAGTCGGAGCTGGATTCGCGCAGAATTATCCTGACGCAGAGCAGACCATGCCTGACACAATGGGCTGGATGAAAGGTTTTCCGCCGCCGCAGGAGAAAACGCTTCACGCATCGGACGGCTCGTTCTTTGAGTTTCCCGCGCTCCGCTACAGCGTGAACCACATGAGGGAGTTTTTTTCAACGCGCAATGTCCCGTCAGGCAGCGGCAAAAAATACGCATTGAAGACAAAGCTCAACCCTGAAATCGGAAAAATTATATTCACTCCGTGGGATTCTGACAAGCCGATGACTTTTGAAGAGTCGCTGGACGCAAACTATACCGACGGAATCATCGTCATGCACAAGGGAAAAATCGTCTACGAAAAATATCCAGCTGGCCTTGAGCCGGACGGACTTCACGCGGCGATGTCGGTCAGCAAGTCGTTCACGGGAACTGTGGCTTCAATTCTGGTTGCAGATGGAAAAATCGACCCTTCAAAAAAAGTCGCAGAATACATTCCTGAGCTAAAGGATTCAGGCTTTGCGGATGCTACTGTCCAGCAGGTTATGGATATGACGACCGCAATCAAATACAGCGAGGACTACAACGATCCCAATGCGGAAATCTGGGCGTACTCGGCGGCAGGAAACGTCTTCCGCCCGGCAAATTACAACGGCCCGCAGAACTACTACGAATATCTTTCCACGGTAAAAAAGCTTCCGGATGCAGAGCATGGAGACGCCTTCGGCTACAGAACGGTGAACACGGAGCTTCTGGCGTGGATATGCTCGCGCGCGACAGGACAGGGGCTTGCAGAGATGGTTTCAGAAATGATTTGGAAACCGCTAGGCGCGCACTACGATGGCTACTATCAGGTTGACCCTTCAGGAATCGCGTTCGCAGGCGGCGGCTTCGATTTGAACCTCCGGGACATGGCGGCTTTCGGCGAGATGATGAGGAATAGAGGCAGGCTGAACGGCAGGCAGGTGGTTCCAGAGATAGCTGTAAATGACATTGCGACCGGCGGAAATTCCGATGAATACAAGGCTGTGTTTGCAAAAGGCGGCTATCCTAGACTGCAAGGCTGGAGCTACCACAATATGTGGTGGATTACAAACAATTCGCACGGAGCGTACATGGCGCGCGGTGTCCATGGTCAGGCAATCTACATCGACCCGGCGGCGGAAATGGTAATCGCGCGTTTCGCTTCAACCCATTACGCTTCAAACAAATACATAGATCCGCTTTCAATTCCGGCTTACGAAGCTGTGGCTGAATATCTGATAAAGAAATAAAGGGATTGGGCTGGAAGCTGTTTTGGCAACGTGGTTTCTAAGCAGCTTCCTCATTGACTTTTTATGGGAGCATTTCATGGAATTCTCTGGATTTGACGGAATTATAATCGCTTTTTTCTCGCTCTTCATAATCGGAATTTTTCATCCGGTTGTGATAAAGTGCGAGTACTATTTTTCTGAAAGAGTCTGGCCGGTTTTTCTTGCGGCGGGGCTTGCCTTCTGCGTTCTTTCGGTCTTTTCGAGCGGGCTTTGTTCCGTTCTGCTCGCCCTGACGGGAAGCGCCTGCCTGTGGAGCATAAAGGAACTGAAGGAGCAGGCCAAGCGCGTTGAGAGAGGCTGGTTTCCAAGAAACGAGAAGCGGCTGAAAAAGGATGCGGAAAAGAAATCCAGATAGAATTACATAAGCCTAATTTCGAGTTGACTATAATCTATAAAAACAGCTGCAAGATGGGATGTGTGCTTGGCGCAAGGATTGTGAAATGCCAGCAGGTCCTTTTTACGGCTCTGCGACTTTCAGGCTGCCATAATCCGGCGGAATATAATAAGTTGCCTGCATTGTGCGGAAGCCGGCGTATTTTGCGTACTGCCAAAGGTTTGGAATCAGTTTTTCCTCGTAGTTCTTGAACTGCCTTTTGATAAAATCAGCGTCGCTGTCTGAGACATTCTGCGCCGTGGATTTTTCCTGGCTAGACAACAGAATAATTTTGTTTCGCCTCTGAATGCGGGCGATTGTGTCCTTTGGCGGAAGACAATTGCTTTTCTTGACGTTACATTCCGGGCAGCTCAGGACGAAATTCCAAAGCTTGTCTTCTTTTATAAAGCTCCAGGGAATAAAGTGGTCAACGTGGATTTTTCTGTTCGCAGACGAAAGTTTTTTGCCGCAGTAGAAGCAGTTGTTTTCTTCAAACTCTGTAAAAAGGATTTTCCTGAAAATATCAAGCGGCGAGCGTTCTGGCAGTGAAAGCTCCAGTTTTGAAAGAAGCCCGTAGAGAACATTTTCCTTGTTTGCCTTTTCAAGGAATTTTGCCCATGAATAATAGTTCAATTTTTCAATTTCGCTTTTGTATTTGACCATAAACTGATAGGCGCCGTTTGAAATTTTTATAGACTCGCCTTTTTCGCTGAACTCGTAGATTTTTCCGCCGAAGTCTCCGTAAAGCGCGCCCAGCACATATTTTTTACATTCCACCTGGACTTTTTGGATTAAAGATTTTTTGGTTTCCGTGTCGATTGAATCAAATTCAAGATTTTCAATAACAGGATTATTTTTAGCCGCTGAATTAAAAATCTGCTCGATTTTAGAAGTTTTCCCTTCCACTGTCGGTTTCTGCTGGTGAAGATGATATTTTACAACAAGATTCCAAAAGCTTTCTGCGAATTTTGAAAAAATGTCCTCATAGGAAATCAGCTGAAAATCCTCCTGCGGCACATTGTTGAAAAGATTGTCCAAAATTGCTTTCACAAGCGCAAATTTATATGTTGAAGTCTTTTTGCTCTGTTCCGAAAAAACAAAGTTGAACAGACTCCAATATTCATCATCGCTGAGAATTTTTGTTTCCAAAATACCGCTTTTTGAATTCCATGACATTTTAGTGTCCTAAAAAACGGTCGATTTT
>CAZSJX010000014.1:0-57306 GCA_964607295.1 uncultured Treponema sp. | reverse complement strand
CTTCTCTTATATACTTAGGACCCCTCCGCTGGCGAGGGGTCTCCTTTTTTTTCCCCAGATGCTGTGCGGCGGCAGGCCAGATAAATCAGGATGACTTCGTTCGTTTTGAATTTTTCAGTGGAAATTGTTGCTGTTTTGCTTTGCAGAGTGTTAGGCATTAATGACACGGCCTTGACATCTGTGGGCTTTGCTTTTATGATGTTCTCTTGATTCTTTTTATTTTTACATTATGAGGTTATTTCGCATGGAAAAGAAAACAATCCGTGAAGCTTATGCTGATTTTTTCAAGGATCTCTCATTAAATTCTGTTGCGGCGGCAAAAATAGACAGTTCAAATGTTTATCAGCTTGCAAATACTAAAAATAGAAAGTTGATGGATAAACTGGTTGAGGACAATCTTTTGCCAGAAAGCTATTTAGGCGATGTTAAGAATTTTTTGGATTTTTATAATCAGGTGAAATTAGGAAAAAGCGGACTGATTTTGATGGAGCATTATTCTAACACTGATTTGCCTGCTTTTCTTTATATGCTTGAACACAGCGGAAATCCAGATTTGGCCGATCTTGCAAAACGCACTGTTGCGATTGCAGGCATGAAGCTTAATGAGGATAATCCAATTGTCAGGGCTTTTGCAGAAAGCTTCACGAGAGTTGTAATTTATCCTACTAGAAGTCTCACAAAGAATGAAGAGAATGCTCAGTCTGAGGAAGAGGCAAAAGAGGAAATGCAGCGTGCTCGAAAAATTAACTTGGCTGCAATGCGCGCAATGGATGACTGCAAGAAACGCGGAGAAGTTATTTTGGTTTTCCCGTCAGGAACACGATATCGCCCGGGGCATCCAGAAACAAAGCGCGGCCTTAGGGAAATTGACAGCTATCTTCGCTTATTTGATATTGCGATTTGTGTAAGCATAAACGGTTCAATCCTTGAGATTCAGGATGGAAAGGAAGATATGCTAAGTGATTTGATCGGCCCGGATAAACTTGTGTTTACTTCAAGTCCTGTTATTGAGTGTAAAAAATTCCGCAGCGAGTATCTTGCGACTTTGCCGGAAAATGAGCCGGATCCTAAGCAGAAGATGATAGATAAAATCATGAATATTCTTGAGATTCAGCATGAGAATGTTGAAAAATCACGGCTTGCCTGATAAAATATTCAAAAGGACAAAAACTGTATTAAGTAATTGCTATTTTTTTCCGAAGTTTAAAAGTAAATGTTTATCAGTGTTATAAGATTATTTTGCGGAAGAGAAAC
Organism: uncultured Treponema sp.; assembly: GCA_964607295.1. Taxonomy (GTDB): domain Bacteria; phylum Spirochaetota; class Spirochaetia; order Treponematales; family Treponemataceae; genus Treponema_D. The sequence continues at coordinate 56,052 of CAZSJX010000014.1, read as the reverse complement.
TTGACTTTGAGTTTGTTTTATTCCGTTGAGCTAATATCTTATGGAAAAAAATATGACCGAGAATGAAAATTTTAATCAAAAAATTATTTCAGCTGCATCCGAGCGGGAGCAATGGTTTGACAACGTTGAGCTTCCTAAGCTTTTGGAGGATTACAGGCTTCACTTTTCATGCCTAAGGAATATTTTTGACAATCTTGTGAAGAGATCCCTTGTTGTTCCTGATCCTTACAAGAATGACAGCCGGGTTACTGAAATTTCCTTGCCGGATACTTCATCTTTTGCAGACAATGAGCGTTCTATCGTCCTGGGAATAAGGCTGAGCCAGTACGAGACGATGCTTGATTATGTTTGCAATTTTATGAAATTTTCAGTTTCGCAGCTGGACAATGGAAAAATTAAAAAGATGCTTGAGCTGAACAATACATTTTCATGGGCGAATTTAAGCGTCAATTCAACTCGACCTAATACCCGTGCGCTTGCAATTGCCATGAATGAGCTTAAAAGCGGGGTTCAGCCAATAGTTCAAAGTCTTTTGAAAGACAGTGTTCTAAAAACTCAGACGGCAATGGCTGAAATTGACAGCGGCTTAAAGAATCTTGCGGACTTTCAGCGTGAACGCTATAAAATTGAAATCAGGAAAAAAATTTTTGCGAATCCTTCATTTGATGCAGAAAAAGCTTTTGCTTCGTCCGGCGCATTGCTTGGCGAGATAAAGCGGCTTTTTAGCACTTGTTTTCCAGGAAAATCTTTTAATAATGAGCTTGTTTCAGAACTGGTTGCAGAGGAGACTTCGCAGGAAAAAGAAAAGCTCCAAAATTCCTTGTATGAAAGGCTGAAAATAAAAGAGGTTCAGGAAGAAAAAAAGAATACAATAGATACACATTCAATTATAATGGATGCTCTGCGCATTTTGGCTTCGTCCGGCGAGCAGTTCAATGCCATTGCTGAAAAAATCAATTTGAACCATGAAATTCTTCAGAGTGAAAAGAAAACTTTAAAGGATGCATTTCTTAGATTTTTGCGGAACATTTTTGGCTTGGAAGAGCCTCCTGTTTCCTATGATATTTTTATTACTGACAAGCGCACTGAAACCAAGAAGAAAGAAACGATAAAATTCAACGAGTTTTATTCAAATCTTCAGAAGAAGGCAAGAGTTTATGCCTCGCTTGGCAGCACGAATTCCGCTGGATATAAAAGAGCCGACAGCCAGAATGATTCAACGATTCTTGAATATTTGAATAAACAGATGGTTGAGAACAATCATATTTTTGCGCAGCTTTACGGGCTTGATGAATTTTTTAAGAACACTTCAAAGACTGTTGACCGCTCGAAAATAAAAGGCCTTTCAATGGAGCTTATGACGATAAAAAATATTGTCGTTAAATTTAACCAGAAGCGCGCAGAGTATCTTTCCTATGTTGAAGAGCAGGAACAGATGAAAAAACTTGGAATTTCCTAAGAGCTTAATAGATGTTTAGTTTGAAAAAAAAATTTGCAGTTCTAGTTTTCTTTTTTTCCGGCGCGTTGGTTTTTCCGCAGGATTTGCCTGAGCAGCGAAGAGTCAATATTTGCGCTCCGCTTCATTCTTATGACATGAATCCGCATACAGCTGCTTTTACTGCTGAAGCCCAGCTTTTTACCGGCTTGTATGAAGGGCTTTTTTCGTATGATCCTGTCAACCTTGTTCCATTGCCTGCGCTTTGCTCATCATATAAAATTTCACGTGATAAAAAACGCTGGACATTCTCATTGCGAAATGATGCGAAATTCAGCGACGGAACTTTGATTACTGCAAATGATGTGAAGAATTCTTGGATATCGCTTTTAGAAACTCCTGACGCGCCGTTTGCTTCGCTTTTAGACTGCATAGAGGGCGTCTCTGATTTTAGGCAGGGAAAATCTTCCGTGCAGAATGTGAGAATTGATGCGAGGGATGATTTTACAGTTGTTGTTCATTTGACTGAGCCGGCCGGCCATCTTCCGAAAATTTTATGCCATCATGCTTTTAGCATTGTAAGTGAAAATAAAAATGTTTTTAGCGGAGCTTTTTCACTTGTGTCCTATGCTGAAAATGAAATTCTGCTTAAAAAAAATGAGTTTTACTGGGATTCTGAGAATGTAAAGGTTCCTGAAATAAAGATTTTTTTAAGCGATGATTATTCTGAAAATTCCCACAAATTCAATATTGGCGAATTTGACTGGATTATGGGGAATGCAGAGGCCGCAAAGATAATTGATAAATCAAAGCTGCTGGTTGGAACAGAATTTGGAACAGTTTATTTTTTCTTCAAAATGCAGGACAATGTCTGGGCTAAAAAAGAATTCCGTAATGCGTTGCTTGAAGCGGTTCCTTATGACAAGCTGCGTGAAAAATTTAATATAAAGGCTGAAACTTTCATTTACCCTTTGCCGGGCTATCCTGAAGTTGCGGGAATTTCAGATTATGATGAAAAAGATGCTTTAAAGATGATGAATGAGGCCCGCCTGAAAAATGGAATTCCGCAGGAAGAAAAACTGACTTTGATTTTTGCTTCAACTGGCGATGATTATCTTGCCCGGTGCGCGCAGATTTTGAAGGATGCATGGGAGCCGCTTGGCGTTGATTTTAAAATTCAGACAACAAGTTTTGACAGATACAATTCTTCGATTCCATCTTGGAAAGCGGACTTGTTCCATTATTCCTGGATAGGTGATTTCGCTGATCCTCTGGCATTCCTTGAGCTTTTCCGTGGAACATCTTCATTGAATGTTTCTGGATTCAGAAATGAAACTTTTGATGCGCTTTTGCAAGAAGCTTCGCAGATTGACAATATTTCTGACCGATATAAGCTTATGGCGCAGGCTGAGCAGATTCTTTTGGATGAAAGTGTTCTGATTCCTGTTTCGCATCCTGTAAGCGCGCATCTTGTCAATACTGATGAAATCGGCGGATGGAAAATAAACGGACTCGATATTCATCCGCTGAAGTATCTTTACATAAAGGCATCCCCGTTTTCAAAAGTTCCAAATTTAGTCCGCTATTAGATTTCTTAGGCGGCATTAGTTTATTTCTTTTAAATTTATGCTAATGAAGCCAGCCCTTGCGGTTTTAAAAAATGAACTCTCTTCCCATGCGACATAAAGTGTGTCTCCTGAGATTGCCATGTCTCCGTATGAAAATCCTTTTGGCAAGAGGGGAAGCCTAAATGCCTTTATAGAATTCTCCGGTATTCTTTTGATGTAAGTTGTTCCGTCTGAAAAAACTGCCGCTATGTATTTTTTCCCGGAAGAGAAGCCCGCATGTGCGCTTAAAAAACTTTCAGAGGTTCCTGTATGGCTGTAGTTCACAGGACTTGTCCCGTCTGGATTTTTCCATGAAATATAGAATGAAAATTCATTTGGGATAGATGCAAGCAGTGATTTCAGTTCTTCCGGGGATTCTTCAAAAACTCTTGGAAGAATCATTTTTTTATAACTGCTTTCTGTCAGTGGATTGAACATAAAGATTTCCTGGCCTAGAGCAGGACAGGCTTGTGTCAATGGAATTAAAGGCTGCCAGCAGAAGTATGAAAATTCAACTCCATTTTTTAATGCTTTCTTTGCAGCGCAAGCCCATGTTTTTCCGTCCCAGAAATAGCCTGTGATTTGATCTTCATCATTGAGATTTAAATTCGAGTAAGACACTATTGGATAGAACAGCCTTGAGTCTGGAGCGAACTCAACAAGAAACGGCCGCGCGCTGTGAATGCCGGCGGAAGCCTGGCTAAAGTCCGGATTAAAAAAAATGCTTCTGTATAAATAGAAGACAGGCCTGCCATCGCTGAGCACTAAAGAGTCTGCTGTATCTGTTGAAAAAATTGAGTTGTCGCAGTGAAATTCTATTTTGCTGCCATTAAAGCAAAGCAATCCTTTTTTGTTTACTAATGCGTATGCGGAAAATTCGGATTCTGTGTTTTCGAAATTTGCCAGACTTGCCGCGCTTGTTATTCGGACTGATTCTGTCCAGGGTTTTTCGTAAACTTCTGGAGCGTTTTGAGGAAGGTCGATTTTTTGAAAACCGTCATTTGAAAAATAATACCAGCTGTGGATTTTTACAGTCGGCATTTTAGTTTTTTCGCCCTTGTTTTTTTCAGCGCAAGAAAAAAGAAGCAATAAAATTGATACGATTAATATTTCTGAAAATATTTTTTTCATCTGAAATCCCTGTTTAAGAAATCAGTCTATGATACAACTAATTCTTTTTCATTCCAATAGTTTTAAATCAGTCTTTTTGAAATTGCCTGCGGAAATTTTTTTCATAATTCGCTCCTTGTCCAGCTTCCAGGCATCTTCTTCAAATGTCCGGCATTCCTCCATAAATTTCTGCCAGTTGAACTTTGAAAGGTAGTCATTTTTTCTGGAATTAGAATCTTCTGAGGATGCTGAAATTGAAAATAAGACCTCTGCGGCAAATCCGTCTGAATAAGTCAGACTTTTTCCATAGGGATAAATTGCGCCGTAAATTTTTTCATCCGTATATGAGTATGCAACCAATGCTGTGGCTTCGTTTTTGTTTACTTCAGAGTAAAAAGTTTCTCCGAGAACGAATACTTCTTCCGAGTCTGGTTCCCGGCTTGTTTTTATGCTCCATTTGCCGGAATAAGGAAGGCTGAATTTTTCATTTTCTGTATATGAAAAAAATTCGCAGGAAAAAAATAAAATGACCGGGCATATAATTAAAAAGTTCTTCATGCTTAATATATATACACGGAATGAAAAAAAGTGCAGTTTTTATGTTATTTTTATATTTTCCTGCCGGAAATTCTTTATGATGGCAGTAAAAATGCAGTTTTTTGTCTGCATTAAATCTTCATTTCTTAGCCAGACTATGAGCTTTAGCTTTGCAGAGCCGCCTAGTCCGTCATAAAAAACTTGCGGTTCCGGCGCTTGAAGAACTGTCGGGCATGACAATGCGATTTCCTTTAACCTCTGCATTGCATTTTGCAAGTCGGCTTCGTAGCTTATGTGAACTTCAAAAGTCTGCCTTGCTGTTTTATAGCTGCTATAGTTTGTGAGCACGGAATTTATTATGCTGCTGTTTGGAATTCTGACTAGCTGGTTGTCCGGAGTTTTTATTTTTACGCTTAAAAGTCCTACTGATTCAACGGTTCCAGTTGTTCCGCTTACAGAAATTGTGTCTCCTATTCTCATGGATTTTTCACCGAGCACAAAAAGTCCGCTTATAAAGTTGCTGACGCTTGTTTGTGCCGCAAATCCGATGGCAAGTCCCGCAACTCCTGCCGCTCCCCAGATCGCTTTCAGGTTTATGCCGAAAAAGCCTAAAATATACATTCCTATTAAAACATAAAAAGTGTAGCTTATGGCCTTGTTTATAAGAACAGCTGTGTTTTTCTCTAGCTTTTCAGCCGCTTTTTTCCTTATAATTTTTTTTATCAGTCTGTATGCAATATAAAAAATTATTACAGAGACAACGCTTATTGTTATTTTCAATATATTCTCAAACGCCAGATATTTCATGAATTCATCTGTGTGTATGATATTCTTGATTTTTTCAGTTGCCTGTGAAAAAAATGCTTTCATGATTTTTCCTTATTTAAAAATGATTTTATTTCGTCAAGTATGCAGCTGGCGAGCTCTTCCTTTTTCATCAGCGGAAATTCTTTCTGAAAATTTTTTGTGATTAGAGTGGCTACGTTTGTGTCCGCCTGAAATCCTGCCCCTGGAATTTTTAGGCTGTTTGCAATAATTAAATCCAGATTTTTACTGGAAAGTTTTTTCCTTGAATTTTCGATTAAGTTTTGTGTTTCCATGGAAAATCCGCAGAGAATTTGTCCGGGCTTTTTATTTTTTCCAAGGAAATCCAGAATGTCGTCTGTGCGCTCAAGTTCAATTGAAAGGTTTCCGCCTGTCTTTTTTATTTTTTCATTGCTGACATTTTTTGGTCGGTAATCTGCGACTGCCGCGGATTTTATTATTATGTCTGAATCGGGCGAATTTTCTTTGACCGCATCAAACATTTCCTTTGCGCTGATTATTTTTATGAGCCTTGCGTTTTCTGGCGGATTAAGCGATGTCGGCCCTGAAATTAAAGTTACTTGCGCGCCTCTTGCCGCCGCTGTTCTTGCAATTGCATAGCCCATTTTTCCAGATGAATGGTTTGTGATAAAACGGACGGGATCTATCGCCTCCTGAGTCGGGCCTGCCGTAACAAGTATTTTTTTTTCACGAAAATCTTTTTCAAATGAAATTTCATTTTCAATGAATTCAAATATTTCCTGAGGCTCCGGCATTTTTCCTTTTCCAGTTTCACCGCAGGCAAGAATTCCTGTGGCCGGCTCAAGAATTTTAAATCCGAATTTCCTGCATTTTTCAAGATTGTACTGAGTCACCGGATTTTCATACATGGCCGTGTTCATTGCCGGACAAATTATCTTTGGACATTTTGCGGCAAGAAAAACTGAAGTCAGCATATCGTCTGCCATTCCGTTTGCAGCCCTGGCAATTGTATTTGCTGTTGCCGGAGCGATTATAAAAAGATTTGCTTTTTGCGCAAGGGAAACATGGCTGACTTTGAATTCAAAATTTCTGTCAAATGTGTCTATAAGGCATTTGTGTCCGCTCAGAGTTTCAAATGTAATTGGATTGATTATATTTGTTGCGTTCTTTGTCATTAAGACGCGGACTTCAGCTCCGGCTTTTACAAGCATGCTTACGAGCGTTGCTGCTTTGTACGCCGCGATGCTTCCTGTAACTCCAACCAAAATTGTTTTATCTTTTAGCATATTCTATTTTCCCTGATGCGCGGATTCTGTTTTTGGATTTTTATTTGAGCTTACTTCCATGTTCCTGTATTTAAGCGGTGTCATTCCTTTGTATCTGTGGAACATTTTTATAAAGTAGCTGAAATCTTTAAACCCGCATCTTTTTGCTATGTCTAAAAGCTTGTCGTTAGACTCTCTTAAAAGTGCGCAGCTTCTGTTGATTCTGAACCAGTTCAAGTATTCGACTGGCGACCTTCCTGTCATGTCCTTGAAAACGCGGCAAAAATATTTCGGTGAAAATCCGGCGACTGTAGAAAGCTGCTCAAGAGAGATGTCGGTTCCGTAGTTCTTTTTTATATAGTTCAAGATAAGGTCGAGCTTTTTATTTCTGGCTCTTTTTTGCGCCGGAATAATTTTCTTTTCTGAATAAAAATGCCATCTTTTTAAAAGGCCGAAAAATACAATCAGCGCGCCGGATGTGATTATGTCCCAGCCGTCTTTTTGCTCGCGGATTGTGTTGAACAAAAATTCAATTGTGATGAAAATATCTTTTTGCTCTGCCGGAATGTAATTTTCCAGAGAAATATTTTCCAGCATGATATCGTTTATAAAGCTGTCCGGACTGAATCCGTGCTGGCGCAACAGCTCAATATCAAAAACCACAGACTCATATTTTCCTGCGCCTTTATCAGGAGCGTCTCCATGGACAATTTTTCCGGGAATAATGCAGGTGTCTCCTTTGCTCAAGGTGATTTCATGGTCGCCAAGAAAAATGTTGTAGCTTCCTGAAATAATGTGAATGAGCTCGAATTCTGTATGCCAGTGAAGCCAGAGATCGTAATACGGATTTTCGGTATTGCAAAAATTGTACTGCAGCGGAAAAAGTGAAGTTCCGCGCTGCTGCCGTTCATTAACAGGAATTTTTTCTTTCAGATCAGAAAATGCTTTTGTCATATTTCGCTCTCGGCTGAATTATATCATGCGGTTTTGTCAAAAACAACCTTTAAACCATTCTGTCCGTGAAGCAAAATATGACGCTGCAAAAAAGTTTTATTCGTTCAGCGGATTTAAGATTCCGGCGCTTAGTCCGAGGCTGTTGATTGAAATAAAATATTTTAGAATTTATAATGGGGCCATGCTGACTTGTTTTATTTCCGCTTCCGTTTTTGCGCTTATTGTTTTCTTGCTGAATTTTTGTACAAAGAGAAAATCTGTGGAAAGCGGATATGCCGGACTCAAGGCTAGAAAAATACGCAGTGAGAATGCTCAGAAAAAAGGGCTTCTTGTTTCTTGTCCGGTTTGCGGCTCGTTCCTTCTTCCTGGCGAGGATTTGAAGAGCAGAGTCTACAGGCCCATGAATGTTCCAGACCAGCTTTGCACTATAAATGGATGTCCGCATTGCTATCCAAAAGTTGAGCCTGGATTAAAAAGAAGCTGTCCGGTTTGCCATAAAGAAATTCCTGTTTCAGACGGTCATCTTGTTGCGCGTCTTTTTAACAAGTCCGATGGAAAAAAGCATGTGATTGTAACCGGATGCAGTTTATGCTGCCGAGGAAAAAAATAGCATTTTACCTTAAAAAAATCTAAAGTAAAAAAATCAAAATCCGACAATCAAAATATAGGGTGGTAAACCCAAAGCAGGGGAAGCAGGCACAAAATGTTTGCTTAGAACTCCAGTATCTTGATCATAGGAGATAAATTATGGTTATCAATCACAACATGAGTGCAATGTTTGCACAGCGTTCACAGGGTTTGACTGATTTGAACAACCAGAAGAACATGGAAAAACTTTCTTCTGGAATGAAAATCAACCGTGCCGGTGATGATGCTTCAGGTCTTGCAGTTTCAGAAAAGATGAGATCCCAGATCCGCGGATTGAATCAGGCTTCTACAAACGCAAAGAACGGAATCTCTTTCATTCAGACAACTGAAGGATACCTTCAGGAGACTGAGGATATTATTCAGCGCATCCGCGAGCTTGCAGTTCAGTCAAGCAACGGAATCTATACTGACGAAGACCGTATGCAGATTCAGGTTGAAGTTTCTTCACTTATCGCTGAGGTTGACCGCATTGCTTCTTGCGCTCAGTTTAACGGCATGAATATGCTTACTGGCCGCTTTGCCCGCCCAACAGGTGAGAACAGCGTAACTGCTTCTATGTGGCTTCATATTGGCGCAAACATGGATCAGCGTACACAGGTATACATTGGAACAATGAGCGCAGCTGCTCTTGGCCTCCGTGCTGTTGGAACAGAAGAGATTATGACTCTTGAGAGCCCGGATGAAGCAAACCGCGCAATCGGAACTTTGGATGAGGCAATCAAAAAGATTAACAAGCAGCGCGCAGATCTCGGTGCATACCAGAACCGCCTTGAAAAGACAGTTGTTGGTCTTGATATTGGAGCTGAAAATCTTCAGGCTTCTGAGAGCCGCATCCGTGATACAGATATGGCAAAGGAAATGGTTGACTTTACAAAGAACCAGGTTCTTTCTCAGGCTGGAACAGCAATGCTTGCTCAGGCAAACCAGAGCTCACAGAGCGTTCTCTCACTTCTTCAGTAGCAGGCTTTGCAGGGCGGAGCTTGTTTTCCGTCCTGCAAATTGGCAGGCTAATGTCTCATAAAAGAGGCTGTCCATTTCTTTTTGGACAGTCTTTTTTTTATTTTCAGGCTGTCTGGTTTGGAATTTTCGGCGGCCTTGCAGAAGCTGTTTTGGCTTTGCAAATATTTTTTTAGTTTATACGGTACAGGACGGTTTTGTCCGGGGAGTTTTTGTATGCCTGCTGTGCTTATTAACTGCGGCGCAATAATTTTGGGTTCGCTTGTTGGAATTTTATTTTCTAAAAGAATTCCGGAAAAAATTACCAATTCAATTACTTTTGCCTGCGGCGGAGTAACTTTCGTGATGGGAATACAGATGGCCTTGAAATATCGGAATGTTGTATACCTTGCGCTGGCTGTAATTCTTGGCGGAATTGTCGGAACTCTGCTTGATATTGACGGAGCGGTTCTAAAGCTCGGCAAGTTTCTTGCAAAGGTCTTTAAGCAGGACGGCACAGCAAAACTGCCTGAAGCTAATAAGGAAAACAAGCTGGAAGCAAAGCTTTCTTCTGGAGTGTCTGGAAAGAATTTTGCCTATGCTTTTTTAAATTCATCTGTGCTTTTTTGTGTTGGGGCGATGGCGATTGTCGGCTCTTTTAAGGCTGGAATTGAAAAGGATTATTCGATTATTCTGCTGAAGTCGATTCTGGACGGATTTATTTCTATTGGAATGGCTGTGGCCTTGGGAGCTGGAACTGCTTTCAGCGCGCTGTCAATCTTTGTTTACCAAGGCAGCCTTACTTTGCTTTCTGTGTGGCTTGCTCCATTTGTTACAGAAAATCTTTTGAACGAGATTACTGGCAGCGGCGGAATTCTTATCGTTTTTATAGGACTGAACATTATGGAAATAAAGAAAATAAAAACTGCGAATTATCTTCCGGCGGTGCTTTTTACAGCGTTTTTTGTTCTGCTTGAGCCAGCCGTAAAGAGCCTGTTTTAGTTTTTTCAGGAAATAAAAAATGATTTTACTTTCGTTGCGTACTAAAGGATGCAAGCCTTGCCGTTGAATCAAATGTTCAGAGCAGGAATAGCTTTTTTTGATATGAAGCTCAGGTCTAAAATTTGAAGGCGCGCTGCTGTTTTAAAAGCGACTTAAGCTTTTTAGCTTTCATTCGTTTTTCTTTTGAGGCTGCGGTTGGCTTTGTCTTTATTCTCTTTTTGCTGATTTTTATGGCTGAAATAATTTTAGACTCAAGCCGTTCCAGCGCAATTTTTCTATTCATTTCTTGAAATCTTGTGTCCTCGCAGTCGATGAAAATCTCGAAATTCTTATTGACCGAGGCTTTTAGATTTTTCGTAAGAAGGCTCTGCTCTTTTTCGGAAAGTCCTTCAATTTTTGCAATCGGAATTGCGGCATGGACCTTTGTATTTACTTTGTTTACATTCTGCCCTCCTTTTCCGCCGGACCGCGCAAACGAAAAGACTGTGCTGCTGTAAATTGAGTTATGAAGTTTTTCCTTGTCCATTAGTTTTTCCATAAAAATATTTCGCGCTGAAAAAAAAGAGCCGCCTTTGAACAGACAGCTCCTTCTTGTTTTAAAGTATTTGTGTTTTTAGAGCCTGGGGAATTTTTTACAAATTGTCAAAAAAACCTTTGGCTTTCAGAAGCTCCGCATTCAGAATTCCGCCAAGAGCGGCTCCCCGTTTTGTATTGTGGCTCAGCGAAACAAATTTTATGTCGAACACGTTGCAAGGACGAAGTCGGCCGATAACACAGGCCATTCCCTTTTCAGTTTCACGGTCGCGGCGCGGCTGAGGGCGGTTTTCCTCGTGGCGCACAACAATCGGATGCTCCGGCGCGGAAGGAAGATTCAGCTCCTGCGGAACAGACTTGTACGAAGTCCAGATTTTCTCGATTTCCTCAAGGCTCGGCTTCTTGTCCGCAAATTCAAGAGAAACGCAGGCTGTGTGTCCGTCAATAACCGGAACGCGTGTGCAGGTTGAAGAAACAACCGGATATTCAGCGTTCACAATTTTTCCGTCCTGAACTTTTCCAAGAATTTTAAGACATTCCTTTTCAGTTTTTTCCTCTTCGCCGCCGATGAACGGAACAATGTTGTCAATCATGTCAAAAGAAGGAACGCCCGGATAACCCGCGCCGCTTGTAGCCTGCAAAGTTGTAACAACCATTCTTTTTACCGGATAGCCGGCCTGAATCAGCGCATGAATCGGCATCATATAAGTCTGGAGCGAACAGTTCGGCTTTACAGCGATAAAACCTTTGTCCCAGCCGTGGTGCTTTTTCTGCTCGGCAATCACGTCAAGATGAGAATAGTTTATTTCCGGAACAAGCATCGGAACATCTTCTGTCCAGCGGTTCGCCGAAGCGTTTGAAACAACCGGAATTCCTTCCGCGGCATAAGCGGCCTCAAGAGCCTTTATTTCTTCCTTGCCCATTTCAAGCGCGGAAAAAACAAACTGGCATTTTCCAAGAGCCTTTTTCTCATCGTTTGCGTCCTCAACAATCAAGTCTGCAACGCCGGCAGGAATATTTTCACCGATAAGCCAGCGGTTCTTCACCGCGTCTTTGTACGCTTTTCCAGCTGAGCGCGGACTCGCCGCAACGTAAGTAACTTCAAACCACGGATGATTTTCCAACAATTTTATATAACGCTGGCCAACCATTCCAGTTGCGCCCAGAACACCTACTTTCAATTTTTCCATAAAAAACACTCCTTTCTTCTATTATAAGTTACATTCCCTTATTGCGGTTTCTACAACCTTCTTTGCCTCGTCAGTGATTTCAACTAGCGGAAGTCTTACTGCGCCGGCCGGAAGCCCCTTGAAGTTCATTGCGTATTTTATTGAAGACGGATTTCCATCTACAAAAGCCGCCTTGAAGAAAGGAAGCATTCTGTAGTGAATTTCTCTTGCCTTGTCAAAATTTCCTTTGAGGCCTTCTGCAACCATTTCTGTTATAATTTCTGGAGCAAGGTTTGAAACAACGGAAATAACTCCGTCTCCACCAGCTGCCATGAGAGGAAGTGTGAGTCCGTCATCTCCAGAAAGAACAGCAAAGTCCGGCTTCTTTGACTTGATTTTTGCAATTACATCCATCATCTGTGAAATATTTCCGCTTGCTTCCTTTACTCCTGCAATGTTCGGAAGTTCAGCAATCCGCGCAAGAACATCTGTAGGAATGTTTACACCTGTTCTTCCTTGAATATTGTAAACGACAATTGGAATTCCAACTTTTGAGACTGCTTCAAAATGACGGAAGATGCCCTCTTTTGACGGCTTGTTGTAATAAGGCGTGACTACAAGCGCCGCATCTGCTCCGGCTTTTTTAGCTCTTTCTGTATATCTGACTGCATCACGGGTATTGTTGCTGCCTGCTCCCATGATGATAGGAATTTTTACATTCTTGGATTTTTCCCACTCCCTTGCTTCGGACATTATGATTTCTATCATTTTGTCTTCTTCGTCTTCACTGAGAGTAGGTGTCTCGCTTGTTGTGCACAAAGGGACAAGGCCGTCTATTCCGCTTTCCAGCTGATTTTTTATGTGTTTTCTGAAGCCCTCGTAATCTATTGAACCATCACTGTTCATCGGTGTAATCATTGCTGTAAAAGCGCCGCGCAATTTTATCATAGGGACCTCCAAATATTTTTGCGTAATTATTGCACTTTTATAGAAAAAAAGCAACGCAATTAGAATTTTGCTGATGTATTTAAAAATAAAAAGACCGCCCTGGCAGTATTATCAGAGCGGCCTTTGTTTTCCATTTTATATTTGAAAAACGAAAAATGATATTAAGCCGCTGTTTTTTTTAGCAGCCTAAATCCGCAGTCAGTCCATAGAAAATTGTTTCTATAGTTTTTTTATGGATTAACTTATATATTTTATCTCTTCAACTTTATTGGATTGAATTATGGAGATGTGAAAACTCGCTTAAAATACCATGAAAATGGTAGTTTTATACCTAAGATATGGTAAATTTTGTTTGATTTTAGAATAACTTGAGTTATAATTCAGTTATGAAAAATAAAACATATATGCTCTTCCTGTCTGTTCTGCTTATTTGCGGCTTGCCGCCTTTGTGCGCAAAATCAAGAAAATTATCAGGAAAAGAACTTCCTGTGCATATAAAGCAGTTCATTGATTCAACAGGAGAAAAAAGTGTTGACGAGATTGACAGCAGTTTATTTAAATCTGCAAAGAATCCTATAAGCCCTGGGTTTTATGACGGAAATTTATGGATTGAAATAAAGCCTGCGATTTCAGAAGTTCAGCATTGTGTTATGAGCCTTGGAAGAGAATATATTGATTCAGCGGAATTCTATGAGAAGCGAGGAGGACAGTTTTTTTTCATAGGCAAAACTGGACACGAAATTTCAGAAACCGGAACAGAAACTCCGGACAGTTTGCAGGCATTCCCTGTTTTTAGAAATTCAGGCTATGACGATGACACTTGCTTTAGAGTGAAAATAAAAAATCATAATGGGAATTTTATATATATTAAGCTTTTTACAGAACTTGATTTTTTTAATGCGAGGAGGACTTATTTTGCAAAGCTTTATATTGCACTGGGAATAAGTTTTTGTATTTTTGCGCTGCTTTTTATATATGCGGTTGCTGTCCGTCAGTCCATGCCGTTTTTTTTATCAATGGCCGCCTTGTTTTATATATTGCTTCAGCTTCAATTGAAAGGAATTGGCCCTGTGTTTTTGTGGAATTTTTTAAACTTGGTTTTACTTTCAACAAGGCTCGCATATTTTTTTGAAAATTTTATTTTAATGTTTTTAATTCTTTCTGCGGATACAATTTTAAAAAGCAGCTCAAAGTCAGTTTATAAAAAATTTTCCCCAGTTGAAATTCAGCTTATAGTTGTCTCATTTGTGGTTCTTTTTACTGTGAGAGCCGACCAGACAATGCTTTATTCTTATGCCGCGCTTTCTATAACAACAAAAGTTTTTTTTATCGCTTCCATATTAATGAGCTTAAAATCGATGCGGAAGAACGAAATGGCGGTGCTTTTGCTTTGGATTCCTCTGATTTTCTTTTCCATTCTGTCCCAGGCTGCAAGGATTCTAAGATTTACTGGAAGCTGCGTTCTTTCTGATTTTATATGCTCTGATGAATCTTTGATTTTATTTCTATCTTATCTGTTGATTACAATGCCTTCGGTTTGCTTTATAACTTGCAAAATCAGGCAGGAATCCCGTAATTTTAGGCTGGAGCTGGAAAGAGTCAAGGCTCAGAATGATGACCTTCTTAGCCGTAGAAATGCGCTTGAGAGGATTATGAAAAATATCTTAGTTGATTCATCGCAGACTCTGAGCATGGCTGATATTCTTTCCGGGCAGGTTTTTACTGCGAAAAACACATCATATATAGAAAGAATAAAAATTATTTCTGCAAAAACAAGCGATACTCTTGCAATTCTTAGAATGTGCGATGGAGCTGCAGAAGTTGAAAACCAGCCGATTTTTCTTGCCGATTTTTTTAAAAGCTGCATTCAGGCTTCCAGAACTTTTTGTTCATCCAAGCCAAACAAAATTTCTCATTCAATGAATATTCATCATGACACAGTGATTCTTGCCGACATGAGGATTGTTGAGCTTTTCTTTATATCATTCTTGAATTCTGTCATTGAGGTTTCTGTTCCTGACACAGAGGTTTCGGTTTCTTTGAATGACGATGAAGAAAATTTTATTTTTTCAGTTTCAAACACGATGGATTCTCAGACAGTTGAAGAAGCTTTGCGCCGCATGGAGACAGAAAATGAAAAACGCAATTTTACATTTCTTATGCGCATTGCAAAATTTTACCGCGGGGATTTGTCTGTTTTTAAAAGCGACAGCAAATTTAAATTTTCAGTTGTGTTTGACTTTAAGCGTGTTGAAAACTCTAAGGATTCCAGCCTGATAATAAACACAACCCGGTTTTTCTCATCTAAAAAGAGGGAGCAGAAAAATCCTGAAAAGAAGAAGGAAGTTACTCTAATAAAAAACGGCGAAGAAAAATCAGAGGATTTTATGAAAAAATTGTCTTCAAGAGAAAAGCAAATCTGCGAGCTTATAATTTCTGGAAAAAGCGACAAGGATATTGCGGAAGAGCTTTTTATAAGTCCTGGAACTGTTGCGTCGCACAACAAGAAAATTTTTAAAAAGCTTGATGTACATAGCCGTGTTGAGCTGATGAATAAATTGCGTTAAAATCATCTGGAAATTTTATTAATTGTTTTAAGGAATTTTTATGGCAGGAAATATATTCGGAGAAGTTTTCAGAGTTTCAACTTTTGGAGAAAGCCATGGCGCTGGACTTGGATGCATTATCGACGGATGTCCGGCAGGTATTTCAGTGGATGAAAAATTTCTTCAGCATGAAATGGAAAGAAGAAGACCCGGTGCAAAAGGCGCGGCTGTTACCGCAAGAAAGGAGGATGATGCTGCGGAAATTTTGAGTGGTGTGTTTGAAGGAAAAACAACAGGAACTCCGATAGCTGTTTTAATTAGAAATTCAAATCAACATTCATCCGACTATGAGAATATAAAAGACAAGTTTCGTCCAGGACACGCTGATTTTACGTATTATAAAAAATACGGCGTAAGAGATTATAGAGGCGGCGGAAGATCCAGCGGAAGGGAAACGTGCGCAAGGGTCGCAGCCGGAGCGTTCGCAAAAATGTTTCTTAAGACTTTAGGCATTCAAATTTTTGCATATACAAAAGAGGCCGCGGGAATAAAAAGCAGCACGGTTGATTTTTCTGAAATTGAGCGGAATGCAATGCGCGCGGCAGACAAGGAAGCCGCAGTTTCTATGCAAAAAAAAGTTGAAGAATTTAAGCTGAAAAAAAATTCTTGCGGCGGAATTGTGGAGTGCGTTGTAAAAGGCGCAGGTGCCGGACTGGGAGAGCCTGTTTTTGACAAGCTCGACGCTGTTTTGTCTCATGCCGTTATGTCGATTGGCGCAATAAAAGGAATTGAATTTGGAAGCGGATTTTTAAGCGCGGATTCAAATGGAATTGAAAATAATGATTTTATGGAAGCCGGATTTTCTTTTAAAACAAATAATGCCGGCGGAATTCTTGGAGGCATTTCCCGTGGCGATGATATAATTTTTAGAGTCGCCGTGAAGCCGGTTCCAAGCATTTATCTTTCGCAGGAAACGGTTGATATTGATGGAAATGAATGTGATATTCTTATTGAAGGAAGGCACGATGTTTGCCTTTGCCCAAGAATTGTTCCTGTTGTAGAAGCCATGGCTGCGGTAACTTTGGCAGATATGGTTTTAAGAAATAGGAGCAGCAGAATTTAGCAATGGAAACTTATACACCAGATTTTTTTAACAGCACAGACGAAAATAAAAATACAGGAAGAAAAAGAAATAAAAAGATTGTAATTCTTTCTATTTTTTCTGTTCTCTTTGTTTTGCTCGCGGCGCAGGCGTTTTCAGTTTATAGGCTTTTAAATCCAAAGGAGCCGCTTCCGCTTTCTTTGGAGCAGCAGAATATTCTTGAACAGGCGCTGAATAAAAAATATCCTGAGCGTACTGCCATTGTTTCGGAGCTTCCGTTTCAGTATGTTCCAGCTGATTTGTTTGTGAATGCGGAAAGCGCGGTCGTAGTTGACTTTGCAACAGGAAATATTCTTTTTGAAAAAAATGCCGATGTTCAAATTCCTCCGGCATCAATGACAAAGCTTGTGGAAATGTATGTCGTTTTTGAGGCTGTCGAGAACAAAGAAGTTTCCCTTGATGACATTGTTCCGCTTCCGCCTGAAAGCTGGGCCAGAAATCTTCCGAGCGATGCTTCGATAATGTTTTTGGATGAAGGGCAGAAGGTAACGCTTAGGGAGCTTTTGCTGGGACTTTCAGTTGCCAGCGGAAACGACGCTTCAATTGCTGTTGCAAAATATGTCTGCGGAAATATTGATTCGTTTGTTGAGCGGATGAATCAGACAGTAAAAAAAATGGGGCTTGTAAAAACTAGTTTTGTAGAATCAAGCGGCTACAGTGAAAAAAATGTTACGACTGCAAAAGAATTCTCGGCTTTCTGCAGAAAGTACATAGAAAGATTTCCGTTTGCAATCAGGGAATTTCATTCTCAGAAAATTCTGCGCTATCCTCTTGCAAAAAACCTTCCGCCGGAATCTGCAAGGATAAATGGCGACAGTCAGGCTGTGATTCAGTACAACACAAACAAGCTGCTCGGAGTTCTTGATGGCTGCGATGGACTGAAAACAGGTTTTATCTATGAAAGCGGATTTAATATTGCTCTTACTGCGGAACGGAATGGTGTGCGCTATATTTCCGTTACAATGAAAGGTCCTGGCTCGGGAACTGCGCAGGGAAATATTTACAGAGTGAAGGACGGAACAAATTTAATGGAATACGCCTTTTCAAAATTTTCTCCGTATATTGCGAAGCAGCCGCATACTTTTTATATTGGAGTTGCAGGCTCTTCTTTAAAAAGTGTTCGTCTTGTTCCTGCGGAAAGCGAGAATTTTTCTGTTCCGTTTATTTCAGGAGCATCCCCGAAAGATGCTGCGCGGAAAATTCATGTTACGGCAAATATTCCGAAATGTATTTTTGGAGAATTCGATGAAGGCGAGCAGTTTGGAACTTTGTCATATTCACTTGACGGAAGAGTTCTAAATACAGTTCCGCTTGTTGCTGATAGAAAAAGTGAAAGGGTAAATTTTTTTGCCAGAGCATGGGGCGCAGCTGCGTATAAAATTTCATCTGTAAAATAAAGATAAAAATATTCTGTGGTTTTTATGAGTGAAAAGATTGACTTTGCATTTTTGGACAGCGGAACAGGCGGCATTCCGTATATGCTTTTGCTGAAGGAAAAAGCTTCATCCTCAAGGTGTGTTTACCTTGGCGATACTGTTCATTTCCCCTATGGAGAAAAAACGGAGGAGGAAGTAATTTCCTGCGCTTCTGAATCAATAGAGCGAATTCTTGATTTATGGAATCCTCATATTATTGTTGTTGCCTGCAATACAATTAGTGTGACTGCGCTGAAATCACTGAGAGAAAAATTTTCTGATATTCCAATTGTTGGAACTGTACCAGCGATAAAACTTGCGGCAAGAGTTACGGAAAATAAAAAAATCGGACTGCTTGCAACAAATGCCACTGTGAGGCATCCCTATTGTAAAAAACTGGTTTCTGATTTTGCGTATGGATGTGAGGTGTTCAACAGAGGCGATCCTGATTTGATAAGCTTTATTGAACATGATTTGTTTTATGCTTCAAAGAATGAGCGCATTGCCGCGGTAAAGCCTGCTGTTGATTTCTTTTGTTCATGCGGCTGCGACACTATAATTCTGGGATGCACGCATTTTACTCACATGGCGGAAGATATAAAAGAATATTTTTCCAGTGTGGCTGAAAAAAAAGTCTTTGTAGTAGACAGCCGGGACGGAGTTTCAAACCATGCGCTTGAAGTTATAAAGAATGCTCCGTTGAGAAATAGTTGCGCGCCAAAATTTCTTCCGCCTGACATGAGCTTTTTTGTAACAAGCCTTGAAAGCGAGTCCGATCAAAAAGAATATGAGACTCTTTGCAGGAATTTCAATATTCCTTTTGGCGGACTTTTAAATCTTTAAGAAGCGCATAAAGCTAAAGTTTATTTAGCCATTCTTGCTGCGATTTCATCAATGTATTCCCAGCTGTTTACAATTCTCTTTGCCGGTGGATTTGCGAGGCGCGCAAGGTCTCCTGTCATTGTTCCTTCTTCAATAACATCGAGAGTTGCCTTTTCAAGCTTGCGTGCAAACTCTGCAAGTTCCGGTGTTCCATCCAGCTCTGCGCGTTTTGCAAGCGCTCCGGTCCATGCAAAAATCAATGCGACTGGATTTGTAGAAGTCTTTTCGCCTTTCAAATATTTGTAGTAATGTTTCTGAACTGTTCCGTGGCTGGCCTCGTATTCAAATTCTCCGTTCGGGGAAACGAGAACAGAAGTCATCATTGCAAGGCTTCCGCAGGCGGATGCTATCATGTCGCTCATAACGTCTCCGTCGTAGTTTTTGCAGGCCCAGAGAATTCCGCCCTCGCATTTCATTATGCGTGCGACAGCATCATCAATGAGAGTGTAGAAATATTCGATTCCTGCTTTCTCAAATTTCTCTTTGAATTCGGACTCAAATACTTCGCTGAAAATAGCCTTGAAGTTTCCGTCGTAGATTTTGCTGATAGTGTCCTTTGCTCCGAACCACACATCAATTTTTTTATCAAGCGCGTACATAAAGCAGCAGCGGGCAAAATTTCTTATGGAGTCATCCATGTTGTGAATTCCCTGGATTATTCCAGGACCTTTCATGACTTGGATTGTTTTCCTAATTTCTTTTCCATCATAGCCAGTAAAAACAAGCTCTGCTTTTCCTGGCCCTGGAGTTTTTATTTCGCAGTTCTTGTAAACATCTCCGTAAGCATGGCGGCCAAGAACAATCGGTTTTTTCCAGGAAGAAACATTGCACTGTATGTTTTTTACAAAAATCGGCGCGCGGAAAACAGTGCCGTCAAGCTCTCCACGGAGAATTCCGTTTGGTGAAGGTGTAAGCTTCTTGAGTTTGTATTCTTCCATTCGGGCGGCATTGCTTGTGATTGTAGCGCATTTTACGCCAACGCCAAGACGCTTGATTGCCTCTGCGGCTTCGTATGTTACTTTGTCGTCTGTGTCATCGCGGTTTTTCAGTCCAAGGTCATAGTATTCAACATTGAGATCAACATAAGGTTCAAGAAGTTTTTCCTTGATAACCTTCCATAGAACTCTTGTCATTTCATCGCCGTCAAGCTCGGCAACCGCATTTTTCATTTTGATTTTTTCCATAATTAAGCTCCTGAAAATCTATTCAAATTTTAGTATCTTCTAAAGATTCTTTAAGCACGAATTTCCGTTGTAGTCCAAATCGGTCAGAATTTCTGTATGGTCTCTGAAAACCGCCACTGTGTGCTCTTCGTGGCAGCTCCATGAGCCGTCCGCTGTAACGACTGTCCATTCGCTTCCTTCCTCGATGTCAACATCTGCTGTTCCCTCGTTAATCATCGGCTCGATTGCAAGAACCATTCCAGCCTGAATTCTTGGATTGGGTCCGCTTGAAGGGCAGTTGCAGACGCTTGGATCTTCATGTACTTCAAGGCCGACTCCATGTCCGCAGTATTCATAGACAACTCCATAGTTGTTCTGCTTGTACGCGATGTCATATACAGCATTGGAAATATCGCTGATTCTGTTTCCGGCTTTGCATGCGTCAATTCCCGCCAAAAGACATTCGCGTGTTACACGGCAAAGTTTCTGATGCGCGGGTTTTACATTTCCTACAAGAACCGTGTGGGTGCTGTCTGAAATGTAGCCTTTTAAATTCAGGCCTATGTCAAGCGAAACAATGTCTCCGTCCTTTACAATTCTCTTTTTTGAAGGTATTCCGTGTATAACCTGATTGTTGATGCTTATGCAGGCGCATCCTGGAAATCCTTCCTCGTACCATGCCGGCTCTGCTCCGAATTTTCTTGCAAAGCTTACACACCAGTCGTCAATTTCCTTTGTGCTTACTCCGGGCTTCACCTTTGGAATAATTTCATTGAATAAATCAGCAAGCAGATGGCAGCTTTTTCTGATTCCATTGATTTGTTCTTCATTTTTTAAACGTATCATATATAAACTCCATGATTTCCTATTTTGTTTCCGCGGAAATTCTCGATGCCTCGTTTCTGCATATTTTTGCAGTCTGAAAATCTCCAATCCGCTCGTAAGAATCCGCGATTTTCAACAGAAAGAACGCATCATCATTTTTTCCGAATCTGAGCTCAAGCGCGCGCTCCCATGCGTCTATCGCAAGCTCGTCGTTTACCGAGCCTTCAATATTGTTCCGAAGAATATGCCGCGCAAGGCTTTTTACTTCCGGAAAGAAAAGCTTGAAATATTCAAATGAAAATTCCATGCGTATAATCTGGTCCAAAAGAATAACCGCGTCATAATATTCCTGCCGAAGCACAAGCTCCTCTGCCAGAATGAATCCGTAGTCCATAAAATCTTCGCGTGTGAACCATTTTGACAGCCTGAATCCCACCCGCTCCATGTTCATCCTTTTGAATTCTTTTACAGCATCGTCCTCGTTGTTGTGCATCAGATCAAAAAAAATTAATTTGGCGCGGCTTTCCTCATCAGTGCGCCCTAATAGCCATTTCCTGTAGTCGAATGATTCAAAATTTTTTTCACGGCGGAAATTTCCCTGACGGAATAAAACCGACTCGTCAAAAAGCCCGCGCGATTTTATGTCAGACAAAATTTCATAGGCCGCCACAAGCTCGCGGAATGCATTTGAGTCTTTGCCGGTAATATCCGGATGCAGAATCTTTGCCTTTTTTCTGTATGCCCGCCGAATTTCTGCGATTGTCGCTGTTTTTGAAACACCTAGGATTTGGTAATAGTCTTTCATTTTTTTTCTTTTGTTATGTATGGAACAAATTTCACGCAGTTCAAAGTTTACATTTTTTTTTGCATTTAAGCAATTAAAGCCCTTTTGACTGGTTCAGCCGGATTTCTTGCAGGCGGCCTTAAATTGCTAAAACAGTTTAAATTTTGTATAATTGCGGCATGAGTGAAAATAAACGTACCGTTGATGAGTCAACATTGGAAAAACTTTTATACCTTTCACGTCTTTCTCCGGAAAGCACAGACATGGCTACTTTGAAAAAGCAGGTGGATGAAATTGTAGGATACTTTGATATTCTTTCTAAATATGATGACAGCGAAAATCCCTATGACGCTTATCCTGCGACAACTGCTGAATGTTTGCGCGAGGATAAAATTGTTCAGGGACTTGAGATGCATGATGTCAAGAAAATAAATGAGCCGAATTTCATGGACGGATATTTCCAGGTTCCAAAAGTTCTGGGAGAAGGTGCGTAAGATGAAGTACAAGACGATAAAAGAAACCGTAGAGGCTTTGAAAAGCGGAGAGACTTCAAGCGTATCCCTGATAAAAGAATCCAAAGAAACTTTTGAGGCTGATAAAAATTCCGAATTGCCGCTGAACGCTTTTCTTGAGATTTATGATGACGTAATAAAGTCTGCGGAAGAGGCGGACAAAAAAATTTCTGAAGCTAGAAAAAACGGCTCCATTGACAAGCTTTTTGAGGAGCAGCCGCTTCTAGGAATTCCTTTTGCAGTAAAGGACAATATTTCTGTGCGCGGAAAAAAACTTACCTGCTCAAGCAAGATTCTTGAAGGCTATGTTGCTCCGTACAGCGCGACTGTAATAAGCCGTCTTGAAAAGGCCGGGGCAATTCCAATTGGAAGATGCAATCAGGATGAATTTGCCATGGGGTCTTCAACTGAATATTCTGTTTATGGTCCCACAAGAAATCCTATTGACCGCGCCTATGTTTCAGGCGGATCTTCTGGAGGCCCGGCTGCCGCTGTTGCCGCAAACCAGGCTTTGTTTGCCCTTGGTACAGAAACCGGCGGCTCTGTGCGTCTTCCTGCAAGCTACTGCGGAATTTACGGACTTAAGACAACTTACGGAGTTCTAAGCCGGTGGGGCGTTGTTGCATACGGCTCTTCTTTGGATCAAGTTGGAATTCTCGGCCATACCCCGCAGGACATTGTACTTCCTTTGAGCGTCATGAGCGGTGTTGATTTTTATGACGACACTTCTGCTGATTTGCCAGGCTCAAAGCCTTATGTAAATGCTTTCTCTGATTTTTCGAAGCTAAAAATAGCTGTGCCGAAACAGTTCCTTGAGTCAAAGGGAATGGACATTGATGTTGCAAAGGTTTTTGAAGAGACCCGGAACTGGTTTGAGTCCAAAGGCTCAAAAATAGAAGTTGTTGACTTGCCTGTTCTTGATGCTTCAATTGCAAGCTATTATGTTATTGCTTTGTCAGAAGCCGCGTCAAATTTGAGCCGCTTTGATGGAATCCGCTATGGAAACAGAATTGATAACGGCAGGGGATATGACGAGCTTTATGTAGACACAAGAAGCGCAGGGTTCGGTCCGGAAGTCAAGCGCAGAATTATAATTGGAAACTATGTTTTGTCCGAGCAATTCTCAGGCGATACTTACAAAAAGGGAATGTCTGTCCGCGCCCGCATTCAGCGTGAAATTGCAAGGCTGTTTGAGCAGTTTGATTTGATTCTTTGTCCTACTTGTCCGACTCCGGCTTTTAAGCTTGGACAAAAAGTTGATGATCCGCTTGCTATGTATCTTAGCGACTTGTTTACGACATTTGTTAATCTTGCGCGCATTCCTTCTTTGTCTGTTCCGGCTGGAAGAACTTCAAGAGAGAACGGAAATATGCCTGTTGGAATTCAGTTTGCAGGACCTATGTTCAGTGAAATGAAAATTCTTGAAATTGCCCAGGCGTGGGAAAATGAGCATAAGGGATGCGGAATTCCTGTTGCGGAGGAAAACTAAAGATGCCTTCTATTGATAAATATGAAATTGTAATCGGCTGTGAAATTCACACTCAGCTTCTGACAAAAACAAAGGCGTTCTGTGCCTGCGAGAACCGTTACGGCGGAATGCCAAATACGCGTGTCTGCCCTGTCTGCCTCGGGCTTCCTGGAGCAATGCCCCGTGTTTCAAAAGGATATGTTGAGCTGGGTTCTGTTGCAGGCCTTGCGCTTAACTGCGAGATTTCCCGCTTTACAAAATTTGACCGTAAGCATTACTTTTATCCTGACCTTGCAAAGGGCTACCAGATAACCCAGTACGACATTCCTCTTTGCCACGATGGATATGTTGATCTTCCGATGCATAAGTATCCAAAGGACCAGCAGTTTGGCTCGGAAAAATGCCGTGAAAAAAATTTCATCGGACAGGATTGCATCATTGAAAACGGAAAATACCGGCGCGTCCGCGTAGAGCGAATTCATCTTGAAGAGGATGTTGGAAAATCATTGCATCTTCAGGGTGCGCATTCTTACATCGACTATAACCGCTGCGGAACTCCGCTCATTGAAATTGTAACAAAGCCGGATATGACAAGCCCGGAAGAAGCCGCTCTATTTATGGAAACTGTTCAGGAAATTCTGCGCTACGTGAAAGTTACAAATGGAAACCTTGAAGAAGGAAACATGAGATGCGATGCCAACATCAATTTAAATGTTTGGGAAGATGGAAAACTCTACCATACTCCGATTTCTGAAATCAAGAACCTGAACTCGTTCCGCTCAATCCGGGATGCCTGTGCTTATGAGGCGCAGCGTCAGCTCAAGGAATTTCAGGAAGACCGCCAGGAATTCAATCCGGGATTCAAGGTTACAATGGGCTGGGACGAGGCGAACGGAAAGACTGTTGTTCAGCGTACAAAAAATTCTTTTGTTGACTATCGCTTTGTTGTTGAGCCGGATATAAAGCCGTTCAGCGTGAGCGAGGAGCTTATTGAAAATGCACGGTCAAAAGTTGGAGAGCTTCCAGAGGCAAAGCGCACTAGGCTGAAAAAAGATTACGGGCTTTCTGATTTTGATGTGGAAACTTTGACTTCTAGCCGCGATCTGGCTGTCTGGTTTGAAGAGGCTGCTGCTGGAACAAAAAATCCAAAGCGGACTGCGAACATAATTCTTACTGAGCTTCTTGCAAAACTGAATGAAGACAAAAAATCAATCGCTGATGTTTCAATAACTCCTGCTCATATTGCGGAGCTGGTGAATGCAATTGATGCAAAGAAAATTTCGAGCGCGCAGGGAAAAGTTGTTTTCTCAAAAATGCTTGAGACAAATGAAATGCCTTCGGAAATTATAAAGTCTGAGGGCATGGAAGTTGTTAGCGACAGCGGAGCGATTGAAGCGATTGTTGACAGGGTTATCTCTGCCAATCCAAAGGCTGTGGCTGACTTTAAATCTGGAAAGACAAATGTAGTTGGATGGCTTATGGGGCAGGTTATGAAAGAATCTAAGGGCAAAGCGAATCCTGCGGAAGCAAGCTCTCTTGTTCAGAAAAAGCTTTCAGAAATCTAATTTCCGTTGAAATTCAAATTCAGGAATCCGCTGTTCGTCTTAGGGCAGCGGATTTTTTTCTTTAAAATTATTGACAATTCTTTTTAGTTACTGTATGCTAACTTATGCGAGTTAGTTTAGTCTAACTTTCAGTGCGCCGGGCATATAAAAGACTTGTGTTCACTGCATGAGCCTGCATCTCCTTGCACATCCGCTGATGTAATATGTCCGGCATTTTTTTTGAGGTTGTATGAGAACTTTTGAGCAGACAGTAATTCACTTGGGCGCGCCGACATTATGCGGTGTAAAGCCCGCGAGCCTTATTTCTGTTTCAAAGGAAGTTTTATTTTGCGAATATAAAAAAATAATTCTATGGAATAAAATTCTTGAAAGCGGCCAGAAGAAAATAAAAATTGCAAGAAGAGGAGAACGCCTTTTTTTGCTATTCATTTATGATGAAAAACTTGTTCAGGAGATTATTTCAAAGCCCGGAGTTTTGGCGTATTTGAATTCAAAGGGTTATTCCGCAGAAACAGAAATCTCAAGCATGGTGAACGAGCTTTTAAGGAGGCTTTCCTGTTCGCCTGTTTTTCCGCATGAGATTGGGATTTTTCTTGGATATCCTTTGGAGGATGTTATTGGATATGAAAAGTATTCAGGAAGAGAAACTAAATTTTGCGGGGCATGGGCTGTTTACGGAAATGTTGCGGAGGCTGTGAAAAAAATGACGCTCTACAAAAAATGTTCTGCTTTATGCTCCAGTCTTCTGGAAGATGGAAACAATTTTGAGGCGGTTTATAAAATAATAAATTTTCATGCGAGGTGAATATGAAAAAAGCTGTAATTTATGCAAGCACAACCGGAAACACTGAGGCGATGGCAAACGCTGTGGCAGAAGGTGTAAAATCTTGCGGCGCTGAACTTTTGATGTCAACTGCAAGCGAGGCGAATGTTCAGGATGTTCTTTCCTGCGATGTTATTATACTCGGAAGTCCTGCAATGGGAGACGAGGTTCTTGAAGATTCAATGGAAGATTTTTATACAAATCTTGAGGGCGGATTAAGCGGAAAAAAAGTTGCTGTGTTCGGCTCCTATGACTGGGGCGACGGACAGTGGCTCAGAACATGGGCAGAGCGTATTTCTGCAGCTGGCGCGACAGTTGTAAACGGCGAGGGGCTGAAGGCGAATCTTGCTCCAGATGAAGCCGCTGTTGCTGAATGCAGGACACTTGGCGAAACCGCATAAAAAAATAGACTGCATTGCTTTTGCAGTGCAGTCTATTAAAAATCCATTGGCAACAGACACAGGTTTAAACTAATTCCCAGAGTTGGTTTAAAAGTGTGTGTGTTTGGTTTTAACTCCATTCTGATTTTCAGGCTGGAGTTTTTTATTTTTAAATTCTGTGCATTTCAGAAAAAACTTTCTCGTTCATTATGTTCACTTCTACGCCAAGCGTTCCAAGTTCTTCGACAAGATTTTTTCTTGCAGTGTCGATTTCAATATCCGCATTGTCAAAATCAACCATCATCATCATTACAAAATTTCCGCTTAGAATTGTCTGGGAAATATCTGCGATGTTTATAGAGTGCTTTGCAAGATATGCTGAAACTTTTGCGATTATGCCGACTTTGTCTGCGCCAACAACAGTAACTATAGCTTTCATAATAAATTTATTTTAATAGAAAAAAAATTTATATACAAGAAGCCGCAATGGAAATTATATATGAATTTCCGTTGCGGCTTTTTCCTACTCAGACTTCAGATAGTTTATTCCAGATGAAACAGAAACATCTCTCGACAAAGCGACAAATTTTATTTCAATTCCAGGCTTTGTATGTTCAAGTGAAATTTCATAGTTTCCTTTTTCAAGCTGAACCTGTCCGATTACGGCTCCTGTTTCTTTTCCTTCTGTAGAACGGCAGTCAAACGCAAATGTCGGCTTTCCGTCTATGAGCACGTTGCACACAGACTGAGAAACTTTGTCGGTCTCCGCTGGCTTTGAATAAACTCCAATCACATTGTAGATTCCGTTTTCCGGCGCAAAGAAAATTCGCCTTGTCTCTCCGTTGCAAAGAAATCTGAAATTCTCATGTGCAGGATTTTCTGCGTTTTGATTTTCAGCTTTTGGAGCAAGCACCGGAATGTTGTTCAGCGGACGAAGCTTGCGGTCAGCAACCAAAGTTTTTGTGAGGAACTTTATAATGTCCTTTGCGCAAACCTGGAGTTCAGCTGTTGTAAGCCCGCCGTTTTTTAAGCTTGCCTTTATATTGTCGTTGTTTCCGTCTTTTTCCGCGGCATCATTGTCCACAATCATGTAGATGTCGTTTCTTGCGCGGACCATTGAGGCTGTCAGGTTAATTTCACCTTTTCCGCCATCCATGCAGTCGTTTATTCTTGCCCACCAGTCGGTCATGACGATTCCCGTGTATTTCCAGTTTTTGCGGAGAATCGTTGAGTTCAAGTCATAGTTGCTTGACGCGAAACGTCCGTTGATTTGATTGTAGCTTGTCATGATTGACTGGGCGTTTCCTTTTTTTACAGCAGCCTCAAATGGCTTGAGGTAAATTTCTCTTAATGCGCGCTCTGAAACAATTGAGTCATGTTCCCGCCTTTGTGTTTCCTGGCTGTTTGCGGCGAAATGTTTTATTGTTGCAAACGGGCCTTCTTTGGAAACGCCTTTTATAATTGCAATTGTCATTTCCGAAGTGAGCATCGGATCTTCTGAAAAATACTCAAAGTTTCTTCCGTTGAGAGGATTTCTATGAATATTTATTCCAGGTCCTAGGACAGTGTCGATTTGATTCTGGCTCAGCTCGTGGCTTTCAAATTCAAAAAGCTCCTGGACGAGAGGCGGATTCCATGTGCAGGCCAGCAAAGTTCCAATCGGCATAAGGGAAGCTTCTTTTCCTGTGTCAAGCCTTATTCCTGAAGGTCCGTCAGCGCAGCCTGCCACAGGAATTCCGTAGTCATAAAGAGCCTGGCTTACTCCGCCAAAAACTGACGCGATTCCCATTGTTGCTTTGCGGCTCATCATTCCTTCTCCGCGTACAAGCGTTGCTAGCTCTTCGTTGTTCAGCTGGGCGATAAATTTTTCAAGCAGGTCAGGATTTTCTTTTACATCCTGAAATTTTATTCCTTTGTTTCCTGTGAACGGAATTTCTTTCGGAAGATTTTCCTTTATGCGCTGCTCAATGCTGAATGACTCAAGCGGCACGTTTTCTTCCTGAATTGAATAGTTTCCGTCCGCTTTCATTTGCGTCGGCCTGATTCGTGAAAATTGTTTTCTTGGAGCAAGCGCCTGGCAAAGTTTTTCTGTTGCGTAAGTTTTTTCAATTGAAATAAAACCGCTGTTTCCAACAGGAATTTTTTCCGCGCTTTCAGAATCAGTGCCCATGAATACAAAATACTTTCCCTCTTCAAGGACAAATGAGAATTTAAATCCTGAAATTCCAGAATCATCATAAGAGGCTGTTGACTCCAGGTTGAATGAAAGCTCCATTTCCTCTGACTGGCCTGGCTTTAGTAAATTTGACTTTTTGAATGCGACAAGAACTTTTGAAGGCTTTCCGAGTTTTCCTTGCGGAGCCTGAACATAAAGCTGCACAATTTCCTTTCCGCTGAATTTTTTCCCAATGTTTTCAATGCGGACCTTTACGCTTACATTTTTTCCGTCAGCAAAGGAAGAAATAAATTCTGTTTTAAATTCTGTGTAAGAAAGCCCGAATCCGAATGGAAACAGAATTTTTTCTTTTGCGAATGTTGAAAAATATCTATAGCCGACATAAATATCTTCCATATAAAAAGATTCATCCGGTGTCGCAAAATTTTTTGTGGAAGGATAGTCATCTATGGATTTTGCAATTGTGTCTGTGAGTTTTCCGCATGGAACTGATTTTCCGCATAGAACATTTGCGCAGGCTCTTCCGGATTCCTGACCGCCTTGCCAGGCATAGACAACCGCCTTTATTTTTCCCGAAAATTCAATGTCGTCAATCCATGCAGTGTCGATGATTCCGCATGAGTTGAAGACGATTATCACACTTTCAAATGCCGAGCAGATTTCCTTGATTGCGCTGCGCTCTTCATCGGTTAAAAGCCAGCAGCCTTTTTCTTTTGTGAGATCCTTGTCTTCACCCGCATTGCGTCCTACGACGAAAATCGCCTTCTTTGAAATTTCCGCCGCCTTTTTTGCAAGCTCGCTTGAAACTGGAAGCTCCTTTTGAAAGAAAGGTTCCATTGCCCAGCCGCCGCCTCCATTGTCAAATGGATTTTCACTTATCCAGTTTCTATAGATTTCAGCAAGCTCCTTGTTTGCCATTGGAATATTGTCCGTAAGAGTTGTGGAATAAGGAGAGCGGACGGAACCTCCAGACCCCATTCCGCATTTATAGAAATCAAACTGGCATCTTCCAAAGATAGAAACAGTCTCATTTTCTGCAAGCGGGAGTGTTTGTTCATCATTTCTAAGAAGAACAATTCCTTCCTGCGCGGCTTCAAGAATTTTTTCAGCAAATGTCATAAAAGTCTCCACAATAAATAATATTTAAGATGAAAAATGTTGTAAAAAACAACACCTGTTTTTATTCAGATTAACATTGGTTGCTTTCAAAATCTTTAACTATATGCTAAATTAATATAACAATCTTCCATTTTTTTAAGAGGTGGTTTTTGAAGCGCTATTCAACTTTCAATGTGGATTTATCAGAGAATGTTGCGTACAACGATCCTGCTTTTCCGGCATATATTACAAGCGGATTTTTATCCTGCTACCCTGATTTTAAAGGCTGCTCCCACTGGCACGAGGACTGGGAGTTCATAATTGTTCTCGAAGGAATTGAGACTTACAACGTGAATGGAAATTTAATTGAAATCGAGGCGGGAGATGCAATATTCGTGAACAGCCGGCAAGTTCACTACGGATTTTCAGCAGACCGCAAGGACTGTGAATTTATCTGCATCTTGCTGAATCCGTCTCTTCTTTGCGCTAATAAGAACTTTGATGAGAAATTTGTAAAGCCGTTCACGTACAATGCGAATTATCCTTTTATAAAGCTGAGCCGCAAAATTCAGTGGCAAAATAAAATCATAAAGCTTTTAAAGGAAATTCATGCTAAAAAGGACGCAAAGACCTGGCAGTTTATAGTGCAGCGGAATTTTTTTAGCGTATTCAATCTTCTGTATTCAAACATGGACTTAAAATCTGAAAATTCAGCTCAAAATTCAGCGGGGCTTAATGCTTTAAAGCTTATGATGGTTTTTATTCAGGATAATTATAAGAAAAAAATTTCTCTTGAAGACATTGCTTCCGCCGGATTTTGCTGCAAAAGCAAATGCTCCTCGGTTTTTAGCCAGTATTTAAAGGAGTCGCCTATAATTTATCTTATAAAATACAGGCTCAAAATCAGCACAGAGATGCTGTGCAAGACAGATGTTCCGATTACTGAAATTGCCTACGAGTGCGGCTTTTCCGGGACAAGCTATTTTTGCGAGACTTTTCATAAATATTATCAGACGACACCGCTTGATTTTAGAAAAAATTCCGCGCAGAATTCATAAAAATTTTCATTGTTAAAAATTTTAACATTGCAGATTTAAATCTTGACAAATTTTTCATGTGAACATAAGATATTAGTTATGGACTTAAGAACTGTATTAACACCTGACACAGTAGACCTTCATTTAAAGGGAACTACAAAAGAAGAAATTATTGACGAGCTTCTCGATGTTCTAGTGAAAGCTGGGAAAGTAACAGATAAAGCAGTTGCAAAGGAGTGTGTTCTTGACCGTGAGCGCAAGATGTCTACCGGCATGAAGCATGGAATTGCAATTCCGCATGGAAAAACTGACACTGTTTCTGACCTGGTTGCTTGCATTGGAGTTTCTGACAATCCTGTTGATTTTGACAGCCTGGATCAGGAGCCTTGCCGTATATTTATCATGACTTTGTCTCCGGTAAACAAAACAGGTCCGCATCTTCAGTTTCTTGCTGAAGTCAGCCTTTTGTTTAAATCTGCTGACAAGCGCGCTCAGATTCTGAATACTCAGGACAAGGCGGAAGTTATAAAGATTTTAACAGAATAGTTTGTTTGCTTTTTTTCACGAGAAGCTCTTGCCAGCGGCGGCAGGGGCTTTTTTGTTTTTACAGAGAAAAACAGCTGATTGTGATTTCCTTCTTGATTAATGCGGAGGATTGCAGGCAGGCGGTTTCGGCGAGATTTGTCCATTGAATCCGATGTCTGGTTAAAAAAAATCCGCCTGCAAAGAAACAGACGGATTTCCTGGGATTAGACTGACTGTTAGCTATTTTTTTATTGAATTAAATTCCGGGTCAGTTGAAAGGATTTTCTGACGGATACAGAATTCCCTTTGGCTGATTGTATGCGATGTCAGCGATGTTAAGATACTTAAAGAGCGTGAACAATGCCTTGCCGTAGTGACCGAAAGCAACTGCGCCATGGTGCGGGTAGTTCTTCTGTATAAGAACATGGCGGTAAAATCTTCCCATTTCTGGAATTGCAAATACTCCGATGCCGCCGAATGAGCGTGTGGCGACAGGAAGAATTTCTCCATGGGCGACATAAGCCTGAAGCCTTGTGTCTGGAGTTGTCTGCAGCCTGAAGAAAGTAATCGGACCCGGCATTATGTCTCCTTCAAGGGTTCCGCGTGTAAAGTCCGGCGCAGAATCCTTTGGCTCAAGAAGCCTGTGCTGGATAAGCTGATACTTGACTCCTGGATTTGAAGCTTTGTTCATGCGGCAAAATGGAGTGTTTCCGCAGTGGAAAGCCATGAATGTGTCGCTAAGAACATAAGGGTAAGAAAATTTTCCTTTGATGCTTTGTTCGTACATATCTTGCGGAACAGAATTGTTGATGTCCAGAAGTGTAACCGGACTGCCTGAAACGCAGGTTCCTATGTATTCAGAAAGCGCTCCGAAAATATCGACTTCACAAGCCACAGGGATTCCGCGGGCGGCCATTCTGCTGTTTACATAGCAAGGCTCAAATCCGAATTCCTTTGGAAATGCCGGCCAGCATTTGTCTGCAAGGACGACATATTTTTTGCAGCCTCTGTTTGCTTCAATCCAGTCAAGAAGGGTAAGCTCGAACTGGGCCATGCGCGGTAGTAGATCCGGATAGTTGTTTCCTCCTGAGCCAAGTTCTGCCTCCATGTCTTTTACAACTTCCGGAATACGCTTGTCATCCTTGTGCGCGCGGTAGGCTACGAGAAGATCAAGCTCCGAGTTTTCCTGTATTTCAACGCTAATGTCATAAAGCCCCTTTATCGGCGCATTGCAGGCGAAAAAGTCCTGTGGACGCGGTCCGAATGTTATAATCTTAAGGCTGGAAATGCCGATGATTGCGCGCGCTACTGGAATAAATTCTTCAATCATTCTTGCGATGTCATCAGATGTTCCAACAGGATATTCTGGAATTATTGCAGGAATTTTGCGCAAATTCAGGTTGTATGAGCAGTTCAACATTCCGCAGTAGGCATCTCCGCGTCCGTTTATAAGGTCGTTCTGAGTTTCTTCCGCTGCGGCGACAAACATACATGGCCCTGAAAAATTCTGAGCGATTTGTGTTTCCGGCGTCTCAGGTCCGAAGTTTCCTAGAAAAACGACAAGCGCATTGCAGCCTGCCTGCTTTACTTCTTCAACTGCCTTCAGCATATCCTGCTCGTTTTCCACGGTTGTCTTTGCTTCGTAGAGGCTTCCTTTTGAGCCGAACGCCTTTGTGATTGCCGCTCTGCGTTTTTCAGAGAGAGAAATTACAAAGCAGTCTCTGCTTACTGCTATTATTCCTAGCTTGACTTCCGGTATGTTCTGGAATTTTTCCATTGTACACTCCTATAAAAAGTCAATGAGAAAGTTTCAGCCTTCGATTTGACTTTTTAGACCGCTTCGCAGTTAAATGAGAAGCGTAGGTTGATAAAAAAGTCTGCAACGCAAACTTTGGTTAGATGAAAGCCGCATCATATCGTCAGT
This sequence comes from uncultured Treponema sp., assembly GCA_964607295.1. GTDB lineage: Bacteria > Spirochaetota > Spirochaetia > Treponematales > Treponemataceae > Treponema_D. The sequence continues at coordinate 22,836 of CAZSJX010000014.1, read as the reverse complement.
TTTTATCTAACAATCCTTGTTTGGATTTCATTACAAGTTTAGATTCACAAATGGCGGATGTCAAGTTTTTATTCTTGCAGCCGGGCTTATTAATTTTTCTGTCCGCGGAAATTTTTGCAAAAAAAACTGCCCGAAACAAGAACTGTGTCCCTCTGTTTCAGGCAGCCTGCGCATTTATAAAAACAACGCTTATTTTTCTTTCATTGTGAATACTCCGTCCCATTTTTCGCCGGAGCCGTATTTTAGGAAGTAGCTGCAGCGCTTCATGAACACATCTGACGACATATCCTGCGGAAAGCATTCCTTTGCGCTTTTGAAAAACTGGTACGCTTTTTTGAAGTCTTCCGGATTTTTTGGAGAGTCAGGAGAATCGCTGCCCTTTAAGTACCATTCGATTCCCTCGTTGAAAAGCTCCGCCGCTTCAATTTGTTTTGCAGGAACTTCGCTCTTTAAGCCTAGGATGCAGTGAATTTGAACCGGGTTTTCAATGTTCACAACACGCACAAAATCGAATTTCCGTGCGAGCAGAAGCCCCTTGTTTTCTCCGCTTTCGGCTGCCTTCCACGTGCTGTCGGAGCACATTATCCAGGAATTGTAGACTTTGTTTGTTCCTTCAAGCCTGGAAGCGAGGTTTACGTTGTTTCCCATGACTGTGTAGTTGAGTTTCTTTTTGGTTCCCATGTTTCCAACAACCATGTTTCCGCTGTTTATTCCGACTCTGGAATTCAGGTAGAACGGTTCTCCTGTGCGCGGATTTATAGGAAGCTTTTCTTTGTTTTCCTCGTTGTATTTTGCTTCTGCCTGCAGCATCCTTATTCCTGCGAGGCATGCGTGGAATGCGTTCTCCTTGTCGTCAACAGGCGCGCCGAAGAATGAAACAATTTCATCGCCTACGTATTTGTCGATTGTTCCGTGGCAGTCCATTATTGCGTCGCTTAAAGAGCCGAGGTAGCCGTTCAGAATTGAAACAAGCCGTTCCGCACCTTTGTTCTCGCCCTCGGCGTTGTTCACTGCCTCTGTGAATCCCGAGAAAGTTTTTACGTCTGAAAAAAGCGCGGTTATGTTCTTGCTGTTTCCGCCGAGCTTGGCAGTTTCCGGGTTTTTGATGATTTCATCTACAACGGCCGGGGCAACATAGGCGCTGAATGTCGACTGAAGGAATTTTTTATCTGAGTTTATCGCATGGAAATTTACAATAATTCCAGAAAAGTAGTTGAGGAATGAGAATATAAAAAGAACCACAAATGGAACGTAAATGCTGAACTGCGTCATTAAAATATAAAAGAGCGCAAGCGGAACAATCACGTACAGGAATCTTGTAAAGTTTTTCTTTCCTGTGCTGAATTTTGCGCTTATTCGCATTGTAAGAAGAATGAAAACAATGCAGAACGCAAGTCCCCAAAGCGGATTTATTTCACGTATAAATTTTTTCTGAAGAATTGTATTTATGACGTTTGCGTGCAGTCCGAGATTTGCGTACTGCTTTGAGAACGGCGTTACTCCCAAATCGGTGCTGGAAGTTGCAGAGTTTCCTATTATGCAGAATGCGTTTTCCATGCTTCCTTTGAGAATATTGAAGTCACGAAGGTAAAATTCAATGCTCTTTGAAAGCTCTAGAATTTCTGGAATCTGATCAAATCCCGGAACGGTAACGAAAGAGTCTGAAAATTCTTTTAGGTTCTTAAAAAATTCTGCTCTTGCTGAAAAATATTTTTCGTAGTCCTGCTCTTGAAGTCCACCTCTTATTGCGTTTCCTTCTATGTCATATCCGCGGCATTTTAATAGAAGCCTTTTTTTTGAATTTGAAAGTTTTGTGTATTCGTCTTCAAAATATGCGGAATTTAATATATATTCAGCGTCCTCTTCGGAAAGCTGCGACAGGTCTGCGTTTTTTATATCAGCAAGCTTTTCAGCTATCATTTTTTCCGCAAGATCCAGGTTATAAAGCATATATGCCGGAACGTGCCTGAAGCTGTCTACGTATGTCTCGTGAAGCCAGTTTATGAGCATCCGTCCGTGCTGGTCCAGCGGAATCGTGATGGTTGACCTTGTGTCTCCGTCTAAATTTTTTAGTCCATGCAGAATTATTGAATTTGAAGTTCTTTCTATAGATTGAACATCAAGCAGCTTCATCAGCGGTGCAAAAGAAAGCTGTCCGGCATATTTTCCGTCCTGATAATTTAAAAGCTCGATTCTGCGGCGGATTCCGTCTTTGTCAACAATAACATTTGTAAATCCCAGGCCTTTCGCCCTTGAAAGAATTTTATGAAGCGCCGGCGTAAATCCTAGGTCCTGGCTGGCCTCTTCTTTTACTGAATAAAGGTTGCCTTTCTGGATAAGGCTTTTTTGATCCGCCACATTGTTAAAAAGAAAGCGCGTCCTTGCGTAATTCTCTTCATCCTTGTCGCTTTTCTGGGCAATCTGGCGCATATTTACTGTCAGTGAAGTGTTTCCAAAAAACTGAACGCATCTTGCGAAATAATCATCATAGTCAAGCTCAAATCCGGATGTGATTTCCTTTTGCATCTCATAAAGAATTCCGTCTATCTCATTTGAAATAAGATCTGCGGAATGTTCCCGGGCGTTCTGCGCATTCACTGCTCCGGACTCGATGCTGTCTGCGAAGTTTAAAATTGAACTGGAGATTGCGCTTTCGCCGTCTATAAAAGTCTTGCCGATTGTGCCGCTTAAATTTTCGTTTACGCCTTTTGATGAAGGTGAAATATATTCAATATCAAATACAGCCTGTCTTGCGCCGAATTCTTTCATGCGGATTAAGGCGTTTCCTAGAATATCACGGGTCCATGGCCATGAGCCTACGCGTCCCAGGGACTCATCGTCAACATCAACTATAACGATGTCTGGATGCGCCTGAATGCCCTTCGTTATTTTCAGCATTGAATCATAAAGCCTGTAGTCGAGCTTTTGAAATATGCTAGTTTGAATAGCCGCCGCGCTAAGAAGCGCAAAAAGCACCATAATAATCAGTTCTATCTTAGTTTTAAAAAAATCTTTGAATTTATTTTTTATTACCATGACAAAAACTATAACATATTGTATAATTTTTTGTAAATGAATATTTAGTCATATTATATTTTTCAGAGGAGTGACATGAAATTTTTTACTTTCGTTTTTTTGACTGCTATCTTTTCTGTTTCGGCTGCTTTTTCTCAGTCTGCTGAAATTGTGGAGAAAACAGTATCCGAAGAGAAGCTTTCTTATGGAACTGCCGCGTATTTTACAGCAGTTGCATTGGGCTATATTTCAGATGATGATTCAGAAGAGGATGCTGTAAACGCATGGAAAAAAATAGGAGAGGAGCTTTCTAAGCCAGCCATAAAAGAGGATGTTTCTGCGGAAGATTTTATTACTTTTGAAAACCTTGCATGGCTGTGTTATTATACTTGGGAAATTCCAGAAGGCCTTATGATGCATCTTTTTCCAAGTCCGCGCTATGCCTTTAAACAGCTTCGCAATGACGGTGTGATTCAGTCTTCATTTGATCCAAAGCGGATTCCGACTGGCAGGGAATTTCTTAATGTGATTACAGACTGCATTGATTTTTATGAGGTGAGAAAATAACTATGGGTTTTAAAAAATATTTTGCTGCGGCTTTATTTTCAGTTTTTTCTGTACTTGCTTTTTCTGCTGAGCTTTCTTTCTTTGCAGGAAATAATACAGACTTAAAGTTTGATGGCGAGAAATACAAGGATCCTATATTAAAGCAGAGCGAGGCATTTTCTGCGCTTGCAAAAATTCCTTTTAATAAAAGAGGCACTTCATTTCTTTCTTTAGAAGCCGGACTTAGCCATACTTATGATAAAATTTTTGGCGATAATCCTAATAGTGAAAATGAGATTATTGCAGATTTAAATATTCTGAAGTTTTCTACTATTTTAGAGTGTTCTGCGGGAAAGTTTTTTCTGGACGCAGGCCGTATTTTCTTAACTGATTTGTCTTCATCAGTTATTGCTCAGCCGATTGACGGAGCTTCTGCCCAGTTTTCTTCTTCATGGTTTGATGTTTCTGTTTTTGGCGGATACACAGGACTTTTGAATTTAAAGAATATTTCTGTCATGGACAGCACTGGTTATGTTTATGAGCCTGATGATGAAAATGATTTTTATGACTTCTGCGCTCCATATATAGCAGGCGGATTTAAGGCAAGCCTGCCGTATTTACTGTTTAACCAGACAATTTCTTTGGAAGGAATGGGATTTTGGGATGCAAAGGGGCCTGCTGATTCTCCAAAAGATGAGGATAACCGCTTCTATGGAACTTTGCGCCTGGACGGACCGCTTGCTCCAATTCTTTTTTATGGCTTAAGCGGAACTGTTAGTTCTACAGATTTTTCCGACTATGGATTTTTAGGAAAAGCAAATGTTTCTTTGTTCCCGGATTTTAAATCTTCTTCTATTACTCTTTCTGCTTCTTATGCTTCTGGAAACAGCGGACCGTTTGTTCCATTTGTTGGCTTTACGCAGATCAAGGCCTGTCTTTCTGCTGACGAGCCGATTTATTCCAGTATTTCAAAAATAGGACTTTCCGGTTCTATATCTCCAGTCAATAAGCTTTATTTGGCTGCTGGAGGCGATGCGGTTTTCAGTGACAATGATGATAGTGCGTTTGACTATTATGGTTTTCAGGTTTATGGAAATGCAAAATACCAGCTTTATTCTGATGTCGCATTGACTCTTTTTGCAAGCCATTTTGCAGGGGATTTGAGCGGTTCAAGCAGAACTGAAATTGCGTTTAATGCGGTTATTTCATTTTAGCCGTAAATTTATAGGAGGTGTTATATGAAATTGAGTTTTAAGGTTTTGCCGTTAGCTGCTTTCTTTGTTTTTGCGGGTTTTTCCGCTTCTGCTTTGGAAGCAAAGTTTGTAAGTGTTGACGGTAAAGTTGAGATTTTTGAAGGCGGAATGTGGATTCCAGTTGAAGAGGGCGATATTATTCAGGAAAAAGGCGCTGTTGTTTCAACTGGATTTAAATCAAATGCTGTTGTTTCTGTGAAAGGAACGAATTTTACATTAGGACCGTTAACAAGAATTACAATTGAAAACATGGTTTCAATGGAAAACAAGGATTCAACACAGATTTATATTGATTCAGGCTCATTGAAGGCAAATGTTTCTTCTCCAGACGGAAGAAAGGTAGGATTTAAAGTTCGTTCCGCTGTTGCGACAGCTTCTGTAAGAGGAACAGAGTTTAAAGTTACTTCTTCCGGCCGCCTTTCTGTTACTCAGGGACTTGTAAGTTTTGGAGGTCCGGAATCTTCGTCTGCACAGATTTCCAAGGAAGAGGACAGGTCTTCTGACATTGCCTTGCGTGAGGAAAATGTTTCTGAGGCTGCCGATGGACAGGCTGCTGCTGAAGAGGATCATCCAAAATCAACACCTTTTACTTCCAGCGCAGAAGTGGGAGAAAAAAACGGTGTTCCTGTTTTTGCCGGACAAATCAGCAAGGCTGATACATTGGCAAGCAGGCCTTCAAATCCGCATACAGAAAAAATTAAGGCGGCTTCTTCAGATAATGCGTTTGCTTCTGAATCGATTGGAATGAATTTAATTTCAAGCGAGAATGCTCAGGGTGCTTCATCAGATTCTAGGGCAAGAAGCAAAATTGCTATTTCAATTGACTGGGAATAAGGCTTTTGTGAACGGCCTGTGTTTTTCAGAATTGGCTCTAAAAAGTTTTTTAGAGGTTTTCTAAAGTAACCCCTAAATATGCCCCGTTGTTATTTTTGCAGCGGGGTTTGTTTTATAAAATGGGATTTTAAAAAATGAAATTAAAAAAGAAAATTTTATCAATGGGCAGGCTTCTTTTTTTTGCTTTTGCGGCTTTTATTGCAGGATGCAAGGAAAATAATTCTTCGGGCATAAAAATCGCTTCAGACGATCCTATTGAAATTCAGCCCCGTGAAAGTCTTTCTGAGCTAAAGGAAAATTTTTGGACAGACGAAAATGGAATTGTCTGCGTGCTTATTGGATATGGTTTTAATGACGATGATTTTGTAAAAAAAGCGATAAATTCCTTGGAGAAGAAATTTGGACTTACAGAAAACGGAGGTCTCGTTCTTCCGATTGTTTTTCCAGATGATTTGCATGGCAGAATTTCCAGTCTGCATGATATAATAGAAAAAAACAACGTGCATGGAATAGTTCTTCTTGGCGCTCCGGAAAATACACATTCGCCGCTTGCCAGATTGAAAGAGGAATGGAATGGAAATCCGCCGTTCAATGTTTTTTCGATTTTTCCGCAGGATGATGTTTTGGGACAGGAATTTACATGCAGTTTTGTTATTGACCATGAATATGTTTCTGGAATTCAGTTTGGCGATGCGGAAAATAAAAATGAAGACAGCGATGCTTTGGCTCTGCTGATTTCGGCGGTTGAGTATGCCGCGCAGCTTCCGTTTGTTCTTCCTCAAGACAACGATTTGTTCTATCATGTTCAGGCTGTGGTTGGAAAAAGAAAAATTATCCGCTATATTGACAGTGAAACTGGAATTCAGTCAAGAAATCATTTTATAATTTTAAATTCGGCGGAATAAATTGAACACACTTTTACAAGATGAATCTTTGCTCATAGGAAGCCACGAAGAAATACAAAAACTCGCAGCAAAAGATTCTGCCCGGATTCTTGTGGTATCGGATTCTCATGGCGCATATTCCAGTCTTCTGCTGATTATGCGTCAGTTTGGAGCTGCCTGTGATGCCCTTGTTTTTTGCGGTGACGGAATCTGCGATATTTCCAAGCTGATTTCAAATTCTGTTGATGACGATGAACTAAAAAGTATTATTCCGCCTGTTATTGGAATTGTTGAAGGAAACAACGATGCCGATCTTTATCCTGTTAGAAATATTCTTTCCTGCGAGCCATATTATGTTCAGCTGAAAGTCCCGCTTTTTAATGTGCTGGAAGCCTGCGGGCAGAAAATATTTTTTACGCATGGACACAGAAATTCCCTTTACAATGGAACTTCTGAAATTGTTTGCGCGGCAAAGAAAAACAGCTGCAAAATTGCGCTCTACGGACATACTCATATTGCCACTGAAAAACTTGGCGAAATTTTTACTGTGAATCCAGGAAGCTGCTCCAGACCACGCGGAGGACAAAGACCTTCTTTTGCAGTATTGAATTTAACAAATAGCGGCGGATTTGAATGTATTTTTTATGAGCTTTCACTTTCCGGAAGCAAGCCGTTTTTTCCAGCCAGGACTGTTTGAAAATGCCGCTGATTGAGCTGAAAAATGTTTACTATGAATATCCTCATTCAAACAAAGCCGCGCTTAGCAATATAAATTTTTGCATGGAGCAAGGTGAATACGTTGCGGTTCTTGGGCTCAATGGCTCTGGAAAAAGTACACTTGCCCGCCTTATTGCTGGATTTATTGAACCGCTAAGGGGCGAAATTAAAAAGCAGCCTGGAATTCTTCCCGGAATTGTTTTTCAGCAGCCTAAAGAGCAGATTGTTGCAAGCATCGTTGAGCGGGATACTGCATTTGGTCCGCAGAATCTTAGTATGACGGATGCAGAAATTGAATTGCGCACAATAGAATGTCTTTCCGCTGTTTCTCTTGTGGACAAGGCTTTGTGCAAAACCTTTGAGCTTTCGCTAGGGCAGACGCAGCGTCTTGCCTTCAGTGGAATTCTTGCGCTTTTTCCTGATTTGCTTGTTCTTGATGAGGCCACAGCCATGCTTGATCCTGCGGCAAAAAATCAGCTTGTGGAATTTGTAGGCGCATGGAATAAAAAGGGACATTCTGTTATATCCGTTACACATGATTTAGACGAAGCCTTGGCTGCCGGAAGAGTTATTGTGATGAATCAGGGGCAGATAGCTTTTGATGGCTCGCCGCAGAAATTTAAAGAAAGCGATATGTTTGAAGCGATTTTTGGAATTGATGGCGAATATTCCTCATTCAAAAATTTATGTTCAACAGAAAACAAATTCAAGGAAGCCGCTTTAAAAGTTCAGAACATTTCATTTTCCTATGGAAATTTTTCAGTTTTTAAGAATATTTCCTTTGAGCTGAAAAAGGGGGCGCTTGTTGCTTTGACCGGTCCCAGCGGATGTGGAAAATCAACTTTGTTTGAATGTCTTGCAGGGCTTAAAAAAAATCAGGGTGGAAAAATTTATGCTGAAAGCCGGCCGGTTCTTGGCCTGCAGGAAAGCGAGGCTGCCTTGTTTGAGCAGTATTCCGCGGATGATGTTGCCTTCGGTCCTAAAAACAAGAATGTGAACGGCGCGGCACTTTTTGAACGTGTAAAAAAGTCCATGGAAATTGCCGGGCTTGATTACAGAAAATACGGAAACCGTCCTGTTGTTTCACTCAGCGGCGGTGAAAAAAGAAAGCTTTCTGTTGCCGGGCTTATTGCGCTTGACAGCGATATTCTGATTTTTGACGAGCCGACCGCAGGACTTGATCCGCTGTCAAGAAAAAATCTGATAGCTTCTTTTAGAAAACTTACGGAAAGCGGAAAAACTGTTTTGTTCAGCACGCATAGGCTTCAGGAGGCGGAAGCCGCGGATTTTAGACTGTGCTGGGAAAATTTGGTTTCTGAAGGAAAACCAGAGGATTTAATTCCGGAAAATTTAATGGAAATGGATTTAATCGAAAATGCATTGCTGCTTGAAAAAATTTCTAAAGCGGCCTCTGTTTTTTCTGCTCCGGAAAAAATTCCGGCTTCCTTTGTAAATTCATTTTCCGCCGGAAAAAAGACTTTTTTGTTTCTTCTTTTATTTTTCCTTTCGATTTTGCTTCCGTTTCCATTCTGCATTTCAATGATTTTTGTCAACATTGCATATTCAGTTTTTTCAAAATCACCGTTGAAGAATTCCTTTAGGATAATTGCAAAGCTTGTTCCGTGGATTCTGATTTTTTCCTTGCTCGGAATTATTCTTTTTCCAGTTTACGAGGGCGATGAAATTTTTTTCGCCTGGAAAATGATTTATGTTACGCAAAGAAAACTTTTGCTTTTTGCTGCCTCTTTTATTCATTCGGTTTGCGCTGTTTTTGCGCTTGGAACTTATATTTTTACTACAGATGAGCGGCAAGTCATGGATGGAATTGCCGCAATTTTAAAGCCGCTGAATTTCGTTAAATTTCCAGTTAGATGCGTTGTTCTCATTGTTGGAATTATTTTTAGATTTATACCATTGCTTTTGGACGAATTTTCGGGCATTATAAAAACTCAGATTATACGAGGAACATTCGGAAGCGCAAAAGGAATAAAAAAACTGAAGGTAATAATTCCTGTTTTTGTTCCGCTTGTTCTTCAGACAATACGGAAAGCCCGTTGCCTAGCGGACGCTCTTGCCGCAAGATATTTTAAATAGCTAAAGCTTCGAGTTTTATAATATATTTAAAAAACACTGAATTATACTTAATTCGAAATTAGGTGGAGGAAACATGATTAGCATTAAGACTTTTATCGCTTTTATTGCGGTATTGATGTATGTGCTTGTAATTTTATTTCAGAATAAAAAAGTTTTTTTTACAACCGGGGCAGCGCTGCTTATTGTTGTTCTTGCGGTTCTTTTTCCTGGGCTGATTTTTCCGCTTCCTCAGGATGTGGTTGCAATTGAGGGGCAGTTTCCGCAGAGAATATATGCGCTCTATCATTCTGTGTTTGAAATCATAAACTGGAACGTTATTATGATTTATCTTGGCAGCATGATTATTGCGTCGCTTTTTATTTATTCAAAGGTTCCTGTAAAAATTGCTGAAAAGATTGTAAACAGCAGCCGGAATACTTGCATTGCGATGGTTGCAATTCTTTTGATGACAGGCATAATTTCAATCTTTGTTGAGAATGTGGCTACAGTTCTTGTTATGGCTCCGATTGGTCTTGCGCTTTGTTCAAAGTTAAAATTGAATCCTACGTTTTTTATGATGGGGCTTGCTGTTATGAGCAACCTTGAGGGAACTGCGACTTTGGTTGGCGACCCGCCTTCAATGATTTTTGCAAGCTATGCCGGATACAGCTTTAACGATTTCTTTTTTTATCTAGGGAAGCCTTCAATTTTCTTTATAATTCAGACAGGAATGATTGCCGGCTGCATTTTCTTTTATTTCTTCTTTGCGAAAAACAGGAAGAACAAGATTCAGGTTGAAAATGAAAAGGTTGTTTCTTGGGTTCCCTTTGTATGCCTCTTGATTATGATTTTTGGACTTGCCGGAGTTTCTTTTGTTTCTCCGAGGCTTGGATATTTGAGCGGAACTTTTGTAATGGCGGTCGGAATTTTGAGCCTGATATGGTTCAGAATATTTCAGAAAAAAACAAATGCCGAGACTTTGAATGTTGTAAAGGAACTTGACTGGGAAACAATTTTTTTCTTGCTCGGAATATTTGTTGTAATCGGCGCAATAAAAGAGACAGGCCTTTTGAATGACCTTGCAAATTTGCTTGTGAATGTTACAGGAGGCTTAGAGGCTGCTGGTTTTGCTATAATACTTTTGATTTCTGTCATTGTAAGCGGATTTGTGGACAATGTTCCTTATATAATTGCAATGCTTCCAGTCGCGGGCACTATGGCGTCTCAGATTGGAATAAATCCGGAGCTCTATATGTTTGCGCTTTTGGTTGGAAGCTGCCTCGGAGGAAATCTTACGCCTTTCGGAGCAAGCGCGAATATTGTTGCAATGGGAATTTTGAAAAAAGAAAACTATCCTATGAAATTTTCCGGCTGGCTGAAAATCGGTGTTCCGTTCACTCTTATTACAACGGCCGCGGCGTCTGCCTTGCTATGGCTTATATGGGCATAGTTTTGCTTTTTATGCTGAAACAGAAACAACAGCTCCTGCTTCCGGCATAAGGCCTGCGAGTCCGTAAGCTTGCTGACCGCCTTGTGTGCTGGCGGCGATTGCGGTTTTTATCTGCTGCTGGTAGCTTTTTATAAGCTCGTCTTTCTGCTCTTCTGAAAGTCCGGACGTTTCATCTTCAGAAAGGGCTGGCTTTTGCTTCATGGAAACAAGCTGGGAAATCAGTGTGTTTAAAATGCGCAGGCGGTTTATGGGAACTCCGCGCTGTCCATGCTCGCTTGCAGTTCCGTGCACGTAGTCAAACTGTGAGTATATGACTGCGCTAGGCTTTACTGGAACAAAAAGCGAGCCTGAAGAAGTAGAGAAAAGAGTTCTGTAAGATGCCGCATTCAGGCTGATTCCGTTTGAATACATAAGTCTACCCTCGATTTTTAGTGCAAGCAGTTTTTCCTTGCGCTATCTTATGTATCGGAATTTTAAATAAAAAGTTTAGAACGGCTTTTGCGGCTTAAAGTGCTAATAGAACTGCTTTGTCCATTCTGAAATTCTTTCTTCAATTGGCTGGACTGCGCCTGAATTTTCAGTGTTTGTGATGTCTTTTAAATATGGAATTATTACGTTTGATTTCAAGCTGTTCCATCTATATGGAAGAATGTTCGGCAATGTTATAAATTGCTCTGGCGGCATATTTCCTAAAAGATGCCTGTAGTAAGCCGGATAAAATTTTTCGTTTATTTCCCGCAATGTGGAAAATCCGCCGGCGATTCCGAAGTTTACAGTGTCCAGCTTCATGCTTTCTGTCCGCTCAATCAAAAGCTGCTGCGTTTCGATTTTCATGAGCCACGAAATGAATTTTTCAGCTTGCGGTGAATGTTCGGCTTTTTTGTAAAGTCCTATGCTCAGGATGTTGTCTTCAACTGGAATTTTGTTGTCCTGTTCAATCCATCTGAAAGAAATATCGGTAATCTGCGCGTCTGTCAGCGTAAAAAGCTTGTCGCTGGTTGTGTGTGAAAAAAGGCAGCGTCCAGTGGCAACCTGCTTGTATCCCGGCATATAAAGATATCGGAACTGAAAATTTTGTTCTGTTGAGGTGCTGTCATTGCAAGTGTCAGTCCATTGCCGGATTTTGGAAATGGAATTTTCCATTGCTTTTTCGTTCCATATAAAACTTGTTCCTTTTTCGTGGTAAGCGGCTCCGTAAAGTTTTGTCACAAGGTACATGAAGTCTTTATCCCACGAAGGAGCATATCCCATTGCTGTATATGAGCCGTTTTTATTCTTTTTATTAAATGCCGCTGAAAATATCTTTATCTGCTCAGGATTTAGAAAACGCTCCGATTCTACAAAGCTTTCATTTTTCTTGCTGAAAATCATGGCGGGCAGATTAAAGCTTATTGGAATAAGATACTGTTTGTCGTTTATTTGTCCGTATTCAATAAACTGCCTGTAGAACAAAGTCCGGTTAAGGCTTTTCTCCTGAAAAAGATAGTCCAGCGGCTGAAAATATTTTCGTGTTGCGGAATTCTTGAGCCACGCGCCTATTACGAGATCCGGAACAAGCTCGTCCTTTGCCGGCGGAAGCGCACGCGCAGCTTCCTCCTTGTATACTGCAAATGCGCTTATATTTTCATGCGTAGCGTTAAAAAGCTCTACGTATGAAACAATTTCCGCATTGTCTGTCCAGATAACAAGCGGCTTGCTTTCTGAATTTTTACAGGAGGCAAGCAAAAGAGAAAAAACTGCGGCTATAAGTGCAAGCGGCTTCTTATTTTCCAAGTTCATCCGCAACGTCGTAAATCGCCTGGTAAACAGTATTGATTTTTTCTTCATCAAGGCTAGAGAATGCGACTCTTAAAGTTTTGTCGTCAATCGAAATTGTTCCGATTCCGCGCTCGTTTAAAAGCTTCTGCCTTAATTCTTCTGCGTTCAGGCTCATTGTGTCGAACGACATGAAATATCCTGAGTTGAATGGAAGCGGCTTTATGAATTTGCTTTCATGTGTGGAAACAAATTCCCTCACAAGCTTGTAGCGGCGCTCAAGAATTTTACGGAATTCAGTCTTTTCTTCCTCGAATTTTCCGCTGGATGCGGCTTTTAAAATAAGCGACTGAGATGGAGTTGCCGCGCATGAAACTGACGAGCGGATTGCCGCCATGAGTTTTTTTACAAGCGCTTCATACTGTGCGTCAGAAAGGCCTTTGCATCCGAAAGTGATAAATCCTGTCCTGAATCCCCATGCAAAGTCCTCTTTTGTGGGGCCATCAATTTTTGCGGCAAGGACATTTTCGTGCAGGTCGCAGAGATATGCAAAGAGAGATTGCTTTTCAATGTTGTCTTCGTAGTTCAGTCCAAAGTACGCATCATCGCACCAGACCATGACTTTTGCGCCTTTTTCAGCGATTTCCCTTACAATTGAAACCAGCTGTTCTGCCTCGCTGGAAGTTGGGCTGTAGCCGGATGGGTTCTGCGGAAAGTTAAGGAGAACGCGCACAGAGCCTGATTCTGCTTCCTTGAGCATTGTTTCCTTCAAGCCTTCGATGTTGAATTTTCCGTCCTTGAACATCTTGAACTGGACGAATTTCGCGTTTCGCCTTGCTTCAGCTATGAGAACGTAGTTGTCCCAAGAAGGATCCGCTGCAACAAGCGGCTTGGTTTCATCAAGGAAAAGATCTGCAAGATATGAAATTCCTGCTGTAAGGCCTGGAACTACAACTGGCAAAGAAATTTTTTTATCTTTTAAAAGCGGATTCTTGCGGATAATTGATTCTTTCCACATTGCACGCAAATCTGGATTTCCTGCTGTCGGCGCATATCCTACAAGCTCCGAGGAAGTCAGTTCCGGAACGTATTTTCTTATAGAAGGAAGCATAATCGGCTTGCCTTCGACAACTGTGGTTCCGATTGTTCCGTTCGCAGTTTTTCCAAGCTTTTTAGCTTCTGCGCTCTGTGCGATTATTCCTTTTGGAAAGTAAAGCCTTGTTCCAACATCAGAAAGCAGCTCGCCTGGCGTTGTGCCTTTGAGCGCGTCATTTAATTCTTGTGCTAATGGGTTTATCATGATTTTCTATTATAGCTTTTTTGGCCGTTTGTTTCAATAATTTAGCATCAGGCAAATTCCTGTAAGAATTTTTGAATTTTTTGTTGAAATTTCTAGTGGATTTTATTATATTTAAATAAATTAGCAATAGCTAACTATTTTTATTCCAGGAGGCGCATTTATGGGCGGTTGTAAAATTCAGAAAATTGTAGGCCGTGAGATTCTTGATTCCCGCGGAAATCCTACAGTGGAAGTTGACGTTACATTGGAAAACGGGGCGTTTGGCAGAGCATCAGTTCCTTCTGGAGCTTCTACCGGGGAAAATGAGGCCCTTGAGCTGCGTGATGGAGACAAGAAGCGCTACATGGGAAAAGGAGTTCTCAAGGCTGTTGAAAATGTGAACAGTATTATAGCTCCAGCCCTTGTCGGGATGTGCGGACTTGAGCAGCGTGCGATTGACAAAAAAATGATTGAGCTTGACGGAACAAAAACAAAGTCCCGGCTTGGTGCAAACGCAATACTTGGAGTTTCGCTTGCGGCGGCAAAAGCGGCGGCTGCTTTTCTGGAGATTCCGCTTTACCGCTATATCGGAGGAACGAACGCTTATGTTATGCCGGTGCCGATGATGAACATTATAAACGCAGGCCAGCATTCTGACGCTCCTATTGCATTTCAGGAATTCATGATTCGTCCGGTCGGAGCTGCTTCATTTAAAGAGGGAATCCGCATGGGAACAGAAGTCTTCCATAGCCTTAAGGCCGTGCTGAAGTCCCGCGGGCTTTCAACTGCTGTAGGCGATGAAGGCGGTTTTGCTCCTAGGCTTGACGGAACGGAGGATGCCCTTGATACAATTGTAAAGGCCATAAAAGAAGCCGGATACGAGCCTGGAAAAGATGTAAAGATTGCAATGGACTGCGCTTCCTCTGAATTTTATGAGAACGGAATTTATGACTACACATGGAAGGAAGGCGAGGGCGGAAAAAAGCTTTCTTCTGCTCAGCAGGCTGATTATCTTGCCGGGCTTGTTTCAAAGTATCCGATTGATTCAATTGAGGACGGAATGGCTGAAGGCGACTGGGACGGCTGGAGGCTTCTTACAGATAAAATCGGCTCAAGATGCCAGCTTGTCGGTGATGACCTTTTTGTTACAAATGTTGAATATCTTAGAAAAGGAATTGAGCTTGGCTGTGCGAATTCCATCCTTATAAAAGTAAATCAGATTGGCTCTCTTACAGAAACTCTTGATGCGATTGAAATGGCGCACCGCCATGGATATACAACTGTAACTTCTCATCGTTCTGGAGAAACTGAGGATGCTACAATTGCTGATATTGCGGTTGCGACAAATTCAGGACAGATAAAGACAGGCTCGGCTTCCAGGTCTGACCGCATGGCGAAATACAATCAGCTTCTGCGCATAGAGGAAGAGCTTGGCGGGCTGGCGGTTTATGGCTATAAGAGAGTCAGGTAAATCCGGCTTTTAAGTTTTATACAATAAGGTTGACTCGGGACCTTTGTAGAATATGCTCCGGAAAAAGGAATGTAAGCCTCCTTTTCCGGAGCTTTTTATTTGCCCGGTATTCATTCTGAAAGGCTGGCGCTTCTTCACTTTTTTTACAGCAAAAAAATCCTAATTCCGTCCGCTCTTTGTTTGTGGATTTGGCTAAAAAATCACATAAATTAACAAAAAAATCAAGAAAATTTAGAATTCAGGAAACGTTTCATGTTATATACTCTAATTAATCTAAAAGCAGCGGAGCGGTTAATGGAGTTCCGCTGACAAAAAAAATAAGATATACATTTTTTAAGGAGGTTTATCTTATGAAAAAAATTATTGCTGTTCTTTTAGCTTGCGCACTCGTACTTCCATGTTTCGCAGCAAAGAAGAAGGGAACAAAAGTAGGTGTTTCTATGCCTACAAAAGACTTGCAGAGATGGAACCAGGATGGAGCGAACATGAAGGCTCAGCTTGAAAAGGCCGGATATGTTGTTGACCTGCAGTATGCAAACAACGACATCGCGACTCAGGTTTCCCAGATTGAGAACATGATTACTGGAAAGTGCAATGTTCTTGTTGTTGCTTCCATTGACGGCTCGGCTCTTAAAAACGCTCTTGACGGCGCAAAGAAAAAGAGAATTCCGGTTATTGCCTATGACCGCCTGATTATGAACACAAATTCAGTTTCTTACTATGCAACATTCGACAACTACAAAGTAGGAACAATTCAGGGTGAATACCTTGTTAACAAGCTGAATCTCAAGAACCGCACAAAAAACGATCCTGCTTACATTGAATTCTTCACAGGCTCTCCAGATGACAACAACATCAATTTCTTCTTCGGCGGAGCTATGGACACACTCAAGCCTTACCTTGACAGCGGAGTTCTTGTTTGCCGCTCTGGACAGACATCAAAGGCTCAGTGCGCAACTTTGAACTGGTCTACAGAAGAAGGCCAGAAGCGCATGGAAAACCTTATCACTTCAAACGGATATGGCCCTCGCGGAACAAAGCTTGACGCAGTTTATTCTTCAAATGACTCTGTTGCAATGGGAATCACAAACGCTCTCGTTGCTGCTGGCTATACAAAAGCAAACTTCCCGATTGTTACTGGACAGGACTGCGATATTGGCTCTGTAAAGAATATGCTCAAGGGAACTCAGGCAATGTCTGTTTTCAAGGACACACGTACTTTGGCTGAAAAAGTTGTTGGAATGGTTGACGCTCTTCTTCAGGGAACAAAGCCGGAAATCAACGATACAAAGACTTACGACAATGGAAAAGGAATTGTTCCTTCATACCTTTGTGATCCAGTTTATGCAGATGTTTCAAACTACAAGGAGCTCCTTGTAGACTCTGGATACTACACAGAAGCTCAGCTTAAATAGTTTAAGCTGAAAATGGTCAAGGCGGGGTTAAAAGCCCCGTCTTTTTTAAACGCTTATAATCGGCTTAAAATAGGAGATTCCAATGGCAAAAGCATTATTGGAAATGCGGAATATTACGAAAGAGTTTCCTGGCGTAAAAGCTCTGAACAATGTAACGCTTTCTGTGGAAGAAGGCGAGATTCATGCTCTTTGCGGCGAGAACGGAGCTGGAAAGTCTACTCTAATGAATGTTTTAAGCGGCATTTACGGATACGGCTCTTATTCCGGCGATATTATCTATGACGGCAGGCTTTGTAAATTCCAGACGATAAAAGACAGCGAGTCGCTTGGCATCGTAATTATTCATCAGGAGCTGGCGCTTGTTCCGCTTCTTACAATTGCAGAAAATATGTTCCTTGGAAATGAGCGCGGCTCAAAATTCAAGGTTGACTGGGCAGAGACATTTGACAAGGCTGATTCTCTTCTTGCGGAAGTCGGCTTAAAAGAATCTTCACATACACTTATAAAGGATATTGGCGTAGGCAAGCAGCAGCTTGTAGAGATTGCAAAGGCTCTTGGAAAAAAAGTCCGGCTGCTGATTTTGGACGAGCCGACTGCTTCCTTGAACGAAAATGAGTCAAAGCATCTTTTGGATTTGCTTCTTGAATTCAAAAAGCAGGGAATGACATCGATTATTATTTCCCACAAGCTGAATGAAATTTCTTATGTTGCTGATAAAATTACAGTTATCCGCGACGGCTCTGTGATAAAAACGCTCGACAAGAGCAAGGATGATTTTTCAGAGAATACAATTATTGCGGCGATGGTTGGCCGTGATATTACAGATAGATTTCCTAAGCGCGCGTCGAAAGTCGGCGATGTCTGCTTCGAGGTTAAGAACTGGTGCGTTGACCATCCTGTTTTCGACGGAATCAAGGTTTGCGACAATGTTAATTTCAATTTGCGCAAAGGCGAGGTTCTTGGAATTTCGGGGCTTATGGGAGCTGGACGCACAGAGCTTGCAATGAGTATCTTTGGCCGCTCTTACGGCGCGAATATTTCCGGGCAGATTTTTCTTAACGGAAAGGAAATTGAGCTTCCGAATGTAAAGTCGGCAATAAACCATAAAATTGCTTATGTTACAGAAGACCGCAAGGGAAACGGGCTTATCCTTTCAGAGACAATCACGCAGAACACGGTTTCAGCAAAGCCTGAAAAAGTTTCAAAGCATGGAATCTACAACTTTGATGAGTGCCGGCGTGTTGCCCAGAATTCAGCAAAGGAAATGCGGACAAAATGCGCTACTGTAGACGAGGCTGTGGGAAATCTTTCAGGCGGAAATATGCAGAAAGTTCTTCTTGGCAAGTGGCTTTTTGCCGATCCTGATATTCTGATTCTGGATGAGCCGACACGTGGAATTGATGTAGGCGCAAAATATGAAATTTACTGCATTATAAACCGCATGGTCGCAGAAGGAAAATCGGTAATCTTGATTTCATCTGAAATGCCAGAGGTTCTTGGAATGAGCGACCGCATTTACGTTATGAATGAAGGCCGCATGATTGCAGAGATGGACGCTAAGGATGCAAGCCAGGAAAAAATCATGTCATGCATCATCAGCTCGGAAAATAAATAGCCTAACTTATAGGAATATAAGATAAAAACCGCTGAGATTGCGCGGCTTTTATCTTAACTAAAGTTTGCGTTGCAAACTTTTACTATCAACTGCTGTTCCTCATTTCATTACGGAACAGTGTAAAAAGTCAATCGATTGTTGAAACAACCCTTTTGACTTTTTATAGGAGTGTAAATATGGCAGTTAACACAAACAGCTTAAAGAAAATGCTTAAGGGCAATACGATGATTTTTATTCTTCTGGCAGTCATGCTGTTTTTTCAGGCTTTGATTGTCGGATTCGGGAAAGGCTCGCTCTTTGCCCCTGAGAATATCACAAACCTTATAAACCAGAATGCCTGGGTTGTAATTCTTGCAACAGGAATGCTTCTGTGTATTCTTACCGGCGGAAACATCGACCTTTCTGTAGGCTCTGTAATTTGTCTTGTCGGCGCGGTCGCGGGAATTCTGATTGTAAATCTCGGCTGGCCTGTCATTCCGTCGATAATCATTTGTCTTATCGTTGGAACTGCGATAGGTGCATGGCACGGATTTTTCATTGCTTATGTGCATATTCCTCCGTTTATCTGTACTTTGTCCGGAATGCTTTTGTGGCGCGGAGTTGCGCTGATTCTTCTTGGCGGAATGACGATTTCTCCGTTCCCGTCAACATTCATGAACATCTTCAACAGCTATCTTCCTGACCTTGCGCTTGAGCAGGCTACAGACGAGCTTTTTGAGGCTTCTGAGGATGCTTACTATGCTCTTGTTGACAAAAATGCCCGGATTACTTTGATTGTAACTTTGATTATCGCTGTGATATGCTGCTTTGTTACAGTCGCTTCAGCTGTTTGCAGCCGCGCTTCAAAAAAGAGAAAGGGATACTCTGTGTCTTCTTCCGGCTCATTTATCGGAAAGCAGGCTGTTCTGTGCGTTGTGATTATGCTTGTCGGCTGGCTTCTTGCACAGGACAAGGGACTTCCTCTTATTCTTGTAATTCTTGCAGTGATTGTTGGAATCTATTCTTACTATACGCAGAATACTGTTCCTGGCCGTTATCTCTATGCAATCGGCGGAAACGAAAAAGCCGCGCGCCTTTCTGGTGTAAACACTGACAATGTAATGTTCTTTGCTTATACAAACATGGGATTCATTGCCGCTGTTGCTGGTCTTGTATGCGCCGCCCGCTTGAACTCTGCTGCTCCTACTGTTGGAACAAGCTATGAGATGGATGCCATCGCATCATGCTTTATTGGCGGAGCTTCTGCTTACGGCGGAACTGGAACCGTCGGCGGAGCTGTAATCGGCGCTGTCTTTATGGGAATCCTTAACAACGGAATGTCTATTCTTGGTGTTGATGCGAACTGGCAGCGCGCGGTAAAAGGTCTTGTTCTTTTGCTTGCTGTAATTTTTGATGTTGTTTCAAAGAAAAGAAGCAGTTCAAAATAAAATATCTATTTCATTTTTCCTCCTTTAATTTTGCCCGGCATCAAAAAGGTGCCGGGTGTTTTTTTCCGGCCGTCTTTCTCCTTGCTGGTGTATTTAAAAAAGACGAATAATGTTGTATAATGAAAGCAGAATTTCCTCTGGAAAGAAGATTCCGAGGCTTCAATTAATTTTAACGAGGTTTGTCATGGGCGATATTACCCGCAGAATTACAAGAAAGTCTTTAAAGGCAAAGAGAAAGTCAGCCATAAAAACTATAAAGGCGCAGGCAAGGGAAAAAATACACCAGATAAAGGTTGACTATTCCATGGACGCTGAAAAGAAAAAGGAAAAGGCTGCTGAACGTGAGCGCAAGCGTGAGCTTAGGGCGCAAAAAGCTAATGCCCGCCTGTCATACAATGCGCGCCAGCCGCGGCCGTTTACACTCGGTGAGGATGTGCTTAGCTCAATTGCAAATGGAATCGGCGCGGGACTTAGTGTCTCTGCTATTGTTCTTCTGGTTGTGAGGGCTTATTTTTATGCTCCTGCCTCGCAGAGAAGCCTTTATGTTTCAACTTTCGCAGTTTTCGGTTCGGCTCTTTTTGTGCTTCATCTTATGGCGACTCTGTATCATGCGATTTCACCTTCAAAGGCTAAGAAAGTATTTTCTATTTTAAGCCATTGCGCCATTTATCTTTTCATAGGCGGAATTTTCACACCGCTTCTGCTGGCAAGAATGTTCCTTGCGTCGACTGCCTGTGCTGTTCTCTGGGGAATCCTTGCGCTGCTTTTGGCTTTGTATGCGGTGTTCGGCTCAAGGCTTCATTCTTTTTCCGTGTTCACATACATAGCTCTTGCGGCGGTTCTTGTGGGACTTATTTTTTCCGGTGCGGTTTCCCTGAATCTTTCGAGCAGAGTGTTCCTTCTTGCAGGAGTTGCTGCATACGGAATAAGCGCCGTCTTCTTTATGATGAGAAACTTTAAGTGGACACACAGCATTTTCCATTTGTTTGCGATAGGTGCTTCGGTCCTTATGTTCTTTGGAATATATAAAGTTATCTAGCGGCTGCCTGTGAAAAACAGAAATCCCCGGATGCAAATATCCGGGGATTTTTTTAGTAGTGAGGCGGCTTTCTGTTTGGAATGTCACCCTCAAGAATATCTGAAATTTCGCTTAGCCTTTGGAGCAGAAGCTTGTTTTCAGCCTTTAGCCGTTCTATGGTTTCTGTGTGGCCAACGGAAACTGCCTGAAGCTGGTTCACAAAATCTTCCATGTATGCAAGCTTTGTTTCCAGACGGATTATTTTTTCATCAACCTCTTTTTCCATTTGGGCTACTCCAGGCTGTATGTTTCGCCGTATTTTACAATCTCGACATCAGGGAATCCGTTTTCTGCAAGGTAGCTTTTGAAATATGCCTGGGCATCCTTTTCTCCGTGCACAAGGAAGATTTTTTTGAGCCTGCTTGTGTCTATGAGCCTTAGCCATTCTGTGCTTTCCTTGTAATCCGCGTGCGCGCTGAACGAGTCAATTTGCCTTACCTGCGCATTCACCTTGTACCAGTCGCCGAGAATCTTTACTTCCTTTTCTCCTTCAAGAATTCTGCGGCCCAGAGTATGCTCCGACATATAGCCTACAATCAGGATTATGTTGTTTGGATTTGAAATATTGTTTGCCAGATGATAAAGAATGCGTCCCGCCTCGCACATTCCGTCCGCGCTCAGGATTATCATAGGGCCGCTCTTTTTGTTAAGCTCCTTGGATTCATCGACGCTTGTGATAAATTGCAGCGAGTTGAAGCCGAACGGATTTTTGTGGTGCGCCAGAAATGCTTCCTGTGTCGCAGCGTCATAACATTCCTGATGCAGCTGGTAGATTCCTGTCGCATTTACAGCCATAGGACTGTCCATATAGATTGGAATCTGCGGAATTCTTTTCTGGTCAACAAGAAGATGAAGATAGTACACAATCTCCTGTGCGCGCTCTATTGCGAACGTCGGTATTATAATCTTTCCCTTTGAGTCTATGGCCTGACGGACAACTTTTTCAAGCTCGTACATTGTGCTTGAAGTTTCCGCATGAAGCCTGTTTCCGTAGGTGCTTTCCATGAAAATATAGTCAGGCGCGGGCATATTTACAGCCGGATCCCTTATGATTGGCTTGTT
This sequence comes from uncultured Treponema sp., assembly GCA_964607295.1. Taxonomy (GTDB): domain Bacteria; phylum Spirochaetota; class Spirochaetia; order Treponematales; family Treponemataceae; genus Treponema_D. The sequence continues at coordinate 962 of CAZSJX010000014.1, read as the reverse complement.
TCGTCTTCCCAAATCCCCCGTATATAGAATCCTTAGCTCGTATGCTCCGTTGTCCGAAGCTTGGTTCTGCATATTCCTTGATGAAAGCCTTCCGCCGAGCAGCTTGTGCCACAGCTTTTGCCTTGCGCCATCCGGGCTTTTTGCCGCCTGCTGGGACTTTCTTTGGCCGCTGATTGTAAAGTAAGCCAGAGAGCTTCCGAGAATATGACCTGCGTCAAAGAATTCCAGCTGGACATCCGGGGCAATGTACATTTTGCGGTTGTATCCAAGTGTAACAATTTGGTTTGCCGCCTTGACGCAGTCCGCCTCGCCGTAGAGCGGCTTCCATGTAAAGGCCTCTCCTTTCTTCTTTGCCTGTTTTGCAAGAAATTCTGCATCGCGCGCCTGTATTCTTGCGCTGTCCATCATGACGATGTTGGCCAGGTCTCTTGTGGCAGGAGTGGCGTAGATAGTTCCGTCATATCCATTTTTCATAAGAACCGGAAGAAGTCCGCAGTGGTCGTAGTGCGCATGTGTGAGCACAACGCTTTCCACCTTGTCCGCCGGAAAACTGAATTCCCTGTTCTTCTTGTCTGATTCCGCTCTCCGTCCCTGGAAAGCTCCGCAGTCTATCATTATGCTGCGTCCGTCAATTTCAAGTATATGCCTGCTTCCTGTAACTTCTTCTGCTGCTCCGAGCGAGTATGCTGTAACTGCCATAAAAGCCTCCTTTTTGTAATGAAATGTCCGCTTCTGTTCCTTTTTCCTTATAGGAATATTATAAACCCAATCCGTGGATTTCTCAATTTTTTTCTTTTACGCTGAATCCTGATTTGTTTAGCCTTGCGTGAAAATGCCTGAAAGTATTGTTAAGCTTTTAATCATAATGTGCGCAGTTTTTTTTGTTTGCCGAGCTTTCCCTCCCCTTCCCCGGCATTTTTGTATAAGGAGGCTAAGAGATGAAAAAGACTCTTATCGCGGTC
>CAZSJX010000013.1:0-59812 GCA_964607295.1 uncultured Treponema sp. | reverse complement strand
AATAACGTCCGTTTAAAGGGACTGAAAATATCACGCGGAAAATCAAGGGCGAACTACAGCGTTCTTGACGAATATGCGGACAGCAAAGAGTTTGACGAAAAATATGCGCTTTTAAGCCACTGTATTCAGCTTGGCGGAACAGAAGCTGCGGCAAAATACGGAAAGATTCTTGCGCAGAACGGAATCGCGCTTTCGTCTTTGCCGGATGCGGACACTTTTAATAAGGAACGTAATGTTCCTTTTCCTGTGCACAAAAATCACAGTTTCACTTTTATTGATTTGTTTGCAGGAATCGGCGGATTCAGGCTGGCAATGCAGTCATGCGGAGGCCAGTGCGTTTTTTCTTCAGAATGGGATGACGCGGCAAAACAGACTTATTTTGAAAATTACGGTGAAGTTCCATTTGGGGATATTACAAAGATAAATCCAAAGGACATTCCAGATTTTGAAATTTTGACAGGTGGTTTTCCGTGCCAGCCTTTTAGTTCAATTGGAAAAAGAGAGGGATTTAAACATAAAACACAAGGAACCTTATTTTTTTACATTGCAAAAATAATAGAAGAAAAAAGACCAAAGGCATTTTTGTTGGAAAATGTTACAGGTTTATTAAATCATGACAATGGAAAAACTTTTCAGACAATTTTAGACGTTTTAGAGAAAGAACTGGATTATACAGTTTATACAAAAGTTTTAAATAGCGCAGATTTTGGAGTTCCACAATTACGGAAAAGACTTTATTTTGTCGGTTTTAGGCAAGACATCAAAAATAAAAGTTTTAAGTTTCCAAAAGAAAATAAATCTCAAATAGGAATAGGTCAATTTATAGAAAAAGATGCGGCAGGACCATCAATAACAAAGCACTTACAAGAAAGTTATATTTTTAAAAAAGATGATGGACATCCTGAAATTGTTGATGAGAATTCTAATTTTCCCGTAAAAACATTTTGTGCTTCTTACCACAAAATTCAAAGAATTACAGGAACATTTGTCAGAGGCGGAGAAACAGGACTTCGTTTATTTACAGAAAATGAATGCAAGGCTGTTATGGGATTTCCAAAAGAATTTAAATGTCCTGTTTCAAGAACTCAAAAATACCATCAATTTGGAAACTCCGTGGCAGTTCCTGTAGTTACTGCTATCTCAAAAGAAATAATAAAAACATTGAAAGATTAAAGGGAAATGTAAATGTCGGAAATAACTGCAAAAGATATTGTTTCTAGTGTTTTTAGAAAAAATGAAGGAAAATTCCTTTCTCCAGAGGAAATACGAGATGAATGTGCAATTCTTTCAAAGGCACTTGATGAGAAAAATCCTGGAGATCCAGGACGAACTGCAAGAACTTTTTCTGAAGAAGGTTTCTTGAAAAAAAATAGTGCAAGTTATTATTGTTATAATCCTTCAATGATTTCTGATTCATTGGTTCAAAAATTTTCGCAGTTTCAGTATTTATATGATAAACTTCCAAAAAATTTTAAACCGACTGCATTCATCAAAATACCGCTTGGAAAAGTTCCAGAAAATGTAAATACAGTTGATTTTATCAGCTCTGAAATAGAAAAATATAAATCAAATTATGGAACTCACGGAATTCATTATTGTATTTTAAAATATGCTCTTGAATTAACAGGAAAAAATGTAAGTAATAAAGACCTTTGTGAAAAATCAAAAATTAGCGATAGCTATACATCAGAAATCAGTAAAATGAAAAGCGTTTTTGATATTATAAAACAACGAAATGAAATTACTTATGATTGCGATAAAATAGAAACTAAAACCCACTTCCAAAGTGAATCTTCTTATACTTCTCATTTCTCTCAAACCATTTACTACGGTGTTCCTGGCAGTGGAAAGAGCCATGAAATTGATGAAATAACTAAAGGACTTTCTGAAGAGCAAAAAATGCGTGTTGTGTTTCATCCGGAATATACGAATGCAGATTTTGTCGGGCAAATTTTACCGAGCCTTAACGAGGATGATGGAAAAATCGATTATAAGTTCAAGCCCGGACCGTTTACAAAAATTTTAAGGAGAGCATATTTAAATCCTTCAAAAAAATATTTTTTGATTATTGAAGAAATAAACCGTGGAAATGCGGCGGCAATTTTTGGAGATTTGTTTCAATTGCTGGATAGAATTTCAGAATCGAACGGTGGTGAAAAAATCGGGAATAATTTTTATGGTACGGGCTGGAGCTCTTATTTTGTAAGCAATGATTCTATAAATACATACATACGCGAATATGCAGATTCTTCCATCTATAGTGATATAGAAAAATGCGTTGTTATTCCGGACGAAAACAAAAACAAAGATAAAATTTCTGAAAAATATTCAACTGTAAAAATCGGAGATTTGACTTTTACTGCGAATACTGGAATTCGGCTTCCGCCAAATCTTTCCATTCTTGCGACTATGAACACGAGCGACCAGAATGTTTTTACTTTGGACAATGCTTTTCAGCGCAGATGGAATATGGTTCTTGTGAAAAATGAATTCAAGCCTGAATCTGAAAATCAACAGAAAGCGAAAATAGCCGGCTCAAACGTCAGCTGGGAAGATTTTCATAAAAAAATCAATGCGGAGATTTCAAAAGTTTCTATTGAAAATAATCTTTCAAGCATGGTTGATAAACGGCTTGGCTGCTGGTTTGCAAAAGCGAAAAAAAATGAAGACGATAGATTTGAAATAAAAAAAGATGATTTTGAGAACAAAATTTTAAAATATCTTTGGGATGATGCGTTCAAGTTCAATCGTGAGTTTTTTGAGCCTGTGGAAAATTTTGAGGAGCTTCTTGCAAAAGTGAATATGGAAGCAGAAAATTTTGGAGTTTTTAGGAATCTGAATTTTGATGAAAACAAAAAAGACTCTTCCGCTGAAACTGGAGAAAATGAGCAGAACTGATGCGTTAGCGCTGGTAGCAACCGAAGTTCCGTCAGTTTACTAATTTGCAGGGATGACTTATAATAAAGGAATGGAGAAAGAAAAACTTTTGATTGCAACTGAAATTCTCAAAGCTGCGGGATGCACTGATATTTATCTTTTTGGTTCTCAAGTGACTGGCAAAGTTCACGAGAATTCTGATGTTGATTTTGGGGTAAAAGGACTTCCAGTGAGGAGTTTTTTTGGAATCCATTACGATTTAGAATCTGTATTGAAAATGAAAGTTGACTTGGTTGATTTTGACTGCCAAAAGGATCTTTTTTCTCTTTTAAAAAAGCATGGAGAGTTAAAAAAAATTGGATGATTCCTGCAAAGAAAAAATTCTTTTTGAAATAGGTAAAATTGATAATCTTGTAGAAAAATCTTCTGTGCTGCTTGAAAAGTCAAAATTAACTGTTCCAGATTTCATAGAAGTAAATGCTGTCGGCTCTATTCTTCATTCATTTTATAATGGTGTGGAGAATATTTTTAAACTGCTCTATAAAGACAGCGGTGGAAAACCTCTTTCAGCTGGAATGTGGCATAGCGAGCTCTTTACAGAAATGTTTAAAGTTCGAAAAAATAATTTTTCAATTTTAAATTCAGATTTATTAATTGATTTAAAAGACTTTCTTGGATTTCGCCATGTTTTTCGGCATTCCTATGGTTATGAGCTGGACTGGATGCGGCTAGAGCCTTTATTTTACAAAATGAATTCGGTGTGGAAAAGAACAAAAGAATGCATACTGAATTATATTGAACTGGATAAATAGTTTTTGCTAAAAATGAGTTCCTTGGAAAAAATATTTCGACAGCCACAAACAACTCTTTCTTCCTGCTGTGTTTATTTTGGTGAAAATAAAGAGGATATTGCGTCGTTGTCGGAAAAATTTGTCGGCTTGAAGTGCACAGATGGAAGTTTGAAAATTTATTTTCCGGTCGGCTTCAGAAAGCCTTTGGAGAATGAGAATAAAGAGCATGAAACTCGGCGGGATGTTTTGAATTTGATTCAGATTTTGCGTTCATTTGGAGAAAAAACAGAGAATTTGCCGTTGAATCAGAATCTTGAACCTAGAAAAAATGCGGCGTTTCCTGTTCAGGCATATCTTTTCATAATTCAGAATTTTTTACAGAACGGATATTTTTCAAGGAAAGAAAGTTTCTACGCAAAAAACGGCAACGGAAAAATCAGCTGGGGAAGAACGGTAAAGCACATAAAACCTCTAGCGTCAGAAGAGCAGGCTTTTTATCTTGATCTTATAAAAAAGAAGACTTCCTACAGCGACGAAGAGCTTGTTTCGCAAATCCATAAATTTTGTGTGTATGAATGTTTTTCTAAGCTGGGATTTTTGTATACAAATTTTATGCCGCAGAAAACAGGCTTGAAACTGAATAAGCCGCTTTTTATTTCTGTAATCCGCAAGGCTGCGGCTGAAACCTTCAATGAAAACACTTTGATTCTTTTTAAAAATATGATTGATGTGCTGAATTTTCTTGATTCGGACTGTAAAAAAAATGATTTTGTTTATGGCACGGAAAATTTTCATTATATCTGGGAAAGTCTTGTTGACGAGGTTTTTGGTGAAAATGACAAGGAAATGTTTTATCCAAAGGTTTACTGGAAAATAAAAAAAGAAAACGGCGGTTTTGAAAATACATTTGATTTTGGAAATGATGAAAAGCGGAGCTCGCTGCGTCCGGACACAATAATGATTCAAAACCGCGGAAAGCCTGGGCAGAAAATCTTTGTGCTTGATTCAAAATATTACCGCTACGGAACTACAAAAATCAAAAATCATCTACCTTCAAGCGAAAGCATTGTAAAGCAGCTTGCGTACGCAAAATATATTGAAAGCAAAAACAGCAATATTCCGGCCGATGTGAAAGCTCAAATAAATGAAGATTCAATTTTCAACGCATTCATCATGCCTGCGGATTTGCCAGACGGAAACTGCAAAATGAAGAATGTGGGTTTTGCAAGCGCGGATTTTGTTTTTTCAGAAACTGAGGAAGAATTCCAAAAAAGCTGGCACAAAATCCACGGAATTCTGTTAGACACAAAATTTCTTATGCAGAACCACGCAAAAAATGAAAAACTTGCAGCAGAGCTTTCGGAAGTTATTGAAAAAGAGTGAGCCCTGCAGAATTGTTATAAAAGTTGTACGAAATGAGTGGCAGTTATTTTTATAAACGAAATCTTGTGCTTCCTTGTTTTAGTTAGCGCGGCAACAGGAAGAAAAGTGCATGTTTTATCCTATGAGGCCGATGGTCTTTTTTATGTTTTCATTGGATTTTAGGTGTTTTACAGCAATGAACTTTTTTACTGTCTTGCGGTGGACTCCATACAGGTTTGCGATTCTGTTTATTGAAATTCCCTGAAGAATCATGATTGTTGTTCCAAGCTCTGCGCCGTCAAGCTTTGAGCAGCGGTTTGTTCTTCCAGCCGGCCGCCCTAGTTTTTTACCCTCCGCTTTTTTTCGCTCAAGGGCTTCTTTTGTCCGCTGGCTGATAAGGTTTCGTTCGATTTCCGCAGAAAGCCCGAAGGCGAAGGCCAGAACTTTTGACTGGATGTCGTCGCCAAGCCTGTAGCCGTCTTTGATTGTCCAGATTCTGGCTCCTTTTTCCATCAGTTTGTTCAGAATCGACATAATCATAAAAAGGCTTCTTCCGAGCCGCGAAAGTTCGGAGCAGATTATGAGATCGCCTTTTTGAATTTTTTCAAGAAGTTTTCCAAGCTCGCGGTGTTCCGGTTTGATTGTGCCGCTCGCTGTTTCTTCAATCCAAGTTTCTACAGAAAGTGAGTTCCGTTTTGCAAATTCCAGAATCTCAAAGCGCTGGTTTTCGACAGTCTGCTTGTCTGTGCTTACGCGAATGTATCCGTATGTCATTATCTATAGATATAATCGATTTTTGAAATAAAATGACGTTTTTTTATTCAGCATATAAAAATATTTATTCCTTCATCTTTTCTGTGCTGCTCTGGACATTGCAGTTGTTGAGGCCTGCATATTTTCTTTTTTGTGTAAAATGATATACTGAAATTTAAAATATGAAAAACACTGAAATGGATATGACTGAAGGTCCTTTGCTCAAGAAAATTTTTATTTTCAGCATGCCTCTTGTTGCTACGAATATTCTGCAGATTCTTTTTAATATGACGGATTCCGCCGTTGTTGGGCGTTTTTCTGGATATTTGGCGCTTGCGGCGGTCGGCTCTACTGCCCAGATGATTTTTTTCTGCTCCGGAGTGCTTGGCGGCCTTGGCGGAGGTGTGAATGTTCTTGCGGCGTTTTGTATTGGGCAAAAGAATCAGTATGACTTGCATATTACAGTCCGCGCTTCGTTTGTCTCCTGTCTTTTTGCCGGAGTTCTGCTTTTAGCCGCCGGAACTGTTTTTGCCCGTCCTGTGCTGGAAATGCTGAAAACAAAGCCGGAAGTTTTGGATGACGCGGCTGTTTATTTTAGAATCTATATGGTCTGTATGCCTGCAATGGCGCTTTATTATTTTGGAAATGCTATTTTAAGCGCGCATGGAGACACGAAATCTCCTCTTTTATACCTTGTCTTGTCAGGAATTATAAATGTAATCCTTGATATTCTTCTTGTTGTTGTCTTTCATCTTGATGTTGTTGGAGTCGGAATTGCGACTGTCGTAGCCCAGTTTGTATCCTGCGCCCTTACGCTTGCGAAGCTCTATAAAATTCTTAAGAGCAGCGGCTTTGATTTTAAATGCAGGAAGATTTCAAGGAGCAAGGTTGCCCAGATTGTAAAGGTTGGAATTCCCGCAGGGCTTCAGAATGCGATTTTTGCTCTTGCAAATCTTTTTATTGTTGCAGCGGTGAATTCGTTTGATGCGGCAATGGTTGCTGGAAACGCCGCTACTATGAATGGCGATAATCTGGTCTATAATATCATGGCTGCTTTTTATACAGCCGGCGCGACTTTTATAGGCCAGAATTTCGGTGCGCACAAGAAGCATAGAATTTTGGGCTCCTATTTTGTAAGCCTTGGGTATGCGGCTTTTGCAGGGTTTGTTCTGGGCGCAGTGCTTTATTTACGGGGCAGGGAATTTCTCTCGTTGTTTACAACGGATCAGATTGTCGTTGACTATGCCATGAAAAAATTCAGGATAATGACATATAGCTTCGGAATTTCTGCGTTTATGGACGGAACTATAGCCGCAAGCCGTGGACTGAGAAAGACACTTGTTCCATCTCTCATGGTGTTTTTGGGCTCGTGCGTTTTGCGGATAGGCTGGGTGTTCACAGTCTTTGCGCATTACAGGACTGTAGAAAGCCTGTTCCTGCTTTATCCGTTCAGCTGGGCTGTAACAGCAGTTTTTGAGATTGTTTATTTCATCTTTGTATATAAAAAAGAGACTAGTGAAATGTGAAAAATATTTTTTCTAACTTGCTTACACAAAATAAAAAAATCCGCTAATATATTAAAAATTGATTTTTAAAGCAATCTAACGAGCAGCCAAAAGCGTAAGTCCAGTTCGGACCGGCTTTTAGGCTGCTTTTTTTATGCATTTTTGTTTTTAGAGGTATTTATGAAATCTTATGACTTGGGTTCTGAAAAAATTACCCGGCTTGTGCGCCATTTTGCGGTTCCTTGCGTAATCAGCATGCTTGTGGCCGCCTTGTACAACATTGTTGACCAGATTTTTATTGGCTGGAGCAGCGCGGGCGCTTATGGAAACGCGGCGACAAATATTGTCTATCCGTTTACGGTTCTGGCTCTGGGGCTTGCGCTTCTTGTTGGCGACGGATGCGCGGCGATGTTCAGTCTTGCGCTTGGTGAAAAAAACAAGGAAAAGGCGGACAAGTGCATTGGAAACGGTTGTTCGGTTCTGATTGTTATTTCAGTTTTGCTTTGCGGAATTGGATTTTTGTTTAAGAAACAGATTCTCGGGCTTTTTGGCGCGAATCCGGCGGAAAAACTTTGCTACGATTTTGCAATGGAATATTTTTCTGTGATTTGCGCAGGGCTTCCGTTCTACATGATTGGGCAGGGGCTGAACGGCGCAATCCGGGCGGACGGCTCTCCGAAATTCGCTATGGCTTGCACTTTGGCTGGAGCAATTGCGAATCTGATTTTGGATCCGGTTTTTATTTTTGTTTTCGGAATGGGAGTAAAAGGCGCGGCGATTGCCACGGTGATTGGCCAGGCTCTGACTTTTGCGATGAGCATTGTGTATTTTTCCCGCCCGAAGAATTTTCATCTTAGCTTGAAATGCATGAAAATTGACTTTTATATTTTGAGCCGGATGGTTTTTATTGGAATGGCGTCGCTTATTGTTCAGCTTTCAATTGTGATTATCATTGGCGTGAACAACAATCTTCTTTCAAAATACGGTTATGAAACTTTTGCAAGCACAGGAAATGCGTTTGGCTCGGTTGTTCCGCTTGCGGTTGTTGGAATTGTGATGAAAGTTTTTGGAATTGTTGTTTCCATTGTGATTGGAATAAGTCTTGGCGGCCAGCCGATAATCGGATTCAATATGGGAGCTGGAAATTCTGAGCGCGTAAGGGAAACGGCGCGCGTTATTTTGCGGCTTGTTCTTGGAGTTGGCGCAGCGGTTTTTCTGATTTTTGAATTTCTTCCGGATTTGGTTATTTCTATTTTTGGCAAGAACAATTCCGCGGAATATATGGAATATGCCCGGCTCTGCATAAGAATTTTTTTAAGCGGAATCATAATGACCTGCTTTGTAAAATCTGTTTCAATAATTCTTCAGTCGGTGGGAAAAAGCGGAAAATCAACGTTTTTGGCGCTCCTGCGCGATGTGATTGTTTTTGTTCCGGCTTCCGTTATTCTTGCGTCTGCAAGCCACAATATTGTAACAATGCTTTGGAGCGCGCTCATAAGTGATGCGGTGGCTTTTGTGTTTGCGGTGGTTTTCCTGAAAACAGAGAGCAAAGGTTTGTAAAAAAAAACACGCTTTCAATAAAACTATGTGAATCAGTATGTATTTCTGCTTTCTGTTCAGTTAATATAAACTGCCTGTTTGTGCGTGGCGCCAGTCTTTCATGCTCATCATTTCGATGGTGATTTTTTGATGACCGTTTGCGGACGTTTTTTATTTACACGGCATTTTTTTGTGCTATCTTAAGAACGTGAGCGCAAGGCAACAAAAATGGCAGGCAGGCTTGAAACTGCGGCTGTTCTTTTGCCGTCCTCAAAAAAAGATTTGGAGGTCTATATGCAGTTGAAGTTTTATTATTGCAGGCACTGCGGAAAAATCATTGCGATTGTAAAAGATTCTGGTGTTCCGACCGTTTGCTGCGGAGAGGATATGCTGGAGCTTGTTCCTGGACAGACAGATGGCTCTACAGAGAAGCACATTCCTGTGATTAAAGTTGCGGGAAATACAGTTTCTGTTACTGTAGGCTCAAAACTTCATCCGTCTGAAACGGAGCATTACATCGAATGGATTTTGCTCCAGACAGACAAGGGCATACAGCAGAAATGGCTGAAGCCTGGAAATTCACCAAGCGTAGAATTTGCGGTCATGACTGGCGAGCGTGTTGAGGCCGCCTATGAATACTGCAATATCCATAGGCTTTGGAAATCAGGACAGTGAATTTTACGGAGGGAAAATTATGAACAATGCTATAACTTTGGCTTCTATGCTGAACACACAGATTCAAAAGGAATTCGAGTCGGCTTACATTTATCTTGGATTTGCGGCTTTCTTTGACATGAAAGGGCTTTCTGGATTTGCTGAATGGTACAAGCAACAGGCAAATGAAGAGGAAGAGCACGCAATGAAAATTTACGAGTATCTTTGCAAGGTGAACCAGCCTGTAGAACTTCTTCCGATTGGAGCCCCTAGGAACAAGCCTGAAACAGTCCTGCAGGTTTTGAACCAGAGCCTTGAGCATGAGGAATACGTAACGAACCTTGTGTCTGCTCTTTACTTTCAGGCTGAAAAAGAAAAAAATCTTTTTGCAAAAAATTTTCTTAACTGGTTTATAAATGAGCAGCTTGAGGAGGAGGAAAAAGCAAGGAGGCTTATAGACAAATACAAAATGTTTGGCTCAACGCCAGAAGGGCTTTATGCGCTTGATAAAGAGCTTGGGGCGCGGCAATAAAACTGCGCGGCATGGAAATTAAATTCGCGGAAATTTTTTTTCCATGCGCTCTTTTTTGAATAGCTTTATTAGCTGCTCGCGGGTAATGTTTCCGTTGCGTTCACGCGCTGCCTTGAGCTTTCGGTAAACAGTGTTTTCACTAAATCCTTCGACTTCTTTCTGATATATTTTGCCATTGCAAAGCTGCTCAAGAATCTTCACTTCGTCCTCGTAAAGTATAAGAGTTTTTCGTTCAAACTGATTGTCAAGGACAAAGAAAACGCTTCCGATAAACCAGATGCTTCGTACAATGTGAATCAGAAAGTGAAAAACACTTTCACCGTTTATGGAAAATGCTGTGCAAACTGCGGCAAAGTAAAGAGCCATGGCGATATATTTTACCTGAGGCTTTATCATGACAACTATGCACATAATAAAAAGAGCTGTAAAGTTATTGAACAAAAAAGTTTTTTCAAAGGCAATCATGAAAACAAGAATTATAGAATACGCAAGATAAAAATATGAAAAGCATTTTCGCTTAAAAATTGATGCGACAATAAGATATATAAAATTCATGGCTGCAATAATCCATGTTCCTATAAAAAATCCTTCGTAGATTCCTTTGCATACATAAAGAACGCAAATTATTCCAGAAAGAATGCTTGTGAATAAAACAAAATGGTCGTTCAAAAAATCATTGAAATCATTTATAATATTGGATTTCATAGCTTCTCCCAAAAAATCCAGCGTTGGCTTTTAATCGTATTCACAATGAAATGAGAATGCGCAGTTGGTAAAAAAGACTCGGTATTCAAGCGGCCTTTTGTTTTATAGTCCTTTGCTTTTATCAAGCGGGGCATTTTTGCATTTTATCTGAAAAAGATTAAGAAACCTGCGCATCAAGTTTTTAATCAGGAGCATTTGAAAAATTGTTCGCTTTTCAGAGGATTCTGCAGTCTGATTTTGCGCGACATTAAAATTCAATGCAGCGTTTCTTAAATGATACTACTTTTCCCAGAAATTTCAAGGGAAGAAAATTAAAGCTTTTCTTGCTTCCTAAAAATTCATGCTGAAAATAATGTTTCTTTTTTCTTCTTGAATTTTTTATAAAAAGATATTACATTTCTTGCGCGCAGTTTATGATTCCTCATAACTCTCCTGCGCTTTATAAATTAAAATTCTTATGGAGGCTGGCGGTTTTTGTTTCCGCCGATATTCTATGAAAAAATTCTTTTCTTTTATTTCGCGCGAGGCAGAGGATTTTAAAGTTCTGCTTCGGAATGTTCCTTCGCTTCTGGTTTCATTTTTTATTCTTTCTGTTGTCTGCGCAAATCTTATGGCGAGCAAGGAGCTTTTAAATTTTAAGTATGTTGCGCTTGACTGCGGATATGCGTTCAGCTGGATTATGTTTTTGTGCATGGATGTAATCTGCAAGAGATGGGGAGCGAAGGCCGCGATAAAAATTTCTCTTGCCGCTCTTGCTGTGAATCTTTTTTTCAGCTTTTCACTTACCTTGCTTTCAAAGACTCCTGGAAACTGGAGCGAGTATTACGAGTTTGAAAATTTAATTGTCAATGATGCGCTTAACTCAACTATCGCAAGCTCCTGGTATGTTGTGCTTGGCTCTTCCACTGCCTTCATTTCATCTTCAGTTGTGAATGCTCTTCTTAACTGCGCGGCTGCAAAATTTGTACGGGCAGACGGATTTTTTTCATTTGCATTCCGCTCTTACATTTCAACTGCGGCGGCTCAGTTTGTGGATAATTTTATTTTTTCATCAATTGTTTCAAAGGTTTTCTTTGGATGGACATGGACTCAGGTTTCTGTATGTGCTGCTGTCGGAGCGGCTGTTGAGGTTTTGTGTGAAATTCTTTTTTCCGGCTTTGGATATAAAATTGTCTGCAAATGGGAAAAGGAAAAAGTCGGGCAGGAATATATTGAATACAAAAGTTCCAGGCCGGCTTGATTTTTTTGGAAAATATGCGTTAGGCTTTTGCCGCCATTTGAACAGTCAGTTTCGTTTTGTCGAAAAATAATTTTGCTTGACTTGGCATGGGGTCTATATGGTATATTTTACTAATGAAATTCAATTCCAGTTGTTTTACCCGCTGTTTTTTATTTGTTTTTGCGCTTGCTTTTTTTTCATGCTTCGTATTTTCTTTTCCTGCGTGCAAGCCGAAAAATGCAGAAGAGCCGGAACTTCTTTCATTGTTTAAAAAGGCTTACCCTGATATTCAGTTTGAAAGCAGGTACGATGATTTCTCTGGCGACTGGAAAATCTCGCTTATGCTTGGGTCGAGTTCTGCGGAATTCTTTTTTGCTGGCGGAATGTTTTTGCCAGAACCGGAGCTTGAGAATAAAAATCAGTACAGCCCTTTTTTATATAAATATGATTTTGTTCTGCGCGACCCGGCGGATTTTACAGATGAGGATATTGAAAAAATCCGGCAGTTCAGCTCTCCTGAAAATCGTACGCGCGGAAAGGGAACGCCTCAGTTTTTTTATGACTTTGTGTATGACAGCAAGTCAAGAAGTTCGCTTGAAAAGCATATAAAGACAGTTTCTTTTCTTGGAAAAAAATCAAATGTTCATGAAAGGATAAAAAATCCGCTCGAAAAAGTTGAAAAGGAAATTCTTGAAGCCTCAAAGTCTGATGCGGAAGTGAAAAAATTCATTGACACTCTTTTGAGCGCAGACAGCTATTCATGTCGGACCATAAGCGATTCCGGCAACCGCTCATTCCACAGCCTGGGACTTGCACTGGATTTGCTTCCAAAAGGCTGGGGAAAGAAAAATGTATACTGGGCATGGAGAAGGGACATAGACGGAGACAACTGGATGAAGCTTCCGCTTGAAAGAAGATGGATGCCGCCTCAAAAAGTAATTGAAATTTTTGAAAACAATGGCTTTGTGTGGGGCGGCAAGTGGGCAATCTGGGACAATATGCATTTTGAATATCGCCCAGAAGTTATCCTTTTCAGCAAGGAAAACTAGCTGCCTTATTTTCCTAGCTCCAGAATACTTTCCTTTATTGCGTTTGTGTCGGTAAGAAGTTTTTCTGTGCGTTCTTTTACAGTCTGTGTAAGCTCGCGCATTGAGCCTACTGCCTGCAAAAGCTGCTTTCCGCCTTCATTTTGTTCAGAAATTGCCCTGCGTACAGTCTGCTCCTGCTCAACTACTGTTCCGGAAAGCTGTACTACCTGTGAGAATTTTTTCTGAACATCCCCTGTGTCCTTGAATGTCTCGTCAATCAGCTGCTTTACTTTCTTCAGAACATCTGAAATTTTTCGCGCTTCCGAGCCTGAATTTTCAGCAAGCTTTCTTATTTCGTCTGCCACGACTGCGAATCCACGTCCTGAATTTCCTGCGTGGGCTGCCTCTATTGCGGCGTTCATGGCAAGCAGGTTTGTCTGGCTTGCAATTTTCTGAATGACGCTGCTCATTTCGCTAAGTCCGTTTGAATTTTCTTCAATCTGGGAAACAAGGCTGGCGACATTTTCTATGCCTGCCATTCCTTTTCTTGTGGCCTCGTCAAGAAGCTCCACGGATTCTGCGTTATGCTCAAGAATTGTGTTTATGGACTTGATGTTTGCAATCATTTCTTCGACAGCAGTCGATGATGTTGAAACGCTTGATGTCATGTCGCGTGCGGCCATTGTCAGAGTCTGGACATCCCGGCCGTTCTCTGTCAGCTTTTCTGCTCCGGCTTCCGCGACTTTTCGGACTGACTGCTTTACTTCTTCCTGATGCTGCTCGCTCATTATGTCCTTTAGAATGTTTGTATAGTGAGTGCAGTTTTCCGGGCGGTTCAGTCCATTGAAAATTGCGACCGCCATCTGCTCGCAGTCCTCGTATCCGCAGGCTCCGCAGTTTAAAACATCTTGCTCTGTCTTTTTGTGCATATCGCGGTAGATTTTTTGAATTTCTTCACGGGAAGGCTCTTTTATTGTCTGGCGGAAATAAGCGCTCCTGTCAATATATGTTCTGTCGTAAAGTCCTGGCCTCCAGAAGTCATCGATTGCTTTGTTCAGTTTTTTCAAGGCTGACTTTTTGCTGTGTCCCTTCTTTTCCCAGTACGAGCGCCGGTCATGCATTCTGTTTTCTACGAATTCTTCCATTTCGTCAAGATGCATTCCCTTGTTTGTTGTTCCCGCTCCCTCGTTGCATCCGTTCTCGCAGTTGAGGCAGTCAATCAGTGTGAAGCAAGGCTTTTTCTTTTTGTTCGCCTCTGTGAATTTTGCAAGGTAATGAAAGACTTTCGGGTTTCCTTCAATCTTGCGGGTCTTTTCTGAAATGCCCGGCACGAAACGCTCTGCTGTTCTCATAAGTCCGCCCGGAGTTGAATAAAGAACTCCTCGCTCTGCGGCGGGATTCTCGTATTCCACCTTTGGAAAAGAATCCAGCTTTATATTTTTTTCTTCCATATATTTCTGCAGTGAGCGTATTGTTACATTGTAGTCGCAGACTCCGGTTTCGTCGAATTCGCGCCGCTTTGCATAGCAAGGTGATATTGCTGCGATTTTGTAATCCTTGTACTTTATATAAAATTCTTTTATCATTTTTGCGCAGTGAAGCATCGGGCTGTCGGCAGGCGCAAGATATTTTAGAAGCTCTGGGCGGTAAGTTTCTATAAATGAAACAAGAGCCGGACATGGCTGTGAAATTATACATTCTGGATTCTTAGTCTTTATGTATTCAACATAGGATTTTGTTGTAAGCTCCGCGCCAAAACTTACATCAAAGACTGCTTCCACGCCAATCGACTTTAAAAATCCGTTCAGCTCAAGGTCTTTTCCGCGGAAACTTACAATTGCCGCCGGAGCTACTATTGCTACAATTTTTTCGCCCTTTTTAAGGTCGGAGAAGAAAAGCTCGGCATCGTCAATTCCTTTTCTTGCTCCATGAGTGCAGGCTTCGATGCATGAGCCGCAGCCTATGCATAGCTTTTCATTGAATGCAACGTACTCTCCAGTTCCGTTGTTGCACATTTTTACAGGGCAAACAGCAATGCATCTTTGGCAGTTTACGCATTTCTCTTTGTCGACGGAAATTACAGAGCGGTACTTTCCAGTCTGTGTGGTTGTGGTTGCTGTCATATTGAACTCTTGAAATTTGATTTAGCATAGAAATCTTAAAAACTTTTTTCTATCGATTTTTTTGATTTCCATGCTTGATTTTCAAATATTATCTAAGTCAGGCTGTCTTTAGTCAACGGGGTGAATTTGCCTCGTTAATAACAAAAAATTAGTTCGCCTGTTGCTTTAAAAATGTTTTTTTGTTCAATAGAATGTGGCTCATGGCAAATGAAAAAAAACTTTCCATAGAAAACGACTTTACCTCTGGGCCTATTCTTTCAAAGATGCTTAAATTTATGATTCCGATACTTGGCGCGCTCATTCTTCAGGCGGCCTATGGCGCTGTGGATATCATGGTGGTGGGACGGTTTGGAACCACAGAGGGAATTTCCGGCGTTTCAACCGGCTCAAATATAATGAACCTTTTTACTTTCGTTCTTGCGGGATTTGCAACTTCTGTAACGGTTCTTATCGCAAAATATCTGGGTGAAAAAAATCCTGAAAAAATCAGCCGGGTTGTCGGCGGTTCAATCGTCTTTTTTCTGGGCGCAGGAATTTTATTTACTGTTCTGCTTGTTGTTTTTGCCCGGCCAATTTCGGTTCTTATGCAGGCTCCTGCAGAAGCGGTTGAGCTTACGGTTCAATATATAAGAATTTGCGGGGCTGGATTTGTCTTTATTCTTGCTTATAATCTGATTAGCGCGATTTTCCGCGGCCTGGGAGATTCAAAAAGTCCGCTTGCTTTTGTTGCCATTGCCTGCGCTGTAAATATTGCCGGGGATCTTATCCTGATAGCAGGATTCAAGATGAATGTTGCCGGAGCTGCCATTGCGACTGTTGCCGCCCAGGCAGTTTCCGTTGTTCTTTCTGTAGCAATAATTATACGGAAAAAGCTTATACATATAGATAGAAAAGACATTCGGATTAACGGAGAACTGCGCGGAATAATAAAGATTGGAATTCCTATTGGGTTTCAGGAGCTTTTGACACAAATATCATTTATGTGCCTTGTTGCGTTCATAAACAGGCTTGGGCTTGAGGCTTCTTCTGGATACGGTGTTGCAAATAAGATTGTTGCGTTTGTAATGCTTGTTCCTAGCTCGCTCATGCAGTCAATGTCGAGCTTCGTTTCTCAGAATGTGGGCGCAAAAAATGAGCGGCGCGCTGTAAAATCCATGGTTACCGGAATGGCAATCGGAGGATTTATCGGCGTTTTTGTTTTTATTCTGATTTTCTTTAAAGGCGACTTTGTTTCTTCTGCATTCACGGACAATGAGAATGTAATCAGGCGTTCATTTGAATATCTGCGCGGATTCGCAATCGAGGCTGTTGTAACTTCTGTTCTGTTCAGCTTCATTGGATATTTCAACGGCCATGGCGCGACAATGCTTGTTATGGTTCAAGGACTTGCCCAGTCTTTCTTGGTGCGGCTTCCAATGTCCTATCTGATGTCTGTTCAGCCGGATGCGAGCCTTGCTATGATTGGACTTGCTGCTCCGTCTGCCACCGTTTTCGGAATTATTCTGAATTTTGTGTTCTTTATTTTTTACCAGAAAAAAATTAGTATGAAAGGTGATGAAAACAAAAAATGCTAATATTTTTTTCGTTGTCCTTTCTGTTTTTCTGCTGACCGGAGCCTTGCTTTATTCAGATGAGGTGCGGCATAATCCGTGGTCTCTCATAATATACCGTCCTGAAAACAGTTTTCAGATAAATGAGACCAGATGCTATTTAAAGCTTGAGGATGCGGAAACCGGAGAGGATGTTACTTATACAAAAGCCCGGGCAAACTATTCGTGGATAAGCGAGCCGAAAAAAGGAATTCCCTATGAGCGCTCCTATTATCTTTGCGGAGGCATGGCGATGCATCTTTTTCTGCAGAAAGGAAAATACAAGATAAGCTTTTATACTCCCAAGTATAAGTTTTTTGGAGAAGGGCTTTCTGACGAGCTTTTAAGCAGGAACTGGAGCTCAAATGTTTTTTTATATGATACAGAAAATCCTGCGAAAGTTATTTTTGTAAGCCCGACCGCCACTGAAAATGGTTTCTACAACGGCGGGTGGCATATAGACTATAAGGCTCCGGAATTTTTTAAATTCACCAAGCCTTTGCAGTAAGCAGCTTATGCTTTTAGTTCTATCATTGCACCGAACGGCAGCAGTGAAAGTTTTACAAGTTTAAAGCATTGAAGTCCGAACGGAATTCCTATGATTGTGCAGCAAAGCAAAATTCCAGTGATTAAATATCCAATTGCAAGCTCAAGCCCTCCAAATATAATCCAAAAAATGTTCAGCAGTATTGAGCTCGTTTTTTCTCCAGTAATAATGTTTTTTCCGAATGGAAAGAATGAAACAGAAGACAGCTTGAAGCACTGGATTCCTACCGGAATGCCGATAATTGTAATGCACCAGAGCAGTCCGATAAACAGCCATGCCATCCCGGAAAAAAATCCGCAGACTATAAACCAAATGATGTTTCCCAGAAATTTTAAAGGATTCATAAAAAAACTCCGTCAAATAAAAAATATTTTTTAGCTAAGCGCTTATGATTTTTCCATCTGAAATTTTTATAACATGGTCTGCCATGCTTACAATTTTCGCATCGTGCGTTGAAAAAATAAAAGTTGTCTCAAGCTCAGTGTTCAGTTTTTTCATAAGCTCAAGAATCTGGTCTCCGTTTTTGGAGTCAAGGTTTGCTGTAGGCTCGTCGGCAAGAATCACAGGAGCTTTTGTTGCCAGAGCGCGCGCAATTGCAACTCTTTGCCTTTGCCCGCCGGAAAGTTCTGAAGGCTTGTGCTTTTTCCATGCGGAAAGGCCGACCGTTTCAATTAAAAAATCAATCCATTCGTCAAGCTCCTTTTTTCCCATGGTTTGCGTTGCGAATGACGGTCCGAGCGTAAGCGGAAGCTCCACGTTTTCTCTTACATTTAAAACTGGAATCAGATTGAAAGTCTGGAAAATAAAGCCCAGGTTTTTTCTTCTAAGGATTGTTAGCTTTTTATCCAGGGAGGCTGAAAGCTTTGTATCTGCAGAAAGCCTTGTCTGCGCATAAATATCGTTGCCGTTTAAAAGCAATGTGCCGGAAGTTGGCAGGTCTATAAGCCCGATTATGTTCAGAAGCGTGGACTTCCCTGAGCCTGATGCCCCGGAAATAGCCGCAAATTCACCTTTTTTTATAGAAAATGAAGCGTTGTTTACAGCCTGCACAACCACTTTGTCCATCTTGTAGTTTTTAGAAATGCCTTTAAGTTCAATCAGATTCATTCCGACAGTATAGCAGAATAAAGCGCAAAGTTCCATATAAATTTAAAATGACCCGCGGTTTTGCCTTGGAGCTATCATCGTTGCCGTTGTTTTTATTGCCCGCTATAAACTCCAGGTCCATGCGCTAAATATTCTAGTAGCTGGAGTCGGTTAAAAAATCTTTTATGTGCATTATTTTTATTCCTTCGTCGTTTCCGCACACTGATGAATCCATTGTGACCACATATTTTGGGTAGTTGTCTTTTATTGCTTTTAGATTTGCGGTTTCTCTTTCTGAATCTTCCGGCAATGTTCTGCAGACCTGAACATAAAGTTTTGAATCCTGCTTTACGGCGACAAAATCAATTTCCTTGTCATCTGATTTTCCAATGTAGACAGAATATCTTCTGCGGCAAAGTTCAAGATAGACAATATTTTCCAGAACGGAAGCCACTGCCTTTGGAGAATATCCTAGCTGGCTGTATTTGAATCCAATGTCTGAAAGATAATATTTTTCCTGGGTTTTTAATATTTCTTTTCCCTGAATGTCATAACGGTTGCAACGGTAAATAATAAAGGCTTCTTCCAGCCACGCGATGTAGTTGTAAATTGTTTCAATTGCAATCGAGCGGTGCTGGCTTTTGAAAAAATCAAAAATAGTTTTCGCGCTGAAATTTTTCCCCAGATTTTCAAGAATAAAACGCACAACTCTGTTGAACATTTCAAGGTTGGAAATATTATGCCGCCTTGAAATATCTCTTGTGACTACAGTTGAATAAATTCCGTCGATAATCTGATAATTTTCTTCCTGAGTGTGGTTTGTTTTTGCAATGAATGGAAATCCGCCGGATTTTAAATACAAGTCAAAATATTCGTCCAGAGAATTGATTTTGGAGTCAGGAACGTAATTCTTTTTAAATTCTATGAATTCGCTGAAGGACAAAGTATATACGGGAATTAAAACAAATCGCCCCGTTAAATAAGTTGAAATTTCAGAAGAAAGCAGCTTTGAATTTGAGCCGGTTATGTAAATGTCAACATTTTGAGTTTCAAAAACTGAATTGACGCATTTTTCCCAGTTTTCTATTTCCTGAACTTCGTCTAAAAGAAGATAAATTTTTTGATTTTGCCCGACATTTTTGATTGAGGCGAGCAAATCCTCGTTCATCTGGCTTGCGCTGAAATTTTCCTCATAATCCATGGATGAATAAAGCCTCTGGATTATATTCTGAGAGTTTACTCCGCTGCTCAAAAGCCGTTCTTTGTACATTTCAAGAATCGTTGACTTTCCGGAACGGCGGACGCCGCAGAGAATTTTAATTATTTTTTCATCTTTGAATTTCCACAGAGAATTTACAAAAGACGACCTAAAAACATTTAATTCCTCTATCATATTTCATATAATAACTGAAAAACTTTGTCAAAACAAGAAGTTTTTCGGTTTTAGACTGAAAAACTTTTATACAGCGTGAATTTGGAGTTTTTTGAAAAAAGAAATAAAAGCGCAAGGCGGAGGACAATTTGTGAAGACTTTTGGCGATTGAACCAATTGAAGTGCGAAGCACCCGAAACTTTACAAGCGAAGCGCGAGCCAAATCCGTCTGGAGCAAATTGGAATCCGCCGGGAGCGTTCTTTCAGAATATTTTATAAAAAACTCCAGGTTTGCGCGGAAATGAAAATATTTTTTGAGTAAAACCTATTGACTTAGTGGGAAATTAAATTTATTATCTGAACATCAGATGAATATTTTTTTGAGGAGGACGCAATGAAAGTTTATTTTGAGAAACTTGTAAGAGAAAATTTTAGAAACGGAGTCATGTGTTCCTTCTGTTTTTGTTAGTTTTAGGCACAGGAATTTAAAGCGAGGGTTGAGCCGAGGGGGACTTTTCCCCCTTTGAATAAAAATCAAAAATAAAAGAGGAATTAAATTATGGCAATTTTCGATAATACACATTTTGAGACAAAACAGCTTCACGTAGGACAGGAAACTCCGGATCCGGCTTCGGATGCGCGCGCAGTTCCGATTTATCAGACAACTTCGTATGTTTTCCGCAATTCTCAGCATGCGGCGGATCGTTTCGGGCTTGCGGATGCAGGAAATATTTACGGACGGCTTACAAATTCAACTCAGGATGTTTTTGAAAAAAGAATCGCGGCTCTTGAGGGAGGCTCGGCTGCCCTTGCTGTGGCTTCCGGCGCGGCTGCAATAACTTACGTGATTGAAGCTCTTGCCCAGGCCGGCGACCACGTTGTTGCGCAGAAAACAATTTACGGCGGAACTTACAATCTTTTGAAGCACACTCTTGCGCCTTTTGGAGTTCAGACAACTTTTGTTGACGCTCATAATCTGAAGGAAGTTGAAGGCGCGATAAAGGAAAACACAAAAGTTTTGTATCTTGAAACTTTGGGAAATCCGAACGCCGACATTCCGGATCTTGACGCTCTTATTGAATTGGGGCACAAGCACGGGCTTGCGGTTGTTGTTGACAATACTTTTGGAACTCCGTATCTGATTCGTCCGCTTGAACATGGCGCTGATGTGGTTGTTCATTCGGCTACAAAATTTATTGGCGGACACGGAACAACTTTGGGCGGAATTATCATTGAGTCTGGAAAAACCAACTGGAAATCTGGAAAATTCCCGGCGATTTCAACACCGAACGAAAGCTACCACGGAGTTTCTTTTGCGGATGCAGTTCCGGGCGCGGCTTTTGTAACTTACATCCGTGCGATTCTTCTGCGCGACCAGGGCGCGGCGATTTCTCCGTTCAACGCGTGGGCGCTTATCCAGGGAACAGAAACTTTGTCGCTTAGAATTGAACGTCATGTTGAAAACACAAAGAAAGTCGTTGAATATCTTGCGAAAAACCCGAAAGTTGCAAAAGTGAACCATCCGTCGCTTGCGAGCCATCCTGACCATGCGCTTTACGAAAAATATTTCCCGAACGGCGGCGCGTCGATTTTCACATTTGAAATAAAAGGCGGCCGGGAAGCGGCTTGGAAATTTATCGACAATCTGAAGATTTTCAGCCTGCTTGCGAATGTTGCGGATGTAAAGTCGCTTGTTATTCATCCGGCTTCAACAACTCATTCCGAATTGAACGAAACTGAGCTTGCCGAGCAGGGAATTACGCAGAGCACAATCCGTCTTTCAATTGGAACTGAGCACATCGACGATATAATCGCGGATTTGGATCAGGCTTTCGCAAAAATTTAATTTCTGAACAAAATCTTGCCGGACGGAATTTTTGTTCCGTCTGGCGCAGAAATTTTTCAAGGTTGGCTCAGGCTGAAACATTGGATAAGGAATATAAAATCAGCCTGATATGCGTCATCTGTTCTTAAATCCGGCGCGATTTGCTTTTTTAATTATGCTTCGGCTTCCGTTTTTGTTTCCGTCTTCCGCTGTTTTTGAATTCCGATTATTGAGTAAAATCCTGCCACTTGCTATAATCAGAATGTTTAGTCTAAATAATCCTAATTTAGAGTTTCATAATCCGCTTAAAAATACTGGCAGGCGTGTTTAGGCTGGCGGCTGTTTTTATATGGAATTATAGTCAACTAGAAATTTGGGGTAAATATTTTATTCTATTGGAAACCTTTAAAAATTACTTGAAGCGAGTTTTTTAAGAGGACCTGTTATTTTACAGAGGTTTGTGTTTATGGAAAACAAAGAGGTTCGTGTCAGATATGCGCCTTCTCCTACAGGGCTGCAGCATATTGGCGGTGTGCGTACTGCGCTTTTTAATTATCTATTTGCAAGGTCTAAGGGCGGAAAATTTATTCTTCGCCTTGAAGATACTGACCGCACAAGATACGATGAAAAGTACGTGAAGAATCTTTACGACACAATGGCTTGGCTTGGAATTGACTGGGATGAAGGCGGCTCAAAGGGCGGCGAGTACGGTCCTTATGTTCAGAGCGAGCGTTTTGAGCTTTACAAAAAATATGCAGAGGAGCTTGTGGAAAAAGGAGAGGCTTACTATTGCTTCTGCGATTCAGAGCGCCTCGAAAGAATCCGCAAGATTCAGACAGAAAACAAGATGCCTCCGGGATACGATAGAAACTGCCGCCATCTTACAGAAGAGGAAGTAAAGTCTAATCTTGCCGCCGGAAAACCTTATGTCATAAGGCTTAAGGTTCCGCTTGAAGGAGAGACAAAATTCACGGATCACCTTCTTGGCGATATTGTATGGAAAAATGAGGATATTTCTCCTGATCCAGTTCTGTTAAAGAGCGATGGTTTTCCTACATATCATTTGGCGAATATTGTTGACGACCACCTGATGAAGATAAGCCATGTTATGCGCGCGCAGGAATGGATTCCTTCAACTCCGCTTCATGTTCAGATGTACAGGGCGTTCGGCTGGGAGCATCCGGAATTCTGCCACCTTCCGATGGTAAACGGTTCTGACGGAAAAAAGCTTTCTAAGCGCCACGGCTCTACCTCTTTGAATGAATTCCGCGCAAGAGGATATCTTCCGCAGGCGATTGTGAACTATGTGGCTCTTTTGGGCTGCTCTTACGAGGATGGACGCGACATCTACAGCCTTGAGGAGCTTGCCGCTAACTTTAAGCTTGAGCATTTGAACAAGGCTCCTGCTGTTTTTGACTACAAGAAGCTTGAGTGGTACAACGGACAGTATATCCGCGCTTTGTCTGATGAGGAGCTTTATAAGTGGACTCTGCCGTTTATTACAGGAACTGGAGACGCTTCTCTTGAAATCAATCCTGAAAATCCGCAGCCTAAGCCAAAGGTCGGTCCGCAGTATTCTGGAGTTGCGCTTGGAGACGACGGTGAGCCTGTCTGCGTGGACGCTTCTATGGGCATGACAAGCGCGGATGTAAAGAAAAGGCTTCTTGAGCTTATGCCGCTTATAAAGGAGCGCCTGCATTTCCTTACAGATGCCGCTGAAATGGTACGCTTTATGTTTACACAGCCGGCCGTTCCTGCAAAAGAAGAGATTATTCCAAAAAAGCTTGACGAGGCGAAGACAAAGGAAATTCTTGAAAAAGCAAATTCTTTTGTTTCTGAAATTTTTGGAATGAGCCATGACGACGCAGAAGCCCTTGCTAAAAAGTATGCGGAAGAGCTGGGAGTTAAGCTTGGCGACTTTATGATGCCGGTCCGCATGGCTGTTACAGGCAGCCGTATTTCACCGCCTCTTATAGGCTCAATATGGATTCTTGGAAAAGAAAAGGCTTGTGAGCGTGTTAAGAAAACTCTTGCCGTTTTCTAGCTTTTCAATCTGAATAAAAATTGCTCGGGCGTTCTTTAACCCCGGGCTTTTTTGTATGGAGACCAGTGAAATCTTAAAAAGCGGGAACTGGCTTCTCTGATAATAAGGAGCGTGCGCATTGGAAAACTTTTATATGCTTTTTTTGAACAATCTTATGTGGTTCTGGCTTGCGGTCATGGTTTTATGCCTTGTGGTTGAAGCTGCGTCTTTTTCGCTCACAACGGTCTGGGGCGCAATTTCCGCGCTTGTTATGATTTTTCTGAGCCGGACAAATATGCCGTTAAGGTGGCAGCTGATACTTTTTCTTGTTCTTACGATTGCGCTTGTGCTTATAACCCGTCCGTTCGCAATGAAAAAGCTGAAGCTCGGAAAAAACACAACAAATGTTAATTCAATGGAAGGACAGGAAGTTCTTGTTGTAAAGAGAATTTCAAAGTTTGAAAAAGGCGAGGTGAAGGCGAAAAACGGAGTTGTCTGGAGCGCGAAAAACGCGGATGAAAATTCAGACTCTGAAATTCCGGAAGGTTCTGTCTGTGTAATTGAAAAAGTTGACGGAAACACGCTTTCCGTGAAGCTGAAAAATCAATTGGAAGTATAATTTATTTCTAAGGGGGAAAATATGGAATTTACATGGGTTATTATTGCGGTTCTTGCTGTCGCGCTGATTCTGATTCTTGTGAATGTCAGAATTGTTCCGCAGTCAAAGGCGTTTGTGCTTGAGCGTCTTGGCGCTTACTGCTCAACATGGAATGTCGGGCTTCATGTGAAGTTGCCGTTCATTGACCGTATTGCAAATATTATGAGCCTGAAAGAGCGCGTCATGGATTTCCCTCCGCAGCCTGTTATTACAAAGGACAATGTAACAATGCAGATTGATACGGTTGTCTATTGCCAGGTTACAGACCCAAAGCTTTACACTTACGGTGTTGAAAATCCGCTGAAGGCTCTTGAAAATCTTACGGCCACAACATTGCGCAATATTATCGGCGAGCTTGAGCTTGATGAAACTTTGACAAGCCGCGATGTAATCAATACGAAAATGCGCTCGATTCTGGATGAGGCGACTGATCCGTGGGGATTGAAAGTAACCCGCGTTGAAGTAAAGAATATTGAGCCGCCGCAGGCAATCCGCGAGGCGATGGAAAAGCAGATGCGCGCTGAACGTGAGCGGCGCGAGCAGATTCTGATTGCTGAAGGACACAAGCAGTCTGCGATTCTTGAGGCTGAAGGTCAAAAGCAGGCAATGATTCTTCAGGCGGAGGCGCAGAAAGAAGCCGCTGTTCAAAAAGCAAAAGGCGAGGCAGAGGCAATCCGCGAAGTTCAGGAGGCGACAGCGCAGGGACTGAAAATGATAAAAGATTCCGCGCCGGACGAGGCTGTAATCCGCTTGCGTGCGCTTGAAGCCTTTGAAAAAGCCGCTGACGGGCAGGCTACAAAAATCATAATTCCTTCCGATATTCAAGGTGCGGCTGGGCTTGTCGCGAGCCTTGTTGAAATTGGAAAAAAATAAAGCTTTTCTGTTTAAAGGTGAAAAAGGAATTCATATTTCATTGGCTGGTCTTTGGAGATGGATTCCTTTTTTTATTCGTGCGGAGATTTTGCGCCTCTAAAAATCAGGGAAAGCTCAATTTCTTTGAGGCGAATTGACATTGTATAAAAAAAGTTTATAATTATGCAAAACTTTGTAAGAGGAGTGTATAAAAATGCAGTTTATTGATGGCGGAGTTACAGCTCCTAAAGGATTCACGGCGAACGGAATTCCTTGCAAGATAAAAGAAAGCAGCACAAAAAACGACCTTGCGCTTGTTTTTAGCGAAAAGCTTTGCAATGCCGCGGGCGTGTTTACACAGAACAGGGTCAAGGCCGAAAGCGTAAAGCTTACAAAAATAAATATCGCGGATGGAAAAGCTCAGGCTGTTATTGCCAATTCTGGAAATGCGAACGCATGCACAGGAAGCCAGGGTGCCAAAGCCGCGCGCAGAATGGCGGAGCTTGCCGCTGATGCGCTTGGAATAAATTCTGGCGATGTGATTGTTTATTCTACGGGCGTAATTGGCAAGCAGTTTCCTATTGAAAAAATTGAAAAAAATATACAGTCATTGAAAAACGGACTTTCAAAAGAAGGACACAAAGAAGCCCGCACTGCGATAATGACAACGGACACTCATTTTAAGGAATGTGCCGTGGAAACAGTAATCGGCGGAAAAACTGTAAGAATCGGTGCAATGGCGAAAGGCTCAGGAATGATTCATATCAATATGGGGACAATGCTTAGCGTTATGACCACTGACTGCGCTATTTCTTCCCAGATGCTAGAGAAGGCCCTTCGCAAATCTGTCGCGGGAACTTACAACTGTGTTTCTATTGATGGCGACACTTCTACAAATGACAGTCTTACTGTCCTTGCAAATGGAATGGCTGGCAATAATGAAATCACTTGCGATGGAGAAGACTTTGACGCTTTTTATGAGGCCATGAATGCTATAAATATTCAGATGGCAAAAAAAATTGCGGGAGACGGAGAAGGAGCAACAAAGCTGATTGAATGTAATGTTTCCGGGGCAAAAGACATTGAGACCGCGCGTGGACTTGCAAAGGCTGTTATAAGCTCAAGTCTGGCAAAGGCTGCGATTTTTGGAAGCGATGCTAATTTCGGACGGTTTTTATGCGCGATGGGATACTCAGGATTTGACTTCTCGCCTGAAAAAACTTCTATATCATTTGAAAGCGCCGAAAATTCCCAGCGCACCGGAGCGACTGATTTTATCGGCGAGCAGAAGGGAAAGCGTACTTCTCTTAAAGTTTTTGAAAACGGAGTTCCTCTTGACTTTGACGAGACTGTTGCAAAAAAAGTTCTTCAGGAGGCAGAGGTAAAAATCAACATAGAATGTCAGGATGGAACGGCCTGTGCAACTGCATGGGGCTGTGATTTAACCTATGAATATGTAAAAATCAACGGCGATTATAGAACATAAAAAACACGGAGCAAAAAATTGAATACAACTGAACTTGATATAGAAGAAATTGATCCCCGGCTGGACAACGCCCATTGGTCAGATGTGCTTGTTCAGGCTCTTCCGTATTTTAAGCACTGGGTCGGCAAAGTTGTCGTTGTTAAGTACGGCGGAAACGCTATGCTTAATGCGGACTTAAAAAAGCACGTAATGGAGGACATTGTCCTTTTGAATACAATCGGGATTCATGTTGTGCTTGTCCACGGCGGCGGTCCGGAAATAAACAATATGCTTGGAAGGGTAGGCAAGGAAAGCAAATTTATAAACGGACTTCGCTACACTGACGCAGAAACAATGGAAATTGTCCAGATGGTCTTGACCGGAAAACTGAACAAGGATATTGTCGCTCTTCTTCTTGAAAACGGCGGAAAGGCTGTCGGACTTAGCGGTGTGGATTCAGGACTTTTAAAGGCTGTGAAAATTCAGAAAGATGGACAGGATTTGGGATTTGTAGGAGAGGTTACTGAAGTAAATCCGGAGATTCTTCAGTCGCTTTTGGAGCAGAATTTTATTCCTGTGGTTTCTACAGTCGCCTTGGGATGCGACGGAGACAATGTCCGCTACAATATAAATGCCGATACTGCCGCCGCCAAAATAGCCGTGGCGCTTCATGCTGAAAAATTTGTCCAGCTTACAAATGTTCCAGGCGTTCTAAAAGATGTGAATAATCCAAAGTCCTTGATTCAGCGCATTCATATTGGTGATGTTGAAAAATATATTGACGAAGGAATAATTGCCGGCGGAATGATTCCGAAAATAGAGTGCTGTATGCTTGCCCGCAACGGAGGTGTTCCGCGTACTCACATTATTGACGGCCGCGTTCCTCATTCTCTTTTGATAGAGATGTTCAGCGACCGCGGAATTGGAACTATGATTTACTAGAGGCTGAAAAATGGGAAGCAAAAAAGTTTTAAATAATTACGGTTCATTTGATGTTGTTTTTAAAAGCGGAAAAGGTTCTGTTCTTACAGATGTAAATGGAAAAAAATACATTGATTTTCTTGCGGGAATTGCAGTAAACAGTTTTGGGCATGGCTTTAAGCCGCTTGTAAAAGCAGTCTCTGCGCAGGCAAGAAAACAGATTCATGTCTGCAACTATTTTTTTAGCGACATCGGCGTAAAGTATGCTGATGAGCTTTTGTCTGCCACTGGCTTTGAGGGCGTGTTCTTTGGAAACAGCGGTGCGGAAGCAAACGAGGCAGCGATAAAGCTTGCGCGCAAATATGGCCAGCTTAACGGCGGAGCGCAAAGAAAAACTGTTGTAACGCTGGAACATTCTTTTCATGGACGCACAATGGCAACTCTTACTGCGACCGGTCAGGATGTTTTTCACCCGGAAACTTTTGCTCCTTATGTGGAAGGATTTAAAACTATAAAGCCGAATGACTATAATTCATTGGACGGAGCTTTTGATGATACGACTGCTGCCCTGATGATGGAATGTGTGCAAGGCGAGGGCGGAGTTTTTCCTTTGGACAATGAATGGGCGCAGGCTGCCGCTGATGCTGCAAGAAAGGCCGGCGCAATAGTAATCTGCGATGAGGTTCAGACGGGAATGGGGCGCACTGGAACTCTTCTTGCGAGCGAGCAGCTTGGAATAAATCCCGAGGTCGTAACGCTTGCAAAAGCTATTGCCGGCGGAGTTCCGATGGGCGCGTGTCTTTACCGCGGAAAAGGAAATGTTTTTGCAGCCGGTGATCATCAGTCAACTTTCGGAGGAAATCCTCTTGCATGCAGCGCGGCGAGCGTAGTTCTTCATGAGCTTTTAAAAAGCGGATTTTTAGATTCTGTCTCTGAGAAAGGAAAATATATTCAGGATATTGTAAGAGGCTGGAATCTGCCTTGCGTTGAGGATGTCCGCGGAAGAGGCCTTATGATTGGAATTCAGGTTTCAAAGAATCCTGCGGAAGTTGAAAAAAAGTGCCTTGAAAAAGGTGTGCTTTTCTCCACAGCGGGAAAAAACGTTCTGCGTCTTGTTCCGCCTTTAAACATCGGATATAAAGAAATTAACAAGGGGCTTTCTGTTATAAAAGAAGTTCTTTGCTGCTAAACGAAAATATATCTGCTTTAATGTTCCCCTGGATTTGTTTCCCGGGGATTTTTTTTTCTGAAAAAAATGCTTCAGTTGAAAAAAAATAAAACTGGCGGCTGCGAAATGAAATCTTTACTTTTCCTTTTTCTTTTCATAGAATAGAATGAAGCTATGGAAAATAAAAATTTATCAGCAAAAAGCAATTTTGAAGTCCTTGCGTCAAGTCTTTCAAAAGAGGAACGCTCTGACATCTTGAGCCAGATTCAGCAGGACAAAGTTGATGTTTCAATTTCTTCTGAAAAAAACAGCGCCCGGCTTGAGCAGGAAAGGCGCAAAGAAGACGTGATGACTCTTTCGGAGAAACTAAAGCAGGAGCCGCTTTTATTCAGGTTTATTTTGTGGCTGAAATCCCTGTTCTTGAATTCCAGCATTGAAAATGTCTACAATAATTCTGTTGTATCCTCTCTTTCTAAGAGCCTGGACCATGACTTTCCTGAGATAATAGACTGCAAGAACAAACTTTTGCTTTCTGGATTTTATTCCGGGCTTTTAGACTTGAAGCGGGTGCATGAATTTTTCAAGAGTCCGTTTGATTCGGCTGACCAGAATTCCGGGCTGTTCTATTTTATGCTTGGAAGCGCTGTTATGCCGGAAATTGTTCAGCAGATAAAATCATCTTGCGATGTCTACAGCTACTCTTTTGACAGGGCTTTGCCGGCGGATATAAGAAATATTCTTTTTTCAAAGCTTGATGGGATTGTCTCTGAAATTCCTGCTGA
This sequence comes from uncultured Treponema sp., assembly GCA_964607295.1. Taxonomy (GTDB): domain Bacteria; phylum Spirochaetota; class Spirochaetia; order Treponematales; family Treponemataceae; genus Treponema_D. The sequence goes on along the minus strand of CAZSJX010000013.1, from coordinate 30,436 downwards.
AAAGAAAATCCAGATGTCTTCTTGCGCGCATGAATTTGAGCGGCTTAGAATGTTTGTAAAATTTCCGCTCGGATCTGCTATGTCAAAATTCTCTTCCGGCTCTTCTGGGCGCACCTGCTCGTTTTCCCAGATAAAAGATGACTTTGACAGCCTTGCGCGAATTCTTTCCGGAAGGTTCACCTGCTCCGACACAACTCTTTCCGTTCTGTTTCTATCTGAAAATCCGCAGAAGGATTTGTGGAGCTGCCCGGACGCTTCGTATGAGGAGATTGCAGAAAAAGTAAAGTCATCGTCCGCTGAAATTTCATTTCTGAATATATTCGCAGAAAAAATTCCGCTTAAAAAATTCGGAAAAGTAATTTTTGGAAATTCACTTTACTCGCCGCTGCCATTGAGCTATAGCGATTTGTGGTTTCAGAAATTCAAGGAGCAGTGGAAATCTGTTTTGGAAAAACGGATAAAAATGTGGAACAAGGATTTCAAAAAATCAGAGCTAAAGAAAAAGCTCAAGGTCTGCTTTTCGCTTGAAGATTTTCCGAAGTATCCTTCGCGCCCATGGAAAAAAATTGGCGGGGACTATAGCGAAAAATATGAGCTGGCGATAGGCTTCTTGAACTACTATCTGAAGAATGAGTATCCGAAGTACAAGCAGCTTTTAAGCACGATTACTTTGGAAGGTAAATTCGCAATAAAGGAAAATATGTATGAGCTTTCTGACATGATTTCCGCATTGAATTCTATTGTCAGTAAAAATGATTTTTTGGCAGAGAGCCTTTCATCTTCCGGGGAATACGGCTCGGAAATTGCGCATTATGCTTCATCTGAAAAAGAGCCGGACAAAGAAAAATTGAAAAGCATTCTTTTTGAGGTTGAAGGAAATTCTTTGGATCTGGCTGATTCATTTGCAAAATTTTTGTCTGGCTTTGAAAATCTTTTGTTCGCGATGCTAGGAGAAAAATCGACGGTTTATTATGGTCCGCTCGTGAATTTAAACAAAATAATGGGCGCAGACAACAAGGAGTTCAGGGAGAACCTTGAGAAATTTGCGCACAGCATAAAATTTGCCTCTGAAATTTTTCAGGGAATAATAGAAATGGAAAATATTTCAGTATGAATTTTTTAAAGGGAAAATTTTTCTACCGTGGAAAAACTTTGGCTGATGCTCCGTTCTGGGGAATGTCTGTCCTTGCATCTGGAAATATGAGGTTCAAATGGAATGAAACCAATCCTGTCCGTGATAATTTTTTTTCCTGCTTTTGCACAGAAAATCGTAAGCCAGCTCAGCCGCAGCTTATTCATTCTAAGATTATTTATGAAATTTCTTCTGCGGATGAAATTTATCAAAAGGAAGGCGACGGAATTCTAACTTCAAATAAATCAATTGTTCCGGCTGTGACTGCCGCGGACTGTATGCCCATTTTTGTCTATGACGTGAATTCAGGTGTTTTTGGGACGCTTCATTCTGGCTGGAAAGGAACTGGAATCGCTGCGGAAGCTTTTTATATGCTGAATAGAAAATATGGCTCCAGACCTGATGACCTGTGCTTTGTCTTTGGTCCTCACATAAATTCCTGTTGCTATTTTGTTGACAAGGCGCGGGCTGAATATTTTTCAAGCAATTTTGGAAGCGGATGCGTTTCTTTTGTTGGCGGAAATAATTATGCGCTGAGTCTTTTAGAGGCGAATCTTTATCTTTTAAAAAGCATCGGTGTTCCCGAGGAAAATATTTTTGCAAGCAAGGAATGTACCTGCTGCTTTAAAGAGAACGGAGTGTTCAAATACGGCTCATTCAGGCGTCAGACTTTGCATCTTCCGTCGGAGATGCCTCTTGAAGAACGGCAGCGGCATTTTACAGTTCAGGCTGCGTTTGTTTTTGGCTGAATACTGCGGATTTTTTCCCCGATGCTTTGCGCATATGGATTCTGTTTCGTGCGGAATTTCATTCATTTTGATATTGCATATTTATTCATAAAAATGTATATTCTATGCATACAGTAATTAATTAGTTATAATGGTTACTAAAAATTCTTTATAAGAGGCATTTTTATGGCAGTTAAAGAAAAGGTTTCTGAAGCAGCAAAAGCTGTAAAATCCACTGCGAAAAAGGCTGTAAAGGCGACTGCGAGAGTTGCAAAGCCAGCGGCATCAAAAAAGGACAAGGTTGTTCTAGCTTATTCTGGCGGCCTTGACACAACTGTTATCATTCCGTGGCTCAAAGAAAACTACGACTATGATGTTATTGCTGTCTGCATTGATGTCGGCCAGGGTGATGACTGGAAGGCAATCAAGTCCCGCGCTTTAAAGACTGGCGCTTCTGCCTGCTACGTTGTTGATGCGCGTCAGGAATATATTGAAGAATATGTATGGCCTGCATTAAAGGCGAATGCAGTCTATGAGGATGAATATCTTCTTGGAACTTCCACAGCCCGCCCTCTTATCGGAAAAATTCTTGTTGAGTATGCGCGTCAGGAGAAGGCTGTTGCAATCTGTCATGGAGCGACTGGAAAAGGAAACGACCAGGTTCGCTTTGAGCTTGCAATCAAGGCTTTTGCACCTGACCTGAAGGTTATTGCAGCATGGCGTGATCCAAAATGGAACATGGACAGCCGCGAGGCCGAGATAAAATATCTTGAGGACCGCAAGCTTGAAGTTCCAATGAAGAAGGATCAGTCTTACAGCCGTGATGAAAACATCTGGCATTTGAGCCACGAGGGACTCGAACTTGAAAAAACAGAGAACGAGCCTAACTATAAGCACATGCTTAAAAACACTGTTGTTCCAGAGGAAGCTCCAGCTGCCGGCGAGTATGTTAAGATTGATTTTGAAAAAGGAATTCCGGTTGCTGTCAATGGAAAGAAGATGGATGCTCTGAAGCTTCTTCTTGAGCTTAACAAAATCGGCGGAAGAAACGGAATCGGACTTGTAGATATCTGTGAGAATCGCTGCGTAGGAATGAAAAGCCGCGGTGTTTATGAGACTCCGGGCGGAGCGATTCTTTACTTTGCCCATAGAATGCTTGAGCATCTGTGCCTTGACCGCGACACATACCATTACAAGCAGCAGCTTTCAATAAAAGTTGCGGAGCTGATTTATGACGGAAAATGGTTTACAACACTTTTTGATGCATGCATGGCATTCGTTGACAAGACGGAAGAAACTGTTTCCGGCTGGGTAAAGCTTAAGCTTTGCAAGGGAGCAATCCGCGGAGCCGGCTCTTATTCAAAGTACAGTCTCTACAATGAGAGCATCGCTTCATTCAAGACAGGCGAGCTGTATGACCACAAGGATGCGCAGGGATTTATCACTCTGTTCGGATTGCCGCTCAAGGTCCGCGCTATGATGGAGCAGCAGGTTGGAGAAGGCCAGGCCGTTCCAAAGAGCAAGAGGCTCAAGAAACGCCCGACTGAGTAATCTGTCATTCTCTTGAAATTCAAAAGGCCGCTAAAAATGGCGGTCTTTTTTTATTGCAGAAGATTTGTTGCACAGGCTTAATTTTCATTTTCTCAGTATTTTATGATGGACAGCCAGATGGAGGAGAAGCCAGGGATGTTCCGTCTGTAAACTGAACTGGAACTTCAATGTGCCTTATTTCTGATGATGTTTTGTCGATGTATCCAAAAAGTATTTCCGCGGCGCTTTTTCCCATTGTAAAAAGGGGCTGGATGTTTGTTGCAATTGAAAAATCGTAGAACCGCTGGTTCTGAAAAATTCCGTCAAATCCTACGACTGAAAATTCATCTGGAACTTTTATTCCGCGCCTTGCCAGCTCGCAGATGACAGGAGGTATGTGGTTGTCTGTTGAGCAGAACATTGCAGTGGGCTTGTCTTTCAGGCTGAAAAACGGCATGAAATTTTCCGCTGCGGATTTCTGGTCGTATGCGCTTCTGAAGATGTATTCCTCCGGCGCCGGGCTTCCGGAAAGCTCAAGAATTGCCCTCCGGTATCCTTTCTCGCGGTCAGATATGTTCGCATTGTATATGGAGCGCACAAGCCCGTAAAATGCTATTTTTCTGTGCCCCTTTTCCCAGATGCGCCTTGTGGTCTCGTAGCCGGCTTTTTCGTTGTCGGTGTCAACCCATGAAAGCGAGCTGTCGGCATTGCGGTCTCCGACTATTACGCAGGGAAGCTTTCTTTCCTTTATTTCCTGCAGGACTTTTTCAGGCAGCTTCTTTAGCCCGATGTAGATGCTTCCGTCTACTTTTCTCTGTCTGAACGGCCGCAGAAAGTCGAATCCGCTGTCATCCTCTGAGAATGGAATCAGAAGAATGTCTGTCTCTTTCTTTTTACATTCCTCTTGAATTCCTGAGAGGACTCCCATCAGATAGTCCGACCTTGAGCCTATGCTGTAGTTGATGGGAGACAGAACTGCGATTGTGCTGCATTTTCCGCTGTTCAGGGCTTTTCCGGCGAATCCGGGAAAATACCCTGTTGCTTTTATTGCCTGTTCAACTTTCCTGCGTGTTTCTTCTTTTACGTTAGGTTCTTTGTTTACAACTCTTGAGACCGTGATAAAAGAAACTCCCGCATAGTCTGCTACATCTTTCTGCGTAACCATGTCCTGATTATATCTCAATTAAAATTGTTTGGATAGCATGGGCAGGGCAGAAGAGCGGGCTGTGTATTTGCTTTGAGCCGTACTGCAGGCGGTATGTTACCGGCTCTTCATTTCTGTTGCATACTATAAGCGATATTTTTCCATCGGGATTTTTGAATGATACGCACTCGGCTGTGTTTCCTGCCTGCCCGTCTGCGGCTGACGGAACTGCGCATGGAAGCAATTCTGTTTCCAGACGCACAGCTCCTGTCTTTATGAATCTGCTGAAATGGCCTATGTAGAAGTACGAACTCTGGATGCTGTATTCCCCGGTTTTTGTATTGATTAAAACAGGAGCATCGCAGTTGTTTCCAGCGTGGTTCGGGCCGCCGTCAATGTCAAGAAAAAGGTTCCAGTCAAGCCATAATGAGCATCCGCTGTTCAGGTCGTTGATTATATTGTGCGCATACCGTTCTCCTGTGAACCATGCTCCGTTTCTTGCTCCGCCTTCTACGCATCCTTCTGAAAAAATAATTTCCTTGCCGGGAAAATACCTTGCAATCTTTTTTATGTTTTCGTACTGGTCTCCTGAATACCAGTGATAGGCAATGCCTGCGATGTATTTATCAGCATTGGCGGCTTTCATCGATGAGGAAAAGCGGTCCCATGCAAGATCGCGGTTATGGTCCCAGACAAGAATTTTTGTTTTTCCGTAGCCGTTCTGCTCAAGAAGGGCTCCCAGATTTTCCGCTGCAAATTCGCCCTCTTCTTCCGCAGTCCAGATGCATGACTCCCAGGTTTGGGTTGCGGCAGGTTCATTTTGAACTGAGGCATATTTTATATCCGCGCCTCTGCTTTCAAGCTCATCAAAGAACTTTAAAAAATGCCTTGCCCATGCATCCCTGTATCTGGGAATAAGATGTCCGCCGCCGCTCATGCAGCCGTTGTCTTTCATCCATGCTGGAGGCGACCAGGTTGAAACCATTGTGCTGCATTCTTTTCCCTGAGACTTGAGGCCGCAGTATATTTTTTTTAGAAGAGGAGTTATGTACTTGTCTGTTCGTTCCATTGAAAATGTTTTTAGCTCTTCATCCTTGTCTGGAACACAGGCCCAGCTTTCAAGAGAGAAATCGCAGGAATTCATGTGGGTGCGTACGAAGGAATACTGGCTGCTGTTAACGTTTCCGTAGTATAGGCTGACAAGCTCTTTTTGTTTTTCCTCGTCCAGAAATGCAAGGACATATCCTGCCGATTCTGTCGCAGCTCCTCCGAATCCCTTGAATGTCTGTCCGGTTTTTTCAGGGAAAATATTTATTGAGGCGCATGGTCCTGATTTGTGGAATCCGCGCTCACCGGGATTTATTGGCGAGATTCTTTTGTCTGTTCCTTTTGCTGTTTCAAAAATTGCTGATATTTTCATAGTTATTTTTCAACTCCTGAAGTCTGGACTCCGTTTATAAAGAATTTCTGCGCGATGAAGAAAATTGCAAATGGAATAATGCATGCTAAAAGACTAGCCGCCTGAATAAGATTGTTTTCAGTTGAGTACATTCCGCTGAACCTTGAAAGTCCAACCGTGATTGGCTGCTTTTCCGGCTTTCCTGCGAGATATATAAGCGGATTGAAGAAGTCGTTCCATGCAAAGAAGAAGTGGAACAGCGCAACTGAAATTACAGCTGGAATTGCCTGCGGAAGAATTATCTGGAACAGCGTGCGGATTGGTCCTGCGCCATCAACACAGGCCGCCTCGTCCATTTCGCGCGGAATTCCCATTATAAACTGCCTGAGAAGAAAAATATTGAATGCGTTTCCAAAGAAGTGCGGAACTATGAGAGGAAGCCATGTTCCAATCCAGCCTAGCTTGTAGAACATTGTGTACTGCGGAATTAATGTTACCGCGCTGGGAAGAACTATTGTCGCTATGAGTATGATAAACAGAATCTTTTTTCCAGGGAAGTCATAGCGTGCAAATCCATAGGCTGCAAAAAGCGCCGAGACAACAGCTCCGATTGTAGAAACTACAGCATACATAAGTGTGTTTTTAAATAGCTGCGGAAAGTTTACGGCCTTCCATGCTTTTACGAAGTTGGACCATTTTGGTGAAATTTCCCACGCTCGTTCAAGTGTTCTCCATTGTCCGCTCCAGTTGAACTTTTCTTTTGAAGCGCTATCTATGTTGATAAAGACGCATCCGTCCCTTCCTTTCTGAAGCGCCGCCATTTCCTTTGTGCGGTTTTCATTCACTGGAACAAGAAATACTTCAAGCTTTTTTCCGTCGTATTCAAATGTTTTGGGCTTCATTGGAATTGGAGACTGGTTCAGCGATGAGAGCTGCTCCTTTGTTTTCAGCGAGACAGAAATTCCGTAGAACAATGGAAGAATGTAGACAAGGGCGGCCAAAAGAACAACCCCGGTTATAAGTATGTTTTTGTTTGTAATTGTTTTCATAAAGCGCTCCGTAATTTTTTATTTTTCTATAGCATTGCCTTAGTTCTTATTGTCTGCATAGAAAACCCAGCCTTTGGAAGTGCCGAATAGAACAAGTGTGAATGCAAGTCCTAGAACAAAGATGAACCATGCGATTACAGCTGCGTATCCCATATTGAAATATGAGAATGCGTGCCTGTAAAACAAAACCATTGGAAAGTTTGTCATTCCCTCTGGATAGCCGCTTCCCTGGTTTATTACCATTGGAACTAAAAAATACTGCATCATTCCTACAAGACCGGTTATTATATTGTAGAAGAGAATCGGTGTTATCATTGGAAGCGTGATGCAGGTCATGCGCTGCCACCCGTTTGCGCCATCGATGTATGAGGCTTCGTAAAGCGACTGCGGAATTCCCTGAAGCCCTGCAAGGAGTATTACAATTGTGTTTCCGACTCCCCAAAGTCCTATGAACGCATAGGAGATATAAACAAGCCTGGTGCTGGCAAGCCACCTAAGTCCTTCTCCGCCTGAAGCTCCCTTTATTATGAGATTTATCCAGCCGGTCTGCTCGTTCAGGATTCCTTTCCAGATGATTACTGTTGCAACAAGCGGAACCATTGTAGGAATGTAATAAAGCGCGCGGAAAAGCTTTTTTCCAAGGAGATGCTTGTTGTTTAGAAGCACAGCCGCCGCAAGTGAAAATACAAGGCTCAGCGGCAATGCAATAATTGTGTACTGCAAAATTCTATAAATTGACAAAAGAATCTGCTTGTCCTCCAGAATTGCCCGGCGCCAGTTTCCTAGTCCTATGAATTTTGTTTTTTCAGGCTGAATAAGATTATAGTCTAAAAAAGAGTATAGCAATGAAACGATTATCGGACCTGCATAGAATACAAGAAATCCAATCAGCCATGGAGAAATAAAAATGAATCCCCAGAGCTTCTGCCTTTTTGTAAAAAGTTTTGTCCTCATAAAAACATCCTTTTTGTAGTTCTGAATATTTCAAAAAAGACTGCCGGAAAAAATATTCTGGCAGCCATTGAAACTTTGTTATTTTACATTTGAAAAGATATTCTGAAGTTTCTCTCTAAGAATTTCAGACTCTTTTTCAACATCAAGGCCTGAATTGTTTTTGAGCTTGTCCCAGAATTCTGAATATGCTGTTGAGCTTTCCTGGAATGAAGGCATCCAGCTTTCATGGTTTGGATTGTCCGCATATTCAATGCTGTCTACAATAATCTGGGTGTTTACATTTACGTGCGGATATCTTGTCTTGAAGAAGTTGTCAAGGAATGGTTTCTGCAGGCTTTTCTGCGCCGGCATTCCTCCATAGATGTTAAGCAGGTCCTTTGACGCTGTTGTTACAAGGTAGGAAAGAACTTTGAATGCTTCTTCCGGATGCTTTGAGCCCTTTGGAATTTCAAATGTGTCAGCGTGCATTTTTGCAGTTGTCCTGCCTTTGTACGAAGGCATCGGGAAAACATCCCAGTCATAGTCCATCTTTGCATATCCTGAATACCAAAGGTGGCACTGGAACATTGCGATTTTTCCTGATTCTCCCCAGCTTCCATTTGAAAGAATGTCAGAGTCTCCATAAGCGGCTGTTGGAATGAAGTTTGACTTCCACATTCCGTCGTATGTCCATTTCCATGCGTCAAGCCATGACTGAGGAATTTGCGCAGTCTTTCCGCCGTCCTTTACAAAAGTGTTTGGCTCGAATAAAGTTCCGTATCCGCGCGCATCTCCCCATACAATGCCGAATCCCCATTGAACAATGTTCGACGGATCGAAGTTTCTGCTTGTAGCGTCATTTCCTTTTCCATCTACAGTGAGCTTGCAGGCGATTTTTTTCAGGCAGTCGAAATCCCATGTATGCTCCTGTCCGTTTTCGTCAATATATTTATCTCCGTAGTTTTTTGGAGGAAGCGGAATTCCGGCCTCTTCAAAAAGCTCCTTGTTGACGTAAAGGTATGAAGGGTAGATTCCGAATGGAAGTCCTATGAGTCCTTCCTGTGGATCACGGTAGAATTCAACCATTGACTTGTCGAACTGCTCAAGGTCAAAGTTGTTCTTTTTGACAAGCGGATCAAGGTCAAGCCATGCGCCTTTAAAGCTGTCTCTTCCTCTGATTCCAACCGGGCCGACAACATCCGGCGAATTTCCGCCTGAAATTTGGGTTGCAAGTGTCTGATAAGCCTGGTCGTTGTCCACAATCTCAAGCACAAGCTCAATTTCATCCTGAGATTTGTTGAAGGCATCAACAACAGCCTTTTGCGGCGCATAAGTCGGTTCGTCTGAGCCTGCTCCAAGTCCTACAAACCAGCGGATTTTTATGCGGTCATTCTGCTTCTTTGAGCATCCGGTAAATACTGCTGCAGCCATTAGCAATGCGGCTGCCCACGATACGAGTCTTTTCATAAAGAACCCCTTTATAATAGATTTGTTTACGCAAACATTTTTTACAGCAGTTTTTTTGAAATAGGAGGAATACTGATGGTTAAATGTTTGCGTAAACATTACATTTAGGATAAACCCGCTTTCTGTATTTGTCAAATAAAAAATAATAAAAAATTTTCATTGCCCAATCTTTGGACTGCTTTGAGCTGTTCTTCTTGGAGTGGAGAAAATTCAGGCTGTTAAGGCTTTTTGCTTGCTTTTACTGCGCCAAACGTTCCTGGGACTCAAGGTACTTGAAAATCTGGTCAATTTCAATTGAAAAGGAGATTATGTCATTGAACAGAATCAGGTTTTGTGAGGCGTTGTCGGCAAATTCCTTTAGCTGCTCTAAATTGCGTTTTTTTACACTTTGCAAAACAGAGTCTATGCTTTTTCTGTTGTGGCTGATGAGCTCAATCATGTTTTGGGCGCAAGTTGAATTGTTGTCAGTTTCTGTGCTCATCTGAGAAACAATTTCCTTTGACTTTTTTGTTGAAGTTACAAGGGAAGCAAGCAGCTGGGAATTTTGGCGGCTCTGCTCTGAAAGCTGTTCAAGCTTGTCTTGCAAAGAACCGACCATCCTTGTGATTTCATCAGATGCCTTCTTTGTGTTTTCAGAAAGCTTCTTGACTTCATTTGCGATGATTCTGAATCCTACGCCCGCGCTTCCGGCATGGGCCGCTTCTATGGACGCATTGAAAGAAAGAAGGTTTGTCCGCTCGGAGATTTCAGAAATATCGTCCATGTGTTTCATTATTTTACGGATTTGCTCTCCAAAAGTTTCAATGCTGGACTTTAAATCGTTGTTGTTTCTGGAAACCTTGTCAACATCCTGTGTGAAGTCTTCAAACGCCTTGAAAATTTGCCCGTTGCCTTCTATGTTCCGCTTTAAATTTTCAATAAGCTCACCGGCATTCTCAGAGAGTCTTTCTCCGGACTCAGAAAGCTCCTTTAGCGCCGTGTTTTCTTCCTGGCTTGCTCCGGATTCGCTCGTCATTCTGTCTATGTAATCCTGCGCTCCAGAATTTCCTGCCTCATTTTTTGCGCAGCAGTCTATTAGAATTTTTGTCAGTTCTTTTCCGCCGTTTATTGCTGTAAGTTTGTCCATCTCATTCTCCTATTATAATGCTTACTAAAGTCTGGTTTGAATTTATACGGCCTATTTGTTCTCCGTAGCTGGAAAAGCCTGCAAAGTCAAGTCCGTGCGAGCCATAAAGCCGGCATATTTGATCACATATTTCTTGCTGCTGAAAGATTATTGTGCGGAGAATGCAGTTTATAAGAAGAACACAGCCAGGATGCGGAATTTCTTTCAGCGCGGAATCCAGAGACTCCTCGATTTTCTCCTTGATTGGCACAAGCTCCATAAGCTCAACCTTTGAATTTGGAAGAACTCTGGAGTACATATTTATTGTTCCGTCTTTATTGAAGCCTGCGATTGATGAAATAAAAGTGTGGCCGCCAAAAACTCTTCCGAATGGATTTGTCAAGGCCGCTGACTCCGCTTTTGACTCGGGGATTCCAAGAAGTTCCGCATACCGTTTTCTTGGATTCATTCCGTCCAGCGAAATTATTTTTCTAATGTATGTGTCCGCCTGTGTGATTTTTGTCCGCTTTCCTGTCGGCTTGAAAATATTTTCCTTTTGAATGAAAAAAGGAAGCGGAGTTTTTACAAAGAGAATTGCGGCGCCATCGGAAACAATTTTTCCGTTGCAGCTTACAAAAGTCTTTTTGAACTTCAGGTCGTCCCCGGCTGAGCCGCCGGCAATTATAAAGTCGTCGTTTTTGATAACTGCATAGAAAAATGAAAGCAGCGCCTCTTCCGCATTGCAAAGTCCGTTCACGAAAGTTATTGCAAACGCATTTTTGTGCGACATTGGATCCGCGCATCTTATGCCTATTCTGCCTGCGGCGTCCTCAAGCTCCTTTTTATGAATGATTGGAAATTTGTCAACGCCGTCAAAAATAACGCCTGAGAATTTTGTTTTGTCGCATGAAAGCGCGCTTAGAACTATTGTGCGGCTTGTAAATCCTTCCCTTGAAATTTCACCGGAAGTTGTTGTTCCGATGACCTGCGCTCCGCTGAATTTTTTATGAAGTAAATCTGAAAGAAGTGAAAAATCATAGTCTGATGATGCAAAGAAAAGAACCGCATTGTATTTTTCCGGCGGGTTTTTAAGTTTGCTGAGCAGCTCCTGCACCGCGCTCTGTGTGTCCGCCTGTTTGCTGAAAATAACTTCCTGTTTCATTTTTCACTCCAATACTTTTATTCCGCTTATTATAGCATGATTTTTTTTATACTGCAAACGTCATTGATGTTTTTTTATGCAAATGAAATAAATTCAGCTGGACTTATTTTCGGCATAAGATGAAGATGGTGCATACAATTGATTTTAGTTTCTTGTTGTTGTAAAATTGCAGGCATTAGTTTTTTTTTACAGGAGTTTAAATATGGCACGTACTCATTATATCGCCGGAAACTGGAAAATGAACACTTCCAAAGCGGAAGCTGTAAAACTTGCATCGGACTTGGTTTCCGCATTGAAAGGAAAGACAAACAAATTTATGATTGGTGTTCCTTTCGTTTATCTTGACGCTGTAAGTCAGGTTGTGAAAGGTTCAAACATTATTCTTGCCGCGCAGGATTGTGCCGCAACTGCAAACGGAGCGCACACAGGCGAGATTTCAACTGAAATGCTCAAGGACCTTGGAGTTCAGTGTGTAATTCTTGGTCATTCAGAGCGCCGCCATGAAATCGGAGAGTCGGACGAGCTTATCAACAAGAAAGTCCGCCGCGCTTTGAACGAAGGACTCGAGGTGGATCTTTGCATCGGCGAGCTTCTTTCAGACCGTGAGGCAGGAAATGCTGAGCAGGTTTGCGCATTCCAGCTTTCTGCCGACCTTGCTGGTGTTACAGAAGAGCAGATGAAGCGCGTTACAATCGCTTATGAGCCAGTCTGGGCAATTGGAACTGGAAAAACTGCAACTCCGGAAGATGCTCAGGCAATCCATAAATTTGTCCGCGGATACATTGCAAAGCTTTACAATCAGAAAGTTGCTGATGAAGTTATAATCCAGTACGGCGGATCAATGAAGGCTTCTAATGCTCCTGAGCTTCTGGCCCAGCCTGATATTGATGGCGGCTTGATTGGCGGTGCTTCTTTGAAAGCTGAAACATTTGTTCCAATCTGCGAGTGCTAGTTTTTTATAAAAAAGCTGTCCGGAATGTTTAAATGCAAAAGGGCAGCTTTTCAGTTTTTGTATTTCTTCCATATTTATTCATTTTACTATCAATACGTTATGGCTTTAATAAAAGAACTTGTAGATTTGTTTATTACATTTTTTAAAATCGGAATTGTAACTTTTGGCGGCGGACTCACAATGCTTCCTCTGCTGGAGCGGGTTTTGATAAGCGAAAAAAAATGGGTTTCCATGGATGAAATCCTTGATTATTATTCAATTGCCCAGACAACACCCGGAATAATCGCTGTAAATGTTGCGACTTTTGTTGGCCATAAGCGGGCGGGAGCTGTAGGCGGAATTTTTGCTACGGTCGGAATTGTAACGCCCTCGGTAATCATAATAACTTTAATTGCAAAATTTATTTCAAACTTTGAGCAGATTCTTTGGGTTCAGAAAGCGATGAAGGGAATAAATGCGGCAGTTGCGGCTTTGCTTGCCTACGCAGTTTTTAATCTTTGCAGAAAGAATCTAAAAAGTCTTTGGAGTGTCCTGCTGTTTTTGGCATCATTCGCTTCAATATATTTTTTTCATGCTCATACGGTTTTAGTTATCTTGAGCGCGGCTTTTATTGGAGCTGTTGCTTTTGCAGTTTCAGAAAAAATTAATTCAGATAAAGGCATTCAAAAATGACGCTTTTTCAATTGTTTTTTGTTTTCATGTATATCGGCTTTTTCGCGGTTGGCGGCGGTTTGGTTGCGGCGTCTTTTATGCAGAATGTCCTTGTGAACCAGTACGGGCTCATTTCCGCGGAAAAATTTTACAGCATGCTTGCAATAAGTGAAAGCACTCCAGGACCGATTGGAATAAATATTGCGACGTACATTGGAACCGAGCTTTACGGAGTGCCTGGCGGAATAATTGCGACGGTTGGAGAAGTTCTTCCGTCAATTGTTACAATTATTTTGATTGCAAAATTTTTTTCAAAATTTCAGGAAAAGCCTCTGGTGAAATCTGTATTTAAAACTTTAAGGCCGGTTACAAGCGGACTTGTTCTTTGTGTTTTTGTTCAGGTTTTTACTTTGACGATTTTGAATCTGAAAGCTTTGAATGTTGAGCCTGGATTTCTCCAGATTTTCAATTTTCCGGCTCTTGCTATTTTTGCGGTTTCTTTAATTGTTCTTTTTAAAACAAAAGTTCATCCTGTTGCTGTTGTTGCTTTCGGCGCTGTTTTTGGAGTCATATTTTTTTAAGTGGTTTGCTCTGTTTGCCGGCATTGCGGCTTGTGTGAAGGCTCGGAATCGAAAAAAAACATATCTGTTCTTGCGGATTTTTCAGGCCTTGAAAATTTAAAAGGAGATTCCTCTCTTCCGCTGAATTTTGTTGGAATTGCATTTGACATTGGAACTACTTCAATAGCGGCATGCCTGTTTACCTTGAAGGACGGAATTCAGATTGCATCCATTGGAGAGGAAAACTGCCAGGTTGAATTTGGAGCCGATGTTGTTTCTAGGATTTTATTTTCAAGCCAGCCTTCCGGTCTTGAAAAGCTGCATAAGACTGTTTTGTCCCAAATAGAAAAAATTTCAGAAAAGCTGCTTTTTAAGGCTCAAAGTTTTTTTATTGAAAAACGCCGCGGCCGGGCAGTTTTAAAGCGCATTGTGATTTCAGGAAACACTTTGATGGAATCTTTGTCGCTTGGAATTTCTGTGTCCACGCTTTCCCAGTTTCCATTTTCACTTCCCAGCCGGTTCGGTTTTTCAATTCCTGCAAAAAATCTTGCTGAATTTAAAAGCATTCCTTCTGACTGCGATTTTTATTTTGCTCCTGCTGTTGAATCTTTTGTTGGCGGCGATACTGTCTGCGCAATGCTTGCCTGCGGTTTTCTGAAAAAGGATGAAAATAAATTTCTTGCCGATGTCGGAACTAACTGCGAGCTTTGTGTTTTCTCCGCTGAATCAAAAAAAATATTCTGCGCGTCAACTGCTGCCGGTCCTGCGTTTGAAGGCTATGGACTTGAGTGCGGAATTCCAGCTCAGGAAGGCGCCATAGCAAAAGTCGAGGCTTCTTCGTCCGGCGGAATAAAGTGTTCTGTTCTGGGAAATAAAAAAGCTTTGGGAATTTGCGGAACAGGAATGTTGAGCGCGGTTTCTGCATTTTTAAAAGCGGGGATAATTGATTCTTCCGGATTATTTGTCTCTGGAGCTGAAAGAATTGTGCTTCAGGATGGAGTTTATATTTCTCAGAAAGATATAAGAAATTTTCAGCTTGCAAAATCCGCTGTTTCCGCCGCGCTTGATATTCTTTCTGAAAAATCTGGATGCAAGTCGGGAACTCTTTATTTGGCAGGAGGTTTTGGTTCTGTTCTTGATGTAAAAGATGCCTGCTCCGTAAGGATGATTCCAGATTATCTTTCTAGGAATTCAGTTTCAGCTGGAAATGCATCTCTTTGCGGCGCTTCTCTTCTGCTGCTTGATTTGGCATTGCGGAATTCTGCGCTTGCTCTTGCGGAAGAGTCTGTTCATGTAAACCTTGCCCAGGAAAAATCATTTGAAAGCCTTTTCATAAGAAACCTGAATTTTTAATGCCAGCGGCTGTGCTTCAGTTTTTGCAGTTCATTGCTTTTTTCATAGAAACTCGGTATATTTTATGGACTATGGATTTGATAAAAAAACTTGAAGATCTTACTGCGCGTTATGCCGTGGTTTCGGAACTCATTGGCGACGCTTCTTTGATTAAGGATCAAAAAAAATACAAGGAAACAATGCGTGAGCATCAGCAGCTTACTGAGCTCATGTCTCTTTATGATGAATACAAAAAAGTTTTAAAGGGAATAGAGGATGCGACAATTCTTATAACTGAAGAAGAAGACCGCGAGATGAAGGAGCTTGCAAGGGAAGAACTGAAAGAGCTTGAAGAAAAAAAGCCTAAGCTGGAGGAAGAAATAAAGCTTAAGCTGATTCCTCCGGATCCTCTTGACGAGAAGAATATTATTCTTGAAATTAGAAGCGCTGCGGGCGGAGACGAGGCAAGTCTTTTTGTCCGTGATTTATGGGAAATGTATATGCATCTTGCAGAGCGCAAGGGCTGGAAAACAGAAACGATGGAAGCTCAGGAAACTGAAGTCGGCGGCTTCAATAAAATTGTAACTTCTATTACAGGAAAATTTGTCTATGGAACATTGCGCTGGGAAAGCGGAGTCCACCGTGTTCAGCGTGTTCCTGCTACAGAAAGTCAGGGACGGCTTCAGACTTCAACGGTAACTGTTGCGGTCTTGCCGGAAGCTGAGGAAACTGAAATTGAAATTCGCCCGGAAGATGTCCGTGTTGACGTTATGCGTGCAGGAGGTCCGGGCGGCCAGTGTGTAAATACAACAGACTCTGCGGTTCGTCTTACACATATCCCTACAGGAATCGTTGTTATTCAGCAGGATGAAAAAAGCCAGCACAAGAACAAGGACAAGGCGTTCAGGGTGCTCCGTGCGCGTCTTTTTGATCTTGAAGAAAGCAAGCGTCAGTCTGAACGTGCGGATGCGAGAAAGAGCATGGTTGGAAGCGGCGCCCGCAGTGAAAAAATCCGCACATATAATTTTCCGCAGGACAGGGTTACTGACCACCGCATAAATCTGAGCCTGCACAACCTTCCTTCGTTCATGATGGGCAACATGGATGAAATGCTTGATGCCTTGAATGTTTATGCAAAAGAGGAGCAGCTGAAAGATAGTTCTGATCTTGTGAGCTGAAATTGTAAGAATGACAATAAGGCAGGCTAGGAATTTTGCATTATCTGAATTAAAGTCCGCTTCAAATCCTCTCCTTGATGCTGACGTGATTTTAAAATGGATATTGAAGTGCGATCAGACTTTCATTCTTTTTCATTCTGAATCAGAGCTTTCAGAGATGCAGAAGTCTCTTTTTTGCTCTTCGATTGAAAAAAGAAAAACCGGCCTGCCTGTCGCTTATATTACAGGAGTGAAAGAATTTTTTGGTTATGACTTTGAAGTTGACCAGAACGTTCTTATTCCGAAGCCGGATACAGAAATACTTGTAGAGAATGCCGTCAATTTTATTGAGGAAAAGTTTCATGCACATTCAGGCGGAAAAATTCTTTCTATATGCGATATGTGTTCGGGAAGCGGCTGTGTCGGAATCAGCATTTTAAAATTTATCGAGGAAAAAAAAATAATTCCCTTGCCATTGCTTCCGAAAATTATTTTTGCAGATATAAGCGGAAAAACACTTGATGTTGCAAAAAAAAATGCTTTGCGCCTGCTTAGCAGAACTGCTTTTGAGCGGACCGTTTTTGTCCAGAGCAATCTTTTTGAAAATCTAGGCCAGAGCAGGAACGGACTTTTTGATATTATTGTTTCAAATCCGCCGTACATTCCTTATTCACAGACTGTTGAGCTTTTAAAAGATGGACGCGGCGAGCCGTCTCTTGCTTTATGCGGCGATGTCGATTTGTATGGAAATCTTACCAGTCTTGATGACGGCCTTGAAATTATACGGAATTTAATTTCACAGTCAGCCAGCTTTTTGAATCCGGGTGGAATTTTAATTTTAGAGACTGGCGAATACAATGCGATGCAGACCAAGCAGATAATGGAAGAGATGAAATTTAGCGGCGTAAAAGTTTACAAAGATTTGGAAGGACAGTTTAGAAATGTCAGCGGAATTTTTGCCTGAGTTGAAATCTTTTGCGAAAAAAAACAATGTTCCCATCATGCAGGATGAAACGTCTGAATTTATTTGCGCATTTATAAAAGAGCATAATGTAAAAACTGTCTTGGAAATTGGAACTGCTGTTGGATATTCTGCAATTAAGTTTGCGCTTGCCGGAGAATCGGTTTTTGTTACGACTATTGAAATTGATATAGACAGGACTATTCAGGCGGTTCGGAATGTTGAAAAATGCGGATTGAAAAATAGAATAAAAATTATAAATAATGACGCCTTGTCCTGCGATATAAATGGAAAATTCGATTTGATTTTTATTGATGCGGCAAAAGCACAGTATGAAAAATTCTTTGAGAAATTCAAATCAAATTTGAATCCATCAGGCGCAATTATAACTGACAATCTGCTGTTCCACGGAATGGTTGAAAACCAAAGCCTAACAAAGAGCTACAGCACAAAAAAACTGGTTAGGAAAATCAAACGATATGTAAACTTCTTAAGGGAAAACACAGAGTTTTCAACTGAATTTTTTAAAACCGGAGACGGAATTTCTGTAAGCAGGTTCAAGTCGGAGTTTTCGAATTTTATTTCACCAGAAAATATACTTGCAGAAAAGAAGGTTTATAAGCTTTTTAAAGCCGGTTATGGAAAAATCCTGAAACTGTTCAATGAGAGCATTTCAAAAGAATTTGCGCTGATGGATTTTCGGAATTCTCAGTTTGCATATAATCAAAATATTTCACAATTTTTTCCCTGCGATTTTTTGAAGATAAACGGCTGCTTTGGCATTGTCTTTCAAAATAAAAATGCTGAAATACTCTTGAGACAGTGTCCGTCCGCAATTGATAAAAATTCTTTCTCAAAAAAATTTGTTTCGCTTCATGAAAAAATTCTAAGTAAAAATGCAGAAGGCCTTGCAAGCTATAAGGATCTGCTTGTTTTTATTTTAGGCGGAAATTCAAAAGAAAATTCTTCGGTAATACGGAAAATTAAAAAGCTTCCGGAAGGAAATTTTTTTTGCCATGGAAACTTTTGCCTGAAAAATATATGGGCTGATGAATGCAACAATTTTTTTTGCACGGATTTTTTATTGTCATGCAGAGGTCCGAAAGAATTTGATATTGCCCGGACTTTTTATATTTTGTCAAGGACTGCCTCTGAAAAAACAATTTTAAAAGCTGAAGAATATTTGTCAGAAATGAATCTGCGCAAAGAAAGCCTGGCTCCTTTTATTGAGGTTATTGAAAGCTGCGGAAATTTCTTTGATGTCTTTTAGAAAATAACTTTCAGAATGTCTGCGACTTTCTTTTTTGTTACAGTCTTTGGATTCAATTCTGTATATCTGTTTTTTAAGATGCTTTCCTGGATAAATGAAATATCTTCCTTTGAAATCTTTGCTTCGCTGGTTTTCTTTGCTATAGAAAGTTCCTTGAAAAATTTCTCAACAGAATTTATTGCTGTTTTTCTGAATGATTCAGGTGCCGCTGTTGATGATACTTTTGCTCCCATGCTTGCCGCTATGTCCCGGTATTTTTGTCCCGTTGAAGCCGCGCTGAATTCCATCGTTTCCTTATAGATTGCAAACAGAATTCTTGAAAATGAAATGCCGGCAGCTGCTTCTATGGAAAGGGATGCTGCTGTTGCGAGAGCCGCGCCTCCATTTGCAAAAGCTATGCCTGCACAGTACTGCGCATACAAAATATTCTCAATTGCCTTTGAAGTTTCTTTTGCAGCTGAAACCGCATTTTCTGAAATTAATTTTATTGCCTTTAATGCGAAGCTGTCTGTTAAATTCCATGAAGACTTGCAGATGAGCGATTCAATGGATGAAATTAAAAGCGCGGCTGCTGAAAGTGAAATGCTGTTTCTGTCTGAAAAACTGGCAATCTCTGTGTCAAAAAAAAGCGCTTTTGGAAGCGCATTCAAATCCGCACATTCTATTTTTTTTCTTTGCGTCTCATCTTCCAGAATAAAAATGTGGCTTGAGTCCCACGCATTTCCAAGCGAAGTGAAAAACATATAAAGTGGAACCGCTTTGTTTTTTGATTTTGCCTTTCCTTCCAGTTTTCTTGGGTCTGAAATTTCCTGATTTGAAAGAAGAAGCGACACTGCCTTTGAAATATCAGAAACTGATTTTGTTCCTACAGAAATTATTGCATCCGGTCTAAGTGTTTTCGCCGAATTTAATGCGGCTCTTGTGTCGGAAAGCGATGCTGCTGGGCTTACTCTGTCAAAAATGCTGTATACAATTCTATTTTTTGCGAGCATTGAGGAGATTTTCTTTAATGCGGCTTGAAATTCTGGGTTTGCTATGATAAAAACTCTTTGGAAACCGCTGTTTTTTATTTCTTCATTGAAATTTTTTAAAGTGTCTGCTCCAAAAAAAGAAATTCCTGTTGTAACAATCTGATTTGACATTTTTTTCCTCAAAGATTTTTCCTATTATGAACTGAAATTATATATACGTCAACTAAAATTTGTGCTATTCTAAAAAACAAATTGTTGCTTTTTGCTGATTTCTGAAACAGCGGTTAAAAATCTTGCTTTTGATAGTATTTCAATGTTCCTTTTGGGCTTATTGTAAATAATTTTTAGTTCAGATAAAATATAATTTATGGTAGAAAAAAAATCTCTTAAAGTAACCTTAATTTTTACAATTTGCTTTTTTGTGTTTATCGTGTCCTTTTTTTCAGTTTGGAAAATTTCTTTATCAAAAAAACAGGCTCCTGCTTCAGCTGCTTCTGAAAAGCTAAAAATTACGGCATCGTTTTATCCGATTTATATAATGCTTTTGAATTTAACAGACGGAATAGACGGAATTGAACTTTCGCTTTTGGCTCCTGCTGAAACAGGCTGTTTGCATGATTATCAGCTTACAACTGGCGATATGAATCTCATTGAAAAATGCGATATTCTTGTTGTAAATGGAAGCGGAATGGAGGATTTTTTTGACAAGGCTTTTGCACTGAAAAAAAATTCACTTGTTGTCGCCTCTAAGGATTTTGAGCTTCTGGATGAAAATCCCCATGTCTGGGTAAGTCTTTCCGGCGCGGTTTATGAAGTGCAAAAAATAGCAGACGGACTTTGTTCCCTGGATTCAAAAAATTCAGCAGGATACAAAAAGAATTCAGAGGCTTATATAAAGAAACTGACGGCTCTTGAAGAAAATATGAAGGCCGCTCTGGATTGTTTCGCTGGAAGAAAGATTATAACATTTCATGAGGCGTTTCCATATTTTGCAAAGGAATTTAATCTTGAAATTTCAGCAGTGATTGAGCGTGAGCCTGGAACTGTTCCAAGCGCAAAAGAGCTGGCGGAGACAATTGAACAAATAAAAGCAGCCTCGGACAGCGGAGAAAGTCCAGTGCTTTTTGCGGAGCCGCAGTATTCATCCAGCTCAGCAAAAATTATTGCAAAGGAGACAGGACTTTCGGTTTATGAGCTTGACCCTTGTGTGAGCGGCCGTCTGGAAAAAAATGCGTATATTGAGGGAATGAAAAAAAATCTTGAGGTTTTGCTGAGCGCTTTTTCCGAGGAAAGAAAATAATGCCGTGCCTTGTTGGAAAATCCCATGTATGCTGCACAAGAATAGAAAATTTAAGTGTAAAGGCTGGCGGAGAATATATTTTGAAAGATATAAATCTCCATTTGCATTGCGGTGAGCTTACCGCTATTGTTGGAAGAAACGGAGCCGGGAAAACAACTTTTATAAAGGCATTGCTGGGCTCAGTTCCTCATTCAGGAAATATAATTTTTGAAGGTGAGCGATGCGCCGGAAAATGCGGCAAGGACCACACAACTGACCATGACCGTTTTTGCACTTGCCGAAAAAGAATTCCGTACACAACAACCAAGCCTGTGTTTGGGTATGTTCCTCAGGCTCTTTCAGTTGAACCCGGAAGTCCTGTGTGCGTTGAGGATTTGGTTTTGGCCTGCACTTCAGGACGGCCAGTCTGGCTAAGGCATAGAAAAAAGGATGTGAGTTCAGCTTCTGAAATTCTTTCATGCACGAGTTCCCAGCATCTTTTAAAACGCAGGGTTTGTGATTTGTCTGGAGGTGAGCTTCAGCGTGTTATGCTTGCTCTTGCAATAAATCCGGTGCCTGATATTTTGCTTTTAGATGAGCCGGTGAGCGGTGTTGACAGAGTAGGGCTGAAGTCTTTTTATGAGCTTGTTTCCTCTATACGCCGGGATTTTGATATAACGATTATTTTGATAAGCCATGATTTGGATTTGGTTGCGCGCCATGCTGACAGGGTTGTTTTTATAAACAATGCCAGCGCGGCTGTTGGAACTGTAAAAGATGTTTATCGTCAGCAGGATTTCATTGAAGTGTTCGGCCATATTATGCTTCCTGATGAATTTGAAAAAACGGAGTGAAAAATTTTATGCAGCATCTTTATTCTTTTTTGAGTTTCATTTTTCCTTTTGAATGGCTTTCTCCTGATTTTATGAAAAATGCATTGATGGCCATTGTTGTTGCAGGGCCTCTTTTTGGCGCGTTAGGAACCTATGTCGTTTCAAACAGAATGAGTTTTTTTAGTGATGCTATTGGACATTCTGCTTTAACAGGAATTGCATTTGGAGTTCTTTTAGGAATTCCCGATGTCACACTTTCTATGGTTTTATTTTCAGTGCTGCTCGGTTTTTCAATAATCATGGTGAAAGCAAGGGGAAAATCTTCCAGCGATACGATTATTGGAGTTTTTTCTTCAACATCAGTTGCGCTAGGAATTGTTCTTTTGTCTGCTGGCGGAAATTTTTCAAAGTATCAAAAATATCTTGTTGGTGATATTCTTAGTATTCAGCCGGAAGAAATTCTCTTTCTGATTTTTTGTGCGGCCGCATTGCTTTTTGTTTGGATTTTCTTCTACAACAAAATGCTTGTTGTTTCCCTTCATTCAGCATTTGCGAAAAGCCGCGGAATAAAGACAGTTTTTATAGAACAAATTTTTGCATTGCTGACAGCTGCAATTGTCTCTGTTTGTATACGGTGGACCGGTTTGCTTGTGATTAACAGTATGCTTGTGCTTCCTGCAGCTTCTGCGCGGTTTGTAAGCAGAAGTTCAAGAGGATATCTGATTGTTTCTGAATTGATTTCCCTTGCAGGCGGAATTGCAGGTCTTTGCTTTTCGTATTATACTGGCTCGGCTAGCGGTGCTTCGATTGTTTTGGTTAATGCTGCATTTTTTTTAATCTGCTTTCTAATTTCATTTTTTAAGAAGAATAGTTAAAATGACAAAAGCTGTAATTTTTGATTTGGATGGAACTCTCCTAAATACTCTTGATGATTTGGCTGACAGCTGCAATGAAACTTTGCGTCAGATGAATTTTCCTTTGCGCTCGCTTGATGAAGTCCGGCGGTTTGTAGGAAATGGAATTGCGCGGCTTATGGAACTTGCAATTCCTGGCGGAAAAGAAAATCCGGAATATGAAAAATCAGTCATATTGATGAAGAAAAACTATGCGGATAATTGGCAGAATAAAACCCGTCCATACAACGGAATCTTAAATTTGATTGAAACTTTGCATAGCATGGGAATAAAAACAGGAATCGTTTCAAACAAGCCTGATGCTCAGGTAAAAGAGCTTGCGCAGTATTATTTTTCTTCAGCTATAAAAACGGAAACTGCAGTTGGTGATATTGAGGGAAGAAATAGAAAGCCTGCTCCGGATTCTGTTCTGGAAGTCATGCGGATTCTCGGAGTCAGCAGAGGCGAAACAGTTTATGTGGGCGATTCTGATGTTGATATAAAAACTGCGGAGAATGCAGGAATTCCTTGTATAAGCGTAACTTGGGGATTTAGAGACAAAAAGTTTTTGTTGGATTCCGGCGGCAAGAAATTTGCTGACAAGCCTGACGAAATTTTAAAATATTTATGAGCAGCGAGAACGATATTTTTTTGAAAGGGCAGGTTGCCCGTGATTTTGATTTTTATAGGATAAGAGAAGACGTTTCTTCTTTTGCAGCAAGTGAAGAAGGTAAAAGTTTTTTACTTTCAAGGGAAGCTTCTTCTGATATAAATGAGGTTTCAAGACTGAAATCATTGGGCCGGGAATGGAATGTATATTTAAATTCAAGCTATCCTTCTGCCTTAAAGGCTTGGCCGCCAGTAAAGGAAATTTTTTCAATACTGAAAGTTGATGGTGCCTCTCTTTCGCATGAGCAGATTTTTGCGCTTGGTCTTTTTTGCATTTATGCAGATGAGGCTTGTGATTGTATAAAGTCAGCTTCTCTTGAACTTGAAATTCCTGAGCTTTTTAAAATTGCGAATTCAATGCCATGTCTGAAAGAACCGGGAAATAAAATCTTTTCTATTATTGATATTTCAACTGGCGAAGTAAGAGATTTGCCTGCCATTAGGGAAATAAGAAAAAGGATTTCCTCTCTTCACAAAGAAATTGAATCTGCGTTAAGAAAATATACTGCTGATTCAACATTGAATTCCGCATTGCAAAATAATGTTCCGGCTTTTAAAGCTGACCGTGAGCTTCTTGCCGTCCGCTCAGACCACAGGGGAGCTGTAAAGGGAATTGTGCATGAAGTGAGCGCCTCTGGACAAACGCTTTATATTGAGCCAGAGGAAATTGTGCGGGCAAACAATCAGCTTGTTCAGGAAGAATTTAATTTGCAGTCTGAGCTTAATAAAATTTTTAAAGAGCTTTCCTCTAGCTTGAAAGAATATTGTTCTGATTTTATTTTGTGTTATGACTCAATGCTGCTGCTTGATTCAACTTGCGCTGCTGCGAAATATCAATCTGCGGTTCATGGAGTTTTTGCAGAAAACTGTGATATAAAACAAGAGCCTCCTTTGATTTTAAATGCCCGGCATCCACTTCTAGCGGAAAAAGCGGTTCCTGTAACAATTAATTTTATGTTTGGAAAAACTGTCATGATTATTACAGGTCCAAATACGGGCGGAAAAACTGTAACACTAAAAACTGTTGCGCTTTTTTCTTTGATGAATCAGGCTGGTTTTCCTATTCCTGCCGATGAAGGAACAAGGCTTCCTTTTTTCAATTCTATCTTCGCGGACATTGGAGATGAGCAGTCAATAGACGAGTCTCTGAGTACTTTTTCTAGCCGCATGAAAAATATCGCGCTTGCCTTGGAACATTCGGATGAGCATAGTCTTGTGCTGCTTGATGAACTGGGCACTGGAACTGATCCTCTTGAAGGCGGCGCTATTGCTATGGCTGTGCTTGATTCTTTGCTTGAAAAAAATTCCTTTGTGCTTGCAACTACTCATCATGGAGTTTTAAAAAATTACGGATATACAAATCCAAAGTGTATTAATGCTTCCGTTGAATTTAATTCAGAGTCTTTGCGCCCAACTTATAAGCTTCTTGTTGGAATGTCAGGTGAAAGCCACGCAATTGAAATAGCTTTGAATTCCGGCTTGCCAAAGCAAACTGTCGATCAGGCAAAATGCTATATTTCAAATCAACAGGCTGACGTAAGTTCCCTGATAAAAGGGCTGACTGAAAAGCATATTGAACTGGAAGAGCTTATAAAGAATCAAAAGACAATTCAGGATGAACTTTCTAAGAAGGAAGTAAAAATTCATTCACGTGAAATAAAGCTTCTTCAAAAAGAAATAGAGCTTAATAAGATTGAACATTCGAAAAGCACTGCGTTCTTGCAGGAAATGAGAAGCAAGCTCGAAAATCTTGTCCGGGTTCTAAGAGAGGGAGAAATCACACGTGAAAAAATTTTGAGCATGAGGAAATTTATTTCTGATACAACAAAAGAAATTGACGAGCAGGAAAAAAACATAGAGAGCAAAAAATTATTTTTGGAAGAAGAAATTTCTGCGCTTCAAAATGAAGAGGATAAAATTCTGAAAAACGGAATGAGGCTTTCATCGCTTAAAGAAAAAAAATCAGTTTCTTCTAAGAATAAAAAATCAAAAGGAAGGCTTTCAAATTCAGATGCATTAAAAAATGCCAGTGTTTTCGCAGTTGAAAATCCAAGCGTTAAAAAGAAAAAGCCTGAAGAGCTTTTTAAAGAAGGTGCGGAAGTTCTTGTGGGAAATGATAAGCTAAGAGGTGTTCTTGTTAGAAAAATTAAAAATGAAATTTGGCAAGTTCAGCTTGGCTCTATGAAAATGAATTTTCCACAGTCAAATATTATTCCATTGGAAAATAAGTCCGTTGATAGAAGTGTTTCGGTTGTAATCGAATGTGATTCTAAAAATGAAAAAAGCGGCGAGGCTCCAAAGTTTGAGCTTAGGCTTTTGGGAATGAGGGCGGAAGATGCAATAAAGACTCTTGAACGGCAGCTTGATTTGTGCATGATTAATGGATTTAAAAATTTTTCTGTAATACATGGAAAAGGAAATGGAATATTGCAGCAGGCTGTGACAGATTATTTAAATCATTGCTCTTGTGTTAAGGAATTTCATTTTGCAAGGCCGGAAGAGGGCGGATCTGGAAAAACTTATGTAGAGCTTTTTTAAATTTCAAGCTCTGGAATTTTTTCCTTTAATTTTTCAAGAAAATTCTTGGCGTGCACACCTTCTCTAAGACATGCGAATATGCAGTTTTCTCCTGCTATAGTTCCAATTATTTCATTGAGATTCATTGCATCAAGAGCATTCGCAACGCTGTCTCCGTGTCCGCCAAAAGTTTTTATTACAATTATATTTCCGCTGGCTTCAATGCTTACATATCCGCGCAAGAAATCACGTATATAAATTTGCTCGCTCTCTTTTTCGATTTCCTCTTCTGGAATAGTGTAGACATAGCCATTGTGTCCGTCGCTTATTTTTCCAACTTTCATGAGCTTTAAATCTCTGGAAAGTGTTGCCTGTGTAACTTCAAAGCCTTCGTCATGCAAAAGATTTAAAAGCTCATCCTGACTTTCTATTCTATTGTTTTTAATTAATTTTCGGATTGTCTTTAGTCTCAAAAGTCTGTCTTTCAAAATATACCTCGAAATATGCATAAGTATGAATAAATATACATTTTGTGTCAAGGCTTTTGCTAGTTATAAAGTTCCCTCAAATAAAACTTTTTTGCCTGCCAGAATTTTCAGAGTTTTGCCATTCCATTCAACTGTTCCTTTTTTATCAAGCAGCTTTTTGAATGATTTCGTTTCTTTTAAATCATATTCGGATATTTCAGTGGAAATAAATTTTGCATTAAACGTTAATGAAGAATTTGTGAAGCTTTTATTATTATTCAGAAAATCAAGAATTTTGCTTGCGCTGTTTTTTAAAACTATAGTCACAATTGTTCCGTTCTGTGTTTTTAAATAATACGCTGGCAAGTATGAAACATCGCTGAATTGTTCAATTGTAATATTGTTTTGTTTAATATTCATTTCCATTTTTTTAGGAAGCGAAACTGCATCAAAATATTCCGTGAACGAATTTTTTAAATTTGTATTCAGCTCGCTGAATATTTCGTTGTTATCAAAATCCTGAATTATTTTCTCATAATTTTCTATCCTAAGATCAATTAATTCAATAATTTTTTTATAGACAAAGTTTCTATATTGAACAAGCTCTTCAAATGAAGAAAAATTTGTCGCAAGCAAATCTGCGCCATAAGTTGAAAGCTGCTTTATTTTTGGAAAATTTATTTTATTCAAAAATGTTATTGTTGTTATAAAGTCAAGAGCTGAATATCCCCATCTGGTATGACGCGCATTTTTTTTCAGCTCTTCAAATTGCTCTAAGTCAGAATTTAGAAGCTCCTTGTATTTTTTGTTTTCATCAATTTTGCTTTGAACAAGGCTTCTTTCTTTTATAGAATAAATTTTTCCTTGTTCAAGAAGAAGTTCTTCATTTTTAAAATCCTTTAAAAGAGGAAGCGCAAATTCTGAAATTTTTGGAATTTCCTCAATGCCTTCCCGTTTCATCATAAAAATGTATTTTGCAGTTTTTGCTGAAAATGGTTTCTTGAGCAGCCTAGGCCTTTTTGTGTTGTTTATTCCTATTTCAAAATATTCTTTTGTGCCTTCTCCTGTGAATGCAAAAAGATCATGATTCTTGCTCTTAAAAATACTTTCTATTGTTTTCTTGAATTCCCCGGAATAATTGTCGAGATTAGACTCGTTAAACTCGACTGTTATAAAATAATTTCTTGGAGTTCCGTCGAATCCTGGATTTTTCCTTTTGTGATAAGTCCATTTTTCTAAAGGAAACAATGTGCATGAAAATGTTTGCTCTCCATCAGTGATTTCAAAAATACACTTGTCCTCGCTCATTAGAGAAACTCCATTTAGGCTGCATTTGAAATTTTCTTTTATGGAGTCGTTTACTATAAGATTTCCTGTATATGAAAATTCTGCTTCCTCTCCAAGCTCGCTTCCTGATGAATCCAGAAAATCGCTTTCTTCCAAAAAGATTTCTTCTTCAATAAATTTCCATTCAGATTCAAAAATGTTTTTTTCATAAAATCCTGTGATTCCGTTTTTATTTGTTCCTGCGACTCTTAAAATTCTGGCGTCGTTTCCCTGTCCGTTTTGCGCAATGCTTATTATTTTTGAAATTCTCCCTTTTCCTTCTGTCTTGATTTTTGGCTGCTCAAACCAGTCTTCCGCAGGCAATGCCCATGGGGAGTAATTTGAAAAATAGTTCTTGCCCTTTTTCTTTTGTTCAAGTTTGTCGTATGTATATTGAAACCACATCGGATCGCAGCCCATTGTGTCAAAGTCGATGAGCCTTGTGTACATTGTTCCCTTCGCGCCGATTAAAAAAATTGTATCTGCAGAAGCGCTTAAATTTTCCGAAATAAACCTTCCATTTTGCGGAACTTGAATTTGCCGGCTAAAATCAGCAGGAAGGCCGCTGTCAGTGAATCTTATGTGCATTCCGTCTTCTGTTAAAAAATAAATTGTTTCAAGTCCCATTGTTCCGTAGTGATGCTCATTTCCGTATATATCAGTGTGGTACAAAACATCTTTTCTGCGGCATCCCATCGACCACGCTCTCTTATTCCTGGTGAATTCATCTTGCTTTAAAAATCCGTTCTCGCCTTTTGGAAATCCAAATGCCCGTCTCCATATAAATGGCTTCTCTGGCGCGCTTTTGTCTAAAAAAACTGTATAAAGAATTCCGTTGCTGTCAAAAACAAAAAGGCTGTCTCCATCTGCGGAAATTTCTGTAATTCGTTCTGGAGGCGGAAATTCATCAAGGCCTGTTGTCTCCATTTTTGAATAGGGCAGGCCGGTTTTTAGAAAGAGCTTCCATTTTTTTTCGCTGTGCTTCTTTGCGTATATTCTTCCATCTACAAGCGTAAATTCAAAATACTTGCAGCATGACTGTGTTGTTGTTCTCAAAAAAATTTCATCAGGAAGAAATCCGCTTGCATCCTGTGAATTGATTTTTGAGACTGAAGCGAAAAAAATTGCTGCGATGAAAAATACTTTTTTAACTTGAAAATTCATTTTAGCTAACTCTTTTATTAAGAATAGATTGTCTTGCCATTCTAGCATATAATTTTTTTTTTTGATATACTCAATGGCAAACTATTTTTTTGAGAGGCTATCATTATGTCAAATATCTCATGGAATAACTTGGACACATTGGAAAGTTTTAAAAAACTTCAGGCTTTAAAAGGCTGTGTTTCAGTTGCAAAGGAGCTTTCAGGCGCAGATGCTGCAAAGCGTGTGTCTGAATATTCGATTCCTATGGCAGACGGACTTGTTTACAATTACGCAGCAAAGCAAGTCAATGCCAGGGTGATTTCAATTTTTAAAGAGCTTGTAGAAGAAAGCCAGCTTTTGGAAAAATTCGAGGCATTGTATAATGGAGATGTGATTAATACCGGCGAAAAACGGATGGTTCTTCATCAGCTTCTTCGCGGACAGCTCGGAAAAGATGTTGTCGCGGATGGAGTTAATAAGCGTGACTTCTATATAAATGAGCAGAAAAAAATAGCGGCCTTTGCAGAAAAAGTTCATTCTGGAAAAATTGTGAATGAGAAAGGCGAAAAATTTACATCGGTCTGCCAGATTGGTATTGGCGGCTCTGATTTAGGACCGCGCGCGATTTACCTTGCTCTTGAAAACTGGGCGAAAAGAACTGGAAATTTCAAAATGGATGCGCGCTTTATTTCAAATGTTGATCCTGATGATGCGGTGGCTGTTCTTCAGTCCATGGATCTTTCAAAGACGATTTTTATTCTTGTTTCTAAGAGCGGCACAACGCTTGAAACTTTGACAAACGAGTCTTTTGTAAAGGATTTCTTGAAGAATGCCGGTCTGGATCCAAGCAAACACATGATTGCGGTAACAAGCGAAACTTCTCCGCTTGCGAAAAGCCCGGATTATCTTGAAGCGTTTTTTATGGATGACTACATCGGCGGACGCTATTCTTCTTCTTCTGGAGTTGGCGGCGCTATTTTGAGCCTTGCGTTCGGCCCGGAAGTCTTTGCTGATTTTTTACAGGGCGCGGCAGAAGAGGACAAGCTTGCAACCGAAAAAGATATAACAAAAAACGCTGCTCTTATGGACGCGCTGATTGGTGTCTATGAGCGCAATGTTCAGGAATATCCTTCAACGGCGGTTCTTCCATATTCGCAGGCGCTTTCAAGATTCCCGGCGCATCTTCAGCAGCTTGACATGGAGTCCAACGGAAAAAGTGTCAACCGCTTTGGTGAAAAGATAAATTATGTTACTGGCCCTGTAATTTTTGGCGAGCCTGGAACAAATGGACAGCATTCTTTTTACCAGCTGCTTCATCAGGGAACAAATGTAATTCCGCTTCAGTTTATTGCGTTTAAGGAAAATCAGACTGGAAAAGATGTTGTTATTCAGGATTCCACAAGCCAGACAAAGCTTTGCGCTAATGTTGCGGCTCAGATTGTTGCCTTCGCCTGCGGAAAGAATGACGAGAATCCAAACAAGTTCTTTTCCGGGGAGCGTCCGTCCAGCCTTATTTATGGAAATCAGGTCTCTCCTAGGACTATTGGCGCGCTTTTGGCTCATTACGAGAACAAAGTTATGTTCCAGGGATTCATTTGGAATATAAACAGTTTTGACCAGGAAGGCGTTCAGCTTGGAAAGACCCTTGCGAAGGCTGTTCTTTCTGGAAAAATGGAAGGCGCATTGAAGGCATACGCGGGTCTTCTTATAAAGTAAATGCAGTTTCTGCCGGATACATTCCGGCGGACTTCTATTTATGGGCTTGTGAGCCCGTGAAAATATGGAGCGAAGCGGAATATTTTCACA
>CAZSJX010000012.1:0-85326 GCA_964607295.1 uncultured Treponema sp. | reverse complement strand
AATGCTGAATTTTGCCTCTTACAAGCCTACATTTAAACGACGATGCGTGTTATAGCGCGCCGTCAAGCTATTCTTTGTGGCAAGGCCGCTATCTGTTCCTGGCAAGCCGTTTTGCGGAAAATAAACTATAATTATCTGTTAGGCGCAGCTGGAAATTCTTGAACTTCCTGCTGAATAATTGTAAATTTCAGCCATGAAAACAAAAATCCTTGTAATTGAAGATGTTCCAGAGATGGCGGAACTAATCTGCATGTACCTTAAGAATGCGGATTTTGAGCCGCAGTCATTTGACACCGCGGAAAAGGCGCTTGAAAAGCTGGACGCAGGATATTCGCCTGCCCTTGTAATTCTGGACTTAAATCTTCCGGGAATGAGCGGATTCGACTTTTTAAAGATTTTCAGAAAAAACTACAAAGCCACGATTCCGGTTATAATCGTCTCTGCAAGGGATGCCGACGAGGACATAATCAAAGGGCTTGGATTCGGCGCGGATGAATTTGTAACAAAGCCGTTCAGTCCTAAGGTTCTAGTCGCAAGGGTTCAGTCCAAGCTGGCGCGGCTTTGCGCAACAGAAGCCTCTGTGGAAGAAACTATAAATTTCGGGCCTTACACGCTTTACTGCAACAGCTGCATATTAAAAAAGGGATCTGAAAAAATTCCGCTTTCCACAAAAGAGTACGAGGTGCTTGAATACCTTGCCAAAAACAGCAGCAAGCCCGCAACACCGGAGCAAGTTTTCTACGCTGTATGGAAAACCCAGTTCGGAGACATGACAGCGGTCGGAGTCTACATCCAGCGGCTAAGAAGGAAAATTGAAGACGATCCGGCAAACCCAAAGTACATAAAAACTGTATTTGGAATGGGATACCAGTTCAATTTGGAAAGCAATGAATGAAAATTAAAAATCAGATTTCGCTTTTAATCATAGGAATTATAATACTTCCAACTCTATGCATGGTTCTTTTTCCAATCTACACGTACTACAATTCGCCGCGCAGATTTTTAATGAAAGGATACAAGGAAATCAGGAAAATAAACGAGCTGAATCTTTCAGAAAACGACTGGAACCAAATTCAAAACTACATCGAAAGAATTCCGCCGGAAGTCCAGGTTCTGATTTTATACAACTCAAAAATAATCCTTTCCACAATTCCGGAGCTAAAGGAAGGAAGCCAGCGCAGTCCTAAAGAGCTTTTTGATTTTATGCAGACAACAAATTCATCTTACGACTACCAGTTCCAGTCTTTCCTTCTTAAGCAGGAGGAGGATGGCGGGCAAAGCATAAACCACAGAAACAAAGGCATGATTGTAAGCAGATTCTACACAAAGGACAAAGGCTCCCTAAAGCGGATTCCTAAATTCATGACGCACATATTTTTTGTTCTGATGGTCTTTGAGGCGCTGTCAATCACAGTGATTATCTTAATCGCGAAGTCTATTTCAAATTCAATAGAAATAATCCAAAAGGCAACCCAAAGAATTGCAAACGGAGAGCTTGACACAAAAATTGAAATTTCAGGGAAACGGAACTCAAACGAAATTCTCCTGCTGACAGAAGACTTGGAGCGGATGAGAAAAGCGCTAAAGGAAAACCTTGAGCGCCGCTCGAGATTTATAATGGGAATAAGCCACGACCTTAGAACACCGGTCGCGCTCATAAAAGGCTACTCAGAAGCTGTTTCAGACGGAATTGTAAACAGCACCGGTGATATAAAAAAATCTGTTTCAATAATAAACACAAAGGCCGGCCAGCTTGAGTCAATGATTAACGACTTAATCAACTATGTAAAAATGGACAACACTGAATGGAAAAAAACATTAAGGCCAGTTGAGATAAAATCGTTTTTAAATGACTTTGCGGCGAACATGGAATGTACTGCGGAACTATACAGGCGGAAAATTTCAAGCTCCATAGAAATCGAGGAGCAGCAGGTTCTTATGGACAAAAACCTTTTTACAAGAGCCCTTGAAAATATCTACGGAAACGCGCTTCGCTACACAAACGACGGAGATGCGATTTCGCTTGAAGCAAAGAAAAACCCGGCCGGCAAAATAGAAATCTCAATAAGCGATACAGGAGTTGGAATTCCAAAGGACGACTTGGAAAAAGTTTTTGAGCTGTTCTTCCGCGCCTCAAACTCCAGGCGTGAAAACGGCATGGGCATAGGACTTTCTGTAGTCAAGTCAATTATAGACAGCCACGGCTGGAGCATAAATGTAAAATCAACGCCGGGCGAAGGCACAACTTTTATTATAACACTGAGCTGATAAAATCTAAAATTATTTTCTTTATTCTTTCTTTATCATCCGCTTGCACAACAATGGCTCCGGGAATTCCGCGCATAAAGGTATACTGCTTTTTGGCATAACGGTGGCTGTTGAATTTTATTTTTTCCTTTATCTGCTCCAAGGAAAGTCCGTCCATAAAAAATTCGCTGTATCCGATGGCTTTCATAGCAGGAGAATCTTTTGTGAGCCCGGATTTTTTTAAAGCCTCAACTTCCTGAGCAAGACCGGCCTCAAACATTTTTTCAACACGCAAATCAATGCGCTCGTAAAGCTCTTCCCTGCTGCGATTTAAAATCAATGTGCAAAAGTTATACTGGCTTCTAAGCTTACAAGGAAGGCTGAAGGAGCTTAGAGGCTTTCCGCAGGAATAAAAAATTTCCAGAGCGCGGCAGAGCCTGTACTCGTCATTTATATTTATTTTTTTTGCGCTTGCAGGGTCTACAATCTTTAGCTCTGCATAAAGGCTTTCTTTTCCCAAGTCTGAAAGCCTCTGCTTTATCTGCGCCCTGATTTCCGGACGGCTTTCCGGCGTTGAAGGAGGCCCAAGCAAAAAGTTTCTTATATAGAATCCGGTTCCGCCGGTTACAACTGGAATTTTCTTTTTGCTCCAGATTTGAGCGCACAAGGAGTCAGCAGCCTCAAGAAAATCTCCAAGGCCGAACTGCTCCTGAGGCTCGGCTATGTCAATAAGATGAAAAGCAAGCTCCTCCCTCTCTTTTTTTGAAGGCTTCGCAGTTCCAATATCAAGGCCTCTATAAACAGCCTGGCTGTCTGCGCTTATGACTTCAGCCTTTCCTTTAAAAATAAAAGAACTGCTTTTGCCGAACAAGTCTTCAGCCAAAGCAGTTTTTCCGCAAGCAGTCGGTGCAAAAACAACAATTACTGGAATCAATTTTCAATCAATATAAAAATTGCTAGCGCACAGAAGATTCAATTGCATACTTGACTTCGCCAGAAAAAAGCTGACGGGCCGCAAGGCTTACAACTTTTCCATCATTGTCTTCTACGAGCTCAGAAACAGCAGGATCTTCTATCATGGCAAGCTTTGCAAGCTGATATGCGCGGCGGCTGGCAGCAACAGTAATGGCGTACATTCCGCCTTTAAATTTAGCAAGTTCTTCAAGTGGAAAAATCATAGTTTACCCCTCACAAAAATTGAAACTATTATATCAAAAAATATTAGCGTAGTCAAACGAAAGGCTCAAAAAAGCAAAACTGTACTTTACCCCGGCATTTTGCATAGCCTTAATTTTGAGTTTTTATAGTGAATAAAAAATAGCGGCAAATTAGTTGCCTCGGTTTTGCCAGCCGCCTCTCTCCTTTCCACTATTTTTTTTACACACTATAAGGCAGGCATAAAATCAGTTTTACAAAAAAAAGCCGGACAAACGAGGGTTCATCTGTCCGGCCAAGGTTGGGTTATGAATCAGAGGCTCTCAAGAAATTGCTTTCAAGAAATCCTAGTTCAACAAAATTAGCGCTTCAATCCCAAGACTGTTTCAAGCATCGAGTCGCCAGTCTGAATTGTTTTTGCATTTGACTCAAATCCGCGCTGGGTTACAATCATGTCTGTAAGCTGCTCTGTAAGATCAACGTTTGACATTTCCAAAGTTCCAGAAAGCATGCTTCCTTTTCCCTGTGTTCCGCTTTCGCCGATATTCGCCATTCCAGAGTTGATTGATTCTGCGTAAGTGTTGTCGCCTTTCTTTTCAAGTCCGCCCTGGTTTGTAAAGCTCGCCATGGCAACCTGACCGATTGTGCGCACCGAGCCGTTTGAGTAAACGCCTGTGATTACGCCCGACTGGTCAATCTTAAAGTTGTCAAGATAGCCGAGCTTGTAGCCGTCCTGATAGTTTGCTTTTGTCGTGGACTTTGAAGCGGCCTGCGTGATTGTGTTTTCCATTGAGCCAATCGTTCCAAGATTCAAATTGAAAGTCTGCCGGTATGGATTTCCAGCCGCATCAGCATTTGAATCAGCGACAGCATAAGACGCCTGAAGCACAATCTCTCCCTGAGGATTAGACTGATTTCCTGCGCTGTCAACCACAGACTGAAGCTTTCCTGTGTTGTCAAAATTCAAAGTGTAAGTGTTCTGCACGCCGTCTGTTGTTCCAAAGCCGATTCTAGTCTGGGTGAATTCCGCATTGTCAGGATCAACATTCACAGTGACAGTCCACTGGTTTGGATTTCCAGGAACCTTTGCAAAATTCATCTGAACCTGATGCGCATTTCCATAAGTGTCGTAAATATCGATTTCAGTCTGCCAGGTTCCTTCAATAACCTGATCCGCAGTCGGATTGTCAGGAATTTCAGGAGTGTTCTTGTTAAGGTTGCAGAAGTACCTTACATTTTCTGTGGCCTTAGGCGGGTCTTTCTGGCCTACAGGAATCACCAGGTCTGTTGGAGTCGCCGAGCTGCGCACAATCTGACGTCCGTTCACATCCTCTGCCATCCAGCCCTGAACACGAAGACCGTTTGCAGGGTTTACAAGAGTTCCGTTTGAGTCTGTTCCAAAGACACCTGCGCGTGAATAAAATGTTTCATCGCCATTCTTAAGAACAAAGAAACCGTTTCCCTGAATCGCAAGGTCGGTTGTGTTTCCTGTTGTCTGAAGGTTTCCCTGTGTGAATATCGTGTCTATTGTGGCAACGCTCATTCCAAGTCCGACTTCCTTAGGATTCACGCCTCCCACTTCCTCTGTAGGACGGGCGGCGCCGTTAATCTGCTGGCTTATCATGTCCTGAAAAGTCGCGCGTCCTTTCTTGAATCCATAGGTGTTGACATTGGAGATGTTGTTTCCAATTACATCCATTCTTGTCTGGTGATTCTGCAAGCCTGAAACGCCTGCATAAAGTGATCTCATCATAAATTTACCCTCTTATGATTTTTTATACGAGTTCCCCAACCTGAACTCATTCTCCGTAAACTGCGGAGATTTGTTTCATGTCATAATACATATTGTTTACACGAACCTGCGGATTCGCTCCGTAAGTTACAGCCTCAACCACGCCGGTCGTCTTTGTGTCGCCAATCGAAATATCAACAGTCTTTCCAATTGTGCCCACAGCCTGAGAAGAGACAAGCATTGAATTCATCTTCGCAAATTCCTGGTTCATGTTTGTCATCTGCTCAAGCGAGCTGAACTGGGCCATCTGCGCAATGAATTCTGTGTTTTCCATAGGAGAAGTCGGATCCTGGTTTGAAAGCTGAGTAATCAAAAGCTTAAGGAAATCATCCTTTCCCAAATCGCGCTGGACTTTTCTTCCTTCAATCGTAATCGACTTGTTGAAAGAGTCCACCTGCATATTCAGCTTCGCCATTTCCTGGTCAGAAAGCCTTGTGTTCAACTGAATTCCGTCCATTTTTTTTCTCCGTATAGAAAACTATGCAACCACGCTGATTTTTCTGTCAGAATCCCCGGTATAGGCAGCCTGAACAGAAGACGTTCCTGCAATTTCAGCGGAAGACGCATAATCACCGTAAGCTTTGTTAGAAAAGAACTGCTCGCTGCTCTGCTGCCGTTCTCCCTGCGCAAATGAGCCGGAAGAAGTATCGGCGTAGCTAAGACTTAAATTTGCATTTTCAAATCCGCTGTTTTGAAAAGCCTGCTTTAAAGTCTCCATATTCTGTTTAAAAGCATCGAAAGCTTCTTTGCTGTTTACAGTAATCTGCCCTGTAATCACATTATCGGAAAGATGAAGATTTATTTTAACATTTCCTAAGTTTTCAGGCTTTAAAATCATGTTTATTGAGCCGGAATTGTTGTCCTGCAGAACTATGCTTCCAGCGCGCGCAAAGTCAGGAGCGTTGAACTGAATCTGCTGGGCAAGCATCTGCTGAAATGTAGAGCCGGAAGCTCCTGCTGTCTGGCTGTTTGAAGAAAGAATATTCTGCCTTGCGTTCTCAGAAAGCGAAAGTGAAAAATTCAGGCTGTTATCCTTCTCTGAATATCCAGATTCAAATTCAGATTTAAAGTCAGAAATTTTTTGCTCCACAGAACGCTCATCAGTAACTGTAAAAATATTTTCAAAGAGAGAAACAGCTTCCTTTATTTCCTTGCCATCAGAGGAAGAAAGCTCAAAATTGAAAAAGTCAGGATTCTTTTCATCAGTACTTGAAGAAACTGCAAGCTGCCCGAGAGCGGCAGAATTCTGAAGCAAGGCAAGCTCATCCTGAACTGTCTGAACCGCATCAATTTTCTGCTCCGGCTTGAATCCAGAAACCTGGGCGGAAATCCTGACGCTCTCCAAGAATTTTTCAGGCTCATCAACAGAAAGAACCTGCGCCGTCTGCAAATTCTGCATTTCACTCACCGGAAGAAACGAAATGCCATCCTCAGGAAAATCATCCGCGCTCTTTGCAGGAAAAACATCTGACTTTAAAAATGAAATCTGCACGTCAGAAGGCAAATCTTCAAAAACAGGAACCGCAGGAATTTCACTCTGAAAATCAGGCTGAGCGGAAGCCTCGTCCAGAACAGCAAAAGATGCAAAAACAGCTGATGACTGATACGCTTCCATGGCAACATCCGGCTCAGCAGAAACTTCGGAAGGCCCGTCCTGAATTTTTGAAGCCTTGACATTTTTTTCTTTAGAGGGAGAATCAGCATTTTTCGAAGCAGATTCCACCATTTCCTTAAATGACGGCTCTCTGCCTTCTGATTTTGCAGCGGGAATTTTTTTTGCAGAAACATCGCGTTCCTGCTGTGGATTCACAATCTGTAAGCTTAACGCCTGCATGGCAACCTCCGGACTTTATAAACACCGGAGCGCCATTCTTGCCAAGCTCTGCCGCTAGTTTATTGAAAGCGGCTTGTTTGCCATCTTGCGTGAAATTTCAGCAGCGCGCTCGCCAGGCATCAAGGAAAGCCAATAGGCGACTGTAGAAGCTTCACCAGAAGCTGCGGCTATCTCGTCTGCGCGGCGAAGGACATCAATAACATCCTGGTCATCCATTTCAACAAGAATTCCAACCGCGCTCTTTGGCGGCATACCGTTCAAATTTGCAACAATTTGCTCGATGTTTACACTTCTATCATCGTATTTTTTTACTAAATTATTAAATGTTTTTTCACGCTCAGCCTGAGTTTTTTCCTTGTCTTCAAGTTCCTGCGCAATCTGGGCATTCGCATCCTCGCGCTCCTTTACCTCAGCCTCTCTTTTTGCAAGCTCCTGCGAGCGGACATCAAGAGCCTCCAGCCTTTTTGCAAAGCGGTCGTTGTCAAGATCCGCCTCAACGAGTTCTTTTGAAGATGACGCTGACACAGATGTCTGCGGAGAAAGTCCGGCTAATTTAAACAAAGGCGCAAAAGCTCTCTTGGCCTGAATTATTCCCAGATAGTCAAACCAAAGAAGTCCGAATAAAACAAGAACTACAATAAGAATGATGAGAAGGATTGATTTTCCTAAAACTTTAGCGTTTGACATATATTGCTCCAGTTAATTATCGGACATTTTTAGAAAAAACTAAGAAAAACCATATCCGCGAAAAAAACAGAGGAAAACTTAAAAAAGCTTTCCTCATAAATTTTCCTACAGAAGACCGCCAATCGCAGTTCCAAGGGTAATATCGTTTTCACGGCTAATCACATCAAAATAAAGGCCGCGCTCTTTTACAAGGAGTTCCTCAAGGTAGCCAAGAACACGCTGACGGACTTTATAGGTCTTGAAGAATGAAGTTCCGTTGCAAAGTATGCATACAGGCTTGTCCGCAGTCCTGCCCTCGCCGCTTTTTATTACGCAGGCAGACAAAATAGCGGCAGCCATCCTAGCGCAACGCTCTACAAGGGCATCAAGAAGCTGAAACAGAACATCATAGTCATCGTCAGCGGCACATTCAGCCATAATAGAGCCGAGCTTAGAATTTGTTGAATAAGGAGCATGAAGGAAAGAATCCATTTCAATCTGTGTAAGAGAATCCAGCTGGGCAAGTCTCTTTGAAAGCTTTTCTGTAAAAAGCTCCTCCTTGCCGGCGGCTGTTACAGCCTCAAAAGCAACCGGTCCCATATATGCGCCTGAGCAAAGCTTTTCCATTATGCCCATTCCAGGCTTTTCACTCTTCTTGTCAAAAGAAATATCGAAGTCGCTTCTTGCAACCTTGTCGAATTTTCCAGACTCGCAGTTTATAATCTGAGTCTTCAAGTTTTTGTACTCAGGTCTTGAAGTCTGAATATATGCGGAATTCATTCCAGTGCCAAGAATAAATCCAACGTAAGAAGAATACCTCATTCCCTCGTCAGGATCAGCGGCTCCGGCAAGCAAGGCGGAAACAGTGTCGTTCAGCATTGAAACATGGAGCTTGTTTTTCCAGCCATGCTCCTTAAGCGCCTTTTCAAGCTCCTTTCCAATGTGCGAGCCTTCTACTTCGGGAGCTTTCACTTCCTTTGTAAAATTAATAAGAACTCCGTCTCCATCCTCCTGAATTTCAACAGGATAAGAAAAACAAAATCCTATGCTTGAGGACTTGTCCTTTAGGTGCTCAAGGTTTGATGCAATCTGGTCAAAGAATTCCTTCTTGGAAAGCTCGCGCTCCACGCCAGGCATTCTTGTCTTTTCCATAAAATCAATAGAAGGATTTCCATTCGCATCAAAAGTTACAAGGCACGAGCGGAAATTTGTTCCGCCGGCATCAATCACAATAACACTTTTTCCAGCTGTAGCCTGGGACGGAGGATTGGCGTAAGTTCTAATCATGTCCTCGCCGGAAGCACGGCCGCACAAGCCTTCATTCATATCAAAAAGCATGGCCTCAACAACTGAATTAATATCCTGGTGAATGCTGAAATTGTGTTTGCCCAAAAAGGCTGCAACTTTTAGATTCATAAACGGACTCCTGTTTTCTTATAAAATTACCCAAAAAGGTGAATTGTATTCTATATATAAAACAGATAATTATCAAGGATTGTTTTTTGCATTTAGCCCTAACTTCGAGCTTTATATACAATCAAAACAGCGCAAGGAGAGTTGCGTCTGGCAAAACCGCCCGATAAAACCCGAAATCAAGGCTAGTTATCATGCAAAAAAAATGAAGCTCATCAGCTTTTCGTTCAGAAGACGCTCTTTTTATAAAATAAGATATACCAAAAACAGGAAATCTGTTGTAGAATAGTAATAATAGAAGCAATAACAACGCAATTTTTGGAGACAGAAATGAAAACACTGAAAACCTATAAATTCAAGTTCACGGCATCAGTTGCATTTTTTATCGCCCTTCTTTCAGTAACAATAACATTCCAGTCAATCACAAAAATAAGGCAGACCGCCATAAAAGCATTTTCAGAGCGCGGACTGACTTCTATAAAGCGCGTTCTGTACAAGATAGATCCCGAGAAGTTTGAGAGGCTTGTTCAGACAATGGACAGCGAGGATCCGTATTACACAGAGCTTGCAACTGAGCTTTACATGATGAAGCAGCAGATTCAGTGCAAATTTGTTTACACAATGGTTCCTGACGGCGAAACAACATTCAAGTATATTGTAGACGGAAGCTCCAGGTCCACAGACACAGATGTATTTTCACCAATGGGAACTATCGAGGACTTCAAGAAATATGCAAAGGCGCCTCACCGGGCAATGGAAGAGCATGAAATTACAGTTTCAGATATAGAAAAATATGACCAGATAGGCTATGTCGTAACAATCTACGCTCCTATTCTCAACGGAAACAAGGCGATTGGATTTGCAGCCTGCGATTTTGATGTAAGTGAAACAATAAAAAATATAAACATGGCGCGCACATTCATGATTTCAACTTGCCTTTTTATTGCGGCGGTCTGTCTAATTCTTTTGTACATGAGCATTTCCGCTTTTTTCAAGAAGCTCTTTACAATCTCGTACAGAATGAATGAAATTGCCAGCGGAGAAAGCGACCTTACAGCCAGAGTTCTGGAATCCGGCGAAAACGAGCTTACGGAAATTTCAAGGGCCTGCAACAGAATAATTGAAAACCTGCAAAAAATGATTGCCTCAGAAAAGTCAGCGGTATCCAAGCTGAGCGAGAATTCAAACATTCTTTTAAGCCAGACAAACGAGACAACAAGCCTGATAGAAAGCGAAAGCCAGCTGATTGATGACATTTATTCAAAGGCGAAGAGCCAGACGGAAA
Organism: uncultured Treponema sp.; assembly: GCA_964607295.1. Classification (GTDB taxonomy): domain Bacteria; phylum Spirochaetota; class Spirochaetia; order Treponematales; family Treponemataceae; genus Treponema_D. The sequence continues at coordinate 74,934 of CAZSJX010000012.1, read as the reverse complement.
AGACGCAGGAAGCGAACGGAACAATCGATGATGTTGTGAGCTCTGTAATAGAGCTTAATGAAAAGGCAAAAAAACAGCATGAGGCAATTCAGAATTCCACAGACGCAGTGAACCAGATTACCCAAAACATAGAAGTAATAAACGGAAAAATTTCGGGAATCAACAGCGAGTACGAGTCTGTAGTGCAAAAATCAGGCGAAGGAAAAAAATGCCAGTCCGAAGTTACAAAAAAAATCGAGGCAATTCAGGAGCTTGCGTCAAAGCTTTTTGAGGCTAACAAAGTAATTTCCGAAATTTCAGCGCAGACAAATTTGCTTGCAATGAACGCGGCAATTGAGGCGGCGCATGCGGGCGAGGCAGGAAAAGGATTCAGCGTAGTTGCAAATGAAATCAGGACGCTTGCAACAAATTCCGCATCCCAGACAAAATCCATAAAAGAGCTCGTTGAAAACATTGAGGCGGCAGTAGACCAGATGGTTCTTGCGTCGGCAAATTCAACAACATCATTTGACGCGCTGGAATCAAGCATAAAAAGCATGAACAGCTCAATTCAAGGCGTATGCGAGAAGATGGACGAGCAGAATTCAGAGTCAAGCAGAATCCAGAGCATGATGCAAATTCTTAAGGAAGAATCCGATGCAATTTCAGTTTCGTCCGGACATCTCAAGGTAAAAAATTCGCTTCTTGAGGAGCAGATTTCAATTCTTCAGGAAAAGGCCACGGAAATTCTTGAAAGCTCAAACGCGGCTTCTGAAAATCTTGGCAAGATGAAGAATTTCGCCGGCAAAGTAAACAGCCATTCAGCAGAAAACCTCTCGCTATCTGAATCTGTTAAGCAAATTGTCGACAGCTATAAAACCGAATGAACTCTGCCGTAAAAATAAAAAATATCTATAATTAAAAAAAGGAATAAAAATGTCTCTTGAAAACGACTTGAAAGACAAGCTAAATCCGCAGCAGTACAAGGCTGTGTCTACAACGGAAGGACCGATTTTAATAATCGCAGGCGCAGGCTCGGGAAAGACCCGGGTAATTACTTACAGAATTGCAAATATGCTCGACAAGGGAATTCCGCAAAGCCAGATTCTTGCGCTCACTTTTACAAACAAAGCCGCAAAAGAAATGGAGCAGCGAATAAAAGAGCTTACCGGCAAAAAGCTGAACAATCTTATAGTCAGCACTTTCCATGCGTTCGGAGTGCGTATTCTCAGGCAGGAAATCACAAGGCTCGGCTTTAGGGAAAATTTTTCAATATATGACGAAACCGACAAAAAGGCTCTTATAAAAGAATGTGGACGCGAGCTGAAATTTTCTGCGGACGCAATGGATCTTTACAAAATAAGCACTCTGTTCAGCGACATAAAGACAGGACGCAAAAACTGGAATTCCGAAAGCGATATGTACAGAAGCCTCTATGAAGAATATCAGGCCGGCCTTAAGCTTTTTAACTCTGTTGACTTTGACGACCTGATTGTGCTTCCGATAAAGCTTTTTAAGGAAAACCCGGAAGTTCTGGAAGCGTACAAAAACAGATTCCGCTATATAATGGTTGACGAATTTCAGGACACAAGCCATCAGCAGTACGAAATGATGCATCTTCTTGCAGACAAAAATATAGCAGTTGTTGGAGATGATGACCAAAGCATTTACAGCTGGCGGGGCGCGGATTTTCAGAACATAGTCAACTTTGAAAAGGATTTTCCGGATGTTACAGAAATAAGGCTTGAGCAGAACTACCGTTCAACAGGCACAATTCTAGCCGCGGCAAACGGAGTTATAAAGCACAACACAAACCGCAAGGACAAGGAGCTTTGGAGCGGAAACGGAAACGGAAAGCCAATCGAGCTTTATTCACCGGAAAACGAAGCGGCGGAGGCTGATTTTATTGCGGAAGGAATTCTTGGAATCAGCGTAGACGAAAAGCGAAGCTATGACGACTTTGGAGTTTTGATCAGGGCAAACACACAGAGCCGCGCCATAGAGGAAGCGTTCCTTGAAAACAACATTCCTTACACAATGAGCGGCGGCACAAGTTTCTTTGAGCGGAAAGAAATAAAAGACATTATCAGCTACCTTCGCGTAATCGCAAACCATGACGACGACATAAACCTTCTGCGCATAATAAACACACCGCGGCGGGGAATCGGAAAAGCGGCAATAGAAGCATTGAACAAGACCGCCGCAACAATGAATTTTTCACTATGGGAATCCATTCAGGCCATTTTATCAGCCTCAGAGGAAGAGTGTCCCGTAAGTGAAAAAACAAAGGCTGATCTTGAGTCTTTTTCCGCAATAATAGAAAATTCAAAAAGCATGCTTTCCGGAAAGGGACTTGCAAAAAAAGTACGCGCCCTAGTAGACGAAATAAACTATTTTGACTACTTGATTTCAGAAAATCCTAAAAGTGAAAAATCCGCAAGATTTAAATACATGAACATCGAAAGCTTAATCAAAAGCATGGAGCAATGGGAAAACAATCCAAACTATGACGACACAAGCCTTTACGCATACCTGAACAGAATTACTTTAATCTCGCGGGATGACATGGACGATGAGCAGGACAAAGGCAAAGTGAACCTAATGACAATCCATGCAAGCAAGGGGCTGGAATTTCCGGTTGTATTCATTGCGGGGGCAGAAGAAGGCCTCATGCCTCATGCGCACGCTGTAGAGGAAGGCGGAGACGCTGCGGTTGAAGAGGAACGGCGGCTTTTCTATGTTGCGGTCACAAGGGCAAGAGACAGGCTCTTAATCTCCTCGTGCTCCCACAGAAGAAAAATGACTTCAACTGTTGAATGTGAGCCAAGCCGGTTTCTCGATGAAATTCCAGAGAACCTCGTTGAATACCACGAGCCGTCAAAAGAAGTAGACGCAGAAACCGCTCACGAGCTTTTGCAGAATATGCTTAAAAATATGGCAAAGCCAAGAGTTCCAAAGCTTTAAGAAAAATTATGGCGGAACACAGTTTCTAAAAAATGCCTGCTCAATTTTATGCTGTTTTTTTACTGGAACTGACCATAATTCAAAGCCGCACAATGCACAGAGTAGATTCAGATTATTTGCAAATACAGGCTTCTTATGCTATAATTAAAAAATGCGAATGATTTTATCGAGAACAGTTTTTAGTATTTTAGCGGCAGTATATGCATTGTCATTTTTTTCCTGTGCAACAGCACCTAAGAATTCAGAATTTCTGAAAGTAGAGGACAGGCAGACACCTCCGCCGGTTTTAACAGAGCTTCCTGTAATTGAATATTCAGGAATCGGAATAAAGTATGAAATTGAATCCATGCTGCTTCACCACTTTCTTGTTGTTCAGGACAAAGATGCAAGCGGACAGTTTGCGGCAAGACTGCTTGACGAGGCGGCAACAGCAAAGCTCAAGGTGAAATTTCCGGCTGGAACTTATGAATGTCTTATAAAAGAAAAAGCCACGGACTCTGACCACAGCGCTTTTTATGTTTATATTGACAACACGCCTTTCCGCGTTTATCCAAGCAATCCGCCTTTAGGAACGTGGGAACTTACAACCAGAGCGCCGATTTATTTTACAATCGATGAGCCGCGCACAATTCTTATTACAATTCAGGCAAATTCAGAACAGAAGACAGGAGACGTTGGAATGAACCTGGACTTTATACAGTTTGTAAAAAGACAGTAGCATTATTTGAAAACCAGCAAGCATAAAAAAGTCTCGTTTCTAAAACGAGACTTTTTTGTTTTCTCTGCTACCTTGAGCTGTAGTTGGCGTCTATCCAGTTTTTATACTCGCCGCTAAGAATATGATCAACCCAGTCTGAATTTTCCAAGTACCAGTCAACGGTCGCATCCAGGCCTTGCTCAAAAGTCATCCTGCGCTGCCAGCCAAGCTCACTTTTTATTTTTGCGCAGTCAATGGCATAGCGCTTGTCATGCCCAGGACGGTCTTTTACATAAGTAATTGTCTTTTCTATTTCAGAGACAGACTTTCCAAGTTTTTTTGCAGAAAGCTCAATCACTTTATGGAGCAGCTTTATATTCTGCCATTCATTTTCACCGCCTATGTTATATTTCTGGCCTGTGCGTCCTTTGGTGACAATGAGCCAGACCGCGCGGTTATGGTCTTCAACATAAATCCAGTCACGGATATTGTCTCCTTTTCCGTATACCGGCAGAGACTTTCCGTCCCGGATGTTGCTAATCATAAGCGGAAGAAGCTTTTCAGGGAACTGATAAGGGCCGTAGTTGTTTGTGCAGTTGCTTAAAGTAAGCGGCAGGCCGTAAGTATGGAAATACGCCATTGCAATATGGTCGGAGCTTGCCTTGCTTGAGGAATACGGCGAACGAGGATCGTAAGGAGTTGATTCTGTAAAATAACCTGTTTCACCAAGGGAACCATAAACCTCATCAGTTGAAATATGATGAAAAAGAACATCGTCCCTGAAAGTTCCATCCGGATTCTTCCAGAAGTTGCGGGCAGCATCCAAAAGCGTAAAAGTTCCCATTACATTTGTCTGTATAAAAGCCTGCGGCCCCAGAATGGAGCGGTCAACATGGCTTTCCGCTGCAAAATGGATGATTGTATCAATATCATATTGCCTTAAAATCCGCTCAATTTCTGAACGGTTGCAAATATCCGCCTTCTCAAAGAAATACCTCTTTCCGCCAAACTTTTCCTCAACATCCTTTAAAGACTCAAGATTTCCTGCATAAGTAAGGCAGTCAACATTCACAACGTTTCCGCTGAAATCCGCATCATTAAAAAGATTTCCCTTTGCAGAAGACAGTCCGAACAGATAGTGAATAAAATTTGAGCCGATAAAACCAGCGCCGCCGGTTACAAGAATATTCTTCAATCTACGCATTTTATTTTCCCTGCCATTTTCCGTCTAAATCAAAATAATCAGAATCAAAAGAGAACACCGGATGATTCTTGTCCTTTTCACTTAAAAGAGGAGCGGCTCCGGCATTGAAAGAACTCCAGTCAATTCCAATTGAAGAATCATTCCACATCAGGCCGCCCTCATCTTCCGGATGATAAAAATCCGTGCACTTATATGCAAAAACAGCTGAATCAGAAATCACATAAAATCCATGCGCAAAGCCTTCTGGAATATAAAACTGATTCTGCTTTTCACTGTCAAGAACAACTCCGTAATACTTTCCAAATGTGGCAGAGCCTTTCCGCAAGTCAACCGCAACATCAAAAACCAGCCCGGACAAAGCACGCACAAGTTTTCCCTGCGGATGCCTTGTCTGAAAATGCAGCCCGCGCAAAACTCCTTTTGAAGAGGATGACTGGTTATCTTGCACAAATTTCATTTTCAGACCAGCCTCAAAAAAATCCTTCTCGCTGTAAGTTTCCAAAAAATATCCGCGGCTGTCTCCAAAAACCTTTGGTTGAATTTCATAAAGTCCCGGGTATTCTGTTCCGTCAGAAGCAAAGCATTTTTTAAAGTCAAACATCAGCTCGCTCCTGCTATATACTCAAGGTAGCGTCCGTATTCAGTTTTATAGCCGGAAGCCAGGCTCAAAAGATTTTCCTTAGAAATCCAACCATTGCGGAATGCAATTTCCTCAATGCAGCTCACATACATTCCCTGCCGCTTTTGAATCGTAGCAATAAAATTGCTTGCCTCTAAAAGTCCGTCGTAAGTTCCAGTATCAAGCCAAGCCATTCCACGTCCAAGAAGCTCAACAGAAAGTTTTTCTCTTGAAAGAAATTCATTGTTCACAGAAGTTATTTCAATTTCTCCGCGGGCGGAAGGCTTTACATCAGCGGCAATTTTTACAACATCATTTGAATAAAAATAAAGCCCCGGAACTGCATAGTTCGACTTCGGAACAGAAGGCTTCTCTTCAATTCCCAGAACCTTCCCTGCCCTGTCAAATTCAACAACACCGTAAGCAGAAGGCTCCTTTACATAGTAGCCAAAAATCACGCTGCCTTTTCCAGACTCAACGGTCTGCCTTGCGCGCTTCAAAGTTGAAGTAAAAGACTGGCCGTAAAAAATATTGTCGCCAAGAACAAGCGCGACGCTGTCATCTGCAATAAAATCCTTTCCTATAATAAAGGCATCCGCAAGTCCGCGCGGCTTTTCCTGAACCTTATACTCAAATTTCATTCCAAGCCATTTTCCATCTCCAAAAAGCTCCTTGAACAAAGGCAGGTCTCTTGGAGTTGAAATTATAAGAACCTCTTTTATGCCCGCAAGCATAAGGCAGCTCAAAGGATAATAGACCATAGGCTTGTCATATAATGGAAGAATTTGCTTTGAAACAGCCTTTGTTATAGGATAAAGCCTGGTTCCAGAACCGCCTGCTAAAATAATCCCCTTCATTTTATAAGCCCCCTGCAAAGACTATCTGCCTTCATTCCATGCTTTTTTTATCAAAGAAACCGCATCATCATCTTTCTTAATATTTTCAATGCAGTTCAAGAAAAAGGCTGTAAACGTAAAAATAAAAAACGCCGCAAAAACCGAAATTATAAATTTCATTGTTCTTTTTGAAGAAACAGAAACAGAAAACCCATTGCCATCAAGCGAAACAAATTCTTTAAATTCAGCCTTGAAAGATTTTGCGTCATCAGAAATATCAGCATAAGTTACACTCGCCAATATCTCGCTTCTTCCATTCTGGGTCCCATTTCCCTTCGTTCTAGAAGCAACTGCATTTCCATAGTTTTTTAGATAAGAGTCCACATTTTTTTCCAGCGAATCTATCTCAGGCATCAGCTCTTTTTCTATGCGGCCGGAAACTGTCTCCAGGAATTTCAGCATAAAATTTTTCATGGCCTCTGATTTTTCAGGCGCATTTGAGGTCGTGCAGGAGACAACAATATGCCCCGGAATGTTGGATTTTTCAACTGAAAAAGCTCCGCTGTCAACAGCCTGCTTAACAGCAAGATTATACATAGCTTCGGAAGAGAAGCTCTTTTCATCAGCTATAAGTGAAAATTCTTTTTGCACTTCTGCAACAATGCCAGCATCCTGCATATAGGAAAGAGCAGAAGCCGGAACATCATAGCCAATAACAAGAGAAAGGCTCAGCGGAAGATTCTCTGTTTTTACATTATAAGTAATAACCTGCTTTCCCGAATCAGACGAAAAAACGAATTTCGGCAGAACAAAAAGCCACGCAAGAGCCGCAATTGCAACTGCAAGAGTTCCTGCAATTATAAGCTTTCTATAGCGGATAAGGACCGCAAACAAATCAATCAATGAAATTTCATCTTCACTATTATTCTCGTACTGCTCGCTCATAAATTTATTCTACCTTTTATTATTACAAAAATCAACTTTTACTAATCCGACAGGCCGCTTCTTGGAATTCCAATCCGGCTAAGAGGCCAGAACCTGAAGCACGCCTTGCCAAGCATACGGCTTCTGTTCACGTACTGCGGGGAAATGCTTGTATAATAAGTTACAGACATAGAATCCATTGACGAAACAGAAACCAAAGTCTGCTCATAGCTATGGCGCATATCAAGAGAATTGTAGCGGTTGTCCCCCATCATGAAATAGCAGTTTTCCGGAATATACTGAGCATTTCCGTTAGCGTCATTTGCAGGAAAAACAGGAAGATTCCTTAAATCCATTTCAAGAATGTAAACACAAAGCTCCTGCGCAGCCTTTAAATATTCCATGCGGACAGAATCAGACTGCCAGTTTGAAACTGGAATTTCCGCGGACATAAGGCTTGCATTTCTTACAAGAAGGCGGCCGAACAAAAGCTTTGCCATTACATTGAGCCTGAAGGAAGATTCAGTGTAAGCATCGACTCCAGCAATTCCCCCTGAAATTTCATTTTCACGGTGCCAGCTGTTCAAAAAAGAGTCAACCCACTCTGCTCCGCCCTTCACCGTCAAAAGCGAAATTGTTTCATTATTTATATTTGAAAACAGATTATAAACAAACAGCTCACGCGCGGAAAAAAGGCCGTCAATAGATTTTGACGAATTCTCCTTCGGACGGGCATAGCGTGCAAATTCCATGGAAAGCTTTTCACATTCAGATTTTGCGCTGTCCAAATCCAAATCCCTGCGCTGCTCTTCAATCTTTAAAGATGACTCAACCTGGGAAACAGAAAGCGGAATTGTCTGGATTCTTGATTTTGTCCTTGAAGAAAGACCGTTCAAATCCCATGCCGCCCAGGATGCATCCTGCTCCACAGGCTTAAATTCCGCGCTGTCCTTTGTGCGAGAATAAAGAGTGCCATCAAGCATATAAATCTGCTCGCCGGGAACTGCCGCCACACGCTTTACAAGAGGATCCGCCTTTATTTCTCCATGCTCGTCTGTATTCGTCTTTAAAAGCGTAAGGCTGCACATATAAATAAACTGGCTGAAAAAAGTTTTCACTTCATTTTTACGGTCGCTTCCATAATGCGGATTTCTAAAAACAACAATGTCGCCTCTCTTGTATTTTTGAAGATACGGAAATCCCGCGCTGCTAAGCGGAAACTTCGGGCCGGCAAGCGACTTGAACACAACAACACGGTCTTTTATAAGGAAAGTCGGAACCATGCTTTCAGACGGAATCTCATAAAGCTGAAAAATAAAAATATTCAAAAGCATGATTGTAAAGACAGCCTGAAAAAGAGCGTCAATCCATTCAAGAATTTCAACGGCAATGCGTTTTACGCCGTTCGGCTTTTTATGCGGATTCGCCTTTAAAAATTCAGCCCATTCAGAATCAAGCGCGGAAATTCTTTTTTCAGCAAGAAAATACTGAATGGAAAGTGAAAGACAAAGAATTACAATCCATGCGGCAGCACACAAAAAATCAAAGGCCGCAGGAAATCCAAATTTTCCAGAACGCTGAAGAACAAAGGCAGTTATAAAAACAAAAGGCTCGTACTGAAAAATACGGCGGACCGCATTCAGATGGCGGACGGATTTTTTTCTCACAAGCTCAGCATAAGACAAGAAATAAAGCAAGGCTGTAAAGCCTATGGACAAAGGAAAAGCCGCGGCAGAAACATCCATGTGCATATAAAGGCACAAAACGGAAAAAAACGCCGCGCAGATTAAATTAGCTTTTATAAGCAACGAAAATTTTTTCATGCGGCTATTCTATCATAAAACAGATTATGTTGCCACAAATATTCAGCATGAAGCCGGCAGCAGGCGGACTGCGCAACCACAATTCAGCTTGCTTTTGCCCGTCTGCTTATTGAGCTTCTGCTATTTTTCATACTTCTTTAAATCTACTTCCTTCTCCTGAATTTTTTTCTTCAGCTCATTTATTGAAGAAAGCTTTTCAGAAACAACAAGCGAATCCTTTGAAATTGAAATTCCGTCTTCCATAAGCTGGTCTGCAACCGCGCGTCCAAGCTCCTGGTACTTTTTTTCAAGCTGGCCTTTAAGGTGCGAAATATCAATTTTGACTACAGACTTGTCGCCAAATTCACTTATAGCGGTTCCGGCAGTCTTTAAGCCTTTCTTAGAAGCCTCCACGCCTTTGTCAATATACTGCTTCAGAGTTCTTGCGAATTCTTTTTTATTAGAAGCAGCATTCTCCGCCGTCTTCTCCTCATTGATTTCCTCTGACATTTTCCGCCTCCATTCTATTCGAGTCTATCTCTATTGTAATTGCCATTCTCCGTATTCGTCAATAAGCTCAGTCTTAAAACTCGGCATTGGATGCCACGAAATTGCAAAAGTTATATACGGATGATAGTCATAAGTTTTTGCTCCGTCGCCATTTGTAACAAGCCGCGGATTAAATGAAATTGAGCCTGTCATATCCCAGTCGTGGAGATTTCTTGTAATGCTGACTTTTAAAGCCTTGAGCTTGAATCCGGAGGAACGCCTGTTAATCTGGCTTGAGTCATAGAACTGGCCATCGCCCCAGAATGCAAAGGAATTCCACAAGTCAACAAGCATATTTTCCTCGCCGGAAATAACGCTGCCGTATTTTGTGAATCTCTGGAAATAGCGGAAAATGACATTGTTCTGGGTTTCCGCGCTGAACGACAAGTCAAAAGCCTCGTGGATTTTAAAAGTAAGCGACGGAACAAACCTAAAGTAGCTGTTTGTAGGGCGCACGCAGTCATAGACAATTCCAGCTGAAAGCGACGGCGCCCATGTAATTCGTTTTTTCCAATAGCGGAATTTTTTTTCAGAAGATGAGTAAGCGAGGCTAAAAGTATAAGGAACAAATTTCTTGTCCTCATTTGCAATCCAGCCTTCATTTTCATCAAAGTCATAGCAGGTCGTATGCTGCATTATGTATGAAAGCTGAAAATCCTTCCATGAAAACGAAAGCTTCATTGAATCCGGGCGGCGCTCCTCCATGTCATAATTGTACGACTCTGAAAGCAAAATCTTTCCATCAAAAAATTTTATGGATGCAGACTGCTTGAACGGATTCCAGATAAAATTGTCAGAATCCTCGCTTTCCTGCTTTATTCCGGCTTCCGCAGAAAAAGACGTAAATGGAAAAGTCATTGCGGCATTGAAAGTATACTCATCAAGCTGCGGCGGAAGATTTGAAGTCAATGTCAGCGACTGTGAAAAATCGCCGGACTCTTTTGCAGCAAGCTTCGCGCTCACAGTGTGTATAGTCACCGCCTCGTCATCAGTAAACTTTGCAACCGCATATTCCCATTCAGGCTTTTCCGCGTCTCCGATAAATTCTGTTTTTACAAGTTTTATAGAAGAATTCCATACAACTCCAGAATCCTTGAACACATCAGAATAAGCAAACGGTTTTATAGAAAAATTGTTGTCATTTATAACATCCATTTTTCTAGCCTTGTAATCAGAAAGCCTTACAGAATCTCTTGAAGAACTGGAAGCATAGCCGTCAAGATTCGGATGGGTCTGATAAACCGGGCTGAATGTAAAATCATTTTTAGAATGAATAAAAGGATTCCTAAAGTCCAGCTCGCTTGAAACTGTGGCAGGGGACTTTATCTGATAGTAAGTCGAATAAAATTTTCCCCATTCAAAGTCAGAAGGCTCAAGCAGTCCGGAAGAGTTATAGTTTATCTGCGAAGAAAACTGAGGAACTATAGAGTAGCTAAGCTTGTACTCAATTCCCTTTACTTCAACAATATCCGACTTTGGTCTTGGCTCAAGCTCCTGCATAGAAAAGGCAAGCGCATCATCTTTTTTTTCAGTCTTTGCGGCCTCTTCATCTTTCGCTGCCGTGCCGTTATTTTTCTGTTCAGAATTTTTTAATGCGTCTGGAATTTCAAGCTCTATAGGAAACGAAGGCGTGTCAAATTTCTCATAAACTTTTTTTACCGGATACTCAAAAATAGTACCTTCAACCTTTGCGGAAATTTTGAACGGAACAACTTGCGACGGATAAAAAAAGGAGCGCTCCGGGCTGTAAGTACGCCAGTCAAACGCCGAGGAAGAAAAAGCAGAGTCAGTCCTTGACTTTGAGCTGAATGAAATGTCCGCGGACAAGCTCGTGATAGACAGGTTTGTAACAAAAGACTTAACGAAATTCGGCAGAGGAACGGAGTAAGAAGCATCCGCAGTCCATTCAAATGACGATGTCTGGGCTGAAGTATCCTCTGAATTATTGTCTTCAGTTTTCACCTGCCCTAAAAGGAAGCTTATCCAGTCAAGATATTCACTGCGCTTTTCAAAGTCCTCGGTAAAAAAAGGATCACTGAAAAACGGAATTGAAAGACTCAGAGAAAAAGGCTTTTTTATAGAAGCTTTTAAATGGCCGCTGTACCGGAACGGAGCTTCAACTCCAAGAAAATTAGACTTGTCCTTCTCTATGTTTCCGTCAGAGGAATACGGAGTGTATTTTCCGCCGGAATAAAAGACTGTATTTGTAAAGGCAAGCTGCGCGCCCGCCTCAATGGAAGAAATGTATTCAGAGGAAGACGGTTTATAAACACCGGAAAGTCCTGCCGAAAATCCCATGTTGGCATAGTAGTCCGCCATGAGCTTTAAATAGCTTGAAGCCTCGCCTTTAAAATTCTCATCCAGATTATGGAGAACAAGCCCCTCGCGTTTCTGCTCCTTCAAGACAGAAGGCCGCATAAAATTAAATATTCCCGCCGCAAGGCTTTCATCAGAAGACGAGCCGCCATCCTGCAGCGGTTTCCGCCCCAGCAAGTAAGTCGTCGTCTGAAAATAATAGCCGAACCGCTCGTCATACCCAAACGCCGGATTGAACAGAAGCTCATCCTTAGGATAATAGAAGGCAGGAAGATACAGAACAGGAAATTTTCCAACATAAACAAGCGCATTCAGAAAGGCGAATTCTCCTCCTGGAAGAAGCCAGATTCTTGAAGCCTTAATGCGCCAATGCGGATCATTGTCATCGCAGAAAGTGAGCGACGCATTTTTAAAGGCCACAGAACCTGAGGAATCACGCCCGAAAATTTCAGAAGCCACAATCATCGTTGAGCCTGACGGAAGATTCAAGGAGCCGTCTCCAGCATTAAAAACTCTTCCGCCGTCAAAAATGCCCTCCAATGTGCTTGTATTGAGCAGGACAGTTGAAGCTGTAATATTCTGCTTTTCACCGCCGCCTGAAGAAAATTTCAAAATCTGAACATTTCCTCTGGCATAAAGCATTTGAGTTGAGCGGTTGAAAGTCACATCATCAGCCTCAATTTCAGTTCTTGAGCCTTCCTTTTCAACGGAAAGCCTCACATTTCCTGCAAGATGAATTTCATCGCCGCCTGTGCTTTCATTTTTCTTATATTCTGAATGGTTTGCGCCTATTATCTTTACAACAGTAACACCGTCCTGCGAAAAGGCCGCCTTCTGCAAAAAAAACAGCAGAGCCATAAGGAATATAATTTTTTTTCCAGCAGATGAAAGGATAAAAAACATTTTTTATAAAAGCCTGTCTCTTTCTCTTTCGCGCTCAAGAAGCTGTGAAACATATTTTCCGGTATAGCTTTCCTTCGACTTTGCAACTTCCTCAGGAGTTCCTGTGGCAACAATTGTTCCGCCGCCGGTTCCGCCTTCAGGGCCAAGGTCAATCAGATAGTCCGCCTGGCAGATAACGTCAAGGTTATGCTCAATCATCACGACAGAATTTCCCTTGTCAACAAGCTTCTGCACAACGCCCATAAGCTGCTTTATGTCAACAAAATGAAGTCCTGTAGTAGGCTCGTCCAGAATATACAAAGTTCTCCCTGTTGAAGGACGCGAAAGCTCGGAAGCAAGCTTGACACGCTGGGCTTCTCCGCCGCTTAAAGTGAGCGCATTCTGTCCAAGCTGGATGTAGCCAAGCCCCACGCTCTTTAATGTCTCAAGCTTTCTCGCAATGTGCGGAATGCCGGCAAAGAAGTCCGCAGCATCCTCAATTGTCATGTCAAGAACATCGCTTATATTTTTTCCCTTGTAAAGAATATCCAGCGTCTCCTGATTGAACCTTTTTCCGCGGCAGACATCGCATGGAATAAAAACATCCGGAAGAAAATTCATTTCAATTGTCAAAGTTCCGGCTCCCTGGCAGGCTTCGCATCTTCCGCCCTTTATATTAAACGAAAAACGTCCGCTTTTGTAGCCTTTCGCCTTTGCCTCCGGAATATTTGCGTAAAGCTCGCGTATTTTGTCAAACACACCGATGTATGTCGCAGGATTGCTCCGCGGCGTTCTGCCAATCGGACTTTGGTCTATGCTGATTACCTTGTCAATATTTTCCAGGCCCGAAATTTTTTTATATGCCCCGACCGCAAGCTCGCTTTTCATTATTTTATTGCTGATTGCCGGAAACAGGACATCATTGAGCAAAGTTGATTTTCCGCTGCCGGAAACTCCTGTTATGCAGGTAAATGCGCCCAACGGAATTTCAACGCTTATATTCTTCAGATTATGCTCTGTAACATTCTGAATTTTTATGAAGCTTCCGTTGCCTGTCCTTCTTTGCCTTGGAATTTCCATCCTGATTTTTCCACCAAGATACTGGCCTGTGAGGCTTTCAGGAATTTTCATAACTTCTTCCGGAGTTCCTGCCGCCATGATTTTTCCGCCGTGGACACCCGCGCCAGGCCCGATGTCAACAAGATAATCAGCGGTAAGCAAAGTCTGCTCATCATGCTCAACAACAATCACTGTGTTTCCAAGGTTCCTAAGGTACAAAAGCGAATCAATGAGACGCTGGTTGTCCCTCTGGTGCAGGCCGATTGAAGGCTCGTCCAGAATATACATGACACCGGTAAGCCCCGAACCAATCTGCGTAGAAAGCCTTATGCGCTGCGCCTCGCCTCCGCTTAAAGCAGCCGCAGAACGCTGAAGGGTAAGGTAATCAAGCCCCACATTCTTTAAAAACGAAAGACGCGATTTTATTTCCTTCAATATCTGGGAGGAAATCTTTTTTTCAGTCTCTGAAAGCTCAAGGCTCTCAAAGAAAGCGACAGACTCTGCCACAGAAAATTCAGTAAGGTCCCAGATGTTTTTTCCGCCCACTGTAACGCCAAGAGACTCCGGGCGCAGACGTTTTCCGCGGCAGGATGCACATTCCTTGTGCGACATATATTTTTCAAGAGACTCCCTTGCGTTTTCACCCCACGCCTCATTGTACCTCCGGCGCAGGTCTCCCATAATTCCGGGCCACGGACGGTTGTAGGAGCTTGTCCCCTCGCCGCTCTGTTTTTTATAGACCCACTTAATATTTTTTTCAGAATTACCGTTCCATAAAAAATCACTCTGCCTTTTTGTAAGATTCTTCAATGGAGTTTCCAGAGTAAAGCCGGCTTCCTTTGCAACGGCCTCAAACATCGCATGGTTCCATGAGCTTTCCGGATTATACGGCTGGATAGCGTACTCATTGAAAGAAAGCGAAGCGTCCGGCGCAATCAGGCTCCTGTCATACTCCATCTTCTCTCCAAGCCCGGTGCAGTCAGGGCAGGCGCCAAACGGATTGTTAAAAGAGAACATTCTTGGCTGAAGCTCCGGAATTGAAATTCCGCAGTCAGGGCAGGCATTCTTCTGGGAAAAGAAAACCTCCTCTTCAATAAAATCCGCAGAGGAATCAACCGACTTGCCCCTTTCAGAAAGCTCCCTCACAACATCATTGTAAGCTTCGTCTGTCTTGCCCACGCGCCGCAGAACTATAATCACTCCGTTTGAGCTTTGAAGCGCGGTCTCAACAGAATCCGCAAGACGCTTTCTAATCTCCGGCTTAAGGACTATGCGGTCAACAACAATTTCTATTGTATGCTTTTTCTGCTTGTCAAGCTTTATGGAATCCTCAAGCCCGACCATAAGACCGTCGATTCTGGCGCGGACAAAACCGGATTTTTTAGCGTCGTCAATTATTTTCTGGTGCTCGCCTTTTTTTCCGCGGATAACAGGCGAAAGGATTGTAAGCTTAGTTCCCTGCGCCCAGGAAAGGATTGTTTCTATAACCTGATCAACGGACTGCTCCTTGATTTCCCGGCCGCATTGCGGACAGTGGGCTTTTCCGATTCTTGCATATAAAAGGCGGTAATAGTCATAGATTTCTGTTACAGTTCCAACAGTTGAGCGCGGATTTTTATGGGTTGTCTTCTGCTCAATTGAAATGGCCGGAGAAAGCCCCGTAATTAAATCAACATCAGGCTTGTCCATTCTTCCAAGGAACTGCCGTGCATAGGAAGAAAGGCTTTCCATGTACCTGCGCTGGCCTTCCGCAAAAAGCGTATCGAACGCAAGAGATGATTTTCCGCTGCCCGAAAGACCGCTTATGGCAACAAGCCTGTTGCGCGGAATTTCAACGCTTATATTCTTTAGGTTATGCTCGCGCGCGCCCTGAATTACAATCTTGTCATCATTAAAAGGATTCATGAGGAATATTATAGAAGAAAACTAAATAAATGAAAATACAGATGAGCGCGGGCTATTTTGAAACATCAACCCATTGCTTAAAATGCGAATATTTTTCAAGCTCAGGAACAGTAAGCTCAACCGCGCTGTCAAGGCTTCCCGCGGCTGGAAAAACGCTCTGGTGCTTTTTGAGCGATATATCAAGAAAAACGTCAACGCCGTCATTCACTGCGAATGGACAGACACCGCCCGCCTTGTGCCCGGTCAGTTTTTCTACCTGGTCAAAAGGAACAAGCCTGGCTTTTGCCCCGAAAAAATGCCTGTACTTCGCATTGTCAATCCGCGACTTTCCGGACATTACAACAAGAATAGTCTTTTCACCAAGAACAAAGGAAAGCGTCTTCGCAATCCTGTCCTCCTGAACACCTAGAGCCTTTGCGGCAAGCTCCACAGTTGCGGTCGACTGTCCAAGCTCCAAAATTTCAGGCTCAGCTCCAAAACTCCTGAAGTACTCACGCACTTTTTCAACTGACATTTTTCAAGCTCCAAAAAGCCGGCCGCATATTTCCGCAGACCGGCACGATTTTTTTAGTCAGCAAACAAAGGCGTTGAAAGATAGCGGTCTCCTGAATCAGGAAGAAGAGCCACAATGACTTTTCCCTTGTTTTCAGGACGCTGCGCAAGAATTTTTGCAGCTTTCAATGCGGCTCCGCTTGAAATGCCGACAAGAATTCCTTCCGCGCGGGCAAAGGCCTTTCCTTCTGCAAACGCATCATCGTTTTCTATTGCAATAACTTCATCGTAAACTTTTGTATCAAGAGTCTCCGGAACAAATCCAGCGCCTATTCCCTGAATTTTATGAGAGCCGGCGGTTCCCTTTGAAAGAACAGGGCTTGACGCAGGCTCAACGGCAACAACCTTTACAGCCGGATTCTTTGACTTAAGATATCCGCCTACTCCAGAGACAGTTCCGCCGGTTCCAACTCCAGCAACGAAAATATCAACCTTTCCGTCCGTCTGGCTCCAGATTTCAGGGCCTGTAGTCTCGCGGTGCGCCTTTGGATTCGCAGGATTCACAAACTGCCCGAGTATGACAGAACCCGGAATTGACTTCTGAAGCTCCTCCGCCTTTGCAATCGCGCCTTTCATTCCCTTTGAGCCTTCGGTAAGAACAAGTTCCGCTCCATAGGCCTTAAGAAGATTGCGGCGCTCAACGCTCATTGTTTCAGGCAAAGTCAGAATGACCTTATAGCCTTTTGCGGCGGCAACAGCGGCAAGTCCGATTCCAGTGTTTCCAGAGGTAGGCTCAATTATGGAAGAACCAGGCTTTAAAATGCCTTTCTTTTCAGCATCCTCAATCATTGCAAGCGCGATTCTGTCTTTTACGCTTCCAGCCGGATTCAAATACTCCAGCTTCGCAAGCAAAGTTGCATTTTCAATGCCGCCAGCCTTTGAATAATTGTTAAGCTTTAGAATCGGAGTGTTTCCAATCAACTCTACTACGCTTTCCTTAATGTCTGCCATATACAGCCTCCTTCGTGCTCTCGTTTTTATTCCCACCTAAAACATAGGTTTATAGAAACACAATAGTATTAAATTCCTATTAAGTCAATAGGTTTTTTATAATATTTATTGGAACGGCTGAAAAACACGGACTATATCACCCAGTCGCTTACACTTTCAGGCTTCATGAGGTCGGAAATTTTCACACTGTACAGGTAGTTGGAAATTATTGTATCGAGCTTTTCCCACATAGGAAGCGTCTTGCATTCAGCAGAGCGCGGGCATGAGTCCGCATTTTCCTCCAGGCAGGCGACAGGAGCCAGAGTTCCTTCCGTAAGCTTTAGGATTTCACCGACAGAATACTCATCAGCGTCCCTTGTAAGCCTGTAGCCGCCTTTTTTCCCGCGCAGCCCTTCCACAAAGTCTGCCTTCACCAGAAAAGCCACGATGCTTTCAAGGTATTTAAGCGAGACATCCTGATTCTCGGCAATCACATTCAATGGAACATACTCACCTTTTTTGTGTGAGCAAAGCTCAATTATAACACGCAGCGCATAGCGTCCTCTTGTTGAAATCAGCATAAACCGCAACCTCTTATTTTCCTATCATACCACAAGGATTTTTTACTTTCAATGAGTTTTACCATTCTGCAAAAATTTGACGGACTTAAAGACAGCAAGCACAGAAAACTTGACTTATCCGTAAAAATCCCTTAAACTTTATTTAATAAAACAAGGAGAAGCAGACCTTTTTGAAAAGATGTGCTTTTTCAAAAAAATTTTGGAGACTCTTATGCTTAAGTGTAAATTAGCAGCTGCTGTAGCAGTAGTATCATTGGCAATCGCTTCTAGCGCATTCGCAACAAAAGTTGGACCTGGTCTTGGTTATGTTGTTTTCGGAGATCAGAGCGGCCCAGTTTATGACTTGCTTGCTGCAACAACAAACGGCACATTCTGTTCACAGGGATTCGCTATTACATTCGGAACTTCTGGATATAGCGGAGGACTTATCGGAATGGAAGAAACAGACAAGTTCATCGCAGACAACATGGATGCACTTGCAACAGACATCGCTATGGGCGAAGGCGAGTATGTTGACACACTTTCTTCTATGCTCAATGTTTCTGACAGCGTAGCTTTCAAGGCTGCTCTTCAGGCAAACTTTGACAACATCTTCTCTTCTTCAGACGTATCTGCAGCTGAAGTAAGCGGAAAAATCTACTCACTTGTTGGCTAAGTTGGACATTTCGTCTACTAAAAGAACAGGGTACGGCCGCAAAACCGTACCCTGTTTGTTTTTACTCACAGCTTTATTTTTCCTGCCGCTGTCTGCAGATGAGAACAGCCGCACAACGGAAACTGCGGATGCCGTTGACTTTTCAGGAAAACTAGAGGCAATCTCAAAACTGTCCCCCACAGAGCCGGCTTCAGGCTACGAGCAGAAGGCGCAGGAAGCTGTTGACAAGGCGTTTTCCATGGAGCTGTACAAGGCGCCTTACTGGAAGACACTTTTGCATTACAAGCCTTCTCCATTCCACAGAAACAAAAGCCTTGTGGACGACCCGATGTTCTTCATTGCCAAAAAAGGCAAGACAAATCCTAAGGCGGAGCTAGAAGCAACAATAAAAGCATTTTTCTCTCCCGCGCCTGCAAAGGACGAGCGGCACGCAATCGAGCGGTTTCCAGGCAGGTTCAAGTGGATTTGCGAGGAGCTTAACCTTTCAACAGAAGACTTTCCTTACGACGGAGACGCTTATTATAAGTCAATTGTGCAAAAAGTAAATCCAGGCGATGTTTACCTCATATTTCCGGCAGGCTTTCTTAAAAATCCGGCGTCAGTTTTCGGACACACATTTTTGCTCATGGAATCCAAAGGACAGTCGCGTCTTCTTGCAAACTCTATAAACTATGGAGCTGTAACAAACATAACCGGCGGTGCAATGTATGCAGTCCTTGGACTCGTGGGAGGATTCCGCGGATACTTCGGATTCATGCCGTACTATGAAAAAATCAAGCAGTATGCCAACATGGATATGCGCGACATCTGGGAATACCGGCTGGACTTTTCAGAAGAAGAGAAAGACAGGATGCTGCGCCACATTTTTGACTTGTCGGGAATCTACTCGCGCTACTTTTTCATAAGCGAAAACTGCTCGTACAATCTTCTGTTCCTTATAGAAGCCGCAAAGCCAGAAACGGATATAACAAATGTTTTAAGCGGCGTTGTAGAACCAATAGAAACAGTAAAGACCATCTGCAAAACAGGTCTTGTAGACAAAGCTGAATACAGGCCTTCCGTGTACTCAAAGCTGGAATTTCAAAAGACACAGCTTACAAGGAAGCAGAACAAATACGTAAAAGATGTTTGCTACGGAAAAAAGACAGCCAAGGAATTTCCATTCGGCGATTTGCCAAAAGAAAAGCAGGCTGAAATTTGGGAGCAGGCTTCAGACTATCTTACAAGCCTTCTTAACAGCAGGAAAATCACGCCAGATGAATACCGTCCGCGCTTTGTGGCTGTGCTTTCAGAGCGTAGAAAACTCGGAAAGATAGAATCCGGCACAAGAATAACAGAGCCTCCTCGTCCAGAAAAAGCGCACGGCTCTAAAAAAATTTCAGTTCACGGCGGAAAAGACATAGAAGGCGCATACACAGGCCTGGAATTCCGTCTTACTGCGCACGAGCAGCTTGAAAGCCCGGCAGGATACGCCTCAAATTCAGAGCTTGTATTCGGCAACATCGACGTAAGGTACCGCCCGTCAGAAAATGAAGTCAGCCTGAAAAAGGCACTGCTTGCTTCTGTAATCTCGCTGCCAGTTTCTGACTTGTATTTTTTTAACACCGCGACGAACATCGTAGTCGGACTTGACTCCAACCCGAATGAGGACAAGGAGGAAAACCTTGCATTCAGGGCAAAAGGAATGTTCGGAGCAAGCATCAGACCGGCTTCTTGGATTCAGCCTTACTTTCTTGCAGGCTTCGACGCTTACGCTTCGCCAAAGTACGAAAGAAAGCATTTTTACGCAGACCCGCTTGTTGGCGCAGAAGCTGGATTTATAACAACAGCAGGAATCTGGAAAAACAAAATTGCGGCAAGCGCGCTTGTGTCGCCGTTTGACAAAGACCATTTAAGGATTCAGGCCAGCGTAAATGAAGGCCTAAACCTTGCACAGAATATTTCGCTCAAAGGCGGATACTCTTTCAATATGGACTGGGGCGAGCACTGGCACGAATTCACGGTTTCGCTCAACGCATATTTCTAGCAGACATTCAGCAGGATGGCAAAGGCAGCTCCACTGTCCTGCCGCCTGCTACGATTCTAGTCGTCTTCGTACTTTAGAATATCGCCCGGCTGGCAGTTCAGAACGCGGCAGATGGCCTCTAGCGTGGAAAAGCGCACAGCCGTAACCCTGTTGTTCTTTATCTTTGAAAGGTTTACATTTGTTATTCCCACTTTTTCTGCAAGCTCGTTCAATGAAATTTTCCGCTCCACCATAATGCGGTCAAGATGCAAGACAATTTTACCCATAGCGTCCGGTCCTCACACAAGCCCTTCGACTTCTTCCTCAAGGTTTATTCCGTAAGCAAAAATGCGCGAAAAACAAATCATGGCAATTCCCATGGCGATGCCGGCAATCTGAACACTGGTCTCGCAAAAATCCGGACCAAGCGCAAGACGCGCAACAAGGCTTAGAACAAGCCCGGCTCCAGGAATCATTATGCTGAAAATGCCGATTTCCCGAACCATCCTGACCACATCCCTCTGAAACGGCGTTTTTCCATTGCTGAACCAGGTGCGTCCCTCGCAGGTTCTTATTATAAGATAAATATTCCTGAAAATCATCATCATGCAGAACATTGTTAGAATTCCGGCGAAAGCAAAAATCCTGACTGCGCCAACTATAACTCCGCCGTCCGGCCGCTCAATCATAATCTGAAATCCGTTTGTGGCAATTGTTCCGTTGTCAATGTTGGCAAGCAGAAAGCTTCCTATCATCTGCGGATTTGTGAACGAGAGCACAGCAGCCGCCACCATAAGAACAGTGCTGGCCAGAAAAAGAATTTCAAAAAACTTTGAAACAGCCTTTGCAATGATATTAAAAGTTCTAGTAAACATAAAAAAACTCCTATAGGAATATCCTACAGGAGCCATTTATATTTGTCAATAAAGAATTATCGTATATTAATAAAAGAAAAATGAATAACGATAACCAAATGAATGAAACTCAACGAAGCCGCCGGGACATTCAACATTCCGCGCAAATCAGACTTTGAACCGGTCAATCTGGCCTGCGATATTTGCAATTGAGCCTTTCACCTTTGCAGAAATCTCGCTAAGAGCCGCGCCAGTCTCATTTATCTTCTTTGCGCCGATTGCCATTTCATCCATGCTCTCTTTCATTACAACGGTCGCATCCTGAAGCCTCTTAACCTCTTCAAGAATCGCCTGGTTTCCGGCTGACATTTCAGAAGAAGCGTTGCGGACTTCAGAAGAGCTGTCGTTCATGGAATGAAGAGCCTCGTTTATCTGCTTGGAGCCTTCTGTCTGCTCCTCCATCGCTGATTTTATCTGAACCACAAGCTGGTCTGTGTCCTTTATCTTCTTTGAAACATTCTCGAACGCCGAGCTTGATTCCGCAGAAGAAGTTACAACCTCCTCTATAGCCTCACGGATATTGTTAAGCTGCTGGCCGATTGTCTTTGACTGCGATGTGGAAGTTTCAGAAAGCTTGCGTATTTCGTCCGCGACAACACTGAATCCTTTTCCAGCCTCGCCAGCATGGGCAGCCTCAATGGCGGCGTTCATGGCAAGAAGATTTGTCTGGCTTGCAATTGAAGAAATGGCTGAATTCGCCTCCTGAAGCATAGCGGACAGCTTTTCAATTTTTTCTATATGCTCATTTACAACCTGCTGCTTTGCAAAGCCGTTCTGGGCATCAGACTGAAGGTCTTTAAACGAAGACGCCATTTTGTCAACAGACATATTTACAGATGAAATGTTTCCAATCATCTGCTCAACAGCGGCGGATGCCTGGCTTACACCGGCAGTCTGGTTTTCTATCATCCGCTCAAGCGAAGAAATGTTGGACGCTATCTCATTTACAGCCCCGGCAGTCTCTTCAACACTTGAACCCTGGTTCACAATCTGGTTTCTCATGCTGTCGATGTTTGCAAGAATCTGCGTAATGGCTCCGGCTGTGTTCTCTGTGCTTTCTTCAAGAACATCTCCGGCAGAACTAAGTTCATTCTTAGAATTCTTTACATCCGATATAATTTCCTGAAGCTTTGCGACAAATTTATTGAATCCCTTTACGACAAATCCAATCTCGTTGTCAGAATTTATATCGATTCTCTGTGTAAGGTCTGCGTTGCCGGAAGCGATTTTTGTTATAGCATGATCAAGAATATTCAGCGGCTTTATAGCGCGGAACATCAGGAATCCTGTTACAGACACAAGAAGCAGCGCGCTAATAACAGTGAACACGAACATCTGCTTCATAATGAAAGAAATGCTTGAATAAATCTCGCTCTGCAGAATGAACACACCGAGCGACCATGAAGTTCCCTCTATAGGCGTGAAAGTTACAAATTCCAGCGCCTCTGAAAGACCTTTTATCCATGCTGTTCCAGTTTCACGGCTGACCATCTTCTTAGCAAGCTCGCCCATGTCCTCGTGTCCCTTTGAATAGCCTGTAAGAAAATTGCGGTTCATTACCCAGTCTTTGTTTGGATGGGAAAGAACCGTTCCGTCCTCGCCAAGAACAACCGCATAGCCAGTCTTTCCAACTTTTATCTGTGAAATTATGTCATCAAGATGGCTTACATTCAAAACACCGGAAAAAAGACCGATATTCCTTCCGTTAGAAGTAATTGCCCGCGTTACATGGACAACAGTCTTTCCTGTAGTTTTAGAGACAACAGGCTCATCTATAAACCTTGTCTTTCCTTCCTGCATTATGGCCTTGAAATACGGGCGGTCTGAAATATCTATGCGCTTTCCTACATCTGAATATGCAATTCCGTCCGAACCGCAAAGCAGTATATAGTCAAAGTCATCAATGCGCTTGTCCTCATGGGAAACAAGCCATTTCCTTGCAGCCTCAAGATCTCCTGTCTGCGCGACATCGGAATTCACATAGAAATCCATCGCATAGAAGTACGCATCAATTTTTTCCTGAATTACTTTTGAATATGCGGCAACTACTACGGCATAGTCATCCGCTGAATCAGAAAGCTCAACTTTCTTTGTGACTCCGCCTGTAACAAAAATCTGAAGAGCGTTGAACGCTAAAATTGAAAGCCCTACAAAAAGAACGAGCCTGAATACCAGGCTCTTTCTTTTTTCATTATCCGACGATAATGCTGATGATTTTTTCATAATAACTAGTCCCCCGATAAAAATAAACTGTAGTTTAAATTATACAACAAAATTTCAGACTGTCAAGTTTTTAAAAAAGTACCCCCCCCCGGCATATAAAAAACTACTTTCCGAGGTCAAGAACTCTTCGGTTCCAGTCTTTTGGAGGGTCCTCGATTATGCTCCAGTCAAAGTCAAGGATGCCGTGCGGAGGAAAAAGCGGCTTTGGAGCCGGAGGAAACTTTTTCAGGTTTTCAGCAAGAATTTCTTCAAGCGTTTTACCAGCTTCAAGAACAAGATAAGGCTCGCCAAACGCGCAGATTGTTGAATAAACATTCTCCTGGGGAACTTGAATTC
The DNA here is from genome assembly GCA_964607295.1 of uncultured Treponema sp. Classification (GTDB taxonomy): domain Bacteria; phylum Spirochaetota; class Spirochaetia; order Treponematales; family Treponemataceae; genus Treponema_D. The sequence goes on along the minus strand of CAZSJX010000012.1, from coordinate 51,002 downwards.
CATTTAAATCATTTGAAGATTTTATTTTTAAAACTGAATTAAAAGCGCAGTCCTCTGGAAATGAAGCGGTTTTCTTTACATTGCGGATTTTTTTCCTTCTGCCTGTAACGCAGGTAAAAACGTTGCCGGCGACAAAAAGATGCTTTGGAACAAAACAGTCAGTTCCAGCGTCAGAAAAAAAAGCCTGAGCGGAACTGTCGTACTCCATGTCTGTTTTCCAGTAGCGGATCTGGTAAACTGCTGAATCTGTGGCAAAGTATGACAAAAGCTCCTCGCTTGAAACAGGCGGACTTATCAAAATACCTGATGCGTTTCCAAAGTCCTTCCAAAAGCCGGAAAGCCCGAAATCTCCGTTCTGCCTTATTGCAAACTTTAGAAAGAGCCTTCCGCCGATTACAGCAACTGGAACATTGTAAATTTCTTTTCTTCCCGGATACTTTATTTCAAGATTCCATGCGCCTGAAGGAATACCGCTGGCATAAAGAAAACTTCCGTCGCTTTGCAAAGCGCCTTTTCCGTCTGCCTGTAAAAAAAGCTCATCCGTAAGAGGCGTATACTTTATGCTGATTTCCTGCGCCGGAGCCCTTGATGTTGTGTTGTTTACATTCCGCGGATTTTTTTCAGAATACTGGCCGCTTTCTGCAGCGCGGTCATCATACCAGCCATAGAATGTTCTGAGCACGGCCTGGGGAACAGCGCCTCCGTCTCCAGAAGCATAGCCTGAGTCAAAAACAAAGTAGCGGCTTGAATTTTTCCATACGCCTTTTAAAAGCTCAGGAACTTCCTGTGAAAAAATATTCAGCGAGAAAAGTAAAAGAATAAAAATCAGAAATTTTCTTTTGAACCCCATTTTTCCCCGATAGTGTCCCTTATTGAGTATCGGAAAATTTGACGCTCATCAAAAGCCTTTTGAATGAGAGAATCAATTTCCATGGAATCATAAATTTCCTTTGCCTCTTCTACAGTCGCCCTTAGAACAGGATGCTTAGGACTGAACAGAACGCAGCAGTCCTCGTACGGAAGTATTGAAGTCCCGTAAGTTCCTATGAAATTAGCAGTGTCCATAATTTCCTCTTTGTCCAAGCCAATCAGCGGGCGAACCAAAGGCTTGTCGGCAAAGCTTTCTGTAACCGCAAGATTTTCAATTGTCTGGCTGGCAACCTGGCCGAGGCTTTCTCCTGTTATTATGCAGTCGCAGTTTATCCGTGCGGCAAGCATATTGGCGGCTTTCATCATGCAAAGACGAAGCATCAGCGTAGAATAGGCTTCGGGAGCTTTCTGCTTTATTTTCATCTGGACTTCAGTAAAGGAAATAACATTGAGATGCGTATCGTTTCCGTACTGCGCAATAATTTTTGCAAGGTCCTGAACCTTCTGCTGAGCCTCCTGAGAAGTATACGGATAAGAATGAAAATAGACACATTCAACTTTCATTCCGCGGCGCATCATTCTGTAGCCTGCAACAGGACTGTCAATACCGCCGGAAAGAAGCAAAAGGCCTTTGCCGCTCACGCCAACAGGAAGACCGCGGCAAGTTTTTTTCTGCGCGCAGTAAACATAGCATTTTTCGCGCACTTCAATATTGATGGAAACGTCCGGCTTATGGACATCGACATCAAGAGTTCCGTCGTCAAAAAGAACACCGGCTGTCTCCGCCGCAATCTCGTAGGAATTAAGTGGAAAATCCTTGTCCTCACGGCGCGCCTCTATCTTGAAAGTTTTTGCCCCGCACGACTTTGCCAGCTCGCCCTCTTTTCTAACAGCAGCTTTTATGGCATCAAGATTTTTTTCCACAGCCTGAACTTTTGCCCAGCCTGTAATTCCAATCAAATGGTCAAGCGCGTACTCAACAGCGGCGCAGGAATTTTTTGTGCAGTAGACATAAAGCCGCCCAGAAAGAAGCTTCGCCTTTGCACTGACAGTTTCAAGTGCAAGACGGATATTGCACAGGAGCTGCTTTTCAAACACGCGGATATTTCCGCCTTTCAACGTAAGCTCGCCAAGCTTTCCAAGATAAGTTTCTGTATAAAAATTTGTGTCTATTTCAGTTTTCATTTTTTAGCCGCTAAAATCTTATTGTTACGCCGAAGTTAAAGAAAAGATTCAGCTTGTTTGTGAGCTGGGAAACCCATGCGTCCTTATACTTGCCTACGATTTCCTTTGCCTCCGCTGAATCCAGATCCATTTTTTCGCCATCCTTGACATTTCGGAATCCAACAATATCGCCGCTGCCATTTCCGTTTCCGTCGTCGTCTTTCTCATATACTGGAATCAAGTCTGAATTTCCGCCGGGAAACATCTGGCTTGCGACGCCGTAGTTATGAATGTACTCAAACGTGCAGCCGGCATTCAGGGAAACACGCGTTCCTTTTTTTGTAGGCTTAAAATCATACTTTACATTCAATGTGGACTGAAGCGTAAACTGAACGTGCTTCTGGTTCAGCCAGTTCATGGAATCCCATGCGGAAGAAACGTGGTTGCCAGAATTTGAATCATTCGCCGCAAACATTGAATGAGTATAAAGAGAACCGTCTGTGGAATAAACATTCTTGTCCGCCAAAAGATAAATCATGGCCTCGTCCGTATCCAAAGTCTCGCATACATTTCCATGGCGTGAATAAGTTGTGTCCATTGACAAGGTGAGCCGCTTGAACGGTTTTAGGTCAATAGAAAATTTCACTGCGTCTGAATTCGGCTGGTACTGAGAGCCAATCGGAACGCCTGCGTTTGTGCAGTTCTGATAGTTTATTGTAGAGGAAGTCATAGAAGCAAGGCTGTCGCTGTCGTACTGCCAGTGGCTGTAAGTATACGGAGTTACAAAAGTGTAATTAAAATCCAGCCTATCAAGGAATGAATTTGCCGGAGTATAAATAAGACCTGTTTTTACCGCAAGCCTGTACTTTGAGTCAAAATTCAATTTAAAGAAATCTTCAGCAGGAAAATCATCGCACATAACGTCAGTTTCCCACAAAACTCCAGGAGCCGGCTTTATGTCAATCAGCAGGCCCATCGAAAGATTGTCGTTTGCTCCGCCGATTCCCTGCGCAACCATGTAAGGAACAGGCAGCATATAAGAAAGGTCGAGACGCTTTCCGTAGATCGCGCCCTCATAAAATGAAACCTTCAAAAAGTCAAAAAGCTCATATCCCACCGCATGGAACGCCATGATTTTATCAGGAGACAAAGTTGCAAGGTCGCCGTCATAAGATGAAGTCGCTCCAATCATGGAAAGTTCCTGAACATAAGAAAGCCGGTCATTTAAATATGTAAGCGAGAGATTTCCAGAATGGTAGCTCGTGTCATTAAGAGAAAGTCCTTCATTTATGAACGCTGAATATCCGCTTCTGTAAATTCCGCCCTGGACAAAAAGATTTTTGTAGCCAAGCGCAATGATGCTGTTCACATCAAGATACATTTCAATCGGACCGACTTCCGTGGCATCAAAAATAGAGTCATGGAATGAATTTGAATACTGCGGCATAAAGTCAGTGTCGGTTGCATTTGAAACTGCGAATCCCGCGCCGTATCCAAGCGAAACAAAATCATCCCTGAAGCCAAGGTCGCCTTTTATGGCAGGATAAAGGGCCAGCATTTTTGAAGTGCTGTAGGACTGCTTGTCGTCTTTTTCTTCCATTTCGCGCTTGATAAAAAAATCAGTCTCAAAAGTTATGTGGTATGGCTTTCCAGTCACGCGCTCATAAATTTCTGTCGCAATGCCCTTGTCCTTTTCGTCGCCGTTCTCCATCACTTCCTGAAGAATCGACTTGACATTTGCAAGCGGATAAGGACGGATAGGCGGAACATTGGAAACAAGCCCGCGGTTTTCCCAGATTAAAGCGTATTTATAAAAGTCATCCGCCGGATCAACAGAAACCTGGGAAAAACAGAAAGTTCCAGCAGATGCTAAAACAGCGGCAATAAAAAGTTTTTTTAGCTTCATCAATCTTTCCTTCAATTAATTTGGATTATTGTTTACAAAATTTTTATATTTGCGGAAAAGGCGACTTCAAAGCCGTTTTCAGTTCTTCCGCTTTCATTATTGTAGTTTACAATGAATGTATATGACGGCTGAAACGCAAACGTTATGTTTTCCTTGGGGCTGAAAGCGGCGCGCAAAGAAACTACATTCACGTACTCATTAGTGCCGGACGGCGTAGAATACTTCTGGCGCTTTTTTGCCTCGTCAGCTCCCTGAGAATCAGTATCCGGGAAAGTCCAGTTCTTGCGGTTTGCGCTGCCCTCTTCACTGCCGTCAATCACATATTCCTTTCCCTCGTGCCAGTCAATGTTCCTAAAAATCTTTCTGCCTGAATTTTGTCCGCAGGCTTTTAAAAGATAGGACGCTCCAACAGACCACTTCGCGGGCTTTTCGTACTCAATGCTAAGCTTGCCAGAAACTGTGTCCGGGCCGAACGGATTTCCAAGCCACTCATAGAAAACATATTTCGTGTCGCCCAGATTTTCACGGTAATTGCAGACCATGCTCCAGTCAGGACTTTCCTTTATATACATATATGGATCTGTGTAAGTTCCTTCAAGCCAAACATGGAAATATCCGTTTTTATATGGTAGAAAAGATTCAATTCCGCCCTGAAAAGCAAGGCCGTTCGGAGTCATGTCATCCTTAAAATTTGAAGTTTCGTAAGAAGTCTGGAACTGAGTCATTGCAAATTCACCGTACAGCCTCAAAAAACGCACAGGAGTATAGGCAAGCTTTAAAGCTAAATAATCGCAAGTGTTGCTTTCGTTGCTTCCATAGTCACGCCAGGCCGCAAATCCGTGGTAAACCGTCCATGGATTCAAGTAACGGAGCTCAGCCGGCGCAAACACAAGCAAAGATTCCCTTGCCGTAAACTGAAGCTTCTTAAAAAAGCGGAAGTTAAGCTCATGAGAATAAAGATATTTGTCCACGTTGAACTGGTTCACATTCATGGAATATCTGAAATTCGGAGTATAGAACCCGAGCTCCAGATAGCTTGAGCCTGTAAAATATCTGCTTTGAGCAATGCTTCCTGTCAGCGACCGCGTAAATTCAGAAGCACCTCTTCCAATCTGAAAAGTCAGGGCGGCATTCTCTGTAAAATTATGGCTTGTGCTGAAATATCCAGTGTCCGGAAAATTTATATCGATTTCATCGGCGGAAACTGGCACGCTCATAAAATTATCGCTATCTTCTTTTGTATTTTTATTCAGCGCAAATTTTCCCTCAAACATCATTGTAAAGAAGTCCGCGCCTTCAATTTTTACCGGAACATACAGAAGGTCGCCCTTGTCGTAGCGGCCGTAGTTCCATTCCAGGTCATCATTCTGCTTGTAGTAGGCTTCCGTGTTTATTTCAAGCTCAAAACCAAGCTTTATCAAATCCGGACCGAACTGAAAGGATTCCTGCGAGCAATAATTTTTTATTCTGTCATACTGAATTTTTCCGGCGGAACTTAAAGAACTGTAGTCAGCCTCGTCAAGAAAAAAAAGAATCTCGCCGACACTCAAAGGAGAACGGTCAGTAAAATCAAGCCTGCCCTGCTCCATTGAAACAGCGGCAAGAGCGTCATAAATCCAGTGCCCGCTTTTTACAAGTTCATTTTTTCCGCGCGCAAAAGAAAAAAAATGCACAGAAAGAAAAGCAATTAAAAGAATTCTTTTTAATGAACTTACATTTTTCATAGAAGTTGATTTTACTTGATTCTTGCAGAAAGTACAAGTATAGAGTAAAATCGTCTGAATATGAAAATCGCGATGTTTACAGACGCATATTTTCCGCGCATAAACGGAGTTACAGTTTCCGTCCAGTCTTTTGCGCAGGGACTTTGCAACCTTGGCCACGAAGTCTGTGTTGTCTGTCTTGAATATACAGAGGAACAGCAGAAAAGCTCATTCTTTGATGAAAAATCAAACGATGAAAAGTCTCCATTTAAAATTCTAAGAATTCCGTCCACCTGGGTCGCCTTTTCAAGGGAAGACAGAATGATGAGGCTGGACAAATGGCATCTCGTAAAAAAATTCATGGACAATTTTTGTCCTGACGTAATCCATATAAATTCAGAATGGACAATCGGATATTTTGGAGCAATCTACTGCCGGCACCGCCACATTCCTTTCGTGTTCACATTCCACACGCTTTGGGAAGACTACCTTGCAAACTACATAAGCTTCGTGCCTGCCCGCGGACTAAAAAAGCTTGGAATGGAAGTCGTGCGCTTTTATTTAAAAAGAGCCGATGTGATTATTGCTCCGACAAAGCGGATTGCCGAAGTCGTGGAAAGATACGGAATAAAGCGCGAGGTGAATATTCTTCCGACCGGAATTCCTGACAGCAAGCTTGAATTCAGCGAAGAAAAATCAAAGGTAGTCCAGGCAACACTTTTCAAGAAATTTCCAGAGCTAAAGAACCGGAAAATTCTGCTTTTTGTCGGGCGCATCGTAAAGGAAAAAAACCTTCCTTTTCTTTTCAGCGTTCTGGAAAAAGTGCAGAAATCACAGCCGGACACAGCGCTTTTGTTTGTAGGCGGCGGGCCTTATCTGAACGAGCTTAAAGAATCTGTAAAATCACGCGGACTTGAAAAATCAGTATTCTTCACAGGATATATCGACGGAAACGACCTTGTCTATTTCTACAAGCTGGCTTCAGTCTTTACATTTCCAAGCAAAACAGAAACACAGGGGCTTGTTACAGTCGAGGCGATGCTTTCCGCGCTGCCAGTCGTTGCAATCGGGGAAATGGGAACTGCCGATGTAATGCAGGGAGACAACGGCGGATTCATGGTCAAAGATGATGAAGATGAATTCTCGCAGAAGACGCTGGAGCTTTTGCAGGACAGCGGGCTTCACAAGGAAAAATCAGAGCAGGCTCTTGAATGGGGAAGCAAATGGAAAATTTCATCGCTTACACCAAGGCTGCTTGAATGTTACCAGAAAGCAATCAGCATCTGCAAAGAAAGGGAAAGCAAGTGACGGCGGAAGAAAAGAGCAAAGTCTACAATTTTCTAAAAACGGCTTCCTCTTGGAGCTACGGCTATCCTTCGCCAGATTTTACGGAAACACCATTCTTCGAGGATGACATAGAAATTCCAGAGGAAAAAGAAGCGCTCAAGGCAGACGTGCCGGTCAATGCTCCGCGCGCAGCTTCACAGGAAAACGGGTCTTCAGTCCATGGAGCAACGCTTGAGTCAATAGCGGCAAAAATCGCTTCATGCAAAAACTGCGTTCTATGCAAGGCCAGAACAAACACAGTTCCGGGCGAAGGAGCAGAGAATCCTTATGTAATGGTAATCGGAGAGGGTCCGGGCGAAGACGAGGACAAGACAGGCCGTCCTTTTGTCGGAAAAGCCGGGCAGCTTCTTGACAAAATGCTTGCCGCTATTTCGCTTGGACGCACAGCAAACTGCTACATTGCGAACATTGTAAAATGCCGTCCTCCAATGAACAGAACACCGATGCCCGACGAGGCCCAGGCATGCTCAGGATTTCTTCAGGCGCAGATTCACATATTAAAGCCAAAGTACATTCTTGCAATGGGACGCACGGCAGTTCAAAGCCTTCTGGACACGCAGCAGGGAATAACATCTCTCCACGGAAAATGGCTTGAATACAGCATGGGCGCAGAAAAAATACCGCTGCTTGCGACATACCATCCAAGCGCGCTGCTTAGAAACGAAAGCCTCAAGCGTCCGGCATGGGAAGATTTAAAAGCCTTCAAGGCGCGCATTATAAAAGAAATCCCGGAATATGCGGAAAAATTCTATGCAGAATGACAGACTGCGCGCATCTCCGGCATATATCGACGTAATCCTAAACGTTCCGCTAAACCAAGCCTTTACATACAGAATTCCAGAAGGAACAGAGGAAATTGAAAATCCATTCGGGCTGCGGGTAGAAGTAAAATTCGGAAACAGAAAGACTTCTGGATTTGTAGCCGCTGTCCACAGCTCATTGCCTTCACGCTGCGCAGTTCCAGAAGAAAAAATCCGCACGGCAGTCCGCTACATAGACAAGACGCCGCTTTTAACAAAGGAGCTTTTAGAGATTGCAGAGTTCATGAGCAGCTACTATGTCGCGTCAATCGGAGAATGTGTGTTCACAATGATTCCTTCCGGCAAACGCGAAACTGAAATTCCAGGTTTTTCTTTTTCAGAGGACGAGTCTGGATTTGAAAAAAAAGAGCTAAGCTGCGAGCAAAAAAAAGCAGTAGACGGAATCCTTTCTTCAAGTGAAAAATTCCACTACCTTTACGGAACAACCGGAAGCGGAAAAACAGAAGTATTTTTAAGCGCGGCGGAAAAAATCATGGCGGCAGGAAAAGGCGTAATCTACCTTGTGCCTGAAATAGGACTTACGCCTCAAGTAGCCCAGGCTGTGCAAAAAAGATTCGGAAGCACAGTAGCAGTGCTTCATTCCGCGCTCACACCAAGCCAGCGTCTCGGAGAATGGAAGCGCATTCTAGCCAGAGAGGCACGCATTGTTGTAGGAGCAAGAAGCGCAGTCTTTGCGCCAGTTCCAAGCCTTGGACTTATAATAATCGACGAGGAGCATGACTCGTCCTATAAATCCGGCTCGTCCCCGCGCTACCACGCAAGGCAGATTGCAATGATGCGCTGCAAAAAAAATTCCATTCCGCTTGTAATGGGAAGCGCGACACCTTCAGTTGAATCCTGGCTCTCAATGCAGAACGGAACAATAATGCGGCACACGCTCACAAAGAGGCTGGCCGGCGGAGAAAAACCAAAAATCAGCTGCGTAAACCTCAGTCTTGAGGCAGACAAGGAAAGCTGCATTTCAAAAACGCTTCAAGATGAAATCCATGCCGCAATCTCAGAAAAAAAGCAGGCAATTTTATTCTTAAACAGAAGAGGTTTCACGCATTTTTTTAGATGCTCAAGCTGCGGATTCGAGCTCAAGTGCAAGAACTGCTCGGTTTCAATGACATACCACAAAAGCGAAAACCGGCTGCGCTGCCATTACTGCGGATACTCGCTTCCGCCTCCCCAGCAGTGCCCGAAATGCGGATCGCTGGACATAGGATACTCTGGATTCGGAACAGAATATATCGAGGCAGAAATAAAGGCAAAGTTTCCAAATGCAAGAACCGTGCGCATAGACACCGACTCGCTGCACCGGAAGGGAGAGCTTCAGGAAAAACTCGACTCGTTCCGAAAAGGCGAGTACGACATTCTTCTTGGAACACAGATGATTGCAAAAGGACTGAATTTTCCAAACCTGAAGCTTGCAGGAGTCGTCCTTGCAGACACAGCGCTTCATCTGCCTGACTTCAGGGCGCAGGAAAAGACATTCGCCCTCATAACACAGGTGGCTGGCAGGGCCGGAAGATTTTTTCCAGGCGGAAAAGTCATCGTGCAAAGCTACAGCCCGGACCGGGATGCAATCAATTACGCAGTAAAAGGCCTTACAGAGGAATTCTACAAAAACGAGCTTGAGGCGCGCAGGGTATTGAATTTTCCGCCATACTCAAGGCTGCTTAGGCTTGTGTTCCGCTCACAAAAGCAGGATGCGGCCCAGGATGCGGCCCAAAGCGCATTCAATATTCTAAGCAGAAGCCAGCCGCAGGGAACTGACATTCTAGGGCCTGCTGAATGTCCGCTTGAGATGGTGAACGGAAACTTCCGGCATCAAATCCTTCTGCGCTCAAAGCAAATCCGGCCGCTTCAGGAAATGGCAAAAAATCTTGTATGGGGATTCAGACCGCCAAAAGATGTCTATATTGAAATAGACACCGACCCTATAAACCTGCTATAAATTCAGTTTCTTCAAGGAAAATACACTTCGGGAAGCTCCCGAAAGCCGCCGAACTAGCATTTTACGCTAAAACGGCGGCCTCTTTTCTACATTCTATTCCCTATAATTTCAAGTTAACTATAATCCAATATAAAAACTCGGAATTTTGGCTCTTAGAACTCCTGCTTAACTTTGTCCACGTCTACGCCCGCGTCTTTTTCGCGGATTTCGACACGGCGGATTTTTCCGCTGATTGTTTTCGGAAGCTCATGCACAAACTCAATTATTCTAGGACACTTGAAAAGCGCAGTCTCATGCTTCACAAAGTCAAACAGCTCATGCTCAAGCTCCTCGGAAGCCTCATATCCCGGAGAAAGAACAATTGTAGCCTTTACCGCCTGGCCGCGTTTTTCATCAGGAACGCCAGTAACAGCGCACTCCATAACAGCCGGATGCTGCTGAAGCACTGACTCAACTTCAAACGGACTGATTCTAAATCCCGAAGACTTGATTATGTCGTCTTTTCTTCCAACGAACCATATATATCCGTCCTCATCCATATACACTGTGTCGCCTGTGTGGTAAACACCGCCGTCAAAAGCGTTCGCAGTAAGAGCAACATCGCGGTAGTATCCAGAAAGAAGTCCGAATGGATGCCCGTTGTCCAGATGGATTACAAGCTCTCCGACCTCTCCTGCAGGAACCGGCTTTCCGCTGGCATTGACAACAGAAACATCATAAACAGGAGACGGCCGTCCCATTGAGCCGGGGCGGACCACAGCGTCAAGGAAATTTCCGCAGATTATTGTAGATTCAGTCTGCCCGTAGCCCTCGTAGATTTTCTTACCGGTCTGCTCAATGAACTTATTGTAGACCTCGCCGTTAAGAGCCTCGCCAGCAGTCGCAAAGCGAGAAACACTGCTGATGTCGTACTTTGACAGGTCCTGCCTGATAAGGTAGCGGTAAACAGTCGGCGGCGCGCAGAAAGTTGTAATTCCGTACTTTGAAATTTTCTGGAGCATCTTGTCCGGCTTGAAGCTGTGCATATCATAGACAAACACAGCGCTTCCGCAAATCCACTGTCCGTAGAGCTTTCCCCAGACCGCCTTTCCCCAGCCAGTCTCGGAAACCGCAAGATGAAGCCCGTTGTCCTGCACTCCATGCCAATACTTCGCAGTTATAAGATGCCCGACTGGATAAAGGAAGTTGTGCAGAACCATCTTTGGATATCCTGAAGTTCCAGATGTAAAGTAAAGAAGCATCGGGTCTTCCCCGTGAACAGCCGCATCCCCTACCGGGCGTGGAAATTCAGGAACACATTTGTCAACTCCGGCATGAAAGTCAATCCATCCTTCACGTGAAGGACCTACCGTAACAAGTTTTTTTACTGTAGGCGACTTTGGAAGCGACTTTTCAATTTCTGACTGTACAGCCGGATTGTCATAAGAAATAATCATCTTGATTTCAGCAGCGTTTGTGCGGTACTCAATGTCTTTTTGAAGCAGCTGGTCTGTAGCAGGAACGGCGATTGCCCCGATTCTATGGAGAGCCATCATAATCCACCACCACTCATAGCGGCGGCGCAAAATCATCATGACAGCATCGCCTTTTTTTATTCCCTGGGAAGCAAGAAAATAAGCTGTGCGCTTTGAATCAGCAGAAATCTGCTCGAACGTCCAGGAATGCTCCTCGCCATTGTCATCGCACCACACAAGGGCTCTTTTTCCCGGCTCTGTAACAGTGTAGCGGTCCACAATGTCATAGGCAAAATTGAAATCTTTTGGTGCCTTCAGGCGGCAGTGCGCCTTCAGATCCTCGTAGGATGAAAACTCTCTGTCTTCAACTAAAAAATCATGATAAAGTGCCATAATATTCCTCTTAAAAACAGTGTGGTAAAAAGTTTTTCTGACATTTTAGTACAAAATGTCATTCATTTCAAGCAAAAAGACTCAGCAAAAAATGAGGTTCAAACTTCTGCACTCTTAGACACCGGGACTTTCATAAAGTTGCAAATATGCGGAAAATTCTATATATTTACACTATTATGTTTGATAAATTATTAACACTTATTTTCGGTTCGGCAAATGACCGGGCTGTAAAAGCGCTGAAGCCAGTCGTTGAGCAGATTGAAGCTAGAGAAAGCTGGGCGCAGGCATTTTCTGATGAGCAGTTTCCAGAACAGACAAAAGTTTTAAAGGAGCGGCTTGCAAAAGGCGAGACGCTGGACGATATTCTTGTGGACGCATTTGCACTTGCGAGAGAAGCGGCAAAAAGGGTTCTTGGAGAGCGCGCGTATCCATGCCAGCTGATGGGTTCTCTTGTGCTTCACTCGGGAAGAATAACAGAAATGAAGACCGGCGAGGGAAAAACACTCATGTGCGTTTGCGCCGCTTACTTGAATTCGCTAAGCGGAAAAGGAGTTCACATTGTTACAGTGAACGACTACCTTGCGGAGCGCGACAGCAAGTGGATGGGACGCATCTATAGATTTCTTGGCCAGTCGGTAGGCTGCATACTTAGCAACATGGACAACGACGCAAGAAAAGCCGCTTACAACTGCGACCTGACTTACGGAACAAACAACGAGTTCGGATTTGACTATCTGCGCGACAATATGCAGATTGACGCATCCCGGAAAGTCCAGCGCGGATTCAACTTCTGCATTGTGGACGAAATCGACTCCATTCTTATTGATGAAGCAAGAACTCCGCTTATCATTTCAGGACAAGGCGAGGACGACACATTTAAATTCCATGAGGTGGACAAATACATTGGAATGTTCACTGAAGTCAAAAAAGACCCAAAGACGAACGACTATCCTGATGAAGTTGAAATGACACCTGAGCAGCGGGCAGCATTGGAAGGCGACTACAAGCTGGACGAAAAAAGCAAGCGCGTTTCATTTACCGACAAAGGAATGAACAAAATAAACGACATTCTTCTTTCCCATAACCTCATTGAGCAGGGAACAACCGTTTTTGATGAGCAGAATTTTGAATTCGTGCATTACTTTACCCAGGCATTGAGAGCGCATACTCTTTATCATCCTGATGTCGATTATGTTGTAAAGGACGGACAGGTTCAGATTGTTGACGAGTTTACAGGACGCATTCTTGAAGGAAGGCGCTACGGAGACGGTCTTCATCAGGCAATAGAAGCGAAGGAGCATTTAAAGATTGCCCAGCGCAACAGAACTCTTGCAACAATCACGTTCCAGAACTTTTTCAGAATGTATGACAAGCTTTCCGGCATGACAGGAACCGCCGCTACAGAAGCTGTGGAATTTGATAAAATTTACAGCCTTGATGTCGTTGTAATTCCAACAAACAAGCCTGTTGCCCGCATCGATGAAGACGACGAGGTTTATCTGAACGAAAGCGATAAATGGATTGCAATCGCCAAGGAAGTTGAAGAAGCGCACAAAAAAGGCCAGCCTGTTTTAATCGGAACTGTTTCCGTAGAAAAGTCGGAGCATCTTTCTTCGATTCTCACAAGAAAGGGAATCCGCCACGAAGTTCTTAACGCAAAAAACCATGCGCGCGAAGCCCTGATTATAGCTGAAGCCGGAGCAAAAGGAGCTGTAACCGTTGCTACAAACATGGCCGGCCGCGGTACTGACATCAAGCTTGGCGGAAGTCCTGAGACAAGGGCTAGAAAAAAAGTCGGAACAGAAGCTTCTCAGGAGCAGTTTGACGAGGCTCTGAAAACTGAAAAGGAACAGTGGAAAAAAGATTACGAGGAAGTGAAAAAACTTGGAGGGCTTTATGTAATCGGCTCTGAACGCCATGAAAGCCGCCGTATTGACAACCAGCTCCGCGGACGCTCCGGACGTCAGGGAGATCCGGGAAGAAGCAAATTCTACATTTCAATGGATGACGACCTTATGAGGCTGTTTGGCGGCGAAAAAATGAAAGCCATTATGAGCAGAATCGGAATGCAGCCTGGCGAGCCAATAAACCATCCTATGCTCAACCGCTCAATTGAAAAAGCGCAGAAAAAAGTAGAAGAAAGAAACTTTGAAATAAGAAAAAATCTTCTTGACTATGACGATGTTCTGAACCAGCAGAGAAAGTTTATTTACGACCAGCGTGATGAAATTCTTGTTGATGAAGATTTAAGCGCCAGAGTCATGAGCAACGCGAAAGAAACTGTCCATGAAATTTTTGAAGAATTCAGCCATGAAAGAAATCCATCTCAGAGCGCGCTTGCAGACAAAATCTACAACACGTTCGGACAGCAGCTTTCCTACGACCAGCTCACAGAGGACGGAACTGACGCAGCTCTTCAAAATGACTTGACACAAAAAGAAATGCTTGCAGGAAAACAAAGCCTGAATATGTTTATCCGTTATCAGTACATTCAGATGATTGACAAAAAATGGCTGGATCAGCTTGAATTTCTTGACGGATTAAGAGAGGCTGTCCACCTGCGTTCTTATGGAAGCAAAAATCCGCTTACTGAATATAAGATTGACGGTTTCAATCAGTTTGACGCGATGCTTGACAGCATAAGGGATTCTGTAACAAGCAGAGTTTTCAAAGTAAAAGTTCAGATAGGCGGATCGCAGCCTCCACGCCAGCAGCCACGCCAGATGAACGCACAGCATCAGGAAGCCCAGTCAATGGCAAGAAGCGCACAGCAGGCGGCTCAAAATTCAGCAATGAAAAGCGGAAGGCAGGGACAGAGTGTAACAGTAACCAGATCCGTTCCAAAAGTAGGCAGAAACGATCCATGCCCATGTGGAAGCGGAAAAAAATACAAGAACTGCTGCGGAAGAAATGCCTAGGCTATAATTTTTAAGCTTTTATTGAAAAGCCCTTTGTACTGTAAAACAGCACAAAGGGCTTCTTTGTTTTTCATTAAAAATAAAAATGCTCTACAGAATATAGCGCTCCAGATTCTGATTTTGAATCACGCCACTTAATTTCTCGTCAACATATTTGCTGTCAATTACTACAGTCTCTCCTGAATGGCGGTCAGCATCGAAGCTAAGCTCCTCGAGAACAGTTTCCATTATAGTGTGAAGCCTGCGCGCGCCGATATTTTCGCTATGGGAATTTACATCTTCCGCTATAAAACTCATGCGGTCAATAGCTTCATCTGCAAACTTGAGAGTTACACCTTCAGTGGCAAGCAAAGCCTCATACTGCTTTACAAGGGCATTTTTTGGCTCCGTCAGTATCCGCTTAAAATCCTCTTTCTTGAGCGGCTCCAGCTCCACACGAAGAGGAAACCTTCCCTGAAGCTCCGGAATAAGATCGCTAGGCGCAGACACACTGAATGCTCCTGCTCCAATAAACAGAATATGAGTTGTATTTACAACGCCCCATTTTGTATTCACATCGCTTCCTTCAACGATAGGAAGAATGTCCCGCTGAACACCTTCCCTGCTGACAGCCTGCCTGTCTCCTTCACCGCCGCGGGTCGCAATCTTGTCTATTTCATCTATAAAAATAATTCCGCTTTGCTCAACTCTCTTTTTTGCCTCGTCAGCAGCCTTGTCGCTGTCTGTATTCCGCTCGAGAGTATCTGCCATAAGAATCTGTCTGGCTTCACGGACAGTCACATTGCGCCTCTTTGATCTTCCGCCGGAAAGAAGCTCCTGAAGTCCATTTATGCTTTCCTCAAGATCCTCAGGATTGCTCGCTCCCATCATATTCATGCTGAACGAAGGCTGACGGTGGACAGTTATTTCTACAATACGGTCCTCAAGCTTTCCTTCACGGAGCATTGTCCTGAACTTTTCACGTGTAGAAGACATATCCTCGCTGGCTGAATTTTCAGGCTCAGGCTCTTTCTGCTGATTCTGGCTGTCTGGATTTTCTTTTGGAATGTCAACCTGAATTATGCTTCCCTGAATCGGGGTTGACTCGCCAAATATATTTCCAAGCACACGGACATCTCTTCTCGGAGACGGCTCCTTGCTTTTTTTCTTGCCCGAGCTTCCAGGAAGAAGCAAGTCAAGCAGCTGGTCTTCCACCATAGGAATGCACTTTTCGCGCAGTTTTTCCTGCATTTCAGCTTTCACCATATTATAGCCAACCGCCATAAGATCGCGAACCATGCTCTCAACATCTCGGCCCACATATCCGACCTCAGTGTATTTTGTAGCCTCAACCTTTAAAAATGGAGCGCCGCAAAGCTTTGCAAGACGGCGGGCAATTTCAGTTTTTCCAACTCCTGTAGGCCCCATCATCAATATGTTTTTCGGCGCAACTTCATCTCTAATTTCCTCTGGAAGCTTTATTCTACGCTGACGGTTTCTTAAAGCCACTGCAACAAAGCGTTTTGCCTTCTGCTGCCCTATTATATAATTGTCAAGTTTTTCAACAATCTGCGCCGGAGTAAAGCCGTCAGGAATTCCTGCTGAAACTGGCTCCACCTTGATTTCTTCAGTCATATTAAAGCTCCTCAACTACCACGTTGCTGTTAGTATAAATACATATTTGTCCTGCGATTGCAAGCGACTTCTGCGCTATTTCCCTTGCGGAAAACTGCGAGGACTCCATATAAGCCATTGCCGCTGCATAGGCATAATTTCCGCCAGAACCAATTGCAAGTATATCATTTTCCGGCTCAATAACATCTCCGCTTCCTGAAATCAAAAGAATTTTATTTGAATCCGCCACAAGCAAAAGAGCCTCAAGCTTGCTCATTGAACGCTCTGTGCGCCACAGCTTTGCAAGCTCAACGGCGGCCCTGGTAAGATCTCCGTTAAAAGCCTTGAGTTTTTCTTCAAATTTATCAAAAAGAGTAAAGGCATCTGCGGTTGCCCCAGCAAAGCCGGTAAGCACCTTTCCGTCGTAAATGCGGCGGACTTTTTTTGCGTTGCCTTTCATAACGGTGTTTCCCATTGTAACCTGGCCATCTCCAGCCATTGCAACTTTTCCATTTTTCCTTACAGCAATTACTGTAGTACTGCGGATTTTATTTTCATTTTCCATAGTTTATAATCTCCTTAGCAGGCAGTTTCTGTCTCAGTCCTTTTTTCCTGAATGTGGAAAAGCCTGGCTGTATACTTTTTTTAAACGCTCCAAAGTTACGTGCGTATAACGCTGGGTTGTGCTTATGCTAGAATGTCCAAGAAGCTCCTGGACAATTCTTATGTCTGCGCCGGAATTAAGCATGCCGGTAGCAAACGTATGCCTGAAAGCATGAGGCGAAACATGGCTGCCGGTTCCTTCAATTCCCGTATAGCGGCTCACGATGTACCAAATGCCATGCGCTGAAAGGGCTGTCCCTTTTTGGCTTAAAAAAACTTTTCTCACTTCACAAGCGCATCTATGCCCGGCTTGAGGAAACCTTTCATTCCGCTCCTTTAGATATGCCGAAAGCGCATCTCTTGCATCCTGCCCGAAATAAACACGGCGATCCTTTTTTCCTTTTCCAGTAACAACCGCGCTTCTAAAATCACTCGTGAAATCCTGAAATTCCAAGGAAGCCATCTCGCTGACACGGCATCCAGAAGAATACATCATTTCAAAAATCGCCTTGTCCCTTGATGCCCACAGAAGCTCCTTTTTTTCAGGCTGACTGCAAACAGCATCTATTTCCGTCTGAGACATAAAGCGCGGAAGAATTTTTGGCTGGCGGAGACTCTTTAGCTCATAAGAAACGTTTTTAGAAATATAACCAAATTTCTTTAAATATGCAAACAATCCTCGGACTGAGGAAATAATCCTGTTTATAGAAGCAACTGAATATTTTCTGCGGCTCAAGTCTCCAACAAAAAGACGCAAGTCCTCTAATGAAAGCTCCTCCGCAATCCTGTCATTTCCAAAGAAACCGCAAAAAAGATTCAAATCCTGCCGGTAAGACGAAACAGTGTTCACTGACAGTCCGCGGACACTTTCAAGATAAATCAAAAATTCCGCGGAACATTCATGGATATTTTCAAGCATTCTTGGATTCTTTCGACTCTTTATCAGCCTTGTTTGCCTTTGCAAATTCTCCAGCAGCTTCAGCAGCAACAGCCTCATCTGCGGAATGCAGGTAGTCGCAGTCAGGATTTATGCAGCTTTTATATGAACCGTTTTTCTTATCATATTTTTCAACAAGAAACCATCCGCACTTAGGACAATAAACATCAATCGGCTTAAAATGCGAAATAAAAGTACATTCAGGATAATTTGTGCATCCGTAGAATTCTTTTCCGCGGCCTTTTGTTTTTCTTGCAACAATATGACCGTCACAGCCCTTGCGCGGACATTTTGCAAGCGGAACGCTTTTTGTATTATGGCACTCAGGAAATCCCGAGCAAGCAAGGAAATAGCCGAACCGCCCCAGCTTTTTCACCATGACTTTTCCGCATTTCTCACAGATTTCATCAGTTGGCTCATCAAGAGTTCCCTTTAAGCTTTCCTGATTTTCCATAACTTCCTCTACTCGTTTTTTAAACGGCCCGAAGAAATCCGCAATCATATCGTTCCAGACAAGCTCATTCTGCTCTACCTTGTCAAGATCATTTTCAACCTCTGAAGTGAACTGTTCATTTATAACATCAGGAAATGACTCAACAAGAATCCTGCAGATAATTTTTCCAAGCATCGTAGGAACAAGCTGCTTGTTGTTTCTTGTAACATAATACCGATCCAGCAAAACTGAAATTATAGGAGCATAAGTTGACGGACGGCCGATTCCTTTTTCCTCCAAGGTCTTTACCATTGAAGCATCAGTGTAGCGGGCCGGCCCCTGGGTAAAATGCTGCTCCGGATAAAATTTTCCGCTTGAAAGAACCTCGCCAACCTTAAGCGACGGAAGACTTCCTGTAACATCCTCCTTGGATGAGAGCGTCTTTATAACATTATAAAAACCTTTATGGCTAAGCTTGCTTGCGCTCACACGGAACAAGGCGTCGCCTGCCTGAATATCAACACTGGTTGTCTTTGACTTGGCATTGCTCATCTGGCTAGAAACAAAGCGCTCCCAAATAATCGAGTACAACCGGAGCTCTTCACGCGTAAGATACTCCTTTACGCTGTCCGGAGTATACTTTACATAAGTCGGACGAATCGCCTCGTGAGCATCCTGCGCGCTTTTTCCGACTGAATACTCAATTTTTTCAGCAGGAAGATCCTCTGGAAAATTCTTTCCAATCCAGTCCCTCACATCATTTATCGCGGTCTGGCTTATACGGACGGAATCAGTTCGCATATAGGTAATAAGACCGACGCGCGTGCTTCCAATCTGAACGCCTTCGTAAAGACGCTGGGCAATCTGCATTGTTTTTCTTGAGGTAAAGCTAAGCCTGTTTGCGGCCGCCTGCTGAAGCTTCGATGTTGTAAAAGGCGGCTTTGGGCGGACTGTTTTTTCAGTTTCCTTTATATCCAAAACCTTGCACTCGCTGTTCTGAATTTCCTTTATAATATCATTAACAGCGCTTTCATTTTTCAGCTCAGGCTTTGCTCCCTTGTACTGGACAAGCTGCGCCGTAAATTTATTTTTTCCCTTTGCGAAATCCGCATCAAGAGACCAATATTCTTCTGGAATAAAATCCTCTACTTCTTTTTCACGCTCGCAAATAAGACGCAGCGCAACAGACTGGACACGTCCTGCGCTAAGTCCATTTTTAACTTTCTTCCAGAGAAGCGGACTTAGATTGTATCCAACAAGCCTGTCAAGAACACGGCGCGCTTTCTGCGCATTTACCTTTGCCTCGTCTATCTCACGGGGATTTTTTACAGATTCCTTTATCGCAACCGGAGTAATTTCATTAAATACAATGCGCTGGATAGATGCCGAAGTTTTTTCCTTAAGCGCATTGTTCAAATGCCATGCAATAGCCTCGCCCTCACGGTCATTATCCGACGCAAGCAAAACGCCAGAAGAATTCTTTGCATCTTTCTGAAGCTCCTTTAAAAGCTTTGCGCGGCCACGGACAGTTATGTATTCCGGCTGAAAATTATTATTTACATCGATTGCAATGCGGCTTTTGGGCAAATCAATGAGATGTCCCATAGAAGCCTTTACGGTGTAGCCAGTTCCAAGATAATGCTCAATCGTCTTTGCTTTCGCAGGAGACTCAACAATAATCAGAGTGTTCTTCTTTGTCTCTTTTTTCGATGTTTTCTTAGCAGTTTTTTCAGCCATAATCCACCTGTCAGCATGAATCAAAAAATTCAAGCTGTCCTTTATTTTTACAGATTTTAAATCCCGGAGCACTTTTTCTGACCGTGACAAAATCCGCATAGTTTTCTACAACTGGAGCTCCCTCCTCAATAAACTTACCAGAAGTACGGACATTTTTCTTTCCGCCGCCACAACTCTTTTCAGCCTCGCCGCAGAAGCCAGCCGAATGAAAAACAACATCGCGGTTGTAATCAAGGGCAAAGTCAGCAGTTATAAGAGCGCCGCTTCCAGCAGGAGCATGCACAACAACAGTGCATGAAGACAAGGCCGCCACAATCCTGTTCCGCTGAACAAATCTCCATGGCTCAGCAGGAACACCTGGAACATACTCGCTTCCAATGAATCCGCCGCTGCTTATAATCTGCCTGGCAAGGCTTCTGTTTCCATACGGAACAACAGTATCTATTCCGCACGGAAGAACAGCCGCAGTTGACTGCGCAAGCCCGCTGGAAAGAGCGCCTTTATGGGCAAAACTGTCAATTCCGTTTGCAAGCCCGGAAACAACAGTCCATCCGCCTAAAGAAGCATCCTTTGCAAAACCAAAAGCCGCGCGCGCAGTTTTTTCACAGACACGCCTTGTTCCAACAACAGAAACACACGGCTTTCTCAATGCTTCTAAAATTCCGCGGTAAAAAAAAGCATAAGGCGGATCCGGAATAGTTCTAAGCATCGCCGGAAATTCCGCTTCATAATAAAAAACAGCATTTATTTCCTTTGATTCCGCAAGGCCAAGACTTTTTTCTGCCAAAGCCCTGCACGCTTTTCCATTCCAAGCTGCCCTTGTCAAACTTCTGCCTATAATAGTAGAAAGCTCTTCTATAGACAGTAACGCAAGATTGTCCATGCTGTCAATATTTTTCTTTAAAAGAATTTTCTCTTTGGCGGAAAGAAATGTTATTGATGAAATTGCAATATCTAAAATATTCACAAGAAGAAGATATAAAAATCTGTTATAAAATGCAAATTTTTATCTCTAATTTCGAGTTAACTATAATTTTATATAAAAACCGAAAAGGAAAATTATTTTTCCGAAGCTCCCTGATACTGAAGCGCAAGGCACTTCTTTTTGTTTTCCTGAGCCGCCTGAACTTTTTCCGCATTCGGCTTAAGCTCAATAATTTTATCGTAAAGCCCGACAGCCTTGTCAAACTGATACGTCAAATAATAAGCTCCTGCAAGCGCGAACATTGCATTTGTATCCCTAGTCTGAACAGAAAGGAATTTTTCAAGATAAGGAATCGCCTTGTCTCCCTGCCCAAATTCAAAAACATAAAGAATTCCAAGTCCGTACAAAACTCGGTAATAATTTGGATCAATTTTCAATGCCTGAAGATAAGCATTTTCCGCAAGACGAAGATAATTCATCTTTTTTACTGCGCCGCCTGAAGAGTCTCCCTTCGCATCGAAATCGAGGCTGGCATTGGCCATGTGTCCCGCGCAGCTTCCTACATAATAATAAAGATTGGCGTTGTCCGGATAATAAGACAAAGCCTGCTGAAAACATTCCAAAGCCTTTCCGTACATCTGCTGGTCAATATACCGAGTTCCAAGGATTTTATACCAAATTCCAACCTGGCCTTCTGTCAGAGCCAAATCCATTGCCCGGGCATCATATTTCTTTATGGCATCCTCAAGCTCTTCTCTTGTCGTAGGATTTGAAACGCCTTCCTCCATCCGCTGCATTCTTTTCACAGAATTATAAGAAGGAGAACAGGAAACAACCGCAACAACAATTAAAAGCGCAAACAAAATTTTGATAATTTTTTTCATACAAATCCTCCGTTATATTATTCAGTTTTATGGCCAGGAAAAAAATCCCTGTGGCTTTCTTCAAGCCTAGAATCATCTATATGCGTATAAATCTGCGTTGTGGACAAATCAGAATGTCCCAGAAGCTCCTGCACAGACCGCAAATCCGCCCCACCAGAAAGCAAATGGGTTGCAAACGAATGGCGCAAAGTATGAACCTTTGCCTCAATTCCAGTTTTTTTTCCCATTGACTTAAAGTTCTTCCAAATTCCTTTTCTTGAAATAGGATTTCCCTTAGAATTTACAAAAACCTCAGGAATAATTCTACTTCCCACAAATTCAGGACGAATTTCAAAAATCCATTTTTTCAACCAGAACGCCGCATCTTCTCCAAAAGGAACAAGCCTTTCTTTGCTTCCTTTTCCACGCACAAGAATCAGCCGCTCATCAAAATGGATATTCGCAACCAAAAGTGAGCAAGCCTCGCTTATCCGAAGCCCGCAGCTGTAAATCACTTCATATAAAGCGCGGTCTCTTATTCCAAGCGGTTTTTCCACATCAATTGAAGCCAAAAGAACATCAACCTGGCTGACTTCCAGCACCTTTGGCAGCGCCCTGGAAACTTTTGGCCGCCCGATTTCATGCGCAAAATTTTCAGGCCAGATTTTTTTTCTGACTAGGAACGAGCCGAAAATCCTAAGCGCAGACAAGTCCTTTGCAAGTGTAATTTCTTTCGTTCCGGATGTCTTTCTGAAAGCCGCATAATAAAGCAAAGTCTGCACATTCGCTTTATCCAGCGGAATTCTGTTCTTCTCCAGATAATCAAAAAACTCCTGGACACAAATCAAATAAGTTTCCGCCGTCAGTTTTCCGTGATTTTCCACAAACAGAAGCTCACTGTAAAATTCCTGAAGCAGAGCCTTTGTTTCCATAAATTAAAGCTGAGTCAAATCTATCGAGCGTGAAAGTCCGTTCAGGCGCTTTCTATAAATCGCCGGCTGATCCATGTCGTTCGGGTCAATTTTTATTCCAGCAGGAAGCTTATGTCCGGAAAAAGGCTTTTTCGCGTCTGAAGGATTTTTTTCCACAGACTGATTTTCAACAAGCGAAACAGTTTCACGTTCTCCAAGAGATTCCGCCGGAACAAAAGAAGATTCATCATTTTCCTTTGGCGCCGAATTTTCAAGGGAAGGCTTCTTAAAGTCTATGGAGCTAAAATGCTCCGAAACGCCTGCCGGCTTTGACTCAGGCTCAGTTTTTCCACCCAAGGCACGGATAAATTCGCCATAGTCAGCGACAGTATCATCCTTCTCTTCATCTTCCGCAGCGGCAGAATCTGAAAAATCATCGTCTCCGCTAAAATCGGTCGCAATCACAGTAACAGAAACCTCATCGTCTTCCATTGCGGAATTTTCAGAAAGTCCAAATATTATTTCCGCGCCGTGGCTCGCTGAACGGCTAATTAACTTCACAATGTCCTGGGTTTCTTCCAAATCCAAATTTCCATTGCTTGTTATGTTTATAAGGATTTTTCTTGCGCCGTCAATCTGGCGGTTTTCAAGCAGAGGATTTGCAATTGCGCCTTCAACAGCCTCGTTGACCCGGTTCTCGCCCTTGCCTTTTCCTACGCCAAGAATTGAATCACCGGAACCATACATTATTTTTCTTACATCGGCAAAATCAAGATTTATATCTCCAGGCTGAGTAATGAGCTCTGTAATGCCCTTTACGCCGGCGCACAGAAGTCCGTCTGCAAATTTGAACTGCTCTCTAAAAGTCATGCGGTGATCTACGTTTTCAACAGCCTTGAAAATCAAATCATTTGGAAGAACTATCAGGCTGTCAACATTCTGCCGAAGCTTTTCAAGTCCTTCCATAGCATTATCCATGCGGACTTTTCCTTCAAATTCAAAAGGAGTTGTAACTACAGCAATCGTAAGAATTCCTGCGTTATGAGAAAGCTCCGCAACAACAGGAGCAGAACCAGTTCCAGTTCCTCCGCCCATTCCAGCAGTTATAATAACCATATTCGCGCCGGCAATAATTCTTGCAATGCGCTCGGCATCTTCCTTTGCGGCATTTTCTCCAACAGCAGGATTTCCGCCCGCGCCAAGTCCGCCTGTTATTTTCTGTCCAATCGGAACTCTCAGCTGCGCAGTTGATTTATGCAAAGCCTGCTTATCTGTGTTCAAAACAATAAACTGAACGCCAGAAACTCCGTCTTCAATCATGCGCTGAACCGCGCTGGAACCACCGCCGCCGCATCCAATAATTTTTATAACAGTAGGATTTATATCCCCAAGCTCATCATCAAAATTCAAAGGCTCGTCATTCGCAGCAGCTGAAACCGGCTGTAAAAGCGAACCGTCCGGCGCAACATTCGGCTTTTGAGAAGACGTATCTTCGACATTTGTAAATTCCATAATTTCCTCCCGACCCGCGCATTCTGTTCCTTAATCCCCATTAAAAACAGAGCACTTCCTAAGAATTTTATTTATCAGTTTATTTTCTTTAATAAGTTTTTAAACCAGCTGGACTTAATCTCCTGCTTCTGCTTTTTTGCACCCCTGCGGGAAGAGACGGCAACGGAATCGTCGTTTTTATTTGCAAGAACCAGACCGACCGCAGTTGCAAAATCCGCATTCCTATAGGAATCATCAGTTCCGCCGAAATCAGCGCAGCATCCAATCCTAACGGCCGTAGTCTTCCAGACTTCCTGAGCAAGAGTTTCAATTCCTGGCATAAGCGCGCCACCGCCGGTAAGAACAATAGTTCCTCTAAGCTCCGTCAGTCCAGATCTGCGCACAACCTCTTTTTTTGCGGAAACAAGAATTTCCTCAACACGGGCTGTTATAATTTCACTTAAAGCCGCCTTGTTAGTAAGCTCAGGAGGAAGTCCTCCAACACCTGGAATTATCACTTCCTCATTTTCCTCGCCGTCATTAAGCCAGCAAGTGCCGTAGTTTATTTTCAAATCTTCCGCTACAGAAAAAGGAACGCCCATTACTTCAGAAATATCATTTGTAACCCGGTTTCCGCCGGCTGGAATTGAAGTTGTAAAAACAGGAGCATCCTTGTTCAGCACAATTACATCTGTAGAGCCGCCGCCCAAATCAATTAAAATTGAGCCAAGATCCCTCTCGTCCTCACGCAAAGTCGCATAGGCCGCTGCCAAAGTTTTCAGCGTAATTCTTCTAAGCTGATATTCCGCGCGCGTTATACATTCATTTATGTTCGCATAGGCTGAAGTCGAAACTTTCAGAAGCAAAGTTTTCACTTCAAGGCGCACGCCTTTTATTCCGATTGGATTCGCATACTCTCGTCCGTCAACAAGATATTCCTGCGGAAGAATATGAAGAAGAATTTCATTCAGAGGAATTGCAACAGCCTTTGCGCAATCCAGCGCACGGTTCTTTGCCTCCATTTTGATTTCAACTTCACGGCTGCCTCCTTTAGGATCTGCGCCTACAACACCAGTGGAAGGAAGGCTTGTAACCTGGGAGCCGCCAATTGAAGTGTAAACTTCCAGAACTGTTGTTCCCGCGCTGATTTCAGCAGCCTCAATTGTCTCTTTTATTACATTTTTTGTTGCATCAATATTGACGATTATTCCGTTTCTAACTCCCTGAGACGGCTTTTTTGAAATTCCTATTATTTCAATTTCGCCATTTGCATTTACTTCTGCAATAACCGTCCTGATCCAGCAAGTGCCAATATCAAGACCAACAATCGTCCGAACCAAAATATTCCTCACTCAACGGCATCTGTATGAAAGTGAATCGTATCGCAAGTCAACTTCCACAACATCCGGTTCTATAGAATTTACAACGTCAAGAACAACCATCATGTACTTCAGAGCGTCTTCAGTCAAAGAACGGTCAGTAAGAACACGTATCTTTGCCTGCGTTGGATAAAGAACAAGCTCATAGTTTCCATACTCTTTAGGCACAACCTGAATTTCTGAAATTGCAGCAAAATATTTCTGCGGCAAACTTCTTATAGCTGAAATTTGCTCCATAAGCACACGGTACTTTGCAGGAAGCCTCATTCCCTCCTGAAGGTTTTCAATAGGCAGCCCTGAAACAAGGGGTATAGAGTTGTCCTGCAAAATTGAATCTGACTGTAAACTAAATAGTACACAATTTTCATCAATTTGAACAGACTTTGACATACCATTTACAGAAAGAATAGTTTTTGCAACAGGAACTCTTTCCTTTACCGAAACAAAGATTTTATCTGGAAAACGCTTGTCAACAGAAACCCGCTCAATATAGGAAACATTGCTCAAAATAGAAGCCGCACGGTCGGTATCGAAACCTGCCCAGGACGAGGATGAAAGCGGAGCAAGGCGTTCCGCAACATCTTTCCGGGAATACGAATCCAAGCCAGAATAAATTACAGCCGGATGTCCGAAACATGGAAGAACAAGAACATAGATTATTCCTTCAGCAAAGAGAAAAAATCCAAGCACAAAGACAACAATTTTGAGGACAGTATATTTTTTTTCACTTGCTTTCCGGACAGTCTTTTCAGAAGCCTTTACAGCCTCAAAAGAGCCGAAAAATTCATCAAAATCAGAAATCGCCGCATCACTCATACTCAACCACAACTCCCCCGATTGTTTCAATATTATCAAATTTATTTTTCAAAGTTTGCCCTGTTTCTTTATCGGCATCACAGTGTGAAGCATTTATAATAAATCCGCACATACAAAGCGTCATTATAAGCGACGAGCCTCCTGAAGAAAAAAACGGCAAAGGAATTCCAGTTGTAGGAGATGCTCCGCAGACAACAGCGCAGTTAAAAACTGACTGGCAAAAAATACAAAGAGTGCATCCAAAAGAAGTGTAGGCCGCAAATCTGTCCGGACAGTTAAGCGCGATTTTAAATCCGCGGCAGGCAAAAACCACAAGCAAAATAAAATAGGAAGTTACACCAAAAAGCCCCATCATTGTAGCCCAGCCGGCAAAAATATAATCAGTCTGAATTTCAGGAATCACAGAAATTTTCTCAAGGCCGTCTCCAATTCCTGTTCCCCAAATTCCGCCGGCGCTGATAGCCCTTTCAGAGGCCGAAGTCTGATACCCTGCCGTGAGCCTGAATTTTTCAGGAAAAAGATAAGCAAGAATTCTCATCAGGCGGTACTCTTCCATAGAAACCAAGATGACCGCGGCAGGAACTGCAAGAACAGAAAACGGAACAAGCCATTTCAGAGATGCTCCGGACAAAACAAACATCGCCAGTCCAAGAGCAAAAACAAAAATTCCAGTAGACAAATTTCGCTGGCAAAAAATTACAACAACAAAAAGCAAAAGCGCCGCAACAGGGTAAATAAATTCCCTGGAATTTTCCTCGTACTCTGATGAATGGGCATCGAACATATGCGCCAGATACATCACAATTGCAAACTTAACAAGCTCCGATGGCTGAAAAGAAAACAAATGTGGAATTACAATCCACCTTGAAGCGCCTTTTCTCTCGCTTCCGATTCCAGGAAGAAAAGCAAGTATGCAAAGAATGAAGGAAACCACAGCAAACATAAAAACGAACTTTCTAATTTTCTTCACAGGAACAACTGCAAAAAAAATCAGTCCGAGAAAACCGACAACAGAAGATACAATCTGTCTATTTACAAAATAGTTTTTATTTCCAAAGAACCGTTCGCCAACTCCTGGAGAGCAAACATAAATCGTGAAAATTCCAAGCCCCCACAGAAGAAGTGTACAGACAATAAAAACAGGATCGCTTTTTCTATAGTTCGACACAGGGCGATCAGGAAAAAATCTGTACTCACCCATAATCACTCATCTCCGCCAAGCAAAATTTTTGAAACGCGCTCAAGTCCCATTCCCCTGGAGCCTTTGAGAAGAACAATTGAATTTAAAGCGCCGCGCAAAAAGCTTTTTACTTCAAAGGCGGCTTTCTCCATTGAATCCTGAGAATTTCCTGCAATAAAAATTATCTTTTTTTCCGAAGAGCGGCTTGCTTTTTCAAACGCAAACTTCATTTCAGTTCCGATGAAAGCTATAAAATCAGCGTCAGATTCAGAAGCAAGAAGACCTATCTTCTCATGCGCAGACTTAGAATCAGAACCGAGCTCAAGCATATCGCCAAGAACAAAAATTTTTTTTGAGCCGGCCTCTTTTTTTACAGAGCCAATAAATTCAATGGCCTTTTCCATTGAATCAGGATTCGCATTATAGCAGTCCTGCATGATAAAAAAATTCTTTCCCCTAAGAATTTCAGAACGGCCTGACAACGGCTTTAAATTAGAAATTCCATCTGAAATCTGCCTGGAAGAAAGTCCAAGCACCTGAGCAAGGGCAACCGCGCCTAATGCGTTTTTATAATTATATTTTCCAGGAAGCGGCAAGACAGTCTCAATTCCGTCTATGCTGAATTTCGTTCCGCCCAGCCCCAAGTCGCAGATATACTTTACAGAATCAGTATCATTTCCGTAGAGCACAACCTTTCCGTCAATTTTGCTCTTTAAGAAATCTGAAAAATCATCATCAAACGGAATCACACCGGTTCCAAAGCCTCCAAAGCAGCTGAAAATTTTCGCTTTCTCATTTGCAATGTTCTCACGGCTTCCAAGGATTCCAATGTGGGCAGTGCCTATGTTTGTTACAATAGCAAAGCGAGGCTTAAGCACAGAAGCAATTTCCCCGATTTCATTTTCGCGGTTCATTCCCATTTCAAAAACACCGCACTCATGTTCAGGCCTTATATTGAACACTGAAAGAGGAAGCCCTGTTTCACTGTTTAAATTTCCTTTGTTAAAAACGACCTTATATTTTTGAGAGAGTATTGAAACTAAAATTTCTTTTGTTGTCGTTTTTCCGCTTGAACCAGTAACGCCAATCTTTATAAGATGCGGAAATTTTTCCACATAGCGCGCCGCAGTTTTCTGCAAAGCTTCAAGAGTATTTTTTACAGCAATAAAAATGACAGAAGGATTCTTTTCATGAAGCCCGACAAAATAATCTGCGTCAGCCTCGAAATTTTTCATGCAGATAAAAACTGCGCTTGCGCCAGTTTCAATTGCCTGAGGAATGTAAGAATGTCCGTCCTGGTTTTCGCCGATAAGCGGAACAAAAAGAGTATCTTTTTCAACATTCCGGCTGTCTGTCTGAACAGACTTTATGCACAGAGGTCCGTTACCAAGAACGCGCACACCATCCGCGGCTTCCAGTATTTCTTCCAGTGATAAAAGTGAATCATTTCCGCTCATTTTTTCTCATCTCCACGCGCACAATTTCCTCTGTTTCAGCCTTTCTCATGCCCAGATCATTTTCAGCAATTGTCTCTATTCTGTCTGAGCTCGAAAGCACGCTTATATCTGTTATAAGCTTCTTGTTTTCTTCTATGAGTTTTTCCTGTTTTTTTTCAAGCTCCGAAACTTCTTTCTTAAGCTCGCGGTATTTGTCCGCCTGAATTCCATTTAAAATCAAGAGACCAGGAATTCCAAGTGAAAAAACAACGAGGCAAAAATATCTAATCAAATTTTTTATCTTCATTACAAAGCCTCCACTCCATAAAGCCGCATCTTGTCCGCATTCCGAATTTTTCGGACAACCCGGAGCTTTGCGCTTCTGGAAGGAGAATTCATTTTTATTTCCTCCGCGGAAGGCTCAACAGGCTTTCTTGTCAAAATATCAGCGCATGGAGTTCCGCCGCAAACACACTCAGGATATTCCGGAGGACACACGCAGCTCTTTCCGAGATTTCTAAAATAATTTTTTACAATCCGGTCTTCAAGAGAATGAAATGTTATAACGCCCATTTTTCCGCCTGGAGAAAGAACGTTAAACGCGGCGTGGATTGCCTCCGGAAGCCTTTTCAGCTCGCTGTTAACAAGTATCCGCAAGGCCTGGAATGTTCTTGTGGCAGGATGAATATTTCCGTACCTGTATTTTGAAGGAACCGCATTGAATATTATATCGGCAAGAGTTTTCGTCGTAACAATTTTCTGAAACTTTCTTGCAGAAACAATTGCGCTTGCAATCCGCCTTGAATATTTCTCATCTGAGTAAAGATAAATCATATTCGCAAGCTCGTCTTCGGGCATCTCATTAATTATATCAGCGGCGCTTTGCCTTGTTTCCGGATTCAGCCTCATGTCAAGCTCTTCATCATGGCGAAAAGAAAATCCCCTGCCGCTTTTTTCATAATGAAAAACACTGATTCCCAAATCGAACAAAATCAAGTCAGGCTGCCTTTCTTCAGGATAATTGCAGTAAAAATCGTTGAACCAGCCGTTATAAAAGCGCATGCGCTCACCGAATTCAGAAAGCCTCTCTTTCGCTCTGGACTGAATCACACTGTCAGCATCAAGCCCAAGTATTTTTAAATATGGAAAATTCTTCAGAAAATTAAAGGAATGTCCGCCCTCTCCCAAGGTAGAATCAATCATGAACGCATTTTTTTCAAACGGCTCGCCTACAGGAGAAAGAAATTTGAGACATTCATTTAGCAATACAGGAGTATGAACAATTTCCACTTTTTTCCAGTCCGATTTTTTTGAGCATCAAAACTCACATCAGAATATCGCCCATAGTTTCCGCGGCCTTAAGAAACGAATCCTCAGTTTCATTAAGATAAGACCTGTACTTTTCAGAATCCCAAAGCTCCATGTACTTGTTGATTCCCAGAATTGTACACTCGCCCTTAAGCCCTGCGTACTCTCTAAGCGTCTGGGGAATAGAAAGACGGCCGGATTTATCAAAGTCCAATTTTTGCGCAGGCGCAATAAAACGCCGCATGACAAGGCGCTTCTGGTCATTGAACAAAGACGCCGAGTCCACAATTTTTTTGTTAAGAGAAGTCCATTCATCAATGGAGAAAATCATAAGACAGCGGTCGAGTCCCTGTGTTACAACAAGACTTTCCTGCTGCAAAACAGAGCGCAACTTCGCCGGAAACTGGATTCTTCCTTTGTCATCCAGCGTGTTGTTATACTCGCCAAAAAGCATTTCCATGCCACTATCCACCACTTTACCCCACTATTTCCCACTTATCAAATATTTTATCAAAAAAAAACGTAATGTCAATGCAAAAAATAGCCGATAGACTGATTTTTATAGCTTAAAATTTCATCAGACTTTAAAACTGTATAGTTGAGTTTCCTGCTTATATCTGCTAAAAAACGCAGGCTGAAAGAAAATGATAAACACCCTGAATGAAACAAGCCTTCACAAGTCGCTGAAAGCATTTTACAGAATCCAGTGCAACGGAAAAACAGAGGAAAAGGTCGGCGCATATATTGTGGATATTCTTTGTCCAGACGGCGGAATCATAGAAATTCAGACCGGAACGCTCGGGAAATTAAAAAGCAAGGCTGAATTCTTTTTATTGCAAAACCGAAAAATAAAAATCGTCTATCCGCTCGCAGCCTTGAAATACATAGAAACCAGGGACACCGCAGGAAAAATCACAAGACGAAAGAGTCCGCTAAAGAAAAGCATATACTCAGCCTTCAGGGAGATGACTGCGCTAGTCCCCGTTCTGCTAGATAAAAATTTCACGCTCGAAATAATCGAAGCAGTGATAACAGAGGAGCGCATAAAAACGGAAGAGCCAGTCCAGTCAAAAAACAGAAGGCAAAGATTCAAAAAAGACTGGCAGAAAACGGGAAAACGGCTAGATCAGCTTGGAAAAGTCTTTATACTGCACGGCAAATATTCTTATAAAAGACTGATTCCGAAAAATCTCCCAGAAACATTTACATCTAAAGATTTTTTTGAGAGCCTAAAGCAAAACAACAGCACTGTAAAAAGAAGCGATGCCAACTTCACGCTCTGGGTTCTTTCAAAAATAGGAATTATAAATGAAGCCGGAAAAAAGGGAAACGCAAAAATTTATTCTATGCGGACAAACTGCTGTGAAAATGCGTTATTGCCCCGGCAAGAGCGTCCGCGGCGTGATCAGGGCGCGGTGGATTCTTTAAATTCAGAAGAAGCTGAACATACCTAGCAACCGTATCCTTATCAGCAGCTTTTGTTCCAGTAACCGCGCATTTTATCTGGTTCGGCGCATACATAAAAATAGGAATTGCCTGCTGAGCAAGACACAGGCTGACAACGCCCTTTGCCTCCGCCACAGCAAGCGCGCTGGTTGTATTCCGGGCAAAAAACAAAGTCTCCATTTCTGCCTCTGTCGGACGAAATTCATCCAGCACAGCAAGAAGCTTATTGTAAATATAAAGCAACCGCAGCTCGTGGGAATCAGCGCTTGAAGTTTCTATAACCCCATAGCTAACAAGAGAAATTCTGGAATTATTCTCACAGTCGATTATCCCGAACCCGGTATGCGCAAGCCCTGGATCTATTCCTATAATCCTGCGTTTTTTCATATATGCTGAAATAAAAAAAACAAGGCATCTGGCCGAAACAAAATTTCCGCGCCAAATGCCTGCATTAAATAGAAAAAGCTAAAAACTAAGCTTCCGGATCAAAATCCTCTGGATATTCAACAGTCGAATAAACATTCTGAACATCATCATTCTCTTCAAGCTTATCCAAGAGCTTCTGGACTTTCTTTGCAGTCTCTGCATCAACCGCTGTATAATTAAACGGAACCATTGAAACTGCGGCAGAAAGAGTCTCCCATTCCTTAGCCTGAAGAGCTTCAAGAACAGCATCAAAAGAAGCAGGATCTGTTGTTACAGTGATAACGCCATCTTCATTTACTACGTCTTCAGCGCCAGCCTCAACAGCAACGCTCATAACATCATCTTCATTTACTTTTTCAGCATCATATTCAATAACACCTTTGCGTTCAAACATACGGCTTGTAGAGCCAGATGTTCCAAGATTTCCGCCGTTTTTATTGAAAATGTTGCGCACATCAGCAGCAGCACGGTTCTTGTTGTCTGTAAGAACGTCTACAAGAACAGCAACTCCTCCAGGAGCATATCCTTCATATACAAGCTCTTCGTAGGAAACTGCGCCAAGCTCGCCAGTTCCTTTCTTTATAGCGCGCTCAATATTGTCCTTTGGCATTGAAGCAGCCTTTGCCTTGAGCATAGCAGTTCTAAGGCGAGGGTTAGAATCAGGATCTCCTCCACCCATTTTTGCTGCGATAGAAATTTCCTTTATGAATTTTGTGAAAAGCGCTCCACGTTTTGCATCAGCAATACCTTTCGCGTGTTTGATGGTTGACCATTTACTGTGTCCTGACATACGGAACTCCTATAAATAATAACGAATAAGTATAATATATTACCATAAAATAAATAAATGCGTCAATAACGGAACTGGCTTTCAGCATCAGGGCTGAAACCATCCGCGCCAAGTTTCAACGTATTTTCGATATGATCAGGAAGCGGAATCTCAAAAGAAGTTTCTTTTCCATTCAACGGAATAGAAATTCTTACTGACGCTAAATGCAGCTTCTTTATCCCAATTTTTCTTGCAAGCTTGTTTTTCTTAAAATCTCCGTGCTTGTCATCGCCCGCAAC
Source organism: uncultured Treponema sp. (assembly GCA_964607295.1). Taxonomy (GTDB): domain Bacteria; phylum Spirochaetota; class Spirochaetia; order Treponematales; family Treponemataceae; genus Treponema_D. The sequence goes on along the minus strand of CAZSJX010000012.1, from coordinate 17,935 downwards.
AGGACATAAAGCCTTGGCAAGCTGTATTCTTATCTGATGCATGCGGCCAGTTCCCAATGTAAGACGCAGCAAGCTTAGATCAATGGATTCCTCTGCATCAGGAATTTTCTGGCTCCACGTTGATTCAACTTTGAAAAAGGTTTTTGCCGGCTGAATTCTTCCGTGCGCCTCGACAGTTCCTTCCAAAACACCGGAAGCGCATTTTTTTCCGCCAACAACAGGAATTCCAAAGCAGACCGCAGCGTACTCTTTCTTTACTTTTCCGCATGAAATCAATTTTGTCCACTTTGCGGCGGCCCGCGCATTTTTCGCAACAACAAGAATTCCAGAAGTTTCCTTGTCCAGACGGTGGACAAGAAAAATTTTATACCCAGTCTGCGCTGAAAGCTCCGCGTCAAGCGGATGTGAAATTCCAGCCCCACCCTGCACAGAAACACCGGGCTCCTTATTCACAAGAAGAATTTCTTCATTTTCAAAAATTATAGAAAAAGTTTTCATTTGCCGAAAATAAAATATATTTGCATTCCATACTAATTGAGGTTTGTAAAAATGACAAGCATTGCAAAAAAAATAACCGCTCTTGCAGCCATTCTTTTTATTTCAGCAGAGCTCTTTGCGCGCAGAGTTTCATTTGAAGGATTCTCCGGCACTGTTTTTATTGACCTGCCTGAAGAATTTGCGCTCGTCCAGTCCCAGGGAGAAAACTCCTTTTTGCTGCAAAGTAAAATCGCTCCGGTCAGCTCCATAGTCAGAATTTTCGAAAGCGGAAAATTTATTTCAGCGCAGGAAGCATTGGAAAGTTCAATGCAAAAACTCGGCCTGAAAACTTTAGGCATAAAGGCCGCTGAATGGAGAAACAACACCGCCTGCGTTGCAATGTTCAAAGGAGAAATTTCAGGAACAGAATCGCAAGGATACGCAGCCGCATCCGTAATTCCAGAAAACAAAAGCATTGCGCTTCTTGTTTCCTGGTGCAGCGAGGAATATTTCAAGAACTGCTTTTTCCTTATTGAAAGCTTTATTGACTCGCTTTGCATTGACTCGGAAAGCTGCTTTTCGCCGGGACTTTTTACATCGCTTTATCATCCGGCTTCCGGAAAAAATGAGCCAGTCAATCTTCTGATAGGCAAGAAAGAAATTTCATCGCAAATCGACTCGCTTGACTGCGAAAATTCAGAATATCTTGTTGAGCGGGAATATCAGATTCTAAAAATGTACATGAACAGTCCGCTCTGGAAAGAAGCCTGGCAGCGCTATTACAGAATGATTTTCAAAGACTCTTGCGGGCGGCTTCAAAAAGTTTCATTTGACATCTACGAAACACTCGCGCCAGAATGTGACGATGAAACCAATTTTGCACAAAAGCTTTTAACCTGGACTCAGGGATTTAAATATGAAAGAGAAAAAACCGCAAGCGACTTCGCCTCTCTTCCATCTATTATTTCTTCTTCTGGCGGCGGAAGCGACTGCGACTCACGGGCAATGATGATTGCTGTAATCCTTCAAAGCCTAAACATCGACTCAATAATCTTTGTAAGCAGCGAATTCCATCATGCGGTTGCAGGACTTGTCTCCACGCATCCAGGGTTCAGTTTCACAGCCGGGGACAAAAAATATCTTACGGGAGAAACAACAGTTCCCGGCCTGACATGGGGAATCATCGACAAGAGCCAAAGCGATTTTTCAAAATGGATTCCCGTAATGCTTCCATGAACATTCTAAGCGCAGAAAAGCAATGCCGTCTTATTTTATAAGAAGATTGTAAGCGTCGATAGGCGACTCTGAGTTAAGCAGTGATTCTCTCAAAGAGGCATCTTTTAGCTTTGCGCTGAAAAAAGAAAGCGTCTTTAAATAATAGCTGTGCTGATTATATGCCGCCGCAATCATAAAAAGAATTCTCACAGGAATTTCATCAACAGGCTGAAATCCAATTATGTCGCATTTTGAAATTCCCACGGACATAACAAGATCTGTAACGCTTGAAAGCCGGACATGGGGAATTGCAAGACCTCTGCCAATAGAAGTCGACATAAGCTCCTCTCTCTTCAAAATCTCAGACTCAAGCTCTTTTGCATCTTTTATCTGCGGAGCTGTAGCCAGATTCTGCGCAAGGCGGACAAGAGAATCATGCTTTGTCTGATGATTCATAAAGACAATCCGCTCTGGAGAAAGTATATTCTTTACTTGAACAACAATTTCAGAATCATTCGATTTTCCGCCGGAAGAAAGCCGCTCATTTACCCACTTTTCAATTTCGGACTTTTTAAATCTCCAGACAGTTCCAATCTTTCCGCTTGGAATCTCGCCTTTCTGAGCCCAGTCATATACAGTACGCTCGCTTACACGAAGATATTTTGCAACTTCTTCAATTGTAAGAATATCATCTTCCATAAAATTACGGCCTCTTGTTTTATTAAATTTCAATTATTGTATATATTGCGTCATTTTGCAATCTTTACGCTTTTTTGTCAATATTCGCAGAAAGAAAACAACAACGCAAAGGCCTAGGCTTTGTTCTCTTTCCATGGAAAAATAAAGCCTTTAAGCGTTCTTGGCCCCAAAAGCTTCCTGTCTTTAGCAAGCAAATCGTTCCATGGAACATTCTTGCGTTCCTTTGCAGAAAGCCCCGGATTCACTTCAATCCAATCGTACTTATAAAGAAGGAGCCGAAGCGCATTTGTATTAGTAATCACAATTCCAGTCATTCCCGGATAAAGACCAAAGGTAAAAACTGTAAGCAAAAAATTCAGCAGGTTGACAAAAGAAAGCGCAAATGTGAAGCCTATATTGTCAAGGAAAATTATATATGATTTTTTCAGGCACTTTTTAAATCCATTGTTCATAAGGCTTCTTATAGGCAAAAACCACTGAAGCGCGAAAAAAGTTGTAACAAGAAACCAGAATATTAAAATCATAAAAACAAACCAAACAAAATTCTTGCTTGAGCTCCACATTCTAAGATAGAACGGAAGGCTCACAGCGGCAATGCAGATTAATGCGCCCAAAAACAATCCAAGCAATGCGCTGCTTTTTAGCGAGGACAAAATTTCCCTGAAAAATTCACTGTATCTTGGAGCATTGAAATTTGCTATTTTAGCGGCATTTTTTCCAGCAGCAAATCCAACGGAACAAATCAAAATACAGCCAGCCATAACCGAGGCAAACATCAAAGCAGCTCTGGCTACTCCAGAAAAAGGACAGCTGTAGGCAAAGATAAAGAGCAGATACGAAATAAAAAGCGCAATAAGTGAAAAGAAATTACAAACAACAACGTAAAAAAGATTGTCCCAGACATCACACAAATTCTTTTTAAAGAAAAATCCAAACATGAAAAAAATATTAATATAATTGCTGACAATTTGCAACGCTGATGATAAAATCAAAAGCCATGGAATACAATATCAATTCCGTAATATCGCTTATCTCAAGAATCCATACACAGACCGCAGAATTTACAAACAAAATGCTTTCGGACTACAACTTTGTGTCTTCCCATGGATTTATACTTTTTCTTCTGTCTGAAACCCCGGAAATGTCAATGGGTGAAATTGCAAAAAAAATAAACAGGGATAAAAGCACAACAACAGTCTTAATCAGGAAACTAATAGAAGAAAATCTTATAAAATCCAAGCCGAGCAGCAAGGACAGCCGAAAGAAAATAATTTCACTAACTGAAGAAGGAAAAAAATACAACAGCTTTACAAGTGAAATTTCAAATAAGCTGCTAACAATCTGCTACAAAAACTTTTCTCCAAAAGAAAAAGAAACTCTTCTAAAACTTCTAGAAAAAATGAGACTAAATATAGAAACAGAGAATATTCAAGCGCAATAAAAACTTTTATATAAATATGCACAGCAAAAAGGCCTCTTTAAAACCAAAGAGGTCCTTCTGCTGTTTTTTAACTTTATTTTAAAGCAGCGCTAATGCGTTCCAAAACCTTTTTCCGGTCCAAAGGTTTTACAATATAATTCTTTGCACCGCTAAGAAGCGATTTTTTTACAAGCTCTTCTTTTCCAAGAGCACTGACCATCACAACCTTTGCGTTTTTGTCAAAAGCGATAATCTGCTCAAGAGCTGTAATTCCATCCATACGAGGCATTGTTATGTCCATAGTTACTAAGTCAACATTCGGACAAAGCTCTTTATATTTATCAACGCCCTCTTTTCCGTCCTGGGCTGTAGCAACGATTTCATAGCCATCACTGGAAAGAATTTGAGTGAGCTGCTTTGCAACAAACATTGAATCGTCTACAACCAGCACACGGTACTTTGTGCCGTCAAGTTTTTCACCTTCAGGCGGACGCTCATTAATAGATGGAAAATCCTGTTTTGTTTTCATTCTAAACTCCTTATATTATGTGCGCTCGCGAATTGCGACGTTAACTTCAATTTTACCATAGTCAGTAATAAGAGGAACTATAAGAGCCTCCACATTATCTGTTGTTCCGCCCAATGCAGCTATTTCCATTTTTTCACCTGCAAACAAAGCAGGAGGTGTAAGGTCAAATTTAAAACCAAGATCATGCAATTTTGTAACAGACTGGGCTGTAATTAAATTTGCAAGCTCACTGATAGTAGCTTTTGCCAAGTCATCGAAAGCCGGCAGTTTTTCCTCATTCATTTTTGAAGCGATATTCAGCGCAGTTTCAAAAGTCATATCGAAAAGCACACGTCCTTCAACGTCCCCCGCAAGACCTACAAGAGCCGCAACTCCCATTACAGGCATAGCTGTTGACTTTAAATACAAATCGCCTCTCTTTACTTCCGCGCCGCCCAAAACCTCTTTCAGTACACGGTAAGAAGTTTCAACGAATGGATTAATATACTCTACTCTCATTAATAACCTCCCAAAAAATATAGTTTATAGTCTATTTCTTATATGCTGAAATATTTTCTACAGCATTCACCTTATTCCAGCCAGGAATACTTATATTCTCATTGTCACCAACTATGATAATGCCATTGCCCTTAGTTTTTTCAGCAAACTCAGACAAAAGTGTATTCCGTGAGGCATCCGGCAAGAATGCAAGCAAATCCCTCGCAAACACAATATCAATAGGAGGAAGATTATTTGTATTCACGCAATCGTGATACTCAAACATTATGGAATCTTTTATATCCTTATTGAAAGCATACTCACCGCTTACAGTCCGCACTGTATAAGGCTGATACCAGCTGTTGCTAGCCTCGTCTGAAAGTGTCATAAGAGGTGCATTTGAAACGCTAAGCAAGTCAATATCATGTCCATAAATTCTAATTTTTGCAGACGGATATTTTTTTCTCAATATACACGCAAGAGAATAGGACTCGTATCCCTTTCCGCAGCCAGGATTCCAGACAACAATATTTTTTGCGCTATTATCAGGAAGCGTTTTTTCTACAGCATCAGCATATTCCTCTGACCACCAGTTCCCTGTAAATTTTGAATAAAATGAATTCAAGAACAAATCCGCATCGGTTTCATTTTGAAGCTGAGTTTTTTCCTCGCCACGCTCTTTGCTCCACTCTGAATATCTTTTTTCAGCCCAATCCTTCGTAACTTCACTTACATAGAATTTCTTAAAATTCTTTAGAGAATCTGCAATAAAATTCAAGTCCTGAACAGAATTTCGTTCTTTCTCAGAAGTTTTTTCAGCGCCAGAATCAGACTTTACAGGAGAAGGCTGTGGTTCTTCAGGCTCGGCTTCCTGCCTCATTTTTATTTGATTCTGGGCAGTCTCTGCAAGCTCTTTTTCTTCTTCTGGAGTTCTATGCCCAAAAATTCTGTCAATATCCAAAAGAACATAAAGATTGTTCTCCGACTCAACAACACCATAAATATACTTTATGTTTATATCGCCAAACAAAGGATGCGGCGGCTGAATAGAACTCTTTTGAATTCCAACAACCTTGTCAATTTCATCAACAACAATTCCAAATGTCTGCTCGCCGACTGAAACAATCAGCAAATTCTCAAGGTAGCCATCATCATGCTCCTGAACTTCGCTGTTGAAAAAAAGACGCAAGTCAATAATAGGAATAATATCACCGCGCAGATTGTAGACACCACGGACAAAAGGAAGCGCATTCGGAACATAAGTAAAGCGTCCGGCTTTTGCAATTTCCTTTACTTTCATAATATCAATGGCATAATCCTTTCCTGACAAAGAAAAAGTAACCATTTTAAAATCTACAACGGTAATCTTGTTTTTTTCTTCCGCAAGCTGCTCTGAAGACAAACCTTCAGTTCTGTCCATTGTATTTGCAAGCACACTAAGTCTTTCTTGAATCGTCGCCATACACTAACCTCTTGCCGCAGCTGATTTTATAGCTTCCGCCTCGCGTAATTGCTGTGCATCAAGCTCCTGCTTTACACCGAGCTCAAGAAGCTGGTTTACATCAATAATAAGCGAAACAGAACCGTCTCCAAGAACGGTTGCGCCTGCAATTCCAGGAGAAGAAGTAAACTGATCCTGAAGCGGCTTTATTACAACATCTTCCTCGCCAATAAGAGCGTCAACCATAACACCAATTTTCTTTTCCTGAGAGCCAACAATAACAATAAAGCAATACTCTTCATTATCTGTCTTACGGATGTTGAACAGACGTCCAAGCCGCAAAATCGAAATAACCTCATTACGGACATTCAAAACTTCATAGTTATCAATCGTATTTATTGTATCAAGCTTTACCCGCTGGCTTTCAATGACATTGGCAACTGGAATAGAGTAAACCTCTTTTCCAACACGAACCAAAAGTCCCTGAATAATTGCAAGTGTAAGCGGAAGCCTTATTGAAAATTTCGAGCCCTTTCCTCTTTCACTTGTAACATTGATTGTTCCTTTCAGTTTTTCAACCATTGTCTTTACAACATCAAGACCTACTCCGCGTCCAGAAACACTGCTGATTTTATCGCTTGTAGAAAATCCCGGGAGGAAAATAAGATTATAGGCATCTTGATTGGAAAGAATTTTATTTGGACTTATAAGGCCCTTTTTAATCGCCTTCTCTCTGACCTTGTCAACTTCAATTCCAGTGCCATCATCAATTATATCGATGACAATCATGTTTCCTTCATTTGCAGCGCGCAAAGTCAAAGTTCCAGTTTCATCTTTTCCAGACGCCTTTCTTTGTTCCGGAGGCTCAATTCCGTGGTCAACAGAATTTCTTACACAGTGCATGATTGGATCCAGTAAATCGTCAACAACAGTTTTGTCAAGCTCTGTGTCTTCACCTTCAATAACAAGATTGACTTTTCTTCCCAAATCACGGCTCAAGTCACGGACAACACGCGGAAATCTATTGAAAATAGTTCCAATAGGAACCATTCGAATCTTCATAACGCCTTCCTGAAGCTCGCCTGTTATACGGCCAAGATTCTGCGTTGTGGAGCGGTATTTTGTAGAAGAAGATTTAAATTCAGTTTCAAAAGCATCAAACCAAGAAGACATCGGGCCAAATTCCTCTGTCATCTTTTGCATGATTTCTTTCATCTGCACGCCATTTTGAAGCTCCTCAAGATATTTCGGCATACATTCCATAAGACGGCGGTGCTTTTCTTTATAGGAAAGATTCAAATTCTGAAGCTTTACCTGCAAGTCCGCCATATGAAGACCATTTTGGTTAAACGCAGCTTTTGTGATGACAGTTTCAGACACAAGATTCATAAGATTGTCAACACGCTTTGAGTCGACCCTCAAAATTGAAGACTGGTTTACAGCATGGCCGGAAACAGCTTTCTTTGCAGGCTGGACAGCATTCTGAGCAGGCTCGTTCTTCTTATCTTCCAATGGAACAGCCGCAGCTTGAGCAGAGACAGTCTGCTCTTCTGAAACTGGAGCAGGCTCTGCTTTCTTCTCAGGCGCAGCATTCTGACTAACAGCATTGGCGCTTGCAGAAGACGAACTAGAAACTGACTGAGCATCAACCGCAAGAGTAACATCATCCAAAAAAGCCGCATCCTCAAGAGCAGAGCCTTCGTTTGCGGAAGAAACATAGTAAACAACCTGAGGATGAAACTCGTCCTCATAAAGCTCTTCAAAGTCAGGGACAGTCTTTAAGACAGTTCCGCAGTTCTTTAACGCTGCAAAAACCTGAATTCCGCCGACACTGTTCATTGGATTCGACTCATCAAAAGTAACATTTACTGACCAAAGCTTCTGGCCTTCAGGAACTGCATTTTTCAGCTCTGTATATTCATCATCTGCCAGCGGAGGAACAGGCGGCATCGCATTGGAAGGCTGAGCCTGAGTTTTTGGCTCGGCAGAAACCTGTTTTTCTTCATGAGCCGCACCTAACATTCCAGCCGGAAGTTTTACATGCTGACTCTTTTTTGGAGCCTTCGCCGGTATAAACGAATTTATTTTCTGAACAATAGGAGTTATATCTTCTTGATAAACAGAACCGTTGCTTCTTGCATCAAGCATAGATTTTATAGTATCTATAGAAGACAATAAAACATCTACAATAGGCTCAGAAACTGCAACAAGTCCGCCTCTAAGGGCGTCAAGCAAATCCTCCACATCATGACAGAAAGCCGCAAGCTCATTCATTTCCACAGTAGCGGAACCGCCTTTCAATGTATGCGCCGCACGGAAAATTTCATCAATGGCATCATGATTTGAAGGATCATTCTCTATTACAAGAATGTTGCTTTCAAGAGTCTCTACCTGCTGTTCAGCCTCCGAAAAAAAATCCTTCAGAAGCTCTTCGTTATTGGCATCAAGATAATCACTCATAAAATATATTTTAATCGAATATAATAAAAAATCAAGTAAAGATTAACCTTTTTTGAACAGATTCTGCCTTAGCCGCGGAGCAAAATAATTTTCATAGGGCAATGAAACGAGGAACAGCGGTTTTTATCTTACACTACTGGAAAAACCGGATGTTAAGTTTTTTTTTATTCTTCCGAAAATCAAAGGACGGAAAAGTTTTTATTCTTGCACTGATTTTTCCGCACGGAGGATTAATTGAAACGATTTCTTTGCGCAGCCGCCATTTCAATTTCAGCAGCTTTAAACTTATTTGCATTTGAAAATCCGTACTTCAACGGATACACAGGATTTCTTGCAGGAATTCAAAATGAATATGATTCTGACAAATTCGATCCTGCCTCCACAGGAGAAACATTTTTTGCGGGCCAGATTGATTTTGGAGGAAGGCTTTTTTTGAGAGGCGAATTCTATGCCAAGGCGAGCGACATATTTAAATACGAATCCCTGAATGGAGAAATTCCGAATTCATATTTCAGGATGGAAGAAGTTTCAGCGACATACACAGTTAATTCCGCGCACGCATCGCATTATATAAGCCTTTACTACGGAAATTTTGAGCCTATAGGCTCAGACCTGTTTCTTCAGCGCCAGTTCGGAATAAAGCCGATCCGATCATATTTTACAGAAAGCTTCCACGGACTTGCAGGAGCCAGCTTCTATCCTCTTTATGCACAGGGAGCCAGCTATACATTTCATCCGGAAGGAGACTTTGCGGCAGGCGTGAATATCTACAAAAACAAAGCGGCGGAAGATGAAAAACAGAAAGACGTGTTGAACCTTGACTTAAGGCTGGCTTCTCTTATTGGAATTTCAACAATTGATTTTTCAGCGGGTCTTGCGCTTCCTTCCGAAGTAAACAGCGATGACAATGATGCGCTTATATACATCAAGGAGCTTCAGCTTCACGGCGGACTGAATTTTCTTATAGGAAACAGAAACACAACATCTCTTTTGGTTCAAGGCGGAGTAAATAAATATATATTAAGAAAAAGCAGCGCCTCTGGCTCAGACAGAGTGGAGCTAAAAGATGTCTGGGCTTTTATTGAGCCGCGGGCACAGGGAAAATATATTTCAATCAACACGTCCGGCTTTCTTTTTCCAGAGGAAGCCGCGGAAGACATGATTTTTCTTAGAAATATCATAAGAAGATATCCGGGAACAGAAAGCATTTTTGGAGCGAACCTAAACATCAGCACAGACAAGCTTTACGCAGGAGCAACAAGACTTTCCGCCGGCGCGCACACAACATTTGCAGTCTCGCGAATCGATCCAGACGGAGATGACAAGACAGAGAAAAGCCTTTGCATCTCTCCTTACGCAGGAATCGAAATTCTTGGAGGAACATTGAATGCTTCGGTTTCTGTAAACTTGCTGGATCTTAAAAGCGACCCTGAAAAAAGCTATTCAGCAACGGTTGGATTCAAAACAAAATTCTAAGAGCTAAGCAATTTCTTCAAGGGAGTAGCCTATGCCGCGCGCAGTCCTTATCCGCGCATTGACATTGAGCCGCTCCATTTTTTTTCTGATGAAAGAAATATAAACTTCAACGTTATTATATTCCGCAGCGCTGTCTCCGCCCCAAATTTTTTCTATAATAAGCTCTTTTTTTACAATCTGATGCGGAAATTCAAATAGAAGCGAAAGAATCAAAAGCTCCTTCAATGATATTTTCATGGATTCTCCGCAGGAATTTTTTATTTCGCACGAATTTTTATCCAGCATAAAATTTCCTACTGAAACCGTGCTTGGCTTGAATTCACCTTTCCGGCGCGCAAGAGCCTTTATTCTTGCAAGAAATTCTTCAAACGAAAAAGGACGGCGTATATAATCATCAGCGCCAGAATCAAGACCTTCAACAATATCACCGGCAGACGGATTTTCAGACATAAGAAGAACCGGCACATAATTCTTTTTTCCGCGGAGAATTCTTACAGCCTCAAGTCCGTCCGCCTTAGGAAGCCCGGTCTCAATAACAAGGACATCATAAATTCCTGAAGACGCATATTCAACAACTTCTGTTCCAGTATAAACGGTGTCTATTCCAAAATGATTTTTCTGCAGGAATTCAGCCAGCGCCTGTGAATTCCTTACATCGACATCAGCAAGTAAAATTCGCATGGAAACTATTATAAGATAATTTTTCAAGAAACAAAAGGGCGGCTTCAGGCTGGAGCTTTCAATGAACAGCCATAATGAATGAAGCCGGCCGCACGAAAAAAAACTGCCCGTAAACAATTCGCCCGCGGACAGTCTCAAATTTTATATTGCAGAAGCATATTCAAAAACTTAAAGCGATTAATCTAAATCCAGTTTTCAGAACTTTCTTAGGGAAAACTAAACCAGCTTGAATTTCTGCTCTACATAAGGCTCGCGGACAACCATCACAGAACAATGCGCGCTTCCGATAATCTCGCTGTCCTGGGAAGAAATAACATCCCTGGAAAGTGAAGAAAGATTGTCAAGATTTTTTGCGCCGCCTAAAAGTATAAGATCCGCCTTAAACTCGTCTGCGGCCGTGATAATTTCTGACCAGACCGCGCCTTTGCGAATTTCAGTCTCAATTTTTACACCCTTCGATTTTGCAAAGTCTGTCACATAATCCAGATTTTTTTCACTGTCAGACTCCAGGCTCTTTGCAATGGACTCTCCCTCCTGAGAAACCATAAATTTCTGCAAAGTAAGATACTTTATGGAAGCAGTATCCACAACGCTCACAACTTTCACTGCGCACTTGTAAACTTTTGCCATAAGAATTGCGTACAAAACTGTATGAAGCGAAGAGCGGGATCCATTGTAGCCAACCACAACCCGCTGAAAAAGAGGTTTTATCATTTTTCACCCTGCCTTTTTTTTAAAGACTTCATAACGAAAACATTGTCACGTTCCCGTTCCTCAAGAACTCCCTCAATATACTTTACAGTTTCCTTGTCCTGGGGAATAACCGTTTTATCCAAAGCATTTACACAGCGCTGAGTTTTCTTAACCTCAAGAGCAAGCCTCCAAGCGACAGTCCTTATGCTCGCCATTTTAGTCAGAAGTGTCAAAAGCTCAAAAAAATCCGCCATAACCTCATCGCTGTCTGCAAATGTTCCCATAAAAGATGAAAAAAGCCTTCTCTGCGGAAGATTCACATCGATTGTGGTGAATGACATTCCTGCAATGACAGCCGGCTGCTTTGTAATTTCAAAATTGTAGTCAATTCCGTGCGCAATACGCTCTACCCTGTCTCCGCCCACAGAAACAAGCATCTTTTTCAGCGCAGGATATGCTTTTTTTATGCACTTGTCTATTTGGTTTTCAAGAAGCTTAACCTGCTCTACAATTCTCATAAGCTCCATTACAAGAATCTCACGTTTTTGCTCGAGCAGATCATAGCCTTCTGTGCTTATTGCCAGCTGCTCTTTTATCGCAAGGAGATTTGATTTTGTCGGAGCAATATTCAACTTCGCCATAGTCAGTTCTCTAAGTTCTTTGGAAGATACTTTTCTATCATCTCATTCTTGATTCTATAAAGCTCTTCACGCGGAAGAATACTCAGTATTTTCCAGCCCAAGTCAAGAGTCTGGTCTATTGAGCGGTCCTCATATTCGCCTTGTGTAAAAAACTTCGCCTCAAGTTCATTGCCAAACTTCAAATAGCAGCGGTCAAGCTCAGAAAGCTCTTCCTCGCCAATAATCGAAGCAAGGTTTCTTATAGATTTTACTTTGCTATAGGCAGCAAAAAGCTGGCTTGAGACAGGAGCATGGTCTTCGCGTGTCATGCCATCGCCAATTCCATCTTTCATGAGGCGGCTCAGACTAGGGAGTCCTGATACCGGCGGATACATTCCCTTCTGGCTCATCTCGCGGTCAAGAACAATCTGTCCTTCTGTAATATAGCCTGTAAGGTCAGGAATAGGATGCGAAATATCATCATTCGGCATTGAAAGAATCGGAATTTGTGTAATTGAACCGGTGCTACCCTGAATTTTTCCTGCGCGCTCATAAAGCTCAGCCAAATTTGAGTAAAGGTAGCCTGGATATCCTTTTCTTCCTGGAACTTCACCGCGGGTTGTTGAAATTTCGCGCAAAGCCTCGCAATAGTTTGTCATATCGGTCATAACAACAAGAACATGCATATTACATTCATAGGCAAGATACTCTGCGGCAGTAAGCGCGCATCTCGGTGTAATAATACGTTCGATGGAAGGAGCGTCCGCAAGCGACTGGAACATAACAACCTTCGACAAAACTCCAGACTCCTCAAACGTATGCTTAAAGAACTGCGCCACATCGTACTTAATGCCCATTCCGGCAAAGACCATTACAAATTCCTCGTTGCTGTTGAGAATTTTTGCCTGTCTGATAATCTGGGCCGCAAGCTTATTATGAGGAAGTCCGTTTCCTGAAAAAATAGGAAGCTTCTGTCCGCGGATAAGCGTATTCATTCCGTCGATTGAAGAAATTCCAGTCTGAATAAAGTCGCGCGGATAAACACGTGCATAAGGATTTATAGGATTTCCATTTACGTTTACTTTTTTATCTGAAATAATCTGCGGATATCCGTCAATAGGCTCTCCAAGTCCGTTAAAAATGCGCCCGAGCAGCCCTTTTCCAACACGAAGCTCCATTGGCTCCTCAAGGAATTCAACGGTCGTATTCTCCAAGTCAAGGCCTGTTGTGCTTCCGAAAATCTGAACAATCGCAGTTTTTTCATTCAAATCGATAATACGGCCGGTCTTTTTTTCCCCGTTTTTATCACGGACATAAACAACTTCATCATAAGAAGAATTCTCGCTGCGCTTTACAGCTACAATCGGTCCGTCAACAGAAGACAATCCTGTGTATTCAATTCCTTTCATAGTGCAACTTCCTTGCGGTACATTCTTTCAAGTTCCGCCATCTGATCATCAAGATGATTCTGAATTGTCGTAAGCTCGTCAAGCTTGTCATTCGGCACTTCGCTTTTCGCACGGATTATCTCATTGCGCACAGGAAGCTCTATAACCTTTAAAAGCGGACATCCGGATTTTATAACCTTCAAAGCTTTTTCGTAGAAAGTCATCATAAGCAGAAGAATGTTAACCTGCTTTTCAGGAACCGCATAGGCATCTATCGAATCAAAGGCATTCTGCTGCAAAAATCCATTTTTAATCATTTCACATACAGTAAGAATAAGCCGGTCGCTGTCTGGCAAAGCATCAGCGCCAATCAAGCGAACAATCTGCTGAAGACGCTGCTCCCTCTTAAGCAAATCAAGAGCCTGAACACGGATTGAAGCCCAGCGCGGATCAAATTTATCCCACCAGCCTTTTATTTCTGCGGCATACTCTGAATAAGAGTCAATCCAGCCGATTGCAGGATAATGGCGCGCATTTGCAAGTTCGCGGTCCAATGCCCAGAAGCAGCGGATAAAACGCTTTGTATGCTGAGTAACAGGCTCTGAAAAATCTCCGCCGGCAGGAGAAACCGCTCCAATAACAGAAACAGAGCCTTCTTTTCCGCAAAGAGAATCAACACGGCCAGCACGCTCATAGAATTCAGCAAGCCGGGTCGGAAGATAAGCAGGATATCCTTCTTCCGCAGGCATTTCCTCCATGCGTCCTGAAAGCTCACGCAACGCCTCTGCCCAGCGGCTGGTTGAGTCCGCCATTATTGCAACATGCATTCCCATGTCGCGGTAATATTCAGCAAGCGTAATTCCCGAATACAGAGAAACTTCACGCGCAGCAACAGGCATATTGGAAGTATTCGCAATCAAAATCGTGCGCTCCATAAGAGAACGCCCTGTGCGCGGATCAATCAAAGTCGGAAATTCAGTGAGAACATCTGTCATTTCATTTCCACGCTCACCGCAGCCGATATAAACAATCAAATCAGCGTCGCACCATTTTGCAATCGCATGCTGAGTCATAGTCTTTCCAGTGCCAAATCCGCCTGGAATTGCGGCGGTTCCACCTTTTGAAAGCGGAAAGAAAACATCAATTACCCGAAGACCTGTAACAAGCGGCTGGCTCACTTCCAGCTTCTGGGCAAAAGGACGGGGCTTGCGCAAAGGCCAGTACTGGCTCATGGAAATGTTCTCGCCAAGCTCCGTAGTTGCGATAGTCTCATCAATTGTATAAGAGCCTTTTCCTGCAAAAGTCTTCAAAACACGTCCCCGGATTGCCGGAGGAACCATTATCTTATGGACAATAGAGCCTGTTTCCTGAACCGTTCCAAGAACCATTCCAGGCGCAATAGAAAGTCCGGCAGACATTTCCTTTCCTTCAGACGGATGGACAGAAGGAACAAATTCCCATTTCTTTTTATTGTCAATAGGCTCTGTACGCTGGCCAGGAAGCAAAAAGACACCGCCATCTTCATACATTTCTTTTAGCGGACGCTGAATTCCATCATAAATCGTGCCGACAAGACCAGGTCCCAGTTTAAGAGAAAGAGGCCGACCGCTGGAAACAACTTTTTCTCCAACGTGCATTCCGGTCACATCCTCATAAACCTGAATTGTAGCCTTCCCCTCGCTCTGACGGATTATCTCACCAATAAGTTTTTTTTCACCAACATCAACAACGTCATAAAGACCACATTCTTCAAGGCCTTCAGCATAGACTATAGGACCTGAAATCCGGGTTATTTTTCCAGTAATCATTCAGGCAACCTCCCGCTAAAAAGAGACTGTGCAAGAGCTTCTCTTTTTTCGTCTAAAATTTCCTTTATTTTCTCATCGAGCGTCAAACGGCAAGCAACAGAGCCGTCCAAAGCCTTCAGTATAATTCCTTCCTTTAAATCGAATCCTTCAAGGTTTTCGCGGAAAACAATCTGAAACTCGCCCGCTTCACATGAAGAAAGATTGCCGGGAAAAACATTTTTCAGCATAGCCTCAGCCTCAGAAAGATTGAAACCAACCACAACCGCTGAAATTTTCTTTTCCTGAATAATTTTTTTTGCACGCTCGCAAAGACTTTGTATAACAAGAAGACGTTTCTTTGCTCCGATAGATTCAAAATACTTATTCATAGCATCTATAATTGAGCCATAAATATAAGAAACCAGATAACGCTGTTTTTCAAGAGGAAGAGATGCGTTTACATTTTTTTCATAAACAGCAATTTCTTCCGCAGAATTCTTTTCTGCGTCTGCCCTAGCCTTTTCAATGCGGTCCTGAACTCCGTCAATGAGCTGCCTTGCAGTTTCGTCTGCCTTTGCAAGAATTTTTTCTGCTTTTTTTATACTGTCAGAACGAATTTCTTTGTCCAGAACTTCCGTTGAACGTAATTCTTCCATAAAAAGTCTTCCTTGTATGGCGCCGGTACGCAACCTTCCGCGCAAAACAAATTGAATAAAAACTAAACCTGAATTCCAACAGCTTCACGGATTGAGTCAGTAAGAGTTTTTCTTCCCTGAATATGTCCCTGAAGCCCAGGAATTTCCACAATAAGAGGAGCCTTGCCATGCATCTGCCAGGACTGAATTTCCCTGGACAGCATATCGGCTATGTCTTCCGTGAGTATAAGAACTTTCGGTATGTCGTCCGCCGAACTTACAGAAGAATTCTGCCCGGTCGCCTTGTTAAAAGCATCCAAAGCTTCCTGTCTGTTAGAAACAGCCCTGCCTTTTACGCCCGCAAGCATAAAGCCAAGAATCAGTTCCCGTTCTCCGATTACAAAATATTCCATGCCTATATTTTTGCGCCGGACTGAACTTCCGCAGAAAACAGATATCAGGCTCCGGCAAAAAAACTTTCTACATTATCATAATGAACAAAGCGACCAAGAATCCCCAGAGACAAATACCTTCAGCAAGTCCAACGAATGGAAGCGCCTTTCCAGAAAGCTCCGCGTTTTCACTCATTGCGCCCATGGCAGCCGAGCCAATCTTTCCAACTGCAGAACCGCCGCCAATACACGCGATTCCAACAGCGAGAGCGGCAGCTATGTATTTTATAGCTCCGGCATTAGATGCAGCCTGCTCTACTGCCTGCTCTTCAGGAACAGATTCCGCCTGTGCAAAAACACCGGCAACTGCAACCATAAGCATCATTGAAAAAACAACCAAAAATTTCTTGCTCATAATAAAAACCTCTTTTTATAAAAATTCTATAAATAAACTGCAAAAAGCAGCTGTCTAAAAATTAAAAAATCAGACCGTGCCTTTGTATGAAAAAGCGAACGGCTTGAATTCCCGTCCAGTCTCGCTGAAGAATTTTGAGAAGAACTCATAGTACTGAAGACGCACAACCTGAATCGCAACAATCATTCCTTCCAAAACCACAACAATCGCATTTCCCAGAACAGCAACCGCAATTCCGCCTGCGCCAGGAGCAAGCTCAACAAAAGTGTTGATAATATACCCAAGAACCGCATGCGCAAGAGCAAAAGCGCCGACGCGGACAAAGCTCACTGTATTTGAAAGATATGAAGAAATAACTTCGATAATCTCTACCACTGCGCCAATAACTGCGCTGAAAAGCCCGTTTTCCAAGACAGGCCTCTCGCCATCAATAAGCCGCTGAAATATTTCAGAGCAAGCAGTCAAAAACAAAGAAGTCGCAATCACAATCCAGTCATAGACCGCAGGAGCATGGTTGAACAAGGCCACTCTCACAGCGAATACAAGCACATACCAGAAGAAAACCGCGCCGGAAATTCCAGTTTTTCCAAACAGAGCCTTTCCAATGCGCCGCAAGGAGAACTGGTTTATTATGTTTATCACAAGTCCGCAGCTATTGATTATAAAGCCGATTGAAATTGTAAATCCAAAGAATGCAAACATTCTGGTTATAGAAGCAGGATCACTTGAAGGCATCATGTGAAGAATCGGAGCCCTAGGAGCGCCAAAAAGCCCGGTAACCCACAAAGCGAACGGACGCAGCAAAGTTTCATTTGCAAAAAACTCGCCTGTAAGAA
This sequence comes from uncultured Treponema sp., assembly GCA_964607295.1. Taxonomy (GTDB): domain Bacteria; phylum Spirochaetota; class Spirochaetia; order Treponematales; family Treponemataceae; genus Treponema_D. The sequence continues at coordinate 294 of CAZSJX010000012.1, read as the reverse complement.
GCCCCATAATAGTGCTGCTTATTCCTATGCAGCAGAAAATTCCGCCGAATTTCTCCCAGCCGGAAATCTTAATCTTTTTAAGGCAGCAAAGGATTCCTATTAAAAGGAAGCACAGTCCCTGTCCTGCGTCGCCAAACATAATTCCAAAAAGAACCGTAAAGAACAAGGCGACAAAAGGAGTCGGATCGACAGTTCCATACAAAGGAGCGCCGTAGCTAAAAATCATGCGCTCAAAGTTGGAAACAATTTTTCCGTGCTTAACCAGAACCGGAACTTTTTCCTGTCCAGAAACAA
>CAZSJX010000011.1:0-86122 GCA_964607295.1 uncultured Treponema sp. | reverse complement strand
TTGTGAAAATATTCCGCTTCGCTCCATATTTTCACGGGCTCACAAGCCCATAAAAGAAAGGACTGCAAAAGAGCAGTCCTTATTTGCGGAGAACCTGACTTGAACAGGCACAGCTTGCGCCACCAGCACCTCAAGCTGGCGTGTCTACCAATTCCACCATCCCCGCATTGCTTTTCACAAAGCGTGATACTACTATATCAATTTCAATGAATCATGTCAATAGCAAAATCCATTTTTTTTAAATCTATAAAAAAAATCCAGTTGATTCGCTGAGAAAAAAAAGGATATAATAGTTATATGAAAAAAATCAGTTTTATAATGTCAGCTGTCATTTTTGCAGCCATCCAACTTTCCGCTCAGGAAGCGTTAAAATCCACTGAAGAAGAATACTACGACTTTTTAAGCCTCACAGGAGCAGCAGAGCGCCCGGTCCTGAACTACCGCACGCTAAGCGACAGTGAATGGCAGATTACGGACGAAAATCATATATGGTCTGAAAACAATCTAGGAACAAAACGCACATTATACGAGTCTGCCAATACAGAAACAAACTGGTTTACAGCCGGAATAGACCGCAGCATAAAGCTCAAGCTCTACGGCCCTGAATGGTTCAACTCCTACAACACAGCCGCCCCCTACGGACAGAACGACGGCGCCCTCTGGCAAGGCAAAGGCTACAACACAAGCCTGACCGCCGGCGCAAGGCTCGAAGGCTACGGCTTTGAGCTAACATTTAAACCGCAGTTAAGCTGGAGCCAGAACAAGGAATTTGACTTTATGCCAGGAGTCTACGGAAGTGAATATTCATATTTTTGGCAAGGAAACATTGACCTTGTTCAGCGTTATGGAGATTCTTCTTTCTGGACATTCGACTGGGGCGACACAGAAATTCGCTGTTCGTGGCATAGATTTACAGCAGGCTTTGGCTTTCAGTCCCCATGGCTAGGACCGGTCTGGCTGAACCCGATGCTAGGAAGCAACAATGCCGGCACTTACCCAAAAATTGACATAGGCTTAAGAAAGACAAAAATCTATATGCCTTATACGAACTGGGCTCTTGGAGAAATTGAAGGAAGAGTTTGGCTAGGACGGTTAAGTGAGTCAGACTATTTTGACAATGACAGTTCAAATGACTATAGACAGATTACAGGCTTTTCAGTTGCATATTCACCATCAATACTGCCGGAACTGACTCTTTCAATAAATAAAATCAGCCTTGCACGTTGGGATGAAAAATCTGCAAAATATTTTAATCCATTCTATGATTCAAACGAAACAGAAGATCAGAAAGCCTCTTTTGGAGCGGACCTGCTTTTTCCAACTGTAGGATTTGAAGTTTATGGAGAACTAGGAGTCGATGACTATAATGCAAGAGGATTTGCAAATCCTTTTCATACAGCCACCTACACAGTCGGGGCTAAAAAGGAACTTACATTTTTTAGAAGATTTCAGAAATTCAACATAAGACCAGAAATTATCTTCGAATGGAGCAACTTTGAAATGTCGCAGGACTTTCAGCTTCAATGGAACTACATGGGGTATTATTCCCACAGCCTGATTTCGCAAGGATACACACAAAACGGACAAATACTAGGAGCTGGAAGCGGATACTTTGGAAACAGCCAGTATATCGCCCTGCGCACTTACTTTTCAAAAGGAAGCATTACCCTATTTTTGCATTACAATAGACCTGACACAAATTATTTAAACAATTTTGGAGTAAATACAAAAGACAAAGACTGGTCAGATGAAGGAAAAAAGCAGCATGACCAATGGGGACATTACAAGGCAATAAGAACTTATGGAATAAATGCGCAATACTTTGTAACGCCATCACTTCTTATTGGAGCAGAACTCAACACATCGTGGATTATAAATTCCGAGTATAAACAAGACGACACAAGCAAACGGAACAATTATTTTTCACTCAGGATGAAATATAATTTCTAGCCTGAAAAATCGCCTTGCAAAATTTCAATAGTTCTTTTTATACCGCTACTAATTTCAAATTGCGCAATCCAACCAAGGCAATTTATTTTTAGCGGATTTAAAATTGCCGTTTCTGCCTTGCTGTAGCCTTTTTTTTCAGACTCAGAAGCAAGTTCAAAAACAACTTCTAAACCGCAAGATTCTGCAACAAGACTTGCAAGTTCTCTTAATCGGATATTTGATTTCTTGTCTGAAACATTGTACGCTTCGCCATTTATTCCATTCAGCATCAAAAAAATCAATGCAGAGGCAGCATCTGCTGAATAAAGGTAAGAAAAATACTGATTTCCAGAACTTTTTAACACAATATTCTCCCTTGAAACAGCATTTGCAATAAATTGGCTTAAAGCTTTTGTATCGTCTTTTTTTAGCGTTGGCCCATAGCATCTACAAAATCTTGCTATTACAATATCAACTGATTTTTCCGATTTATAAGCCTGACATAAGGTTTCACATAAACGCTTAGATTCATTGTAGCAAGCCCTTTCAGTATTACAATCAAGATAGCCAAAATCATTCTCAGAAAAACCTCCGTCACATTTTTCCGAAGCATTTCCATAAATTTCGACTGATGATGCAAGTACAAATCTGCAACCATAATTTCTTGAAGCTAAGTCAAGAAGACTTTCAGTTGCAAATACATTTGTTTTTATTGTTTCCACAGGAAACTCTGCGTACTGCTTTGGATGCACATTTGAAGCTAGGTGAATTATAAAATCAATTTTTTCTGAAAATATTTCACTGGGAATGCAATTTGATACATCACATTTTATAGATTTTATTAAAATTGACTTTCTTTGCTCAATTTTTTGATCGCAATGCCTAGATATCAAGAGAAGAGTTAAACTTATGTCGAACTTGTCAGCAACAAGCAGAAACATATCAACGACAACAGAACCGATAAGTCCAGTAGCTCCTGTTATAAGAACAGTTTTTTTGTTCAATTTTGAAAAATCACATTTTAATCTTAACACAGACTCTATGTCTTCAATATAGAGAGGACTATTTTTTAAGATCATTTCAGCCCATCTCCTTTTTCCATTTTCAAATATGCTTTGAAAATTTCAAGATTGTCCTTTGTTGTAAGTTTTATATTTCTATCTGAGCCTACCGCGAAATAAATAGTTTCCCCCAAATCAACCATCATCGTGTTCGTATAACTTGACGCCCCAATTCCTATATTATCTTCAAAAGCTTTCTTGTAAGCCCAGCGTAACTTTCCATACTTATAAGCCTGAGGTGTTGAGACCCGCCGCAATGTGTCACGAGGAATATATTCAATTGTAGATTTTTCATTTTTCTTTACAAAAATCTGCTCATTATAAGGCATAGAAGTTACTGCATTTCCATATTCATAACACTTTGCAATTACATCTGACAGAACGAAATCATCTACAAGAGGCCTAACACCATCATGAATTACTATAATATCTTCGTCAGAAGCATTAATTCCATCAATTCCATTTCTTATAGACTCCTGCGCAGAAGAACCGCCGTTAAAAATACCTTTCAACTTTGTAATTCCAAACTGCTTTGAATATGCATTCAAAACACTATGCCATCCTTCTAGGCACACGACATAAATCGCATCTATATCCGGATGCTTTTGAAAAGCTTCAAGTGTATAGATAATTACAGGTTTATCATAAACACTTATAAATTGCTTTGGAATATCTTGCCCCATACGATTTCCTACGCCGCCAGCAATTATTAGAGCTATATTCATTTTTATCTCCAGAAAGCCTTAAAATCATGTTTTGGAATTTGCTTTTCTATAGAAGGAAGTTCCATATAATCACCGTAAATATTTGTAAGATATGTTTTATAATCATACATAGCGTTATACTTTTTCCCCTCAAAATCCAATTCAACAAAATAATCAAATACAGATTTAGGCATTTCTTCCTTTTCTCCATATCCAAAGACAGAACAGGCCATATAATCTGATGGTAAATTTCTTTTTACTGCAAAGTTATTCACCAATTTTGCAAAAACATTTGCTGGAAGCGGATAAAATAAATAAAATAATAAAATTCTCAAAAAACTTTTTATACAACCTTCTTTTCTATTTTTTTTCTGGTAAATTATTGTTGCAAAATTTCTTCTCTTAAAAATTCTCTTCCAATATTTTTCTCTGTCTACAGAATTATCTGGTAGAAAATCGGCAGGAAAAACATCAATATAGACACCAAGATTATCAACTGGCCTGTCATAAAATTCCATTAACTTTGTTCTTGTATCAACAACTTTTGCAAAAGGCTGAAAGTATTGTTTATCATTAAAACAAGTTAAAACTTTCAAATTTAAATTTTCACAAGTCAAATTAAAAATAGAACAGAACTTTTCATAATCTGGTCTCGGCATCATAATATCAATATCATCATCCCATGGAATATAACCTTTATGCCTCACCGCTCCTATCAATGTTCCACCGCATAATGAATAATGAATATCATTTTCTACACAAAACTTATGGACATAATCAAGAATTGAAAGTTGTATTTTTTTTATTTCATCAATATCAAGCTGCTTCATAAATTCCTTAACAACAAATGCAGTCCGAAAACCTACACTTTTTCGGACTAAGATTATTTTGTATGATTTTTTGCGAGGTAAATTATGAAAACTTTTTACGGATACATGAGGGTTTCTACAAAAGAGCAGAATGAAGACCGGCAGAAAATCAAACTTGTTGCAGCCGGAATAGAAATAAAAAATATTTTTCTTGACAAACAGTCCGGCAAGGATTTTGAACGGTCTGAATACAAGAAAATGCTTTTGAATCTTGATTCGGAATCGGTTCTTTTCATAACGTCTTTGGACAGGCTCGGCCGGAACTATTCAGAAATAATCCGTCAGTGGAAAATAATAACCCAGGAAAAATGCGCAGATATTGTGGTTCTTGACATGCCGCTTTTGGATACCCGCAGCAAGAAAGACCTTCTGGGAACATTGATAAGCGATCTTGTCCTGACAATCCTAAGCTACGTTGCAGAAACAGAACGAAGTTTTATCAAGACCAGGCAGAAGGAAGGAATTGCGGCAGCCAGGCTTCGCGGCGCAAAATTCGGACGTCCTAAGCAAGCTCTGCCGGAAAACTTTGAAATTGAAAAGATGCTTTTTATAAACAGGCAGGAAACCCTAAGAGAGGCGGCTTCCAGATGCGGAATGAGCCGTTCAACTTTCTACGACAAGGTGAAAAACAACTTATGATTTTTGACTGATAATGCCAGGTCAAAAAAAATGTCAGCCGAAAAAGAAAAACTATACAACAAGCGTTTTTTGTGGTATTATCAAAATAATCTTAGTCCGAAAAAGTGTAGGTTTTCGGACTGAAAACTAATCATTTTAGATTTTTTTATAACGGAAATTTTCCATGAACATTGTTTTTTGCTCAGATAATAACTTTTTAAAACCGACTTTAGTTTCGCTCAACTCTATAATGTCATCATGCAACAAAAATAATTTTTTTAATTTTTTTGTTTTAACATCAGGACTTTCTGAAAAAAATGAAAAAATATTAAAAAGTTTTTCTAAAAACAAGAAATGTAAAATTGAACTTATAACTGTTGACGACACAATTTTAAAATCCTGTCCGATAAAACAAGGTGATCACGTTTCATTGTCTGCCTATTATAGAATTCTGCTTCCATCGATAATTTCCAAGAATGTAAAAAAAATTCTTTATTTAGACGGAGACATACTTTGTGTTTCTGAACTGCAAGATTTCTACAATACAGATTTGTCTGAAAAATCATGTGCTGTTGTACATGATGAAAGAAACAATGACTCTGAAATATACCAGCGTCTTGAGTATAAAAAAGAAAATGGGTATTTCAATTCAGGTGTTATGCTTATAAATCTAGATTACTGGCGAAGTCATGACATTCAGAATAAAACTTTAAAATATATTTCTGAAAATAAAGAAAAATGTTTATGGCATGATCAAGATGCTTTGAATTATATTCTAAATGGAACTGTTGAATGGGCAGACTTTCGGTACAATTTAACACAAGGGTTTCTGTTTGAAAAAAAACAGTTGAAAATAGATTCAATCTATTGGAAAAAAATTGATTCTGCCATAAAAAATCCATGCCTTATTCATTACTGCGCAGCGTATAAACCGTGGCATATAGAATGTAATTCTCCTTTCAAGAAATTATGGCGAGAAAACTATAAAAAAACATTCGCAAAAAATTGCCGTTTGATTTTCAAGAACAAAGGAAAAGAACGTATAAAATGGTGCATAAAGCTGGTTTTAAATACACTACGCATAAAAAATTATGCAGATTTTAGAAAAAGCATTATAAAGGAGATATAAAGCAAATGGCAATGAATATTTGCTTTGCAACAGATGATAAATATGCAAAGCCAACAGCAATCGCAATGATGACCGTTATGCTTACAAATAAAGATGAAGAAATCTACTTCTATATTTTGTCGCAATCATTGCTAGACGAAAATAAAAGGACTTTAGAAAACACTGTAAAAAAATACTCTTCAAAAAGCAAATGTGAATTCTGTTTCCTTACAAACGACATACTTTCTCAATTTTCCTCTACATTAAAAAAATCTGACCATGTTTCACTTGCAACATATTTTCGCATTTATATTCCTTCTCTACTTCCAAAAAATGTTGACAAAATTCTTTATCTGGATGGAGATATTATTTGCGCAGAAAATTTTTCTTCATTTTATAAAACTGACTTAACAGAATATTCAATGGCAGCTTCTCATGACACACGGACTTGTGATCCAGAAAATTTTGAAAGACTGCAATATCCAGATGAAAACGGCTATGCAGCAGCAGGTGTTCTTCTTATAAATGTCGCTTGGTGGAGAAAAAATAACATTCAACAAAAATGCCTTGATTTTATTTCAGAAAATAAAGCCATCTGCAAGTGGCATGACCAGGACGCACTTAATAAAGTTCTAAATGGAACAATAAAATTCTGTCCAATAAAATACAATGCCTATGAATTTATTTTTGAAGGTGAAAATGAATATCCGGACTTTCTTTCTGATGAAGTAACAGAAGCACAGAAAAATCCAGTATTCATACACTTCTGCTCTGGACGAAAGCCCTGGAACAAAGAGTCCAGATGCCCATTTTCATCAACCTGGCTAAAACTCTACAAACAGTTATTTAAAAAAAACTGCCGTCAGACACACCGATACAAAGGAAAAATAAAAATTCTCTGGAGCATAAAAAGAATCGTCAATATGCTCAGAATAAAAAAATACGAAGAGTTCAATCCGCATCATGAATATGACCAGTTGAAAGAAGAAATTGAAAATAAATTACTAGGAGAAAACAATTAATGGACAGTAAAATAAAAGTTTCAATTTTAATGCCTACATACAATCATGAAAAATTCATTGCAAAAGCGATTAATTCTGCACTTATGCAGAAAACTAATTTTAAATGGGAACTTTTAATCCACGACGACTGTTCAACCGATTCAACTAAAAAAATTGCAGAATCTTTCGCTGAAAAATATCCAGACAAAATTACTTTAATTACAGAAAAAGAAAACCAAGGGCTTCTAAAAAGTTATAAAAAATTGCTAAGTATTGCAAAAGGAACATATCTTGCAATACTTGAAAGCGACGATTACTGGATAGACGAGAACAAGATTCAAATGCAGGCAGACTTTCTAGAAAACAATGCGGATTACGGAATTATAGCCACAGATATTCTAGAAACTGATGCACGGGGGGGGGCAAATACTAGTCAAAATTTCAGGAATTGCAACAGCAGACTAAAACAAACAGAACATTGGTATGAGCAACTTTTAGGAAACCGAGGAATATATGGGGCTTGCTCCGTAATGTTCAGAAAACTAGACTTTGAAAAATATTGCAATATAGATGAATGGATAAAACTACAGTTCAAGACATTTGACCACCCAGCATGGCTTTCTATTTCATTCAATAAAAAATGCAAGTATATTTCAAAAGTCACAGCAGCCTACAGAGTGCTTTCAACATCAATTTCAAACAGCAAAGATGCTCAGAAACAAATGAATTTCAACATTGCAATAGCTCAAATTGAAGAGTACATAATTTCAAAGTTCGGTTATGGAACTCTTTCACCAAGACAATACAACCATATAATATGCACATGTATAATGGGAAAAGCCTTGAAACTGCACAAATGCAAAGAATTTTGCACATACGCAAAAAAACTACGGCCTGTCACACTCAAAGAAAAAATAATGCACTTTTTCCCACACACATATTACTGGCAGTTTATAACAAGGCACAAATAAACATATACAAAATAAATAGCACATTTCACTCAATAACTGTTTCCTGCCATATTTTTTTTACAAATAGTGTGATTTTTTCCATTTTGTAAATAAGTTCACGTTGGTTTTTACAAGTCAGCTTACTTCGTTGTAAAATCACATTGAGATATTCAAAATGCAAACAAAAACTATCTGCCAAGCAACCCCGCGACCGAACAAGCGAATCCTGCTGCGTTCAGAACATAAAGTTTCTGCTCCTGAGAAAAACCATACAAAAAAGCACAGAAATTATGTCTATAGGTTACAAACTTAAAATAATGATAGAATGATTCTGGAAAGGCTCTAACATAATACTCGCAATAGCCACTTCGTTTTCCCTACGCATACTCGTAAGTTTTTATCTTTTCAAATTCCGGGGCGTGGTTATTTTCTTCTTCTTCCAAATCGTATAGATTCTGAAGATTAAGCCAGAATTCTGCTGTTGTTCCAAAAAATTTTGAGAAACGGATTGCCGTATCTGCGGTCACAGCCCTTTTCCCGCGGATTATTTCTGAGATTCTGGTTTCCGGGACATTTATTTCTTTTGCAAGCCGGTACGCACTTACATTCATTGGAGAAAGGAATTCTTCTTTCAAAACTTCACCGGGATGAATGTTCGGCAATTTTTCATCAATGGTAATCTGTGATTCTAACATTGTCTGCTCCTTCATTCTCAAAAGTAAAAACAATTCGCCATTGGTCATTTATTCTAATCGAATAAAAGCCAGCCAGAGTTCCTGAAAGTTGTTCAAGATGATTTCCAGGCGGAACTCGTAAATCTACAATCTCTTTTGCTGATGAAATCATACGAAGTTTTCATCTTGCAACATTTTGAATTGCAGGTGGAAGTCTTTTACTTCGTAAGCCGTTGTACAGTAATTCTGTTTCAGAATCTCCAAATGACCTTATCACTTTTACATACTAACGTCAAACGATAGTATTTGTCAAGTTTTAATACCTAAATAAATCCACAGACTCGATCCATGGATTTATTAAATTCTCTAAACACTATTATAAATTTACTCCACAATCTTCCATTCCGAAAGAGTTCTTTCCTTTGTGGAGAAGCTCGCGCCGATTTTCACGATGCGTTTTCCGCTGGATTCGTACGGCTTTGCGTAGCCTGACTCTTCTATCTGGCGCAGAGCCTCGTCCGCGCTTTTGTCGCGCTTGAACTCAAAGATGAACACGTTGCCGCCGTTTTCCAGGACGCAGTCCGCCCGGCCCAGCGCGGATGTTTCCTCAACCCTTGACCACTGGCCAAGAAGCGTGAAAACCAGATAGAACACATTCTGGAAATTCTGCTCAACAACGCCGTCTGCCTTCCCTTTTCCGAATGTTGTGTACGGAAGCATCGCGAACAGCGACTTGAACCGCCTCATCACGCTTTCAATGTCGCCTTTCTTTATGTCGCGCGCAAAAGAAACCACGTCAAGCGCGCTTGAGCTCTGGATGTCAAGAACGGCCGGCACAAGCGAATTTATGAACGCGTATTTCACCTCGTCGTTCGGATATTTCAGAAGGTAAACGCCGAACTCGCGGTCGTAGCCCTTTATCGTAAGGTAGCCGGTCTGGTAAAAAAGCGGAACCGGATCCGGATTGTCGTTTCGGTAGTCCTGAAGCTCCTGCGCGGTCGCCTCGATTCCGTTCGAAAGATCCATGTAGCTCATCGTGCTTGCCCTCAGCTTCTTGATAAGAAACGTCGGTGTTCCGGTGGAGAACCAGTAGAGCGAAAATTCCTTCGCATACAAAGCGTTTATCAGGCTGAACGGATTGTATACGCCTTTTCCGTTGTGGTGGAAATGGTAGCCGTCATACATCTGCTTCAGTTTCTGCACGCACTCATCCTCGGAAAGCTGGTTCTTCTCCGCCATCGCCTTTATCTCAGGCTTCAAGCTAGAAACCATCTCCTCTTCCGTGATTCCGCAAATTTCCGCAAACTGCTCGTTCATCGAGATGTCGTTCAGCTGGTTCAAATCGCTGAAAATGCTCACCTTGCTGAATTTTGTGACGCCGGTAAGAAGCACGAACTTCAGGTTCTCGTCAAGAGCCTTCAGCGTTATGTAAAGCCCTTTCAGCGTCTCGCGGTTGCTGCTTGTAAGCTCCTCGTTGTTCTGCGCGTCCAGAAGCGGCTTGTCGTACTCGTCTATCAGAACGGCAGCCTGCATTCCGGTTTTCTCACGGGCAGTTTTCACAATGTTCATGAAGCGGCTTGCAAAGTAAATTGGATTCAGAAAATCAGCGCATTCCGGTTTTATTCCATATTCCGATTCATATTTTTCAAGCTGAGCATTTATGCACTCTTCAACAGCTTTTTCTCTTGAGAAATTATTTTGCGCAAAATTCATATAGACAACCGGATATTTTTTCCATGCATCGGGACTGTCCTTTTCAAGCTCCGCGATTTTCAGCCCCTCAAAAAGCTCCTTCCTGCCCTCAAAGTACGCCTTCAAAGTTGAAAGCAGAAGGCTTTTCCCGAACCTGCGCGGCCTGCTAAGAAAATAAACCTGTCCTGTATGAACAAGCCTGTATACAAAATCCGTCTTGTCGATATAGAGATATCCGCCCTCGCGAAGTTTTTCAAATGTCTGAATGCCAACCGGCAGTTTCCTGATATTCTGCATGGAATTATTATAGCATAAAAAAATGAGTTTTGCAGGACAGTATTGCATTATTCAGTAAACAAGATGAATAATAATCCATGAATCACCGGCCTTTCTATATCTTCCTTACCCGAAAACTTTCTGAAAAGGCTTCAACGCATTCGGCGCGCTCGCGGCTGTTCGGGTTCAGGCTTGTTACAACTGCAACGCAGAAAAGCGGCTCCGCCTCGCCCTCCTCGCCGTCGTAGCCGGTTTCAAAACTGTCCGGAAGACAAACCTCCAGCTTTTTCGGGGTGTTCGTGTACGGACCGGGAAGCGAAATCCATTCCTGGCGCGGCGCATACACATTTTCCTCCTGGCAGGGCACAAGAAAAACGCCGCAGACATCTCCGCCAACCTTAAGTCCGTTTCCTCTTATGCAAAGCGGACGGTTCTGGTACACAACTCCAGGCTCCGGTTCAGGAGAAGAAAGGCTTTTCACCTCAGAAATGTGAATGCTTGAATTTTTCAGCACAATTTTTGACGGCTTAATATTTGAAAGCGCCTTTTCCGCCTCTTTTGACGGCGAAAACAGAAGCTTCAGATGCTCAGAAACCTCACTTGGCGTAGCAAGACTATTCAGGTTGCCCTCAACCGAAACGCCTAAACTTCCAAGCCCCAGAAGATCAACAGAAAAGCCTTCCGAAAGGGCTTTTTTTGCTTCACTTGAAAGAATTTTCGCCGCGTACAAAAGCGTTTCCGCGGAAACCGGAATATTTCTTTGCGCCGCGTGCAAAACCAGCTGCTCCAAAGTGATATTTTTTCTTTTCACCTTTCCAATAAATCCGCCGATTCTGTCACCTTCCTTGTTCTTCAAATTTGAAGGATAAACAGAAACAAAGACCGAGCCGGCCACATCTTCAAAGTCATTCATAACATTCCCCGCCGTTGAATTTTAGTTTTAATCAGCATACCACTTATCAGCTAATCAGTATAGCACTGACTAACTAGTCAGCAAAGCGATGATTAACTAATCAGTACACCGCTGATTAACTAGTCAGCAGACCAGTGATTAACTTAATCATCACATCGCTGATTAGACTAATCAGCAGACCACTGATTAACTTAATCAGCGGTATAACACACGGAAACAACACTGGATACTGCACGGAAACAATCACACCGCAAGCACGGAATTATTCAGCAATGCATTACGGATATGCGCCAAGGCGTTGCATTACTGTTTTCAAACCGCCAGCAGGCAGTTGAAGAAACGCAAGCAGCATGGCTTGCGGAGGAAAACTCGCATCATTAATAGATGAATACAACGCAGGAATCAGCACTGCCCGCATTTTTGAAATCAAAAGGCTCGACAGCGATTATTTTGAAGAGTAAATTTTCAATCCAACTGTTTGAAGTGTTCCTGCACTCTCCTTACCGCCGCAATTTTCCCCAGCGGATAAAGAAGCGCATTGTGGACGGAGCTTTCGGGATTTTTCTCTAGGGTACATTCAAAAAATCCCAGGCGGCAGAGAAGCAGAAGAACATTGTTGAACGCCGGAACAGAGACAAAACTGTGCAGAAAATCTCCGCCTGTAAGCTCAAGGCGTTTTCCGAAGCAGGAAGAATTCAGGCGCGGGCCCGCAGATTTTTCAGTCTTAAGGCTAACAAAATAGCCGTTTCCGCCGGCCGGAAGATAATACTGCGGAACAGAAGCCAGCATATTTTCCTGGAAAGAATTTTCAATCTCACAAAAGTCAGCAGGACGCGAAAAAAACGGACTTTCAAGAAATTTTATAACGGATTCAGCCTGGATGATTTTTTGCCGTGTTGTTTCCGGGGAATTCCAGAAGCGCGCGTTCAAGTGAAGATGAGGCACAAGAAAAAGCGCGTCAAAACTGCACGGAGAGGAAGCGATTATTTCAACAGCATCGGGCAGGCTGCGGACGGAACTGAACTTTTCTTCCATTATATTGTCAAGCTCAGAAGATGGAAGAACGTTTCCGGCTGGAACCGGGGAAAAATCTTTTTCCTCAATGCAATTCCGCGCTGAAATCAAATTCCTATATTCCGCCCTTGCAGAAAGATGGCCTGCAATGTATCTTCTGAAAAGCGCCGGGCAGTAAACAAATCCGTTTTTGTGGATTGCGATATTTTCAAGGATATATTTTTGTTTCCTGGCAATGTCGCAAAGAATTTCAGTTTTCGAGGCGCTCTTGTATCCAAAATCGCTCAGATTTCCGTCCAGCACGCCCGAAGCCTTGTAGGCATAGTCAGCTGAAAGAACCGGATTTTCCACAAGAAGCAGAACAAGTTTTCTATGAGAACCAGGAAGAGCGTCAAACCACGCAAGAAACGCCTCCTCCATGCTCAAAAGCCGCGCCGCATACCGCCGGACCTCGTCCGACGGAAGCACAAGATGGTCATTTTCCGCGGACGTATGGAAAACAAGCCGCCTTAGCCTGCGCTCATTGAACCACATGGAATTTCTTTTATAAAAATCAAGAACCTCGGCGGAACAAGGCGCATTGTGCAGAAGCGTGGAAAGTCTATTTTTACCTGGAAGCAGCATAACCTGATTATAGCACGGTTTCCGGGAGGGAGGAAATGGAGGCTATAGATTTTATTAGCGCGGAAATAAAAACGGCTTTTTCAACTCAATCAAAATATGGTATAATCAAGCATTAGAATTTCTAAGGAACATAATAGATGGTTCAAAAATCATTGAAAAAGAATGCGGTCTACAGTTTTATAAAGGCTCTTATGAACCTTGCGTTTCCGCTGATTTCATTTCCATATGCGTCAAGGATTCTTCTTCCGGCAGGCATTGGAAAAGTAAATTTTGCAAACTCAATAATTGAATATTTTACACTTGCAGCAAGTCTTGGAATTTTCAGCTACGCCGCGCGCGAGGCTGTCCGGGTAAGAGACGACAGGCATGCGCTAAACAAGATATTTCGTGAAATTCTTACTATAAATCTTATTTCCACAGTATTTTCCTACATTCTGCTTTTTATTTCACTTGTATTTGTCAGCAAATTTTCTGAATACAGAGTTCTTTTGATAGTATGCTCAACAAAGATTCTTTTCACAACTATTGGTGTAGACTGGATTTTCAATGTACACGAAGAGTATAAATATGTAACAATACGCTCTGTTATATTTCAGCTGATAAGCCTTGCGCTTCTGTTTATTTTTGTCCGAACCCCCGATGACTATGTTGCCTACGCCTTTATGGGTGTGTTTTCAAGCGCAGGCTCGAACATCTGCAATATTTTCTACGCGCGGAAATTTGTAAATTTCTTTGACAAGACAGAACTTGAAATCAGGCGGCATATAAAACCGATATTCACTTTTTTTGGAATGTCAGTCGCTTCAAAAATCCATACAGCACTAGATTCTGTAATGCTCGGATTTATGCTCACAGACAGCGCGGTAGGATATTACTCCGCCGCGAACAAAATAAAGGGGCTTGTAGTAGGTCTTATCACAGCAATTCTTGCGACGCTTCTTCCACGCTCATCTTATTATCTTGGACAGAACAGAAGCGATGAGTACCAGAAAATTGTCTCAAAAGCGCTCAATTTTTCAATCTTCTTTTCACTGCCGGCAGCAGCTGGAATAATGCTCCTGGCAAAACCACTGATACTCCTTTTCAGCGGAGAGGACTTTCTTGCCGCGCTTCCGGCAATGCTTATAATGTCGCCTGTAATTGTATTTATCGCAGTGGCCTCTTTTGCAGACAATATGGTTCTGATTCCCCAAAGACTGGAGAAAGTTTCCCTTCAGTCGCAGATTATCGGCTGCATAATAAATGTGGCATTAAACTACATGCTTATTCCGGTATGGGGCGTTTTTGGAGCGGCGTTTTCAACTTTTATTGTGGAAGGAATCATAACCGCTTACAAAATTTTCTTCAGCTTAAAGCATATAAAGCAACAAGGATTTGCAAAAAACTTTGTCAAAATATGTGTTTCCAGTATTTTTATGGCAGCTTCTGTCCTGGCAATACTTTGTTTTATACAAAATGTCTTTCTGCAGGTTCTGCTTGGAGCCGCCATAGGAGCTTCTGTTTACGCAGCTTTCACCCTTCTTTTACGCACAGACACAGCCCTGATGCTGACAGAAACTATAAGAAAAAAGATAGCAAGATGATTTATATATGAAACATTCTATTGATTGGTATATACAGAAAGGATTCTCAAAAGAGATGGCGGAATATTTTTTCAACGGAAGAAGAAAAATTATTTTTGTTCATCCAAATACTGATTTCTCGCTTCTTTTAACTTTTGACAATGGAGAAAAAAAAGTTTTCAATGTAAAACCCTTGATAAAGGAAAATACAGTCTTTGAGCCTTTATCTGATTGGAATAAGTTTAAATGTGTATATCTGGACTCTAACGGAACAGTCTGCTGGGACAAAGACAGCTCTTTAGACAGCAACGTTGTCTGGAATAATAAAATAGACCTAAGCTCTGACAGCTTGTACATTGAAAGTACTCCTCAAAAAAGATAGCAAGGTAAAAATATGGATATAATTGCAAAGTCAAAAAATCTTTTAAGAGAAAAAAAGCAGAAAGAATTTCTGGACAAATCAAAGTCGTATATAAGATACATGATTCTTTCCGCGTGGTTCAAGCTTTCGCTGAAAGAAACTGATCCGGACTTGAAAAAGGTAAACAAGAACTGGATTATTTACACCTATCTTAAGCATAAGTATTCAAAATTCCTGAAAAAATATGAAGCAAAGGAAAACAAAATACACGAATATTCGGATATAGTCTGGTGGTGCTGGTTTCAGGGAGAAGAGAAAGCTCCTGACATTGTAAAAGCCTGCCTTGAAAGCGTGCGGAAGAATATGCCGGGAAAAAAAATAATAGTAATCACAGAAGACAATATGTGGAATTATGTTTCCATGCCTGACTTTATAAAAGAAAAATACAAGAAAGGAGTTATTTCCAGAACACATTTTTCTGACCTGCTCAGGCTTGAGCTTTTAATAACTTACGGCGGTCTATGGATTGACTCAACTGTATTATGCACCGCTGAGCCAGCATACGCATTCAACAAGCCTCTTTTTGCTTTCAAGACGAACGAAAAGAACGACCCTGCAACCGCAGCGCAAAGCTGGTTTATATATTCAGAAAAAAACAATCCGATTTTATGCTTAACAAGAGAATTGCATTATAAATATTGGAAAAAACACAACACTCAGATTCATTACTTTATTTTTTACTTTTTTATGAAGCTTGCCGCAGAAAAATACAAGGCTGAATGGAATTCTATTCCGTTTTTTTCTGACGTTCCGCCGCACATTATGCAGCGCGAGCTTTTCACAGAATATTCCGGCGAGCGAACTGAACAGCTAAAAAGAATGTCTGACATCCACAAGCTTACCTACAAATTCAAGAAAGATTCAGACTTGCAAAAAGAAAACACAATTTACAAGAAAATTCTTGAGGAATACAACGTTTCATCTAGTTACAGTACCGCATTAAAAAACAACGGGGGGGGGTACAGCCGTAGAGTAATTTTCACATTGCATACATTCTCCCTGAAAGGAGAATGCGCATGATTGCAATTGACACAACTTTTTTTGCACATTCAGAAGCAAAAAACAGAAAGCTCACCTACTCTACTTCTATTTTTACAGCAGACTTGCTGGACGCTTTTTCTGAACTTGGCATGGCAGACAGATTCTGCCTTATTGTAAATTTCAACCATCTGGACTTTTTTAAAGAAAGATTTCCGGATTATAAAATCATTCCTGCAAAATGGTGGCCTGTCACTTTTTTATACAGAGTTACAAAAGGAAAAAAAACAGCAAACCGCCTTATAAAAAAATCCGGCGCGTTCAAAAGAACTGCGGAAAAATGCGGAGCCAGCGCAATATGGTTTCCTTATGCAATGAACGAGACTTTTGTTCACACAAAGCTAAAAACATTCGCCACAATCCATGACATTTACAGAATTCATCACGGAACCCAAAAAGAAGCCAAGAAATTCACAGAGTTTATAAACGACAAATCAACTTCCATAATAACAATAAGCGGCTACACAAGAAACGATATCGTCCAGACAACTGGCTGCTCAAAAGAGATTCCGGTAATTCCAAATTCAATAGAGTTCGATGTTTCAATGCAGAAGGCAGTAACAGGCGTTGAAGAGAAAAAATATATTCTTGACCTGAACGCCTACATTGCAAAAAAGAATCCGCTCACTCTCTTAAAAGCGTTTGATTTAATCAAGGACAAAACGGACTTAACGCTTGTGTTCTGCGGAGGCTACAAGGAAGAGCAGCTCTGGAACGAGATGCAGGATTTTATAGAAGAAAATTCCATTTCCAGCCGTGTAAGAATGCTTTTCAGAGTTACAGACGCAGAACGCAACTGGCTCTTAACAAACGCAGCCATGTTTGCAACACCTTCACTGTTTGAAGGTTTCGGACGGACTCCAGTTGAAGCGGCTATCTGCAAAATTCCAGTAGTTTCCACAAAAGAAACATCGCTTTACGAAGCCACACAAGGCTTGTGCAATTATGTAGAAAACGCCATGGATGAAAAAGAACTGGCAGACACCATGCTATATTTGATAAAAAATCCTCCTGCAGAAAAACAGCTCGCCGAAACAGCGCAAAAACTCAGGGAACGATACAAAAAAGAAAACTGCGCAAAGTTGTATCTTAAGCTGTTTTTGTGATATAATAACTCTAAGAAAAGCATAAGGAGATAATTTTGAAATTTACAGTACTCGATTACCTAGAAACAACCGCAGACCGCTATCCAGACAAAATCGCCTTTGCTGATACAAAAAGTTCTATTACATGGAGAGAACTTGTAATAAAAGCGAAATCAATATCAAATATACTGAAAAAATATTTTGATATCGCTTCACCTTATGGGGGGGGGGACTGCTGTTCCAATAATGATTGAAAAAAGTATCAGCACTGTAGAATATTTTTTTGGAACCTTATATGCTGGATGTTTTTATTCTTATTTTGATGCGACTTTTCCTGACACGCGTCTTAATTCAATGATACAGACATTGCAAGTAAAATATATTATTGCAGAACGCCGTTTTGAAAAAAAACTTTCCAATCTAAATATACAGCCTATTTTCATCGATAATATCGAAAAAGAAATAGAAGAAAATAAAAAGGAATATGATGATACAAGACGAAAAGCAATTATAGATACAGATGCCGTATATGCGAATTTCACATCTGGCTCTACAGGAATTCCAAAGGCTGTAGTTGTAAGCCATCGTTCTGTCATTGATTTTATCTCCTGCTTTGTTGAACTTTTTGAAATCACAGAAAAAGACATCATTGCAAATCAGGCACCTTTTGATTTTGATGTGAGCGTAAAAGATATCTTCAGTGCAGTTTTTACAGGTGCGACAGTTCATCTTATTCCTAAAATGTTTTTTTCATTTCCTACAAAACTGCTTGATTTTCTTATTGAGCGTGAAGTTACTACTTTAATATGGGCTACAAGTGCATTATGTATACTTTCCACCCTGAATGGTTTTGAATACAAAATTCCTGCAACAATAAATAAAGTAATGTTTTCAGGTGAAGTAATGCCATGCAAACAATTGACAGAATGGATAAAACATATTCCAGATGCGCAATATGTAAATCTCTATGGTCCTACAGAAATAACTTGCAATTGCACTTATTATAAGATTCCAAAGGGAACCTGTCCAGAACCGCTGCCAATAGGGATTCCATTTCCAAATGAAAGAATTCTTCTTCTTGATGACAGCGACAATATTGTGACAAAGGCAGATCAAGAATCAGAGCTTTGTGTAAGCGGAACGTGTGTTGCATTAGGATACTACAACTCATCAAAAACAAGCGAGGCATTCATACAAAATCCGCTGCAAAATAAAATGTTTGAAAGAATATATAGAACAGGCGACCTTGTAAAATACGGAGATGACGGACTGCTCTATTATATTGGACGTAAAGATACGCAAATCAAGCACATGGGACACAGAATAGAACTAGGAGAGATAGAGGGAGCAGTTGAAAAACATCCTGATATAACACGTGCATGCTGTATATTTTCAGGCAATAAAATCACTGCTTTTTATACAGGGGAAAAAACAGACAAAAAAGAAATTATTTCCAAATTAAAAACAACACTTCCATTATATATGATTCCAAGCGATTTCATTTTCATTGACGAATTTCCTCTTACTAAAAATGGAAAAATAGATAAAAATAGTCTTACAGAAAGACTTTTAGAATCCTAAGGTGATATAAAGTGAATTCAGAGTATATTGAACTTTCTAAAAAATATGGAACACCATTTTATATTTTCGACAGCCAGATTGCAGTTGACCGCATACACAAGATACAACAGATCTGTTCTAAAAATGTAAAACTTTGTTATGCAATAAAAGCAAATGCATTTCTTCTAAAAGCATTAAAGGATGAGAATATTCTATTTGAAGTATGCTCTCCCGGTGAATTCAGCATCTGTGAAAAATATGGAATCAATCCATGCAAAATTGTATTTTCGGGAGTTTGCAAAACTGAAGAAGATATAAGAAAAGTTTATAAAGCCCGCGTAAATACAATAACGATAGAATCAAAAACTCACCTAGAATATCTTATTTCAGTAATAGAGACAGAGAAAAAACATCATCAGGATATTATTCTCCGTCTTACAAATGGGAACCAGTTTGGAATGAGCAAGAATGATATTTATGACTGTGTTAAAAAAATCAAAAATTACCAGAATTTAAGAATACGAGGCATACATTTTTTTACTGGCACACAGAAAAAATTAAAAAAGATAACAGAAGAAATTAATTTCATTGAAAGCTTTTGCGATGAATTACAGTCTAAAACAGGAATAACTTTCAATTCAATAGAATATGGACCGGGATTAGGTTATAACTATTTCTCAAATGAAGATGAAAGCAATAATTTTACAGAACTTAACGAATTCCTATTTTTGATACAAAATTCAAGATACAATTACGTTGTAGAACTAGGGCGTTTTATTGCAAGTCCTTGCGGCAAGTATTGTACAAAAATTATGGATATAAAAACAGACGAAAATTCAAAATATATAATAGTTGATGGTGGAATAAATCACATAAACTACTATGGACAGATGATGGGAATGAAAAATCCCAAAATTGAGCATCTTGCAACCAGTCAATCATTTTCAGAAACAGATGACTATACTATTGCAGGAAGTCTTTGCACAACAGCCGATATAGTTCTTAGAAAACTTTCCCTTTCCAGCCCTTCCATTGGTGATATGCTTATATTTAAAGACATCGGAGCATATTCAATTACTGAAGGCATTTATCTTTTTCTAAGTCATCCACTTCCTGCGGTGCTTTTAAAGGATAAAAACTCCCATGAATTGCTCAGGAGCAATACAGAAACCTATACTCTTAATTCTTAGATGGAAATTCATAAAGATTTCTATTTGTAGAATAAAAACTAGAAAAGGAGGCAAACAGCCATGGATGAACTGATGAATATTTTAACAGAGCTTAAACCTGATGTTGACTTCGAAACAGAAGAAGGTCTTATCGACAATGCAATCTTAGATTCATTCGATATAGTTCAGCTTATCGGACAGATGAAAGATACTTTTGACATTGAAATATCTCCAGCTGAAATTATTCCTGAAAATTTCAATTCAGCAAAAGCTCTTTGGGCAATGATTCAAAAACTTCAGTAGAACTACCAACATAAAAAGCACCTCAAAACGAGGTGCTTTTTTTAATATTGGGCATACATAAATCCTGAATCACCAGAACTAAAAGTAAATGAAAGTATTACAAGTATAAGCAATAGATAATATACGCTCCATCTGATTACGATATTTTTCTTTTGTATTGAAGCATAAACATCTATTTTGTTTTCCTTCAATAAACTTACGGTAAAAACTATTAGAGTTCCGAGAAAAACTAAAATGATATGCGACTCAAAGTCTGAGATTGGGCCTAATATATCCCTAAGATATGCCTTTGAAGCTAGAAGCATAGGATTTCCGAAATTTACAAATGTATCTTTTAAGTAGACGAAACTCATCTTTACATCGACAATCCGATCAAAATACCATCCGATATTTATAAGAATAAAGGTTCTGACAATTCTGAAAATATGAAAACATTTTGTTTTTTCATTTATATGCAAAGTTTCATTAATTTTTTTGAATACAGGTTTTAAAATATCACTAAACGCAATTAAAAGACCATTATATAGTCCCCATATAAAAAAATGCAATTCCGGTCCATGCCATATACCAACAAGCATAAACACAAGAATATTTGCAATGCAAGCTGGCAAAACCCGTCCAAAATGCTTGCCCATGTGCTTTGTAGTCCACTTCCCCAGATTTTGCATAACATTTGTCAATGCAAATGGATAAAAAACATAATCACGCATCCATTGCCCTAGACTTATATGCCATCTCTGCCAGAAATTTGCTATGCTTACAGAAAAATATGGTTGCTTAAAGTTTGGCTGCATTTTTATTCCAAAGAGTTCAGCCACACCAAGGAACATATCAATTCCACCACAAAAATCAGCGTATTGATAGAGAGAATACATTAAGATTGCAAATAAAATCACACATCCAGGTAATCCCTCATAATTATTATCTAAGATTGAAGAAATTCTTGTAACAAGAAGGTTTGCAATGGCATATTTTTTCAGAGCGCCGAATAAAATAAGCATTACACCATGTTTTATATTTTCAAAATCAAATTTATGCTCTGTTGTAAGCTGCACTCCTTGAATTCCATAACGGTTTATAGGCCCCATTATAAGCTGCGGGAAAAATGAAATGAAAAGAAAGAATTTTGCAAAATTATTTTCCCTCTCAATTTTTGAATTATACACATCCATAAAATAACCTATAGATTGAAGTGTATAATAAGAGATACCTAATGGCAAAAGAAGCGTTTTTGAACCTATAAGAATTCTCCAATACTTAAGATAAAAAAGAATTCCAATGTTAAAAAGCAGCATAGCAACAAGTACAATTCGTTTTTTATTCTGTGTATTCTTTTTTAAAATTTTAAATAAATCTTTATCAACGACAGATTTCTTTTGCTTTAGCCACTCATTTAAACTTGAAACAATCTTTGCAGAAAAAAAAGTTACAAATGCAGTGCCTGTTATAAACAAAAAGTTTCCAATACCGCTAAACGCATAAAAAACGGTACTTGCAACAAGAAGACATATCCATTGAATTCTCTTTGGACAGAGATAATAAACAACAAGCGTTGTCAAAATAAATACTGCAAATGTATTTGAAAGTAAATCCATTTTTATTCCTTAAAATTTAAAAAGTCGTAAAATGCTGAACAGCCTCATTGGTTTTTACACCATTAAGATAAGCCGTTACTTTTATTTCACCAGATTTACCATCTGGAAGGTTTATAAAAGTGTCGTTTGTTCTTGTTTTCAAGCAGACCTCTTTCCCATCGTAGACAACAGTTACATCATATTGGATATTATCCTTAGAAACATGATTTACCATAGGAGTTATTGTTATAGCTTTTTTATCATCCGTAGGCTTTATTACAAGACCAAAAATCCGATCCTCCTGCATAGAAAGTTTTTCTGCATAAGAATTATAAAACATATCATCCTGCGGAATATTCCCTAGAAAATAATCACACATAACTTTTGTGTATTTATAGACACCAAGACCACTTAAATGATTATCATCATGGAAATCTTCATCCTGTAATCTCAAATACTTTTCTTTTGCAAGATTAAAATCATAATATCTAAAACCACGCAATTCACAAAAATTATTTACATAATTGTAATATTCGTCATAATTTCCTTTTTCAGCAAGATAAAAATCAGAGCAAGGCATAGAATACATTGTAAGCTCTATATTATTTTCTTTGCAAAGAGCAATAATTTTATCCACAGTATTTTTCCAGTCATTGCTTATTTTATCAATACGGATAGGCCCCTCATCATAATAATTAGAAAAAGTTCCATTCTTGACAGGTCTTACATCCAGAAGACACCCCTTTCCATCATAATCAGCATCCTTATCTCTATAAACATAGTTAAAATATTCTCCATTTATAAAAGATTTGAATCGGTGTATCAATTTTTTTGGATTAAGAGTCATATGCTTATCTTTTCCGATTGGCAAGATTGAATTAATATAATATTTGGGAGTAGACATTGCTCGATAATAATCAAACTTTATCTTTGGATCTCGTATATAATGAGCAACAGAATACTGAGATTTAAATCCTGTTGTGTCTTTTACAGGCGCATAAGTTGCAACAGCAAAATCTAATTCAAGAAAGACCTTTTGAATTTTATGAAGTTTTATTGCTTGTCTTAAAATCGCATAAGTACCTTCAATATTCTGACCTGCAGAACCTGTAGAAAAATTGTTTTTCTGCCACATTTTATCTGCAATTTTCGGTGTTACACCATGGCTTACATGGGAAGCACCGCAGTACAAAACATCAACATTATCCTGTTCAAATAATTCATGCATCCAAATTCTTGTATAAGCACTGGACTCATCCCTTAACAAAAAAGCCAGAAACTGGCATATAAAAAAGAAAATCACAACAAAAAGTACAATCTTCAATGGTATTTTAAACTTATTTTTCATAAAATACTCCCATCAATCTTCAAACTCAAAAAGATGAAACATTCCATACGACATCTCTTAATTATTTTTACTCTCAATACTGTCTAATTTTTTAGTTAAATACTTGTAAACTTCAGCTGAAGCATTGCCTCGTTTTTGCCAGGCAGCATCCCTAATTTTATTTCTAGCAGATTGAAGCTGTGGACTTTCAATTGTAGTGTCAATAATATCTTTTATCTTTGAAAATTCACTTTCTTTTAGTTTAACGCCAATCTGAGGAAGAATCTGCATTTCCCATAAAGGCTTATCAAGCCAGTCTATATCGTAAGGAGATTTATCAAAATCAGTATCCGCATAAATAAAAGGCCTGTCAAAAACAAGAGCATAATCAAACATTACGCCAGAAAAATCTGTAATCATAATATCAGCCTGCCTTAAGACTGCAAAATTATCATTATCATAATTCCATTCAAAGCATGAATATTTTTCCTGAAGAGGCGTTAATATATTCTGCTCGCTTACAACTGACTGAGGATGAGGACGTACAATTATTTTATATCCAGTACTTTTCAAGGCATTTAGAAATCTATCCCCAAATCTTGAAAGAATACTGCTTTTTCCCCACGAAGGTGCTACCAGAACAATTTTTTCTGCATTATTTTCAGCCTGAGGAAAATTGTCCAACCTGCTTTTCATAGCATCAAGATATGTGGACCCCACTATATAAAACTCTTTCATCTTTATTGACGGACGAAGTTTTTCAATTTCTCTTAATGAAGCAAGCTGATTTTCACCAGTTCCCAAAACCGCATCATAATGATCAAGCCCGAACATTCTATATCCAGCCAGATCAGAAACAGAATGAGGAATATGAACATAGAATTTAACATATTTACTTCTCTTCCATTGATAAACATTAAGTCCAGGTGTTGTAGCAAGAAGTATATCTGCATGAAGAAAATTTAACTTCGAAAAAGGTCTGTTTTTTTCTCCCAGATATTCTGCATGAACATATTCATAGTTTTTCCGCAGGGCTGGATCATCAGCGCTTGCCGTATAATAAGTTAAATTTTTCTTATTGTGCTCAAATTCATCACAAATCGGTTCAAAAACATTCCAATAACGCTTATGGTCGCTAAAAATAACTATCGGAATATTTTTGGAATCCATCCCCTCCCCATTATTTTTTCCGCCTAAAAGCAGGAATTTTAGTTTTAAGTACAAAGCGCGAATTCCAAAAGAAACCGCAGCCGCAATTCCTATGAAAAGCGAAAAAAGCATACTTCCAGTACCTGGATCAATATAAAGCGGCAAGATATGTAAAGACATTATTTGTTTTCTCCTTTATTATTCTTTTTCCATTCTAGAAGCGAAGTCCAATTTTCAGGAACAAAAATATTGTCCTTTACATACCAGCCTCTTTCTTCATCCAAAGTAAACTGAGACTTTTTTAACAACTGGTCGGCATGATGTTCCCCATTTGAGAGCGGATAAAGAACTACCCCATCTTTTTTCTGCTGAACTAACTTTTTTCCAGTGAATGGATTCGTATCCAAATCCTTCCCCTGCTCCACAATATTTTTTGTTGCAAGGAAAGGAGTATCTGCATTCATCATAAACGCATAATCTGACTTTAATTCACCATTTGAATTAAAATCCTTAAACAGAAGCAACGGATTATAATATGCTGGAACCTCAGGTTTTTCAAAATCTCTAAATGTATCCGTATTTAATCCCGCTCCGTGATCTGCAACAATTATAATTCTGGTATTATCGTAGACACCATTATCTTTAAGGTAATTTAGAAATTTCGATACCTGATTTAAGGCCGCGGCATTTACCTTGTAATGAGACTGTTCAAAGCTTACCTTTTCCTCTGAAATTTTCAATAAATCAGAAGTTAAGTTATGTGGCTCATGAGGAGTATCAGAATCAATAAAAAGGTAATTATTTGTCTCAGAAGTAAAATCTGTCTGTTTATCTAAATAATATAGGCTCGAGAAAATGTTATAATAATTTCTGTCATCTCTTTGATCAAAAGATGTACATAGCCTGTAAAACGTTGAACGCAGAGGCGGGTAAAGAGACTGCAGAACTATGAAATTTCTGATTTCTTTACGGCAGACCTTATCTGCATCATTATTTACGACACCGCCTTTCATTCCTATTTCTTTAAAATAAAGATCTGTATATTTGCCAAAAGTTGAATAAGCTTTCATCTGAGGATATTTTTCAAACGGTGTCAAATCCTGCTCATGGGCATAGTTACACCACGGCGGATCTGTTACTGTCACAGAATAACCTGCATCCATAAAAATCTTTGGAAGCATTAAGATTGCCTCATTATGCTTTTCCCTAAGAAGCTCATTGTTTCGGGCATTAATTTCAGAAGGAGTATATTCGTATCCTCCCATCATAGCTGGAGAAGCAAGCGATGTGTGTGTGGAAAAACTTAACGTATTAGGAAAATAAACAAATCCAGAAAAAGCTTCTTTCTTATCAGGATACTCATCAAGGAATTTTGGGAAATATGAATTAATTGCACGATCAAGAAACAAAACTATTATATTTTTCTTATTTCTTGAAAGATGATAAATTTTCTCTACTTTATCTGAAAGTGATGATTCTACAATATTCTTCTCATGGTTTTTAGCATGAACAGCAAAAGATTTCTTGATATAAGTTGTTTTCATTACACCAAGTCCAGTTTCTGCAATAACTATGGAAAGAATACAAATATTTAGAATAGGAATTCTTCGTTTCTTAGCAGCAATAAAATACAATAGCAAAGCGACGACCGCCACAAGCAAAGGCAGAAACATAAAAAACAACGAATAATTTTTTAAAACCTTGTCATTTTCAAGAGTAAAGCTTACACTTAAATTCCCATAAGTATATTTAAATAAATACACATTGGCTAATGCGCAAACAAACAAAACAAAAAAAAGCCCGGGCAAAACTTTTTTAACTCTTTCACCAAACATCTTATAAATAGCACAAGGCCAAAAAACAAAAAATCCAAAAAACACAAAAAAAGATGAACAGATATAACTTACAGGACTCTTAGTTGAACCTAAAAAAGAAAACTCAACAGGACTTGTGGCAATAACACTCGAAGGAAGCGTAAAACCAAGCAGAAATGCAAGTCCAAGCCCAGAAAAAACAAGTAAGGAACAACTAGCTGAATCTATTTTCAGTTTTTTTAAGAAAAATGCAGAAATTTTCTCAAAAAAAACAGGAATAAAAGTTACAAAAACAGAAAAACATACAATAATAGACTTTTTAACTAAATTTCCCTGCCTAACAAGTACGAACAGCGAAACAAGCCAGCAAATAACGCTTATTGTAAAATGTGCGATTCTCGCAGGCTTCTTTGTTTTCATAACAATATTCTTGAAAAGAGAAAATACATTATTCAATATCCAATAAATTACAAGTCCGCTTGGAGAGTTGTATAAAAGGACAAGAAATATAACCGCAACAACATAAAGCTGAACTTTTTCTCTAAATGTAGCATTCTTTGTATAAATTGCTCCGCTTATGAAATTTATTACGGTCATAAGAATCGGAAGTATATGTATTCCAAGAACAAAAGAACCAAGCCTTAGAGAAAAAAATTCATCAGGAGCACCCAAGTCATTAAAAATCCAAAAGCTTGCGCCTTTTAAAGCCTCGTTATTGCTTAGATAATGATAGGCAGCTATAAAAAACGGTATCTCTATAAGTATAGAAAGTGAACTTCTCAAAACATAAAGCGGATGATAGTTGTTCTGCCTGTAATATTCGGAGAGCATCATGAACTGTTCATCACCTTTAAAAGCTTTCTTTATTTTTTTTACCCTGAATTCCAAAAACTTTGCAATATTTCTTTCTTTTTCCTGCAGACTGTCTGCAATATTATAAAGAGGAAGTGCTAAAAAATTTATAACAATACTCACTCCAAGGACTGCCCCTATAACCCCCACAAAACTAATCTTATTTATTATAAAATTAAAGACCCATTCAACAATAGCTTCTATTGGAGAAATTATAATATAATACAAGAAATTCAAAATTACTCCATGAAATAATAAGATTTTGTGATTATAAAGTAGAAAATTAAAAATGACAATCCTTAACTAATTTTCAGACATTTTCCATAACCAATAATTTTCATAATTGCAAATCAGCAGTATTTTCAGTAGACTAGTCAAAGTATGTTTTCAGCACTTTACAATATTATTATTCTTCCGCTTAATACTCTTCTTGAGTTTTTTTATCAGTTTATTTTTGAAGCGACAGAAAATCCTGGCATTGCGGTTATCGGTCTGAGTTTTGTTGTGACGCTCTGTACTCTTCCACTTTATATGGTTGCCGAAGGATGGCAGGAAAAAGAGCGTGAGATGCAAATTATGCTCAAACCTGGAATTGAAAGAATTAAAAAATTCTTCAAAGGTGATGAGCAGTATATGATTTTGAACACTTTTTACCGCCAAAATCATTACAGCCCGATTATGGCTCTGCGTTCTAGTTTTAGTCTTTTGATTCAGGTGCCTTTTTTTCTTGCTGCTTATCATTTTCTTTCCGACCTTGGAACCTTAAAAGGCGTTTCCTTTCTTTTTATCAAAGATTTCGGTTCTTCAGATGAAACTTTTCATATCGGAAACTTTGCCGTAAACATTCTTCCAATCGCAATGACTTTGATTAACTGTGTGTCTGGATACATCTATTCAAAAGGTCATTCTGCAAAAGAAAAAATCCAGATTTATGCTTTTGCGGCGATTTTTCTTGTCGTGCTTTACAATTCACCGGCAGGACTTGTCGTTTACTGGACGATGAACAACATTCTCTCGCTTGTAAAAAACATTTTCTACAAGTTAAAAAATCCAAAAAAAGTTCTCTATGTAATTTTGTGTCTTTTTGCTGCTTTCTGCATAGTTTCGCCTTTTACGGTTTTAGCTTCCTCAAAAAATGGCTTTAAAAAAGTAATTTTTGTTTTGGGGATTGTTCTTCCTTTAATTCCGTTTGCGGTAATCAGAATGGCAAGATTGACAGACCGATCTTTTAAAATTCTGGAAACAAATAAAAAACTTCGCTCCTCTATTTTTATTTTTTCGGCAATTGCGCTTGCTTTTCTTTCCGGACTTGCAATTCCTTCTATCATTATGGAAAGCGAACCGAACAACTATTGCTATGTAGACAGCTATTCTTCTCCGTTTGTTTTTCTTTCCACAACTTTTTTTCAGGCTGTAGGATTTTTTATTTTATGGCCGACATGTTTCTATGCACTTTTTTCTGTCAGAATCAAGAAAATTCTTACTGTTATTTTTTCCGCCGGAGCATTCATCGCAGTCGCAAATACCTTTATTTTTGGCGGTCATTATGGTCCTGTCGAAGCCTGGCTTGAATTTATGCAGCCGCAGGTTTTTACTCCTAAAGTAAACGAAATTATTCTGAATCTGACTGTGCTTCTTGCAATCTTTGCAGGATTCGTATTCCTGCTTTCAAAATTTCCGAAAATTGCACATTCCCTTTCTGTAATTTTAATAATTTCTCTCGGTGCTTTTTCTCTAAAAAACATCGCCTCAATTCAAAAAGCCTATAAAAATATTGCAGTTCCTTCATACAACAATGAACTTGAACCGATTTTTTATCTTTCGAAAACTCATAAAAACGTTCTTGTCATAATGCAGGACAGGCTTTTTAATCCGTATATCCCATATATTTTTGATGAACTTCCAGATTTAAAGCAAAAATTTGATGGATTTGTAAACTATCCGAATACGGTTTCGATGGGAAAACTTACAATGATTGGAACTCCGGGTCTTTTCGGTGGTTACGACTACACTCCACACAGAATGAACGAACGCTCGCTTGAAGAACCTCAAAAAACTCTTCAAGACAAACACAACGAAGCCATGCTGACTCTTCCTCTTATTTTTACGGCAAACGGCTACAGGGCACAGGTTGCAAACCTTCCTTATGAAAACTATCTTGAACAGCCAGAAAGCAATATGTATTTAAAAAATCCTGACCTGGAACGAAATGGAATTCAGCTTGAATCTGCTTCTGATCCGAACATAAATCCTTATACCGTAAAATATGCTGGCCACGAAGAAATTCAGCATAATCACGTTCTAGGAACTTACACAAACTATTGGTATGCACGGCACGGAATGGAAAAAGAGCCTTACATAAGCACCCAGATTTTCAGGAACTTTATATGGTTCAGCTTCTTTAAGATGGTTTCTCCTGTTATACGGAGGGGGGGTATACCACAGAGATTATTGGCTTTCTTACAACAAGTGGGACAATTCGGCGCGCTTTATAGACAACTATGCAGTTATCGACTATCTGCCGGAACTTACTAAAGTTGACGAAGGAAAAGGTTCTTTGATTCTTCTTGACAACGAAGCAACTCATGAACCGACTGCACTGCAAGCGCCCGAATACGATTTTAGGAAAACCAAAGATATTACAAATAAAGGAAACAGTCCTCTAAAAAATGAAGATGCTTTCAGCACAAGCTGCGGAATTTTCAACAGGCTTTCTGAATTTTTCGATTATATGAAAGAAAATGGAGTTTACGACAATACTAGAATCATAATTGTATCTGATCATGGTTCTTTCAGCAAAGGAGTTAAGACAAATCTACCCGAACTGAAAGGCCTTAGGGTAAATCCTCAGAATTTCGTCGCCTCGCTTCTTGTAAAAGATTTTGATTCACATGGAGAAATAAAGAACGACTACACTTTTATGACAAATGCCGACACGCCTTATCTGGCAACGAAAGGTTTTATTGAGAACGCAGTCCATCCTTTTACACACAAGCCATTAAAAGTTGAAAACAAAAATGATTACACAATTTTAAATAATGCGCCTGCCCAAAGCACGAGAATCCGAAAAGAAAAGGCTTTCAATGTAAAAGACAGCGAATGGTTTACTGTAAAAGACGATATTTACAGGGAAGAAAACTGGGGACAATTAAAAAAAATAGAACAAAAATAAAAATGGATTTTTTTACAAAAAAGTATATTATACTTTACAAAGTAAAAGAAATATAGAATGATAGGTTGCTAGAAACTATTTTTTAATTATGACAGAACTTGAATTTAATCTTTTTCAACACCTCTTCCAAAAAGAAGCCACTATCTCTTTCCGTAAAGGCACAGTTATTTTTGGCCAGCCAAATTGACTACTAACAAAGGAAGAATTATATGAATATCTTAAACATTCTATACACAGTGATACTTTATCCGCTTGTTCAGGTGATTGAGATTTCTTTCAAGTTGCTTGACAAACTGTTTGACAACACAGGAATTGCGGTTCTTGGTGTAAGCCTGACTGTAACTTTGCTCTGCCTTCCTCTCTATATTGTAGCGGAAAACTGGCAGGACAAGGAGCGAGCAATCCAGGTCGCCTTAAAGCCGGGAATTGAGAGAATCAAGAAATTCTTCAAGGGCGATGAACAGTATATGATTCTTTCAACATTTTACAGACAGAACCATTATCATCCTATAATGGCGCTGCGTTCCAGCTTTGGAATTTTAATTCAGATTCCGTTTTTTCTTGCGGCATATCATACTTTGTCATCGCTTCCTGATCTTCATGAAAAATCATTTCTTTTTATCAAGGACATGGGCCGTCCTGATGCAGTTTTCAGCATCGGGAATTTCAGCGTGAATATTTTGCCAATCGCAATGACAGCTATAAACTGCATTTCAGGCGCAATCTATTCAAAGGGCCACGGAATCCGGGAAAAAATTCAGATTTATGGAATGGCGGCTGTTTTTCTTGTAGTTCTTTACAACTCTCCGGCAGGGCTTGTCCTGTACTGGACAATGAACAATGTTTTTTCTCTCATAAAGAACATTTTCTACAAGATGAAAAATCCGCTCAAAGTTCTTTACTGCATTATGACAGCGGCAATTGTCGCGGTCAGCATATTTGTTCTGTTTATCTATGACGGCGGCGCAAATATGAAAAAAAGGCTTGCGTGTTCGGTTCCGCTTCTCCTTCTTATTTTCCTTCCGCTGTACCTCAAGCTGATAAATGCCCTTTATCGGAAATTTCTTTCGCCACTTTACATGGACAAAAAATTCCGCTTTCTTGTGTTTATATCTGCCGCGGCGGCTCTGTGCGTGCTTTTCGGCCTTGCAATTCCGTCTTCCATAATTGCATCCTCGACACAGGAATTTTCAAACATTGACTCGTACACAAATCCGGCGGGCTTTCTTTTTATATCGTTCTGGCAAAGTTTCGGAATTTTCATCTTCTGGCCTTTATGCATTTTTCTTCTTTTTGGAAAAAGAATACAGTCAATTCTCGCTGCGTTTTTTTCAGTCTTATTTTTCTGCGGAATTGTGAATGCATACATATTTGCAGGCGACTACGGCTCAATGGATTCTACGCTAAGATTCATCGACGGAATCCAAACTCCCGGAAATCTTTTTACCATGCTCAATGCGCTTTGCATTGTTGTGACTGCGGTTATTGTTGTTCTAATTATTTCAGTAAAAAAACACAGGATTGCATCTGGAATAACATTCGTGGCTTTCTTGTCGCTTGCGCTGATGGCGCTCATCAATATTTCTAAGATAACTTCAGAGTACAAGGACTTCACAAAAATCGCGGCCAGCGGGAATGACATAAATCCGTTTGAGCCAAAATTCCATCTCTCCAAGGACAAGAAAAATGTTGTTCTTATTATGATTGACCGCGCGGAAAGTTCGTTCTTTGAATCAATATGCAATGACATACCTGAGCTCAAGGATATGTACCATGGCTTTGTCTATTATCCGAACACAGTTTCGTTTAACGGCCACACGCTGATGGGGTCTCCTGCTGTTTACGGAGGCTATGACTACACTCCGGCGGCAATGAACGCACGTAAAGATATTCCGCTAAAGGAAAAGCACAATGAATCACTTTTGATGCTTCCAAAGATTTTAACGGAACAAGCCGGATTCAAAGCTTATCTTTCTGACCTTTCATGGGGAAACTACAGCTATATTTCTGACATGAGCTTTACAAAGAATCTCGCCGGAATAACAGGCTACAAGCTCGAGGGAAAATACACCAGTGACTTCAAGAAGGAAATTCCAAGCGAAAAAATGAAAGTCATACTTTCATCTGGAATAGAAAGAAACTTAATCTGGGTGTCTCTTTTCAGAAGCTCGCCTGCTGCTGTGAGACCTGCTATCTATTACCGGGGCTCATGGTGGGCGGCAGAAAAAGCATCAGACTTTGACTCAATTTTGAACTGGTTCTCGGAGCTATACTTTCTTCCAAGAATTACAGACTACAGTTCACAAAACGAGACGCTTACTGTAATAACAAACGAGACGACACACAGCAACACCGATTTATCTCCGCTCGAAATAATCGACAAATCAGTCCTAAAAAATCAGAAAACAGCGGCATACTACAACTACGCGGCGGTTCTAATGGCAATAGGAAAATGGCTTGATTCCCTCAAAGAAAACAAAGCCTATGACAACACTAGAATCATAATTGTTTCTGACCATGGAATCGGCTATTCAAAGAAGTCCGACAGATTCAAGGGTGAATACAGGCTTGACGGCTACAGCATCGACCATCTTAATCCAACTCTGCTCGTAAAGGATTTTGGAAGCAATTCACCGCTAAGGACAGACATGAAATTTATGACAAATGCAGATTGTCCGGCAATCGCGCTTGATGGAATTATAGAGAACCCAGTGAATCCGTACACAGGAAATCCAATAACACAGGAAAGCAAAAAGGACGGCGTAATTGTAACAACAGAGAATCTTTTTATGCCGTATCACAGCAAGAGCAGCTACACATTCACTGTCAGCGCAGATTCTTGGTACAAGGTAAAAGACAACATATTCAACATTGATAACTGGTCAAAGTTGAATTAGAATTATAGAAACAAATGGAACAACAGGAGAATAATATGACAGAACTTGAATTTGACTACCTCATGGCGCTACGCCGCAACGAGGACACAGCATCTTTTTCAAACGACACAGTTCTTGCCTGCGAAAAAGCTGGATGGACAAATGGCAGAAAAGTTACAGAAGATGGAATCGCCGCGCTCGCACCGTACAAGGTTGACAATGCAATAATAATGGCGGCCGGCCGCTCAAGAAGATGCATGCCGCTTTCAAACTATCTTCCAAAAGGTCTTTTTGAAATTAAGGGCGACACGATGGTTGAACGCCAGATTAAGCAGCTTCACGACGCTGGAATCAAGCAGATTGTCCTTGTTGTTGGATATTTAAAAGAGCGCTACTACGAAATGGCAAAAAAATATCCTGAGCTCATAGTAATCGACAACAAAGAATGGGAAGAAAAAAACAATATGTCTTCACTATACGCGGCAAAGGACTACCTGAAGGCTTCTTATGTCTGCTGTTCAGACAACTGGTTCGCGCACAATGTATTCCGCGACTATGTTTACGATTCATACTACGCCTGCCTCTACTCAGATGAATTCTGCAATGAATACTGCGTAAAAAGCCTTGACGACCGCGGCTACATGACGGAAGTAAAAAAAGGCGGAGAAAAATCCTGGTACACAATCGGCGAGGCATTCTTCTCAAAGCCGTTCTCTAAAAAATTCGTTGACTTGATGGTCAAAGAATATTATGACCCTGAAATGAAGTATATGCTCTGGGACGACTTTCAGATTAAGCACATCAAAGAACTGCTGATGAAAATAAAGCGCTATGATGACGCAGAATGCAAGGAATTCGACACAACAGAAGACATCCTGCAGTTCTATCCTAATTTCAAGGATTTTATCGACCAGTTCTTTCAGGAAGATGAGCTTATAAACTCAACGCAAAGAATCAGCTATCTCTCGAACTATTCAGACATAAAGCAGTATTCGGTTGTAGCGACAGAACAGCTTACAGGCCGTATGCACGTAAACGAGAATTTATTCGGGCCGAGTCCTAAATGCCTTGAAGTCTTGCACAATGCAACGATGGAAGACTTGTATCTTTACGACCTGACCCGCGATGATGACCTTGCAGTAGAAATCTCCAAGCAGACAGAGCTTTCAACAGACTCGATTTTCATACATTCCGGCTCATCAGATGTAATCAAGACAATCATGACAATTGTGCTGAACAAGGACGACACAGTTTTGATTTCTGCTCCGGCCTGGAACTACTACAAGTCAGTCTGCGAGCTCCGCCATGCAAAGGCCGCGTACTACAACGTTGTTCCGGGAAACGACTCGTATGAGTTTGACACAGCCGGACTTCTAGCCACAGCAAAAAAAACAAGTCCAAGAATCATCGTGATTACGACTCCGCACAATCCGACAGGAGCAGTAATAAGCCGGGCTGACCTTGAAAAAGTCATCAAGCAGAATCCTTCTTCCCTAGTAATCGTTGACGAGGCTTACCTTGGATTCTCAACTGTAACGTATGACGCAAAATATCTTCTGAACGCATACAACAACGTAGTATTCTGCCGGACTTTCTCAAAGCTTTACGGACTCGCAGGAATCCGCATCGGCTACGGACTTTGCACTCCAATGGCGAAGCAGGTTTTCAAACTGGATTTGAATCCATTCCGCACATCTAACATAGGACGAAAAGTCTGCATTGCGGCTCTGCTCGACAAAAAATATTATTCAGACCTCACAAAAACAATAATTCAGCTGAAGGACGAATTTATTTCAGAAATCAACAAGATAAAGGGAATAAAGGCGTTTAATTCTGCCGCAAACTTTATTTTCATTCATTTTGATGACTCAATTGACGTTCAGGCGCTAAAAGACAATCTCGCTTCAAACGGTTATCTTGTAAGGCTATGGACCGAGGGCGGACATCTTTCAATGAGAATCACAGTCGCGCCTAAACCAGACATGGACAAGGTTCTTGAGCTGACAAAAAACTTTTTGAGCTAAAATTTTTATAAGGAAGGCATCTATTTATGGCTTTTTTACCGCTTTATATCGACCCGGGCACAGGCTCAATGCTCTTTTCAATTCTTATCGGAGCATTCGCCACGCTTTTTTTCCTTGCAAAGGCGTTCTGGCTTAAACTCAAGCTTTTCTTTACAGGCGGAAAAGGACAGAAACTTGACAAGTCCTACAAAAAATACGTAATTTACTCAGAGGACAAACGCTATTGGAATGTCTTTAAGCCCATTCTTGATGAATTTGAAAGGCGAAAGACAGAAGTTACTTATTATGTTGCGAACAGCAGCGATCCGGTTTTTGATGAAAAATATAGTTTTGTCAAAGCCGAGGTCATCGGTGAAGGAAACAAGGCCTTTGCAAAGCTCAATATGCTTTCCGCAGGGTTTGTTCTTATGACAACGCCAGGGCTTCAGGTTTATCAGCTCAAGCGAAGCAAAAATGTAAGGCACTACTCGCACATTTTCCATTCGCCTGGAGATCCGACAATGTACCGGCTTTTTGGAATCGACTATTTTGATTCGATTCTCTGTACAGGCGACTACCAGTTTGCTGATATACGTGAAATGGAGAGGCAGCGCAATCTTCCTGCAAAAAAACTTGTTACAGTCGGATGCACTTATCTTGATGTCTTCAAGAAAAGAATGGAGGAAATTCCGCTGGAAGAAAACCACAGTTTCACAGTTCTTGTTTCGCCTTCCTGGGGAAAATCCGCGCTGCTTTCACTTTACGGTGAAAAGCTTCTAGGTCCGCTCATAGGAACCGGATGGAAAATCATAATCAGGCCGCATCCGCAGTCAAGAATTTCAGAGCTGGAAATGCTCAAAGAACTTGAGGACAAGTATAAAGACGCTCCGAATGTTGAATGGGACTCAAACCGCGACAATTTCTATTCTCTCAAAAAAGCCGACATAATGATTACTGACTTTTCTGGAATTATCTGGGACTACACATTCCTCTGTGATAAACCGGTTATGTACGCAAACGCCGAAATGGAGCTTGGTCCTTATGATGCCTATGATATGGATCACGAAATTTGGCAGTTCGCTACAGTCAAAAAAATTGGAATAAAAATCGAGGAAAAGGATTTTACAAATATCAAAAATGTAATCCAAAATGCAACCGATTCGCCGGAACTTGCCGCAGCACGGAAAAAAGCGCGCGACGAGGCCTGGATGCACATCGGTGAAGCCGGAAAACGGACTGTTGATTTCATGATACAAACTATGGAAAAAAACGCATAGCAAGAGAAATCATAGCAACTCGTCAAATGGGATGGTTGCTTAAACTGTCCTAGAATTTGGGTCAGTTCAGCAATTCTATTATTTATAAAATATAATAGTTCCTTGCAAAAAAACATTTTCTTTCCCAAAATCGCTAAATATGTGTTATAATTTTATATATCTAGCACATATTGCTAAACGTAAATTCTGATATGAATGTTTTTGATTCAATTCCAGATGAGTTTTTTAACTGTCTCGCAAGCTCTTCAAATCACAGGGCTTATGCCGGCTGTCTTGGTTCAATTTATGAGCAGTATAACAGCGCAGTTTCATTTCGGCTGCCTAGAGCTGATATTCGCGATTCTTTGTCGATTTATCTTTTGCAGAATCATATTGAATTAAAAGAAGATGGAACGGAAGATTTGTCTGCTGGAAATGACCAGGCAAATTTTATAATCAGAAAATTTATCAACGCTGGATATATTGAAGAAGAAACAGACGACACGACTTTTGAAAAATACATTGTAATGACAGATAACGGTATTGCTCTTGCTGAATTTTTAGAAAAGCTTTCCAAGCCGCAGCGTTCTGAATATTCTAACTACATTTTGAACATTTACAATCGTCTAAAATATCAAACAAACGAACAGAAAAATGAACCGTACAGCCTGATTTTACGGCCGGCATTTGAAGATGCAAAAGCGCTCTCTTCTTCACTTAAAAAACTTTCAACATCAATAAAAAAGATTATTGAAACAATGCTGCACGAAGGAAGCCTTGCAAGCCTTACGGAAAATATTATCAGTTACTGTGATGGAGATTTTATCCGGGAGTACTCGCGTCTTGTAAAACAGCAGAATATTCATCTTTACAGGAATTTTATTACGCAGGAGCTAGAGCATTTAAGGGCAGAGTCTTTTGATTTAATTGTCAAAAATCTTATGAATGAAGAAAAAGTTGAAGTCGATGAAGCAGAAGCGAGAATTTCAGAAATGATAGACTCAACAAAAAATTTTTTGCATGACGATTACAACAAAATAATGGAAGACATAAAACAAAAAATCAACACTTATATAAGGATTGCAATTGCCAGAGAAAGAATGCTTCGCAATAAAGGATTTGATTTAAAAGGTTGTGTTGAGCAGGCAGTTCGTCTTTTGGTTCAAAATGCTGACGTAAACTATGAGGATTTTAAAAATTTATTCCGCATACAGAAAAATGAATTTATAGACACAAGCTCTTTGTATATTCCAAGAAAAACCAGTTCTTTAAATCAAAATACAGAAAATGAATATTATGAATTGAGTGATGAGGCAAAAGAAAAGCAGGCGGCTTTGTTGCAGAAAGAAGCTGATAATCCGTTCTCTAAAGACAAAATGAAAAATTATTTTGAGAAATTCCCTGAAACTTCACAAGATTCTCTGAAGAGCAAAAATAATATGCTTTCTACACTTGCTGCTCTTGCTTATGCAAAAGAAAACGGCTGGAATATTATTTCTTATGATGAATATATCCAGAATAATGATTTTAAAATGCGCAAATGGGAGGCAACAAAGAAATGACAGCGGATGAATATTGGTCCACAACATTTACTTCTCAGGAAAAACTCTTGTTTCAGCGTGTATGCCGTACGCTCCTAAAAAAAACATTTATTGTCCGTGACAAAGACGAAGATAACCGCAGAATGTATTTTTTTGCATCTAAATATTCTGATTTTTTTACAAAGTATTTTTCTTATATGGGTTTTGATATTGCAGTTTCTAAAGATGCGGGCGTTGTTATGCTCCAAAACTATACTGGAGCAGGCGAAAGTGCAAAACTTACCGTAAACAAATATATTTTTAAGAAAACGGAGACTATCGTTTTATGCTGTTTATGGTCCTTGTATTCTGAAAAAATAAGAAGCGGCTCATTGGCAAAGCAAATTACAGTTTCAATTGCAGATGTCAATATAGAACTTGATAAATACGACTTTAGAGACACTATTGATAAAGGGCGCTGGAGTGAAATATTGGGGCTTTTTTCAAAATTCAATCTGATTGCTGCAAAAGGTGAAATTGGCTCAAATGATTTCTGCATAGTCCTGTTTCCGTCCCTGCAGTTCGCATTGGATGAAAAAGAATTTGCTGAATTTGTAAAAAATACAGAGGCAAAATTTAAAAATTCTCAAACAAATTTTGAAAACGATGAGCCAGAAGAGTCTGAATCAGAAATAGATTCTTTTGATATTGAATTTAATGAACCATCAGGAGACGAATAATGGCAGAAATTCTAAACCGAAAGACGGCTAAGCGTCTTCTTTTAATAAACTGGTCGTGCTTTCAAAATGAAATAATAGAGCTTGGCTCTTCAACGCTTTTTACAGGTGTAAATGGCACTGGAAAAACTACAATTCTTGATGCAATGCTTTATCTTCTTACTGCGAACAGGCAATTCAACAAAGCGGCTGATGACAAAGACCGGAATGTTACGGCTTACATTCACGGAGATAGGAAAACAAACGGTTCAGACAGGTATCTTCGTCCGGGAAATGTTACAAGTTATATTGCAATGGAATTTTTCGATCCGGCTGCAAAAAAATACTTTGTGACGGCAGTCTGTATGGAGTCAAAAAATCCGCAGGATGCAGCTGAAAGCAAATGGATTATTTTTGACAACTGCAAGCTTGAGGATATAAATTTTTATGATAGGGATGCTCTAAAAGAAAAGCGCTTTATTACAACTGCAAAAAATAATTTAACAGTTAAAGGCGCTCCTGTAAAATCGGGCGAATTTTTAGGACGCGACAAAGCTGTTGACCAGGTGAAGCGGGTTCTTGGGATTCGCGGAGATGCAAAAAAGTTCAGGGAAAAACTTTTGAAAATGACAGCATTCGACCCGGAGCGTAATGTTGATAAATTTCTTCAGGATTCTGTTCTAGCGGATATTCCTGTTCATTCACTTGAACTTTTGCGTGAACAAAAAAAACTTTACGAAGAAGCAAGAGAAATGTTTGAAATCAACAAGATAAGAAAAACAGTTCTTGAGCATATTGAGGAAACAACTAAAGAATACGAAAGACAGCTCAAAACAAAAAATCTCCGTTCTATGATGTTTGAGTATCAGTTCATCAACAAGAATAAAATTGAAATTGACAATAAAAAAATTGAACTAGAAAATCTTAAAATTGAAAAATCAAATCTTGCAGAAAAACGCGAAGAGTCTAAGGCAAGCCTTGAAAAGGCTAGAAAGCTGCTTTCTGATGCCGAAAGTAAAAACGCAAATGCAAAATCAAGCTTAAAAAGCCTTGAAGATGAAAAAGACGGCTGTTCAAAAAAAATAATTGAATATGAAAACTCATTGGCATACTTAAAGCAGCTTCAAATTGCCTTAAAGTCGCTTGTTTTCGTGCTCAAAGATTTTATCAGCGTTGACGAGAAAGAAAAAAGTATTCTTGAAAATCTTGCGGAAAGTGATTTTAATGCATCGGAAAAACGGCAGGCTTTTTTGTCGTATGGTGAAAAGGCTAAAAATCAGAATGAACTTTTGATAAAAGATATTGGCCGAAAAGAAGACAGGCAGAAAGAGTTGAAAGACGAGCTTTCAAAGACTGAAAGACGGATAAAAGAACTTGAATCAAATATTGTATCATTTCCAGAGGAAGCAGAAGAGTCAAAGCGTATTATTAAGACTGAATTCGAAAAGCGTGGCATTCAAAGCCAGGTGAGATTTTTTGCGGAACTTGTGGAATCTTTCACTGATGAAAAATGGCGTCCTGCAATAGAAACGTTTCTTGGCAGAAAGCGTTTTTTTATTATAGTTGATGATGAGTATTGCTCAGCAGCTTTAAATGTTCTGCGTGAAAAACGGCTGTTTACAACAAATGTAGTTCTTTCTGATAAAATTCCCGAAAGCGAAATATCAGAAGATTCTGCGGCATCTGTTTTGAATATAAAAAACAAAGCCGCACGGAAATATGCGAATTATCTTTTGAATGGAATTCATCTTTGCAAAACTGAAGAGGAGCTTCATGAACATCCTAAAGGTGCAAT
Organism: uncultured Treponema sp.; assembly: GCA_964607295.1. GTDB lineage: Bacteria > Spirochaetota > Spirochaetia > Treponematales > Treponemataceae > Treponema_D. Next base: position 45,497 of record CAZSJX010000011.1, on the reverse strand, counting down.
AATGATAGATGGCACACTTGCAAAAAGTTATTCTGCAAGCCTTATGGAACTCCGTAAAACAAAATTCTGCATGGGAAATGGCAATGGCGTTATAGAAATTCAGCTAAGACAATTTCGGAAAGATAAAGATGAATTGCTTTCTAATATTGATGTTATAAGAGAAAATATATCAAAAACAGAACAATTAAAGCGCCTGATAGAAAACATAAACTGGAATGCTTATGATTATGATTTTGATTCTGCGGAACATTTAAAAATTCAGACTAAACGGAAAAATGAACTTGTTTCGCAAATTGAAGAGTTAAAAAACAGTCCGGATATGCTTGCAGCTATGAAAGAAATCGAATTTGCTCAAAAAAATTACGATTCGGCAAAAATAAAAGATGAAAATGCAATTAAGGATTGTACGACAAATGCAAATAAAATAGAGTCGATGCAAACAAAAATCGGACAACTTGAATCAGATTCTGCGTCACGCAAATCTGCATATTCTGAACTTATTAAAGAAAACCTGGAACTTGAAGACGAGATGCTTTCTGAATATAAAAGACAAACTTTACTTAGAAAGAATCCAATAGTAATTGGTGAAAAACACATGAAGCAATTAAATACAGATGTTGAAAATGCCAAAAAGAATCTTGAGAATATTCAACTTGAATACAATAAGCTTTCAGCTTTGCCGCTTGATAATCGCGGTGTTGAATTCATTCACTTTTACCGGGAGCAGTACAGAAATATTGCAAATGTAAAAATCGATGAAGCAAAAGATAAGCTGGAAGAACAGTCTGTAAAACTGCGAGATGTTTTTCTGCATGATTTTGTTTCTGAATTAAAAGAGAATATTGACAAAGCAAAAGAAGAAATTGACAAGATTAATTCTGAACTAAAACGTATTCCATTCGGCAGGGATATTTATCAATTTAAAATGATTCCAAAAGGCGACAGACAGATATTTTTTACGATTCTGAACAATCTTTCCGATTTGCAAGGAAATCCAGATTTATTCAGCTCAAATTCTGATAATGATGAAAAATTGAATTCGGATGTTCAGGATTTCTTGGAGAAAATTCTTTCAAGCGAAGACGAAAATGACTACTCGGATTACAGGAATTATTTTAATTATGATATGCTCATAAAGAGCAGTTCAGGAAACGAAGTTACAGAAACTGATTTATCAAAAAAGCAGGGTTCTGCCAGCGGAGGTGAAAAACAGACTCCGTATTTTATTGTGCTTGCAGCAAGCCTTATGCAGTTCTATCCAAAAAGCGTGCCTTGCGCAAGAATTGCATTTATCGACGAAGCCTTTTCAGCTCTTTCAAAAGAACGCATTGAGCAGATGGTGAAATTTTTGGAAGATAATGATTTTCAGGTGTTTTACGCGGCTCCTCCTGAAAAAATAGATTCTATAGGCCGTTACATTGACAATACGGTGGCTCTTTACACGGACGGCCGTTATACAAAACCAATAGAAGGTTTCAAGCAATAAAATGACATATTCAAAAATGCAGAAAAAAATATTAGAACTGCTTCTCAAAAAATATGAATCAAGTAAAACTTACGAAGGTCAGAATGAAGTTTTGCAGTCATTTTCTCTGTTGCCTGAAAAAGTTTTCCCAGATTATAATAATGATTTTACCGACATCGACAGAATCGAAGACTTTGAAAAACAATGCAGTCTGCTTGAATCAGAAGAAATTGTCCAGCTTTCCAGAAAATACGATAGAATCTCAAAAATCACAGCAGTTTCTACAGATGAAAACTGGAATAGAATTCGCGCCATTCTTGGAGTGAAAGATAAAAAAACAAGGCTAAACGAAGAAATTTCTTTTTATTCAGAGTCTTTTGAAGATTCAGCCTCGCATAAAATTGTGAAAGATTTTTGCAAATCACAGATAGAAAGACTTGAATCTGGAAAGGAAGCTGAATTCCGCCATGAAGACGCAGAAAATATTATTGCGCTGCTAGATTTTATTCTTGAAAACAAAAATGAAATTCTTGAGCGTGAACTTTCAGTTTCGGTTTTATCCAATTCAAAAACATGGGAAGAAAAATACAAAAGCAGAGTCTTGAAAATTCTGCGCAAAAGCGGCTGTTTTGACTCTCTGACTGAAAATTTTGCTGATGAAAAAGAAAAAAATAAAATTATCCTTGAAGAATGCGGCGTTTTTTCAAATCCTTCTTACGTGTATTTTAAAGGAAACGGAGCGATAATTTTTGAAAACGGAAAGAGCATAAAAATCTATTCCGATATTCCGATTGCGATTTCCTCTGCCTCTATATGCAAGATAAAAAGTTTTGAAGTTTCTGCCTCCAAGATTATGACTGTCGAAAATTTAACCGCTTTTAATAGAATAAAAGATTCAGACACATTTTTTATTTTTCTGTCAGGCTATCACAACAGCGCAAAGCAGGCGTTCCTAAAGAAAATCTTTTGCCAAAATCCAGGCAAGGCTTATTATCATTTCGGGGACATCGACCCTGACGGATTTTTTATCTTGGAAAACTTGCGGGCAAAAACAAATATAGATTTCAGATCCTATAAAATGGGGATTTCAGAGCTCAAGAAATATTCCAGCTTTGCAAAACCTCTTGAAAAAAATGATTTGACAAAAGCTGCAACATTGATTGCAAAAGGACTTTATACAGAAATTCTGGACTATATGATAAGTCATAATCAAAAACTTGAGCAGGAAATAATCTGCCAGAAAGAGGAATGACTCATAGCTTCAAAAATTGTTTCTTTCACTGCCATATTATGTCACTCAAAATGCAAAACTTATGATATAATTGCTGTATGGCAGAAAGAGAAGATAAATTTAGAACACATCGTATTATTCAGATTGACGAGGATATTCGTTCGGGGATGTATCCAAGCGTAAGTTATCTTATGGAAAAACATGGGGTAAGCCGGCGTACGATTTTGCGGGACATTGAATTTTTGCGCGAGCGTTATAATGCGCCTGTTGAAGCTGATAGAACTAGAAAAGGCTATTATTATACAGATTCAACTTTTGCGATTAAGAATGTGCTTCTTACAGAAGGCGATTTGTTTACTATTTCAACTGTAATGCCGCTGATGGAGCAGTATAAAAATACTCCGTTGGAAAATGCTTTTAAAAATATGATGGGAAAAATCAGTGAGCTTCTGCCAAACCAGGTAAGCGTTGATTCATTTTTTCTGAATAAAAATGTTAGTTTTATCAGAGAGCCACTGCCTGGCATTGAAAATGGCGTTTTTGAGAATGTTTTTGAGGCTATTAAGACGAGGCGAGTTTTAACATTCAAATATCGTTCTGTTTCCAGCCATGAATATAAATTCAAGAAATTCGACGCTTATCATGTTCTTTGCCAGAAAGGAAACTGGTATGTTTTTGGTTTTGACCATGGCTATAACGAAAACCGCATTTATGCTCTTTCAAGGTTCAAGGAAATCAAGCTTTCCGATGAAAAATATTCTGTTCCTGCCGGTTTTGATATTTCAAAGGAAGTCGATTTGAGTTTTGGAATCTGGCACAACAAAGATAATGCTGTTAAATATGAGCTTCTGTTTGATTCACGGACGGCAAATTATATATTGGAAAGAGAATGGCATGAAAGTCAGAAAATTGAACAAAAGGAAGATGGCTCAGTTCTTCTTGAATTCAGCTCTAATCAAAAACAGCAGATTTTAAGCTGGATAATGAGTTTTGGTGATTCAGTTGAAGTTATTGCTCCAAAGGCGCTAAGAAAAGAAATAAAAGAAAATGCAAAAAAAGTGCTGAAAAAGTATAAAAAATAATTTCAGTGTCATTCTATGACACTCTTGTGCCTTTAGAATATATCTGTAAGGCTTGCAGAGTGCCTGGGAGTGATTATGCTGAAAGAAATTGAACTTAACAAAATTCAGAACAAGATTCATTATTATTTTAAAAATGAAAAGCTTTTGCGGCAGGCTTTTACCCGGAAATCTTATTCTGCCATAAATGGAGCTGCCGATAATGAAGTCCTTGAATTTTATGGTGACAGAGTTCTGGATTTTATAGTTATCAAGGAGTTTTGCAATCAGTTTGGAGCAATAAACTCCAAAAGAGAATTTGTTTCTTCAAAAACTGTGGGTGAACTTTGCAAAAAAGATATTGAACTAGTGAAAAATGCAAATTTGGCGGAACATATTGCCAGTCTTGGGTTTACAAAATATATTCAGGTTGCTGGTCAGAAAGAAAAGACAGTTCCAAAAAATAAGGCGGATTTATTTGAATCCATTCTAGGAGCTGTCGCTGTAGATTCAAATTGGAATCTGACTATTATAGAAAATGTTTATCAGTCAATGATGACAAATGAAGATTATACAGTGAACTGCTGTGGCACTGAAAATTTTATAGATACATTTGACACTCTTCTTTGGAAATATCAAATTTGTAAAACAGAAAATAAATATTCCAAAGTAGAAGGCGGCTATGAATGTCATGCGGTGATGATGATTGACGGCGGAACTTATGAAATCAATGGATTTGGAACAACCGAACATTTTGCCAAGGCTGATGCCAGCAAGTATGGCTGCAAGGTTATAAGCTTGTTGTTGTCAAAAGAATTCATTGAAGGAGATTCTTATACAGAGCAGCTTTATTTCCTTTATAAACTGGGAAAAATCTCGGAGCCCGATTTTAGGTTTGAATATTATCCGGCAAATTCGAATTATGAAGATTTGTGGCGTTGTTCAGGGACACTAGCTGGCACTGAAATTGAATATCAGGCTGAAGATGAAACTATGGTTGGCGCAAAAGAGCAGGTAAGCCATGCAATATTATGCGAAGTTCTAGAAATACAATCTGAGGACATTGAACTTTCTGATGAAGAAAATTCTGCTGATGAACCAAAAATTGTAAGAGGAAAAGGTCTTTTGCAGCTGATATTGAGTATGAATAAGAAAGCAAGAATAGCTTAGAAAATATGATAAAAATATGTGCGTGACAGGATGCAAGGAGAAAATCATGAAACAGAAAATTTTCGGTGCGTTGTACGGGGCGATTGTTGGAGACGCTCTTGGAGTTCCTGTGGAATTCCGCTTAAGAAATGAATTGAAAGAAAACCCGGTCAAAGATATGCTCGGTTATGGAACTTATAATCTTCCAAAAGGCAGCTGGTCAGATGATTCCAGCATGATTTTGTGTCTTGCAGACAGTATTGGAAAATTAAAGTCAATTGACTATGAAGATATCATGAAGCGTTTCTGGAAATGGTGCAGGCATTCAAAATATACACCGGATAACTACACATTTGATGTAGGTCGGACTTGCTATGCTGCACTTATGAATTATCATAATAAAATGAAACCTGTTGACTGCGGACTAAAAACTGAAAAAGACAATGGAAACGGCTCTTTGATGCGCATTTCGCCGCTGCCTTTTTACCTGTTTAAAAATTTTGGTGAAAACGCACTGGAAAAGCAAGAGGCTTTTGAGCTGATAGGCAATGTTTCAAAACTTACACATGCCCATGAGATAGCAGTGCTGGGCTGTGACATTTACTGCTCAATAATGATGGAAATTCTAAAAGGCGCAAGAAACAAGTCTGACATTCAAGGTTACGGGCTTTCTAAGATAGGAGCGTTTGTCCGAAACAATCCGGAATTTGAATACGCTAATGAAAAATATGACCGGATGTTTCATATTAGTTTTAAGAATATTCCGGAAAATGAAATTAAAAGCTCCGGTTATGTTGTGGATACATTGGAAGCCGCTTTCTGGTGTTTTCTGAATACAGAAAATTACGCAGATTGTGTTTTGAAAGCTGTAAATCTAGGATCAGATACTGACACTGTAGCTTGTGTGGCAGGAAGCATTGCTGGTGCTTATTACGGTGAAATCCCGGAAGAATGGATAAAAAGCATTAGAAATAAAAAGCTTGTGGACAAGATTATAAATCAATTTGCAGAAGCAGTGGTTTGATTCAATCCAAGTGTCATGTACTGGCACTTGCAGAGAGTTCCGCGCATTTTAAGAATTCTCTATAATTTCTCCGCGCTGTTCCTGGCGGTTCCGGATTTTTTTCCAGCTGAAAAATCCGTTTATGTCGTTCGCAAGAAAAATTACAAAATTCAGCACCATTGGAAAATTGCTTTTGTCCTGGATTGAGGCAAGAATCCACATCGCAATAAGCACAATGTCGTTTACGGCGTAGGAAAGCGCGTAGTAGGGAACCCGCATCATTATCAGAACGGAAGAAAGCATGCTCGTTGTGATGGAAAAAGTGCTGATTTCAAGGTTTGCGGTGTTGAGCGCGCGCAGAATGAAATAAAAAACAACTGTCGCAAGAGAAGAAATTCCTGCCGCGGCAAAAAACTTTTTGGGCGTAAGATGTGCAATCCTGACTTCAGATTTTCCTTGCGCCGATGGATTTTTAAACCATGCGACTGCGGACAGAAATGAGCTCGGCGCTGTCATAAAAAGATAGGTAATCATTTCGCCGTAGTAGCGCATTTTGAACGAAACTGCGGAATACAGAAGCGCGAACACAACAGAAAGCAGCGGGCCTGAAACGTGTCCTTTTGCGGTGAAAATCAGCGAGGAAACTCCGACAACCGAGGCCGCGAGAGAAACAGGATTTTTTTCCGGTGTGAAAAAGTATAGAACCGAAAGCAGTGCAATCGAAACTGCCCACAGAATTTTGTCAAAAAGTGAAAGTTTTGGAATAAAAAGCGCGAGTGTAAAAGTTTTCATAATTTCTCCATTGATTTAAAACAAAAAAGCATCCGCAAGAACATACCTGCATGGAATTTCTTCCAGACCTAACGGTATGCTTTTACGGATGCCTTAGCGTCCATTCTGCCCGGTGGCAGTAAATAAACTGAATGTATTATATCCGCTTTGAATAGTCTAATCAAGGCTTTTGAATTTTTAGAAAACAGCGACCGTCTGACTTGAAAAACAGATTTGCAGCAGTACGGATTTCTAGCCACGGCTTTAGGTTGAACCGCAAGTCCGCGCAAAATTATTCATAGTGTCCGCGGCAGGAAATGATTTCAAGGATTCCGCCTTCAATTTTATAGACAAGGCGGTTGAACTCGTCAATCCGGCGGCTGTAGCAACCTGAAAGCTCTCCCTTCAAGGCTTCCGGTATTCCTTGCCGCAAGGATTTGTGACTGCAATCGTATGATTTCTGCAACTTTTTTGTGAGATTTTTTGATGTGGCAGAAATTGAACTTAGTAAAACAGCCCGATTCCAATTGTCAGCTCGTAGCCGCTCCCTGGACAGCCGCCGGCGGAAAAGATTTTGCTGGACAAATCCTTGCCGAAACTTGCGCGAAGCTGGATGCTTCTGAACGAAAGAGGCCAGCAGATTAGCTCAAGCCCGGCAGTCAGGATTCCGTCCGCGGTTTTGCTGTTCTCCGCGCCGAACCTTGCGTAGGCAAAATCGATGAAAGGGCTTGTCTGGATTTCAAAGTCAAGAAGCCGCTCTTTTTTATCTTCCTTAGATTTTCTAAATGCTGAAATTGTTGAGAAAATCCGCACCGGAAAATCCAGATTCAGGACAAACGCTAAATCTGTGTCGTAGAAAGTTTCTTTTTCCTGCGCCCCGACTCCGCGCACAAAATCTGTCAGAGCCGCGTTTTCCCTGCGCCCGATTTTCTGCTCCGTTCTGCCGGCAAGAAAATTTCCCCTTGCGCTGATTCCGCTCCAGGTGAAAGCCTTGTGGAACTGTGCCTGGACTGAAGAGAAAAAATCCTGCGAAAAATTATAAAAGCAGTTCTGCATTGAAACGCCCGCCGAAAAAGAAAATCCGTCCCTGAAATTTTCTTTCCAGTGAACTGCCCCAAGCGAAAATTCCGCGCCAAGCTCAACGGAAGGGCTTTTCAAATATTCATATTCCGGAAGAGAAAAAGCTCCGCCCGCGCTGTGAAACGCCGTGTTCTGCGTAAAAGCGACTTTCGGCGTGAACAGGATTTTACCAGCCGCCTCATTTTCCGCAAGAAGAATTGGCGCCGCCGCGGAAGCTGAAAAACTCATGTACGGAAAATCCGCCGGCACTTCGTAGTCGTACACAAGCCCGGCTGAAAGACCTGTTTTCAGCGAAAAAATGCTAGTGACCGGCAGAAGAAATTCCGTTCCGCCTGAAACAAAACCTGAACTTTTCTCGTAGCGGTCGTCTGTGCTTTTTGCGGTGTACTGGCCGGAAAACCACGGGCTTAAAAATCCTTCTTTGAGCGGAAAAACGTAGCCGCCCGAAAGCGCCGCGTTGAAAGTCTGCGGCTCGGAGCTGCCGGAGGACGGAAAAAGATACGAAAGTTCGCCTTCAAGCGGATAAAGCGAGCCTAGAAAATTGCTGTCCTTCATTTTGATTTTCGCCTCGAAGCCCTTTGAGGAGCTGTATTTCGGGTAAGGCGCCGCGATGAAAGTCTTTGAATTCTCAACGCGGACCGTAACGGCGACAGGAATAATTCCGTTCTCTTCCGCGAGCAGCGAATAAGAAATCTGCGCGCTTTCCTTTATGCTTCGGTTGTCGCGCAAATTCTGCTCCTTGATTTTCAGATAGCCGGAAAGCTCCTCTTCATCCTTGAAACTTTTTTTTGTGTCAAGAAGAAGCTCTTTTTCCAGCGCGGCTTTTTTCAGCTTCCAGAACGAGCCTGAAATTTCATACTCAACGCTTGCAATCCTGACAGGAACTTTAGAATCCTGGCAATAAATTTTTCCAATGCAAAACACCGCGGCCAAAACAAAAAATCCGCCGCGGAAATTTTAATAAAACTTAAACAGAATGATTTTTTTTGAGAAATCTCCTTCCTTCCCAGGAACCTGATTTTTAAACAGAATTTAAATTCCCTTGCAGTTTTGTGGCGTACGAAACAAAAATCTTCTATATTATAAGCATGACGATTAAAAGACAGATGTACGTTTCAAATATTCTGATGGTGCTTTTTCCGCTGCTTGTCATGGTGCTGCTTTTCTGCGGAACTTATCTTAGGGTGGACTCGCTTCTGGAGAGCGATGCCGGCGGAATTCCTTCTGAAATTTTCCACGAGATTGCGGAAATCCGGGAGTGGCTTCTGCCTGTGCGCGATGTTTTCTTGAAATGCGTTGTCGCCCTTGCGCTTGTGTTCGGAACGTTGATTTTTCTTTCAGTTTTTCTTTCAAACTATTTTCTGAGCCGAGCGCTTTTTAAAAGGATTCTGGAGCCGCTCAGCCTGCTTGAATCTTCTGTCCGCAGAATCCAGAAAGGCGACCTTGAGCATCCGCTGAACTACGGCCGCGATGACGAGTTCAAGGACATCTGTTCCGCGATGGACCTGCTTTCAAAGAAGCTGAAGGAGGCGATGATTGCCCGGCAGAACGACGAGCAGAGCCGAAAGGAGCTTATCGCAGGAATTTCACACGACCTGCGCACTCCGCTGACAGCAATCCGGGCCTGCTGCGAAAGCCTTGTTGAAGGAATTCCCTCTTCGCCTGAGCAGAAAAAATCCTATCTTGACACGATTCTTGAAAAAGAGCTTGTGATTGAGCGCATGATAAACCAGCTTTTTCTTTTCTCAAAAATGGAGCTGGATAATTTTCCGCTCAAGCTTGAAATTTTCAGCCCGGAGAAAATCATTGAAAAGACAGCGCAAAGTTTCGCCGCCGCCGCAAAGAAATTCACTTTCAAGATTGAATCCGACAATCTTCCGCCGTGCCGCATAAAGGCCGACAAGGAGCAGTTCGCCCGGATTGTCCAGAACTGCCTTGACAACAGCCTGAAATACAGCGACCGGGAAACGCCCGCACTCGAAGCCGTGATAAAATCCTTCGGCGGCAAAGTCCACATTTTCTTCAGTGACGACGGGCCAGGCGCGGAAGGCAGCCTTGAAAAACTCTTCACGCTGTTCTACAGAAAAGACAAGGCGCGCAAAAATCCCGCCGGCGGAAGCGGACTTGGGCTTGCGATTGTGAAAAAATCAATGGAGCAGATGGGCGGAACTGTCTCGGCGGAAAAAAACGAGCCGCGCGGACTTTGCATTCACCTTGTATTCCCGGAGATAAAAAATGAACATTGAAAAAAACATTGAGAACGGACAGAGCCAGAACAAAAATCAATTCCAGAACCAGAACGGAAATCAGGACGAAAAAAAACGAATCCTGATTGTCGAGGATGACAGCGCGATTTCAAAAGTGGAAAGCGACTACCTTTGCGCGAACGGATTTTCGTGCGAAATTGCTCCCGACGGCGACACCGCGCTCGAAAAATTCCTTTCAAAAAAATACAGCCTTGTTCTTCTTGACCTTATGCTTCCGGGAACAGACGGCTTCACTCTTTGCCGCCGATTCCGCGAAAAGAGCGACATCCCGGTTCTGATTGTCTCCGCGCGCCTTGACGATTCAGACAAAATCCGCGGACTTGGCTATGGAGCGGACGACTACATTGAAAAGCCATTTTCTCTCGCAGTTCTTCTCGCCCGGATAAAAGCGCATCTTGCAATCCGCGAGCGTCTCAGCCGCGCAAGAAAAACGCCGGCCGAGGAAATCCGCGCCGGAAAAATCACCGTGAACACAGTCTCGCGCCGCGTCTATTCAGACGGAAAAGAAATCGCCCTGAAAAACAAGGAGTACGAGCTGCTGCTGTTCCTGATAAAACACCGCGACATAGTTTTCGACCGCGAAACCCTCTACGAGGAAGTCTGGGGGCTTGAGACAATGGGCGACAACGCCACCGTAGCCGTGCACATAAACCGGATCCGCGAAAAAATCGAAGCCGACCCGTCCGAGCCGGAATACATCGAAACCGTCTGGGGCGCAGGCTACAGGTTTTGCATTCCGGCTGCGGATTAATGTAGAATCAGGCTTGCTGTAGAAATTTTCAAAAAGTTGCCATATACTAAAACCGAGAATGGAGAATCTATGAATTATTGGGCAGATTTAAGTATTCAGTATGCAAATCAGAGAAATTATCTGGATGATTTATTCGGTGTTTATCCGACAATTCCGAATGGAATCAGAGAAATTGATGAAAACCGCTGGACTTGCATCGAACAGGCTTTCAATGACAAGGACGATGAAGTCCTGATAAAATATCTTCTTCATCTTGACTTGTTCCCAATAAAAGATTCTTATGTTGCTTTTTTAAAGCGGGATCCGGAAGCTGTAAAACGAAATCCAAAAACTGTAAAGCGGCTTTGCGGCAGGCTTTATGAAATGGGGCTTGATAAGATTTTTGAAAAATGCACAGAACCTAAGGAAACAAACAGGCAGATTGGTCCGCTCTTCAAGCGCTGGTGCAAAACAAAGGCTCTTGGAATTATGCCAGTTCCATTTGATGAATTCATGGCAACAAATGAAGATGCAATTCTTGATGCAAGTGATAAAGAAATGATGGACTGGGCTCAAAAAAACGTGAACTACAAACGAAATAAAGGTTTGGATTTTGTCGGGCGTTTTAGTGGAAAATACGTAATTGGCGAGGCAAAATTTTTGTCTGATTTCGGCGGTCATCAGGATGCTCAGCTTGAAGATGCAATTTTGACTTTGATAGAGCCGAATGTTAATGCTGTGAAAATTGCAATTCTCGATGGCGTGTGCTGGTTAAAATCTCAAAACAAAATGTACAAGACAATAACCGAGGAGCATGGAGAAGAAAATGTTATGAGCGCACTTGTCTTGCGAGACTTTTTATATACGCTTTGATTTGGAGAAATTATGAAACTTGCATATACAGGAAAAATTGAAGAATCAGAAATCTTAAAAACACTTCCAGTTTCTCAATTTTCTTCATCAATTAAGGAAAATAAAAATCTTTTGATTCAAGGTGATAATTTAGAAGCATTAAAAAATTTGCTCCATAATTACAATCTGAAAGGCAAAATTGATTTGATTTATATAGATCCACCGTTTGCAACTAACGGAACATTTACAATTAATTCTGAGCGTACAAGCACAATCAGCTCAAGCAAAAGCGATGATGTTGCTTACACAGACACTTTGCTCGGAGATGAATTTATTGAATTTATCCGGGAGAGACTTATAATCGCACGGGAACTTCTTAGCGAGCAAGGTTCTATTTATCTTCATATTGATTACAAAATTGGGCACTATGTGAAAATTATAATGGACGAAATCTTTGGAATAGAAAATTTCAGAAATGACATCACTCGTATAAAGTGCAATCCAAAAAACTTTTCAAGAAAGGCTTATGGCAATATCAAGGATTTAATTCTTTTTTATTCGAAATCAAAAAATCCAATTTGGAATGAACCTTTTCAAGCATTTTCAGAAGACGATAAAATCCGCCTTTATAAAAAAATTGATTCCAATGGCAGATTCTACACGACAGTTCCTCTTCATGCTCCTGGAGAAACAAAGGACGGTGTTACTGGCGGAATGTTCAAGGGAATGTTTCCTCCAAAAGGCAGGCATTGGCGTACCTCTCCAGCAGAACTTGAAAAGCTTGATGAGCAGAACCTGATTGAATGGTCAAAAAACGGTGTTCCGCGCCGCAAAATTTATGCTGATGAGCAGAAAGGCAAGAAAGTTCAGGACATCTGGGACTTCAAGGATTATCAGTATCCTGTATATCCAACTGAAAAGAATCTCGATTTGCTCAAACTGATTGTAAAAACTTCCTCAAATCCTGAAAGCATTGTGATGGATTTTTTCTGTGGTTCAGGAACAACGCTTGTCGCGGCACAGGAACTTGGCAGAAAGTGGATTGGAATTGATAAGGCTGGCAAAGCGATTGAAGTTGCAGAAAAAAAACTTTGCGGTGGTAAAGATTTATTTTCCAACGATATTCAGCTTATTGAATTAAAAAATCTAGAAAACGAATCTGTAAGAAAAAATGTTATTAAGAAGTCTGTAGCGGAAAGTGCGTAACAAAATTTGACTGTTTATTGTAACAGTTGCCTCAATGCTGTTCCTTAATTTAAACTGTTTTTTTTAAGCCTGACAGCATTGCTTTTTATAAAATGTTGATTTTTTCAAACTTGCTCTCTATCGCTCTTCTAAAAAAATGAATCTCGGGAAAATCCCGAAAACTGTTTTTTATAAAAATGAGCTTCGGGAAAGCACCGAAAGCTGTTTTTTGGTAAAAATACAATTCGGGAAAATCCCGAACGCTGTTTTTTGCTAAAAATAAACTTCGGGAAAATATTACGCTCAATATTTCATGCAAATAATAAGTTTTGTATTGCAGGTTCTCCGAAAATTTTATAATAAATTTGTTCTTTATCGTTGATTTTTGCAACTTTTTCAAAATCAATTGAATTCAATAGTTCAGTTTTTATAGGCCGCTTAGATTCCCAGGAAATTCTTGCATTTAAATATTGCAATGCAATGTCTGATTTCAGTAAATTCAGCACAAATTCAGCAGCTTCTTTTGTATCAAAAGAAATAAAATTGCAAGTATCGTCCAGTAAAACAGTCTTATTTTCATAAGGAGAAACAATCTTAAAATTTAAAGATTTGTACAGCCCGGAGATTGCCACTTTATACGGCTTAAAAGTATATTCTCCGACTGAAAAAATAGAATACTTGCTTTTGTTTTTATAGATAATGCTTTTCCGCTTTTCAAAATCCTGAGTATGCTCCAGCAAATATCTCCAAGTTTTCGGATATCTAGTCTGTATATAATCAGTCGGCTCATTTACAAATTTCTGAGTTATGAGAATTCGTTTGTTTTCAGAAAATTTTTCTTTCACCAAATCAGAACTCTTTAAAAATGGAAAAACCAAATCTTCTTCTATATCAACAAATTCTTTATATCCATTCTGCAGCTGTCCATTGTTTTCAGTAAGTTCCATCACTTTTGAACAGTCGTGTTTTACTCCATTCCGCCAAATGAAAGGACTTTTTCCGTATATTTCAAGAGAATCTTTTTTTGACAAATCTTCAAAATAAATGTTTTTATAGAAACCGCTGTTATATTTTTTCATAGGATTTTCCAGCGATTCAAAAACTGCCAGTTCAGAGTTTGAATGTTTTTCAGAACAATCCAAATAAAACAGGCAGGCGTCTACGGCGGCAGAAAAATATTTCTTTGAATCAATCGGGTAAATTTCTGCTGAATTATATGTAAACTTAGTTTTCCACAATCTGCTCATAATTTTTTTTGCCACACTTATTTTACATAAAAAAGCGTATACAGATTTTTTACAGGAGAAATTGTCAATCAACAGTTTGATAATGTATTCAGAAATATCAAAATTGCTTTTTCCTGTTATAGCTTCTATGCCGCGAACATTGTCAAAATTATTCTTCTTAGGAAGGTTTGAACTTTCAAGCACAGATAATTCTGAATTTGTAACCCAAGGGGGATTTCCTACAAATAAAATTTGCTCATTGCCAGCAATAAAATTTTTTATATCTTGCAAAGAAACAAAAAAATCCTGATTTAAAATTGTAATACTTTTATCAGCGGTATTATTTAAGAAGTCTGCATATTGTTTTTGTATTTCGATGCCAAGCGCTTTTTTTGCTTTGAATGTGTTACAGGCAGACACAAGAATGGAGCCTTTTCCACAAGTAGGTTCTATGATAATTTCAGGTGAGATTTCTTTGCTTTTTAAGAGTTCTACAAGAGATTCGGCTAAATTTAAAGGTGTCTGAAAATCTCCTAGTTCTTTTTTTTTCATTTATATCAACCTTGCAATACCATTTATATTTCCTGCATCTTCAATAATTCTGCTGTATTGAAGTCTCCATTGAAGAGCATTTGAGATTGTAAGATAACCAACCTCTGGTCTGTTAGACAAAATTTCATCTGCTAGAGAACTTGCCAAAATATCATCTATAGGCAAATTCTTATCATGAAACAAAGCAATTATATCATCTTTGTTTGCATTATTTTCAAGGATTTTATTTAAACTTGTTGTTAATTGATAATCGGCAGTTCTTTCCTTGGAAACAAAAATAGTATGAAGAATATAAAGCCTGCTTGTTTTTGTCTGTTGATTATCTTCTTTTTTGTAGACAAACACTAACAAATTATATCCTAGCCCGTAAATTTTCTGTCTTGCCGACTTGAAAGGACAGGAGGATTGAGGTTGTATAATGCTTGTTGTTTTTATGTCGACTTCAAGCTCCGGAAAATCAATACCGCTGGCAGAGTTTCCTCCGTTAAAATCATATTTCTGTCTTAAAAAATCCTTGAATTTATGCTCCAAATATGTTCCAACGGCTTTTCCGTCTGTTGAGCCATAAATAGAAGGCTCGTAGTGTTCAGATTCTAATTCAGAGAAAGCCTTGGCCTCTTCCTGCAATTTTTCAAGGGTCAGTTTAATTTTCATAATTTAAATATAGCAAATTTTTTTAAACCCGTATATAAAAATAAGCAGTACATAAGAAAAACTGTTTGCAGTAATAAAAAAAATTGCAAATTTGTTTTTTCCTAATACCATTCTGGCGTTTCGGCTGCAAGCTAGCCGCCGCGCGACTTTGCAATTCCTAACGCTTTTCTGACTTCAAAAAAATGAACCTTGCGAAAATCCCGAAAACTGTTTTTTATAAAAATGAACTTCGGAAAAGCCCCGAAAACTGTTTTTCTGCAAAAATACACTTCAGGAAAATCCCGCCAGCTGTTTTTCTGCAAAAACACATTCCGGGAAACTCCCGAATAATGCTTTCTGCCGAAAATAGCCTTCGGAAAAACCGCATCAGCTGTTTTTGCAGGAATTCTGTTTACTGAAAAATTAATGCAGAAAATTTTTCTATATGCTAAGATTTCTCCATATCAAAAATCTTATGGAGGATTTTTATGCATACAACTGCAAAAACAAGGCAAAGCAATTTCGAGCTTGTCAGGATTATTGCAATGCTAATGATTGTCGCAAGCCATCTTGCCTGCCACGGAGTCCAGCACATTCTGGCAGCGGAAAACGCTTACAGCGACTACAACGCAGCCTCTCTTTTCAACAGGCTTTTTACAAGCTTCTTTGAGTCCGGGCGGTCCAATCGGAGTCGCTCTTTTTTTTATGCTGACAGGCTATTTTGTCTGCAGGAAAGACTCTTGCTCAGTCAAGAAAGTTGCGCTTCAAAGCGCGTTCTATTCATTTGCGCTTGGCGCTTTTTTTACTGCGCTTATTGTAATTAATTTTATTACACGGGGGGGGACAGCTTTCCTGATTTTTCAGTTTTAGAGAAAATCCGTTCTGTTCTGATGTCTTTTTTACGCCCGGTTTCTGACGGCTGGTGGTTCGTCAAGGCGTATATTCTGCTCGCCCTGTGCGCGCCTCTTATAAACACTCTTGTCCGTTCTTTTTCAAAAAGAGGTTTCCAGTTTTTTATTTTTTTCGTCTGGGCTTTTTATTATTCAATCAGCTATGTTTTTGGCGATGAATATCAAGGGCTTATAAGAGCATTTTTCTTCTATATCTTAGGCTCGTTCATAAGGCTTCATCTTCCACACGGAAAATTTGGCTTCAAGAAAAACGCCGCGCTAGTTCTTATATGCATAATTCTTTATGCGGCAATGGGCGCCGCGGAATTTCTCCAGCCGAAAAATCTTTCTTCTGAAAACTATGTCTCTGTATCAGAAGCAGTTTTGAACAGGCTTTTTGAGATTATAAAAAGCTGCATCGGTGTTCCTGTCTTTTCATTTTGCTTTTTCCGTATTTTTGAAAATATGAACATCGGCTTTTGCCCTGTCATAAACAGAATCTCATCGGCGACATTCGGAGTTTATTTAATCCACGACAACAGCTTTTCACGCTCTTTTATCTGGAACGCAATTTTTTCCGTAAGCTCACGCCAGCTATTCTCCCCTTTTTTCCCGGCTGCGGCTGTTCTTGACATTGCGGCAGTTTTTTCCGTCTGTGTTTTGATTGACTTGCTGCGGAAAAGATTTTTTGAGCCTTTTTACACAAGGCTTTTTGAAAAATTTGAAGTGAAGCTAAAAGGGCTTTTGCTTATGAAGAAAATAGAAAACCATGCCCAGTAAGTTTTTTTTTGCGTTAGCGCTGGGAAGCCCGAAGTTGCGGAGTGAAGTAAAACGGAACGGAGCAATGAGCGGTCAGCGAAGGCTGGACATAGCGGCCTGGAGCGAGACGCAGGCGAGCAGAGGGAAACGCCTGAGATTTGGTTTAAATTCTGTTTAAACTCTTGCAAACTCCAGTTTATAAACTATAGCTAGAATCTTTCTAAATGAAAAAATCAGGAGGATTTTAGTGAAACTGAAATTTTTGTTTTTTGCTTTTGCCGCCGCGGCGTCTTTTGCGTTCGGCGCGGTTTCTGAGATGCCCGGCCTGCCTGCCGATGTTTTTTTCAAAAACGGAACTTCCGGGTTCGGGCAGCAGAATCTTGAGAAAAAATCCGCGGAAAAGCTCCGTTTTTTTCCCGACACGCCGTTCTGCCGGAAAACTGTCGTTCCGTGGGAAAAAAGCGGCGAGCCATCTTTTTCCGCCGAGAATGTCTATCATATCGAAAAAGACGAGAATTCTCCGTCGGTCCAGGAAATCTCGCAAATTCTCCGCTCAATCTCACGCTTAAAGGGAATCGAGTATTATTCAAACAGCCGGAAGAGATGGCGGACTTTGTACCGCTCGGCATTTATGGTCCGCTCCGAGAAAGACAGGACGCCGGTCTCAGATTTGACAGAAGGGAGCGCGGACGGAAAAAGTTTTTTCTGCCAGCTGGAGGACAGCTCATTTGGAAAATGTGTTTACCGTCTTGACTATGAGCAGAGCGAAAGGGAAGTTCTTCTGAGGCTTACGAATGTTTCGCCTGTGACGTACAAGTTTTTTACGGCAATCCGTCCTGAAAATATGGAGATAAATATTGTTGTCTCTGACCGCGGAGACTTTTATTCGGTCTATATGCTTCTCAGGGCGCAATACACCGCGCCTTCGTCCCTGCAGAAAAGGATTTCAGCCTCGCTTAACTCAAGGATTGAGGCGATTTACGGCTGGTTTCTGCAGGAAATGAAAGGCAAAAATTTATAGGAGTGAAATTATGAGAAAATTAATTACTGCGTTTCACGGGCTTTGCATGGCGGTGGCGGACAGCGTGCCGGGGATTTCGGGCGGAACAGTCGCGTTCATCATGGAATTTTACGAAAGGCTTGTCGGTGCAATCGGCTCGCTTTTGAAAAACAACGGCGGGGAGCGGAAGGCTGCGTTTTTGTATCTGTGCGTTTTCTGCGCCGGGTGGCTTCCGGGAATGGCTCTTTGCATTCTTGTTCTTTCGCGGATTTTCAGCACGCATATTTATGCGCTTTCGTCTGCGTTTATGGGGCTTAGTCTTGCCGCGTTTTTCTGCATTCTGCACGAGGAGAAATCTGTTCTGAAAAACAACCTTCGCTACTGCGTTTTTGGTATTGTGGGCGCGTTTCTTGTTGTCGCGCTTACTATGCTCAAAAATTTTTTCCCCGGAAACAGCGTTGTTGATTTTTCCGCGCTGAATTTCTGGCAGTATCTTTTTATTTTTGCATCTGGAGTCGCCGCCGTCACCGCGATGATTCTTCCGGGAATTTCCGGCTCGACAGTTCTTTTAATCTGCGGAATTTACGTGCCTGCCGTAAGCGCGTTCAAGGAAGTTATGGCAGGAAACTTTGAGTTTGCCGGCGGATGCGTCTGCCTTGTCCTGGGAATTGTCGCCGGGCTTTTTTCCGCGGCAAGAGGAATCAGCCTCCTGCTTGAAAAATTCCGCCCTCAGATGGTTTTTCTGGTCGCGGGGCTTGTGCTTGGCTCGCTTTACGCGATTGTCTACGGACCGTCTTCCCTGAAAGTCCCGCTCGCGCCGCTTTCGCTTTCAACTTTCAGCGTTCCGGCTTTCCTTGTGGGAATCGCCGCGCTTGCCGGGATGGAATTTGCAAAAAAGAAGATGGAAAAAGTGAAATAAACAGGAATTAAAAAAATCATTCCCCGGTCTTTGATTTTTTCCGCCTGGCTGGAACCGGCGTGATTTTTTCAAGCAGCGGAATGATTTTGTCTAAAAGCGCGCGGTTTTCTATGTCCAGAATAAAATGCTCCTTTGCGCCTTCATACGGAAAACCGCTTTCCGCGCTGAATTCTTTCATAACCGGCTCAGTTTCCGCAAGTTTCTTTACAAAAACCGTGTTGTCGCATACAAGAAGAACCGGCTTTCCGCCAAGATAAACCATATATTCTCCGAACATTTTCTGCTCGGCCGGCTCGCCGTACCGCGCAATCTGCCCGAGCACAAAATCAATATATTCCTTTGAAGTCGCCATATTATTTTCCGAACAAGTCAGCGTGTGTTCCCGTGCGCGAAAGTTCCAGAACAAGAACTTCACCTTTTTTCTGGTAAATCAAAAGCCAGTCGCTTCTGATGTGACATTCCCTGTGGTTCGCCCAGTTTCCCTCCAGCGCATGGTCGTGGTATTTTTCATCCAGCGGAAGGTCGTTCGCAAGCTGAAAAACAACTTCCTGAAGCTCTTCAATTTTGTAGCGCCGTTTTTTAGCAATCTTTATGTCTTTTTTGTATTGCTTTGTCCATTTGATTTTAAATTTCGGCTCTACCATTTTTTCATCTCCTCAACAAACTGATTATATGAATATCCCTTCACATTCGGATCGTCCGCAATCCTGTCGCCTTCCTTCATCGCCTTTAGCGTCTTGCGGTTCGGCCTGTCAACGCCAATTTCAAACGGAATTCGCCCCTCGCGGATAACCTGCTTCGTAAAAACATTGTAAAGCCCCGAAACCGTCATTCCAACCTGCTCGCAGAAAGCCGCGATGTCCTTTTTGTCCTGGTCATCAAGAGTAATTGTAAGATTCGCCATATTTTCCTCCAAATAAAAAACAAGTGTTTACACATCGAATATAAGTGAATTTTATGTGTTTTTCAAGTGATTTTTTTTATTTTGGGCGGCTTCTCCTAGTTTTATCGGCCGCTGATTTTTTTCGCAAGATTTCTGGCTCCGCCGCAAATGCTTTCAATAAAATTAAAAAGCCATGGCAGCTTCGCTTTTATGTCTGCAAGCGTAAAAACTGCCGGCGACTGCATTATGCTTACAATCCGCTGGTCGTTTATAAGATGCACCTTGTTGAACTGGAATTTCGGGTTTTCAATCATTTTTTTTACATCGTCAGGAATTGTTCCTTCCGCTTTTATGCGTTCCTGAAGAGTTTTGTCCGCCAGCTTGTAGTACGGAATATAGTTTTTTCCTGAAAATTCGCTTGAATAATAGTGGATTATTTTTGCGTTCTCCAGAAACGCAAGTCCGCCGTGGCTCGGCTGGCAGTTCCAAATTCCATCCATAAGCTGCATTTTCAGGCCGGTTCTGTAGTTCGCTTCGTTCAGCGCGCTCTGGTCGTGCAAATCATGTTTCTGGTATGCGGAAAATTTCCATGCTTCATTCCATGCCTTGAAAAGATTTCTTGCTTCCTCTGATTTCCGTGCGAATATCACGCCTCCGTTTATGTTGCATCCGGCGGCTTCTGTTCCGTGAAAACCAAGTTTTTTGTCGCGCTCAAGAAAATATTTTTTGTGGATATGCTCGTCAAGCATTACGTGTCCGTCTAGAACTCCGGCTGTATTATATGGAAGATTTTTTATTTCTGAAAGGTCGGAGGCAATGATTGTGTCGCAGTCAATATACAAGAAATCATCGTCAACATAGTCCGGAACTGAGGTTTTTATAAGCCGCGAACGCTCTGCATTGGAAACATTTTCTTCAAATGGAACAGAAATTATTCTTGAAACATATTTTTTTATTTCGCCGCGCTTCTGCTCCGGGGAATTTATTGAGTCTTCAGTTTTGTTGTCCACAAGAAGAACAATATTTGCGTTCGGCATAAGATTCCGCAGAGAAAACGCCGACATAAGAGCCTGCTCATAATATAAATCATTCCTGCTGGAAACCAGAACATAGACATAAGTCATAAAATACCTCGAAATGCAAAATTGCGTCTTTTGTAAACTCTATACTTTTTTTTGTTAAAGTTCTATAGTTTTAGTATGGCAAATATTTCATTGGAAAATAAAACTGTTTTTGTTACAGGCGCGGCTGGATTTATAGGAAGCTTTTTGTGCAGAAATCTTCTTGAAAATGTTCCGGACGTAAAAATTGTTGGAATTGACTGCATAACTGACTATTATGATATTTCGTTGAAAAATGAACGTCTTGAAATGCTTTCCGCATTGAAAAAAGACTTCACATTTATAAAGGGCGATATTGCCGACAAGCCTCTTCTGGATTCTCTTTTTGAGAAGTATAAGCCGGCAGTTGTTGTGAATCTTGCGGCTCAGGCTGGAGTGCGTTATTCAATTGACAATCCGGATGCATACATACATTCGAATATGATAGGTTTTTACAATATTCTTGAATGTTGCCGGCACAATCCTGTTGAGCATCTGGTTTTCGCATCTTCAAGCAGCGTGTACGGCTCAAATAAAAAAGTTCCGTATTCAACTGAAGACAAGGTGGACAATCCAGTTTCTCTGTATGCCGCTACAAAAAAAAGCAACGAGCTTTTTGCCCACGCTTATTCAAAACTGTATAAAATTCCTTGCACCGGACTCCGGTTCTTTACAGTCTACGGACCGATGGGCCGCCCTGACATGGCGTATTTCAAATTTACAAACAAGCTTGTAAAAGGCGAGCCGATTCAAATATACAATAACGGCGATATGTACCGTGATTTTACTTATGTTGACGATATAGTGAAGGGTGTTCGAGCGGTAATGCAGAAATCTCCGGAGCCGACAGAGGACGGCGCATTTTATAAAATCTACAACATAGGAAACAGCAAGCCGGAAAGCCTTATGCGCTTTGTTGAAATTCTGGAAAACTGCCTTATTAAAGAAAATATTATTTCATCACCAGGAAAAAAGGAGCTTCTTCCAATGCAGCCTGGCGACGTTTACCAGACATTCGCCGATGTTTCCGACCTTGAAAAAGATTTCGGCTTCAAACCGTCCACATCGCTGGAGCAAGGTCTTGGCGCATTTTCAAAGTGGTATAAGAACTATAGGAAATAATTTTTGTTCTGAAGAAAGGCTGATACTGGTAAAAATGGGCTGTCCATTCTTTTTGGACAGCCCATTTTTTATTCACAGAATTTTAAATCCGGCACTAAGAGCAATATGCACCATCGGAGTATGAAACTCTCAGCGCGAATCAATCCAATCTGCTGGTATTATGCAGCCTGTTTTTTAGCCTGCATTCTTTTTGTAATCAGCTGGCATGAAATAAGAACCGCAAGAAGGCAGATGCCGGCAATGTCTGTTTTTGTTTCTGGAATTACACAGAGCAATCCTGCGGCAGCAAACAAAATCCTTTCAATTACATCGGCCGCTATTATTAGTGATTTCCGCCTGCCTGAGTTGTAGAAAATTCCTGTGTTGTTGAATCCGTAGCCTTCAAGCGCAACACTGATTCCGAACATTCCAAGAATTGCTGTCAGTATTATCATAATAACTGAACCTGCCGAGGCGTTTATCATAAGCATCTTGCTGTTGTAGACAAACATATAAGGAATTATGAATGCGCCTATAGCAAGCTTTGTGGCGTTCATGGCGGTTTTCATTGGCTTTGCCTTTGCAATTGCGGCTCCTGCGATGGCGGCTAGAGCTACAGGAGGCGTTACATCTGCAATGATTCCAAAATAGAATGCAAACATATGGGCTGCAAGCGGCTCTACTCCAAGGCATATAATTGCTCCGGCTGTAATCGTTGAAGTTATGAGATAGTTCGCTGTTGTTGGCGCTCCCATTCCAAGGATTATAGATGCAATCATTGTAAAAATCAGTGTAAAAAGAAGCTTTCCGTGGGCGAGCATTACAAGTCCGTTTCCAAGCCTGAGCCCGAGTCCTGTAAGCGTTACAATTCCAATTATGATTCCAGCCATTCCGCAGGCAATCGCCACGCTGATAATGTTTCTTGCGGCTGTGCACATGATTTCAACTATGTCCTTTCCGCCGAATGAAGGCTTGCGTCCGTGGGCCAGGTCAGAAACTGAAACTCCGAAGCCAACCAGCACACAGGCGATGATTCCCATTAACGCCGCGAAAACAGCAGTCTTTCCTGCGCAAAGAAAATAGATAATCACAACGAGCGGAAGAATCATGTAGCCTTTGCTCAGAATCAGCGGCATAAAACGTGGAAGCTGTTCTTTTGGAAGTCCCTTGAGACCGAGTTTTTTCGCTTCAAGATGAACTGTTATAAAAATTCCTGTGAAATAAAGTATGGCTGGAACAATTGCAGCCTTTACAATCGTAATGTAAGGAAGTCCGAGGCTTTCCGCCATAAGAAACGCTGCGGCTCCCATAATTGGCGGCATTATCTGGCCTCCGGTAGAAGCGGCCGCCTCAACTGCGCCTGCAAATTCTCCCTTGTAGCCAAGCTTTTTCATCATTGGAATTGTAAACGAGCCTGAGCCGACAGTGTTTGATACAGACGAGCCGGAGACTGTTCCCAAAAGTGCTGATGACAAAACTGCAACTTTCGCAGGGCCTCCGCTTGCTCCTCCTGCAACCGCATTGCACACATCAATGAAAAAGTGCCCGATTCCAGTTTTTTCAAGAAGCGCTCCGAATAGAATAAAAAGAAAAATAAATGTCGAGCAGGCTCCGATTGGAGTTCCCATGATTCCTTCTGTGTTGTAAAAAAGATGGCATACAACACGCTGAAGTGAATATCCCCTGTGATGGAGAAATCCCGGAAGATATTTTCCGGCAAATGCAAACACGATAAATGAGCCGGCTATAATCATGATTGGAAGCCCGACAATTCTGCGGCAGCTTTCAAAAAGAACAAGGATTCCGATAATTCCGACAGCGACATCCAGAGGCGTATTGTTTCCGGATCTTCTTACAAGCGAGTCAAAATTCACAACAATGTAAAACCAGCAAGCCGCGCCGATTATGCCAAGGAGAACATCGTACCATGGAAGCGTGTTCCGGGGGCTGTTCTTTGCAGGCGGAAAAAGAAGAAACGCCAGAAGCTGAACAAAAGCCAGATGAGTCGCACGAAGAATCTGCGCTGTTATTGCTCCTGACAAAGTCGCGTAAAGCTGGAAAACAACAAAAATAATAGAAATAAAAACTGTAATATACTGGCGCCAGCATTTGTGTTCCCGGTAAGACTGCTCGCGGTCCAGCTCCTTCATCATCTGCTTCATTTCCTCTTCATTTGAAGTGGGAAGAATCTGGTCAATGTAGTCATCAGTTGTTTTTCCGTTGTTGGTTGCCATTAAAACCTCCTGTTGTTTTGTTTTTTATTGAATGAAAAAAATAATCTATAATAGAAACATTCTTAATCTGAATAATGATGCTTGTCTGCGGCTTAAAAAAATCCGCAAGAAAATAGTCTTTTAAATTTCCGCCTTTATCATGCACTGAAATTGCATGGTTTGCCACAATTCCTACGGCCATTGCGAGCCTTGGAACTGTTCTGTTTATATTTGAAATTTCATAGCCGCCATCAGTCACTGTGAAAACTGCGCCAGGCGTTTCCTGAGGCTCTGGAATGCCTGCTCCGTATGAAGAAAAGACAGTCCTGCCGCATACAAGCTTCCGCCCTTCTGCCTTGTAGAAATCTTTTACGCGTCCCTTGTTTACAGAATGTGTATAGGAAATAACAAATCCGTTTCTGAAGCCATTTATAGAATAAAATCTTTGAGACGGATTTTTTCTATTGCTGACTGAAAGAACGGGAAGCGCAGGGGCAAAAAGTATTCCCCCTGCAAGAAGAAGCAAAATAAGAACTGAAAGAATCCTTTTAGACAAATGCTTCCGCCCGATTAATTCAAGCCAAGCTCATCAAAATATTTTTTTGCGCCTGGATGAAGCGGAACAGAAACGCCAGTTACAGCCGACTGCGCGGAAACTTCTTTTCCCTTTGCGTGCGCCGCGGCAAGGTCTGAAAGATTTTCAAACAAAACTTTTGTCATTTCATAGACAGTTGCCTCGTCAAGCTTTGCGTTTACAGCAAGAGTCGCCTTGATTGCAAGCGCCGGAGTGTCAGAGTCAGTGCCTTTGTATGTTCCGCCTGGAACAGTTGTCTGTGTGTAGTAGCCGTACTTTCCGCAGATTTTATCCGCAGCTTCTCCGTCAACAGGAACAAGAACAAGTCCTGATGTGAATGCAAGCTCCTGCAGCGCGGCGTTAGGAACTCCAGCTGTTATAAAGCATCCGTCCAGAGTTCCGTTCTGAATTCCTTCCGCAGATTCCTTGAATGAAAGGTTGCTTTTCTTGATATCATCGAAAGTGAGACCGTAGCCTTCCATAATCTGCTTTGCGTTAAATTCAACTCCAGAACCGGCGTCTCCTACAGAGATACGTTTTCCTTTGAAGTCAGCGACTGATTTTATTCCGCTGTCTTTTGAAACTGCAATCTGAATAACCTCAGGATACAAAGTTCCGATTGTCATGATGTTTTCCAGCTTTTCACCGGCGAACAAATCAGTTCCATTGTAAGCGTAGTCCATTACATCGTTCTGGACAACCGCATATTCAGCCTCGCCCTTGTTTATAAGACGGAGATTTTCCGCAGAAGCACCGGTCGCCTGGGCTGTAACGTTCATGTTTTCAATTTTCGTATTCCATATATTGGCGATAGCTCCGCCAAACGGATAGTAGGTTCCGCCTGTTCCTCCCGTTGCAAGAATGTAGTCCTTTTTTGTGTTGGAACATCCTGCAAGCATAAGTCCTGCGGAAATAAAAAGCGCGCAAGTCTTTACAATTTTTTTCATAGAAACCTCCAGAAATCAAAAAAATACACTAAGCAAGTCCTTGGAAAGATTCATCTTTTCAAGGCAGCATTAGAAAAGCGATGTCGTAAATAGTTGTGTCGTAACAATTTTCATTTCGCCGCGCCTCAAAGAAACTATTGAAAAAAAAGCTTCTGAAACACTCTAGACTTTACTATATTATTGAAGGTTTTTCAATTATCAGGTTTCTTTTTGGTCTTGAAATGCAGCCGAACTTCCGTCAGCCGTATTTTTCAACAAGCCTTGCGGATTTTTGGCGCAGATGGCATATAAGTCTTGGCTTATGGATGCGGGATTATGTTTTCTTTCCGTTTGCTCTTACAAAGCCTATGCAGAAAATCGGGAAATGGTGCGGCTCTCATTTAGGAAATCATTTTGCGCGGACTGTCCCCGCTGGAATTGCAAATATTGTTGTTTTTCTTCTTGTTGGAATTTGGCATGGACCTGAAATGCACTATGTTGTGTGGGGGCTTTATAACGGTCTTGTAATTGCATTCAGCGATATGCTGAAACCTGCCTTTGAAAGGCTTAGAAAAGTTCTTCACATAAATATAAAATCTGGGGCTTTTCATGTTTTTCAGATAATACGCACTTTCATAGTTGTAAATATCGGTGCGTATTTTGACAGAATTTATGATGTTCCTAAGAGTTTCTTGTATTTAAAGCAGACGTTTACTGATTTTGGACCGCTTTCAGTTCTAAAATCCCAGTCATATCTTAAGGAAATATTTGGAAGCTTCAGAGATATTGAATCCCAGCTGGTTCTGATTTTTATTTCTGGCATAATAGTTTTCGTTACAAGTGTTCTGAAAGAGAGAAATGTTGATGTATATGCGGCAATTCAGAAAAAAGGAATTGCGTTCAGATGGTCGGCATATTATGTTATGTTGATTCTTGTGATACTTTCGATGTCGTTTTCACCAGGAAATGCGGTGTTTATGTATGCGCAATATTAAAAATTTGAGGAAGAGTTATGACATTTATATCTACTGGATTTGTTTTTTTGTTCTTCTTTCGGCTGTAATTTTTTATTTGTCTCCAGCTAAAAAACTGACTTTAGGTACCAGTTTTATACTTTTCCATTAATTCAAAAAAAAACACCATTGAAAAACAATTATCTATAATTCTGCCGTCAAAAGCGGAAGGAAACGTTCTTCTAAGAAAAAGGCAATATCTTTACGGCAAAACTGACATTGCTTCACATGTGATTGCAAATAAAATTCACAATCAGAACTGTCTTCTAAAAAAGAAGCGTGAAAAAACTGAATCCGAAAAAGAAACGATAAAAAAACTTGAGCAGTTTGAAAAAGATGTTCAGAAAGAAAATCTTTCAGTCCAGGAAATAATGGGAATTGAAGGAATAAGCGCAAAGCTTTATTTTCAGTCGCTTTTTAAAGACCACAGCTGGACTGCCCGCCGGCCACGCGCAAAGCACGATATGACAAACTGCCTTTTGGACATCGGCTACACAATTCTATTCAATATAGTAAACGCCCTGCTTGAAATGTACGGATTTGATGTCTACGTTGGAATTTTACACACGCAGTTTTTTGAGCGGAAATCGCTTGTCTGCGACTTAGAGGAGCCGTTCCGCCCGATTATTGATGCCGCTCTAATCAAAGCGCTGAATCTTGGCCAGGTAAAAGAAAAAGATTTCTGGAAAAATCAGGAGCAGTACATTCTGCCATGGAAAAATTCCGCGCCGTACATAGAGCTTTTTATAAACGCCCTGATGGAATACAAAAACGAGATTTTCATCTATCTGCAAAGCTATTACAGAGCGTTTATGAGGGAAAAAGCTGCCAAGGATTTCCCAGTTTTTAAGATGGAATAAATTTCATAAAAACCGGCAAAAAGGAAGATTAAAATGCTTTTAATAAGTTACGACATCAGCAATGACAAAGTCCGCACAAAGTTTTCAAAATTTCTCTCAAAGTTCGGATTCCGGCTTCAATATTCCGTATTTGAAATAAAGAACAGCGAGAATATTCTGAAAAACATTGAAAATGAAATAAAAAATGTGTATATGAAGTCTTTCACGGAAGAAGATTCTGTGATAATATTTAATTTGTCAGCTACGTGCAAGAAAACTTGCTATGGATATGCAAAAAACGAAGAAAAAGACGTTTTTGTGATAACATAAGCTGATTTTGCAAACCCTTAGTCTTACTGTAAATTTTGGAGCGGGAAATGAAAAATTTACCCATTTTGACCGCATTAAATGCGAAATACAGCAAAGAACAGTACTGTTGTACATTTGCAAGAGTTTCAAACTAACAAACAATTTCTACTGCTGTAGATAAACATCATCACCGTGAACGCTTTTTGTTTCAAACTAACAAACAATTTCTACTGCTGTAGATTACTATTAGACACTTTTTCTGTCTTATGGTATACCATTCGTATGAAATCAGACATCAGGCGTTTTACTTTGCACGGGGAGATTGCGCTGGCTGCGGCGGTCGCGATAAACAGTTTCGGCGTGGTTCTTATGCTTTATTCGGGCGCGGGGATTTCCGCAATTTCAAGCGTGCCGTTCGCTTTTTCAGAGGTTTTTCCGGTTCTTTCGCTCGGAACATGGACTTATATTTTTCAGGGGCTGCTAGTTCTTTCGCTGATGATTATGCGGAGAAAATTTGTGCCGCCGTATCTTTTCAGCTTTGTGGTTGGATTTGTTTTCGGCGAGCTGCTGGACGTGCACGAGCTTTGGATCAAGATTCTTCCGGCCGGGCTTGGATTCAGAATCATTTATTTTATCGTGAGCTACGTTGTCATCTGCTTCGGAATCGCGCTTTCAAACCGCTGCCTTCTTCCTATTACGCCGACCGACCTGTTTCCGCGGGAACTTTCAGACATCACAAAGGCAAGCTACGCAAAAATCAAAATCGCATTTGACGTAACCTGCCTTGCCATAACCGCCGCGCTCACGTTTTTCTGCCTTGGCCATCTTGACGGCCTTGGAATCGGAACAATTCTCGCCGCCTTCACAATGGGAAAAGGCGTAAGCATCGCCGGAAAGCTCATCGACAAAAAATTTGACTTCAAAATCTTCAGCGCGCTGGAAAGATTCTGCCTGTAGGTTCAGATTTTTTTACTTTCTGGATATGGCAAAAAAAATAATCGCATAAAATTACATTTTTCATTTCTAAAAATCAGGAAATCTGTATTTTTGACAGATTCCCCGATTTCACTAAAAACTTATTGCACACAGAACCGTGAATCAGGCTTGAGATATATCTCTTGACCGCCGCGCACAATACCATATACAGGACGACCAGTATTATCAGTCCAAGTCGGATCTACCCAATAGACAGTGCCGTCTGTTGCCTGTACCCAAATCCAAGCATGGCTTGTAGCATTATCATGAGCCAAAATATGATTTTCTGAGTATATAACAACAGGAGTCCTGTTTATTTGTGTTGTTGGAGTTTCCCCTGCTCCGGCAATTTTATATGCAACTATGGTAGAAGGATCATTAAATGTACCAACCATCCAAAAGCCTGAGACATTCGGATATTCTTTTCTTTTTTCTTTCAGTTCTTGATATGCAAAATCTGCATAATCAAAACAAATTCCCTCGAATAATGTTGCTCCCTTTGAAGCCATGCCATCATTAGTTGCAAGATAATTTTTTATAAAGCTTGTTTTGTAATAATCCACTGGATTTTTCTGCCTAAAATTACCAGTATACGCCATATCGTACACTCCTTTGCATGCAATTTTTACGGCGAGCCACTGAAGATGATAAGCAAGATTCTCATCATAATAATATGCACCATTTCCATTTGGAGTAACAGGAGCAAGATTTCTATCGGAATCAGGAACTGCGGAAGGATTAAACGGCTGAATTTTTGCAGGAGTCAATTTAGGCGGATCAAACTTGTAAATTTGCTTTGGAATAAACGAAATTTCATATGCAAATTCATTTTTGTGAATTTTCCGCGCCTCTTTCGAAACAACCTCCTTGTGAAAGATATTGAGGATTGCAAATTGTCAGAAGATAAACTCCATCTGAATCTTCATAGCATGCCTGTGCCACAGATGCATCTGTTGTCATATATGATGAAAGCTGTCCCAAATCTTCCATATTGTAATACGAGATTGGAGACATATTATTTTTTAAGATTTTATTTGCGCCATCTTTTCCGTATTTTTCAGCAAGACTGAAAACTGCCTTAAAATAAGGAGACAAAGGTCCAGTCGGACACCATTCATACTCAGCAATCCATTGTTTATAACGAAAAGCATAAATAAAACCAAAATCATCATCTATCTTTTTTTTATACTCAGCAATCTTTTCTTTTGAATGCTGCTGATATTCAGGATCGAACATTCTAGTCTGTATATTTTGCCATTTAAATCCGTCATTAATATTGTTAAATACATAAACAGTTGCGGTTTTTCCATCAGGAAGTTTGCATTTTTCCACTGCATAATCAGAATATGCAGACATATCTAACGCATACGCTTCCTTTGCAGCACTGAAATTAGGCGTTGCCATAGAAGCTGTCGTAGCACAAGATGATAGCAAACTGACGGCAAATACCGCTCCAAAAACAGTCAAGAACTGAAATAATTTTTTCATTTGAATATCTCCTCTTATGATTATTTATTTAATTTTTTTTCTTCTTCAATTTCATTTGCAAGCCGATTGAAATCTTCAGTTAATAATTCACGTCCTTTTTCATCCGCCACTTTAAACTGCTCCTCTAAACCTTTTACCCGGTCTTCAAATTTCTTCGTAATGTCCATATCACGAAGTTTAGACAAGAACTGTACCAAGTCCTTTTGTTCCATAATAAACCTCACTGCTTTTCTTCAGTGAATTCATTGAACTCTCCTAAAGAAAAAGCACATTGTTTTAGCATAGTTTTACTTTTTTTATCTAAAACCACACGTTTTTATCGGATTATACACATTCTTTTACAGAAACTCAAGTAAATAAATAGAATAAATTCGTCAAAACAATGTTATTTTACACCAAAAATCCACTATAAAAATTTTATGGGTCTACAAGAAACATTCATTGAGAATTTGAAATTCTACAGAAAACAGGCAAAGTTTTCGCAAAAAGACTTGTCTATTCTTTTAAATAAAGGTTTTAACTATATAAACAGCATTGAAGGCGGTGTTTCATTTCCACCTCCACAAGTAATTGATGAAATCGCAAAAATTCTTCATATTGAAAGCGAAGTTCTCTTTTCAAAAAATTCTTGTCCTAAAAATATAAACTTATCATTCAAAAGAAAGTATTCAAAAAGTTTTGAGACAGAATTAATTATGCGTATTTCAACTGAAATCAAAAAAGTTTGCCATGAACTTGAAGAATGAATTGGTCGCGTCCTCCACCCATAAAATAAAAATTCAAAAAACAACCTTTCCGAGCCTTTAAACACGTTTCAAAATATTGTACATTCTAGGAAGAGGACGCACGTTCTTGGATTTTTATTTCTGGAGGCTCTTATGCCCGACGGGTCGATACCCTTATTGATTTCTCTTTTTGTTCTGATTGCATTTTCCGCGTTTTTTTCAGCGACGGAAACCGCATACACCTGCACAAGCCGGATCCGGCTAAAATCGCTTGCATCCAGCGGAAACCGAAGGGCGGCGAAAGTCCTTCAGCTATGTGAAAATTCCTACGACAAGCTTCTAAGCACAATTCTTATCGGAAACAACATTGTAAATCTTTCAGCCTCAACAATAAGCGCGCTTCTTTTTGCAAAAATTCTTTCCGGAACCGCGTTGAATCCGTCGCTTGTTTCAACAGCTGCAATTACAGTCGCTGTCCTGATTTTCGGGGAAATAACGCCAAAATATATCGGCAAATTCTGCGCTGAAAAGTTCGCGATGGCGGTTTTTCCTTTTATTTCCGCGCTGATTTTTATTTTCTATCCGCTGAACATTATTTTTTCACTCTGGAAAAAACTTATCGTGAAAATTTTCCGCTTCAACTCAAAGGACGTGATTACTGAAGAAGAAATTATGACGATGGTCGAGGAAGCCGCCGAGGACGGAACAATCAGGCAGGAAGAAACGAATCTTATCCGCTCCGCAATTGAATTCGACGACCTTGACGCAAAAAATATTCTTGTTCCGCGTGTAAATATCTGCGCTGTTGAGGAAAATTCCAGCCTTGAAGAAATCATGGAAAAATTTGAGGAAAGCGGATTTTCGCGGCTGCCTGTTTACCAGGGCGAAATTGATTCAATCGTAGGAATTATCCACGAGAAGGATTTTTTCAAGCTGACCGCAAAAAAAGACAATGGAACTGAAAAAATCCCGGCAGACAGCAAATCTCTTCTGAAATCGATAATGCAGAAGCCGTTTTTCACCACGGAAAAGACAAAAATCTCAAAGCTGTTCAGGCAAATGCAGAAAGAACGCACGCACATGGCGGTTGTAATCGACGAGTACGGCGGAACTTCGGGAATTGTAACAATGGAAGACATTCTTGAAGAGCTTGTGGGCGAAATTTACGACGAGCACGACAGCGGCGAAAGCGAATGCATAAAGCCATGCGGAGAAAACTGCTTTATTGTGAGCGGCGAAACTCCGCTGAACAAAATGATGAAATATTTCAACCTTGAAGAAGAAAATTCAACCGGCTCAAACACCGTAAGCGGCTGGATTATCGAAACGCTCGGCGACTTTCCACAGGCCGGCCAGAAACTGCGCCTTCAGGACAAAATAGAAATCGAAGTCCTAAAAACCGACAAAAACACCGTCCAAAGCGTAAAAGCGGTGAAATGCACCGACGAGTAAAAAGTAAAGCCGCCCAGTTCTGAACCACGAGCGGCTTTATAGCTTAACGTGGAGACGACCGACCGAATCGGGCATTTCCTTTCTTCTAATATAGCATATTAAAACCGCGCCGTCAAACTGATTGCTTTAATTGTGCAAAAAATCTTTCCAGCGCGGTTTGCAGATTCAGTTTGGCACGGCATTTCCCTTCCCTTTTATTTTTCCTCAAACTGCGCCATGCCTTTTACAAGCACGTCCAGGGAAAGATCGAAACTTTCTTCAATTGAAATCGGGTTTCCAAACGATTTGTGGATTACAAGAAGCGCAAATCCTTCCAGAAAAGCGCGGTAAGTTCGCAAAAGGTGATTCGCATTTTCCCGGCTGATTTTTAGCTTGTCGGTCTGGGCAAAAAAGAATTTGTACAATTTTTCTGTTGCCTGAACGAGCTCCTCGCTTTGGTATTTGTTGTACCAGAGCATCGCCTCAAAAATTCCGGGATTTTCCAGCGCATATTTATAGAAGAATCTTGCATATTCCTTCAACGCAACATGCGCATCCTGAGCCTGAATCCGCGCGGCAATCGGCTCAATCCCGTGAGTCCAGCCGTAAACCATAATCGAGCGGAGAATATCATCCTGGCTTTCAATGTGGTTGTAAAGCGACGGCTTTTTGATTTTCAGATGAGCGGCAAGCGTTGAAATTGTAACGTAGCCCAGCCCGTTTTCGTTCGCAAGCCGGGCCGCCTCCTCAATCACCTTTTCCCTTGTAAGTCCTGCGCGCGGCATAAAAACTCCTGCAAATTACATTAACTAGTCTGAATGTCGAGTTTTTTTAAAATTCTGAAAGAACGCTTTCGGCATATTTCCAGTTTGCTCCAGATGGATTTGGCTCGCGCTGCGCTTGTATTAATTCGGGTGCTCCGCACTTTTATTAATTCAATCGCCAAAAATCTTCACAAACTGTAAATCTGCCTGCGCTTTTGTTTCTTCACAAAAAACTCAACATCAAGGCTATATAGCTACATTAACTAATATTATTAGCTAATGTAATTTTACAACTTTCTTTTGTCAAGATGAAAAATTATGTGTTCAGAGGGTTTTCAATTCATCTTTTACGGCAGATTGTGAATACGTAGCCTTTTTCAAGATTTGCGGTTGTCTCAAAAATGTATTCGTCCAGGATTTCTTGGGAAAGAACGTTTTTCAGGTTGTCGGAAAGACCTTCGCCGGTGAGCTTCAAATAGGATTCTTTTTTTGTCCAGAATTCTGCAAACGCGGCGCAAGGATTTTCAGATTCATTCACGGCTTCGTATTCTTTCCGGCTCAAAGCGAAGCGGAAAAGCTCGTCATCCGGTTTTCCGTGGATTTCTTCAATATCTGCGCCGCTCCAAAAATCCGGAAGAATCCGGCGCGCGCGGAAAAAACCGTCTTTGCTGAACAAATAAATCCAGGCAATATAATAGAAGAAAACTTTGTTTGCAGCGAAAAACACAGGGCTTTTTTCAAGGAGCAAATCGGGAAAAGTTTTTCATTCAACGTGGCTTTTCAGAAATGGCTTAAATCCAACAGCGGAAAAACTTACGCCGACGCAATCGCCGCGTATCATCAAATTCAGCAAGAAAAGAAAAACACCAAAACCGAAATCGGCAGCCAGTTTGAATACAACACTTACATCCGCGATTTTTTTGCCGCAAACAAAGACAAATCGCTTGAGCAGGCAATAAAATGCTGGAAATTCAAAAAAAGCCAGAAAGGCAGTCACAAATATGAAAAATCAGATTTGGCGGCTATTCAAAAACCTGAAAAATAATTCTATAATTTCCGCCGGAGAAAAAAATGAAAAAGCACGAATTGATTTCACAGTTTCAAAATGAGGTGAATGGCTATTACATACAGAAAAGCGACTTGAACCGCCTTGGAGAAATGATCAGCGGAACTTTTACCACCGATCCGTCGCTGAACCATCTGCTTGGAAACGTTTCCGAAAAAGTGCGCACTGAATATTGCCGTACGGTTTACCGAGCGATGTTCGGCGATGCGGTCATGATTTCCTCGGATGAAAATATTGACAATCTGCTTGTGCTGTGTCCGCCCGGATACCGCGGAGTTCCCACAATCCGTTTTCTGCTCAGCGGCGGGCTTAAAGTTGCATTCAGCATAGGATTCAACGCAATAAAAAGATCAATCGCGTTTGAAGACAACGCCGTAAAAATCAGAAACCGCTTTTCAACTGGAAAAACATGGTATCTTATGACATTCGCAGTCAGGGCTGGAAAAACAAACCAGGGGCTCGGCTCAAAAATAATGCGCCCGGCACTGGAATGGCTGGACAGAAACAATTATTCAGTTTACCTTGAAACGCATAAAACCGTAAACACAGAAATATACGAGCATTTCGGATTCAAAATCGTGGACACCTGCATGATTCCAGGCACGCAGACAAAGCAGTACGGACTTCTGCGCTGAACAAAATCAAAATCTAGTGTTTTCTGTTTGCAATTCTAACCGTTCCTTCGTCTAATAATTATCCCATTTAAAGTCATCAAAATCTTTTATCTGCACTTCGAATTTATTTCGGAAGAATTTTTCAATGCTGCGGATTGTCAGGGGAGCTTTATTTTTATAGTTTGGATTCAAATAAATGTAGGCAGAATAAAGGCTCTTATAATATTTTGAGCGCACGCTATTATCATCAATGAAGACAATTCCAGCAAGGCTTTCAGAAACATCGCGAACCTTTACATTTTCAGTTTTATAGGCAGAAGAATAATCTTTTGCAGGAAAATCATTTTTAGCAAGCTCCATAAAAGTACGCCGGCTTAAAGAGCGGTAAAAAATATTGTTGAAATTTCCAAAATCCACAGTCTCCTCATTGAACCACGGATTTTTCACCATTGTTATAAGAGAATATTCATCGTCAAGAAGTTTATTTCCATAATCCAAAAATTTATATCTGTAGGCATGGGCCATTGCGAACGGAGAATAATCCTTCACAGTCAGAAGCTCGCCAGGCCAGCTGATTCTAAAATTGAATGCAAGCCCGGAATCAGAGGAATATGAAACAAAATTCTGATTATTTTTCACTGCGGATTTCAAAAGTTCCTCAATCTCATTGCGCTTTGCAACCAAAGAATTTTTTACATCAAGGTAATCAAGACTGGAAAGGTTGTCCACACCGATAAGTATATTCTTATTGAATTCCTTTTCAGCATATCTTTCCACAGCTTCAAAAATCCGGTCAAAAATAATCTGATGCACACAGTTGAAAGATTTTACATCAGTAAAAAGCATTTCATTCTTCAATGAAAGGCATAGATCAATGTCAATTTTTTCCTTCTGGCCGTTCATAGCGGGGATGCTTTCCCTGTGCCGCTTTATTTCAAGAAGGTTTATATAGGAAATTCCAAGAAAGTCCGAGAATTGTGAATAAAAATCCAAAG
Source organism: uncultured Treponema sp. (assembly GCA_964607295.1). Classification (GTDB taxonomy): domain Bacteria; phylum Spirochaetota; class Spirochaetia; order Treponematales; family Treponemataceae; genus Treponema_D. The sequence goes on along the minus strand of CAZSJX010000011.1, from coordinate 9,711 downwards.
CCACAAGCTCACTGTAAGGTCCTGCCCAGCTGGAATCCTTTGCCTCGCCCAGATTTTTCACACGCTCACAGATTGTATTCAAAGCTGAGTTATTATCCTTGAATTTCTCATTCAAACGAACAAGCCTGTTTATAAAGTTAAATGCGAACATATTCAGCGGATAAATATTCAGAGGCTGAATACACTTATTTGTGTTCTGCTTTCTTTTGATAATTTTTCTTACACCGAAAATATCATGGATTATTTTTTCAAGATTCTCGACATCTGTCATAATAAAATCCTGCACCGTAAAACACATTTTGTCAAACAGTTTATTCAGAAAAATAGTCAAACTAAAAAAAATTACAGCTCAAAAAAAAGCCCTGGAATTTCTCCAGAGCTTAATGCCTATAGGCATACTTAAAAACCGGTATTTTTTAACTTACCGTGCATATTCAATAATGCGTGTTTCACGTATCATTGTAATCTTGATTCTTCCTGGATAGCGCAAGTCAGTTTCAATCTGCTTTGCAATCTGCTTTGCAAGCTCCTTTACCTGAGCATCAGGAACCTTGTCGTTGTTTACAAGAATACGAAGCTCACGGCCAGCTTGAATTGCATAAGCCTGCTCTACTCCCTGGAATTTCTTCGCGGTTTCCTCAAGATTCTCAAGGCGCTTAACATAGTTGTCCACAGTTTCACGTCTTGCTCCTGGACGCGCGGCACTTATAGCATCAGCCACCTGAACAATAACCGCCTCTATTGTCTGAGGCTCGCAGTCATTATGGTGCGCCTCAATCGCATTGACAACACGAGGATCCTCGCCCATCTTGCGCGCCATTTCCGCACCAACCTCGGCATGGTTCTGGTCACTGTCATTTTCAGCTCCCTTGCCAATGTCATGAAGCAAAGCCGCACGCTTTGCAAGCTCCCTGTTTGCACCTACTTCAGCGGCAAGAATACTTGCAAGCTCCGCGACTTCCTTTGAATGTGTAAGAACATTCTGTCCGTAGCTTGTTCTAAAGTAAAGGCGTCCGATGGCTCTTATTGCTTCCTGGCTCATGCTGTGCAGGCCAAGCTCAAACAAAGCCTTTTCACCTTCCTCGTAAATTTTCTGCTGAATCTCGCGTGTAACCTTCTGCACGATTTCCTCTATGCGCGCCGGATGGATTCTTCCATCTATAATAAGACGCTCCAGTGCTACACGGGCAATTTCTTTTCTCACAGGATCAAAACAGCTGATAACAACAGCCTCAGGCGTATCATCAATAATAATATCAACACCTGTCAAAGTCTCCAAGGAACGTATATTGCGTCCCTCTCGTCCAATAATGCGGCCTTTCATCTCATCGCTTGGAAGAGAAACCGTCGCAACTGTAATTTCACTTGTAGTTTCTGTCGCAATGCGCTGAATGGCGGAAACAAGAATCTCCTGGGCCTTTTTTTCAGCATTAAGCTGAGCTTCCTGATCAATCTTGTTCAGCAAGGACTGTGCGTCATGCCGGGCATCATTTTCAAGGCTCTTGATTATAAGCGACTTTGCCTCTTCCGCAGTAAGCCCCGAAATTCTCTCCAACTCCACACGAAGCTTGCCTTCCTCTTCTGCAAGAACAGCCTCGCGCTTGTGAAGCTCTGCTACATTTGAAGCAAATTCCTTGTCGCGCTTTTCAAATTCAAGGCTTCTTTGCTCCAGAAGCTCCTCTTTTTTGTTTACACGGCTTTCATAACGCTGCAGTTCTGTACGGCGCTCACGGTTCTCCCTTTCCTGCTGATTACGGTCCTGAATGAGTTGTTCTTTTGCCTGAAGAAGAATCTCTTTTTTCTGAGCTTCCGCTTCTTTTATTGCATCTTGTTTAACGCGCTCGGCCTTTTGCTCCGAGGCGGAAAGTTGAAATCTGGCATAAACCCAGCGAATTGTCCATCCAAGAAGTATTCCTGCTACAGGGAGAACAATGAACAGTATCAAATTCATTGACATTTCATTTTCTCCTATTATTTAGTTAGAATAATCGATTTATTATACTAATATATAAGAAAGATAATGTCAAATACCACAGTTTATTATTAATGAAAGATAAAAAAAATCCGCTTTATGCAAAGAAAGCTTACACAAAGCGGAGCTTGCAGCGGACAGTCCAAGAACACACTGATTACCAGCCATTCAGATTATTCAGTGTTTTTTCAGACTGAACATTGCGCAAAAATCACAGAGAAAGAAATTTTAATTTAACCGGGAAACTCCATCACCGCTTTCGCAGTCAAAGAACGAAGCCTCATATCCCACAGTCTTTTTATACTCGGCCTGAACATTTTCAACAAACCGGCTTATTTTATCTTTATGCACAAGAGCAATTCCGCAGCCTCCAAAACCGGCTCCAGTCATTCTTGCTCCGATGCATCCGTCCTGCTTCTGCGCTGTTTCCGCAAGAGTGTCCAGCTCAATTCCTGTAACCTCATAGTCGTTCTTGAGCGACGCATGGCTTTCATTAAGGAGCTTTCCGAGCTTTTCAAGTTTTCCGGCCTTAAGCGCGGCGACTGCGTCTTTTACACGCTGATTTTCATAGACACAGTGCCTTGCCCGGCGGACAAGCACAGCATCCTTTATCAAGTCCTTTGAATTTTCCCACTGCTCCGGAGAAAGCCCGCACAGCGCGGAAATTTTCACGCCTCCATCCTGAAGAATCCTAAGAGCTTCCTCGCACTGGCTTCTGCGCTCGTTGTACTTGCTGTCCGCAAGGCGGCGCTGCTTGTTTGTGTTCATGACAACGAACCTGTAGTCTCCAAGCTCAAGCGGAACATATCCATACTCCAAAGTATTGCAGTCAAGGACAACAGCAGTATTCTTCTTTCCCACGGAAATTATAAACTGATCCATTATTCCGCAGTTTACATTCATAAAATTGTGCTCGCTCATCTGGCCGAGCTTTGCGATTTCAACACGGTCAATTCCAAAGCCAAAGGTTTCGCTCACGGCATAGGCAAATCCGCATTCAAGCGCAGAGGAAGAAGAAATTCCGCCGGCAGCAGGAACATTGCTCACCATCAGAATTTCAAATCCGCAGCCAAACTTATAGCCTTTTTCTTTCATCTGCGAAAGAATTCCGTTCAAATAATTTGCATATCCATTTTCTTTTGAATAGCAGAAATCGTCATTTATATCAAATTCAAATTTGCCTGGAAACTTCAAGTCGTTATAGACAACCTTTGTATCATTCCGTTTTCTGATGGCAACATAAAGATACCGGTTTATCGCAGCCGGAAAAACCTTGCCCCCGTTATAATCAATATGCTCCCCTATTATGTTTATTCTTGCAGGAGACGAAAAGACTTCCACAGAGTCTTCTGTTCCGCCGTAAAATTTCACAAAATCAGAAGGAAGCGAATTTGGATCATACAAGTCTGCCATTTGAAACCTCGCAATTCAAAAATTATGTTTTTATGATAACAAAGAATTTTTCAGTTAGCAAGTTAAGCAGAAAGACAAAGAGCAATCAGTTGCGCAAAAAAAGAGCGTCAATTTTTTTTCTATATTTAATGATGAAAAAGTCAATAAAATGCAGAAAACAGCCATAAATGCAAATTATGCGCCTTAAATTCCAATCATCGCTTTCTATCTCTTGAATTTACTGAATCTTTTCACTAAAATATTGGTTCACACTGTTTAGTGTGGAAAACTCATATCGGAGGAAAAAATTGGTCAAAATCAGACTAAAGAAGATGGGCACAAAGAAACGCCCTGACTACCGCATTGTCGTACTTGACGCTGCGAAACCACGCGATGGCGCAACAATCGAAGAAATCGGACAGTACCATCCAATCGCTGCGGAAGGAAGCCAGACATCCTTTAATGAAGAGCGCGCAAAATACTGGATCAGCGTTGGAGCTCAGCCTACAGAAATCGTAAAAAAGATTTTCAGAGAGGGCGGACTGGCTGCCGACGGAACAAAAATCACCAAATAAGTTACATGGAGCACAACATGGAAAAAGACCTGATTGAATTTATTGCAAAGTCATTGGTCGATGATCCAAATGCAGTCTCTGTAACGGAAACCGAGGGTGAACGCGGCCCTGTTCTTCAGCTAAGCGTCGCACAAGGTGATATTGGCAAGGTTATTGGCAAATACGGTCGTATTGCAAAAGCTCTGCGTACTGTTTTAAGCGCAACGTCAAATAAAGACGGAAAGCATTACAGTCTGGAAATTCTGGACTGATGGCATCGAATGCGATGACAGAGCGGTTTGTAGTTGGGATTGTCCGAGGTTCCCATGGAATAACGGGCGAATTTAAAGTTGAAAGCACTTCCGGCGAGTACGGGCATTTTGCAAGTATGGAAGAAGTCGCTTTGTCAGACGGGACAGCAGAAAAAACTTTTAGAGTCGAATCAACAAAGGAAGCTGCCTCCACTCTGTACATGAAGCTGGCTGGAATAAATTCACCTGAAGAAGCTGCAAGATACAACAGGTGGAAAATCGTAGTTCCACGCAAGAACGCTCATAAACTGCAGAAAAATGAGTGGTATATCGAGGATCTCAAAGGATGCTCGGTATGGTATAAAAAGGAAACGGCGGATAATACCGCACCGGCAATTGATGAGAATTCAGTTGTTGGAACAGTCACAAACGTAATGGAAGGCGGATCAGGTTATCTCGTTGAGATTTCGCTGTCCGAGGCTTGCAGTTTTTTAGACGACACGGTCAAGCTGAATAAAAATGGCGGAGCGAGAACAGTTTTTGTTCCATTCAAAGACCAGTTTATCGGCAAGATTGATGTTGAAAATAAAACTATGCAGCTCATGCACCTCTGGATTCTGGAGTAATTCCTATGAAATTTACTGTGCTGACCTTATTTCCTGAAATTCCACGCGCCTTTTTTTCCAGCTCGATCATGGCGAAGGCGGTAGAAAAAGGAATTATTGCTTACGATTTGGTCAATATCAGGGATTTTGCCTTTGATAGACACCACACTTGTGATGACGCTCCCTACGGCGGAGGAGCCGGGCAGCTTTTGCTTCCGGAACCTCTAGGACTGGCATTGGACAGTGTAGAAGCATACAAGAAGACGAAGCATGTTATTTATGTTACGCCGAGCGGAATGCCTTTTACGCAGAAAAAAGCCCAGGAACTCAGCCAGAAAGATGAAATTGTCCTGATTTGCGGAAGATACGAAGGCATCGACCAGCGGATTATTGACTCCTACGTTGACGAGGAAATCTCCATAGGAGATTATGTAATGTCAAGCGGGGAAGTTGCCGCAACAGTAATTGTAGATACAGTCTACAGGCTTGTTGACGGTGTAATAACCAGCGAATCATTGGATGAGGAAAGTTTTTCAGGCAGCCTTTTGGAATATCCTCAGTATACAAGGCCGAATGTATACAAGGGCATGAAAGTGCCGCCCGTTCTAAGCAGTGGCAACCATGAAGAAATCCGAAAGTGGCGTCTTTTTAAGAGCCTTCAGAAAACCTTGCGGAACAGACCGGATCTGATTCAAAAGGCAAGAACTGACGGTACTCTTACAGAAGAAGCAGAAAAAATGATCGGGATGCTTACGGACTTTGTAACATACAAAAACGACCGCAAGCAAAAAAACAAGCTGCGTTATGCTCAGTCAAGAGCAGAAGACAGCGGAAAATAGGAGATAAAAATGGATCTTATAAAGACTATTGAAGAACAGCAGAAGAAACCTAACGCAGAATACTTCAGCGTAGGAGACACTGTAAAAGTTCACTTTGAAATTATCGAAGGAAAGACAAAGCGCATTCAGATTTATGAAGGCCTTGTAATTTGCTTCAAGAACTCAGGAATTTCAAAGACATTCACAGTACGCAAGACCAGCTACGGAGTTGGAGTTGAGCGTGTATTCCCTGTAAACAGCCCGCGCATTATCAAGGTTGAAATTGTCCGCCTTGGAAAAGTACGCCGCTCAAAGATTTACTACGTACGCGACAAAGTCGGAAAAGCTGCGAAAATCAAGGAACTTCTCGGACCAAAAGCAAACGCAAAACTTGCAGCAGCAAAGGCAGCGAACGCAGCTGAAGACAAAAAAGAAGCTGCAATCAACGCAGAGCACAAGGCAGAGGAAGCCGCAGCATCCGCAGCAGCAAAGGCAAAGAAATAATCCTTATATTCTTGCAGCCTGATTCAAGGGAAGACGCATTTTTCGTCTTCCCTTTTTTTGTCAATATTTGTAGAATTAATAAAATGTCCACATCAATCGGCATCTTAAAAAATTTTTATGCGCAAAGCCGCTCCGTGTCCCAGAGAGACTTTTCAGCTGAAAGCGGCGTTTCTGTAAAAGTTATAAAAAATCTTGGAAACGGAAGCTACACGGTCTTGATTCAAGGCGAAAAATTAAATGTAAAAAGTAAAATTCCGCTCTGCGAGGGAAGCACATTCAAAGCCATTCTTGAAGCAGGAGAAGGCTCTAAAATTATTATAAAAGCACTTTCAGAGCAAAAAGCTGCGGATTTTTTTCCACACACACTGATTGAATTTTTAAATTCGGCCGGAATCGAACAGGATGCTGCGGCCATGAAAATAGTCCAGCAAATGGTTCAAAGCGGAGTAAGGCTTGACAAGGCGATAATTAGAAAAGCAAAATCTGTTTCAGCCCTATTTCCAGGAAAAGAGCTGAAGGCGGCTGAAATTTCAGCGATGCTCATGGAAAAAGGAATCGAACCGGAAGAAAAACTAATAGAAAAATTCCTGCTTTTAACAGAGCCGTGCAAATGGAAAGATTCCGGAAGCGAAGAAAAAGACAGCGCAAAAAGCAGCGAAAGCTTCCTAAAAAAAATTTACCGGGAAATTCCTGAAAGCAAGGCCGGAATTCTGACTTTAGCAAATCATCTTAAGTCAAAGGAAGGAACAGGAAAACACTGGATAATCCTGCCTTTTCTCTGGCAGCTCGGAAAAAGCGAAGCAAAGGGGCTGATAAGGATTTTAATTGACTTTAACAAAAAAATAACAGAAAAAATACAAATAAATTGCGAATTTGAGTGGAAAAAATTTTTTTTTGTGCTATATTTAAATAAGAGCAAGGTTACGGAAGTGCGGTTCTGTACATTACCGTCGCTTTTGACCTCTAACATTCATTCTGAGGAAGAGCGGCTTGGAGATTTGCTTTGTTCCGGCATGAACGGCAAGTCTGTGACAGCAACCTATTCCGCCTTGGCTTTTTCTGACAGCATCTGCACTGATTCAGAAATCTCGCTGCCATCCAAGGATTCTGCTGTATGAAATCTCAACGGAACTTTTTCGCAGTATCCTTAAAATACCCTGAAGATGCCGATGCGCCTTTTATCTCTGCAAAGGAAAGCGGAATTCTCGCAAAGAAAATGGTTGAGATTGCGGAGAGAAACAATATTCCCGTTATAGAAAATGATATTGCGGCAAACATTCTTTCAATGCGCCAGATTGGTGAATGTATTCCAGAAAACACATGGGAAGCAATTGCCAAGATTTTTGCCTTTATAAAAACCATGGAAAAAGACAGTTGAAAGAATCCACACATAAGAAAGGAATAGCAGGCGAAGAAAAAGCAAAAGACTTTCTAATAAAAAACGGATATTCAGTTATTGAAAGAAACTTCAGGAACCGTGAAGGTGAAATAGACATAATAGCAGAGAAGCATGATTTTTTAATTTTTGTGGAAGTCAAAAGCCTTCCTCTGGGAAACATAGAAATTCTTGCGCATGAGCTCAACTCGGCAAAGCGAAAAAAGATTATTAAAACATCTAAATGTTACCTGCAAAATCATCGACAATATAATAACAAGTTAATACGCTATGATGTCATAGCAATTGATGTTCCGGGGCTGGATCCGGTTTATCATATTGAAAACGCTTTTTCGGAGTAAATAATGCAGGCTGTAAACAATACAACGCCAAATTCAGCACTTTCTCCCCGCATAAGGGAGCTACAGAAAAAAATTCAGGATGAAAACTATATTAATTCAGCCGTAGACAGAATCGCGCTTATAATGAGCCGGCATATTGTAGAATTTCATATAGAAAAAAAATTGTAATTAAACTATAATTCATTTCATGCGTAGAGACAGACATTCAAGAAAGCACAGCGGAAACTGGAAAAACAATAGTAACAATAGAAAAGATTTTGAGGAGCGGAGAAACTTTCAGCCAGCAAAGGCAGCATTCCGTCCCTCAATAAAATCTGTATCACCGGAGCAAATTCAGCATGACGAAGAGGCCATAAAGCAGTTCAAGCTTGAGAACCAGCCAGTTTGCTCTGTCTGCGGACAGACAATCCGGGATATTTCAACCGCAATAAACAGCAAGAATGACAGCTCTATAATCCACTTTGACTGCGCGCTCGAGCTTATTTCAAAAAACGAGAACCTTGATGCGGGCGACAAGCTGACATACATAGGGCAAGGCAGGTTTGGAATCGTTCATTTTGCAGTTCCAGGCGACACAAAGCATTTTTCAATAAAAAAGATAATCGACTGGGAAGAAAAAGAAAAAAAGGCTGAATGGCGGGACAAAATGGCAGACCTCTACAGCAAAGTCAAGTAATTTTCAATTATATTCAGTTAGAAACAGATTTATCGGTTGAAAGAATTTTTGGAATTCTATATAATATTGTGCATCGCCGGGATGGTGGAATAGGTAGACACAAGGGACTTAAAATCCCTCGGCAATTTAACCTGCCGTGCCAGTTCGATTCTGGTTCCCGGCAAACAGCAGGCAGCTTGAAAAATTCAGGCTGCTTTTTTTTTCGAGGATACAAATGTTTTCAGACACGCATTTTCATTTTCATCATCTAATTGAAAATAACTCAGAGGAATTCGGCACAGAAATTCTTGAGCAGATGGCAAAGAACCGAATTTTTTTCGGGCTTGATGTCGGCACAAGATGCTCAGACCTAGCTGACCGCGCGCAGATTCTTGAAAGCTGCATGGAGGAAATCCCGGACGTGAATCTTCAAAGCAAGCTTAAGAAATCTATTTTCTTTAGCGCAGGAATTTGGCCGGATCCAGATTCAATAAAGAACCGGGAGGCCTGCATGGAAGAGCTCAGGAGCAGCATCGAAGAATTCGAGAAAAGCTCCAGCAGTTTTTCTGCGCATCTTGCCGCAATCGGGGAAGGCGGAATTGACCACCACTGGAATCCAAGCGGACCGGACGGACGCGATGAATCAGACTTTGACAAGGAAATGCTTTTAGGCGAGAAAGAGCTTTTTGAGATGCAGCTTGAGCTTGCAAAAGAGATGGACATTCCTTTTATTGTACATTCAAGGGACGGATTCAAGGACACAGTTGATGTCATACGCGCGGCAAACTACAACAGGGGAATTATCCATTGCTTTTCATACGGAATAGACGAGGCAAGGATATTTCTTGACCTGGGATGGCATCTTGCATTTGGCGGCGCGGCAACATACACAAAAAAAGCAAAAATGGATGAGCTCACGGAGCTTTTGCAGTATGTTCCTAAGGACAGAATTCTCCTTGAAACAGACTCACCTTATCTTGCTCCAGTTCCAATGCGCGGCACTGAAAACAATCCTCTTTTCATAAAATATACTTATGAGTTTATTTCTGAAAAACTAGGGCTTTCCGTAGACAAGCTTAATAAAATTGTAGACGACAACTGCTGCGAGCTTTTCAGGCTGAAAAAATAAAAGCCGGAAGCATCACATTGAAACATTCCGGCATTTTATAAAAATCATAACCACCCGTCAAACGGGTGGTTTGCTCTTAGCCTATAAGGCTAAG
>CAZSJX010000010.1:0-90627 GCA_964607295.1 uncultured Treponema sp. | reverse complement strand
TGCGCGCGTTGTTCTTGATACAGAGCTGAAAATTCCGCTTGAATGTAATCTTGTGAGAACCGCAAAGGAATCTCCTCTCATAGTTTTCACCTGCTCGGATTCTGACAAAAAATATGCTCTTGAAGAAAAAGGGGCGAGGGTAATTCAGGCTGAAAAGAAAGGCGGCCATATTGATATTCTTGAGGTGCTAAAAAAACTTGGGGAGCTTTCAATAGACAGCGTTCTTGTTGAGTCCGGCGGCGCCCTTAATTCAAGCCTTTTCTTTTATGGCGAAAACAGATGCCTTGTGAATAAAGTGCTTTGCTTTGTCGCTCCGAAAATTCTTGGAGGAATAAATTTATCTGTGCATTCTCCGGTTCAGGGAATTGAGTGCGCAAGCCTTTCCTCCTGCGTGAATCTTTCGCTGAATGGCATAAAAAGCTTTTCCGGCGATCTGCTTCTTGAGTATAATGTGGAGGAATAGTTTTGTTCACGGGAATTATAGAAAGCCTTGGAACGGTAAAAAATATTTTGAGGGCCGGCCGCTCTTTTTCGCTTGAAATTCAGGCTTCCTTTGATGAAGGGCTTGTGCTTGGCGAGAGCATCGCGGTGAACGGAGTCTGCCTTACTGTCGCTGAATTTTCCGGCCAGATTTTTAAAGCTGATGTTACACCGGAAACTTTCAGCCGCACCTCGTTAAAAAATCTTCGCTCCGGAAGCCTTGTAAATCTTGAGCGGGCTATGAAGGCCGGCGGCAGGTTTGGCGGCCATATTGTTTCGGGGCATATCGATGGAACCGGAAGAATTCTTGCTTGCTCAAAAAACGAGAATGCCGTGGACGTTCAGTTTTCCATGGAAAAAAAGCTCGGCGCTTTTATGATTGAAAAAGGCTCTGTTGCGGTTGACGGAGTGAGCCTGACTGTGGCTTCTGTAAAGTGGAGCGGCTCTACTTGTGTTGTTTCCGTGGCTGTGATTCCGCATACATGGAGCAGCACAGTTTTAAGCAGAAAGAGGCTTGGAGAGCTAGTAAACATCGAGTGTGACATAATAGGAAAATATATACGCCATTTTGCTTTGGAGGAAAAAAATGAAGGCTGAAAAATTCGCTCTGATAGAAAAAGCCCTGCAGGATCTGCGCAGCGGAAAAATTATAATGGCCAGTGATGACGAGTCCCGCGAGAATGAGGGCGACTTGATTTGCGCCGCAAGATTCGCTACGGGAGAAAATATAAATTTTATGGCGCGCAATGCGTGCGGACTTATCTGTATGCCTGTGAGCTCTGGAATAGCAAGAAAGTTCAATTTTCATCCGATGACATTTCAGAACCAGGACAACCATGAAACCGCTTTTACAGTTTCTGTGGACCATGTTTCAACGACAACCGGAATCAGCGCGTTTGAAAGAAGCGCCACGGCTGTCGCGCTTGTAAATCCTGGGACAAAGGCTGAGGATTTCCGCCGTCCTGGACATATGTTTCCTCTGGTTGCAAAGGACAAGGGAGTCTTTGAGCGCAGGGGACACACCGAGGCAACTGTCGACTTGTGCCGTCTTGCCGGGCTTGAGCCTGCCGGGCTTTGCTGCGAGATTATGAGCGCGGACGGACACATGGCGCGCCGCCCGGAACTTGAGGAAAAGGCCAGGGAGTGGGGGCTGAGCTTTATAACGATTGCTGATCTGATTGAATATAGGAAGTCAACTGAAAAATTTGTTGAGCGCGTCGCAGAGGCTGTTCTTCCAACAAAATACGGCGAGTTTAAGCTTTATGGTTTTCTGGACACTGTTACAGGCGAGCATCATGAGGCTCTGTCCATGGGAGATATTTCTGACGGAAAAAGTGTTTTGTGCCGGGTTCACAGCGAGTGCCTCACAGGCGACACTTTCGGCTCAAGGAAGTGCGACTGCGGCGAGCAGCTTGACCTTGCGATGAAAAGAATCTCGCAGGAAGGAAGAGGTGTTCTTGTTTATCTTTCTCAGGAAGGAAGGGGAATTGGAATCCTGAACAAGATAAAGGCGTATAGTCTTCAGGACAAGGGAATGGATACGGTTGACGCGAATCTTGCGCTGGGGCTGCCGGAAGACGCCAGGGACTATTCATGCGGAATTCAGATTCTCAGGAATCTTGGAGTTTCAAAGCTGCGCCTGATGACAAACAATCCGCAGAAAATCGATGCCATGAACTGCAAGGAAAACGGAATTGAAATTGAGGAGCGCATTCCGCTGGAAATTCCGCTTCAGAAGTACGATGAGTTCTATTTGAAAACTAAGGCAAGGCGGATGGGGCATCTGCTCACAAACGTCTAGCCGGCTCTATAAAAGCGTTTCGGAGGAAAAAATGAAAATTATTGAGGGAAAGGTTGTTGCAGGCGGCGCAGGAAAAATCAAGATTGGAATTGTCGCCTCAAGATTCAATGAGTTTATTGTTTCAAGGCTTGTTGCAGGCGCAAGGGACGGTCTTGTCCGCCACGATGTTGAGGATGATGATATTACTCTCTGCTGGGTTCCGGGAGCATTTGAAATTCCAGCCGCCGCAAAGAGAATGGCGGAAAGCAAGAATTACGATGCTGTTATCTGCCTTGGAGCTGTAATCCGCGGAGCCACAAGCCACTATGACTATGTATGCGCCGAGGTTTCAAAGGGAATTGCTCAGGTGAGCATGCAGACTGGTGTTCCTGTAATGTTCGGTGTTCTTACAACAGACACGATTGACCAGGCTGTTGAGCGCGCTGGAACTAAGGCGGGAAACAAAGGATATGACTGCGCTCTTGGCGCAATTGAAATGGTGAATCTTTTCAGGCAGATGTAGCTTGAAATTTCCGGGGCGGTCCTGAATGTTGTCCGCTTCCATTGAAAAAAGATGATTTGACGCAAGAAACAGGCGGCTTCAATTGAAACCGCCTGTTTTTTTGTGCTAAGAGTTCTGACCTTTGATTTTCTTTGCAGCGTCTTCAATCGGAATGGACTCAAAGATTTCCCTTGTCTTAAGGTTTTTGAGCGTGACCGAGTCTGCTGATGCGCCGCATGGAACAATAATTCCCCAGGGAATCATTTTCTTGTCTGTTACTGAATACTGCCTGTTGATTTTGACAGTGTCCGGGAATACTTCAACGGAAATTCCTTCCTTTCGGAGTCTCGCCGCCACTTCCTGGTACTTAATATTCATGTTCCCGTCAGTGTTGAAGATTTCCGCGTCAAGATAGCTTCCTTTTGCAGGCGCAATTCCCAGCTCAGAAAGTCCGGCTATAAGCCTGTCAAGGCCGATGCTTGAGCCTACGCCCGGAAGCCTTTCCTTCATGTAAAGTCCTGCAAGGTTGTCGTATCTTCCTCCTGAACATACAGAGCCTATTGACGGCAGTTTTTCAAGGAAAGTTTCGTAGACAATTCCTGTGTAGTAGTCAAGTCCGCGTGTGATGGCAGGATCAAGCATATACGCATCTTCAATTCCAGCCGCTTTCATCATGCTGAATATTTCTTTCATGCGCCTTGTGTCCTCATCCTCTCCGCCGGCAAGATTTTCTATGTGAGAGAGCGTCTCCTCAAATGAAGAAAGAGGCTTTATGTACTCAATGATGCGTGAGCCTGCTTCTGCGCTTCCTGTGATTTCCTGCAGCTCGGCGAAAACTTTCTCTTCGCCTACTTTTGCAATCTTGTCAACAGCCCTTAATACATCTTCCGATTTTTCTGAAAGACCAAGTTTATTTAAAAAGCGGTTGAAAATTCCCCTGTGGTTCACGTGAATCTTTATTTCATCAACGCCGATTGCCGACAGAGCTTCTTTCATAAGGCTTAGTGTCTCAAAGTCAGAGACTGCGCTGTCGCTTCCAACTGTATCGAAGTCGCACTGTACAAATTCCCTGTATCTTCCTGCCTGCGGCTTTTCTCCGCGCCATACTTTTGAAATATGGTATCTCTTGAATGGAAAATAAATCTCATCCTTGTGCTGGGCAGTGAACCTGGCGAACGGAACTGTAAGGTCAAACCTCATGGCCACATCTCGTCCTCCGTTGTCCTCGAACCGGAACATCTGTTTTTCTGTCTCGCCGTTGCTTTTTCTAAGCAGAATTTCTGTGTATTCAAGGACTGGAGTGTCTATCGGAACGAAACCGTAAGAGCGGAATGTGCTGGTGAGCTTTTCAATCAGGCTTGACCGCAAGATTTCATCCTGTGGAAGAAAATCCCTGAATCCTTTTAGAATTTTTGGCTGAATAAGTGTTTCCATAATGGAATATACTATAATATAAACGGAATTTGCTCAATGAGTATAAATCTTTGCTAATTGCCATGGACTATAAAATAACTGCAAGAAGGCTGTGATCATATCAGGCTACAGCGCATTTTTGCCTTGGAACTATCATCGTTGCCGCTTTCGCGGCAGAAAAAACTGAGTTTTTTTGCCATCCGTCTCTCTCTTTGCCGCTATTCTTTTTTACTCACTATTAAAACTCTAAGTTAAGTCTATAAACACTTCATTTTGCTATAAGTAAATGTTGTTTTAGTTAATAAACAGATGAATTTACTAGAAAAATAGATGAATTTAACCAAGAAACATTTGAAAACTACATAAAAACAGATGAATTTAACTAAGAGACACTTGAAGATTACATAAAAACAGATGAATTTAACTAAGAAACACTTGAAGATTATATAAAAACAGTTGAATTTTATCAAAAAACACTTGGATTTTGTGCAAAAACAGATGATTCTAGTCTAAAAACACTTTTGTTCCCATAAAGAATAAGTGTTTTTATGAGAAAATGATGTGTTTTTTGAGGATAAGCAAGTGTTTATTGCTGGCTACGTTTATGCTTTTGATTCGCTTGAAAAAAAAGAGCAAATGCAATATTTTAAATTAAACTGAAGGTAACTTGCTGGAGGCCGAAAGTGCTTTTTGCTGTGGATATTGGAAACACAAATATTGTAGCCGCTGTTTTTGATGGTGATAAAATTGTTGTGCAGTGGCGCATCGCAACTGACGCAAGACGCACCGGAGATGAATATACTTCTATTCTGCTTACACTTTGCAGGGAGGCTGGAATCAAGACAGATTCCCTTGACATGAGCATTGTAAGTTCTGTTGTTCCTTCCTTGATAGGACCTTTTGTTGTTGTGTGCCAGCATCTGTGCGGAAAAAATCCGTTTGTTCTGTCTTCCGATCTTGCCTACAGCGGGCGTCTTCCTGTTAGGCTGGACTCAAATTCGCCTCATGTGAACATAGGAACAGACCTGCTTTGCAATGCGGTAAGCGCATGGACTCTGTTTGGAGGAGCGGGACCAGTTGTTGCTGTTGACTTTGGAACAGCTTTGACTTTGACTGTTGTTGATTCACATGGAATAATCCGCGGCGTTACTATTTCTCCAGGACTTGGAACTGCTATAAACGCCCTTGCGACTAGCGCGGCTCAGCTTCCGTTTGTGTCTCTTGAAGCTCCAGAATCAAGCCTTGGGATGACAACTGAAACAGCGATACAGGCAGGTGTCGTCCTTGGATATAAAGGTCTTGTAGAGCATCTTGTCCGTCAGGTCAAGTCGGATCTTGAGAAGCTTACAGGCGACAAGGCTGAAACTGTAAAGGTTGTTGCGACAGGCGGCCTGAATAAGGTTCTAAAGCCGATTACTGATGTGTTTACTGTTGTCGACAAGGACTTGACAATCCGCGGACTGAAGATTATTTCTGGCTTTGTTCTATAGTTCTTTGTTTTTTATCTTCGGATAAAGTCTTCCCATCTGACTCCGGCTCCAGAGCATACGTCCTTTTCAAGTATTGAGCCTTCTATTACCGAGAAGTATTCGGGGCTTATTCCTGGAGAAAGAATTTTTTCTGTTCTAAGCGCGGAAATGTCGTCCGGATTGATTCTGCTTCCTTTTTTCAGATGCCTTGTGTAGTGGAGCGAGCGGTTTGTTCTTCCGTAGTTCTCTTCTTCTGCCGGAGCAAGCTCTTTTATTCCAGTTCCAAGAGCTTCTGTTATTTTTTCGGCTGGAAATTCATATTCAAGCTGTCTTAGGATTTCTTTTTCAGCCGCATCCTCTAAGTTTTCTCTTACAGCTCCGCCTTCTTTTTGGTAGCGCGCCAGTATTGAAGCCGCCTGCCTGACAGAATGAACCATAAGCGCGAACTGCTCAGGCTCTAGCGCCACAGGATCATCAAGCCCGCTGTCCTTTCTGCTTAGGGTGATGTGCTTTTCAATTATGCTTCCTCCCATAAGAACTGTAAGAACAGGTACTAAGACCGGATCAAGGCTGTGGTCGCTTATTCCTGTTGGAATTCCAAATATCTGGCGCAGTGTTTTTACGCATTTTACATTGTACTGTTCTTCTGGAGCCGGGTAGGAGGTTATGCAGTGCAGCAGTGTTAAGTCCGGAAACTGTTTTTGGCATTTGCCCGGAGCTGCTCTGCCTTTTATTGTCTGAATAGCTTTCTCTATGTCGCCCAGCCTTGAAACTCCGCTTGATATGATAACTGGAATTTTCTGGTAAAGCTCCGCGCATTTTTGCAAAAGCTGAAAATGGTTGAGCTCCGGACTTGCGATTTTTATGGCATCAGGACTGATTTCTGCAAGCTCATCAAAAGATTTTAGTCCGAAAGGAGAGCATGCGAATAAAAGTCCCTTTTTATGTGAATATTCAAGGCATTTCTTGTAAAAATCAGGGGAACACTCAAGGTTTTTAAATGTGTCATAAAGGCGTGTATTTCCTCCCGGCAAATTTACAAATCCTGTGTCTGGATGAAGAATTTCGCTGGCATAAACCCATTGGAATTTTACGCAGTCTGCGCCTGCAAATGCCGCCGCGTCAATAAGCTCAAAGGCCTTGTCTATAGAACCGGCGTGCGCAGTTCCAATTTCAGCAATTATTTTCATGCTTTGATTATAATTGTTCAGCATTTGAAATTCAACATAATAAAAAACAGGGCTTAAGTTAAAAAACGGCATTGATGATTGCAATGCCGCTAGTGGCGCTGTGTCTGGACAGCTTTAAAAAGAATTTTCCTCCCTTTTAATTTCCACTGGAAAAAGTCTATATACAGAATTTGCATTTCGACATATAGAAGGCGTATGTATTTTTATGTGAATTTGTTCCGGTTGTTATAATTATGTCATGGGATAATCTTTGCTTTTATATCCGCTTTCTTAATAGAAAACAGCTGTCAGTCGGGTTGCGTCTGTCAAAAACGAAGCAACGGAGTTGTCTTACACGGCAGTTTTGCCTTGGAACTATTATTGTAGCCGTTTTTGTGAAAGCAAAACTGTGTGTTTTTGCCATCCGCCTCTCTCCTTGCCGCTATTTCTTTTACTTGCCATAATGAAACTCGGAATTAAGGCTTATAGATTATTTTGATTCAATTTGATATAATCGCTTTGATTTAGCTATGCCGCATATATTGCTCAGGCTAGATAATTTTGCAGTAAAATTTATTTACAAATTTATAAAAGGATGGAATGCGATGTATAATCCTGTAGATTCAAAGGCTGATTTTCCAAAGCAGGAAGAAAAAATCTTAAAATTCTGGGAAGAAAACGAAACTTTTAAAAAATCAGTTTCGCAGAGAGAAGGCGCGGAGGAATACGTTTTTTATGACGGACCTCCTTTTGCGACCGGGCTTCCTCATTTTGGACATTTTATTCCGTCTACAATAAAGGATATTATTCCGCGCTACCAGACAATGAAAGGAAAGAAAGTTGAGCGGCGCTTCGGATGGGACTGCCACGGACTTCCTGTTGAGAATCTGATTGAAAAGGAGCTTGGAATCAACTCTAAGCATGAGATTGAGGCTTACGGCGTTGCGAATTTCAACGACAAGTGCCGCGCTTCTGTCCTGAAATACACTTCTGAATGGCGCAAGACAATTACAAGAATGGGTCGCTGGGTTGACTTTGACAACGACTACAAGACTATGAATCCTGACTTCATGGAGTCAATCTGGTGGGTTGCAAAGTCTCTTTGGGACAAGGAAATGATTTATGAGGGAAAGTATATTCTTCCTTACTGCCCGAGATGCGCGACCGTTCTTTCTACGCATGAGCTTGCCCAGGGCTACAAGGAAAAACAGGATCCTGCTGTGACTATCCGCTTTAAAGTAATAAAGGCTCCTTCTGCTTTTGATGATCCGGAGATGGAGAACGGAAGAACTTATTTTCTTGCGTGGACAACGACTCCGTGGACTCTTCCATCTAATGAAGGTCTTTGCATGGGGCCTGGCATTGAGTATGTAAAAATAAGGGACAAGGAAAGCGGGGATTTTTATATTCTGGCAGAAAGCCGTCTTTCCGCTTATTATAAGGATGATTCAGGCTATGAAGTTGTCTACAAAAGGGAAGGAAAAGACTTTGTTGGCGCAAAGTACGAGCCTCTTTTTCCGTATTTCAAGGATTTGGCTGTAAAGGAAGACGGAAGCGACGGAGCTTTTAGAATGTTCAATGCTGACTATGTTTCCACAGAGGACGGAACAGGCATTGTCCATATTGCTCCTGCGTTTGGCGAGGAGGACTCTAAGGTTTTCAAGGGAACTGGAATTCCTTCTGTTGAGCCTATGGACGCTGAATGTAAGTTCACAAAGGAAGTTTCCGACTATGCAGGACGATTTGTAAAGGACTGCGACAAAGATATAATGGACCGTCTCAAGAAAGAAGGCAAGCTTGTTAAGAGAGACCAGGTTCTTCACCAGTATCCGCATTGCTGGAGATGCGGCTCTCCTTTGATTTACAGAGGCATCGGCTCATGGTTTGTAAAGGTTGCTGATGAGCATGAGCGTCTTTTAAGGGCCAACTCCCAGATAAAATGGCAGCCGGCGCATATAAAGGAAGGACGCTTTGGAAAATGGCTTGCAGGAGCCAGAGACTGGGCAATCAGCCGCAACCGGTACTGGGGAAATCCGATTCCAATCTGGAAATGCAGTGACTGCGGCGAAGCTTTGTGCGTGGGTTCTAGGAAAGAGCTTGAGTCGCTTAGCGGAGTTTATCCAGAGGATCTGCATAAGCAGTTTGTTGATAAAATAACTATTTCGTGTAAAAAATGCGGCGGAACCATGAGACGTATTCCAGAGGTTTTTGACTGCTGGTTTGAGTCAGGCTCAATGCCTTATGCCCAGCAGCATTATCCTTTTGAGAACAAGGAATATTTTGAAAGCCATTTTCCGGCTGACTTTATAAGCGAAGGTCTGGATCAGACTCGCGGATGGTTTTATACGCTTACAGTTCTTGCCTCTAATCTTTTTGACAAGCCGGCATTTAAAAACTGCATCGTAAACGGAATTGTTCTTGCAAGCGACGGCCGTAAAATGTCTAAGAGCCTGCGAAACTACACAGATCCTAATGAGGCGATTAACAAGCTTAGCGCAGATGCAATCCGTCTTTTCCTTATGCATTCCGCAGTTGTAAAGGCTGACGAAATCCGCTATTCAGATGAAGGCGTGCGCGATGTAATAAAAAGCATAATTCTTCCGCTTTGGAATTCTTATTCATTCTTTGTCCAGTATGCGAATATTGACGGAGTTGTCTGCACCGGGCATGAATTTGACTCTAAGCTGCCTGAAAATCCTCTTGACCGATGGATTCTTTCTGTGGCTCAAAAAATGGTAAAGGATGTTTCTTCCGCATTGGATGACTATGACCTTAGCGCGGCGATTGATCCTATGCTTTCTTTTATTGACCAGATTAACAACTGGTATATCCGCAGAAACAGAAGGCGCTTCTGGAAGTCTGGAAGCGATGCGGACAAGCTTGAGGCCTATGGATCTCTTTATTCAGCTCTAAAAACATTCGCTCTTGTGGCTGCTCCGTTTATTCCGTTTCTTTCGGAAGAGCTGTGGCAGAATTTAAAGACTTCTGAAGACAAGGAGTCCGTTCATTTGATGGATTATCCTGTTTATAACGAAAAGTTCCGCGATGAGGATCTTGAGTTTAAAATGGCCAGTGTCCAGAAGGCTGTTTCAATGGGAAGAAGCCTGCGCAATCAGTTCAGCCTGAAGAACCGCCAGCCGCTTGCGAGTGTCGCCCTTGTCACACGCAATGCAGAGGAGAAAAAAGTTCTTTCAGATATGCAGGATACTATCGCGGAAGAGCTGAATGTAAAAAATGTGATTTTCCATGAGCGCGAGGATGAGCTTGTTGAATACAAGGCAAAGGCTAACTTTAGGGTTCTTGGAAAACAGCTCGGCGGAAAAATGAAGGCCGCTGCTGCTGAGATTGCAAAGCTTTCATCTGGCCAGATTGAGCAGATTCTTGACGGAAAGTCTGTTTCTGTGAAAGTTGACGGCGAGGATGTCGCTTTGAGCCAGGAAAACGTTCTTGTAGAGCGCTTTGAGAAAGAAGACTTGAAAGTTATAAATGACGGAACTTTGACTGTCGGCCTTGATACAAAAATTACTGACGAGCTGAAGAAAGAAGGGTATGCCCGTGATTTGGTCCGCGGAATTCAGAATCTTAGAAAGGAAAGCGGATTTGAAGTTACAGATCGCATTGAGCTTTCTGTGGGCGGCTCTGAATCGTTGAAGTCTGCGTTTGAAATGTTCAAGGAATTTATATCTGGTGAAACTCTTGCATCTTCCGCAGCTTGGAATGAAAATACTTTCGGAGCTGAAATTGATTGCGAGGATGCAAAGTGGATTGTTTCTGTAAAGAAAATTTAAATGCTGTTTTGCTGAAATTTTGGAGGCTGTCTTGAAAAAGAAACTTGTTCCTGCTCTTATTGCTGCGCTGATTTTCTTTGGCTGCAAATCTTCCGATGTGAAGATGGATGTTCAGAATGTTGATCCGCTTTCCTTGCTTGAAGAAAATTCAAGCATTTATATGAGTGTTCCTGCAAGCAAAAATCAGGACTTGGTTTCAAAAATTCTTTCCTCCAGAATTTCGGGGCTTTCTGAAAAAGACGCAAGGGCTATTGCCTCTAGAACTGAGATTTTATATGCAGGGCTTGGCACTGTAGACGACCGCTCGCGTCTTCAGATTGTATCCGAGACTTCTATTCCCCGCATTGTTGTGCAGTCGTCTTTGTCTAAAAAGAACGGCTGGGAAAAAACATTTGTTTCTTTTGATGCAAAGGTTTTTGAAAAATTCACTCATGCTTCGGATGGATTTCAGGCTGCGTTTCCTTCTTCAAATTTAGTATGCGCTGCTCAAAATGTAGATTTGCTTTTGAAGAAGTTTGCGGAAAACAATCCTGCTCCAGAAACTCCATGGAAAAACTGGATTGCTCAGGATTTGCCTCAGGGGGAGATTCTCTTTTTCATAACTAAGCCGGGACAGTATTTAAGAAGCCTTATAGGCCAGAGCATAAATGTTGGAGCTGAATCTGTTTTTGGCTCTCTTTGCTATTTTCCTGATAAAAAGGAGCCTGGCAAATATTCAGGAAAGTACGAGCTTTCTTTTAGCGTGCGTTTGCTAGATAAAAGAAGTTTTGTTGCGCTGAAATCTTTGCTCGCGCTTTCTTTTGCGATGACAGGAGGCGCTGTTGAGCAGGTTGACAGCTTGACTTTGAAGATTTCTGGAATCGAGATTTCTGAAGGTAAAATTGCAGAGCTGTTTTTGCGGGATCCAATTACTGGAAAGCATTATAAAGTTGTGGATGATAAAATCATTGAAGAATCCGTGAAAAAATGAAAATAGCCGCTGCTCTTTTTTCCGTGCTGCTGCTCTTTTTTTTCAGCTGTGCGTCTATTCCGTGCGAAAATAAGATTATAGAAAAAAATTTGTTTGAAGAATATTTTTCAATAGCGGAACGGTATAAAAATTTGGAAGAATACAGTAAAGCCATTGAATACTATAGCAAGGCTTTGCCGTCAAAATCTTTGCATGGTTATGCTTTTTATGAAATTGCGCTTTGCAATGTCTATCTTAAGAACTGGAATGAGGCGAAGTCTTCTTTTGAGACGCTTTTGCAAAATGACTCTGAAAACACAACTTTAAAATCCTCTCTTGCCTATATAGAAGCCATGCGGGGAAATCTTGAGAAAGCCGAATCTCTGTACGCGTCTCTCTATGAAAACAACCCTGACGACTCTTTTGCGCTGAAAAATCTTATTGCGGTTCTTGCTGCGGAAAAAAAATATGAGGAAGCGGATAAGAATTTAAATCTGCTTGAAGAAAAATTTCCAGACGAATCTTCTATTCCTGATATAAAGAAAAAACTCAAAGAATTTTTGCCAGACCAGAAATCTGAGGCTGAAGAGGAATAGAAGTTTTTTACTCCTGGCTGTCTTCAGTATTTTCTTCTTCCTTCTTGTTTTCCGCAGAAGAAGTTTCCTCCTGGAACGATTCTGATGCTAAAAAATCCTTGTATCTTTCCGGGTTCACTCTAAATGCGATTATTGGTGAATCCGCATCAGCTCTGTTCAAGGCTTCTTCGCTTTCGTTTGCAAGCCGCGCCGCTGAAATAAGACGCAATGTCCGGGAAGAAATTCCTATTCCTACAAAATGCTGCTCGTTGTATTTTGCAAGAACTGAAGATATCTCTGTGTGCAAATCACCGGCAATTACAAGCGATTTATCTGTGTTCTGGTTCTGGAAAATTGCGCTCGCTCCATCTTCCTTGAAATTGAAAACCAAATCATTGAATTTTACTTTTTCAAGGATTGTTCTGCTTATTTCTTTTCCGCAGTCAGAGTTCCAGTCAATATCTTTTATTTTTATTGTAAACAATGACAAGTCCTGGTCGCTGGAAGCTGATCTTACAAGCTCGCTGTCAAGGCGGGTAATCATGTATTGTTCCCAGCCAAAGCCTGTACTAGGGCAGAAAAGACCCGCCGGCTCTTCTTCTGTGCTGTCCTCTTCTGTTTCTTCTGAAATTTCAGGCTGACTGTCAGTTTCCTTTTCCGTGTTTAAAAAAGCCAGAACATCTTCTTCCGGCTGTTCCTGCGGAATTTCTTCCTGCGGCTGGAGATCCTGTGTGCTTTCTTCATCTGATTTTGATTCATCATTATTCAGGACTTCGTTTTCCTCTGAAAAATCATTGTATGATTCTATGTCTGGATATTCAGTTTGCTCCGGCTCATCGTTTTCTGATTCTTTTGGGAAAACTCCGTTTTTTATGAAGAACGCAAGATATGCTGCTGTCGCCAACGTTGCGGTGATTATAATTATGAAAGCAATCCGCCCTTTATAAAATATTGAAACCGGCTTGAGCAAATATACAGAAGCTGTCAGTGAAAGCGGAATTCCATTTTCACTGAAAACTGTTGTGGAGTAGATTTTTACAAGCGAAGAATTTATTTTTTCAAATTCTGACATTTTTCCAGGATAGGAAAAAATCAGCTCCTCGCCATATTTAATCTGAAGCCCTGCAATGTCCGAAATATTTCCGAGTGAAGCTAGAAATTCATCGTAAAATTTTTTGCTTTGCGGCGCATAGTTCTTGCTGATTCTGCTTAAATCCCTGGTGATTGAATTGAATCTGTTTTGGGAGTCAAACGCTCCGTGGCTGTATTCTGCTGCAAGTGAAATAATAAAAAACAGCAATGACAAAATGTAAACGGCGCAAATTGTTGTTATAAAAATCGAATTCCTTTTTGCTCTCATAGTCTTCAATTATACCGTAGAGCCAGATTGTATGCAAGTTTCAAACTGTCAAAAAGCGAGCTGTTTTTAAAAAAAGCAAGAATCGGCAGGATTGAGAATCCCCAGCTGCTTTCTAGAATTTTTTCCGGCTCTGGATTTTCTATAAGTTTTTCTATTTCCTCTAAAAACTGCCTGTGGAATTCTGCGTAATGGAAGCCATGTTTTTTTGCGGGCTTTTCAGTTTTAATTTTATTGTTCGAAGCATAGATTTCATTTTTTAACTTGAAAGAATTTTTTTCAGCCCATTCCTCAAGAGATTTTTTATATCGCTTTAATACATCCGTTGTGAATACATTTTCATTTCCCGCTGTTTTTTCTAGTTCTGTTCTGAACATTAGCGCAGCATATTTCGTCTCATAGGAAATAACTCTGCTTGAATTTGATAAAAATTGTTTTTCAAGATATGTTCCCTTTGCATAAGGTTTTCCGTGGCTGTAAGAAAAATCCGCGCCAAAGAATTTCAGCTTTTGAAATCCACAGTTCTTTGCCCAGTCTGCCGCCGCTATTGTTACAGTTCCTGCTCCAGATTCTATTTTCTCTATACCGATGTTTTTTGTAGCAAGGATGGAAAGGGGATGCTGGTTTATGCAAAACTGAATTTTATTTTTCTTGCTGTAGACAAGTTTTACAGATTCTGGGTTTGAGCATAAATCAAATATGAAGACTGTTTTTGTTTCGTCCTTTACGCAGAAAAAGTGCTCGGACGAAATATGCTGCGCATCTATATTTATAACAGCATCCGGAATTATAGAGTTCTGGAGAAGGGAATCAAGCGCAGTGTCTGTTGAAACTACAAAAAAATTTCCGCGCTTTATTTCTTCAATTGAAAAATCCAGAGTCGGCCCCGCTGCTATTATTGCTGCTGTTTTTTTTATTGTATCGCTAGAAAGTTTTGCCGAAAAAAAATCCTCGCTGCTGTGTTCTGAAATAAATTTTAAGTTCAGTAAAATATTTCTTTGCCATACTTTTCCAAAGTGAGCCTGAACAGAATAGTCTGCTGAAATTTGCTCAAGGAATTTTTTTACTATAAATGAGATTTCCTGCGCTGTCTGGGAATTTTCGTTCTTCCATGCTCGGTTGAAAACTAGCGTTAGGTTTTTATGTAGTGCAGGAAAGTAGTTTTTGTAAAGAATTTTTTCAAGGGATGATTTTTCACATAATATTGCTTTTTTACATTCCATGATTTTTTTTACTGAAGGAAACTGCCTGCAGAAATCAAGGCTTTCTGAGTCTGCCTCTACAGCAATTACAAGCGAAACTTTTTTTTCATCAAGAATTTTTTTTATATGGAATCCGCCTCCTATTCCTGCAACTATAATGCATCCTTGCGGAGGCGCGCTGAATAAAATCTGCTCTGCGTCAGGATTGTATTTTGAATTTGCAGGCTTTCCGTTTTTAAATAATGGAATTCTGCTTCCGTTTTTTGCCTCGATTATTTCTCTTGAATAAATCATATTGCCACATTTTTCCCTAGTGCTTTCATTATATCGCAAAAAAATATTTTCATTCCTTCTTGAAGTTTCTTTTCTGCCATTTCTTTTTTAGAAGAATCCTTGAGTCTTTCTAGCGATATAACTTCAGCTGGCAGCGCGTTTTTTATCCATTCTGGATTTGAAATGTTTTTTATTACAACATCGCGTAAAAAATTTATACGCTGCCCGCTGTCAAATGGCTTTTCTATTTCATTTACTTGAGGAAATTCTCTGTTCTTGTAATCAAGAGTTTGCTCATCAAAAAAAGACCAGTCAACATCTCTGATTTTTCCAAGTTCTGCTTCATGCTTATATGTTTCGACTAAACGGTAAATCCGCCCAAAGAAGTCATTTGACGAGAACCAGTTTCTGTAAATGTTAATGGAAGTTTTGTTTATTTGCGACAAGCAGCTTCTTGTTTCTGCTGTGCTTGTTCTGCAGTCAGTTGCTGCGTTCCTTGTTTCAAGCTCGTTTGGCTGTATATGTGAAAATCCTTTTGAGAAAGAAAGATCAAGGCCGCAGTAGAAAACTTTTCCGCTTGTGATTGACAGTGCAAAATAAGCCGCAGTTCCGCTTACACTGCCGTTTCTAAAAGCTGAATGTCCGGTGTATCCCGAATCCTTTAGAATTTCTTCTGAACATCCGTCCCCATAGAAAAGCGGAATTATGCTGGCGCTCTCTAGTATTGATGCGAAGCACGATGCTTCTCCTGGCAATGCGAGCGGAATTTTTTTTGAGGCGCATAATGGAACAAGGTGGAGTTTTGCCCAGTAGCCTCCATCAGTTGAAATGCATAAGTCTGGCGTAATTCCGTTATAAATAAGCGGAGACAATGCTGATGAAACGGCTATCAGAAAAAATCGTTCCCGGTATTTTTTTAAAAATGGAATATCTGCTTTTAGGCTTGGGCCGCTTGCGCACACAACAATGTCAGAAGTCCCGTTTTTTATGAATGCGTTTTTTTTACAGAACATGGAAAATCTGAGCGCATTCTTTGTCCATCTTTTGCTGAAAAAAGTTCTTGTTGCAAGTACGCTCCGGCTTTTTAAAACTGCTTTTTTTATCGCATCCCATGAAAATTCATAAAGTTCTTTGAAAGGATTTTCACTTGGCTTCCATGAAAGAAAGAGACACGCCGAGATTCCTTCATCTCCCATGAAGTTGAAAAGTTCTTCTTCAAGAAGCGGGTTTCTTCCTTGTGAGTTTCCGCAGGCATAGAAAACTTTGTCCCACTTTGAATTTGAGGCTTCAAATTCCCTGGAGAACCTTATGCAGCATAACACTGCATTCCTGAATTTTTCTTTTAAAAATGCAACGCAGTAGGAAAGGGCAGGCTCCGTTACTAGAACATAACGCGGAACAAATAAACATTCAGCTGAGCTGCAAAATCTTTCAGCCTCTTTTGATGGATTATAATAAGAATGCAGTCGGAATCCATTTTCAGCGCAGGTAGCCTCGCCGTTTGTTGCTGTTGAAAATTCCATCAAAGTGTCTCCGTGTTTTATAAAAAGAGCCATATTTCCTGTGGAAACATGGCTCCTTGCATTGTATTTTTTAACTTTTAATTATGAAAGTCCAAGCTCCGCAAAAAGTTTCTTGTATGTCTCAAACTGCTCGGACTGCGCAAATTCTGCTATCTTGTCTTCCGGGAGGTTTTCCAGAAGCTGATCCATGTAGGCAAGAACAGACTTTATTTCTGCTTTCATGTCGGCAGGAATTTCGCTTGAGCGGTCTTTGATTTCTGCCGGAGCATCAGCTGGGGATTCCTGCGGCTTCTGATCGGCCTGTTCATCAGTCTCTGGAACCGGAGATGCTTCCCAGTTAGCGAATACATTTTCCACAGGATGCTCGCTGATTCCTGTTTCAAGATTTTCATCCTCTTCTTCACGGAGTTCTTCCGGCACCTCGCTTGTGAGATATTCTATATTGTCTTCCGTGAGTGGCTCATCCTTTATTTCTGTATTTTGAATATTCAGCGACTCCAAAGTAGGGGATGGAATATCTTCGTCTGTGATAGTCGCCTTCGCTTCTTCCTGGGAAACTGATTCCTCTGGCTGCTCCAGTTCTGGCTCAGAATCTGTCTGCGCGCCGTTTTCAATCTCCTGAATACCTGAGTCTGAAAGTTCCTCTGGAACAGCTGCATCTGGCTCCTCGGGATTTTCTGCTGCGGCTGGAACTGTGATTTCTTCTTCTGGCTGTGTGTCTGAAACTGCTTCTTCCTCTGTTTCAGCCGGCTCTTCGATTTCTTCAGCAGGCGTGTCAGTTTCATTTTCTTCGCCGCTGATTGCTTCGGCATCATGCGAAGTGAATTCAGCTGAATTAAGAATGTTGCTAAGCTCGTCTCCGCTCAGCGCGATTGTGTCATCTTCATCTGTGTCATTGAAGAAACCTGTGTCTTCTTTTTCATCTGAATCTGGCTCCTTTGTTTCAGCCGCAGTTTCCTCAACAGGCTCCTCTTCTGCCGCAATTTCTGGAGTCTCTATGTCCTGGTTCTCAGTCTTTTGGCTAGAAGAAGCGCCGTTTTTCTTGAGCTCCTCAAACTCGTCTTTCAATCCGTTGATTTCAGATTTTAAAGAAGCAAGCTCTTCCGCAATTTTATTTAAGATTGCAGAATTGTCAATTTTTTCCTCGTTCTGAAAATCTTCTGTCTGCATAGTTTCCTCCAGTGGCTGCTCTTCTTCATTTTGCTGAATTTCTTGAGCGTCATGAGCAGTTTCTTCTATTGAATCAGTGTCTGCGTTTGAATTTTCTTTGAATGTAAAGACAGTATATGTCTGTTTTTCTTCCGATTCTGGATTTTCTTCCAATGCCTCATCTGAAAGAGATGCAGCCTCTTCCTCGAAAGAATCTGGAACTGTCTGCTCTTCAGGAGCTTCTGAAATTTTTTCTAAGTCCTCTGGCGTTACAGTTACGCCTGTCATGTCATAGTCAGGGGAATCATCCAGATAGGAACTTACGTCTAAGTCGTTCTCGTTTTCTGCGGCTTCTGGTTCTTCCGCAATTTCAGGCACGTCCTGCGGAATATCTTCATTTGAGTCGGCAGCTTCCGGAGCCTCAAAAGCGTCAGGCTCTGGAATAATGTCGGCTGATGTTTCTTCTTCGATTTCAGGCTCTTCCGCAATCTCAGGCACGTCCTGCGGAATATCTTCATTTAAATCGGCAGCTTCCGGAGCTTCAAAAGCGTCAGGCTCTGGAATAATGTCGGCTGATGTTTCCTCTTCGATTTCAGGCTCTTCCGCAATCTCAGGCACGTCCTGCGGAATATCTTCATTTAAATCGGCAGCTTCCGGAGCTTCAAAAGCGTCAGGCTCTGGAATAATGTCGGCTGATGTTTCCTCTTCGATTTCAGGCTCTTCCGCAATCTCAGGCACGTCCTGCGGAATATCTTCACTTAAATCGGCAGCTTCTGGAGCTTCAAAAGCGTCAGGCTCTGGAATAATGTCGGCAGATGTTTCCTCTTCGATTTCAGGCTCTTCCGCAATTTCAGGCACGTCCTGCGGAATAGCTTCGTTTAAATCGGCAGATTCCGGAGCTTCAAAAGCGTCAGGCGCAGAAAAAGTCTCGGCTGATGTTTCCTCTACAATTTCAGGCTCTTCCATGGCCGGGGCTTTTTTTTCCTCACGCTGAATCAGTGTTCCATCCTCATTGTAAGGTCCTGTAACGCCTGGGCCTCCGTCTGTAAATCCTTCTTCGCCCATAAAATCATCCAGCGGAATTTCACTGTCAGATTCTGCGGAAATATTTTCCGCTGATGTGCTTTCCGGCAGGGCTGGCTCTTCTGTGATTTCCTCTGCCTTGTCAGCTTCTTCTGTCTCTCCGCTTGCTGAAAAATCTACAGTCTGGCTGTTTTCGTCTTCAATATTGTTAAAGATGGAGTCAATGTCAAAGCTGTCATCCGGAGAAGAAAGGTCAGTCTCTTGCTCTTTTTGAACCGCCTTTTCTGAATCCTGTGAAATATCAACCTGAATGTCGTCATCGGAAGTTTCTGATGCCGATGTTTCCTGTTTTTTTTCAGGCTGAGGCTCGCTGTCTTCTTCTATGTCAACGTTAATTTCATAGTCAACAGGACCTTCCGGCTCTTTTTTTTCTTTTTCATCGGCTAGTACAGGGTTTAGATTTTCTGAATTGTCTTCAAAACCAAAGTCTGAAAGGTCGATTTCCTCTGAGCCTCCAGATGAGGCGGCTTGAGGAGCTGGCGTTGTTTCCTGGTTCAGTTCAGGAAGCTCTGGCAGCTCGGGAGTTTCGTCAGACAAGTTTTCAAAAAGCGAATCAAAATCCTCTGAGTTGTCTTCGGCTTCCTGAGTTTCCGGTCCAGCCCCTTCAAGAACAGGCTCTTCAAAGTCAAGGTCAATGTCTAGCGGATCTGCCTCTTCGATTTCAGCCTGCTCCTCTTTTTCACCTTCAAAAGACTGTCCATCCATGAATGCGTCAAGATCAATGTCTCCGTCGCCAAAGTCAGGCGAGCTTCCAGAATCTCCCATAAATGCGCTTAAATCCACTTCGCCGTCTTGCGCTGTAGAGGCCGGGCTGCTGTCTAAAAACGAGTCCAGGTCTATTTCTCCATCCGGAATTTCTGCCGCAGGCTCCGGTGCTTTTTCTGCTTCAGCAGGTGCAGTTTCCTCCGGAGCATCTGCATCGAAGTTGTTCAGCTTGGATATTTCATCTGCAATGGCTGTTTCTTCAGTGTTGTCATTTTCTATGTCTTCCGCAGCGGGAATTTCCTCCGGCTCGATGTCTACAGATTTCTCTAGGTCATCTCCGATGGTCTGCTCAAGGGGAATTTCTGGAATTTCTATGCTGTCTAGTGAAAAATCATCTGGCAGTTCTACTGTTTCTGGCGCTTGCGCTTCATCGTTGTTTTCAGCTGGCGCAGGGCTTTTTATCCATACACCGTATTCGTCGAGTTCACTTTTGTTTTCTGGTGTTTCGCTCATGTAGAATCCCCTTTTAAGAAATTTGCATTTAAAAAAATTCTTATTAAATTTATCGGCTTTATTATTATAAATCAGCACTGATATTTTACTATATATTGAAAAAAAATTCCACACAAAAAAAAATACAAGCGCTGTTCAGTTTTGCCTTAAAAATGCCGAAATTCAATTCATAATGGAAAGATTCAGACTGCTTTCGGCGTTTTTCATGGGCACTTTTTTCTATACCGTCATGGCTTTTATTGGCGGAAGCGACGGAATTTGGGCAATGAAGCAGCTTCAGGAGCAGAAGCAAATTTTGAGCGCGCACACAGCCGCAATTGAAAAAACTTACGACGAGCTTTCTCTTGAGCAGATTGCGCTTCAAAAAGACCTTGATGTTATCGCCTCGTATGCAAAGAAGCTGGGCTATGTTTCTGAAAGTGAAAAGCTTGTAAAAATTTCCGGGCTTGCTTCCAGGGAAACTCATATTTTTGATCCGGGGACTCTTATACGGCACCATGAAGTAAAATATATTCCAGAATGGCTTTGCAAGTCTTCAGCCCTTACTATAATGGTTCTGGCTTACTTTGTTTTGTTTTTGGCGGACTTGCAGAAAGGCTGCATTCGTTTTCCTTCAAGAAAGAAATTTAGCGGGGGAATTGCGGTTTATGATATGCAGTAAAACTGAAAATTCTGCGCATATCGCTGCGGATTTTTTGAAGCGCGGAAAAATTTGTGTTCTTCCAACGGACACAGTCTATGGATTCAGCGGAATCGCCGAGAATTCCTTGCAGGCAAAATTTAATACTGATGTAAAAATAAGAAAAATAAAGGGCAGGGAAGAAAAAAAGCCTTTCATCCAGCTGGTTTCCTCTCCTGATGAAATACTGAAATATTCTGACGTAAAAATTCCTGAGCATCTTGCCTTGAAATGGCCCGGCGCTCTGACTGTGATAGTTCCTTTAAAATATCCCTTTTCTGAAAAAAATGCGACGGCAGCTTTCCGTTGTCCGGGCGACTTATGGCTTAGAAATGTAATTGCAGAATGCGGCCTTCCTGTCTACAGCACAAGTGTTAACCGCAGCGGCTGTCCGGTTCTGGATTCTCCACTCGGAATTGAAAAGGAATTCGGGGCTGAGGTCGATTTGATTATTGACGACGGAGACAAGAAAGGCTTGCTGCCTTCAACAATTGTCCTTTTGGAAAATGGCGGCTGGAAAGTTTTGAGGCAGGGAAGCGTTACCGTTTAGTCCAGCTGACTTCAATTTCTCCTTGTGAAATTCCGCCCGGAGCGTCCTTGTTCTCTACAAGG
This sequence comes from uncultured Treponema sp., assembly GCA_964607295.1. GTDB lineage: Bacteria > Spirochaetota > Spirochaetia > Treponematales > Treponemataceae > Treponema_D. The sequence goes on along the minus strand of CAZSJX010000010.1, from coordinate 69,406 downwards.
GTTGTCTTTTTCCCGGAAAGCGTGTTCCCGTGAAGCTTCATGTTCCATTCAACAGGAGCTGCCGTCGATGCGTTTTTTAATGCTTCCTGGCGCGGAATTTCCGGAAAGAATGAGGCGTTGGGATTTCCGTTCTGCTTTATCTTTATTGAATTTCCCTGAAGCGTTATTGAGACGTTCATGCTCGCTCCGTTCTTGAAGATGACAAAGCCCCTGCCGCCTCTTAAAATCAGAATTTTTTCTATGAGCGGCTCTCCAGTCCATGTTCCTGCTATTGCTTCAATTGAATTTTCCTGCGGTGGAGCGTCTTGTGCTCCTTCTTTTTCGCTTCCGTGCAGTTCCGGCTGTGAAGGCGGCTGGATGTTTCCAGAAAGATTTCGCAGAAGATTTTCCAGCGAAGGCTTTGCGTCAAGAAGAATTTTATAGTATGTGTCGTATTTCTTCGTGGAACTTACATTCTGCTTGCCGTCAGATTTTATTGCGTTCAGTGTGCACAGCCAGCCGCTGTCTGCATCTTCCTGAATTTCTGCGTAAAACGAAATGTTTCTGGTTTCTGCGCTTGGATCATAGTTTTCATTTCGCCTGTCGTTTACAGTATATCCATCCACAGCCTGAAACTGCGCAAAAAAAAGGTCTGTGGTCATTTTTATCATGTTGGAGTCTTTGGAAGATGATACGGTCGCAAAAAAATCCACTGTCTCCACAGGAAAGGCAAGAACCGCCAAAAAGAGAATAATTATTTTTAATGCAGGATTTTTTTTGCTCTGCAACTACAGCTCCCTTTATCCGTCCAGTCTGTTTCTGAATTCACGGGCGATGTCCCGCTTTACATCTCTGTCTTTTATCGCGGCTCTCTTGTCGAATTCCTTTTTTCCTTTGCACAGGCCGAGGTTTATTTTTACAAGGCCTTTCTTTAAGTAAACTTCGAGAGGAACAAGAGTGAATCCTTTTTCCTCTGTTTTCCTCTGAAGCCTCTTGATTTCGTCCCTATGGAGAAGAAGCTTCTTTTTTCTGTCAGGCTCATGGTTGAACACTGAAGAAAATGAATACTCTGAAATATGGAAGTTCTGAAGCCAAACCTCTCCGTTTTCTATCAAGGCAAAACTGTCGCCGAATGAAATATTTCCGGCCTTTATTGACTTTACTTCCGAGCCTTCCAGCGCAATTCCACATTCAATAGAGTCTGTTATTGTATAGTTGAAATGCGCCTTTCTGTTCTGCGCGACAGTTTTTCTTGCTTCTTCCATATCTTCTAATAGTATATTCTTTTTCAAATAGTTTCAACAAGGCTTTTTTTTGGAGCAATCTGAAAGACGTGTTGCTTGATAATAAGCCTCTTTTTTGCTATTGTTTGTGCATGAAACAGAATGTTGGTGATTATTCATTTGAATATAAGAAAAAACAGCAGCTTAAGCTTGTGCATGCTGTTGTCTTTGTGGTTTCTGTCTTTGCTTTTATTTCACTTTTTCTAAACTGCATTTTATTCTCTACCTTTATAAAGTCATCCTCTATGGAAACCGATGTGTCTAAGGGCGGAATTGTCTTTGTCTGTCCGTTCCTGCGAAGTCCGTCAAGGGGGCAGGTTGTATATCTTTCGCGCATGGACGGTGAAAAGCTTTCCGCAGGGCAGAAGCTTCTTAATGCTGTGGCGAAGTTCTTTACTCTGCAAAAGTATTCTCCTTTCGGAAGAAATTCGCGTATGACTGGAAAAGACTCTATAAGGCGAATTGTGGCTCTTCCAGGAGATTCGTGCTACATGAGGGACTTTGTGCTTTATGTGAAGCCTGCCGGCCAGCAGCATTATCTTACTGAATTTGAGCTTGCTTCAAAACCTTATAATATAAGCATTTATTCAGTTCCTGTTGAATGGGACGGAATGGGCTGCTCAGGACAGATGGATGAAATTACCCTGCAGAAAAACGAGTACTTTGTGCTTGCTGACAACCGCATCGAGGGCTTGGATTCCCGCGTCTATGGAAAAATCAATTCATCAAGGATAAAAGGCCGTGTGCTCTGGCAGTGCTTTCCGTTTGGAAAAATGAGGCTCTACTGATTTTAGATGAACAGCGCGGCTTTATATGTCCACATTCCGTTCTGCCTTAAGAAGTGCAGCTACTGCGACTTTTTCAGTGTGGAAAATCCCGGACGCATAGACAGCCTGTATCTTGAGTGTTTGAAGAATGAGGCCGCTTTTTATGCTGAAAGGCACAAAATTGACTTTTGGCGAACGATTTATATTGGCGGCGGCACTCCGAGCCTTTTGTCTTCCGAGCAGATTGAAGTTTTTGCGTCTTATTTAAGGAATTCATGCCTTCGTAAGGATATTCCGCCTCTGGAATTTACAATGGAAATGAATCCGGAGTCAGTTTCAAAGGAAAAGCTTGATTCTGCATGGAAAAGCGGGATTACAAGGCTTTCGCTTGGAATTCAGTCGCTGAATGAGAATGCTCTAAGAGCTGTTGACCGTCATTGCTCTGCTGAAAGGGCGATGGAATCCTTGGAGACAGTGAAGTCATGTTGGAAGGGCAGCCTGAGCCTTGATGCAATCGCCGGACTTCCCTGCCAGGCAATGGGAGAATTTCTTTTGTCCCTTGAGAAAATTATTTCGTACAATCCGGAGCACATTTCTCTTTATACCCTTACTGTTGAAGAAGAAACGCCGCTTGCAAAGAATATTTCGTCCGGGAAACTGAACTTTGACTTTGACGAGGCTGATTCCCAGTGGATTTCCGGCCGCGACCTGCTTTTGCGGAACGGATTTTTTCAGTATGAAGTTTCAAATTTCTGCCGGGAAGGGAAAAAGAGCATTCACAACAGCTCTTACTGGGCTCAGAAAAACTATGTCGGCATTGGATGCGCCGCCTGCGGAACATTTTACGGTGAAAAAAGCTTCCGCTGGACGAACACGGAAAATATCCTGGAGTATGAGAATTTCTGGAGCAGGCCTTTTTCCTCTGAAAATGAGATTCCAAGAAAAATAGAGGAATTTGATCTTGAAACGCGGGAGTTTGAGTTTATTATGACCGGGCTGCGGACTTCCTGCGGCTTGAATTCCGGCGAGTATAAAAAGAACTTTTTTCTGCTAGCTCCGTGGCATGGAGACTTGGATAAGCGGCTTGAGCCTGTAAAAAAATTCGGCGTAAGGACTGCGGAAAATCCAGACGGCTCTAAAAATTTTTCGCTTACAAGGGATTCTGTCCTGTTCCTGAATAAAATTCTCCTTGAGCTGTAGGACTGTTTTATTTTTCGCTTGCGCATCTGTTATTCCAACGGCCTTGGAGAATATTCCTCTTGTTTTTATGAAAAGAAGAATGTCAAAACAGCAATGCGCGGATAAAAAACATACCCAGTCCGTTGGGGAAATATAGTAAATAGCCTGAATTTCGAATTTTAATAATAAGTAAAAAAATAGCGGCAAGGAGAGGTGCGGATGGCAAAAACACTCGGTTTTGCTGCCGCGAAAGCGGCAACGATGATAGCTTCAAGGCAAAACTGCGTTGTAGCCGAATATCGGGCGGTTTTGACAGACGCATCTCGACTGTTAGTTATTTTTTTGACAAATATGGTTACTTTATTTTTCGCTTACATAACCATTGTTGTCATTCCAAGCTGAAGTTGCTTCTATGCCGCCGCTTATTTCCAGGTTCTTGAATTTTATTTCGCTGTCATTGAATTCTTTAAGGCATCCTACGGCGAATGTCTTTAAATTTACTGTCATAAGCCTGTTGTGTGTATACATTTTGCCGTTCTTTTTGTTCTTATAGTCAGGAAGAACAAAGTTTGCGCCGCAGTCTGCGATTACAATCTCCTTTGGCCGTATAGCTACAATGCGCTCCGGTCCGTAAAAATGCGAGCCGCGCTCTTCGTATTCCGGAATATATGCTGCAATTGAAGTCCATTCTCTTAATGTAATGTTTCCATCGGAGTCAGCATCAGCGGTAGTTCCAGCCGCCTTTATCTGCCTTGGAGATTCTGTCCAGCCAATTATTTTCTTTAGTGTCAGATCCGGCTCCAGAAGAATGATAGCGCCGCGGCTGTATACGGTTTCGCTGTCAGTTATTGTAGTTCCCATTGTAAAATCTCTGAAAGCTCCGCCGCTGTTTTTTCCCCTGTGTCTTGCCAGTGCCGCCACTGTTCCGTCCTCAAGAACCCTGATGTCTGTGAATTCTCCGTCAAGCCCTAGCTCCCCTCCAAGAGTTATGCGTTTTATTTCTTTTGCTGAAGAGGAGTCAAAATGTATAATATTCCAGTTTTTTGCTTCTGAGTCTGGGTCTGAATCTGTGCCTGAGTTATACGCTTTGTATATAAGATATCCGTTGTTTCCCTGAATTGCAAAGTTTAAAAAACTGGTTCCTGCAGTGGCGCCACCAAATAATGTTCTTGTTATAGATGATTGTTTGGAGTCAAGAGTTGCTGTCTGTAAATCCAACTGCGAAAGATAAAGATAGTTTGGAGTTTTTTCACTGACTAGATAGACAGTGTCTGTTGTGTAGTCATAGCTTAGAGGGCTTGTGCTGAAAGTGCCTGATATGCTGCTAACATCGCATATATCATCATTATTCTTATATAGTTTTGTGCCGTCTATCCTGTAGTAATTTCCATCTATGTCCTCGGCAGGATAACATGATGACTGTATTGTGCCAATTTTTGCCAGTGTTGAATAGTCGTATTTATGAAAAATGCCGCCAGCGTCTTCTAGCAGAATATATTTTGAGTAAAAAGAGCCCTCAAGAATCATCTTAATGGTGCAGTCGTAGGTTTCGCCGGCACGTACCCTGATTTTTGCGCTTCCTTGGCCTTCAAGCAGGTTTTCTGATGTGTTCCATGCCTCTGCCTGGGCTGTATATGTTCCTTCTTCAAGCTCGCTGAATTCCAGTACCCCCCCCCAGAAAGCCCTCTTCCTCGGCAACTGTTTCATCGTCAAGTAAAAGACGGACAATGTATTTGTCTACGCTGCTCTTGCTGTAGGACGCTCTTGCGCTTCCTGGCAGTGCAATGCGCACAGAGCCGCCTTCTCTGGAGCTGCTTCCTGTGTCCATGCAGGAAACCAGTGCAATCAGCAGCGCGGGCAATGCGCAAATGATAAGTTTTCTCATAAAATTTCTCCCATAAAAGTCAAGAAGATTGTTTCAATTATAGAATATTATGATTCAAAAAAACTCTTTTGTCATGATTTTCCGCGGAATTTATAAAAAATATTATTGTCAATATATTGGCTATTTTCTCTTGACTTAAATTCTGAAATTCCGCATAATAAGAGAACTTATTATAGTAAGGAGTTCTACTGTGCCTTGTGGAAAGAAAAGAAAGCGCGCAAAGATAGCGACACATAAGCGTAAGAAGAAGCTTAGAAGAAATCGCCATAAGAGTAAGTAAGATAGCTTTGTAATTTTTTGCAAGGTTATTGGATTATTTCAAAAAGGCCTTTTTTCATGAAGACCGCGGTTGTTTTTATTTGACTGCGGTCTTTTTTGTGTTTTTGGAGCTTTAACTTGATTTTAAATGATATTCATTCGCCTGAAGATTTAAAGCTTATTCCAAAAAAGCTTCTTCCTTCACTGGCAAAAGAAATCCGCAGTAAAATTATAGAAGTTGTGGGGCATAACGGCGGACATCTTGCAAGCAACCTTGGCGTTGTGGAGCTTTCAATCGCCCTGCACAGAACTTTTTCTAGTCCGCAGGATGCCATTATCTGGGATGTAAGCCATCAGTGCTATCCTCATAAAATTCTTACCGGCCGCTATGACTTGTTCTCGTCTGTAAGGATGAAGGGCGGGATTTCAGGCTTTACAAAAATCAAGGAAAGTCCCCATGATTATTTTGACGCTGGGCACGCATCTTCTTCAATATCATCTGCGCTGGGGCTTTTGTCTGCCTGGGAACTTAGCGGAAGAAAGGACAAGGTTGTTGTTGTTATCGGCGACGGGGCTCTTACCGGAGGAATGGCGTTCGAGGGCTTGAGCCATGCGGGCCAGCTTGCCAAGAACTTGATAGTTGTTGTAAATGACAACCAGATGTCAATCGACAGGAATGTCGGAGCAATTTCACGGTATCTTTCCAGCCTGGCCTTTTCTGACAGCTACCATGGATTCCGCTATAGAGTTGATCGCATTATAGATAAAATTCCTTATTTCAACCGCCTGATTGGAAAGGCTGTTTTCAGGCTGAAACGCGGGCTTAAGGGGCTTTTTTTTACAAACAATCTTTTTGTTGACCTTGGCTTTGAGTATACAGGCCCCTTGGACGGACACAGCATTGAAGAGATGGAGCGCGTCTTTAAACGTGCAAAAAAAATTCCGCGTCCGGTTGTTATTCATGTTGTTACAAAGAAGGGAAAGGGGTACAGCCCTGCGGAAAATAATCCTTCTGTGTTCCATGGCGTGGGTCCTTTTAATATAAGCGATGGAATTGTTGAAAAATTTGACAATTTAAGCTTTACGGAGAATTTCAGCAATAAAATCGTTGAAATGGCTGCGTCTGACAGCAGGATTGTGGCTATTACAGCGGCGATGTCAAAGGGAACCGGCCTTGACGCTTTTTCAAGAAAATTCAAGGACAGATTTTTTGATGTTGGAATCGCTGAGGAGCACGCTGTAACCTTTGCGGGAGGAATTGCCGCTGGCGGACTTGTTCCTGTTGTCGCAATATATTCAACTTTCATTCAGAGAAGCGTTGACCAGATTATAGAAGACATTGCGCTGCAGAACAGGCATGTAGTGATTGCGCTTGACCGCGCCGGAGCTGTTCCTTCTGACGGAGAAACTCACCAGGGAATTTTTGACATCGCGCTTTTCAGGCCTGTGCCGAATCTTTCTATAATTTCTGTGGCGGGAAAAAAGGACATGGAGCTGTGCCTTGACTGGGCTGTTAATGCTGCGGCCGGACCTGTTGTAATCCGCTGGCCTAAAATGGCCTGTCCTTCTGAGCTTGAGCCTTTTTCTGTTTCTGTGGAGCCTGGAAAAGGTGTTCTTCTGCAGTCTTCGGATTTTGCCCCGTCTATTTCCTCTTTTGGACAGGGCGAGGATTCATGGCGGAAAAAAATACTTTTGGTTTGCACGGGAAGCGTTTTTTCAGAGACACTGACAGCTGCGCGCGCGCTCGTTATGGATGAGATTGACGCTGACATTTATTCCCTTAGGTTTATAAAGCCTTTTGATGAAAAATATTTTGCCGGCATCGCTAAGCTCTATTCTGGAATTGTTTTTATAGAAGACGGTGTTAAGCTTGGCGGAATTTCAGAGTGGCTTGAAAGTTTTATTCATGGCGCTCCTGAAACTTCTTTTTTAAAGACTGCGGTGCTTGCGTTTCCTGATAAATTTGTTGCAAACGGAAGCAGGGAGCAGATTCTGGACGACGCGGGGCTTTCTCCTGAAAAAATAATAGCGGCGGCTAAGGAGCTGATTCGAAAATGAGAACTTTAAACTTGGCTTCAAGAAAAATTTCAACAGATTTTCCGGCGTTTCTGATGGGAATTGTAAACTGCACTCCTGACAGCTTTTTCAGCGGAAGCAGAGGCGGCGCAGAGCGTGCCTTTGAGCTGATTGACGAGGGCGCAGATATACTTGACCTTGGCGGAGAGTCCACACGGCCCGGCTCGGATTACGTGAGCGCAGAGGAGGAAATAAAGCGAATTGTTCCGGTTATTCAGGAAATCCGCAGGAAAAGCGATATTCCAATTTCAGTTGATACGCGGAAAATGTCTGTCATGAAGGCGGCCTTTGATTCCGGGGCGGATATTTTGAATGATATTTCATCGCTGGAAGATGATCCGCAGATGGCTTTTTTTGCCGCAGAAAAGAAAATACCGGTGATTTTGATGCACAAGCGCGGAATCCCTTCTACAATGCAGGCGGACACGGAATACAAGGATATTTTTAATGATGTCAGCTTATATCTTGAGCAAAGGGCGGAATTCGCCATTAAATGCGGAATTGAAAAAGAAAAGATAATTGTTGATCCCGGAATTGGCTTTGGAAAGAACCTCGGGGGAAATCTGAGCCTTATTTCAAACTGCGGCTCTCTTTGCGCTGGAAAATTTCCTGTTCTGATGGCTCTTTCAAGAAAATCCTGCATAGGCCAGATTACGGGGCGGGAAGTCCAGGACAGGCTTTACGGAACTCTTGCCGCTGATTTGATTTCTGTGTTAAAAGGCGCTTTTATGCTTCGCGTGCATGATGTTGCTCCTTGTAAAGATACTCTTGCTGTGTTAAAATCGCTTTTAAAGTATGAATCAGTTTGAGACTTTAATAAAAATATATGACTTTATCAGGCCTGTTCTTGACATAGGAATTATTACATTTCTTCTGTACAAGGCTTATCAGCTTATAACAAAAACTAATGCGATCCAGCTTATAAGGGCCGCCGTGGTTGTTGTTCTTTCTTATGCGGTTGCAGTTATTCTTCAGCTTAGAACCTTGCTCTGGGTTTTCTCTGTTATTGCGCCTGGACTCATGATGGCCTTTGCGATTGTCTTTCAGCCTGAACTGAGAAAAGTGTTCCTTAAGCTTGGACAGGCTGAATGGTTTACTTTTGGAAGCCGGGCGAAACATTCGTATGTGGATTCTGTCCTTATTGCCGCTGAAATGCTTTCAAAGCAAAAGCGGGGAATGCTTGCTGTTTTTATGCGGCGCACAAAGCTTGACAATATTCTTTCCACGGGAACAAGGCTTAATGCCGACCTTTCTTCGAGCCTGCTTGTAACGATATTCGGACACAACACGCCTTTGCATGACGGCGCCTGCTTTATTCAGGGAGGAAAAATTCTTGCGGCGGGATGCTTTCTGCCGGTAAGCGAGCAGTACGACATAAAAAAGACTTTTGGAACACGGCACAGGGCTGCTTTAGGCCTTTGCGAGGTGAGCGACTGTGTTGTTCTTGTTGTGAGCGAGGAGACCGGAGCGTACAGCCTTGCCTACGACTCAAAGCTTCATTATGACCTTACAATGGATCAGGTTACAAGAATTCTTGAGCGTCAGCTGGATATTACTCCAGACCAGCAGATTATAGAGGATACAATAGATGAGCATAAACCAATTACTGGTAAAGATAACTAAGAACTGGCCTGTAAAAGCAATCTGCTTTGTTCTGGCGGCGATGATTTACTTTTTTCATCAGATTTCTCTTCTTGATACAAGGACTTTTTCAGTGCCTCTTGAAGTGCGGGCGGAAGGAAATATGATTCCTGTTTCCGGGCTTGAGCAGGTAAAATACATAAGGGTCAAAGTCAGGACTAAGCGTGATCAGATTGCTTCTATAATGGATAAAGATTTGACTGCGTTTATTGATGTTTCCTCCCAGACAAAAGAGGGAACCTATGACTTTCCGGTCTATGTTGAGCTTGATGAGAAAGTTGTGCAGCTGGATTTAGAGCCGCTTGAAATCTATAATCAGCCTGACAATGTGAAAATTCAAATACAAAAAAAAGCGGCGAAGGCAGTTCCACTTTATGCTTCTGTTTTAGGAAAGCCCGCTCATGGATACAAGGCTCTTTCTGCGGAGCTGGATCCTTCGTTTGTAACATTGTGCGGCCCGGCTTCGATGCTGGATTCAATAAGCAGGCTTCCTGTTGGCGCGGTTTCTATTGACGGGGCGGACGGAAGCATCTCTAAAATTGTAAGCCCTGTTAATACAAATTCGTATATTTCAATCCTTGGCGATAAAAAATCAGTCAGAGTTTCTGTTCCTATTGTTGTTGAAGGAACTGTGAAGGAATTTAAAGATATTCCTGTTGCGCTTGAAAATCTTTCATCCGGGCTTGAGGTTTCCGGAGATGCTGTGAAAATTGATTTTTCCGTGGAGGGAAATCTGCTTGACATTGAAAAACTTTCCGCGGATGATTTTAAAGTTTTTGCTGACTGCGCTTTTATTTCGGAGCCTGGAATTTATGAAGTTCCGGTTCAGATTGAGGCTCCAGGAAATATTAATGTTTCTTCTCAAAGCCTCAGTGTTTTTGTGCTGAATGTTTCAAAGGCGGAGCAGAAGGATGATGTCCCTGTGGAAGAGCTTGCGCCTGAAAAGAAATCCACAAGCTCAGCTTTTAAAGTTCCAGTTTTATCATAAAGGTTTCCATGATTTTTGGCATTGGCTGCGATATAGCAAAAGTTTCACGGTTTGAAAAATGGGCTCTGTCCAAGGATATGATAAGCCGGTTTTATAATGAAAGCGAGCGTATTTCTGAAAGTGCTGGACTTCAGCGCAAGTGTGAATTCTATGCAAGCCGGTTTGCTGCTAAGGAAGCATTTTCAAAGGCTCTTGGAACCGGCATCTGCGGATTCAATTTAAATGAGGTTTTTGTTTCAAAGGACGATAGCGAGAAGCCTGAAATAAAAGTTTTAGGAAATGCAAAAAAAATACTAGAGGAAAAATGCGGCCCGAAGTATAAAATTCATGTTTCGCTTAGCCACGAAAAAGAATATGCTTTGGCGTATGTTGTAATCGAGCTGTTTACATGAGAAAAGAATAAAGATTGCGGAGGAAAAAATGGCAACGCAGTTCAATAGAAAGAATTTTTTTTCAGAAGCTGAAAAAAAGCCCTCGGTTTCTTACTGGGCAAAAGAAGACGCCTTGTGTCCAGTTTGCCGCAAAAAATTCAGGCAGGAGCTTATGCATCAGGGCGGAGGACGTACTATTGCAGGAAATCTTACAGATGAGCTTCATAGAAATTATGAGCCGTCAAAAAAATATGGAAGGGTTTATCCTCTTATTTATGAAATCGGCTGCTGCCCGCATTGCCATACTGCTTTGTTTTGGAAGGATTTTAAGGATATAAAAGATCCTGAGACCTTTGACAGGATTATGCAGGACGAGCAGCATAGAATACAAGAGGCTGAAACTATTTTTCCGCATTATAGCCTGAATAATGAGCGGACTTTATATGATGGAGCTGCAATGTATTATCTTGCGCTTCTTTGCTATGAAAAGGCTGACATTGCTTATGCTCCGACTTTTAAGCGCGCTGAAATTTCCCTGCGTCTTGCGTGGATTTGCAATGAGATTGAGCGTGTCTGCCCGCAGCATAATTACGGCTATATAGCCCAGGTTTTTTATAGAAAGTCGCTGTTTTTTTACCAGCAGACTTTGATTAATGAAACTGGCCGGATTGAGTCGATAGAGTCTGTTTCAAATTTTGGTCCTGACACTGATAAGAACTATGGATATGACGGTGTGATTTATTTAAGCGGTCTTTTGGAGTACAAGTATGGGCAGCGGGAAAATCAGGAGCTTAGGCTGAAAAAGCTTGATGAAAGCAAAAAGGCCATTGCGAGAATTTTCGGTCTGGGAAAATCCAGCAAGGCTAAGCCTGGTCCGCTTCTTGAAGTTGCGAAGTCGCTTTACGACAAAATGACATCTGAGCTCTCTTCTAACAACATTTTCAGTGAAGATGACTAATATTCTTCTTACAGTTTCTTACGACGGAACCGATTTCTGCGGCTGGCAAAGACAGGATAAGTCTGACAACGGGGCTCCGGTCCGTACTGTTCAGGGTGAAATTGAAACTGCGCTTTTCAAGATGCTGAAAGTTCCAGTAAAGCTTTCGGGCAGCGGAAGAACTGACAGCGGTGTTCATGCGGCGGGGCAGGCTGCTAATTTTAATTCTCCAATAGACACTATTCCCTGTGAAAATTATGTCCGGGCCTTGAACGGAATTCTTCCGCAGGATATAAGGATTTTAAAAGCCCGCGCCGTTGAGGATGGTTTTAGCTCAAGGTTTTGCGCGACTTCGAGACTGTACAGATATTTTATTCAGACAAAAAATCCTCCGCTGGCAAGCGAAAGCCGTTACAGATGGTTTATTCCGTTTCGCCCAGAAATTGAATCCTTGAATGAAATGTGCTCTTGCCTTCGTGGGGAAATTGACTGCGCTTCTTTTGCCGCGGCTGGAGATTCCAGTCTTTCTACGAAGAGATATATTGACAATGCGTTTTTTTTCTGGGACAAGGAAAATCCTGATCTGCTTGTTTTTCAGATTGAGGCGAACGCTTTTTTATGGAAAATGGTCAGATCTATCACAGGAACTCTTGTTCAGCTTGCGCAAAAAAAATCAAGTCCATGTGAATTTAAGCAAATCCTTGAAAGCTGCGACAGAGCCAAGGCTGGACTTACTGCTCCTCCGTCCGGGCTTTTTTTATGGGAAGTAAAATTTGACGGAATACGCCGCCATGCTTAGCGCGCCGCTTCTTGATGAAATTCGCTAAATCTTTTATTCTCTTTGTGCTATGAAATTTTTTAAAAATCTTCTGGTTGCTTTTGTTTTTATTTCAGTTTCTATTTTTTGCGGCTGCCGAAACGGAAAAATAGTCTCTACAGTTGAAAAGGAAAATCTTTTTGACTTGAATTACGGAACTTTTGAAGATGAGCTAAATCTTTTTAATATGTCGTCAGCTGGAACTATCAATACTTCTGTTGCAATGCGGGATGGCTTTTTTTATATTTTGAACGGCGAGTCAAAAAAAATAATGGAGATGAACAGCTACGGCGATTTGCTTGCTTTGTATTACAATCCGCAGGAAAATCCTCGTCCTTCATTTTCTGAAAACACCAGCGATGTAAATTCTACGCGTGCGGCTGTTCCGTATTCTTTTAACGAGGTTTCAAAAATTGCTGTCGACTCAAGAAAATATCTTTATGCTGTTGACAAGCTTCCGTTGAGCCGCCAGGAGACAGATCCAAGGACGAATCAAGTCTTGAGCCAGATAATTGTAAGATTTGATGATTCAAAAAAATATATGAACTATATCGGCCAGCAGGGGCCTGGGGGAACTCCTTTTCCGTACATAAAAAATATTTTTACAACAGACAAAAATGAGCTCGTTGTTTTATGCACAACTTCATCCGGAGCTGTTGTCTACTGGTTTTCGATGGACGGATTTTTAATGTATACGATTCCAATTGAAAAAGAGAATGTTCCAAATCCTTTTGCCGAGGAAAAATCAGAAACTTTTTTTTCTCTGGAGAATATTGTTCCGGATTACAAGGAACGCAAGCTGTATTTGAAGGTTGACTATTTTTCAAGCTACATTGATGAGTCAAGCCGTGTTCAGTCCGGAGTGGAATACATAACAACTCTGATTCATCCTTTTGATGTTGAGAATAATTCCTATGATTTTCCTATAACGGTTCCGCCTTATGATGAGCCGATTTCCGAAGGATTCTCTAAGGAAACATTTGAAATTCCCTATGATTTTTTTGGAATTACAGACAGCGGCTGGCTTTATTTCATTGTAAGCACTGACAATGGCTTTAGCCTGCAGATGGTTCAGTCAAACGGACAGAGAATTTTAAAGCGTAGAATTTCGCTCGATAGGGAATCCTGCCTCTACTATTCATTTAATCTGAGCCGTGAGGGAATAATTTCTGCATTGATTGTAAGGAATGAAAAGGCATCTGTTTGCTGGTGGAGAATCGACTCCTTGATTCAGGCTGTTATAAAAAACTGATTTTTAATGGAAGGGTAAATGGAAATTTTCGATGATGAAGGCCAGCCTGAAATTCTGAATGATGAAGGCGATTTTGTTTTTCACTATAAGAGAGGCTCGTTCCGCCGTCATGAGCAGCAAATTTACCGGGATTTGGCAACCGGCAAAACTGCACCAAAAAAAGGTCTTATAAAAGTTCTTTTTTCAACAAAGGGAAATAAAATAGCTTTTTTTACAATGGCGTCATGTGTCATTTTTTTCTTTTTCCTTGGAATTATAAACGGAGGAACTGATAAAAATTCAATTGCAGGAATGACAGGAAAGCTTTCTGCATTTTCATTTGATGGTAAAGTCTATGCCTCTGTCGAATTCTCCAATTTCGAAAATCTGGGAAATATTGATTCTCTTCCGATGAAAGCTCAGTTTGAATGTTTAAATGCAGAAGGCGCGGTTGCTGACAAATTTGAAACACTTTTTGATTTCAATCCAAAGCAGCCAAAGCCCGTTTATGCAGTTTTCAATGACTATGATTTGGTTTATATAAACTGTCTCTTGCTCTTTAAGGATGAATCTGCCGATTTAAAATGCAAGATTTCAAATAGATGAATTTACCATTTACAATTTTCAAATTTTCATTTATTCTTTTATAGAGGAACTTTTATGGCTCAGTTTTATTTTCTTTCTGTCTTGCTGAATATTCTTGCCGGTTTGATTTTGATTTATGGAAAAAATCTTGTTCAGTTAAAATCTTCCAGCGAGGATTCTTCTGATTCTAGCCAGGAGAATTCTTTTGGCGGCCTGAATTTTGATAGCCCTGAATTTAGGCTTGTTGTTGGCGTTCTATGTGTTTTTGTAGCCGTTATGAAAATTCTCTCTGTTTTTAGGAATGATATTCCTGTCATAGGCGATTTGCTTCCTAGCATTGCAGGCTTTCTTTCTGGCGCCTCGATACTTTTGGAATATTATATTTCCGCCAGTTCAGAAGAGGATTCTGTTCCTCCTGCGGTTTATAAGATTTTTATTGATTCACGAAAATATATTGGAGTCATCTGTATTGCGGCTGGCATATTGCATTTTGTATTTCCACAAGTCATGCTTTTATAGAGGTTTTTATGTCAAAATTTTCTATTGCATGTATAGCTTTGCTGAACAAAAAAATTCTTGTTGCCCACAGAAATCCTACTGGGCAAATGGGCGGGCGATGGGAATTTCCAGGTGGAAAGCTTGAACCTGGAGAAACAGACAAAGATGCTGTTGTGAGGGAAATGGAGGAAGAATTTAGCATCAAGGTAGAAGTTGGTGAAAAAATTGCAGAGGCTTCTTTTGTTCATAATGACGAGACTGTTTTTTTGAATGCATATAGAATATTTGTTCCGCATGATGGAATTAAAGAAAAATACATTTTAACAGAGCATACAGATTACAGCTGGATTCCTGTTGAGGATGTAGTGAAGTTGAATTTTGTGGATAGTGATTTATTGCTTTATCCGGCCGTAAAATCGTATATACTTGAGGTGCTGAAAAAATGAAACGAACTTTTTCAGTCCTTGTTTTTTTTCTTGCTATTTTTCTTTCCGGCTGTATGCAAAAAAAAGTTGATTTAAGCTTTCAGGATGAATCCTCCATTGCTCCGGATCAGGAATGGCTGGTTGTGACTGTTCCTTATGCGGCCTTCAGGCTTTCTGCCGATTTTTCAAGTGAAATTTGTTTCCATGCAAGAAGCGGTGACATTTTTCTAATATGCGGAAAGCGGAAAGTTCAGCTTGATGATAATACAGATAAAAAGGGAACTGGCAAAGATTATTTGCTTTGGTATAAGGTGGAGCAGGGCTGGATAGACAGTTCTCTTGTGGCTGTTTATGATACAAAATTAAAAGCGGAGTCTGCGGCAAAACGAGACTATGAAAAAAAATGAAAGAAATCTTGCTGCGACGTTTGCAAGAAATTTAAAATTTTTTAGACAGAAGTGCAATTTTTCACAAGAAAAGCTTGCTGAGCTGGTGGATCTTTCTCCGACTACAATTTCAAATTATGAAACTGGCGAAATGTGGCCTTCACGTCAAAATTTGGCGAATCTTGTTGACGCTTTGAAAATTTGCCCGTATCAGCTTTTTATAGATTTTTCAAAAGATCTTGATTTTCTAAAACTTGATATTATAGAAAGGGTTGAAATTGCTTTTGACGCACCAACCGAAGGTTTTTCCACATTGTCAAAGAGGGTGAAAAAAACAAAAAGCACCTGAAACTAAAAAGTTTTCAAGTGCTTATGGAGATGGCGGGGGTCGAACCCGCGTCCATGCAAGCAAACCAAGCATCTCTACAGGTTTATTGAAGCGAGGTAATTGTCGGGAAAAGGTAGCGGCTTCAAAGGCGTCTCTTCCGTATCTTGATAAATGTCTTGAACTAGCCTCAAGAAACTAGCTCAACAAGTCCCTGTCAGCAACAGAACATTCTAGCATTAGGAACAGCATACTAAAAGTTCCGGCACTGCTTAAGCAGCGAGTGCAAACTGTTCGTTTTCAGACTGTTCGTCTTCTCTACGTTTTGCAGTTATTTTTTTGTCAGTTTAAGGCACTTTCACGCCTACCTGCAACACAAGATTTCTCTTGCTTGTCGAAACCGGTACATCCCCGGGAAAATTATACAAGGCCGGATTTCAGCCCTGTATAAGTAAAGAGGTTATTCTCCGTCTACAGCAACACCATGGCGTTTCTGCTGGAATCTTTTAAGCATTGCAACACCATTGCGCTTGTCATTGTATACGAAACCACCGTTCCAGTATTCCAGAGCTGCAAAAAGGGCGTTTCCACCATCCTGCTCATCAGACTTTTTTGTACGGAATGAAACATAGTTGGAAAGCTCTTCAAAATTTGAATTATGAAGACAATCCAAACGTTTTCTGTTGAATTCATTCCATTTTTCTAGATCTTTAAATCCTTCACCTTCATCTTCAACAATGATATGCGCATGTGTCGGACTAAAAGAATACCAGACATGAACTTGTTTATTCAAATCACAGTTATTTCCATGTTTAACTGCATTTTTTATAACTTCACTTATCTGCTGCTCAAGAAGGTTGATTTCTTTTATTTCAAGCGGCGCTGATTGAACAATTAAAAGTGTAAAATAGCGAATCTGCCTAAAGTTTGAAGGAAATGCCTTGTAAAGCATATTTGTCTTGTCAAACAATGGGTCATTGCCATCTGAACGAAGTTCTTTGAATTCTTCCATTTAAAGTACCTCTTATTCGTTAATCATGAGCAACGCTTCTTCAACACTATTTGCAATAGGGAAGTAGCCCATCAACTTAGTGAGTTCAATAACTTTTTTTACAGAACCATGAACGTTTGAAATATAGAGCTTCAAATTCATCTTCTTGATTGTTGAACAAATATAAATGAGAGCTCCAATTCCAGAGGAGTCAATGTAGTCAACCTGCTCAAGATTGATTACAAATGATTTTACATTTTTCTCAAGCATCTTCATTACAAGTTCCTTGAGTTTGTAAGAATTGTACAAGTCCATTTCACCGTTTACATCAATGATGTAGACTTCTCCATTCTTCCTTATTTTAAGTTCCATAAGATGTCTCCTTACTGCTCAAATTTACTTAAAATTTTATTACTAGCAACGACTGGTCGTCATGAAGACTGCTGTTGCCTATAAACTTCTTAATATCAGACTTCACAAGATTAGCAATATCTTTTCCTGTAGAATTTGCGTTTGAAGAAACTATTTTTAACAAAGATTCCTTAGGATACTGCGTTCCCTGCTCATTTAAAGCTTCAACAAGTCCGTCTGTATATGTAATAAGAATATCACCAGTTTTAATATCTTGCAAGATATCTTTGTACTGGGATTCCTTGTCAACACCAATTGGCTCGCTAGGTGTTGAAATTTGCTTTATTTCATTTGCTTCCTTGCTGTAGTAGAATACAGGTGTTGTTCCGCCTGTTGCAATTTCAGCAACTTTCTTTATAGGATCATAGTTTATAAGAGCGCAAGAGGCAAAATGGTCTGTGCTGAAGCTTTCTGCCGCGATTCCATGATTTACCCATTCAAGGATAGTTCCTGCGGTTTTCTTTGTGTTTACAACAAGCCTGATCATTGCCCTCAGCATTGACATGACTATTACGCTGTTTATGCCCTTTCCTGCGACATCGCTCATTACAAACGACACTCTGTCTCTTCTGGAAACAATAATATCATAATAGTCTCCGCAAACACCTTCTTCTGGATTCCAAATTGTTCCAATCTGAATTCCTGGAAGGGCAGGGAGCTTTGCCGGGTGAAGCATTTCCTGAATCTTCGAGGCTATTTCAGCTTCTTTCATAAGATCGTTATGCTCTATGATATCCTTTACTGATACAACACTTTTTATAGAGGTGGCGGCAAAATCTGTAATCATTGATGCTGTCTTTAAATTCTCTTCAGTGAAAACCGGATTCTGTTTTGTTCTTGCAAAAGCCGCTACACCAATTACTGAATCCTGAATTTTTATAGGAATCATTATGTAGCTTCCACATTCAAGGAATTCTTCCGGCCCATTCTGATAAATTCTTGCATCATTTTCAGGTTTTGTGATAAGCTCCGGCTTTCCGGCTGTCGCAATTTCTCCAAAGATGTTTTCTCTAAGCGGAAATGATGCGAACTTAAAGTTTGTGGCAATACGGATAGGCTTGTGCGGCATATCGCTTGGAAGCTTGTATGGCGGCGGAAAGTCTCCGTCGAATGAGCGGACTGTAATCACATCCTCAAAATCGTCAACCATGAGAATTGCGCCGCCGTCTGCGTTTATTTCTTCCCTTATAGTTTTATTCACATAGTCAAGGAGAGTGTTCATTCCATTTTTCTCGGAAAATGCTCCTGATGCTTTTTCTGCGAAAGAATAGCTGATTTCAAGCGCTCTTGACTCATTTTCGTCCGGCTGAATTGATTTTTGCTGCTGTGTGGAAACTTGCTGGAGCGCCTGCGCATAGGATTTTTCTTCTGCTGCGTTTATATAGTGAGGAACAAGCTTTTCAATCTTCTTTGGCTCAAACGTATATAAAATAATGCAGTATGGAATTAAAATAAGCGCTGCGATAGAAACAGCGGCGGCAAAGTAAGCGAAGGAATTTTCTTCTCCAGTCACTTCCTTTATGGCGGCAATAAGGCTTCCTGCTCCTAAAATAAAATCAGAGAGAAGAGCTATGAAACTTACTCTGGCAGTTTTTTTCTTGCGGATTAAGAGAAATAAAACAAATAAAAATACGCAAATTACAGAAACCGAGAAAAGAGGAATGTATGCAAATTTGTCATCTAAAATCAAGACGTCAGCTCCTTGTGCAATTTTCAATTTTAACTAAATATTTTAAAATTCTCTGCCGAATATAAAAATAATCCGCAGGCAGTTTCGCATATTTTAGCATTGAAATATTGTACCGTCAAGTTTTCATTGAAAATTATCGGCATAAAACCGCCAAATTAACAGCCAAAAATTTGAAAAACGGATTAAAAATCAGCTGTTTTTAAATTTTTCTTCATCTTTAACTTCGCGGCTAAGTTTTTAATTTTCCGGTAGAGAGAGCGTTTTTTGTATTTTTTTGAAAAATCTTCAGCTGCGTCCTCAAGCGGAAAGTCGTTTCCAAATCGCTGCTTTAATTCATCCCAGTATTTTATAAGAAAAACATATAGGTCGGACAAAGTTCTGCCTTTAAAGCTCTTTAGAATTTTCCGGCTTTCAATTGCCCTGATTACTGGAAGATAGACATTGTTGAACCATGAAAGAATCGCTTCTTCCATGGAGATTTCTTCTTTTTTTCCGGAATTTATGTAGTATTTGTGGCATAGAATGTGGTTGTAGATAAGGTCATACTGGCCCGGCGTGCTGAAATTCAGGCACCAGTAGTCAGTTATGTCGCCGAAACAGGTCTCTGCGTAAAACACACGCTTCTCATATTCAATGACCTGTTTTTCCATCTGCTCTCTTGTGCTTCCTGGCTTGAGCTTGATTTCACTTTGAAGGCTTACAACCTCAGCGTCAATATTTTCTATGCCCTTCATTTTTGCAACAGAAACACGGTGGTTTCCGTCTCTTACAAAATAAAGTCCGCCAAGCTCATAAAGGCTTACTGGAGGAAGCGTTATGTCCTGATAATGCGCCATGTCCACGTGTTCCCAGCGGGACTTTAAAAAATTGTTTTTTGGCAAAAAATGATTGTCAAAATCTTTGTAGCGGCCCTCGCTGCCTACAATCAGCTTGATGGGGACAACCTGCATTCCCTTGTAGACTTCGTTGCTTGGCTTGAGCATTTTTTTTATGTCTGTAAATGAAATAAGCTTTGCTTCCTCTGGATTTAAAAGATGCTGAATTTCGTTGAAAAGCGCTTTGTTGCGTGCTTTTGAGAAATCTTCATCTGTCTGCGAGGATAGAAATGTTTGCTCCAAAATTTTCTCCTTTTTTCAAACTTGGTTCATATTCAATTACTATATGGCTGTATGCGTTTATAACTGTTGTCTTTTTGGTTACTGTGCATCTTGTTGCCTGCAAATCGTATAGATGTATATGGCCGTGAATCATAAGTCCTGGTGAAAATTTTCTAATAAACCAGTTGAAACAGTCAAATCCTTTATGACACTGATCTTCTCTGTCATGAATGTGCCTTGGAGAGGCGTGTGTCAAAAAAACATCGCAGTATCTTCCATATCTGATTTTGTTCCATAGCAGACCTGGAATCATTGCTATAAGCTGCCTTTTCATCTGCCTGTCTGTAAACTGGGCCTGCCCGTTGTTGTATTTTATGCTTCCTGTAACTCCAGAAATGAGAAGGGGCGTTTTTTTTCCATCTTCAGTCTCAAATGTAAGCTTTTTGCATCTTATGTTTTTGTTGCTTGCGTAGTCCGCTCCATGCGCATGCTCGACTGCTGTTCCTTCAAATTTAAGCGCCGGGCCTATCGAAAGCGGATCTGAAAACAGCTTGTTCTTGTAGTATTTGTATTCCTTTAAATCGTGGTTTCCGAAGACGAAAAAAGTTGGCTTTCCCAATGCGTCAACTATGAAGTCAACATATTCCATGGAAAGATCTCCGGCGCAAAAGACAGCGTCAACATCTCCGTATCTTTCTTTTACAGTGGAAGAGTAGACTAAAGGGTCTATCTGGTCAGAGACGCAAAGGAATTTCATTGGATGCCAGCCTTCTTGAACAGTGATTCAAGAGTGTCCTTTGATATCAGGGAAAGAGGACGGCTTTCTGCAAAAACTTGCGCTGCGTGGGAAAAATCTGAGCTGGCGAAAAGCAGGCCCTTTACATATCCTTTTGCTTTTATTGTGTCTGCAAGCCTTCTTACAGGAGTTTCTTCTATTGTATCGGTGGAACGGTAGAACTGCGCTAGAAAAAATTGCTGCTTTGCATTTAGGAATGCTTCCTGCTTTTTTTCTGTAGCAAGAATCTGGCAGCCATAAGGCGTGAAATCTGTTTTTTGGCTTTGAAGATTGTAGCCTTCCATTAGGATTTTTTTGCAAAGCTCCATGAACTGCTGGTTGTTTGCTGTTAAATATTCCTTTATTCCGTCATTTGTTTCCAGTTCTTTATACTGATTTAACTTTGACGCTACATCCTTGAATTTGCTGTTGAATTTATATACGGTTTCCCATTGTTCTATCGCTTTTTCAATTTTTCTGCTTTTTTCATAGCAGATTCCAAGAAAATATCTTGCATACAATGTTTCCTGTGAATTTGGAACTTTCGCATTCGCCACCGCGCGCTCAAATGCATCTGTCGCTTTTTCAAGCTGTTCCGCCATCATAAGGCAGGTTCCTTTTTCTACCAGGGCTTTTTGCCTGTACTCCTGCGAGCGTTCCGCTTTTTCCAGAAGCTTTACGGCCGTGGACAAGTCTTTGTTTTCTTTGCAGACTTTTCCAAGGTAATAATAGTTTTCATAAGATTCCGGATTCAGTTTTATTGAAGTTTCTAGCGCCTGCTTCGCCTGTGTATAATTTTTTGCCCTAAGAAGAAGCCGTCCGATAGATGTGTAGGCCTTTGGGTTCCGCTTGTTCAAAAGAATTGTCTTTTGGTAAAATCCCATCGCAAGCTTTGTGTTTCCCTGGGATTCAAGAATTTCAGCGGCTTTGAATGTGTTTTCTGGATTGTTCGGCTCAAGTTTTGTTAGCAGGAGATATTCCTTTAACGCTTCTCCGGGCTGGTTGAACCTTTTGTAGAGCTCTGCCATTTCCTTTCTGAATTCGGCCTCTGGAATTTCTCCATTAAAGAGTGCGTTTTGATTTACGGTTTTGTATTCTATGAATGCAAGCTCCGGCTTTCCGTCTTTTAGATAGGCTTTTCCTAAGAAATAATGGGCAGTGTAGTTCCTTGGATTTTTTGAAATAACGGATTTTGCGCACCGCTGCGCCGCCTGAAATTTTCCGTCTTTTATAAGCTTTGGAATTCCGTCTATTTTAGAAGGAGTTATTATGTTCTTTACTATAAAAATCAACGCTGTAGCGACAAATGCGATTAAAACACCTATTATAATTACAGATGCCAGTGAGCCCATTGAAATTCCGCCTGTTTAATTATTTTCTAAAAAAGGTTACCTTTTTTCATGGAATATGTCAATTTGCCGTAGTTTTTGAAGATAATGCGCTATGGCCGCATCTGGATTGGCTGGCAGCAGTTTGATGCGCATTAAAAAATCTGTTGTTTTCCTAAGAATTTTGATAAAAATGGCAGATAATAAAGTGATGTCTTTTTATAAAAAGTTTAAGAAAACCTTTTTTGTCTCTTTTCTGGTGCTTGCATTCAGCGCATTTGCGCAGAACGATGATTTTTTGCAAGGTGAAAATCTGTTTAAAGAAAACCGTGTTGAAGAGGCTGTTCCGTTTTTAAAGTCGGCCATCAGCATTGGAAAATTTCCAAAGGCTTACAATTATCTTGCGCTTTGCTATGAAAAAATGGGGCTTTTAAAAGAAAGTCTTGATGTCTGCACGGAAGGAATGAAGGTTTCCGGGACGGATAAAAAGGTTCTTGCTTTTAACGCTGGAAATGTCTGCTTTGCGATGGAAGATTTTTATTCAGCTGAAAAATGGTATTCGCTTGCAATCGCAGCAAACCGCCTTTATGCTCCTCCGGTTTTAAACCGCGCGAATGCTGAGCTCAAGCAGGAAAAATATGCGGCAAGCCTTGAGGATTACAAGCTTTATCTTGACTTGTCTCCGAATGACAGGCAGAAAGCTGAAATTGAGCAGATTATCGCATTGCTTGAAGGTGTTAAAAAAGCGGAGGAAGAGCGTCTTGCAGAAGAAAAGCGTCTGAAAGAAGAGGCCGCGTTGATTCAGTCTGCCCAGGAGCAGCAGGCCTTGGCTGAACAGCAGGCAGCGGCGCAAAAGCAGATTCAGGATGAAAAAGACAAGGCTGCGGAGCTAGAGGCAAAAATGGCCGAACAGCAGGCTCTTCTTGAGCAGCAGCGCGCGGAAATAGAGCGGGTTTCAAAAGAAAAGCAGCTTGTTGAAGAGCAGGCCGCCGCAGAAAAAAAAGCAAGGGAAGAAGAAAAAGCTTCGGAACTGGAAGCGAAAATGGCTGAGCAGGAAGCTAGGCTTGAGCAGCAGCGTGCAGAAATTGAACGAATGCTTCAGGAGCAAAAAGCCTATCAGGAGGCCGCTTTGAACGCTCAGAGGGAAGAGGCTGCACGAAGAGCAGAAGAGGATGCTGCGAGAAGAAGAAAATTGCTTGAAGATGTGGCGGCATCGCTGCAGAATTCAGAAACATCGAATATGACTGCTGGCGCAGAAGGAACGGTTGACTATGGCTACGAATCAGAACTCGAATAAAGATATTTTGGAAAATAAAAAAACTTCCGGGACTAAAAAGCCTGAAGGTTCAAAGAAAAATATTCCTGCTGAAAAGACTTCGGCTGCAAGAAAAACATCTGCCTCTTCAGCTGGAACGAAAAAGGATGGAGCTGCAAGGACTTCCGGCGCAAAGAAAGCAGTGGAAACAAAAACTTCCGCCGCAAAAAAAACTTCCGGACTTTTAGAAAAATCAAAAGCTGTAAAAGCTTCTTCCTACGAAAAGCCTGCTGAACAAAAGCCGGCCGCCGTAAGAAAAAGTCCTGCTAGAAAAAAGTTGTCTTCGTCAGAAAATAATTCAACAGAACTGAAGGCCGCTGCTGAGAAAAAAACGGCTCCAAGAAAAACTGCTCTTTCTTCAGAAGGAACAAAGGTTGCTGCGTCTGGCAGGACTTCCGCTGTAAAGAAGCCTGCTGAAAAAAAGGAAACGGAGCCGCAAAAAATTTCTGCGGTTGCTTTGCCTGAAAAAAAAGAGGAGACCGGAGTTACGATAAAAAAAGTGGAGCCGGTTTTTAGCTCAAGTTTTAAACTTGATGAACTTCCGCCGGAAAAAAACACTGAGCCTGAAAAAGCAAAAACACAGAAATCAAATAAAAAAATACTGGCAGTGCTGTTTTTTCTGCTTGCTGTTTTGGCCGGCTCGGGATTTTTTATTTTTAAGAATCGTAATTTTTTTGGCCCGAAGGAAAATATTGTTTCTGAATTGACTGTTGAAGAAAAACTTGCGCTGGTTCAAAAATTGATTGAGCAGGGAAATTATGAAGAGGCTTTAAAAATTCTTTTAGGAATTGACACTTCTGGCAGCAGCGAGGATGCGAGAAATCTTAGAAATAAAATTTCCGCTTTGATAAATGAAATTTTCTCAGACGCCTTGAAAAATGGGCAGGAAAAGGATGTTTTAAATTTCATTCAAGCTTTGATTGATAATGGTGAAATAGAATCTGCATTGAAAATTTTGAATGCAATAAAAACGGAGCCAGAAAGTCCTTTAAAAGAAATATTGGATGGTCTGAAAAAGTCTGCTGTTGACAAGGCCGTTGCGGATGGAAAAATTTCTGACCTGCTGTCTTTTATTCAGCAGATGATGGATGACGGAAATTTTTCTGAAGCTCTTGGGCTTTTGAATGAAATTTCTATTGATGGCGATGATGAAATTTCTGATATGCTGAAAAATAAAATTGAGCGCATGAAGAAGCAGGCTCAGGTTTTGCAGTCAACAGAAAATCTTTCTGATGAGGAAAAACTTTCTCTTGCACAAAAGCTTATCGATGAAGGAAAATTTGAGGAAGCCCTTATTCTTTTAAACAGTTTAAATCAAAATGAAGAAAATAAAGATAAAATAAATTCTTTGAAAAAAGAGGCTGTGGAAAAGGCATTGCAAGCCGGAATTGATTTAGCTGAATTTGGATTTGACGAAAATGGAAATCCAATTCTTTCTGAAGAAGAAATTCTCCGTCATAGAAATGAAGCGAAAAACAGACGTGAAATAGAAGAGCAAAAAATTCAAGACGCAAAAAAAGAGGCTGAGCAAAAAGCGCTTAAAGAGCAGCAGGAGAAAGAGCAAAAAAGATTGGAGGCTGAAAGACTGAAAAAAGCCGCGGCCGAGAAAAAGGCGCAGGAAGAGAAACTTGCAAGAGAAGCCGCTGCAAAAAAACTCGCTGCTGAAAAGAGAGCAAAAGAAAAAGCGATTGCGGAGCAAAAGGCAAAAGAGGCGGCGGTTGCACGTCAAAAAAATCTTGTTGAAAATTATATTTCACATGGAAAAGAACTTTTGTCTGAAAATAAAGACAAGGAAGCTGTTTCTGAATTTTATAATGCCGAAAAAAATCTTCCTGTGGATGAAAAAAAATTTGCTGGAAAAAAACTTGGGGAGATTGCCGGAGCATTGTTTGATGGCTCAGAGAAAAAAAATGGAGATGAAAGAAAATATCTTCATGATGAAGCTGTAAAATTTGCAGAAAAATCCCTTGAAAATTCTAAGGAAGAACCTAACGTTATGTTTATTCTTGGAATGGATGCCATGGAAAAACATAATTATGCTTCCGCGGAAAAATTTTTACGCAATGCTGCGGAACAGAATCCAGACAACAGCATTTATTTCTATCAGCTTGGAAGAGTTCTTGCGATGCAAAGAAAATATAGTGAGTCGCTTTCCGCTTTTCAAAATTCAATAAAGATAAACGGAAACTTTGCGCCTGCGCATTATAATTCCGGATTTGTTTGTGAAAAGCTCGGGAAAAATAAAGAAGCGCTTTCTTCATATCAAAATGCGATAAGAATAAAGCCTGATTATGAAAATGCATTTATGGCTGCCGGGCATATTCTGGCTGATGGTAAAAATTATTCAGAAGCTGTGAAATACTATTCCGAGGCTGTAAAAATAAATCCGTCCCGGGCGCAGAATTATCAGGAGCTTGGTTCCTGCTATTCTGAACTGAAAAATTACAGCCTTGCGGAACAGAATTTTTTAAAGGCGCTGTCTTGTCCTGATTCTACTGCTGAAAAAAATGCTCTTACTTATTACAATCTCTCTACTGTAATGTTTGCACAGAATAAAAAGAACGAGGCATTTGATTTTGCAAAAAAAGCTTATGATAATAGAGAAAAAACTTCACCAGAAGTAAAGGCTAATATTCTATATAACCTTGGACTTTTGAATCAAGAATCGGAAAGTGAAGATGAGGCTATAAGGCTCTATCAGGAAACTTTGAAGCTTGTTCCGGGTCATGTCAAGGCAAATACAAATTTAGGAATGATTTTTCTTTCAAGAAATGAGCCTGATGCTGCGGTTTCGCTCTTGCTAAAAGCTTACAAAAGTGATTCTAAAAATTTTGAAGTTAATAACAATCTGGGAAGTGCATATAGAGATACTGGTGATTTTGAAAGCTCCATAAAGTTTTATAAGAATGCCTTGGACATAGAGCCTGAAAATTTGACAGTAAAAGAAAATCTTGCAAAGTCTTATACATCTTTGAAAGATTATAAAAACGCAAGAAATATTTATGAGGAACTTATAAAAAAGCAGCATACGGAATGGCCTTTGTTCCTTGAGCTTGCAAAAGTCTGCCTTGCGCAGGGAGATGGAGGCGGCGCAGAAAAATATCTGGTTTATTTGCAATCCAAGGCTCCTGATTTTAAGACTTCAGAAGTAAATGGATTGCTTGCGGAATTACAGTAGCTTATTTTGCCAGGCGGATTTTTATGTCCGCTTTACGAGCGCAAAAAGCTGCTGCCTTGTTATTGTTGTGTATACAGGCCGCCCGTGAGGACAGTGAGGATCTGGCAGCTCAAGCGCTCCCTTTGCAATTTTACTTGCAGTTTCTTCATCTAGCACAGTTCCGTCCATGACTGCGCTTCTGCAAGCAGTGGAAGCCGCCGCTGCGTTTATTATATCCGCCGGATTTATTCTACGGTCGAGCACATCTTTCTTTAAGTCTGCTTCGGTGCCTTTCCATCTTATAGGGACTGTTGAAAATTCCCATTTTCCATTTCCGCAGTCCTTGCATGAAAATCCTGCTTCCTCAAGCTTCTGTTTTATCGCACGGATAAAGTTGTCGTCAGCTTCGGAATCTGTCTGTACAATATATGGAACTAAAAGAGTCTGCTTTTGACCAGCTTCTTCCATAATCTGATTGTAAATCATTCTTTCGTGGGCTGCATGCTGATCGATTATATAAAGAGTTTCATTTTTTTCTGCAATGATAAAAGTCCCGAGGACGCATCCTGCAAAATGAAATTCATTGCCATGCTCTGAAAAATTTTCAGCCTTGATTTCCGGTATGTAGTTTGGCTTCATTGGACGCAAAAAATCCTGCGAGGGTTTTGTTTTAAAAAATGACTGTCTTGCTCCGCCTGATGAAAATGTCATTCTGGAAATTCCGCGCTTTACGCCAGAATAGGCTGAATCTGTTTTTGCTCTGTCATTCTGATGAATAAAATTTTCCTCAATGAAATTATTTTTTTCAGTGCCGGATCCAAAAGAAAATTCATTTAAAAGTGATTCCTCTGTTTTTTCTTCGGCATTTTGGCTGAGCATCGATTTCACTGTATACTGCCTGAAAAAATTTCTTGTTTCAGAGCTTACTGCATGGTGCAGCGCGTTTATGTCCTTGAACCTGGCTTCCCGTTTTGCAGGATGAATGTTGAAGTCTACAAGCGACGGATTCATTTCAACAAAAAGGCAGGCGACTGGAAATGTTCCGTTTGGAAAATATCCTTGTGTTCCATAGACAATTGCCTGCACAAGCGAATACTCCTGTATCTTTCTTCCGTTTACGTAGATGGAAATATCTTTTCTGGAGGTTCTTGCCACAGAAGGCTCTCCGATAATCAGGGTGAATGAAAAATTTTTCTCGGAATCCTCATGTTTCAGTTCATAGAATAAACCGCTGCTTTCAAAAAATTCATTTGTCTGGACAAACCTTTCCTTTAAGGATTGCCCTGCTGGAAGTGAAAGTTTTTCTTCGCCATCAGTTGCAAATGTAAAAGCAATATCCGGGCGCGGAAGAATTTTCTCTTCAAAGATAGTTCTGCATTGAAGTCCCTCTGAGGCTGGCCTTTTTAAAAATTGTCTTCTGGCTGGAAAATTTTCAAAAAGACCTGACGACTGAGCTATCGTCCCTTCTGTTGAGGCGCATGGCTCTATAATGTGATCCTCTGTTACAGACGCGTTCATTTTCCATCCGCCGCTTTTAATTTCAAGCCTGCTGACTGCCGCAATTGAAGAAAGGGCTTCTCCCCTGAATCCCAAAGTTGAAAGACTGAGCAGGTCTGTCTCCTTTGAAATTTTGCTTGTTGCATGAGGCCGCGCGCATTGAATCAAGTCTTCTTTTGACATTCCGCAGCCATTGTCTATAATCCTGACTTTTTCAATTCCGCCGCCATAAATTTCAACTCTGATTCTTGTTGCTCCGCTGTCAACTGCGTTGTCCAAAAATTCACGGACAATTGCGCATGGCTTGTCTATGACTTCTCCAGCGGCGATTTTTCTTGCAACTTCAGCATTTAGAATTTTTACACGTCTTTGCTCTGTCATGCTCTTGTTCCTGTGATTTCAGAAGATTCGTCAAAAAGTCCAAGCACTGGTCCTGTTTCATTTTTTTGCTTTTGTTTTTTTTCCTGCTTGGATTTTCCGTCTTCCTCCAGCTCATCAGGATTGGACATTAAAATTTGAATTTTGCCTTCCATCTCATCAAGCGATTTCTCCATGGATTTTGCAAGCTTTATTCCTTCTTCAAAATCCTTGAGGGCCTCTTCCAGGCTGATATCGCTTTTTTTTATAGATGCAGAAAGCTCTTCAAGTCTTTTTAGTTTTTCTTCAAAGTTTGTCATTTTATTCTCCGTTAGTTTATTTTATCAACAGTTGCGAAAATCAATCCTTCAGCCGGCCTGATTTTTATTTTTGCGCCGCAGGAAAGTTCCGACGAGTTTCTTATTATTTTTCCGTTTTCATCGCAGACCATGGAATAGCCTCTGTCAAAAATATTTTGCGGGCTGCAGTTTTCCAGGTTTTGCAGACAAAGCTTTATTTTTATTCTTCTGTCCTTTATTATATTTTCCATTGCATCCTTCATTGAGTCAAATGCCCTGTCAAATCTTTCTGAATATTTTTGCTCGATATTTTGAAGCCTTGTCCGCATATTTTCAGGATCAAAACTTCTCAGCATGAGGCGCAAGGAATTTGTTTTTCCCTGAATTCCGGAAAGAAGGTTTGACTTGAAATTTTCAATGCTGTTTTCTATATCGCATTTTCTTGGAATTGCAATTTCTGCCGCTGCGCTTGGCGTAGGCGCTCTTACGTCTGCTGCAAAATCGCTTAATGCCCAGTCGATTTCATGCCCGACCGCAGAAATTACTGGAATGTCTGAGCTGGCGATTGCGCGCACAACATTTTCGTCGCTGAACGGAAGCAAATCCTCTAGCGAGCCGCCGCCTCTTCCAACAATCAGAACATCGCACATTTTGTATTGGTTCGCGGTTCTTATCATTTGCACGATTGTTTCTGCGGCGCTATCTCCTTGCACTATTGCGGGAAAAACAATGACGCTTATTTTGTCATTCCTGCGCCGCCTTATATTCAATATATCACGAAGAGCTGCTCCGTTCGGGCTTGTAACAACTCCGACAGTCTTTGGAAAAAATGGAATGGGGCGTTTTCTTGATGAGTCAAAAAGCCCTTCCGCGGCGAGCTTCCTTTTCCGCATTTCAATCATTTCCATTATGTTTCCAGTTCCGGCTTCTATCATGGATGAAATTTGAATCTGATAATTTCCGCGTGGGCCGTATACTGTTATTTTGCCTTTTACCTGAACCAGCATTCCGTCTTTTGGAGTGAAATTCAATGAGGAGGCTGCTCCTCTGAACATGACTGCTGAAATCTGGCTGTCTGAATCCTTAAGTGAAAAATACAGATGCCCGGATGAGCTTGGCTTGTAGTTTGAAATTTCGCCTTTTAAAATTAGATTTTGAAAGGAGCCTTCAAGCATCGTTTTTATAAGTTCTGTCAGCTGGGAAACCGTCAGGGCGTTGTCTTTCTTAGATTCGTTTTGCATTTCCATTTTGCTCAGATTGTAAACATTCCATTTAATTTAGACAAGATATTTTCCGATAATGAAACGATGAAGAATTTAGTTTTTTTATATATAGGCGAAAATTCGGCCAATGCCTTTGAAAAAGTTTTCTCTGGAAAATCTGCCTTTGAAAGAAGTCTTGTCTGGGCATCTGGCATTTCAGATTTGTGCGGAATTGTTGCGGCCTGTTCTGAAGAAAATAAAAATGCTGTTGAACTCATTTCATCTTCATTTGGCAAAGATAGAATAAAAATTGTTTCAAGGGAAAATTGGAATACTGCGGTTTTAATAGAAGAAATGCTTGCGCAGGTTTCTTGCTTTTCAGCAGACGATATTGTTTTTACTCCGGCAGACAGGCCTTTCCTTGACATGAGTCTTACAGCTGAAATTCTTGAAAGCCACAGAAAATATATTTCTGAATATACATTTGCGGACGGATATCCTTATGGTTTTGCGCCCGAAGTCATAAACTCTGGAACATTGAAAATTCTTTCTGTCTTTGCATCTGAAACTCATAAAGAGCTTGGCACGCTGCCAGTTTCAAACGACTGCATTTTCAATATCATGAAAAGTGATATCAATTCCTTTGAAATTGAATCTGTGATTGCGCCAAAAGATTTTAGGATGCTGCGTCTTGATTTTTCCTGCTCGCAAAAAAGAAATTTTGTCGCTTGCCAGAGGCTTTATTCGCGCGCATTGAAAAATAAAATTCCATTTACTGCTGAAAAGCTTTCGTTCCTCGCCGAGAATTGCGTTGATGTGCAGCAGACTTTGCCAGCTTTTTACAATGTTCAGATTTCTGAAAACTGCCTTGCGAATCCGTTTTACAGTCCTTATCCACAGGCATTTAAAAACAAATTTGGCTTTTTTCCATTCGAGAATGAAAATAAAAATCCAAGGGATATGACTCTGGAAAAA
Source organism: uncultured Treponema sp. (assembly GCA_964607295.1). Lineage (GTDB taxonomy): Bacteria > Spirochaetota > Spirochaetia > Treponematales > Treponemataceae > Treponema_D. The sequence continues at coordinate 38,681 of CAZSJX010000010.1, read as the reverse complement.
TTCGATTCTCTTGTCGGGCAGATTTCTGCTTTTTCTGATGACGCAGTGATTGGCCTGAGCGCATGGGGAGAGCCGCTGCTTAATAAAAATTTTACGGACTTTGTTGAAGTAATTTTGCGGCGCAAAAATCTGAGCGTCCTTGTGGAGACTGATGGAATTTTAGTTACAGAGCAGCTTGCTTCAAAAATACTTGAAATTTCGGAGCGGACGGGAAAAAGAAAAAATGGAACGGAGCCTGTAACTTGGATAGTTTCTATTGATTCTTTCACTGAAGATATTTACAACAAAATTTTTGAAAATGGAAATTTCAGTGCGGCTGTGAATTCTATTTCTATTTTAAATAAAATTTTTCCATCTTCTGTTTATCCGCAGTTCACAAGGATGAATGAGAATGAATCAGAACTGGAGAACTTCTACCGGTTTTGGCATTCAAAGGATTCTCCTTCCGGCGGAAAAGTCATAATTCAAAAATACAATGATTTCTGCAGGCTTTTGCCTTCTAGGAAACCAGCGGACTTGTCTCCGCTTGAAAGAAATGTCTGCTGGCATTTAAAGCGCGATATGACGATTCTTTGTACAGGCGAAGTTCCGCTTTGCAGGCAGTTTCTGCTTTCTTCAGCTGGAAATGTTTTTGATGAAGGTGTAGAAACTATCTGGAAAAAATATTTTGACGAGGCTCAGAGGCAGCTTGAAAAAAATTATGGAGAAAAATGCAAAAGTTGCGATGAATACTATACCTTCAATTTTTAATCAGCATAAAATATCTTATACAGTTATCGGCGGAACTGAAACTCCAAGGCAAATTCTTATGCCCATTACGTGCGTTGTCCTCAGCAGGTCGGGAAGGCATTATAGAACAAGGGTTTTTGAAAATTTGATTCAGAAAGGATTTGAAAAAATCATAAGTGTGAATTCTGAAAATGAGCGGAAGGCTGTGGATACATTTGCAAGACATTTTCCTACAATAAAATTTTTAATTGCGCTGGAAAACGTATCGCAGGGAGAACTTTTAAATATTGCTTTTTCTGAAGCTGAAACTCAGTACGTGCTTGTCGTTCAAGAGGAAATGTGCCTTGAGAAATTTTCTTTTGATGCTTCCATGGTTTCTAAACTTGTAAGGAGGAATCAGTTTTGCGTTGCTCCCGTGCTTTTCTCTGACAGCTCAACAAAACTTCCGGTTGCGCTTTTTCCTTCAGCAAAAAAATCTGTCTTTGAAGTTGAAGCCGATTCTGTTTTTTTGGATGGACAGGCGGCTTTGTATCCTGCTGATTATGCGGGGTTTTATAACCGTGAAAAGTTCATACTTCTTGGTGGATTTGACTATACGATTTCTTCTGAATACTGGCAAAAGATTGATTTCTTTTTTAGAGCCTGGCTCTGGGGAGAAAAAATAAACTTATCAACAGCATTTGAGTTTAAATACACAGGCGCAGTTCCTGAAGAAAACCTAACGGTAGATATTTCATATCTTAGATTCTATTTGAAAAATCTTTTGCCTGTGTTTTTTTCGGATCATGCAAAGATACATTGGTTTTCATATTTCACTTTTAAACTAAAAAGCTCATGCGGTTTTGTTGAGTCAATGCGTCAGTTCATGGATGCTGTCCGATGGACAAAGGAAAATCAGTATAGATTTAAAACAGATGCCGTTGCCCTTATTGAAAACTGGGGAAAATGATTCGAGGTAAAAAATGAATTTAAAAAAAATAAAAGAAGGAATAAAAAAAATAATTACTGGGAAAAAAAAAGTTGTTGTAATTGTTCAATGCCGCTTGTCTTCTACAAGGCTTCCGCGGAAAGCTCTTTTGCCGCTTGGTGGAAAAACAATTCTTGAATGGACTCTGTCTTCAATGAAAAAAGTTTCGGCTTATAAATATTTTCTTGCCGTTGATGAAGAAAGCAGGGAAGAACTGGAGCCTGTCGCAATGAAATGCGGCTGGGATTTTTTTGCAGGCTCGCAGTCTGATGTGCTTGACAGGTTTTGCAATGTAATAAAAATTTCAAAAGCTGATGTTGTTTTAAGAGCAACCGCTGACAATCCGTTTTTGTTCTATGAGGCCGCGCAAAAGCTTGTTGATGAATATTTTGCAAGAGAAAAAAATTCACCAGTTGACTATATTACATTTTCAGGACTGCCGCATGGTTCTGGCGTTGAAGTGTTCAGCGCGGATTCATTGCTTGATGCTGCCGAAGAAACAGACTCGCCTTATGATCATGAGCATGTAGGGCCTGCGCTTTATAATCATTCAGAAAAATATGTCTGCGCTTTTATAAAGGCGCCTCAAGAATTTTATCATCCGGAATATAGAACTACAGTTGATACTTTTTCTGACTACAAAAGGGCGTTAAGAATTGTCAAAAAGATTTCATCTGCAAAAAATGTATCAGAGCCTTATACGGTGAATGAGATTTTATCAGCACTTTCATTTCCTGCTGTAAAAAATCCAGTCCTCTTGATTCCTTCTGTAAAGAAAGGCCACGGAACCGGACACTTAAGAAGATGCCTTGAGCTTGCAATTGAAAATGGCTGGGATGTTTTTATTCCTGATGACGCTGATTTAACCCAGCGTTTGGATCTTGTTGATGATGCTAGAAAAAATGGACTTGATGATTTTCAGATTGTGAATAATATTTCAGATTTGTCTGAGTATTGCCTTGCAATCACTGATTTGTTTTCAGCTGATAACAGCTTCGTCCGCTTATTGGCATCAAAGATTCCGGTTGCAGGCATTGACGAGGGAAACTGCGACAATGGCTATGCAGAGTATCTGTTTGATATAATTCCTTCACTAAAATCAAACCGAAATATAAATTATTATAATCCTGCTTTTATCCCTTTGCCTGAAAAAAAACGCGCTTCATTTCCTAGCAGAATAGACAGCGCGCTTGTATGCATTGGCGGAGAAGATCCTGCTGGACTTCTTTTTAGGTCCGCCGCCGCGCTTGCAAAAAACAATGTTCAAGTTTTTGCTGTTGCGCCGTCAAAGGACAAAGCTGCTGAAATAGAAAAAAATATTCCTCTGGATTTAAGAAAATATATAACGGTTTCTTCTCCTATTGAAAATTTAAGAGAGGAATTCTTTAAGTATGATCTTGTTGTCACTCATTTTGGATTTACCGCTTTTGAGGCTGCTGGAGCAGGGTGCGCAGTAATTCTTCTGGGGACAACACCATTGCACACCCGTCTTTCAATTTCCAATGGATTTAAATGTCTTGCTCCCCAAAAGATAAATCAGAATGGTTTCAAGAGCCTTTTAAATCAGCCTGAAAAGCTTTTGATAAAAAACAATCTTGGAGCCTCAGAAAGCCTTGCTTCTTTTACAAGAAAACTTTCTCTTGGAAGCCACTTTGAGTGTCCTGTCTGTAGAACTAACGAGGGATTTAAAAACAAAGTCATCGCTAGAAATAAAAACAGAACCTACAGAAGATGCTCGGGCTGCGGAATAATTTATATGTCCTGGACCTTGTCGGAAAATCAGACAGAGTATAACCATGCGTACTTTTTTGAAGAGTATAAAAAGCAGTATGGAAAAACTTATCTTGATGACTTTGATTCTATAAAGTCTGTCTGCCTGAGGCGTATTTCAATTATAGATTTTTTCTACAGGCTTATAAATAGAAGTTCAAAAAATATTCCTTCTGTTCTGGATATTGGATGCGCGATGGGACCTTTCCTTTCTGCGGCAAATGATTCTGGCTGGCAGGTTTTTGGCGCGGATATTTCTCAAAGCGCAGTCGAATATGTCCAGCAGAATTTAAATTTTCCAGCTAGCTGCGTAAGCTTTCCTGATGCTGATTTCGTTTCAGAATTTGGAATTGAAAAATTTGATGCGGTTACAATGTGGTATGTCATAGAGCATTTTAACAATCTTGACGGAGTGTTGAAGAAAGTTTCTGAAATTGTAAAGGACGGCGGAATATTTGCATTTAGCACTCCGTCTGCTTCTGGAGTCAGCGGAAAATATTCTGCCGCTGATTTCTATGAAAAAAGTCCGGCTGACCATTATACAATCTGGGAAATAAAATGCGCAAAAAAAATTCTGAGGAAATATGGATTTAAAATTGTGAAAGTTGTTTCAACCGGAATTCATCCGGAGCGGCTTCCTTTTGTAAAGAAAATGAAATGGTCTTCTGGCTCCTTGCAAATGAAGCTTCTTGCTGACTTGTGCAAGCTCCTTAATCTCGGAGATACATTCGAGGTTTACTGTAGAAAAATTAAATCCTAAAATCAGCCTGCCTTTATGTCGAAAATAATAATCAAATGAACGACCGTTATATTTTGATTTTGGGCGCGGGATTAATGCAGCGTCCTTCAATTGAGGCTGCAAAGGAGCTTGGCTACAAAGCGCTTGTAATAGACGCGAATCCGGATGCGGTTTGTGTTCCGTTCGCAGACCGCTTTGAGCAGATAGATTTAAAAGACACTGATGCGATTGTTGATTTCGCATTGTCTCTGGGAGAAAAGCTTTGCGCGGTTTTTACTGCTGGAACTGATTTTTCTGCGCCAGTTTCTCTTGTTTCTCAAAAGTGCGGATTTCCGGCGCATAGTTTCGAGGCGGCGATGATGGCCAGCAACAAAATTCTTATGCGTGAAAATTTTAAGAAAAATAAAATACCTTCTCCTGATTTTTTTGAGGCTGATGAAAATTATATAGGCTTGCTTCAGGAAAACAAAGTTTCAGAAATTTATTTTCCAAAGGTTGTAAAGCCGGTGGACAACATGGGCGCACGAGGCTGCCGGCTTGCTAGAAGCAAGGAAGAATTTCTGCCTGCATTGAAAGAGGCCGTTGGTTTTTCGCGGACTAAAAAAGCTATTGTTGAAGATTTTATGGAAGGGCCTGAATTTTCAATTGACGCGCTTGTTGTTAATGGCAAGGTTATAATATCCGGATTTGCGGACCGCCATATTTTTTTTGAGCCGTATTTTGTTGAGCTTGGCCATACAATGCCGTCTGAAATATCCGAAAAACAGAAGCAGGAGATTATAAAGGTTTTTACGGATGCTGTTCATTCTCTCGGACTTACAAACGGAGCTGCGAAGGGCGATGTAAAGTACACAAAGCGTGGACCCATGATTGGCGAAATTGCGGCTAGGCTTTCCGGTGGATATATGTCTGGATGGACTTTTCCGTATTCATCAGGATTTGAGCTTACAAAGGAAGCTATGAAAATTGCGCTGGGAATTCCTTCAGATTTTTCAGGTGCGGCGGAAATTCCTTCTGTAAAATTCAGCCATGAAAGAGCGTTTATTTCAATTCCCGGAAAGGTAAAAAAAATCTATGGCGAAGAAAAAGCGTGGGCTTCTCCGTTTGTGAAAAATGTTTTTTTCAGGGTAAAGGAGGGCTGCATTGTTGATTTTCCGCGGAACAACGTTGAAAAATGCGGAAATGTAATATCGTCCTCGGAAGACCGTGCGCTGTCTAAAAAAAGCGCGGAAGCCTCTGTTTCTCAGATTGTGCTCCGGCTGCAGCCTTGCAATCCGCAGACAGAAAGCTTTCTTTCCGGCCTGGAGCTTCCGCAGGAAAAAGGCTTTCCGTACAGCGCTTTTGATTTCAATGCTGCGGATGAAAAATTTCTGGCTGAACTGAGCGAGTCTCCTTTTATTGAAAAAAATCATTCTGTGCAGGACTGTGTTCCAAAGAGCATAGAAAAAATCATTGAGGAAAAAAGGGACTGGAATTTCAGAACGATAAAGGATACGCTTTTTCTTTTTGACAAAATTTCTCCTGAGCATCCTCGGCTTGATTCAAAAAAATTCTGGTGCTGTCTTTTGCGCGCCGGAATTCAGGGAATTTTGTATTATTCTGATTCTTTGCGGCTGGAGGAAAAATGAAGATAAAGAGTTTTGCGCTTTTTCTGATTATGCTTTTTCCATTTTCGGTTTTTTCTCAGAATGTGAAGGTTGATTTTCTTCAGAATGTGCAGAAAGCAGGAATTTCATTTTACTGGGATCCCTTGACTTCCTGCGGGCTTCTTGAAAAAAACGGACACAGGATTTCGTTCAGGGCGGGCGACACGTTTTTTCTTCAGGATTACAAGACGATTGTGCAGGAGGAGGCTCCGTCGTTCGAAGGCGGAAAGCTTGTTTCGTCCCAGGCGTTTTTCAATCTGGCTGAAAATTTCTTCAAGGTGCAGAATTCTGAGGCTCCGTATAAAATCGGCGCGATTCTCATAGATCCCGGGCATGGCGGAAAAGATCCCGGCGCAAGCTCATCCCATGTTTCCGGCGGAAAAAAAGTCAGGGTGGTTGAGAAGGACATAAATTTAAAAGTCGGCCTTAAGCTCCGTGATTATCTAAAGAAAGCCTATCCAGAAAAAAACATTCTTATGACGCGGAGCACAGATGTTTTTCTTACGCTTTCTCAGCGCACGGAAATCGCAAACTCTGTAAAGCTAAAGGAAAACGAGGCGATTCTTTATGTTTCTGTCCATGTAAATTCCAGCCTTAATGAAAAAGTTACTGGCTATGAAGTCTGGTACCTTTCTCCCGGATACCGCCGACAGGTTCTGAATTCCAAGTCCGCGGGCGAGGACGCTTCGATTCTGCCGATTTTGAACAGCATGACGGAAGAAGAGTACACAACGGAATCAGTTTTAATGGCGAAATTTATAATGACCGGAATTTCTGCGCAGGTTGGAGCCTTGAGCAATTCCCGCGGAATAAAGGAAGAGGAGTGGTTTGTTGTCCGGAATTCAAAGATGCCGAGCGTGCTTATAGAGCTTGGCTTCCTTACAAATAAAAAAGAAGGTCTGCTTTTGAATGATGACAGCTACTTGCAGAAACTCTCGCTTGGAATATATAATGGGCTTCAGGAATTTGTAACGAATTTTGAGCGTACCCGCGGATTTACAGGAAATTAAAATTGAATAGAAAATCAAATAGAAATATTTTAGCATTTGTTTTTGCTGGCGTTTTTTTCGGCTCGCTGATAGCTTCAGGCGTGGCTTTCCACTTTTACAAGTATCATTGCCGCCAGATTTTTTATTTTGAATCCTATGATTCAAGCCGGATCTGCACAGAGACGCGCTATTCAGAGAAAATGCATGGCGATGAGGCAGTGAGGGCTTTTGTGGATGATCTTTTGCTTGGACCTATGACAAACCGCTTTAAATTTCTTTTTTCTCCGGGAACAAGGACAGAATTCTGTTTTTCACACGGAAAAGAGCTTTATGTCGGTCTCTCAAAGCAGGCGCTTTTTGTTAATTCTGAAACATTCAATATGAGGCAGAATGTTTCATTGCTAAGAAAAAATATTGTGAAGAATTTCACAAATATCAATAAAATTTATATATATATCGATGGAAAGCCTGTCTTTACAGAAAACTAGACTTTGTTTATCTGCTTTATTTTTAGGTGTTTTGTCCAAAAAAAAATAAAATAAGTTGACAAAAATGTTTTCTTAATAGATACTATTATAACAAGGCTACATCATATATGTATTAAAAGGAGCTTCTAATGAAGAGGACTTTATTTTTAACCGTTGCTGCAATGATTTTTGCAGGTTCAGTTGCTGTTGCAAAAGAATCAGTTCTTATTGATTTTACACAGCTTACTGCGGACACTGTAGCAGACGAGAACGGAAATCCAACACAGAACAGCAGAACTGTAATGGATTATTCTGTTGCTGCTGGTGCAACTTTCACAAGTGACCAGAAAACACTTATGAAAACTTCTTTGGCTCTTCCTGAATGGGAAGTTGTTCTTAATTCTTCTGCCAAGAACCCAGTTTCTGTTGCTCTTTCTCAGGTAGTTGCTGCTCCTGTAAAAGAATCAGCAGATGTTCCTTTTGCTGGAAAGGATGTAATGGGTGTCCGCGTTATTTTCCCTACTTGGGCAAACAACGCAAATGCAAAGATTGTTCCGGCATTTGATATTCCAGCTTACGAGCCGCTTTCTGATGCTGATGAGAATGGCGAACGCCAGCAGCCAACAGATGAGCAGAAGGGAAAATACCTTTTTGAAGATGGATACGGAGTTGTAATAAATGTAGGCACATTGAAGTCAATTGCTGTTACAACAATGGGTATGAACTATCCACACGCTCTTTATGTTCTCCTGAAAGACAATGATGGAGTTGAGCGCCGTTATCTTATGGGAAATCTCTACTTTGATGGATGGAAAACTCTTATCTGGAATAACCCTGATTACATTTCAGAAGTTCGCACTCGTGAAATTAGAGTTTACCCAATCTATCCACGTGGAATTCCGTTTGTAAAATTCTCTGGTTTCCAGGTTGCACGTGATGCATCTCATATTGGTGACAACTTTATTGGTTATTTCAAGGATGTAAAGGTTATCTATGACCTTGCTATCCTTACTTCTGACCGCGACATCGATGATGAAGATCTTTGGGGCATCATTACAAAGAAAGAAAGAGACCGCCAGAATGGCGAGATGGCCCGCTTTGGAAACAAGCAGGTTAACCGCTATCTCGAGAAGTCTAAGATGGCTACAGAAGAAGAATTTACATCTTCACTTGAAGAGAATTCTGATTCTAATGCACAGAGCTCAGCACAGGATTCTGCTGCTGTTCAGTAATTTCTGAGCTTCTATCAAGTCAAAGACCGTCCTTACGGGACGGTCTTTTTTTATGAGAATTGAATACGCAATAAATTTCCATCTGTATATCTTATTATGTCTGAAAAGAATTTTACGCTGCCGAACAAACTTGAAATTGAAAAACGCTATGAAAGCTACAGGCCTGCTTTCAATGAAATTTTAGAGAAAATCGAGAATCTGTTGAAACAGAGAATCGATTTGCCATCGAAGCCAACTTATAAGGCAAGGATAAAATCATTTCCTAGCTATTATAAAAAAATTCTTAGGCAGAAAGCTAAAGAATCAGCAGAAAGCAATACGCTTGTTACTCTTACAGATATGATTGGAATTCGTGTAATTTGCGCTTTTGTGGAAGATCTTGCGCTTGTTGAAAAGCAGGTTGTTGCATCTTTTGATGTGAAGGAAATAGAACGTAAAGGGGCAGAGCAGTCATTTAAAGAGTTTGGCTATGAGTCTGTTCATATTCTTGTTTCAATACCTGAAAACTGCTTGCCTGCATCCGGGCTTTCTGACGAGCTCAAAGAAAATCTTGTATGCGAAATTCAAGTCCGCACGATTTTGCAGGATGCCTGGGCAGAAGTTGAGCATGAGCTTATTTACAAGTCGGAATTCAATCCTTTTGATAAGCCGCTGCGCAGAAAACTGGCTTCTATAAATGCAAGTCTTACTTTGGCTGATATTATTTTTCAGGAAATTAGGGACTATCAGAAAAAGCTTCAAAATGAGCTTGGAGCAAGGCGGAATTCTTTTTACGAGAAGGCAGATGAATTTTCAGAGGATATGCTTGGGCAGCCTCATCATCAGCCGTCTGCGGATGCTTCTATTGAAAGCCCGTTCACTAAGGGCAGCATTGATGATTTAGTTCTTACCGCATTGCATGAGCATAATACAGGAAATTTTAAGAAGGCTGTTGAAATCTATACACAGATAATTAATTCTGAACCGGTTCCTCCTGCGATGGTTTTGAGTGTTATTTTTAAGCACAGGGGAATGGCTCATTTTGCGCAAGGGCTTTACGAAGATGCCCTGAATGACTTTAAGAAGAGTGTGGCGCATGATCCAAAATGCTTTAGATCTATATATTATGAGGGCATTGTGTATTCTGTTCAAGGGAATGAGAAGGAGGCTGTTGACTGCTTTAACCGTTCTCTTTCGATAGATGCATTTCAAAGCCATGTTTATTATCGAAGGGCATTGTCGTTTTACAATCTTGGTGATTATAAAAATGCCATGAATGATGTAAACAATGCGTTGAAGCTCGGGCTTGATGACGAGGATTTGAGGACTCTAAAGTTTAAGATTGTAAAAAAATTTGATATGAATATGTGAAAATTCAATAATTTTGCTATTTCTCTATTGACATAAAATATTAATCTATGATATAGTTTAATCATCACAATGAGTTTTAGCTCGTGTGTATGTCTCCCTCGTCTAGTGGTTAGGACATCGGGTTTTCATCCCGACAACATGGGTTCAATTCCCGTGGGAGATGCTAAAGACCTTGGTTCTTTCCAAGGTCTTTTTTATTTGCTTCTACATTGAAAAATGGTTTCATCTAGCAAAACTTTTTAATTCCGTTTGAAAAATCTAGTGATTATGTGTAAAGAACTCTGAATGGTGAAAAAATATTCTGCTTGGGCGGTATTTGCGTTTTAAAAACTGGCTGCCAAAACTAAGAAGCTTGGGCAGCCTGAAAAGTAAACTATAAAATCATTACAATTATTTTTGCCGTGAGAACAACGGAAACAAGCGCAAGCGGATATGTCGCTGCGTATGCAGAAGAAACTTCGTCTGTTCCTGCGGTGGCAATAAGAGAGCCAAGCGCCGGTGTGCTTGTCATTCCGCCTGTTATAGACCCCAGGTTGTTGAAAAGGCTCAGCTTGAACACATATCGTGCGATTATATAGCCTACAACCATAGGAACTGTGGTCATAACTGCGCCGTAAACAAAGTATGACAGCTTTACATTTGAAACAAAGTTTACGCCGCCTGGAACTCCCGCGCCAATCAGGAACAGGACAAGTCCAAGTTCACGCATAAAATTCAATGTCTGCTTGCTGATTCTGCAGTCAAGTCTTCCTATTCTGCCGAAATGACCGATTATGAGTCCTGCGACAAGCGTTCCGCCGGAATTTCCTAGTGAAAAGTTGATTTTAGGAATCTGAATTGCGCCGATTATGCATCCGAATGCGACTGCAAGGAAGAAAGGGAAGAATCCGAATTCCTCAAGCTGGACAAGGTTTGCCTTTGGCTCTGGTATTACTACAGAGTTTGCCGCCACGAACGATTCTCTTTCTTTCGCCATGTCAACCTTTAGGATTTTTGGAACAAGCTGGACAAAAAGAACAACTCCAAGAACTCCGTAAAGATATGCGATTCCATATCCTGCGCTGATTGCATCCTGGTTTACATTCGGAACTTCCTTTGCTGCTGAAAATCCAGGTGTGCTTGTAAGTCCGCCTGTTAAAAGTCCGGCCGCCATCTCTGGAGAAAGAGTGCTGTCTAGTTTTACAAAAATTGCAGCTGTAATTCCGCCGATTGCAATTATTATTACTCCCAGAAGAAGGTAGGCAATTGATTTTCTATTGAATGTGCGGAAGAATTTTGGTCCTGCAATGAGTCCGACTGCTGTAACAAACAGTGCGGTTCCAATATTAGAAACCAGGCTGAAGCTAGACTTTATTGAGCTGCTCCATAATGTGATTTTTTTTGTTTCAACTGAAAAATCGGGAAAATAATGGATTAAAATACCATAAGCAAGGGCGACGATAAGAACTCCTGCTGTTCCCAGTGAAATTCCTTTTACGTTGATTCCGCCGAGCATAAAGCCTAGCGCGCCGATAATAAAAATGATGAAGATGACCGAAAGTGTGGAGGAACACAGCCCGGCAAGATAAGTAAGCATTTTTTTACCTCTATAAAAAATATATTCTATATAATTATATCACTTTGAAATGACTTATACAATGCGCACGCAATAAGAGTCTTTAAATAACCATAATTTTGAGTTGACTATAAAAAAATAGCTAACAGTCGAGATTCGTCTGTCAAAACCGCCCGATGTCGGGCTACAACGCAGTTTTTCCTTGGAACTGTCATCTTTGCCGCTTTTACGGCGGCAGACTTTTTTATGTATCTGTAAAATCAAGGAATAGACTAGCAAAACGAAGGGGGGGGGCTGTCCCTTTTTTTTGGACAGCCTCATTAAACTCGGATGTGATGCTCTTGCTTGCGGTAGGGCGTTTATTTGACTTCGTTTTTCAGCTCTTTTCCTTCTGTAAAATCGAGAATGTTTTGAAGCGTTGTATTTGCAATTGCCTTAAGCGCATTCTTTGTAAGAAAAGCCTGATGTCCTGTTATGATTACATTCGGGAATGTCAAAAGGCGTGCAAGCATATCATCTTTAATGACATCGGCAGACCAGTCGGCAAAGAAATAACGGCTTTCCTCTTCATAAACATCAAGTGCCGCTCCTCCGATAGTCCTCTTCTTTAATGCCTTTACAAGCGCGTGTGTGTCTATAAGAGCGCCGCGTCCTGTGTTTATTATTACCGCGTCGTTTTTCATCATGGAAAGCGACTTTTCGTTTACAAGATGCTTCGTGTCATCTGTTAAAGGGCAGTGAAGGCTTATTACATCGCTTTTCTGGAACAATTCAATAAGCGGAACGTATGAGAATCCGTTTTTTTCAGCCCATTCGTTGTCTGGATAGGCATCGTACATTGCGATTTTCATTCCGATTCCAGAAAGACATTCCGCCATTACTTTTCCGATTTTTCCAGTTCCTATGATTCCGGCTGTAAGACCGCATAAATCCCGGCCTGTGAGACCGTTCAGCGTGAAATTTCCTGAGCGGGTTCTTAAATATGCCTGTGGGATTTTTCGTGTAAGGGAAAGCAAAAGTGAAAGAGCGTGCTCTGCCACGGAATGAGGCGAGTATGCCGGAACCCTTGCAACTTTTATGCCGGATTCTTTTGCGGCCTCGAGGTCTACATTGTTGAAGCCGGCGCATCGCAATGCAATCATTTTTACACCGCATTTTTTCAGTATGGAAATAACAGTCCTGTTTATGGTGTCGTTTACAAATGTGCATACAATGTCATAGCCAGATGCAGTCAAGGCTGTTTTTTCAGTCAGGTGAAAATCAAAAAAGTCAATGTCAAAAAGAAAATTCTTGTTTTCAGCTGAAAAAGATTCCTTGTCATAAGAGCAGGCGTCGTAGAACGCAATCTTTAGTCCCTTGTTTTCCATAAAAATCCTCCGGTAAAAAGTTTCAATTTAAATATACAATTTTTTTCTTCAGTCTGCATTGATTTTCGCTTTTTTTACTGAAATTTTACGGAAGCCCTGTTTTTCGTTCTGAAGCTTCGTGCGCTTTCTGGATGGTTCGGATATAATTTTGCATATTTCGCTTTATTTATTATATTTATCTTATACTTGATTTGGAGGTTCTTATGGATAACAAGGCTATGTTCAACTTGTCCTACGGGCTCTTTATTTTGACTGCAAGAGACGGAGAAAAGGACAACGGCTGCATTGTGAATACTGTAGGCCAGGTTACTTCCCAGCCCAACAGGATTTCTCTGACTGTAAACAAGTCCAACTACACGCACGACATGATTCTGAGGACAAAAGAATTCAATGTGTCTGTTCTTGCGGAAAACTCTAAATTTGAAACTTACAGGCACTGGGGTTTCCAAAGCGGCAGAAACACAGACAAGCTTGAATCTGTTTCTTTTAAAAGGTCTGCAAACGGACTTGTCTATATAACGGATGAAACAAATTCGTATTTGAGCGCAAAAGTTGTTTCTTCCATGGATTTAGGAACTCATACGCTTTTTATTGCTGAAGTCACAGACGGCGAGGTTCTGTCTCAGAATCCATCTGCAACATACTCATTTTATCAGAACAACATAAAGCCGCGGCCGGATTCTGCGGAAAAGAAAAAGGGCTTTATTTGCACAGTCTGCGGATACATTTATGAGGGAGATACTCTTCCTGATGATTTTATCTGCCCGGTTTGCAAGCATCCAGCCTCGGATTTTAAACCGCTTCAGTGATAAAATCTAAGCGCTCATAATTTCGGGCTAACCATAGTTTCTGAGTGTGTATTATGAGCTTCGGAATTCAGGCAAATATTTTTCAAAAAAATTAATAATTTTTATGAATTCATATTGACATTTTTTTTTGAAACTTATATATTCTTAATCACGGTAACCAAAGTGAAGAGGCAATACCCGTTCCCATCCCGAACACGGAAGTCAAGCTCTTCTACGCCGATGATACTGCTAACGCGGGAAAGTAGGAAGTTGCCGTATTTTTATTTTAAACGCATTTCTACATTTCCTAATCCGTTTTTGCATAATCACTAAAAAGTTCAGGTTGAAAATCATTCTATTGTTTGTTAAATCCGCATTTGTATGCTATAATTTCCAAATAAAATAAGAATATTTAAGCAATTAGGAGCGCAGAAAAGATGCCGGTTTCACCTTATATAAAGCAGACCATGACCAGCAAGACCGCTGGTGTGATTAGAAAGATGTTCGAGGAAGGACTTGAGCTTAAGAAAAAGTACGGTGAGGACAATGTTTTTGACTTCAGCATAGGAAATCCTGACCTGGATCCTCCGGAAGAAATTTTTAAGTGTATAGAGGAGCTTTCAAAGGAGCGCGAAAAGAATTTCCATGGATATATGCCGAATCCTGGCTATATGTTTGCAAGGGAAGCGATGGCAAAAAAGACAGAGGCGGAGCAGGGCGTTCCTGTGGACTATAGCAGCGTTGTGATGTCTGTGGGCGCGGCCGGAGCTTTAAATAGTCTTTTCAAGGCGATTCTTTCAGAGGGCGACAATGTTGTTGTTCCGTCTCCGTTTTTTACAGAGTACAGGCATTACGTTCATAACTACGGCGGAACTTTGACGGAAGTTCCTGCGAAGCCGGATTTTTCTCTTGATGTTACTGCTATTTCCGCCGCCCTGAATGAAAAGACAGCCGCGGTTCTTATAAACAGCCCTAATAATCCTACAGGGCGCATCTATTCCAGGGAAGAAATAAAGGAGCTTTCCGCCGCCCTTGATGCCCATGCAAAGAAGTGCGGAAGAAGACCGTATCTTGTCTGCGACGAGCCTTACCGTGCGATTGTCTATGACGGAGCTTCTGTTGCTCCCGTTTTTCCTGTTTATGACAGCTCGATTATCGTAACCTCGTTTGCAAAGAATTTAAGCCTTCCGGGGGAGCGGATTGGATATATCTGCGTGAATCCAGCCTGCCCTGACAAGGATGAGGTTGTCGCGGCGTGCATTTTTACAACAAGAATCCTGGGCTATGTGAATGCTCCGGCTTTTTTTCAGCGTGTGGTTGCCAGAACTTGGAATGTTAAGGTGGACTATTCGCTTTATAAAAAGCGCCGCGATATGCTTATGGACGTTCTGGACGAGGCCGGAATTGAGCATATTGTTCCGGAGGGCGCGTTCTATATGTGGTGCAAGGCTCCGGAATCTTTCGGCGGGGACGACATGGCTTTCTGCGACTACTTAAAGAAATACAATATCCTATCTGCTCCGGGAAGCGGTTTCGGCGGAAAGGAATGGATAAGGCTTGCGTACTGCGTGAGCGAAAAATCAATTGAAAACTCAAGAAAGGCTTTTGTAAATGCAATGAAGAATTTGGAGGAAGAAAAATGAAAATCTTAATGGTTACAGCGGAAACAGTTCCTTTTGCAAAGACAGGCGGACTGGCGGACATGGTGAGCGCCCTTGCCATTCAGCTTGCAAGGATGGGGCATGATGTAAAAATCGTAATGCCGCGCTACTATAAAATCGACAGAAGCAGCCTGGTGAAGCTTGAAGGCCCTATGGCTATTGCCGCCGGAACTGTTGAAACGTGGTCAGCAGTCTACACGACTACAATGCCTGGCTGCGACAAGCTTCCTGTGTACTTTATTGACCATGAGCAGTGCTTCGGACGCGACGGAGTGTACGGCGTTCCTTCGGAGACTGATTTCCATGACAATCCGTACAGGTTCGCGGTTCTTTGCCACGGAGCGTTCCAGCTTTGCCGCAAGCTCGGCTGGTTCCCGGACATTATCCACTGCCACGACTGGTCGGCCTGCCTTGCTCCGGTTCTTTTAAAGCACGTGTGCCGTTACTGCGGATTTGAGAAGACTGCGAGCGTCCTTACAATCCACAACCAGGGCTACCAGGGACAGTACTCAAAGAATTCGTTCCCGGCTCTTGGAATTGACTGGGGGCTTTACTACGGAGCCGGATTCGAGCATAACGGCGGAATAAATTTCCTTCAGGCCGGAGTCTCTTCCTCGGACATGATAACGACTGTCTCTCCGACCTATGCGCATGAAATTCAGACTGCGGAAGGCGGCTTTGGAATGGACGGACTTTTGCGTCTCCGCTCGGACGTTATAAAGGGAATCCTTAACGGAGCGGACTTGCGCCAGTGGAATCCTGAGATTGACAAGAAAATTCCTGCGAACTATTCAGCAAGGAACATGGCCGGAAAGGCAAAGTGCAAGGAGGAGCTTCAGAGAAAAATGGGGCTTGAGGTTAATCCAGACATTCCGGTGGTCGGAATTATAACGCGCCTTGTGGACCAGAAGGGAATCGCGGAAATTTTTGCTCCAACATACGGCTCAATTTACCAGATGTGCACGGACATGAAGGTTCAGTTCGCTGTCCTTGGAAGCGGAGAGCGGTGGTGCGAGAACGAAATCTGCGCTCTTCAGGCTAAGCTTCCGAACCTAAGGGCGTACATAGGCTATGACGACGCTCTGAGCCACCTGATTGAGGCCGGAAGCGACTTCTTCCTCATGCCGTCAAAGTATGAGCCGTGCGGCCTGAACCAGATTTACTCGATGCTCTACGGAACTTTGCCAATTGTAAGAAAAACAGGCGGATTGGCGGACACTGTCGATAACTACAACCAGGACACCGGGGACGGAACTGGATTTGTCTTTGAGCAGCTTACACCGCGCGCTGTCTACGATACTGTGGGCTGGGCTGTGTGGGCGTACTACAACCGCAAGGAGCATATAGGAAAGATGCAGCAGGCCGGAATGAAAAAGACGTTCGGATGGGATGAGGCCGCCGAAAAGTACGTGGAAGTCTACAAGGAGGCTCTTCTGCGCGGCTGCGGAATCCGCTGCTGATTGAATTTTTTTCTGCCTTTGCATTATAATTGTGCATAGCTTCGCCGGGCGGCATGAAGCCCGGCTTTTCTTTTTTGAGGAGGTCTCTATGAAAAGTAGAATTGCTTCTCTGCTTCTGCGCAGAATTTCTTTGCTGCTGCCTGCCGCGCTTGTGTGCGCCATTGCTTTTTCATGCATGGACAGGAGCAGCCCTGCCGAAGATGGAGCTGTGCGCGTTGTTCTTCCGGGTTCTTCCCGGGCTGTGTCGGGCAGCGCGAACGCCGACTCATACAAAGTTTCCCTGCTGAAAGGCGGAACGAATATAGACAGCCAGACAGCCGCGCCGGGGGGGGCGGTGGAATTTGACGGGCTTGACGCCGGGGACTACAGCGTGGACGTGGAGGCGACTTTAAGCGGCTCGTTGAGCGGCGTGGGAAGCGCGGATGTCCATGTTGACGAGGGCGAGACAGCTTCATGCAGCATTCTTATGAGCAGAGTGTACACAGCGGCCGCCGCGGCTGATTATATAAAAAAACTTTCTGCCGGAAGCTACAAAGTCATTGTGGCAGGCGAGATTGACGATGAGGGAATACAAAAAATAAACGAAAATCTAACGAAAAACACCAATGCTCCGCTGATAAGCCTTGACCTGGGCAGGACAACCGGGCTTGCAAAACTTTCTATGACTGCATTTTCTAACTGCGCAGGACTTACTGGCATAAAACTTCCTGAGGGCATAACCGAAATTGGCGCCAGTGCGTTTCGTTCGACAGGACTTGCAAGCATAACGCTTCCGTCTACCGTAACTGAAATAAACTCTTTTGCATTCTCTGACTGCGAAAAACTTGAAGTCATAAAAATTCCTAGCGGCGTAACTGAAATTTCAAGCAGTGCGTTTTATAACTGCAAAAGCCTTAAAAGCATAGAGCTTCCGGGCAGTATAACTTCAATTGGAGGCAACGTGTTTGAAAACTGTTCAGCCCTTGAAAGTGTGGTTCTTCCAGACAGCATAACTTCAATCGGATCATCTGCATTCAAGAACTGTACAAGCCTTGCAAGCATAGTTCTTTCTGATAATATAACATCAATGGGGACATCTGTGTTCTATGGCTGTGAAAAACTTGCCAGCGTAACACTTCCAGCGAAAATAACTAAAATTGAAAACAGTGCATTTGAGGATTGTATTAGCTTAACAAGCATTGTGATTCCGGATGAAGTAGATACAATAAGTTCTAGAGCTTTTTATAATTGCTACAGTCTTAAAAATATAACAATCCCTTTTAAAGTAACTTTAATTGGTGCAAGTGCATTCACGCTTTGCAGTGCTTTGAATAGTGAAAGCGGAGTTGTAATCTATAAGGGAACTCAATCTGACTGGAATACAATCACAATAGAAACAAACAATCCAGCTTTTAAAATTGGCAGTAAGGCAACAATAACAGGTTCTGACGGTAATACAATAACGCCCAATAGCTAGCACCATTTTCCCCACACCGTGCAATGTGTATAACAAGACCGCGTCTTTTTGGGCGCGGTTTTTTTATCTTACGTCATGGTTTGTGGCGTTACACTCCATGAGCCGTGAATAAACTGCTCACGGTTCATGGCTAGACTGTTCACAGTCCGTGGCGTGTAATGTCACGGCTCGTGGGCTGATACGTCACGAGGTGTGGTGTGTAATGCCACAGAGAACGGCATTACGGCCCGTACAAAATTTATGCCCAGACAGTTCTATAATACGCATCGCTGTTTAAATGTAGGCTTATAAGAGGCAAAATTCAGCATTATGGGCATTTTTTTTCGTTTCCTTTTGGATTTTTCAGAAAGTTTGACATATAATGCCTTAATTCCGGACTTTATAAAGCAGTTAAAAATAGCGGCAAGGAGAGAGTCGTATGGCAAAAACACTCAGTTTTGCTGCCGCGAAAGCGGCAACGATAATAGTTTCAAGGCAAAACTGCCGTGTAGAGGCAACTGCGTTGCTTCGGTTTTGACAGACGAATCCCGGCTGCAAGCTGTTTTTTGCCTGCATTTTGCGATGGGTAAATTAATACCACGGCTCTTGCGTCAAGACAGGTTTCTGTATGCCGCTGATGTTCATTGCTAAACGGCGCGCTTTGTGGTAATCTAAAGTCCACCTTTAGAAAATTTGAGGAGCAATATGGCAGAAGAAGAATTTGACAGCAGCAAGACATTTTTGGCGTCGGTGGAGCGTTCCAAGCAGATAGAGGCGGACATTCAGGTGAATCCTAAGAAGTACCGTGTTCTTACCGGCGACCGGCCCACAGGAAATCTCCACATAGGACACTACTTCGGCTCGCTCCAGAACAGGGTGCGCCTTGCAAGGCTTGGTGTTCCTACAATGGTTCTTATCGCGGACTACCAGGTTCTGACCGACCATGACGCATTTGACAAAATCAGCCAGAACACAAAGCAGCTTGTAATCGACTACCTTGCGGCTGGAATCGAGCCGGGCGAGGATGTCATAATCTATCCGCACAGCTATGTCCCGGAATGCAACCAGCTCATGCTTCCGTTCCTTACGCTTGTGAGCAACGCTGAGCTTTCACGGAATCCGACTGTAAAAGAGGAAATTGCCAGCGCGGGCCTTACAAACGTCAACGCCGGAATGTACACTTATCCTGTCCATCAGGCCTGCGACATTCTTTTCTGCAAGGGAAATGTTGTTCCTGTCGGCAAGGACCAGCTTCCGCATATCGAGCTTACACGGAACATTGCAAAGGCGTTCAACCGCAAATTCTGCAAGAACAGGGAGCCTGTTTTTCCTCTTCCGCAGGCGTTGCTTTCAAAAACTCCAAGCATTCTTGGGCTTGACGGAAGCCAGAAGATGAGCAAGAGCCGTGGAAACGCAATTTTCCTTTGCAGCACAGAGGACGAGACTGCGGCGCTGATAAAGAAGGCAAAGACTGACTCGGAGCGCGTTATAACCTACGACCCTGTGAACCGTCCGGAAGTTGCCAATCTTCTTATGCTGATTTCTCTCTGCACAAAGGAGGAGCCTGCCGCAATTGCTGAGCGGATTGGAGAAAAGGGAAGCGGAGAGCTTAAGAAGATGCTTGCCGAGGCCCTGAACGAGGAGCTTCGTCCTCTAAGGCAGAAAAGAGCCGAGCTTGAGAAGGAGCCTGAATACATAAGGAAAGTTCTTCTTGATGGAGCGGAAAAGGCGCGCGCAATCGCCATAAAGACTCTGGATGAGGTGCGCGAGGCCATGAACATGAAAATATAGATTCAGTATGCAAGTCCGCTGTGCAAAACGGCGGGCTTTTTTTGCAGGCTAGGCTTCCTGTTCCTCGCCGGATTGACGGATGCGGCCCCTTCTTGGTGTTTTGGCTCTCTTTGTTCTTATCTGGATTCCCTCGTCCTGCAGGAGCTTCCTTACTGCGAAGTCGAGTTCTGTTCTCTGCGGATTTATCGGAAGAACGAAATTGCGGCAGACAGCCCATGTCCTTTTGTAGATTTCTGCCGCTGAGTATCCGCCCTGGGCTTCAAGCTTCCAGTCTGTCAGCTGCCCTACGAAGTCCTTGAGCAGGAAATAAAGCTTTTCCCCGAGCCTTGAGTCGTGGTTCTGCTTTACAAACTCATCCAGTTTTTTCAGGTTGCCAAAATATGACTTTGCGAATTTCTTGTTTTCAAGGATGAGGTTTGAGGCCGCCGGCTGAAGGTATTCATACAGGTCTGTTTCCAGGGCTGCATTTACAATTTCAAATGAGTGTCCGCCGTTTACAATCTTTAGAAACTCCTCTGTAAGCCTTGACGGCGAGACCGGAGACAGAAGCGGCGCGGACTGCCTGATTTTCTTTTTCAGCTTGCGCGGAAGCTTGCATCCTGTTGTAGCTCCGTACTTAACGGCTCTAAGCATCCTTACAGGGTCTTCTATAAAAATCCTGTCCATTGGAATCACAGGCCTTACAACTCCCTTTTTTATGTCCTGGACACCGCCTACGTAGTCGATAATCTGCTGCTTGAGCGGATCGTAGTAAAGCGCGTTCAGTGAAAAATCCCGACGCAGCACGTCCTCGTCCATTGAGCCGAATGCATTTCCTATTGAGCCATCGACAATTGAGCGGAATGTGCTGACTTCAAAGATTTTTTCGCCGAAGAAAATATGAACCAGCCTGAATCTTTTTCCGATAATCCGTGAATTTCTGAATATTTTTTTTATGCGGCTTGGAGTGGCGTCTGTTACAATATCAAAGTCTTTCGGTGTTCTTCCGCCGATAAGATCCCTTACAGCTCCTCCGACAATATAGGAGTCAAATCCATTTTTCTTTAAGCAGTCAATGATAAAAATAGCATCAGGGTCAATTGACTCAGGCTTTATGCAATGCTCTTCTTTTGTATAAACAACAGCTTTTTTTACAGGATTTCCTTTCTCGTCTGTAGAATATCTAACTAACACAGTGCGACTATTTTAATGCTCAAATGTTTTGAAGTCAATTACCTGCAAAACTCATTTGCTCACCGTAATTTTATCTATTATTATGCTTACTTCCTCAATTAGAATTCCAGTGTATTTCTCTATGTTCTCGATTATGTACTGCTGGAGGCTGTGGATTTCGCCTGTGAGCTGCCGTCCGAATGGAACATCGATTGTGATTATAAGCCTGTATCCGCGGCTGTCGGTTTTTATAGAAAGCTTTTTTATCCTTATTTCCTTGGAGAATTCGTTTACGCAGTGCATCGCCATCTGGCTGAGCGCGGCCTCTGAAATTTCTATGCGTCCTTTCTTGCTGAACTCCGGGGTTACAATTGATTTTTCCATCACTGAAGTTTCTTTTTTTAAGAATCTAAGCCTGCTTTTTTTTGCGATGTCGCGCAGTGAGTCATGGAAAATCTGCGAGTAGCCTTTTTTTACTTCTATGGCTGGAACTGGAATTACATGCTTGCCTTCAATCTGCCTTGAGCGGATAGCCTTTTCGATTTCCTCGCGGTTTGCGATGTCTTCAATTTTTATTATCTTTGACGGCATCGGAATCTGAAGCCTTGTGGCGATTTTTCCTGCCATTTTTTCACTTGTTCCGATTATGAGAAGCTTCTTGATTTTGTTTTTCTGCAGAGCCTTTGCAACGTCATCACGATGCTGCTTGTCGTCAAAAAGCGCGATTCTTACAGCGCCCATATAGGTTTTTTCATGCTTGGCTGTCCTGCCCGCAAGAATTTTGTCGTCCTTTATAAGAAGCCCGTCGTCAATAATCGCTTCTATTCCGTACTTCTGGGCAAGGAGCTTTGCGCGGAAACTTTTTCCTGTTCCGCTTTCACCGACCAGCGCGAAAACTGTAAGACCTGAATGCAGCATTTTTGAAATAAAATTCATATATTAAATTATAAATTCGGCATTTGGAATTTTCAAGAAATTTTCTATAAATTTTTTAAATAAAGGCGGAATCTCTGCTTGAATTTCTTCCGGCAGTGAAAGCGGATTTCCGCTTGCAAATTCCAGCTTCCATGCGTGGAGAAAAAATCCGCAGCATGAAAATTCTCCCTTTGGAATTTTTGTTCCGCCGTAAAGAGTGTCCCCTAAGAGCGGAAAGCCGCGGCTTGCGCAGTGAATTCTAATCTGGTGCTTTCTTCCGGTTTCTATCTGGATTTTTGCAAGTGAAATTTCCTTTTCACAGAATGTTCCGTGCGCAATTTTCGTTATCCTTGTGAGCGCGGGCTTCTGCTCAATTGCGTCGGAAGCTGTAATCTCGTTTTCCGGGAGCTTTCCTTCTAGCACGGCAAGATAAGTTTTTTTTATGGCGTGGCTTTTTATATTCTCGGAGAACCACCGTGCGCCTTTCAGGCTTTGCGAAAATGCTACGAGGCCTGTTGTGAATTTGTCAATCCTGTGAAGAGGACCTGGCCTGAAGGAAACGGCGGAATTTTGGGTGCTGCCTGCGACAAAATCGGCGAGGCAGGGGACTCCTTTTTTTGAAGGCTGGACTTCAATGCCGTTCTGCTTGTTTATTATCCACAGATGTTCGTTTTTGAATGCTGTCTGAACTGAAAAAGAGCTGCTTTGAACCGCGGCCTTTTTTTCTGCGGACTGAATTTTTTCTCCGCTTAGTAAAAAATCTGCTATGAAAATTTTATCGCCGCTTTTTATCCGTTGCTCCGGGGCTGATTTTGCGCTGTTCAGCTTTATCAATGATTTTCTTATTAGCCTGAAAATATTTCCTGCCTGAATTCCCTTTGATTCAAATATGCGTTTTGCGGCTTTGTCCAGCCGTCTTCCGTCGTCATCCTCCTTTGCTTCAAATTCAATAAATTCCATGCTCCGATTATAGAATAATTTATGTTTATATGCTATAATCATGCACATGAATTTAAAGGAACAGCTTCATTTGTTTTTTTCTCAGCCTGCTTTCTTGGCGTGTTTGTTCAGCTGGCTGTCTGCGCAACTTGTAAAAACTCTCATAAAGCTTTTCTCTGGAAAAGTTCATAGCTTAAAGGAATTATTTGAGCTTCTTTTGTGGCGTACAGGAAGCATGCCGTCCAGCCATTCTGCGCTTGTGGCTACGCTTTGCACTACGATTGGATTCCGCTCAGGTGTTACGAGCGATGTTTTTATTCTTTCGCTCGGCTTTTATCTGGTTACAATCCGGGATGCTGTGGGTGTGCGGCGCGCAAACGGTCTTCAGGCTGCCATGCTTAATAAAATAGGCCGTATTCTTGCCTCTAAGAATATAATCGCAGAAGTCAAGCCGATAAAAGAAGTTCAGGGGCATACTCCGGCGGAAGTTATTATTGGCTCACTGCTTGGTTTTTTTATCGGGCTTGCGTTTAGTGTTTAAAATGAAGCCCAGCAAAGCAAAAATTCTGTTTTCAGCCGCAGCGGTTTGTGCTGCCTTTATTTTTCTCTTTGCCTTTAGGAGCATTCCTGTTTTTAGAATTTGGGACAGCTACAAGGTTGTTTATGCTGACAAGGCTATTCCGGAGGAAAAAGTTCTTTCGTGCCTTGAAGATGCGGGCTGCCAGAATATCATAAGCCTTGGGCGGCAGCAGGTTCCGCTTGTTTCTGATTTTACGCCTGTCATTCCTGATTCTTACAATGAATATTTGACAAGCAGGCTTGCTTACTTCTTTGATTATTCAAAGTCTTTTTTGCTTTATTACGTTCCGGGCGGGGCTGGCCAGCAGATTTTAAAGGCACTGGAGGACCTTTCACAGGAAACCGCTCTTCAGGCTGGAATAGATGGAATTCAGCAATATCCGTTTGCGGTTCCTGTTGTCTGTGTAATCGTTTTCTTTGCTTTTTTGTATTTGTCTAAAAATAAATTTACGTTTCTTTTTTCAGCCTGCTTCAGCCTGCTTTTGTCTTTTTCAAAGCCTTTTTATCCGGTTGCTGCAGCCGCTGTTTTGTATATGCTTTCATGCTATTTGGCCCAGCGGATTTGGGGAAGAAAGAAAGCGTTCGCTGTGCTTAAAAAAAATCCTTATTTTATAATTCCAGTTGCCGCCGCATTTTTGATTGCCTTGCTTTCCGGATGGCAGGAAGGTTTTCTTATGGTTTTATGCGCGGCGGGTTCTTGCTCGGCTCTTTTTCTTTATTGGACTTTTGAGGCTTTTATTGATTCAAGAAATTCGTTTAAATCTGTGAAAATATTTTCTGCGCCGCAGCTTCCGCTTATGTATCCGGCTACAGCTTTTCATACGCTTCTTTGTCTTGCGCCTTTGCTTGTCTTGCTTTTTTGCTTTATCTTTGCCTCGCATTTTAGTTTTTCTTCCGGAAAGAATCTTTCGCTTCCAGTTCCTGCGGATGAAGCTTCCAGTGCTTCGATTCCGTCGCTAAAGGATTTTTACTGTTGGGCCTGGAATGTAGAGTCGTTTCCGTATAAGAGCCTTAATAAAAGTTCAGGCTTTGAAAATGTGCAGGAGGGAAGTGTAGTTTCAATTCCGCGCTTTGAAGAAAAGGATGGGAGAATTTTTCAGGCTGATTCAATTGTAATGAAATTCAATTCAGATTTTAAAAGCCGCATTGATAAGAAAATTGAATCTCTCGGTTACTGCGCGATTGAAAAACTGATGCTGAGGCAGGGGGAAAATTCAAGCGTTGCTTACAGCACGAATGAGAATGTTTCTATTCGCCCTGACGGATTCAGCGCGGCTTTGATTTTGTCTTGTCTTTTTGTGCCTGTTTTTCTTTTGCTGTTATATGTGGTAAAGTCAAACCGGCGCAGAAATTTTTAAGCCCCTGAAAGTTTGTTTTCGGAGACGGCTTTGATAAAGCGGCATTTTATCCCGCGGCGTTTTTGCGGTTTAAAATTCGTATGTTTTGAAAAAAGTTTGCTGCCTATATTTTTATAGTCGGCTTTGGGAAAAAAATGAGGACTGTGAATAATTTTGTTTTGCCTGGGCATCAGATGTTTCAGGATTCTGTCAGGGCTTTTTTGCCGCGGAAGGTTGTGGTTCCGTTCAGACAATCTGACGGGACGGAGTATTCCTGCGGACTTCAGCCGGGCGATATTGTGCGGGAAGGCCAGATAATAGCCTCTCCCAAAAATTTTCAGGATGGCGCGAATATACATTCATCTGTTCCTGGAAAAATTGTTTCGATTTTTAGATGCACGCTTCCAGACGGAACTTTAGGGAGCGCTGCGGAAATTTGTATAGACGGCTCGTTTTCGTATCTTGGCAAGAGGCTTGCTTCTGTTGACTGGAAATTTCTGAATGCAGATACTTTGCTTGAAGAATTTAAATCGAAGGGAGTTGTAAACACTTTCAGCAAAAAAACTGAATCCCTTTGCGCCCAGATAGCGCGTGGAAATCTTTTAAAAGACCGTTTTGTAATTGTAAGAATGTTTGACGAGGATCCGAGCCGTTTTACAGACACTTTCATTGCAAAAAAATTTACTTTTGAAGTCGTTCAGGGCGCATTGATTTGCTGCAAGGCATTTAGAGCGGAAGGGATAGTTTTTGTTCTGCCTAAAAAAAGCGGATTTGAAATTCCTGAGGAATCTTTAGGCGATGTTCCTTTTTTGTGTGTAAGCGCAGACACTGAAAAATATCCCTGCGGCTTTACGCAGAATTTGCTTAGGACAATCCGAAAGTCCTCCAAAAATTCCAGCTTTTCAAATGTGAACAGCAAGTGCCTTTTTTTGGATCCAGAGACTGCATTTTCTGCATTTGAGGCCGTTGTAAAAGGTCTTCCTGTTATTGAGCGCTATGTGCATGTGCATGGAAGCTGCTTGAAATCAGTTGGAATGTTCAAGGCAAGAGTTGGAGCTTCTATAAAGAGCCTTGTTGAGCAGTGCGGCGGTTTTAAGATTCCGCCTTCGAAAATTGTTATAAACGGAATGATTACAGGAATGTCGGCTTCAACTTTGGATATTCCGGTTACAAAGTCTATAAAGTCTTTGGAATTTGTTCCGGCAGTGGAGCTTTGTGTTCAGGATGAAAAAAGCTGCATAAGGTGCGGCAAATGCAGAAATGTCTGCCCGGAAGGACTTTCCCCGGATTTGCTTTATAAGCACCTGGTTGAAGGCTATCATCTGCCAAAGGAAATCTGCGCATCAAGCGCGCTTTGTTCTCATTGTTCTGTCTGCAACAGTGTTTGCCCCTCAAGGCTGCCTTTGAGCCAGACAATTGCATTGCTATAAGGAAACAAAATGATAAACACAGAATTAAAAAAACATTGCATGAAAATAACATTGAATCCATTTTCAAGCGCGTCTTATTCGCTTGGAACAATTTCGCTTGTAATGATTTCTCTTCTTCTTGTGCAGGCGGCTATGCTGGCAGTTTCAAAAAGCTTTGATTCTCTTGCCGTGCTTTTTTTTGCATTGCTTGCCTCGGTCTTGGCGGAAGCCGCCTTTTATTTTTCTAAGCGGACAGAAAAACATTCCTGGAGAATTTCTATAATACAGGGGCTGGTCGCCGGTCTTCTAGTTCCTTCTGTTTATCCGGTTCATGCGGTTTTCGCCGTTATTTTTCTTACTCTGCTTCTTGGAAAATTTGTGTTTGGAAGCTTTGCCAGCTCATGGGCTAATTTAATAGCGCTTTGCATTGTTATTCTGTATTTTCTGAATCCGTCAGCGTTTCCTCCGTTTTCTGTTTCTGCGCAGGAGCTTCAGTCAAGAAACGCCGCTCTGTCTCTGATTCAAAACGGAGCTGTTCCTCTTTTGGAGCTGGATTCCTCTATTACAGATTTTTTGAATAGCTATATATTTAAATTTTTTGGAATTTCTATTCCGGATGGCTATGTGAGCCTGTTTTGGGACAATGGCTCTGTGATTCCTGCGTTTAGGTTCAATCTTATAACTTTGATTTCTTCTATTATTCTGATTTCATTTGATATGATTGATTATGTAGTTCCCGCAGTTTTTCTTTTTGTATATTCTTTGCTGGTGAAATTTCTGCTTCCGTTCTGCATAGGCGGAATTCCGTTTCAAGGCGATATTCTGCTTGCTCTTCTTACAAGCGGAACCTTGTTTTGCACTCTTTACCTTTTGCAATGGTATGGAACTTTGCCTATGACGCTTGGCGGAAAAATTCTTTATGGCTTTTTTGCAGGAGCGGCTGGCTTTCTTATAATTGGAAGCGGAACTTCTTCGGCAGGCTATGTTTTTTTAGTTCTTGTTATAAATTTGATTTCTCCTGTGATTCAGTTTTTTGAAGACAAAAGGCTTTACGAGAATGTTTCAAAAAAGCTTGTTCCACGGCTAAAGGAAATCAGCGAGGTTTAAAATGCTTGAGGATGAAATTGAAACTGTAGATAATGAAAAGAAACTTTTTTATAAAATGCTTCTTGTAAAGTGCGGAATTTTCTGCGGAATCCTTGCGGGATTTTTTGCAGTTCTGGTTTTGTTCACTTTGCTCGGAAGAAATTCCTGGAAGAACGGACTGAAAAAGGAAACCGCGCAAGTTTTAAAAGAAAATGGCGTTGAAAATATTGAGCTTGGAAACTGGGTGAAAATCAGGAGCGCGCTTACCGTTTCGGTTTCTGTTTATGAAGCGTTCGGGGAAAACTCTGAAAGCGAAAAGTACGCTGTAATTGTCCGTGTTCCGACTTTATACGGACCGGTTCCTGCTGTTTATGTTTATTCAGCTCCGGATTCAGTGGAATTTATCGGCTTTTCACATATCGCAGGAAAAACAAATGCGCATATAAAAGACAATTCTATAAATTCCCAAATTGAATATTGGAAAAATAGAATACCGGCGGTTGTACGAACAAAATTTCCACGCTGAATTTGACTGATTTTGGAAGGTTGAAATGAAAAAAAACGAACTTTATATTTTTACGCCGCTTTCATTTGCGCTTCTTCTTCCTGTTCCTGGAAGATTTGCTTATGGCTTGATTATGATTTTTCTGCTTTATCTTATGTCTGTATGCGGAATTTTTTTTAAGAAGTTTGCTGTCAAATTTTTTAGCTCTGAGTTTCATAATGCAATCGTAACAATTATGCTTGTTTCGTTTTGTGTTCTTGTCCGCCAGATTGTGATAATTTTTTCTCCTTTGGCAGCGTTTGTTTTGGGAACTGCATTTTTTATGCCGGCTTTTACTTCCTTTGTTCTTGGAAATTTATATTCTGTTTCCGGCTTGCCTGTTTTTAGCGAGTTAAAAGATGTTCTTGTAAAATGCAGTTTTTTTTCCATTTTTGCGCTTGTATTTTTCTTGATAAGAGATGTTCTTGGATATGGAACAATTTCTTTTCCGTCTCCGAATGGAATTCTTGAAATTCAGATTTTCGGCATAGAAAATAAAATTCTGCCTTTTTCATTCTTGGCTTCAATTCCTGGCGCAGTGATTCTTTTGCTTCTGTTCAATGCCTTGTTTTTTAAAATAATTTCAGCTTTTGAAATCATAGAAACTTCACAGGTGGACTAAAATGCTTTCAGTTTTATTCTATTATATTTCTTATGCGTCTATAGTTTTAGTTTATGGAATCGGAATGGAGCGGGCAGTGTTTCTTTCCGGAAATAAAAGTCCGCTTTTTATAAAGGCTATGAAGATGCTTATAACGGCAAGCTCTGTTTCAGCCTTGTCTTATCTTTTTGTAAACTTGCTTTTAGTTCCAAATGAGCTTTCGGAGCTTTATCCTTTTGCAGTTCTTTTGATTTTTATTCCTGTGTCTGTTTTTATTGAAGCGATTGTAAGAATAACAACAAAAACCAGCGCGGTTGAATTTTCTATTTCGATTCTGTTTATTTTCATTGGCCTCACAGAAAGCGCTTCTCTTGCAGAATGTGTTTTTATAGTTTGCGTCTGTGTGGTCTCATTTTTTATTTTTATACCATTGTTCCATTCTCTCTGCAGAAAATTTGATCTTTACGGCGGCAGGTCAGAGGTTTCAAGAAACAGTTTTGTGCTTGCAAGCATTGCAATTATCATGCTGATTCTTTTGTGCTGGAATGTTGCATGGATGAATAAAGGAGTTTTTCAATGGTAGCGGCGATTCTTTTTGGGCTTCTGTTTATAGTTGTTGTTTCATTTGTTTGTGTTTTTATATTTTATATTTTGTCTCCTTCATTGGAAAAACAAGAAATTCCTTTTAAAAATCCGCTGATTTCTGAAACTGAGCTTTTGGAAAAATCCGGCTTTGAGAATTTTGCTTTGCCTACAGAAAACAAGGCTGTTGTCCTGTGCTCTCCTGAAAAAAACTGCGGTTCAAAAAGACTTGATTATAACGGTCCAAAAAACTGCGCCTTGTTTTTTTCAATTTTTGACACAGAGTACAACTGCAAGTATATTTGCGCTGGATTTGGAGACTGCGTAAAATCTTGTCCACGCGGAGCATTGTCCATAAAGAACAAAACCGCCGTTGTAAACAGCCTTTGCAATGGATGCGGAAAGTGCATTGATTCATGTCCGCATAAAATAATAAAACTGGTTTCTGCCTTGACTAAAAAAGCAGTATTGTGCAATTCAACTTTCTCTGAAAAAACAGAATGTTCAGATTTTCTTGCTGAAAAGGAAATCTTGCCTTTTGATAAGAGATGCTTTAAATTCTGGAAAAAGTGCTATACAATATTCTGCAAAGGGTAAGTTGCTTTAATGAAGAGTAAATTCTGTCTTGTTCTAAATGCTGACTTGGAAAGTTCTGATGAATCAGCTTTGCTTGAAAAAAACTATCAGAATATTTTTAAGCCGCTGCTTTCATTTTTATATTCTCATAAAGACTTTTTTCTTACTATTGGATTTTCCGGACCGCAGCTCGCCCATTATGAAAAAAAGCATCCGGAGTCTGTGGAGCTTCTCCATGAGCTTTCTTCTAAAAGGCAGATTGAAATAATTGGCGGCGGATATTATTCTCCGGTGTTTCCCTTGCTTTTGCCGATGGACAGAAGCGGTCAGATTGAAAAGATGAATTCTCTTGTCCGTTCTACAATTGGAAAGCGTCCGTGCGGAATGACTTTGTTCGGAAGCATTTGGGATCCTTGCCTTGTTTCAACTTTTCAGTCATGCGGAATTGAATATATTTTTCTTGACAGCTCCCTCGTTCCTAAAAAGCATCTGAAATGCTGTCCGCTGATTGCAAGCGAGCAGGGCAGGAGCATAAAGATTTTTCCGTCCTATAAAAATTTGGCGCCGCTGGAAAATGAATCTGGAGAGGAATGGATTTCAAGAATAAAAAAATTTGCTCTAAATATTCAGCCGGAGCAATATTCTTTTTTTGACAGCCAGTTTTTTGAGCCGGTCATGTCCCTTTGCTTTTCGCTTGAACAGTTTTCGTCTTTTATGAAGTCGCAATGCTTTTCCGCTGTTTCTGAAAATTCTGAGGATATTTCCTTTACAACTCCTTATTTATATTTGAAAAAATCAAAGTGTTTTGCCCCGGCTTATATTCCGGCTGGAATGGACAGCGAGATTTCTAAGTGGAGCCTGGTTCCTTTTGAGCAGTCAGAGAATAAAACAGGTTTTCCCCTGACGATACATGACTACTTGAATTTGTATTCGCAGAACCGCAGGCTTTATGAGCGCATGGTTTATATCAGCATGCTTGTTTCCCAGTGCAAGGGCGGAGATAAAGTCAGGAAGAACGCATCCTCGGAAATGCTTTGGAAGGCTCAGGACGGAACAAACTATTTGTCTCCTGCGTTCGGCGGACCTTCTCCGGCTGAAAAAAGGCAAAAGGCTTTCAGGTCTTTAAATGAAGCGGAGCGCCTGATACGTGAGGCTTCAAAAAATTTTAGAGAGTCGCTTACATCTTTTGATTGCAACGGAGACGGACTTAACGAGTATATTTGCCAGATGGAAAAGTATAATGCGGTAGTCTCTTTGCGTGGCGGACAGATTTCTGAGCTTAATTTTATAAGGAGCGGCGCAAATTACGCTGCAAGCCTTTCTCGCATTGAAAAGTTTGATTCAGGAACCGACTTTTATAGCCGCGGATTTTTTTCTGACCATCTGATTGAGCCTGGTGAATTTGAAAAGTATCTGTCTGAAGAAAAAATCAAGGGCTGTATTTTTTCAAATTCGCAGTTTTCTGAAAAGAAGGTTGAGTCCAAGCGGAAAGAAATACAGCTTGAGGGAAGCGGATTCTTTTCTTCTATGAGCCTTCCTGTAAAGCTTAGAAAGAATTTTATTTTTTCCTCGAGCGGAATTACAGTTCAGTATATTCTGAAAAATGAAAGCCCGATTGAGTTTAATGCGGTTTTGGCAGTTGAGCTGAATTTTGCCCAGACACGTTTTGACAAGAAATTTGAGCTTGGAAGCCAGTATTCAGCTGAGGCAGTGTTGAACGAGACCCGTCTTCTTCTGCCGGATTCTTTCTATGCTGATGACGGCGTTTCCATTGTCCAGGTGAAGGACTGCGCGGATAAGCGGCTTTTTGTGATTGAGCCGAACGAGGATTCAGGACTTTGCTGCTCAATGATTGCATTTAAACGGCCTGCTGGCGGACTTGAGCCAAAAGTTACTTCTTCTACTTATAAAGTTGCTCTTTACTGGAATATAAATCTTTCAGCAGGAATGGAGAAGGAAAAGACTATCAACTTGAGCATTATGCCTTTAAAAAAGTAAAAGACTTTATCTTCCAGCAAGTTTTTTCTTTAGATTTTTATAGAACCAAGCGCGCATTCTTTCTGCGGATTTATAGATTGTATACCATTTTTTCTTTAGAACAACATCGAAGCTTCCCGGCCTGTGTATAAGCTTTCCTCCAAATCCGGTTTTAAAAAGGAAAAGACCATGCATTGGATGCTTTTTATCTTCTTCTGGGGGGCAGCCGTAGAAATCGTAAACAGGGCAGCCGAATTTTTTTGCATCGCAGATTGCATTCCACTGAAGCAGATACGCAGGCATAAAATTCCGCTTTACATTTCCTGAAGCGCCGTAAAGATAAACAGCTTCCTTCTTACAGAACAAGGTGATTATTCCGGCAAGAATGTCGGAGTCATGCCTTGCGAGGTAAAGCTTTACAGCCGGGGCGTTTTGATTTTTTGCGCTTGAAGTGAGCAAGTCAAGATAGTAATTTTTTTGATGGAACTGGACACCATCGCGCTCGCTTGTCTGCATAAAAAGCTTGAAGAATTCTTCAAATGCGGCGGGGAATCCTGAATCATTTGCTGAAAAAGATTTTACTTCAACGCCTTTTTTAGCTGCAAGCCGTATGTTGTACCTCCACTTGCTTTTCATCTCAGAAAGAATTTCATCTTCAGATTTTAAAAGCGGAAGCAGGACTGTGTCTGGCGGCTGTATATCCGAGGGAGCTTTTTCTATGCAAAAAAGTTTTTCCTTGCTTCTGCAATGCTTGAAAAAATTTTTCATATTTTTAGTAAAGGCATTTCTTTCTTCAAGATTTTCAAAGTCCAGCGCAGGATCAATCCTTATGCAGATTGTATTTTCCGGGAGAAATGTTAAAATTTTTTTTGCAAGCTGCTCAATGGAACTGTAGAATTCTTCCTGAATATTTTCCAGTGCGGAAAATTCCGGCGCCATTGGAATATATGCTATGCTGAATTTTTTTATCTTCAGGCTGAACGAGCGCACAAGCACTGTAAGCCTTTCGCCTTTTTCTTTACATTCATTGTATGATTCAACTTTGAAAATTTTTTCTCCGTCAATCACAAAGAAATAAGCCTGCCAGCCATGCCTGCTTTTAAAGTCAGCCCAAAATTCAGTTTGTAAAAAACGCTGTTCCTGATTCTGCATTTTAATTCCAGCTTTTAGTGGACATTTCCGTTTTTTGTTTTTGATGTTAAAATTTGCTTTCCTGCGGCAGTAAGCAGTTTTCCGCCGATATGCACCTTGTTATCCAGAACCTTTATTTCAACTGCGAAAAAGTCTTCCGCCTGAATCTGATTTGGCTTGGTCGTTGTTTCTGGGCCTTCAAGTACAAGTGTTGTTCCAGGCGCTGCCCACGGAGCTTCAAGCGGCTCTACACAGTCGTTTCCGCCTTCATCCTTATAATCAGCGGCAAGCAGCATTCCTCGGCTTTCTATTCCGCGCATTTTTCTTGGCGCAAGGTTCGATGCAAGAATTATATGCTTTCCAAGAAGATCTTCCGGCTTTAAGAAATCACGCAGTCCGCTCTGTATAATGCGCTCTGTTCCGCTTCCGTCGTCAAGAGTTTCAATGTAAAGCTTGTCGCTTTCAGGGTTGTTTTCAACCTTTATAATTTTTGCAACTTTCAGCTCAATTTTTTCATTGAACCATTCAGCCTGCTTTTCAAAAGGAAGCGCTTCAATCTGCTTTTTTTCTTTCTTCTGTTTCTTTTCGGCTGGCTTTGAGTCGCGCTCTTTTTGTGTTCCTGAGAATTTTTGTCTGAAAGCTTCCATTGTTTTCTGGTCAAGAGGTGTAAAGAAAACTTCAGTCGGCGAAACTTCGCTTAGGCCGTCTGTGTTTCCAAGGTCTGACCAGTCAAGGCCTTCGGGCTTTTTTGTGTCGTTGAAGCGCGGCTCGCTTATTTTCTTTCCGAAGTAGGACATGATTTTTTCAGCAAACTGCGGCATATACGGATGCGCCATAATCATAAGGTCTTTTATAATGTAGCAAAGATTATGTATAAGCTTCGCCGCGCGCTCAGGCTCTGTTTCCCTTGTTTTCCATGGCTCTGTGTCCTGAAACGCTTTGTTGCCAATGTCCGAAATGGCGAATATCTCGTGGAATGCGTCCTTCAGGTTTGCCCACTCAAGAAGCTCTGTTGCTTTTGCCTCATGTTCCTTAACTTGCGCCCAAAGCTCTTCGTCAACGGGGGCATCTGGAATTTTTGATCCGTAATATTTTTGTACAAAAAGGAGAGTGCGGTTTACAAGATTTCCGAGGTTGCCAATCAGCTCTCCGTTATATCTTTCGCGGAATTCTTTCCAAGTGAACTGATAGTCCTGTTTTTCCGGGCGGTTGTAGAAGATATAGAATCTCCATGCGTCTGCCTTGATTCCGCTTTCCTTTGCGTCAGTTCCAAATACTCCTACACCGCGGCTCTTTGAAAATTTTCCGTCCTCGTAGTTAAGGTATTCAGTTGAAGACATATGGAAGAGCTTTGTAAAGTTGTGTCCGCTTCCAATCTGTGAGCAAGGGAAGATAACTGTGTGGAACGGAATATTGTCCTTTCCGATAAACTGAAACAAGTCGACAGGAGGCTTTTTCTTTGCTTCCTCGCTTTCTTCCGGAAGCCACCAGCTTTTCCAGTCGAATGAAGGCTTTGAGGCTGAAATAAGCTCGTCTGCAAGCTGTTTTGTTATTGAAATATATCCAATCGGCGCATTGAACCAGACATAGAAAACTTTGTTCTCGTATCCAGCCTTTGGAACCGGAATTCCCCATTTTAAGTCGCGTGTAATTGCGCGTTCATTGAGGCCGTCTCTTATCCATGCCTTGGTAATGTTTATTGCGTTGTCTGACCATCTTCCTTCCTTGCTTGCCTTGCTCATCCATGAGTCTAGGTTTTTGCTGATTGAAGGAAGATCTATGTAAAGGTGCCTTGTTTCTCTTATTTCAGGAGTAGAACCGCAGGTTGCGCATCTTGGAGATTTTAGTTCAATAGGATCAAGAAGAGAGCCGCACTTGTCGCATTGATCTCCTCTCGCATCTTCAAAGCCGCATTTAGGGCATACTCCGTGCACATAGCGGTCGGCAAGGAACATCTGGCATGAAGGACAAAACAGCTGCTTGTTTGTATGTTCCTTTATAAAGCCGTTCTTGTCCAGATCCTTGAACATTGCCTGTGTTATTTCGGTACATTCCTCATTTGATGTTCTTCCGAATTTGTCAAATGCGATGTCGAACCATTTGTAAATCTCGTCATGCTGCTTATAGTAATAGTCGCAAAGCTCGCGCGGAGTTTTCTTTTCTTCGACCGCCCTTGTTTCTGTCGCAGTTCCGTACTCGTCTGTTCCGCATACATAAAGCGTCTCGTATCCACGGCTTCTGCAGAACCTTGCAAAAACATCGGCTGAAAGCATCTGTATTAAATTTCCGAGGTGAGGAATGTTGTTAACATAGGGAAGGGCTGAAGTTACAAGTCTTCTATTTAAATTTCTAATATTTTCCATAGCGTTGCAATTATAACAGAATGAGCCTTTGACCACAAGAGATATTGTTTTCATGATGGATAATCAATTGATACTATCTAAAAAAACTTGTATACTGTCTTGTCAGTCTGTATTTATAGAAAGAATTTGACCTTTGCCGCAAAGGCGGTTAATTATATTTTTAGGATTTAGCAATGAAATTTACAGAATTTTCTTTACACGAAAGCCTTTTGCAGGGAATCAACGGCGCAGGCTATGTGGAATGCACTCCTGTTCAAGAGCAGGTTTTAAAATCCGCTTTGGAAGGAAGGGATTTGTATGTCCAGTCGCAAACAGGAACAGGTAAAACAGCTGCGTATTTAACAAGTGTTATTCAGGAGCTTCTGGCTTCTGGCGAATCGGCCGGAAAAAAGGCTTTAATCATGGTTCCAACAAGAGAGCTTGCTGTTCAGGTTCAGGAAGAGGCGCAGAA
Source organism: uncultured Treponema sp. (assembly GCA_964607295.1). Classification (GTDB taxonomy): domain Bacteria; phylum Spirochaetota; class Spirochaetia; order Treponematales; family Treponemataceae; genus Treponema_D. Next base: position 3,093 of record CAZSJX010000010.1, on the reverse strand, counting down.
GCTTGCGGAATTCACTTCGCTAAAATGCGCGAGTTTTTATGGAGGCGTTGGCTACGACAAGCAGGTTGCTTCTCTAAAAAAGGGCGTGGACATTATGATTGGAACGCCGGGTCGTGTAATTGACTTGAACCATGGAAACCAGATGGACTTGAGCGCTGTTGCATTCCTTGTGATTGATGAAGCCGACCGAATGTTTGACATGGGCTTTTATCCGGATTTAAGGACGCTTATAAAAGTTCTTCCTTCCAGTGAACAGAGGCAGACAATGCTTTTCAGCGCGACCTTGAATTCCTATGTAAAGAATCTTGCATGGGAATATACGCGCGACCCGGCTGAAATTACAATTGCCGCGGAAAATATAACTGTTGACGAAATAGCCCAGGAGCTTTTCCATGTTTCAAGCGATGACAAGATGAAGCTTTTGCTTGGAATTATTTCCCGTGAAAAGCCGGAAAGCCTGATTGTTTTCTGCAACACGAAGAAAAGCTGTGAGATTGTTGCAAAGCGGCTTCGGCTGAACGGATTTGAAAGTGAATTCATAATCGGAGATCTTCCGCAGAAAAAGCGTCTTGCGATAATGGACAGGTTCAAGGCTGGCTCTGTAAAATGCCTTGTGGCTACGGATGTTGCGGCCCGGGGAATTGATGTGAACGACCTTGCGATGGTTATAAACTATGACTTGCCGAATGAGGCGGAAAACTATGTGCACCGCATTGGCAGAACTGCCCGTGCTGGAAAATCCGGAAAGGCGTTTACTTTTTGCAGCGAGCAGGATGTTTATTCCTTGCCGCCGATTGAGCGTTATATAGAAAAGCCCATTCCTAGCTGTGTTGCTGATTCGTCCATGTTTGCAGAGGATAAAAGCGCCGGTATATACATAAAGCTTGACAGCTATCATGAGGACTACAACGACAAAAGCGAATTCGGCCGCCGCAGAGCAGCTGAATATAATAGAAAAAGCAGCAGTTCCGATAGAAGACGCTCTTCAAGAAAGGGAAGCGGACGTTATTCTTCCAGAAACGAGGAAGCTAGAAAAGAATACAAGCGCGACCGTCGTGTTTATCTTGATGAAGACAAGCTTTCTAGAATGTCAACAGAAGAACGCATGAAAGCCTATAAAGAAAAATATGCGTCCTTTTCTTCTGTCCCTGGTTCCGGCGGCCAGAAAAACTCTGCGAAGAAGCACAATGGCGCAAGGAAGAATGCTTCGGCTGCAAAGAACATTGCAGGAAAAAAGAATTATTCTAAAAAGACAGCGGAACCTAAAAAATTGCCGCAGAAGAAGAGTGTATTCGCTAAAATAAAATCCTTTTTTGGAAAAAAATAAACCGGAGAAAAAAATTGATCACAGTAACAGATGTAAGTCTAAAATTCAGTGAAAAACCTTTGTTCAAAGATGTGAACATAAAATTTATGAAGGGAAACTGCTACGGAATTATCGGAGCAAACGGAGCAGGCAAGTCAACTTTTCTAAAGATTCTTTCTGGTGAAATCGAGCATGACACAGGGACAATTACAATTACTCCAGGCGAGCGTATGTCGGTTTTGAGCCAGGACCATTTTAAGTACGATGGATACTCTGTGAAAGAAACCGTAAAAATGGGCTATCCTAAGCTTTATCAGCTGGAAAAAGATATCGATGCGATTTATGCCAAGGAAGATTTTTCGGACGAGGACGGAATGAAGGCTGCTGATATGCAGGCGGAGTTCGGAGAGCTTGGCGGCTATGAGGCTGAAAATCAGATTGAGCAGATGCTTTCCGGCCTTGGGCTTGAGGAAGAATTTCATGACAGGATGATGAGCGAGCTGGATGAAAGCCAGAAAGTGCGCGTTTTGCTTGCCCAGGCTCTTTTTGGAAATCCTGACTATCTTATTCTTGATGAGCCTACAAACGGTCTTGACCTTGAGTCGATTATCTGGCTTGAGGAATTTCTTCTGGAATTTGAAAACTGCGTCATCGTTGTAAGCCACGACCGCCATTTCTTGAATGCGGTCTGCACATTTACTTGTGATATCGACTACGGAAAAATTACACAGTTTACTGGAAATTATGACTTCTGGTATCAGATGAGCCAGATTCTTCAGAAGCAGGCAAAGGATCAGCAGAAAAAGCGCGAGGATAAAATGGCGGATCTTAAGCAGTTTATCCAGCGTTTTGCAAGCAACGTTTCAAAGTCGGGCCAGGCTTCGAGCCGCAAGAAAATGCTTGAAAAAATGGAGCTTGAGGATATTCCTGTTACGAGCCGCAAGTTCCCTTATGTTGGATTTCAGCCTGAACGCGAGATTGGAAACTTTGTTCTTACCGCTGAAAAACTTAGCTCAAAGGACGATGACGGAAACATCCTTTTAAATGATTTCAGCATTACAATTCATCCTGGTGAAAAGGTTGCTTTTGTTGGAATGGAGCACAACTCAATAACTTCATTTTTTGATATTGTTTCAGAAACGAAGAAGCCGGACAGCGGGACTTACAGCTGGGGGCAGACTACAAGCCATAGCTACATGGGGCGCGATAATTCCGCATATTTTGACAATGAGCTTACGATAACTGACTGGCTGAAACAGTATTCTCCTGATCAGGACGATGCCTATGTCCGCGGTTTTCTGGGACGTATGCTTTTTTCTGGTGATGACGGTCTTAAGAAGGTTAAGGTTCTTTCTGGAGGTGAAAAAGTGCGCTGTATGCTTTCAAAAATGATGCTTAGCGGCGCAAATGTTCTTATTCTTGATGATCCTACAAACCATCTGGATCTTGAGTCAATTGAAAGCCTTAACGAGGGGCTTGTGAAGTTTCCGGGCGTTGTAATGTTTTCAAGCCATGACCATGAGTTTATTTCGACAATTGCAAACAGAATCATCGAAATCACTCCAAAGGGAATAATCGACCGCATGATGAATTTTGATGATTATCTCAAGGACGATCAGGTTAAGCAGCTTAGAAAGGAATACTATGCCGGCATGAATAAGAAAATAAGAATCTAATTTCAGCGGAAAATTTGTATGAATCCGTGCATTGCATTTGTTTGCTTTGCACGGATTTTTTTTTTATGGGCTTGTGAGCCCGTGAAAATATGGAGCGAAGCGGAATATTTT
>CAZSJX010000009.1:0-102501 GCA_964607295.1 uncultured Treponema sp. | reverse complement strand
CTGCCGCTGGCGGGAAAGCAGGCAGCGGCCGGCTTCTCTTATACATCATGCAGGCCCCTCCGTTGGCGAGGGGTCTCCTTTTTTTCCCCAGATGCTGTGCGGCGGCTCTGTTTCTTCTAAGCACAAATGCAGTTTCTTTTTGTTTTTACATTCGCTGCTTATTATGTATATGGTTTATGCAATGTCATTTCAAGAAACTTGTCTTGGTTGTGAATTTCAATATAGAAACAATCTTGTGATATTTTCCTATGTTCATCTTGACAATTGAATAATTGTTGCTATACAACCTAAAATATATTGGAGGTTTTAAATTGAAACACTTAGTAAAATGCGTGGCTGTTGTTTTTTCAGTGATTGCATTCGCTTCATGCGGAACAACAAAGGAAACTGTGAAGGTTGTAACAGGTGCTTATGAGCGTTTGGATTGGCAGGGAAGAGCTACAGGCGCAGAAGTTCCGAATTGGGTTGTTGCTGTTGGTGACAATAATAAGAGACAGATTGTAAAGGAACTTGACCTTGATGGCTATATGGTTTGGAGTTTCAATTCAAATGGTTCGGATTTGGATTTCCTCCAGAACTGGACAGATAAGGTTGAGCTTCAGAGCAATGTTGCACAGTCTATTAGCGCTGCAATTGGACGTGCTACACAAGCTTCTTTGAATGCAGAACAGAGCATTGATAGCACAAAAAGCGATAAGACACTCAAGGATGTTACAACAGTTCTTTCAAATGTACGTGTAAATGGTCTTGAAAAAATCGCTTCATATTGGATTAAGAGCCGCTTCTCTGAATCTAAGAATCCAAAGGCTGATTCTGACTACAAGACAATGTATACTTACTATTCTGTATGGGCTTTGAAGAGTGATTTGTATCAGAGACAGATTAATGCAGCGATGCAGAATCTTCCTGAAAACACAGCGCAGGATCCTCTTCTCATGAAGCTCATTACAAGTTCAATTGAGAAGACAATTCTTAATGAAGATGCAAGTGTCAATGCTGTATCTTACGATGCAGAGACAGACACTGTAACTTATGAAGAGCCTGGAGCTGAATTCTAAATGAAGAAAATCGCTTTTTTGTTTGCGGCAGTCCTTAGCGGTCTTATGATGGTTTCTTGCGGAACTACAAAAGTTTCTCGCGTTGATTCTGATGAGATTATTGATTTGGACGGTTATTGGAACGAAACGGATGTCCGCATTGTTTGTGATTCTCTTATCGAGGAATGTATAGGTTCTCCTAGAATTGCAAAGTTTGAAGGACAGCAAGGACATGCTCCTGTAGTTATAATTGATTCTATACGCAATCAGAGCAGCGAGCATATTGATACTTCGATTGTTGAAAAAAAGTTTCAGACTGCCATAATTAATTCCGGTGTCATGGAATTTGTTTCTAGCAGCACAGAAAGGCAGTCTCTTAGAGAAGAGAAGGCTGATCAGGCTGACCATGCAACTTATGACACTGCGAAGGAAATGGATCAGGAAACTGGAGCTGACTTCATGCTTAAGGGTTCTGTTAAAACTATTGTGCAGTCTGTTGGTGATAAGACAGTAAGAACTTATTATGTTTATGCAGAGTTGCACGATATAAAAACAAATAAAATTGTTTGGATGGCAGAAAACGACAGCATAAAGAAAGTTATAAAGCGTCAGAAAGCGAAACTTTAATTTTGCATAAAACAGGCATCTTCGGAATTTTCCGGGGATGCCATTTACTTTAAATCGGAGAAGTTTTTATGAAAAAACTTTCGCTTTTTTCTTTGTTTTTTGTATTCCTTTTAATTGGATGCGCATCTACGAAAGTTGATTTGGAGGCTGAAAAATTTTTTTCAGAGGGTAATTATTCAGCTTGCGCATCTGTCATTCAAAAATCAATAAGTAAGAAGAATCCGCCAATTGACAAAGCTCTCGATGTGGCGATTTTAAATCATTATTCAAAAAACTATTTACAGTCTTCAAAAGATTTTAATCAGACTGACCGGCAGATAGAAGATGCTTACACAAAAAGCATTTCAAAAACTGCTGGCGCGGCTTCTTTAAATGAAAATATTTCTGATTACACAGGCAACGTATATGAATATCTTCTGCTGAATGCGTTCAATTCCTTGAACTATTATAACATGGGTGAATTTGATGAGGCCCTTGTTGAAATCAGAAAAATTGAAAATAAGCAGAAGGAATATATTTCTAAATACGGTGAGCTTGCTTTGCAGGATTTGGACGTGGATACTGAGGCTTTGGCTGATTCTGCAAAAACAATAAATGTAAATATGCGCGAGGTTTACAGAAGTGTTCCTCGGAAACCTACAGAAGAGGACATTTATAAAGATTCGGCGTTTGCGCATTATCTTGCGGCGTTGATGTACATTCAGGATAAGAGCGGCACTCCGGAACTTCATGTTCGGGAATATGAGGCGATAAACCGCGGTGTGAAATGTGCGTCCCTGAGAGATGACTTGAAGATTCCTTCTGGAATGGGAAGGCTGGATTTTGTCTCTTTGGCTGGAAAAATTATTTGCCGCAAGGAAGGTACTGTTTATTTTCCAAGCTTTGCGGCGAATGGAACTCCTGTCTTTTTGACTTCTGTAACAATTGCCGGCGTTACAATACCTGCATTCAGACTGAAGTATGTCTATCCCTATGTTGAGGCGGACAAGAATGGCAATATCATAAAGCCTGAAGATTCAATTTCATCTATAAAAGTTACGCTCTCTGATGGAAGCTCTGTGCGACTTGGACTCATTGAGCTGTTTGATGAGGCTGTTCAAAAGGATGTCGCTTTGAGGGCGCGCAGGGATTTTATAAGAAGCATCTTCCGCAGCACAACAAAAAAGGCAACTGCTGTAGCTGCTGCTGCGACTGCCATAAGGGCCACGCCTGAAAAATTCCGTGCGATTACAGAGATTGCGGTTACAAAATCCCTTGATGCTGTGGATTTGGCTGAATCTGCGGATATTCGCCAGTGCCGTTATTTTCCAAGCTTTGCGGCTGGTGGCGGTTTTACTTTGAAACCTGGAAGTTATTCAGCTACGGTTGAATATTTTGATACGAATGGAAATCTTGTTGGAACCGAGGCTTTTGAGAATTTGGAAGTAGCTGCCGGTCGCCCGACAATTGTGGAGTCAGTATGTATAAAATAACTAGTTTTTTTGCGTTGCTTGTTTGCAGCGTTTCGTTTTGTTTTTCCGCCCGTGTAAAAGAGCCTGAATGGGTAACCATGCCTAAGAAGGCCTATGCTCCTGAAAAATATTTTTCCTATGTTGGAAAGGCAAAGGAAAAGTCCCAGGCGGAGCTTCTTGCAGTTGAAGGAATTGCTTCTGTTTTTGAGCAGAGCATTGCTTCAGTTTCGGCAGCTTCTTCAAGAATGGAGAAAGCTAGCGATGAAGGAAAAGTTGCAATTGCAAAATCGCAGAAATTCAATTCAAGAATAATGCGCAACGTTGACATTGATTCTCTTGTCGGCGTTGAAATCAAGGAATACTGGACTGACACTGAAAAAAACATTTATGTTCTTGCTGTTCTTGACAAGGCAAAATCTTCGCTTCTTTACTCTGGAATGATTGAAAAGAACAATGCTGAAATCAATAAGCTTTTGAATTCCAAAACGGATGATGAATTTTCTTTTGAAAATTATGCGAGAATTGATTTTGCACGTGAGATTTCTGTTCTAAATGAAAAGTATCTTTCCCGCCTTTCTGTTGTTGATTTTGACAAGGCAGCTGAGATGGAAGGCCAGGCTCCAAGCGCCGCGGATATAAATGCGATGCTTCTTCAGATTGCAAAGCAGATACCTGTTTATGTGTATTTCCAAAATGATTCTGACGGAAGGGTTCGCTCCGCTTATGCAAAAATGCTGAATTCATTTGGATTTAGAACTTCACAGGAAAAAAACGAGCGCTATTCGCTTATTGGAAGCATAAAATTTGAACAGAATGTTCCAAAGGACAAGAGTTCTGTTCAGTGCAGATATTCTTTAAAAGCGGATTTGAAGGATTCCGCGTTTGCACAGAATCTTTTTGCGCTTTCTTTTGACGGCAGGAATTCCAGCAATTCTTATTCTGATGCCCAGAACCGTGCTGTGCGCGCTATTGAGGCTCGTGCGTCAGGAAATTCAGCAGAAGAATTCAGAAAATTTTTGCAGAATATTGTGGTTCATTATTGACAAAAGAGTATATTTTTTGTAATATATTTCTACATTCGTAACTGAATGCTCCCTTAGCTCAGTCGGTAGAGCAATGGACTGTTAATCCATGTGTCGCTGGTTCAAGCCCAGCAGGGGGCGCATACAAGGCAGCAAAACAGCTGCCTTTTTTGTTTTTAAATTTTCGACTAAAATTTGTTTTTTTCTTGAATTTTTATTATATTTATTGGCAATCAAAAACTTTGGAGTAAAATCATGGCAAAATATCAATTTCAGACGGAAGTTAACCAGCTTTTAAAGCTTATTATTCATTCAATGTACTCAAACAAGGATATTTTTCTTCGTGAAATTGTCTCAAACGCCTCGGATGCGCTTGACAAGCTGAAATATCTTACAGTTTCCGATGATAAATACAAGGGCATTTCTTTTAATCCGCGCATAGATATTTCATTCAATGAGGAAAATAAAATTCTTTCAATTCAGGATTCTGGAATCGGAATGGATGAGGAGGATCTTACAAATAATCTGGGAACAATTGCGCGCTCAGGAACAAAGGCGTTCATTGATATGCTTTCTAAAAACGGAAGCGGAAATTCTGATTTAATTGGTCAGTTTGGCGTTGGTTTTTACAGCGCGTTTATGGCGGCAAGCAGAATTGATGTCTATACAAGAAAAGCCGCTGGCGATGGAAAAGTCTTGCATTGGTCTAGCGACGGAACAAATTCCTATGAAATTGAAGAGCTTACGGAAGCTTCTGAGTCTTACTGCGTGTATGGATTTGACAAGGCTGAAACTGTGGGCACTGTTATTGAAATTCATTTGAATGATGATTCTAAGGAATATGCTTCAAGATGGAAGATTGACGAGCTCATAAAAAAATATTCAAATCATATTGCTTTTCCGATTTATCTTCATTATGTTCAGACAAAATATAACAAGGACGGAAAATCTGAGGGAACTGAAAATAAAGTTGAGCAGGTGAATTCTGCCAGCGCACTTTGGAAGCGGAATAAGAACGAGCTGAAAAAAGAAGATTACAATGACTTCTATAAGACGCTTAGCCACGACGGAACAGATCCGCTTATGTATGTGCACACTCATGCGGAGGGAACTCAGGAATATACAACTTTGTTCTATGTTCCTCGTACAGCTCCATTCGATATGTATCAGGCTGATTATAAAAGCGGAGTTAAGCTTTATGTGAAGCGTGTTTTTATAACAGATGACGACCGCGAGCTTTTGCCGTCTTATCTGCGCTTTGTTCGCGGTGTTATTGACTCAGAGGACTTGCCTTTGAATGTGAGCCGTGAGATTCTTCAGCAGAATAGAATTCTTGAGACTATAAAGACGCAGTCTGTAAAGAAGCTTTTGAACGAATTCAAAAAGCTTGGCGATGATGCGAAAAAACTTGAGGGAAAGTCCGAGCTTTCTGATGCTGAAAAGGAAACTGTTGAAAAATGGCATGATTTTGTAAAGTCATACAACCGTCCGCTGAAAGAGGGGCTTTATTCTGATTTTGCGAACCGGGATGAAATTGCAGAAATAATCCGCTTTAAATCAACTGCGGATGAAGGAAATGGTGAGAATAAGTGGACAAGTTTTGCTGATTATGTTCAGCGCATGAAGACTGACCAGAAGGCGATTTACTATATCAGCGGAAGCGATGAAAAGAATCTGCGCTCTTCTCCGCTGCTTGAGGCATATAAAAAGAAGGGCTTTGAAGTTCTTATCATGGCGGATGATATTGATGACATTGTTATTCCTGCCTACGGAAAGTATAAGGACTTTGAACTCAAGGCTGTAAACCGTGCTGGAAGCGATGAAGAGCTTGGCGTTGACAAGGAAGAGGCTAAGAAAAAAGAAGAGGCATTTAAGCCTGTTCAGGAAAAAATTAAAAAGGCGCTAGAAGGCCGTGTGAAGGATGTTGTTCTTTCAAAGCGGCTTTCTGACAGCCCGAGCTGCATTGTTGTGGATGAAAATGATCCAAGCCTTCAGATGGAGCGCATGATGAAAGCGATGGGACAGGGCGGCGGAGATTTTGTAAAGCCGATTCTTGAAATAAACGCAGACCACGCCATTGTGAAAAAATTGGAGGGGCCTGTTTCAGATGACTTTGTAAAGAATGTAAGCGAGGTTCTTCTTGACCAGGCGCTTCTTGTGAGCGGAGCGGAATTAAAGGATCCTGCTGACTTCGTAAAATCACTTAACTCTTTGCTTGCAGAATAAGATTACACGCAGAAGGCTTTCCGGTTTTTTCTGGAGGGCTTTTTGCTTTGCCGGCTTGAAAATCATTTGTAACGATAATTGCGTATTTTTATTTTTTAGATATGGAAAAAGTTGAAAATCCTGATGAATATGTAGTGGAACATGATAACGATCATTTGAAGGGAAAGGAGCTTGCAAAAATTTCATCATTGAATGAAATCAGCTCGATGAATCCCAATGATTTTATAAAGATGGCGTTTGAATTTCAGAAGCTTATGATGATTTATGAAAGCGCAATAAAACAGGTCGTTACAAAGCTTGAAATTTTGAATAAAGAGTATAAAGTTACAGGCAGAAGAAATCCTATTGAAACAATAAAATCCAGAATAAAATCTCCTGAAAGCATTGCGGAGAAACTTGAAAAGCGCAAGCTGCCGTTTACGTTTCAGTCTATGACAGAAAATCTTATGGACGTTGCCGGCGTGCGTGTGATTTGTCCTTACATTTCGGATATTTATACAATAAGGGACATTCTTTTAAAGCAGCCTGACATAAAGCTTCTGAAGGAAAAAGACTATATAAAGTCGCCCAAAGAATCTGGTTACAGAAGCCTTCATATTGTTGTTGAAATAACGGTTTACCTTTCCAACACAGAGCACAGGGTTCCTGTTGAAATTCAGCTTAGAACGATTGCGATGGATTTTTGGGCCAGCCTTGAGCATGAGCTTAGGTATAAAACTGAATCTCATATTCCAGCCGGAATCCGCCGTGAGCTTCTGAGGTGCGCGGAGACGATTGCAATGACCGACCGGGAAATGGAAGAAATCGCGATTGAGCTCCAGGCTTTGGACTGATTTTATGTCTTCCGCAGAATCTTGCTCTGTTGTGTTTTGTTTTTGCTTTGGATACCTGGAATTACTAGAAAACTTTTTTTTTCTATAGTATGATATGACCGTCTAAAAATTTCATTTTGGTTGTTTTTAGCTGCAAATTTTTATATCAACTGCGCATTTTCATTTCATTGTGAATATGCTGAAAGTCAAATTGAAAATAGATTTTTCTTATTGGCTTTTTAACGGAGATTCAATTGTCAGAATTACACGAGTCCGGTGAAGATTATCTTGAGGCAATTCTTAGATTAAAGGAAGAAAATGGAGTTGCAAGATCCGTTGATGTTGCGAAGCGTCTTGGTGTTTCTAAGCCTAGCGTAAGCCGGGCGATGAGCATTCTAGGTGAAAACGGATATATTACAACTGGCCACATAGGTTCCCTTGAACTTACTGAAAAAGGACAGAAGAAAGCTGAGTCCGTTTATTCGCGCCATGTTCTTCTTACTGATTTCCTTGTAAAAATCACTGGTGTAGACAAGGCTCATGCAGAGGAAAATGCGTGCAGAATTGAGCATGATATTGACGAGGATATAAAGGACGGAATTCAAAAATGGATGGAGCAAAATAAATAAAATGTCGGAAATAAACAAAACTGAAAATCACGGCACATTGACTGGTGATAACCATGCGGCTCTTTGGAGCGGAAGATTCGCGGAAGGACCTGATGCCGCTGCGGTTGAATTTGAAACTTCCATCCGGGTTGATGAGAGAATGGCTCTTGATGATATTCACGGCTCTATTGCTCATGCCCAGATGCTTGGCGAGCAGAAGATAATTTCAAAAGCGGAAAGTTCTGAGATTGTAAAAGGCTTGAAGTCCATTGAAAAAGATTTGCTTTGTGGAAATTTGAAAATTGACTACAGCGCTGAAGATATTCATTCCTTTGTGGAGGCTGTGCTTACGGACCGCATCGGGGAGCCTGGAAAAAAACTTCATACTGGACGCAGCCGGAATGATCAGATTGCGCTGGATGAACGCCTTTACTTGCGCCGAATAGTTCCTTGTGTTCAGAATGAAATACTGACTCTCATTAAGACGCTTTCCGAAATTGCTTCTAGGAATAAAAAATCCTTGCTGACCGGCTATACTCATATGCAGCATGCCCAGCCTGGAACTTTAGCCCAGCATCTTTTAGCGTGGGCCTCAATGCTTGTGCGTGACTGGGAGCGTCTGGAAGATTCTCTTAAGCGCATTGAAAAATCTCCGCTTGGCTCTGGAGCCTTGCAGGGAAGCACTTTGCCTCTTGACCGTGAGCTTGTTGCAAAAAAGCTGGGGTTTTCCGGAGTTACTGAAAATTCGCTGGATACAGTTTCTGACAGGGATTATTGCATAGAATTTACTTCAGACTTCGCATTGCTTCAAAGCCATTTAAGCCGGATGTGCGAGGAAATTGTTTTGTGGTCTACGACTGAATTTTCTTTTGTTGAGCTTAGCGAAAAATGGTCAACAGGCTCTTCAATTATGCCGCAGAAAAAAAATCCTGATTTTGCTGAACTGATTCGCGGAAGAACTGGAAAAGTTTACGGGGACTTGATAAATCTTCTTACAATGGTGAAAGGTCTTCCGCTTGCTTATGACCGGGATTTACAGGAAGACAAGGAGCCGTTGTTTGACGCTCTTGATACTGTTGAGGCGAACTTAAAAGTTTTTACTGCGATGGTTTCTTCCGCTGAATGGAATCTTGAAAAAATGGCGGCAAGCTGTGAAGGCGGCTTTGCAAATGCTACGGACCTGGCGGAGTATCTTGTGCGGAAAGGGCTTCCGTTTAGGACAGCGCATGGGGTTTCTGCAAAGGCTGTACGCATGGCTATTGACGCGGGGCTTTCTAAAATTGAAGATCTGTGCGTGGAAGAATTTAAAAAATGCTCTCCATTGATAGAAGATGATGTCTATGAGATTCTTTCCCCGGAATCCTGTGTAGAGAACAGAAAGACAATAGGCGCGCCTTCTTCTGATTCAACTTCAGCCCAAATAAAAGCTTTGCTTGCGTTTTGTAAAAAAAGCTTGAAAAAATAATTTTATAACAGGAGTTTTCAAAATGAAAAAAATTGCTGCAGTTTTATGCGGACTTTTGGTTTGTCTTTCAGTAGCGAGCGCAAAAAAGAAGTCATCAGGAAAATTTGTTCTTGGTCTTGATGATTCATTTCCGCCTCTTGGTTTCCGCAATGAAAACAATGAGATTGTAGGTTATGATATTGACCTTGCCCGCGAGGTTGCATCCCGGCTTGGACTTGAGCTTGTCTGCCAGCCGATTGACTGGTCTACAAAAGAGATGGAGCTTAACACTGGAAAAATCGACTGCATTTGGAACGGACTTACTTTAACCGATGAAAGAAAGCGTGCCATGGCCTGCTCTGAGCCTTATCTTGCAAATGCGCAGGTTGTTGTTGTCCGCAATGACAGCGGCATAAAATCTCTTGCGGATTTGAAGGGCAAAAAAATTGGCGTTCAGGCCGGCTCTTCTGCTCAGGAGGCGATTGACGGCGCAAAGGAATTTAAGGACAGCCTGAAAGAAATTGTTGAATTCAAGGAAAATGTTACTGCGCTCAATGACCTTGAGGTTGGAAATCTTGACGGAGTTGTAATGGATCTTGTTGTAGCTGGATACAGCATTGCGCAGGGAAAAAAGCCTCTCTCAGTTCTTTCGGAAACTCTTGCTCCGGAAGAATACGGAATCGCATTCAGCAGAAAAAACAAAGCTCTTCGTGACAAAGTTCAGGAAACACTTTTGAAAATGCAGGCTGATGGAACTGTTGCAAAAATTTCAACAAAGTGGTTTGGCTCTGATATTTCTACAATTGGAAAATAGCTGTATTTTTCAAAATGCCTTTACGTCTGTAAGAAAAACCTACAGACGTATTTTCTAAACAAAAGTTTAAATGATTGAATTTTTATCTGAATATTTTCTAAGAATCAAAATCGGAAAGCTTCTTGCTGTAATGCTTCAAAGCACTTGTGTTAGCTTGGAAGTTTTTTTTCTTACTCTAGTTTTTTCTGTTCCGCTTGCTCTTTTTATTTGCTTTGGAAGAATGTCTCATGTAAGAATTGTTGCAGGCATCACAAATCTTTTTTTGCTGATAATCCGCGGAACGCCTCTTATGCTTCAGCTTATTTTTGTTTACTTTGCGCCCCAGATGATTTTTGGAATTGGATTTGACAGATTTACAGCCGCGATTGTGGCGATGGTTATAAACTATGCGGCATATTTTGCTGAAATTTACCGCGGAGGAATTCAGTCTATTCCGTTCGGGCAGTATGAGGCTGCAAAAGTCCTTGGCTTTACAAAGAATCAGACTTTTTTCCGCATTATAATTCCGCAGGTTGTAAAACGTATAATTCCGCCGATGGGAAATGAAGTTATAACTCTTGTAAAGGACACTGCGCTTGTTCAGGTTCTGGGCGTTGCGGAGCTTTTTCACGTTGCCCAGACCCAGAGCGGACGTCTTGTTAGTGTTATGCCGCTTTTTATTGCCGGCGTTTTTTATTTTATAATGAACTGGGCTGTTTCCAAGGCATTTGATTTTACGGAGAAAAAACTTGACTACTACAAATAGTGAAATCATAAAAGTTGAAAATCTCAAAAAAAATTTCAGCGGACTTGAAGTTCTAAAGGACGTTTCATTTTCTTTGCGCAAGGGAGATGTGCTCGGCATAATCGGTCCTAGCGGGAGCGGAAAGTCAACTCTGCTTCGTTGTATATGCCAGCTTGAAAAAGTCACCGGCGGCTCGGTTTCTATTTGCGGACAGAACATGGTGAAAGACGGAGTCTATGTTGACAAAAAGTCCTTAAGGAAAATAGGGCTGAATGTAGGGCTTGTGTTTCAGAATTTTAATCTTTTTCCGCATTTTTCAGTTTTAAAGAATATTACAGAGGCGCAGAGAGTTGTCCTTGGAAAAGAAAAATCAGAGGCGGAAGAAACCGCGGTTTCACTTTTGAAGAAAATGAATCTTGAGCAGAAGGCTTTTTGCTATCCTTGCGAGCTTTCCGGCGGACAGCAGCAGCGTGTTTCTATTGCGCGCGCATTGGCGTTGAAGCCTGAGGTTTTGTTTTTTGACGAGCCGACTTCTGCTTTGGATCCTGAGCTGACAGGAGAAATTCTTGCTGTAATCCGTGAGCTTGCCGATGAAAGGATGACAATGGTTGTTGTTACGCATGAAATGTCTTTTGCACGTGATACAAGCGATACGATTATTTTTATGGACGGCGGAGTCATTGTTGAGCAGGGAAAAGAGGTTATAGAAAATCCAAGGGAAGAGCGCACAAAGCTTTTCTTAAAGCGTTTCAATGAAAAATAAGTTTTGATAGTTTCTGAAAAAGCTATTGACAATGCAAACTGATTTTTGATATGATATTATCACATTTTGGGGTGTTAGCGAAGCTGGTTATCGCGCTGGCCTGTCACGCCGGAGACCACGAGTTCGAGTCTCGTACATCCCGAAGTCAAGCATCTGTTTTATACAGGTGCTTTTTTTTTGCCTTGGTGCTATCATGTTTTTTCAGAGGAATTTATGACAAATAAGGTTTATATAATAGGACATAGAAATCCGGATACTGATTCAGTTGTTGCCGCCGCTGCCTATGCAAAGCTCAAGCATCTTCTTGGGAAAAAAGAGTATGTTGCCGCCAGGGCTGGAAAACTTCCGCCGCAGACAGAGTATATTTTTAAAAGATTCAAGGTTGAGCCGCCGCAGTATATTCCTGACTTGATTCCAAAAACTGAATACTACATGAACGGAGAATATTCTTCCGTAGACCAGGATGTTCCGCTTTGGAATGCCGTGGACAAAATGATAAGCACAAATTCTTCTGTTCTGCCGATTGTCAATGTGGACGGAACTTACCAGGGGCTTTTGAATTATAATGCTTTCGCCTTGAATTCATTTAAAATTCTTAGTCCAAAGAAAGACGACATATTTTTGACAAGCATAAGGCTTATAGAAAAAACTTTGAGCGCAGTTCCGATTGTGGAATTTGACGCGGACGATTATTTTAAATGCTCCGTGATGGTTGGCGACGATGATGCTGATTCATTCAGAAGCCTTCTTTCTGAGCATAAAAGTGAAAACATTGTTGTGATTACAGGCGACCGTGAAGATATCCAGAAAATGTCGATTGAAGCAAAAGTGCGCGCGGTAATTGTAACAAAGGATTATGTTATAAAAAAAGAGCTTAGGGAGCTTGCACGGCAGAATAAGGTTTCAATTATTTCCGGGCATGACAGCACCGTTGCTACTGCGATGCTTGTAGAATATTCTTCGCCGGTAAGCTCAATGGCTGATACGAAAATTCTTCCGGTGAAGGCAAGCGATACTGTGCAGAAAATCCGCTCCCAGCTTGCGCAAAGTCCTGCCAGATGTCTGCCTGTTGTTGATGACGATTTTAAGGTCATTGGAATAATCAGCGAAAGCGACTTGCTGCACGAGGCGAATATTCAGGTTATTCTGGTTGACCACAATGAGCCGCAGCAGGCGGTCGAGGGAATTGAAAATTATATAATTCAGGAAATTATTGACCATCATAAGATAAATACCTTTGCGACCCGGCTTCCTATAAATTTCATAAACAAAGCTGTCGGCTCCACAAGCACGATTATTGCAAATTTGTACAGAGAGAATAGAATTTCAATTCCTAAAGACATGGCTTCAATTCTTTTGTGCGGAATTCTTAGCGACACATTGATTCTTCAGTCTGCGACAACAACTGAATATGATGTGCTTACTGCGGAATATTTAAGCAATATAACAGAGCTTGATATAAAGACTTTGGGAAACGATATTATAAAAAGCGGAAGCCATATCGACGGACGTTCCGCAGAAGAAGTTGTGCATCAGGATATGAAAGAATACTCTGAAAATAAATTCAAGTATTCCGTAAGCCAGATTGAAGTTGACAGCACCCGTGAAATTGTTGAGCGCAAAAAAGAATTTCTTGACTGCCTTGAACAGGAAAGAAAATCAAAAGGGGCTTTGTTCAGCGCGCTTCTTGTAACAGACATAACAAAGCTTAGCTCTATAATGTTCCTGGCAAGCGATCCAAAATTCGAAACTGTTATAAATTTCCCGAAGAGAGAAGACCATATTTATTATATGAAGGACATTGTCTCAAGAAAAAAACAGCTGATTCCTCTGCTTTCTGAACTGACCGCAAAAGTGAACTAGAATTATAGTTCACTTGAAATTTTGGGCTACATATACTTTTTTATTGTTTCTACAATTTTTTCCTGTGTAGGAAGAATTTCCTTAAGCTTTGCTTTTGCTTCTGGAATTTTTCCTTGGCGCAGAAGGTTTGTGATTTCTGTGTAAGCGCTGTAAAGCGGAGTTACAGAAAGGTTTCCAGTGTTTCCTTTTAAAGTGTGCGCCTTGGAAATTGCGCAGCTGATATTTCCGCTTTCAATGTCGTGTTCAATTCCGCTGTTTTGCTCAATTGAGTCTGGAAGTTTTTTCATAAGCATTTCCAGAAGCTGGCTGTTTCCCATAAATCGGGCGAGCGCGGAATCCATGTCGGCGCCAAGGCATTTCAGTTCATTTATCAAGTCCATAAAATCTCTCCAGCGGAAAATTTAAATTACTGCAATTATATACGATTTTTTCATTATTTCAAATTTATTTTCGCGCGCTTTTCAGCAAAGTATAACCTTGTGGATTTTAGTTTGTTTTATTATATTAATAAAAACAATGAGGTATTTATGATTGAAGTTGAAAATGTGTCCAAGCTGTTTGGCAATTTTAGGGCAGTGGACGGCATAAGCTTTTCTATTCAAACTGGAGAAATTATAGGCCTGCTCGGTCCTAACGGAGCGGGGAAAACAACGACGATGCGCATGATTTGCGGATTTCTTGAGCCTGATTCAGGAAGTGTAAAAATTGACGGACTTGATGTCTTGACAAATCCTGTGGAAACAAAAAGACGAATTGGATATATGCCGGAAAGCGCGCCAATGTATTCGGACATGATTGTTGCGGATTATTTGAAGTATGTCGCGGAAATTGAAGGACAGAATCCTGATGAAAAATGCAGGGAGCTTTCTGAGGTCTGCGGGCTTAAGGAAGTGATGCATAAAAATATCGGCGAGCTTAGCCGAGGAAACAGGCAGCGCGTAGGACTTGCCCATGCTCTTATGGGAAATCCTGAGATTCTTATTCTGGACGAACCTACAAGCGGTCTTGATCCGAACCAGGTCTTGGAAGTGCGCAATTTAATAAAGCTGATTGGAAAAACACATACTGTAATTATTTCAACTCATATTCTTAGCGAAGTTGAAATGCTTTGCGGCAGAGTTATTATTATTTCCGGCGGAAAAAAAGTTGCTGACAGTCCGACAGAAGAGCTCCGTGGCCGTTTTGGAAATTCATCTGAGATTCGGCTTTGTGTTTCCGGGGCTTCCGCAGAGGAGGCGGAGAAAATATTCCGCGGCATATCTGGTGTTTTAAAAGTTCAGTCTGCTTCTGATGATGGAAAGATTGAAGTCGTAATTTCCGCAGAGAACAATGTTGAAATAAGGCCGGAGCTGGCAAAGGCTTGTGTTAAAAACGGCCTTGAGCTTTTTGAAATGCAGAGAAAGAAGAACAGCCTTGAGGATGTCTTCAGAAGCTTGACTTCTGCGCGTGATTCTGAAAATGGTGTGAAAAATGAAGAAAAATAAATCTTGGGCAGTTATTATGAAACGGGAGCTTTGCTCATATTTTGCGAGTCCTGTTGCTTATATTGTTGGCGCGCTGTTTCTGTTGTTTAGCGGCTTTATGTTTTTTTCTACATTTTTTTTAGTGAACCGTCCTGAGCTTAGAAATTTTTTTGAGCTGCTTCCTGTGCTGTTCAGTTTTTTTATTCCTGCCATGACGATGCGGATTTTCAGTGAAGAAAAAAAGAGCGGAACAATGGAAACTTTAGTTACGCTTCCAGTTACAAATTTTGATATTGTCGCTGGAAAATATCTTGCAAGCTTTATTTCTAGCATTGCGCTTTTGGTTCCAACTTTTTTCTATGTTGCGGCTTGCGCTGTTTTTGCTTCCTCGCGGATTGACTTTGGACCTGTTGCCGGCGGATATTTGGGCGCTGCGCTTTTAGCATCGGCCTTTTGCGCAGTTGGAATTTTTTCTTCAGCTGTTACAAAAAATCAGATTATCGCATTTTTTCTTGCATTTGCGATTTGTATTTTTCTTACGATGATAACTGTTTTTTCTGTTTTGCTGCCTGGAATTTTTGTAGGGCTCGCTTCGTTTATTTCTTCCACAAGCCATTTTATGTCGATTTCAAGGGGCATAATTGATTCCCGCGATATTTTGTATTTTGTTTCTTTGACTGCGGTTTTTGTCTCTTTGACGGTCTGCGTAATTTCAAATCAAAGGAAAGGTTGAAAAATGAAAAAGGAAAATAAATTTATTTCATGGATAAAAAATCCTTCCACGGATATCTGGCTTTTTATTATTGCCGTTGTTATGTTAAATCTTGTTGCGTCCCGCTCGTTTTTTAGGATTGATTTGACTGAATCGAAATCCTATTCGCTCTCTTCTTCAAGCAAGGAAATTGTGAAAAATCTTGAGGAGCCGCTGGATGTGAAGGTTTTCTTTTCTGCAAATCTTCCTTCTCCATATTCAAATGTTGAGCAGTATGTAAAGGATATTCTGACCGAGTACAAAAATTCCGCGAATAAAAATTTCAGCTGCGAATTTTTTAACATGGACGAATATGACAACCAGAGAATTGCAAGAGGCTACGGACTTAATCAAATTCAGATTCAAGAAATAAAGAACAATGAAGTTGGCTTGAAAAGTGTTTTCATGGGAATTGTTCTTTCGTATGCGGATCAAATAGAAAAGATTGACGGCATTTCTTCGAGCGATGGATTGGAATACAAAATCACTTCCGCTATTGGAAAAATTATTTCCAGCACAAATATTCTTGCGGGGCTCTCTGACAATGTGAAAGTTTCGCTTTATAAATCAGAATCGCTAGGGCAGTTTAATATTTCCGGCTTTGAAAAAATTGATGACGATGTTTCCAAGGCTTTTTCCGCTGCGAATAAAAAATTCAAGGGTCGCCTTGAGTTTAAGTCTGAAAATCCTGATTCCGAGGCTTCTCTTGCGCTCGAAAAAAAATATGGAATACAATCTGTGTCCTGGAAAAATTCCGAGGGAAAAACTGAGCACGGAGCAATCGGACTTGTTGTTGAGCATGGCCAGAAATCCCGGCTTGTTCCGCTTGGCCTTACAAATGCAATTTTTCAGTATGTGGTTTCCGGGCTTGACAGCCTGGAGGAAAATATCGAGGAGAGCGTGAAAAATGTTGTTTCAAGGACAGATGCGGTTGCTTACACCACCGGGCACAGGGAACATTCTCTTGCTGACCAGAACGATTCAATGTATTTTGAGAAGCTTCTTTCCGACACTTATGATTTGCAGGAAGTGAATCTTTCAGAAAATGAAATTCCTTTTTCGGCCCAGACTCTGATTGTTAACGGTCCGAAAGAAAAATTCTCTGATGCAGAACTTTATAAAATAGACCAGTTTGTTTTGCGCGGCGGAAACGTAATTTTCTTTGTTGATTCAATTGATGAAATCATGCCTTATGGAGAAATGGCTTATTACAGCCAGCCTGAATACGCTCCGGTTGAAAATGGACTTGAAAAGCTTTTTGAAGGCTACGGCATAAAGATTGGCAATGAATATGTTATGGATGAAAAATGCTTTTCAAGGCTAAGCCAGCAGTACGGCAAACTTGATTTTTACTATACGCCATTGATTCAGAAAAATTGTCTTGACCAGAAAAATGTTATTTCAAGGAATCTTGGCAATGTTTTCTTTCCGCAGGTTTTTGACATTGATATTTCAAAGGCGAAGGAAAATTCCGATGCGGCAGTTTCTGTTATTGCGAGAACCTCTGAAAAATCATGGACAGTTCCTGTTGCAGAGAATTTTGTTTTAAGCCCGATGTCAATTTTTCCGCCAAAGGAAGAAGATAAGTTCGGCTCAAGGAATGTTGCGGTTTTGATTGAAGGAAAATTCAAAAGCGCATTTGAAAAATCTCCTTCTGAAAGCGAAGATAAAAATTTTCTTGAGGCAAAGAGCCATTTGAGTTCAAGTGTTCAGAGGGCGAAGATTTTTATCGCATCAACTTCTTGCATTGCAACTGCGAAATTCGGACTTCTTCAGGAAGACTCGCAGAGTCCGAATTCCTACTTTGTGCGTAATGTTGTTGACTACATGAACGGCAAGGAGGATTTCTGCTCGATGCGCACAAAGAACCTTTCTCTTAATACGCTGAAAGTATCTTCTGGAAAATTTGCGCTTGCAGTGAAATATTTTAATCAGGTCGGATTAGCGGTTCTTGTTGCTTTGGCAGGACTCTGCGTATTTGCTCTTCGCCGCCGGCACCGCGAAAAAATCAGAATGCTCTATAATCCTGAAGATCCGCGCCAGAAAAAATAGTAAAAATGGAGACATGAATGAAAAATATTTATACGAGAAAAATAGCGCTTCTTTCTGCGATTGCAGTTTTGCTTGTGGTTTATATTCTGCAGGTTTCTGTCTTAGGCCGGACAAAAGTGAAGACTGTTTTCACTGCGGAAGAAATTGATTCTGTGGAAATATCCAAAAACGGCGGGCATATTCTTTCACTTAAAAAGGAAAATGAAAAATGGCTTGTGGAAGATTTTGCCGCCATGGAGAACCGCGCAAATAGAATTGTAAATTCTGTCAATGAAATAAAAATTCTTTCAACGGTGTCTTATGACTTGGGCGACCTGGAGCGGTACGGACTGAACGATGAAAATGCAGTGAAAGTTGTGGCGTCCTCTGGTGGAAAAGTTATGCGCACCTTGTATGTCGGCAAGGATTCTGTTGCTGGCGGGCAGTGCTATGTGATGCTTGATGGTGAAAAGAAAATTTATCTTGCGCAAGGCTCGTTAAAATCAACTTTTGAAGTTTCCGCTGATGACCTAAAAGAAAAGGCGCAGCAGGAAGATTCACAGGCGGAAGAATAAGGCTTTGTCACTTGAACAGCAGGGGCAGCTCTCCGGTTGAAAGCTCCCTGCTTTCTCCCGGCGCAAGGTTTTCATCCAGCACAAGGCTTCCAATTGAAATTCTTTTTAGGAAGACGACCTTGTTCTGTTCCGCGGCGAACATCCGCTTTACCTGATGAAATTTTCCTTCTGTTATTGTAAGGCGGCATGAGCTTGCTCCGGTCCATTCTAAGACAGCGGGCTTTGAAAAAAATTCCCTTTCATTTTTTTCAGGGGGAATAAAAAATCCTGCGCTGAATTTTTCCTCAAGGAATTTTCTCCGCTCTTCCGGCTCGCTTTTTTCAAGCTCAACATAGTAGGTTTTTTTTACATGGAAAGCCGGATTTGCAAGGCTGTGCGAAAAGTCTCCGTTTGTTGTAAAGAGCAGAAGGCCCTCTGTGTCTGTGTCCAGGCGTCCGGCTGTGTGGATTTTTTGAAGGGAATTTTCCCGGGCGTAGTCAAAGTATTTTTCCGGAATAAGGCTGTAGACGGTCTTGTAAAGCCCGCCGTCCTTTGTGGAGCAAATAGTTCCGGCCTTCTTGTTCATCATAAGGTAGATGTCCGGCGCAAGACTTTTCCTTTCCCCGTCTATGAAAATTTCATCAGTCTCCGGATTTATTCTGAATCCGCTTTCAAGAATTCTTGCTCCGTTGATGCGTACATCGTGCTTCTGCAGGAGCCTGCGGACTCTTCTGTGCGTGCTGATTCCCCGGCGGATAAAAACAGTGTCCAGCCGTTCCTTGAAAATTTCCATCTATGCGAGAGTATATATTTGCGCCTCCAAAAAATCAACTTCGCCTGCTTTTTAATGCTCAAAAAAATCCTTGGTGGCCCCTCGGCTAGCGGCTGTTTTTTCACTTTTTTTTAATTTCTAGCTGTGGTAGAATCTGGCTATGGCTGAAGATACAAATGAAAACAAGACTGTATATATTATTGATTCCTACGGCTTGATTTACAGGGCGTACTTTGCGCTTTTGAACCATCCTCTTACAAATCCCGGGGGAGACAATATAAGCGCGCTGGTTATTTTCTTTAAGAATTTAAAGGCCCTTATTTCAAAGTACAATCCATGCTATCTTGCGGCGGCCTTTGATTCCCGCGCAAAGACGTTCCGGCATGAGCTTTATGCGGACTACAAGGCCAACCGTGCCAAGACTCCGGAGGATTTGCACGCGCAGATTCCGTGGATAGAGGAAGTCCTTGAGGCCCTGGAAATTCCGGTCTTGAGATATGACGGCTTTGAGGCTGACGATATTATTGCGACCGTTGCAAAAAAGTGCGCGGAGGAGGACCGGCCTTGCAGAATTCTTAGCGGCGACAAGGATTTGCTTCAGCTTGTTACGGACACTTGTCTGGAAATGCAGCCGGACAGAGCCAACGGCGGCTGGGAAGTTATTGGCGCGCAGGAAGTCCTTGAAAAGTGGGGGATTCCGCCTGAAAAAATTCTTGACTATCTTTCCTTGGTCGGCGATGCCTCTGACAATGTTCCTGGCGTGAAGGGCGTGGGCGACAAGACTGCGCTGAAGCTTTTGACCCAGTACGGAAGCCTTGACGGCATTTATGAGCACTCCTCTGAAATAAAGGGCGCGCTTGGAGAAAAAATCAGAAGCGACAGGGACAACGCTTACTTTTCAAAGCGACTCATATCATTAAGATACGATGTTCCTGTTGACGTTGACTTTGAGTCCTTCTGCACAAAAAGAATAAATTTCAAGTCCGGCGCGGAGATTCTTGAGAAGTACGGAGCTTATTCGATTGCAAAAAGCTTTGCCGCTGATTTTTCAGCAGAAATTCAGCCAGAGGATAAATTCGCCTTGCATGAAAATGATGCGGAGGAAAATGCGCCGCCCCTGAAGCAAAATGAAGGCGACTACAGGCCTTGCACCAGTCTTGATGAGCTAAAAAATTTTGTGGAAAGCATTTTGAATTCAGAGGAAAAAGCCGTTGCGTTTGACACGGAAACTGACAGCCTGAATTCGCACGAGGCAGGCCTTGTCGGCTTTAGCCTGAGCTTTGAAAAGGGCAGGGGAATCTATGTTCCTGTTTTTCTGGGCGGCGGAATGTTTGCTCCTGAGACTATTTCCAAAAAAGACTGCCTTGCTGTTCTGGAAAAGCTTTTTTCGGAAAAAGAGCTTACTCTTGCAATGCACAACGGAAAATTCGACCTTGAGGTTCTTGCCGCCAACGGAATGGAGAAAAGGCCTGAGTGTAAAATTTTTGACACGATGGTTGCCGCATGGCTTTTGAATCCTGCCGCTTCCGGAAAATCTCCGTACAGCCTTGAGTATCTTGCGGAAACAAAACTCGGGCTGAAGGGAATTGAGTTCAAGGACATTGTTCAGAAAAACCAGACTTTCGCGGATGTTCCTTTGGACAAGGCTTTTAAATATGGCGCGGAAGACTCTGACTTTACGCTGCAGCTTTATTATCTTTTGAAGGATGAGCTGAAGAAAGCGGACCTTGAGAATCTTTTTTATCAAATGGAAATGAATGTTCTTCCGATTCTTGTTTCAATGGAAATACGTGGAATCCATCTGGACAAGAAAAAACTGAATGAGTATAAGAATGAGCTTTCTGTTTTGATTTCAGAAAAGGAAAAGGAAATTTATAAAGAGGCCGGATGTGAATTCAATATTGCGTCTCCAAAGCAGCTTCAGGAAATTTTATTTGAAAAACGGAATCTGCCTCATGGGAAAAAAACAAAAACGGGCTACAGCACGGACACGGCTGTTCTTGAGGAGCTTGCGTTTTCTACAAATGATGCTCTGCCGAAAATGATTCTTGATTACCGGTCGTATACAAAGCTTCAGAGCACTTATGTAGAAGCCCTGCCTTTGCTGGCGGACAAGAATGAGAGAATTCACACTTCATTCTTGCAGACAGGAACTGCTACTGGGCGTCTTTCAAGCCGAGATCCGAATTTGCAGAATATTCCGGTGCGCGATGAGTCGGGAAGAAGAATCCGGGCTGCGTTTACTGCTGAGCCGGGAACTGTTCTGATTTCCGCAGACTATTCCCAGATTGAGCTTGTTGTGCTTGCGCATTTGAGCGGCGATAAAAATCTTTGCTCCGCATTTATAAACGGAATTGATGTCCACAAGTCTACTGCCGCCTTGATTTACGGAATTTCTCCGGAAGACGTGAAGCCTGAGCAGCGCCGCTTTGCAAAGACTGTGAACTTCGGGGTGATGTACGGAATGAGCGCTTTCCGCCTTGCAAACGAGCTGGGAATAAGCCGGACTGAGGCAAAGAATTTTATTGAACAGTACTTTTCAACATATTCGGATGTTAAAAAATTTCTTGATGAAACAAAACGCATGGCGAGGGAAAACGGCTATGTTGAAACTATAACAGGCAGAAGACGCTATATTCCGGAAATAAAAAGCTCAAGCAAGATTGTGCTTCAGGGTGCTGAAAGAATTGCAATAAATACACCGATTCAAGGAAGCGCGGCTGATATTGTAAAAACCGCAATGATAAAAGTTCAGGCCGCGTTGGAAAAGTCCGGCGCTGGCGCAAGAATGCTTTTGCAGGTTCACGATGAGCTGATTTTTGAGTGTCCGGAAGACAGTGTGGAAAAGGCAGTCATGATTATTCAGCATGAAATGGAAAATGCCGTCCAGCTGAAAGTCCCTCTGCGTGTAAGCGTTGAGCATGGAAAAAACTGGGGAGAATTTCACTGATGGTTTTGTGCGTTACAGGGCCGATGGCCGCCGGAAAAAATGCCGCGTCTTCTATTCTTGAAGCTATGGGCTTCATTTCAGTAGACGCTGACCTGATTGGCCACGATGCCGTTGAAATTTGCAAGGAAAAAATTCTTGAGGAATTTTCTTCGCTGGCTGAAAAAAATAAGATTCAGCTTTTAAATCCGGATGGAACAATCAGCAGGAAAAATTTGGGGCGGCTTGTGTTCAAAGACAAAAGGCTTGTTAAAAAGCAGGAGCAAATTGTTTTTCCGTATATAAATTCAGTCTTGGAAAAATTTATAGATGAAAATTCTGAAAAAAATATTGCGG
The DNA here is from genome assembly GCA_964607295.1 of uncultured Treponema sp. Taxonomy (GTDB): domain Bacteria; phylum Spirochaetota; class Spirochaetia; order Treponematales; family Treponemataceae; genus Treponema_D. The sequence goes on along the minus strand of CAZSJX010000009.1, from coordinate 80,256 downwards.
TCAATGCGACTGTTTTGTACAAGGTGAATGCAATAAAAAAAGTTGAAAAAATTCTTTTCATTGACAGTCCGGTTTTTACTAGATTTTTCAGAGCCAGAAAAAGAGACAGAATGAGCGCGCTCCAGATTCTTGAGAGATTTTTTTCTCAAAGGTTTTTGTTCCGTCAGTATAAAAAAACTGGAATTGAAATTTTTAGAATTATGAACTGCGGAAATGTTCGCGCGCTTCAGAAAAAGATAGAGAGGCTGTTTTTCTAAAGATTTCAATTTTCTCTAAATATCTTTTTTTTAATGCCGATATTCTTTGTATGGAATACCGGCTTTTTGTTTTATTTTTGAAAGCTGGCAGGGGATAAGATTATGGAACAGAAAAGAACTATTTGGATTGTACTTGCAGCTGGAATTTTTTTATCAGTTGTGCTTGGCGCCGCTGTAATTCTTTATGCGTCTGAGGCTAAAAAAAATACGACAGCTCTATATCAGCGCACTGCCGGCTCGGTCTGGATGTCTCCGGAAACTGCACAGCAAAAATATATTGAGCCGTTTCCAAGTGAAGCTGAATTTCAAAACACAGCTTCTGCCGAAGAAAGCAGCATAAATCCTGAGAAAGAAAACAGTTCGTCTGTGATTTCAAATATTGAGGCTCCTGCGGAAGGAAAAGCTTCTGTAGAAAATCCTGATTCAAAAGTTGCGCAGACGGATAGCGTTACTGTTATTTCTACTGGAAGCACAAGCGTTTACAATGTTTCTGATTCAACTACAACGATCGATTTGAATTCATTGAAAAACACAGCCTCCGCATCTAGCAATATTAAGGCGCAGAACAAGGCAGCGGAAAATGCAATCAGAGAGACAAACGAGGCTCACCGGAATATTGAGAAGGATGCTCCTGTAGAAAGAAAGCAGCCGGCCTCTCCAAAGGCTTCTGCATCTAGCAATAAAAAGTCAGTTTCCTCTGCTGAAAAAAAATCAGCTCAGCCATCCGTTTCAAAGCCTTCGCCTGCAAAAAAGATTTCCGACAGGTTCTGGGTTCAGGCCGGCTCGTATACAACAACGAAAAATGCTGACGAGGCCAGAGGAATTCTTGAGTCAAATAAAATTCCATGCGAAGTCTTTACTTTTACAGATGCGAAAGGCGTGCTTCATTACCGCGTAAGAGTCGGGCCTTATACAACAAAAAGCGAGGCTGAATACTGGAAGCAAAGAATAGATACAATCGCTTTGTTTTCAAAGAACGGAACGTATGTTACAAATACTAGCGCCGCAAAATAATTGGTATGAAAAAAACAAATGCAATGCGCATTTTAGACGGCCTGGAAATTCCTTATGAGGCAAAGGAGTATGAGGATGACGGAGAGCATCTGCTTCATAAAGGGGCTGCTCTGGAGCTTTCAGAAAAGCTTGGAATAGAGCCTGAGTGCGTGTTTAAAACGATAGTAATGCGCACTGAGTCAAAGGAAGTTGTTGTTTTTTGCCAGAGCGCGGTTTATGAAATTAACTTAAAAAAAGCAAGAGCTGCCTGCGGAGCAAAAGAAGTCCAGCCTGTAAAACCAGAGGAGCTTTTGGCTCTTACAGGATATATTCGCGGCGGCTGTTCCCCTATTGGAATGAAGCGGAAATATAGAACTTTTATAGACGAAACAGTTCTGCTTTATGACAAGGTTTATGTCAGCGCAGGCGTGCGTGGGCTTCAGCTTGTGATTTCTCCATTGGATTTGATAAAAGCCTGCGGTGCTGCGACTGCGGATCTGATTCTTTAAAATCCTGCTGAAAATCTAGTTTGCCTTGCTCTCGAGTTTTAGATAAATTTACAAATACGCATTATTTCCTTTTGTAACTTGTTTATAAATATAATGGAATAATCTCAATCCGCTCAAACTTTTTTGGCATCAGAAGATATTTTTTTAAACCATAATATATTTCAGGGGCTTCCGGCTATGCCGTCGGGCTATCCGCCGTTCCGCCTCCGGCTTCATTCGTCCGCTTCCTTACGTCCGCTCCCGAACGGCTCCGCCGCGGCTACTATCCCTAAGCCGTTTCCATCCTGAACCTTGCCCGGCATTTTCATCAAAGGCTTTATTAGCTTTTTAAATTCAGAATAAAGACTATTAAGAGCCTGAAAAGCGCATAGTTTTCTTGGCCTGAATATAAAAATATTAGATGAATTTTATATTAACTGATTGTATTTAAATGAACAGAACTCCGGTTGCCCGGAGTTCTGCCGTTCCGCATTCGCGAAACTAAAGGAGAGAGTTTTATCAGCTTTATAAGCTGATTAGAATATACATCATTCTTTTTTCTTTGTCAACAGTTTTTCAAAAAAAATTTTACTTTTTTTTACTCGCTTTTTATGGCGATTTTCTTCTCTGTTGAATCCTCCTTGCGTCCGATTTCAATAGAAAGAATTCCGTTTTTGAATGTTGCGTTTACCTTGTTGGAGTCAATGTCCTTTGGCAGGGTGAATGAACGCTTGAACTGGCTGTGCCTTGTTGTGCGCTCACGAAGAATGTAGTAGACATCATCGCATTTTTCTTTCTTTTCGCCTGAGTCAGACTTTGCATTTTCAACAGAAGAAATTGTAAGGACATCGTTTTTCAGTGTTATGTCCACATCTTTTTCGGTCTTTCCAGGCAAATCCATTGAAAGCACATAGCTGTCTTTTTTCTGCACAACATCTACCTTGGGAGCAAAAGCTGCTTCGCGGTAGCTTGGCAACGCAAATCCGTCATTTCCAAAAAGTGAATCCAAAAGTGAAAGTTCGTTCATATAAATCTCCTCGCTGGTTTTACAGCATTGTTTTAATTTTTTTTGTACTGCCTTTCAGCTGTACACTAAGCATATAGCAGAATGTGTGCCAAGCACTGGAGTGTGTGAATTTCAAGGTTTTAGAAAGGCAAAAGGCCTTCAATGCGCGGATAGATGCCAGAGGTTTGCCGGAATGAAGGCTCTGCGGATGCCAGGAAAGAGCTGTTCAGGTATTTTTTTTATAAATTAAGCCTTTTTTTGAATTTTTTTGATACATAAACCAAATTCTCATTCTGAAAAACTGGGAGATTTTGGCTCACATTTTATGGGGCTGAATTATGATGCCGCGGAACCAGTATGTCAATGAAAAGTAAAACCTGCCTTTCACGGTAAAAATAATTCAAAAAAATGAAATTTAATTTGCAATTCTTTCCGATATTAAAAACATTTGTTGACGATACAAGAAATTACCATTATAATTTTCTTTACATATATATATGGAGGACATAATGGCTAAGACCAAATATGTTTATTACTTTGGTGATGGTGACGCAGAAGGCGATGAATCAATGCGTCCAATTCTTGGTGGAAAAGGTGCTAACCTTGCTCAGATGGCAAAAAAACCTTTGAGCCTTCCTGTTCCATCTGGATTCACAATTTCTATTGATGTTTGCCAGGAATACTACAAGCTGGGCAAAAAGTATCCGGCAGGACTTGATGCAGAAGTTGCTAAGTATCTTACAAAGCTTGAAAAGTCAATGGGCAAGAAACTTGGCGATGCAAAGGATCCGCTTCTTGTTTCAGTTCGCTCAGGCGCTGCTGAGTCAATGCCTGGCATGATGGACACAATCCTGAACCTCGGTCTTAATGACAATTCAGTTCTTGGTCTTGCAGAAAAAACACAGAACCCTCGCTTTGCATGGGATGCTTACCGCCGCTTTATTCAGATGTACGGCAATGTTGCAATGGGCGTAGATCACGACAAGTTCGAGGAAATCATCGACGAAGTTAAGTCTCACCGTGGAATTACACAGGATACAGATCTTACTACAGAAGAGCTTCAGGAAATTGTTTCTAAGTACAAGGCTATGTACAAGAAGGAAAAGGGCGAAGACTTCCCTCAGGATCCTCACAAGCAGATGTGGGGAGCAATCGGAGCTGTATTCGGTTCCTGGATGAATCCTCGTGCTATCACATACCGCAAGCTCAACAATATTGATGAAAGAGTTATCAAAGGCACAGCCGTAACTGTTATGGCAATGGTATTCGGAAACATGGGCGATACATCTGGAACTGGTGTTTGCTTCAGCCGTGATCCTTCTACTGGTGTTAATGAATTCATGGGCGAATATCTTATGAACGCACAGGGCGAGGACGTTGTTGCTGGAATCCGCACACCTCAGCATCTTTCTCAGCTTGCTGAAACAAATCCTAAGATTTATGACCAGCTTTGCAAAATCCGCGCGCGCCTTGAAAAGCATTATCACGATATGCAGGATATGGAGTTTACAGTTCAGGAAGGAACTCTCTATATGCTCCAGTGCCGCAACGGAAAACGCACAGGCGCAGCTGCTGTTAAAATGGCAGTTGACATGGTTGCAGAAAAACTCATTACAAAAGAAACAGCTCTTCTCCGCGTAAAGCCGGATCAGCTTGACCAGCTTCTTCATCCGCAGTTTGAGCCAAAAGCGCTCAAGGCGGCGGCTCCGATTGCAGAAGCTCTTAACGCTTCACCTGGTGCAGGCGCAGGACAGATTGTATTCACAGCAGACGAGGCTGTTGAATGGAATAAGGCTGGAAAGAAAGTAATGCTCGTCCGCAAGGAAACATCTCCGGATGATATTGCCGGTATGTATGTTGCTGAAGGAATCTTGACTTCTACAGGCGGACGCACATCGCACGCTGCTGTTGTTGCTCGCGGCATGGGAACTCCTTGTGTTTGCGGATGCGCTGCTGTTGTATTTGTAGACAAGGAAACTGTAAAGATTGGCGACAAGACTTTCAAGAAGGGCGACAATATTTCTATTGATGGCTCAACTGGTAAAGTTTATGCAGGTCTTATTCCTGTAGAGGAAGCAAAAGTTTCTGGCGACCTTGAGACATTCCTTGGCTGGGCAGACGAAGTTCGCGCAAAGTCAGTTCGCAAGACTGCTTCTGGAAAAACTGTAAGAGGATTCGATGTTCTTGCAAACGCAGAGCAGAACGAAGCTCCGTTGGCATTCAACTTTGGTGCCGCAGGAATCGGTCTTTGCCGCACAGAACATATGTTCTTTGAAGAGCCAAAGCTTTCTTCATTTCAGAAAATGATTATTTCTGAAAACACAGAATCACGCAAAGAGAACCTTGCAAAGATTCTTCCTCTTCAGGAAAAAGATTTCTATGGAATTATCAAGACAATGGGCGGACGCGCTGTTACAATCCGTCTTCTTGACCCGCCTCTTAACGAGTTTATTCAGGCTTCTACAGATGTTGAGGCTCAGGCTCTTGCATCTAAGCTTGGAGTTTCTGTTGCGACAATCAAGGCAAAATTTGCTGATCTCAATGAGCACAATCCTATGCTCGGACACCGCGGATGCCGTCTTGCAATCACATATCCTGAAATTTATGAGATGCAGGTTGAAGCAATCGCTTTGGCAACTGCACGCGCAGAAAAAGAAGGACTTGCGCATGATGTCCGCATCATGATTCCTAATGTAACTTCTGTAAATGAGCTCAAGCAGATCCGCGAGCAGGCAGAAGCTGTAATTGCAAAAGTAAATGAAGCAAAGGGAACAGAACTCAAGTTCCAGATTGGTTCTATGATTGAGTTCCCTCGCGCGGCTTGCTCTGCAGACAAGATTGCCCAGTATGCGGACTTCTTCTCATTCGGTACAAATGACCTTACACAGACAACATTCGGCTTTAGCCGTGATGACTATGGCAAGTTCATTGACTCTTACCTTGACCAGAAGATTCTCGAAAAGGATCCGTTCAAGACTCTTGATCCAGATGGTCCTGGCGCTCTTATGGAAATTGCAGAAGCAAAAGGACGCTCTGTAAAATCTGATCTTCACCTTGGAATCTGCGGAGAACACGGTGGAGATCCTGATTCAATCGCTCTTTGCTATAAGCTTGGACTTAACTATGTTTCTTGCTCACCGTTCCGTGTTCCAGCTGCACGTCTTGCCGGAGCACAGGCTGTTATTAAAGCTGCGGCTGCTGCAAAAGCTTCAAAGGCGCCTGCAAAAAAGCCGGCTGCAAAGAAAGCTGTAGCAGAAAAAAAGACTGCGGCAGCAAAGAAGCCAGCTGCAAAATCCACAGCAAAAAAGGCTCCTGCTAAGTCAACAGCAAAGAAGCCAGCTGCAAAATCCGCAGCAAAAAAAGCTCCTGCTAAGAAAACAACAAAGAAATAATTTCATTGATGTTTAGCGGCTAAATGCTGTCTTCCCCTCTAGGAAACTGGAGGGGATTTTTTTCGCCATTAACACAAATCAGTTTTTTTGCTAAAATCAAATATATATGAAACAAATTTCTAATTTTCATACTCACACGGAGCTTTGCCATCATGCGGAAGGCAGGCCTGCTGACTATGTTTACCAGGCGATGCTGGAAGAATGTAGTTCCCTGGGATTTTCTGATCATTGTCCTTATCCGGATGATTTTTTTGACTGCTGGCCGGAAATAAGAATGACAACAAAAGAAGCTTCTGAGTACAAGGAGTGGATTGAAGAGGCAAAAGAAATAGCAACATTTCCTGTTTATCAGGGCTATGAATGTGAATGGGAAAAATCTTATGGCGGATGGTACGATGAGCTTAAGGCGGACTTTGGCGCGGACTATCTTGTTCTTGGTTCTCACTGGGTTTCAGACGGAGCAAGCCACATATATATTCCAGACGTTGAAAGCCCTTCTCTGCTGAACAAGTACATTGACCAGACTATCGAGGGAATGAGAAGCGGACACTTTGCTTTTCTTGCGCACCCTGATTTATTCATGGCCGGATACAAGGAGTGGGATGACCAGTCAAAGGCCTGCAGCCGGGCGATTCTTGATGCTGCTTCTGACTTGGATCTGCCTATTGAAATAAACGGACTTGGAATAACGCGGTCTCCCAATTCTACGAAGCGCGGAATGAGATATCCTTATCCGTTTGTTGAATTTTGGGAAATGGCTTCCCTTACAAACGTCCGCGTAATATGCAATTCAGATGCGCATAATCCGCAGGATGTTATTATGAATGCATGGAAAGCTAGGGATTTTGCAGGCCGCTTTGGAATTGAGCCTCTGGAGCTTCTGCCTTTTTGTACTGATTGAAAATAAGAATTCCGATTTTTTCACAATTTTTCAGGCTGAAATTTTCTGGGCGTTTCATGAATATTGAGGCGTCTGGAAAATTCTGGCAGAAAACGGTCTCGTAAACAATGCCGTCCACAAGGTTCTTGCTGAATGCCTCTGTGAAAAGTTTTTTTCCGCCGATTAAAAAAATATCATCCGGGCAAAGAAAATCAAGCGCGTCCAAAGCATTTTCAATTGAACTAAAAAACTGGAATTCTTTGTCTGTGCGCCTTGCTTTTTGCTGGTCAGAGCCGCGTTTTATTACAATGTTCAGCCTGCTTTTAAGCGGAGCCGGCAGCGTCTTGAATGTGTTGAATCCCATTATGACAGCTTTTTTTGAGGTCATAAGCCTGAAGAAGTCCATGTCTTTTCTGCATGCATCCTGCAGCCCGGGATTTTTTTTCCATGGAAGGGAGCCGTCCTCAAGCGCGAATTCTCCGTTAATTCCGGCGGCGTAAATTGCATTCATTTTCCAGCGGTCCTTTCTTTCTAGTTTATATTTTGAAACAGCGCAAGGTCAAGTCTTTGCACGTAGGTTCTGCTGTATTGCTATATCTTGGCAAATCATGGATAATATCAGCATGGGTATTGCAGATTTTATGAAGAGGGTTTTTCAGAAGTCTGGGAAGAAAAATGAAAGTTCCGGGCTGCTGGACAGAATAAATTTGTCAATGAATCTTCTTGTGCAGAAGTCTCAGAATTTAAATAGCCAGTTCAGTGAAGAAAAGAAGCAGATAGCGGCTCTTGCAGAAGAGGCAAAAAAAATTGCTTCCTCTGATGAAATTTTTTCCGCTAAGCTTGAGCAGGATATTCTTGGCAATATCACAGCGGCAAGCTCGGCCTGCGATTCTGTTCTTTCAGGAGGCGGAGGTTCTGCAATAAAAGAAGCGCTTGCTTCCTTGAAGACTGTCATTGCGCAGAGAACAGCCTTGAAATAGACTACAGCCTTGCAAAAACTTTTCCGAGGGATTCGTGGATGACAAGCTTTGCGATTCCGTCGCCTGGAGTTGGATCCCGGTTTATAAGCGCAATGTTTTCTCCGCGGAAATACTGAATCATTCCTGCAGCCGGATAAACTGTAAGCGAAGTTCCGCCAATAATCAAAAGATCCGCGCTGCTTATAGCCTTGATTGCGCCGTCTACAATTTCGTCTTTTAAAGACTCTCCGTACAGAACGACATCTGGCTTTATAATGGCGCCGCATTTTTCGCACCGGGGAAGGCCGTCCTCGTCTGAATGGGACGCAATGTATTTTTCATCATAGAATGCGCCGCACTTTTCGCAGTAGTTTCTAAGAACGCTTCCGTGCAGCTCAAAGACGTTTTTGCTTCCTGCGGCCTGGTGAAGTCCGTCTATGTTCTGTGTTACAACGGCAAGAAGCTTACCTTGCTTTTCAAGCTCTGCAAGCTTTAGATGCGTGATGTTGGGCTTTATTCCTGAAACAAGCAGCTTTTCTCTATAGAAGCGGTAGAATTCTTTTGGATTTGAGCGGAAGAAAGACGCGCTTAGTATTGTTTCCGGCGGATAAGCCCATTTCTGGCTGTAAAGACCGTCTACGCTTCTAAAGTCCGGAATGCCGCTTTCTGTGCTGACTCCGGCTCCTCCGAAAAAAACAATCTTCCGGGATTTTTCTACAAGCTCCTTCAGCTGTTCGATTTTTTCTTCCATAAAAACGCCTCCATTGTTTTTGTCTGGCTTTTACATTTCAAGCGCGGAAAGCTCTTCCCATCTTGAATATGATGCTCCAAGCTCTTTTTCCAGCTCTGTGTATTCTTTTCCTGCTTTTGCGGCTTTCTCGTAGTCTGGACTGGCCATGAGTTTTTCTAGCTCCGGCTTTTTGTCTTCCAGCTCGAATATACGCTGCTCAAGCTGCTCGAATTCCTTTCTTTCCTTGAATGACATCCTGTTCTTTTTCTGATGCTCCGGAGCTTTTTCCTGCTTTTCTTCCTGCCTGGATTCCGTTTTTTGTCTCGATGTGTTTTGTTCCTGGACAAGCTCCAGGTATTCAGAGCATTTTCCCACAAAGCCTGAAACACTTCCGTCGTCTTCCATTATGAACATCGCGTTGCAGATTTTGTCCATAAAGTAACGGTCGTGGCTTACAACCAGAAGGCATCCTTTAAATGAAAGCAGGAACTGCTCAAGGATATTCATCGTGAAAATATCGAAGTCGTTCGTTGGCTCGTCCAGAATCAGAAAGTTCGGGTTGCTAATCAGGAGGCGCACAAGATAAAGCCGCTTGCGCTCTCCGCCGCTCAAGGTTCCAATTGGCGAATGTTGTATTTTTCCCTCGAAGCCGAACTGCTCAAGAAAAAGCGGCGCGCTTAAAACTGTTCCGTCATTCATTTTCATGACTTCGGCGGCCTCCTTTATGTATTCAAGTACTGTAAGCTCCGTGTTTTCAAACTGCGGATTCTGCTCGTAGTACGCAATTGATGTGTTTTCGCCTTTTACAATTTCACCGGAGTCAGGCTGAATTTTCTGTGTGATTATGTTTAGAAGCGTTGTCTTTCCGGAGCCGTTTCCGCCGAACACTCCGATTTTTTCGCCCTTGTTGAATATGTAGCTGAAATTTTTTAATACTGGAAATGAAGATTCCGCCGAGCCGTTCTGCCGGGATGCAAATCCCTTTGGAAAATTCTTTGAGATTTTATGGAGCTCAAGAATTTTTCCGCCGAGCCTTCTGCCTTCAACTTCAAATGTAAATCCCTTGTCTGCGGAAAATTTTTCACGGTTTATCAAAGCCTGGTCACGCTGGATTCTTGCCTTCGCCTTTGTTCCGCGCGCGCAAGGGCCTCTCATAAGCCAGTCACGCTCAAACCTAAGGACTGACTCAATCCGCCGCTCTGTGTTCGCCTCACTCTGGGCTTCTGTCTGTTTTTTTTCAAGGTAGGATGAATAGTTTCCGGTGTAAAGCTTGATTTTGTTTCGTGCAAGCTCATAGATGTTGTTGCATACCGCGTCCAGAAAATAGCGGTCGTGGGTTACCATGAGGACTGATCTTTTTGTTTCCGCAAGATAGTTCTGAAGCCAGAGAATTGTGGAAATGTCCAGATGGTTTGTTGGCTCGTCTAAAAGAAGCAGCTTTGTGTCCTCGACTAGAACCTGGGCCAGCGCGACTTTTTTTATCATTCCGCCGGAAAGCTCGCCCATCTTGCGCTCAAGGCTGTTTATTCCAAGCGTGGTAAGAACAGACTTTATCTGGGACTCGTAGTTCCAGAGATTGTCTTTCTGCATTTTTTCATTCAGCGTGTTGAACTTTTGCTGGGCTTGCTGTGAATTTGTTTTTTGAAGCTCCTCGCATGCCTCCTCGTACTCGCGGATTGTCCTGAGCTTTGGACTCTGGCATTTGAATATATGGCTTCTGATAGTGTCGTCTTTGTTGAACAAGGGATTCTGCGCAAGGAAAGAAACACCTGCTTCCTTGTTCAGCACAACATTTCCCTCGTCCGGAGGAAGAATTCCTGCGATTGTGTTCAGCAGTGTAGATTTTCCTGTTCCGTTGCGTCCTATAAGAGCCGCCTTGTCTCCTTCGTTTAGTCCGAAAGTCACTCCTGTAAACAGAGGCTTTTCACGTCCGATTTTTGCAAGGCCATTCACAGATAAAAGATTCATGCGAAAGATTTTATCAGTTGTGAAGTGAATTATCAATTGAGTTTTTAGGAAAGAACTCCTGCATTGCCGACGGCTTTTAGACTAGACGCTGAGCAGAATTTGTGATATTATATCCACATTGTTTTGCGCGACTAGCTCAGTTGGTTAGAGTACAAGCATGACACGCTTGGGGTCTTTGGTTCGATTCCAAAGCCGCGCATTATTTTTTCCTATCGCTGAATTCTTTTTACGATGAGTATAGAAATCAGCTGCATTTATCGTATTTTTTTACAACCTCGGAAATAGCTTCCGGGGCTTTTTTATTGCTGCCGGACGTTTCTTTCCTTACGCTGTTTTTTTTCAGATATAAAAAAATAACAAAAAGCCAGCCAGCCGCTTGACAAATCTCGGGGGGGTATAATAGAACTGCTGAATACGCTCATTATTGTAATAATAAATAAAATCGTCAATAATTTTTTTAGTTTCTTCGTAAAGTGGAGACAAAAAAGGAAAAAATCAGGGCAAGTTTTACAAGGATTTAATAGCAGAATCTGAAGTAATTGTGGAAAAACATGAGAAGGAGTTGGAAAATGAAAGACGTAATCAAAATGATGGAAAGTAATATGTCTCCAGAGTCAGTTCGCCGTGCTCACATAAAAGCCGAGCAGGATATTATGACAATTCGTCTTGCGCAGCTTCGCGAAGAGCAGAATATAAAGCAATCAGAAATGGCTAATTTTTCACAGTCATCAGTTTCAAAAATTGAAAAAAGAAAGGATATAAAAATTTCTACTCTGATAGATTATCTCGACAATCTTGGAATGGGATTGGAAATTATTACTTATTCCAAACGTGCAGTTTTAGATAAACAGGAAAGGGTTTTGTTAAAGATATAAGAAAATCTAAAGCTCCCCTTTTCCTTGACAATATCAGGTTTTCTGATAGAATATAAATCATAGGTACAAGCAAAGCAGAAAATACTTGTTCTAAAATCAGTTTGGTTGTCATGTCTTGATGCAAGTTGAGCGTAGCAAACAGATTTTTTTAGTTCTCTTATTTCCAGTTTTCTTAAATCCTAATAACGATATTTTCAGTTTTCTCACACAGACAGGATTGTTGTGTCTAAATTTATTTTTAGGAGCATTTTATGAACAGGGTAGAAATCGGCTTTGTTCAAAGCTGCATCAACTATCAGTTTAAAAATTTGCAGTTGCTTGAACAGGCTTTTACGCGCAGGTCGTATTCAGAGGAGCATCCGGAAGCGCAGAACAATGAGGTCCTTGAATTCTATGGGGACGAGATTCTTGATTTTTTTGTGACTAAGATGATGTACAAAAGATTTTCAAGAATTATTGGCAACGAGCTTGTCTCAGAGAAAAATGAAGGCGAGCTTACAAAGTTGAAATCAATTCTTGTAAGCAAGGAAAGTCTCGCGCGATGTATGCTCAATATCGGATTTTCGCAGTTTCTTTATATTGGAAAAAGCGACGAAAAGAATGAAGTGTTCAAAAACAAGTCCGTTAATGAGGATTTGTTTGAGGCGATAATCGGGGCTGTTGCCGCCGACTGCGACTGGAATTATGAGAGGCTTGAAAAACTCTGCCGGACAATGCTGAATATGGAAACAATGAATGGATATTTGGCTTTGCTCGTTAAAGAAAAATCAAACCGGCTTGGTTTTGGAGAGCCTTGTTATTATCCTCGTGCTTGGCAGACAGAAGATCCTGAAGAATTTTCCTCGGATAATCTTTTTAATGTTTCAATCGGTCTTGAATGTTTTGGCAGCACTTCAAAAAATTCTAAGACAGGAAAGCATGAATATGGAATCCAGGTTGGAGAAAATAAGTTCACTGGAATTGGAGACGGAATTGCCCAGGCAAAACTTGACGCTGAGAAAAAAGCCTATCATTTTCTGTGTCAGGAGGAAATAAAGATGCAGTTTCAGAATCTTGATTATTCAAACCCTGCAAGCACGCTGCATGAACTTTTCCAGAAAAAAGTGCTTATGGAAGTCCGCTACGAATTCAATGAATATCACGATGAGAATGGAAATCCAATCTGGAACTGCAAGGCGATTCTCGAAGGCTACGGAATTTTTGAGGCGGACAGCGAGTCAAAAAAACAGGCGAAACAGGATGTAGCCTTGAAACTTCTGGAATTCATAGCAGGAACAAAAATTGAACAGACCAAAGAATGGGAAATTCCGACGTTTTATTGCGGACTGATGAGAATCCGACATGACAAGGGGATAATATGATGAACAGAAACTACATCTTGATGGCTGTAAATAAAGCCGGAAAAAATATGTATATCGATGAGGTTCCGAACGGAAAACAGTGCGGCTGTTTATGTGCAGAATGTGGCGGCGCTCTTGTTGCAAAAAACAACGGAAAAATAAAAGTCCATCACTTTGCACACTCGGGCGGAAACGACAGCATAAAATGCTCACAGACAGCGCTTCATTTGCTTGCAAAAGAAATTATCGCGGAAGAACGAATTGTGCCTTCAATAAATTCTAATGGACTGCTAGAATTCATTCATGCGGATGAAATTTTCCTTGAATCAAATTTAGGTGAGATAATTCCTGATGTGCTTGCTGTTTGTGGAGAAAATAAAATTGCTGTTGAAATTTTTGTTACTCATGCAGTTGATAGCGTAAAGTCTGTCAAGATTTTGAATCAGAAACTTACAACATTTGAAATTGATTTGTCAAAAATCAAGTATGAAAATAGAGATGACATAAAGAATTCGATTTACAATCTGAAAAATATCAGGATGATTTATGATGATAAAATTGCACAGATGAATTTGGAATACAAAAAAAAGCTGATAAAAGAAAATGGAATGAGGAAGTTTGTTGAAAATGGAATTGTGCAAAAATGCCCTATGAAGTGCGGTGTTATCGGAAACAGAATTGCAAAAATGTTCGACGTAAGATTTTCCAAATGTCAGAATTGTTTTTTCAGTTATATTTCAGAAGATAAAGAGTCTCTTTTATGCATGGGAAATATAAATCAAGGAGAATCCATTCCAGATTGGTTTGTAAAAGCAAATGTCAATGAGAACCGAATTATGACTAACGAAGAGATTCAGTTAAGACTTAATGAATTCAAAAAAATGTGATATGATGTTCAAGGGAATTAAAAATGAAAAAGACAATATTTGTAGATTTAATTTTTTTGCTTAATGTAATGCTGTTGATTAGTTGTGTCTCAACAACTAGTGTTGCTAAGTTTTACACAGAATTGCAACCAATAGAATCTGTTCCTGAAGAGTGTAGACTTGCTGAAAATGAAACACCTAAAGTTTTTTGTTCAGATGATATTCAGTCGGATTTGTATTTTATGCGTTCAAACTATTTTCAGGTTATAGGATATTCTGCTTGGAATGGTCCTGATGAAAATGGAGCAGGGGGAGAAGATTGCTTACAGAATGAAATCACTTATTTTTGCAAACAAAAAGGCGCAAGAGTTGCAATTTATAGTAAAAAATATACAGATACAAGAAATGGAATTTATTCTGTACCATTAATAAATAATCATTATTATACTGATTCTAATGGATATATGCATTCTTATAACACAACATCATATATTGCAAATTCATATTCTGTTAATCGTTATAATTATGATGTTTATTTCTTTGTTCCTTATAATCAGTCTTATATAAAAGTTCCTAAAATAGGAATTGAATTTAGAGATCTTGATTCGGCAGATAGAATAAAGCTTCAAAGAAATACAGGTATATGTGTGGATGTTGTATATGAAAACTCTCCGGCTTTTTTCGCTAATCTTTCAAGAGGCGATGTGATTATTGAAATCAACGGCGAAAATATTCTTAATGCTGAGTCTTATAATTCTATTTCTTCAAAATTGTCTATTAATGATTCTGTGGAAATAAAGTATATTAGGAATGGTAAAGAAGAAAAGGCTGCTTTTAAGATTTTTTAGACTCGAGAATTTTCTAACTATGAGAAAACTATTTTCAATTTTTACTTTGCTGTCTATTTGTTTTGTATGTTTTTTTTGTGCAAGCGGCTCTGCTTTTGTTGCTGAAAAAGCAGCCTCGTTTTTAATCTTGGCAACTTGCTATAGTCATGGTATAATATTCACACTTTATTAGAAGGAGTAAATATGAAATTATCAAGAAAATCAAATGTCGTATTGGTTTTGCTTATGGTTGCGGCCTCTTCTTGTTTTGCTCAGAAATGGAAAGGTCTTGTAAAAGGAATTGAAGGAAGAGTAGGCGGAAAGAACAATTCACAGCAGACAACTGAATCATCTGGAAAAGAAGATATGCCTAACTTGCCTGGTTTTAATATGAATGTTGACACAGGTCCACGCAATATAAAGAACTATAAATCAAAAAGACCTGCCAAAATTCCAAATGAGCCTTATCTTCAGGAAATGGCGAAAAAGAATGATAATGCAGAAAAGGCTCTAAAGAAAGAAAATTTTAAAAGAGCGTATGAGCTTTTTAACACACCTATTAAAGCTAAAGCTACAGAAAAAATATATGATGATTATGATGGCTATATGGCAATGATGGACTGGGAAAGAGACCTTTCAAGCTGGATTAATTCTTTTTATGAGGATCCAAATTATCAGGGAGAAAAATAATCTCATTTAACTTTCTCATAAGAATCTAAAAAATAAATGCCGTGCTGAAAGATGCGTTTTATGCAGAATTCGGCACGGCTTTTTTTTGTAAAAATTTTCATTATTCTAGCAGTCTTAGTCAGCAAAGTACTTGACAAAATCCCGGGGGGGGGTACTCTTTTCAGGTAAAACTTTGAAAAGGAGTAAAAGAAATGAAGTTTAACAAAACATTTACAAGCTTTACGGCGGGGCTGCTGTTGCTGGCCATGTTCTCTTCCTGTGTTTCATCAACGCGGGTGAACTTTAATACGGATGTTGACGGCGCGTCAGTTTATGTAGACGGCGAGGAGATTGGAACAACTCCAGCTCAAATAAAACTGAGCAACGCAATATGGGAGAATCCGGATGTTGTAATAAAAAAGGACGGATATAAAGATTTGTATACTGATCTGAATAAAGAAGTCAAGGGAGTGAATCTTGTTTGCGGACTTCTGCTTTGGTGGCCTTCCTTGCTGTTTGTTTATGGTCCGAAGAAAAGCCAGCATTATATGTTGACTCCTTCTCCTGTAGTTCAAGACACTGTAAATGAGTAGGTTTTGCATATTGCTTTTTCTCCCGCTGGCGACTCTTCTTGCTTCTTGTGTCGGCCGCGCTTCTATCTACGGAAAATGGGAGGACAGCAATAGAATTCTTGAGTTCGATGGGGACGGAAGTTTCAACATTGAATTCAAGAATCCATCGGTGATAAAAAGTTTCCATGGAAAAGCCTTAATAAAGAAAAACATAGCGGTTTTGCTTTTTGAGGAATTTGAAAAATCTGATGGCGAATGGTCATATACTGATGGAACTGATTTAGAAAACTATAAAGAGATTTTATTTTTCTCCTTTGAAGATGAAAATCTTGTTGTAAAAGTAAAAGCCACCGGGAAAACTTTTGTCTATAAAAGGCTTGCAGCATAATAGGTGTTGCCAGAAGATTATGCCGCTGGAATTTTTGTCTGCTTTTACGCGCGGATGAAATTCTAGCGGCTGATTTTTTTGCGGTCAATACAGTCCGGCTTGTAGCTTTTCTGTCTGCTATGCAAGCATGATGCTCTTATTTTTCTGCGATTTTTCCTCTTTTTACCTTCTGAGTGGTGGTCATTTCAAGCGGCTCCTCCAGCATTGTGATTTTTGATATGCGCGCATAAGGCTGAAGCTCCTTGTTTACTTTGGAAACTATTTTTTCAACTTCTGCCTTTACAGCTTCGTTTAAAGGAGACTCCTGCCGCTTTATTCCTAGCCTTGCGAAAAGGTCGTCGCTGGCATAGACAAGGGCTTCGATTTGCTCGCTTTTTGTTGCTTTGTCTGCAATGTAGCCGCGGACTGTAATCTGCGCTATGTCCGTGAAAAGCTGGAATGCGTTTTCTATTTCCTCCGGATAGACATTCTTTCCGCCTTCGGTGACTATCATGTTTTTTACGCGCCCTGCAAGAACAAGGTAGCCTTCGCTGTCAATTTTCCCAAGGTCGCCGGTCTTGAAGAATCCGTCCGGAGTGAAAACTTTCGCGGTTTCCTCCTCCATGTTGTAGTAGCCCTTGAAAACCATCGGCCCTTTTACTGCGACCTCGCCGATTCCGTCTGCGGAAGGCTCAAGGATTTTCATTTCCATATATGGAAAAAAATACTGCCCGACGCTTTCAATTTTAAAGCGGCTTACCGGATTCAATGCGATAATCGGGCTTGTTTCCGTAAGTCCGTAGCCTTGCACAAAGTCGATTCCCATTTCGTTGTAAATTCTGAATACGCCCGGAGCAAGAGGTCCGCCGCCGCATATTGCGATTCTTAGCGACTGTATGTTTGCCTGTTTAAGCACGCTCCTGAAAAGCACTTTGCCGGGATTCACCTTGAATATTTTTTTTATTACATAAGAAATCCACATCATTCCATGGATTATGCCGTTTACCGCAGGTCCTTTTGCCCTGATTCCTTTCATGATTCCTGCCAGCAGCTTGTTGAACAAAAGCGGAACTCCAAGCAGCATTGTAATCTGTCCCTCGCGCAGCTCTTTCATGAGCCTGGAGACAGCCATGCTTTTTCCGAATACAATTTCAGCTCCGACAGAAAGGCTTTCTATGAAGACTGCCTGCATTGTGTAGGCGTGGTGAATCGGAAGCAGAGCATAGAAGACATCTGTTGAAAAAATGTCCATTCGGGTCTGGGCGATATAGGCATCGCTCACAAGATTCTTATGGGTGAGCATTACACCTTTCGGATTTCCTGTGGTTCCGCTTGTAAAGAGAATCGCCGCGAGGTCGTCTTCATTTGCTCCGCGGAAGTCATGTTCAGCTGAGGCGGGCTTTAAGCTGTAAACGTATTTTTCTGAAAACTTCGGGCTTAGCGAATAAATTTTATATTCAGCGCTTTGCGAATCAAAAGCTGAGAATTTTTCCTCGTCAACGAAAAAGAACTTGGGTCTGGCTGTGTTCAGGAGATTCTTGATTTCTTCTTCGTGCAAGGCATAGTCTATTGGACAGACTGTGGCTCCTGCTGCGAGCGTAGCAAGAAATACAAGTCCCCACTGCGGAGAGTTTTTTCCGCTTACTGCGATTCGGTCTCCTTTCTGTATTCCGCTTTCCATGAACCATGATGCAAGCTCTTTCACTTTCTGCGCTGTCTGTGAATATGAAAGTGTGTTTTTAGAGCCGTTCTCGCCCTCAAAGTCTGTAAAGCATGGACGCTGTGGAAATCTTTCTGCTGTTATAAAAAACATTTCGGGAACAGTCGGCCATTCACCTGAAAAATGGCTGTCTTTGTATTTGGCTAAAAAGTCCCAAGGTGTTTTTGTGGCTGTCTGCATAGTTTGTTCCCCAAAAAATAAGAGTAATTTATAACGTATATTCTATCACGAAATCCAGTTTATTTAAAATAAAAAAATATTCACAGCCGGAATAGTCTTGTTCATAAGGGAAAAAACACTGAAATTTAGGTGGATGAGTTATAGATTGAAAACAGGTTGAACTTGAGACAATAAAGCAGTTATAGAAAATATTAGTTTTTCATACTCTGAATTAAATGCAGGTAATGTCTGTTGAATGTGCCGCTGTATTTTGTTTGCGGGATAGACAGCTTGGAAGATAAAAGATGATTATAGAACAACAATTTTCTTTAAAAACAGCGAGGCGCATCCTGAAAACTGTTTCCAGCTTTTAGGATACGCCTCAGTTTTGGCTGCAGCCGCTTTTAGGCTTTTAAAAGTCTTTAAGCCGCCGCTAGTACATTCCGCCCATTCCGTCCATTCCGTCCATTCCTGCCTGTGGAGCGGCTGGAGCTGGAGGCTCTGGAATATCTGTGATTGCACATTCTGTTGTAAGCAGCATTCCAGCTACTGAAGCGGCATTCTGGAGGGCGCATCTTGTAACCTTTGCCGGGTCAATGATTCCTGCTTCCATCATGTCCACCCATTCACCTGTGGCGGCATTGTAGCCAACGCCCTTCTTTTCTGCCTTTGCCTTGTCTGCGATTACAGCACCGTCTACGCCTGCATTTTCTGCAATCTGGCGGATAGGCTCTTCCAAGGCTCTCTTTATAATCTGGAAGCCGACTTTTTCGTCTCCAGCGAGATTTTCTTTTTCTGCGTCAAGAACTTTGCTTGCTTCGATGAGTGCAAGTCCGCCTCCGGAAACAATTCCTTCTTCCAAAGCGGCTCTTGTCGCTGCAAGAGTGTCTTCCACGCGGAATTTCTTTTCTTTCATTTCAGTTTCTGTGATTGCGCCGATATTGATTACAGCTACACCGCCAGAAAGCTTTGCAAGGCGCTCCTTGAGCTTTTCCTTGTCATAGTCAGAAGTTGATTTTTCAATCTGGTTCTTGATTTCTGCAACACGGTCGGCGATTGCCTTTTTGTCTCCGGCGCCGTCAACAAGAGTTGTGTTGTCCTTGTCAATTTTTACAGATTTTACCTGTCCGAGGTCTGCAAGTTCTGTTGACTCAAGCTTAAGTCCCAGGTCTTTTGTGATTACTTTTCCGCCTGTGAGGATTGCGATGTCCTGGAGCATTTCCTTTCTTCTGTCTCCGAATCCAGGTGCTTTTACAGCGCAGCATTTGAGAGTTCCGCGGATTGAGTTTACAACCAAAGTCGCAAGAGCCTCACCGTCAAGATCTTCAGAAATGATGATTAAAGGCTTTCCTGTCTGGGCAACTTTTTCGAGAACCGGAAGAAGGTCTTTCATTGTGCTGATTTTTTCGTCGTAAATGAGAACAAACGCATCGTTGTAGTTTACTTCCATGCGCTCGCGGTCGTTTACAAAGTAAGAAGAAATGTATCCGCGGTCGAACTGCATTCCCTCTACAGTCTTTACAGTTGTGTCCATGTTCTTGGATTCTTCAACTGTGATAACGCCGTCTTTTCCGACTTTCTCGATTGCGTCTGCAAGGATTTTTCCGATTTCCGGATCATTGTTGGCGGAAATTGTTGCTACGTGTGTAATGTCTTCGTTGCCTTTTACTGCGCGGCTGTTCTTTTTTACTTCTTCAACAGCGATTGCTGTAGCTTTGTCGATTCCGCGCTTAATTTCAATTGGTGTCATTCCGGCGGAAACTGCCTTAAGGCCTTCGCGGACAATGGCGTAGGCAAGAACTGTCGCTGTTGTTGTTCCGTCTCCAGCTACATCGTTTGTCTTTGAGGAAACTTCGCGGACAAGCTGTGCACCCATGTTTTCAAAAGGATCTTTAAGCTCGATTTCCTTTGCAACTGAAACGCCGTCTTTTGTGATTGTCGGCGCGCCGTATTTTTTGTCAAGCATAACCAGACGGCCGCAAGGTCCTAATGTTACTTTTACTGCGCGGGCAATCTGCTCAACTCCGCTTAGCATTTTTTTGCGTGCGTCTTCACTGTAAACTAACTGTTTAGCCATGATTTAACTCCTATTTTTACCGGCCGCCCTGATAAAGTCTTAAAGCAGCCTAAATATTTTATATGCTGTGAATAAAGATACTAAAAATTATAAAAATCGACAATATTTTTTCTCAAATTTTATTTATTTGCCAGTATATTATGGAAGAAACTTAGATTTTTAATTAGTTCTGATTTCAAGTTAACTATAATCCAGTATAAAAAAATAGCTTCTGCACGCAGTTTTGCCTTGGAACTATTATCGTTGTCGCTATTTTTTTACTCACTATTAAAACTCGGAATTTGGGCTAATTGGAATTTGTTAATTGCTTATTTTTGTTTAAATTTTCGTAAATCACTTGATATTTTATATATTTGTATTATAATCATATTTGTAATAATTACAAAATATGGTGTCGAGGTGCTGGATATGCCGTTTTAGCAATTGCACAAACAAGGGCAATGGTCTATAATGCTTCCAGTTACTATAGTTGAATTTTTTCAAAGACAAAGAGGTTTTGAAATGAACATGAGAGCTGAATGGGAAGGATTTAACCCAAAAGGTTTGTGGACAAGCGAAGTCAATGTTCGCGATTTTATTCAGGCCAACTATACTCAGTATAGCGGTGATGAGTCATTTCTGGCTGGACCTACAGCTGCCACAAGCAAGTTGTTCGACGAGCTCCAGAAATTACAGAAAGCTGAGCATAATAAGAAGTGCGTCGGTCTTGACGGAAAAGAAAGATCCGGTGTTCTTGATTTGGACACAGACGTTGTTACTAGCCTTACTTCACATCAGGCTGGATATATCTGCCCGGAAGGAAAAGAACTGGAGCAGGTTGTAGGACTTCAGACAGACAAGCCTCTTAAAAGAGCGTTCATGCCTTACGGCGGAATCAGAATGGCGGAGCAGTGCCTTGAAATGTACGGCTACAAGCCTAATCCTGAGCTTCACAGGGTTTTCACAGAATACCACAAGACTCACTCGGACGCTGTTTTTGAAGTTTACACTCCGGAAATCAGAAAGGCCCGCAAGGCTCACATTCTTACAGGACTGCCTGATACTTATGGACGTGGACGCATTGTAGGCGACTACCGCCGCGTGGCTCTTTACGGTATTGACTATCTTATTCAGTGCAAGGAGCAGGACAAGGCCAACTGCGGAAACGGAACAATGACAGATGATGTTATCCGCCTCCGTGAAGAAATTTCCGAGCAGATTAAGGCTCTCAAGGGAATCAAGGCGATGGCGGCCATTTACGGCTATGATATTTCAAATCCTGCAAAGAATGCGAAAGAAGCTTTCCAGTGGCTTTATTTCGGTTACCTCGCCGCAATCAAGACACAGAACGGCGCGGCTATGTCTGTAGGCCGTATTTCTACATTTCTTGACTGCTATATCGAAAGAGACCTCAAGAAAGGAATCCTTACAGAGGAAAAGGCGCAGGAGCTTGTTGACCACATTGTAATGAAGTTCCGCATGGTCCGCTTTGCCCGCATTGAATCTTATAACCAGCTTTTCTCTGGCGACCCGATTTGGGCAACATTGGAAGTTGCAGGACTTGGACAGGACGGACGCGATATGGTTACAAAGAACGACTACCGCTTCCTCCACACATTGGAGAACATGGGACCAAGCCCTGAGCCGAACATGACAGTTCTCTATTCAAAGAGACTTCCAGAAAACTTCCGCCGCTATGCCGCAAAGATTTCTATTGACACATCTTCAATCCAGTATGAGAACGACGACATAATGCGCCCAATCTGGGGAGATGACTACTCAATCTGCTGCTGTGTTTCTGCTACCCAGACAGGAAAGGAAATGCAGTTCTTCGGTGCGCGCGCAAACCTTGCAAAGGCGCTCCTTTATGCCATCAACGGCGGAAAAGACGAGCCGGACGGACTTACACCAGGTGTTCAGGTCGGTCCTGAATTTGCGCCGATTACTTCTGAGTATCTTGATTATGATGAAGTTATGCGCAAGTACGACGCTATGCTCGAATGGCTTGCCGGTCTCTATGTAAACACACTGAATGCAATCCATTATATGCATGACAAGTATTACTATGAAGCCGCTGAGCTTTCTCTTGAGGATACATATCTTAAGAGAACATTTGCGACTGGAATCGCAGGATTCAGCCATGTAGTTGACTCTCTTTCTGCAATCAAGTATGCAAAGGTAAAGGTAATCCGTGATGCAAGCGGACTTGCAAAGGACTTTGAGATTGAAGGCGACTTCCCTCGCTACGGACAGGATGATGACCGCGCGGATGACATTGCGACATGGCTTCTTAAGACTTTCATGTCAAAGATTGAAAAGAACCATACTTACCGCGATGCTGAGCCTACAACTTCTATCCTTACAATTACTTCAAATGTTGTGTACGGAAAGGCAACAGGCGCTCTTCCAGACGGACGCAAGGCAGGCGAGCCGTTCTCTCCTGGAGCTAACCCTTCTTATGGTGCGGAAACAAAGGGACTTATCAAGTCTTTGAACTCTGTTGCGAAAGTTCCTTACAAGTATGCCTTGGACGGAATTTCAAATACACAGACAATCAATCCGAACGCTCTTGGACACGATGAGAACGAGCGCATCTCTAACCTTGTAAGCGTTCTGGACGGATACTTTGACCAGGGTTCTCACCACTTGAATGTCAATGTGTTTGGCGTTGAAAAGCTAAAGGACTGCCAGGCTCATCCTGACAAGCCGGAATATGCAAACTTCACAGTCCGTGTTTCTGGATATGCGGTTCGCTTTATCAACCTTACAAAGGAGCAGCAGGACGATGTTATCGCCCGCACTTGCCACGCAAGCCTTTAATGCAGGTTTATAGAGCCGCATAAAAAAAGCCGCCTTTGGGATTTCCAGAGGCGGCTTTTCCTTTGCTTGAACTGCGGCTGAACTCTGCCTGCTGATGTTTGCTTATTCGTGCATTTCGATTTCAGATTTGGGGACACGGATTCTTACATAGGCTTTGCAGGCGGCGCTGTCGTAAAATTCGTTCACAGTTTCATAGGAAAGCTGCGCTACGCTCATTGCGCTGGTATGCTGCGTAATGCTTTTTTCATATTCAGCTTTTTCATCTGACAGCGAGGCTGAGTTCGAGGCAATCACCTGCGAGGAAATTTCCGAGGATGAGATGGATGAAATTTCATTCAGCGCATAGATTTTTGCAAGCTGAAGCGCGGTCTGCCTGTCGCCCTTTTGCTTTGTTCCGCAGGCGTAGTAGTATCCGCTGTCTTTCTTTATTACGAAGCTGTACCATTCCGGAATGTTTTTATCCGGCGAATAGATTTTGTATCCTGTTTTTGCAGGCTTCCAGAGCATCGACTGGGCTGTTTGTGTCTGTGCTGAAACTGCGCTCACTGTGGAAAATACATTCTGGCTTTGGGAATTTCCATAGCCGCCGCTTGTAGTTGTCAGTGATTTCAGCTCAAGTCCGCCGCCTGGTGAAAAGACTCCGCGTTCCTCCGATTCAATAGAGGAGCTTGACTCCATTCCGCCCATGGACATTTTTGTTGTCTGGCTGTATCCGCTGTAGAATGTTCCGTCGTAGTTTATTGTTCCGGCTGAAATATCTCCGCGGTAGATTCCGTTGGCGACTTCTATTACGGATGTATTTCCGGAGCTGTCCTTCAGCTGGTATTTTCCGTTATATGAGCTGAAAACCGGTTCTTCTCCAGTTCCGTTCCAAAGAAGGAGGCAGTGCTGGGTCAGAAGGTAAGTTACGCCGTTCTCTTCTATCAGCGCCCTGAAGTGCATTCTTCCGTCTTTTTCCGCATAGCCGCTCAGCGATGGATTTCCCGGGCTTGACAATGTAAGGTCGCTGTTTATCTGCACGGTGAAATTCAGCTCAGGCACAAAGAACTGTGATTCCTTTATGAATACTGCCTGTCCGTAGCCTCTCTTGTCTATGCTTATGTTGTATTCCATCTCTGGTGAAATAAAGTCCCAGCTTTCCAAAGTGCGCTCATAGGTATAGCTGTAGATTCCGTCTTTAAAGGAATGGTTCAGCGACTGCTCTATGTTTGGAGGAACAGATGCGCAGGAAACTAATGCCGCCGATAATAGAGCCAGAAAAATTTTCTTTGTAGTCTTCAAAATTATTCTCCTAAAAATTCATATCAAGCTCTACCGGGCAGTGGTCGCTTCCTGTTATTCCAGTATGGATTTCCGCAGCGGTCATCCTGTCCTTTATGCTGTCTGAAACTAAAAAATAGTCAATCCGCCAGCCTGTGTTCTTTTCGCGGGCATGGAACCTGTACGACCACCAGCTGTAGATGTCAGTCTTGTCCGGATAAAAGCTGCGGAAGCTGTCTGTGAATCCGCTTGCAAGCAGCTCTGTCATTTTTGCGCGCTCCTCGTCTGTGAATCCGGCATTCCGCCTGTTTGTCTTTGGATTTTTTATGTCGATTTCATTGTGCGCCACGTTCATGTCTCCGCAGACAATGACGCCTTTTTTTTGCGCCAGGGAGCAAAGATATGCGCGGAAGTCGTCCTCCCATTTCATCCGGTATTCCAGCCTCCGAAGCTCGTCCTGCGAATTCGGGGTGTATACTGTAACAAGGTAAAAGCTGCCGTATTCAAGCGTGATTACGCGGCCTTCCGTGTCGTGCTCAGGAATTCCTATTCCATAGCTTGCGGAAATCGGCTCGTGCCTGGTGAAGACTGCTGTTCCGGAGTATCCTTTTTTCTGGGCGTAGTTCCAGTACTGGCGGTATCCCGGAAGCTCCAGGCTTATCTGTCCGTCCTGAAGCTTTGTTTCCTGCAGGCAGAAAAAGTCGGCGTTGAGCGAGCCGAAGACATCCATGAAGTTCTTGCCCATTACTGCGCGCAGTCCGTTTACATTCCATGAAATAAATTTCATATTTACACCTTTTCAGTGGTTTTTTATTTTTATCTTTTCAATATACTACAGTATTTTTTTTCAGTCTATAAAATCCTTTTTTGCTTGCGGCAGGGAAAAAAGTGACAAAAAATTGGCAAACCACTTGACAAATCCCGGGGGGGGGTACAATAGGTGCTGCTGAATTTTTTTTAGCGGAATTTATTTTTTAAGGAGTGGACTTATGAGAAAGTTTGCTAAAATTTTAGCTGTACTGGCTGCCACGGTTCTTGCGCTTGCATTTGTAGGCTGCAAAAACGATGACGATGATGACGACGGTCCGGGTGTTGTAACAGAATGGTCTTGCACAAAAAATGCTGGAGATGGTGTAGTTGCTACAATGACATTTTACTTCTATGATGATAATTCATTTAAGCTTGAAGGAACAAATGGTTCTGAAACTCTAACAGCAGCTACCGGAACTTATTCTGGCGACACTACCAAGGACGGTGAAATTAAGCTGACAGTCAAAAAAATTGCGAAGTCTTTTATTGATGGTTCTGAGACAACGGAGCTTATAGACTGTCCTGCCGACCAGTCTGAAATGTCTGTTGAAATTAATGGTACAAAATTGACTTTCCTAGAGATGGAATTTACAAAAAAATAATAGCATCCTGTCATCTTTAGCTTAGTCTTTGCCTCGGAAAAAATTCCGGGGCTTTTTTTTTGCCGCTGACATCCCGCCTGATAAATGCTAAACTCTTTCCAATAATTCAATAAAACAGGCTGCTGCGGCTTAGGCTGCGGAAGGAGTTAATATGCAGGGATATATTCACCAGCTGGAGTCGTTTGGTTCTGTAGACGGGCCGGGCGTCCGCTTCATTATCTTTTTTTCAGGCTGTCCTTTAAGGTGCAAGTACTGCCACAATCCTGACACATGGGATATGTCCAAGGGCAGGCTTTATACAGCGGATGAGCTTTTGAGCGAGGCTTTGAGCTGCCGCGCCTACTGGGGCTCAAAGGGCGGAATTACGGTTTCCGGCGGAGAGCCTTTAATGCAGCTTGACTTTCTGCTTGAGCTTTTTGAGAAGGCAAAGGAAAAAGGAATCAGCACCTGCATAGACACAGCCGGCGGCCCTTTTACAATGGAAGGCGAGTGGTTTGAGAAATTCAAGAGGCTCATGGACTTTACGGACGTTCTTTTGATGGACATAAAGCACATTGACGAGGAGGAGCATATAAAGCTTACCGGTCATACAGGAAAAAACATTGAGCAGATGTTCCGCTATCTGGATGAAATAAAGAAGCCTATATGGATTCGCCATGTTCTTGTTCCGGGCATCACGGACGATGACAGTTATCTTTTGCGCACAAGGGATTTTATACGTTCTCTTTCCAATGTCCAGCGTGTGGAAATCCTTCCTTATCATGGGCTTGGCGCGATGAAATACAAGGACATGGGAATCGACTACGCCCTTAAAGATACAGAAAGCCCTTCTGCAGAACGTGTTGAGAATGCAAGAAAAATTCTTGAGTGCGAGAAGTATACCGGCTGGAAAAACTAGGCGGCGGCGTTTTAAGAATTTTCTGTTTTTATTTTAAATGCGGATTGACAAACAGTTTGATTTTCTTTAAGTTAGTCTCTGTAAACAAAAGTTAGCAATATATAACTTGTGTTTGAGGAGTATCTATGAAAATCAATTTCAAGGGAGCTGCTGTTTTTGCGGCCGCCGCTTTGCTTTCTGTTTCCGCATTTGCGCAGAGTGTGGAATTCACAAACGAGCTTTCTTCTGATGTTGCGGCAATCAGAAAGGGAAAGGTTTACAATGGCGGTGAAGATGAGACAACAAAAGACTTTGCCGGAATCGAGGAGAATGTTGTCGCAACTTTTACTTCAGAAAAAGTGGACGCGGAGCTTGATGTTACATTTATTCTTGATGACTGGAATGAAAGAAATTTCGGCTTGAAATGGGATGATATAAGCTGGTTTGTTGAGTACCGTCCGGTTGAAATGGTTGCGCTCGGCTTCCATGAGGATGTCTGGCTTGAAGGCTCCTATCTTCCGATTTATGACGATAATATTTCCCTTGGAAACCTTGGCTCGGAAGGATTCACTGTTGCTGTAATGCCGGTTGAAGGCCTTAAGATTGCGGCCACAGTTCCGTTCGGCGAGGATGATGGCGGCATAAACTATTTCAGCAGCAAGGACGATGATGGCGAGACTGTAAAATTCAATATCGGACTTGGCGCTGAATATGCTTTTGGAGAGCTGCTTACATTTGGAGCGGTTGTTCAGAATGTTGCGGACAGCGACTGCCGCGGCCTTGGAATCTATGCGATGCTTAAGCCTGTTGCTGAGCAAGATTTTGTAATCCGCGCGGGATATGCCTGGAGCAAGGCGGAAGTAACAGACGAGGATTCCGGAGAAAAGTCTTATTCAAGCGGAATTGAGGACCTGAGCATTTCAGAGGACTTCGGCGTGTTTGGAAAGAGCCTCGTTAATTTTTCTGCTGAATATTCTCTTGGCGCGCTTAGCTTTTCCGCTGAGACGCTTTTCAACACTGATGACAAGAATTCAGAGTACGATATGTACTTTGCGGCCTGCGCGGAATATGAGTTTTCAGAATCCTTTAGCGCGGATGTGACAGGAAAATTCCTTGTTGACCGCTCTTCAGACGGAGCTGAGCCTGTAGTCGGTGTGAATCCAAATGTTGCGTACACTTATGGAAGCCACTCATTTTCTGCCGGCCTGAACTATGAAACTTGCGACGGAGATTCATTTGTTTCATTCCCGCTCAAGTGGACTTATTCATTTTAGCCTGTCCGCAATTTAAAGTTCAACATTTCGCTTGCCTTGTGGGTCAGTCTGCCGGGCGGGCGGAATTTTTGCTTTGTTGAAACTTCGTTCCGCGCATGGTAAAATCCATCAAATGGCTGAAAATGATGATGTTCTGATAGAAATTATTCCTTTTATTCAGGAGCTTGTTCCTGGAATTCCGGCTGAGCTTGTTTTGTTTTTGGCAAAGTCGGTTTTTTTTATTTCTATCTGCGCGCTGGCAGCTTTTATTGCTTTTGGCCTTGCCGTTCATTTTAAGAGAAAAGTTTCAGCAAAAAAATATTTAAAGAATCTTCCTGTTTCAAAAGACTTGGAAAAAATTGACCCGGAGATTAGGAAGAAGGTTTTTAGTCTTGTCCAGCAGTGCGTGGTTCTTGGCTCTGTGATTGACTCCTATACAGGCAGAAAAGCACATTCAAAGAAAGTAAGCATGATTGCCTATAGCCTGCTGAAAGGTTTTGGGCCTTTGGAGAGAATTCTTTTTTATTCGGCGGCGATGGTCTATGATGCCGGCTATCTGGAATTCAGTCAGTCGCTTTTTCATTCCGAGGTTCTAAGCAGAAAAGAGGAAGTGTCTTTGCGCACCCATGTTGCAAGAGGACTTTTTCAGCTTGATTTTGTTCCCTATGAATATAGAAGCGTGTTCTGGGAGGCTGTGTTTTTTCATCACGAAAATCAGGATGGAACGGGATTTCCGGACGGCTTGCGTGGAGATGAAATTCCATACGTGGCTCGGCTTGTTCATCTGGCGGAAGGCTATGCTTCGCTTGTGCGCCAGAGCGGATATAAAAAGTCATTGTCCAGAAAAAAAGCGCTGGATGAGCTTAAGAAAGATTCAGTAAAATATGATGCGGAGCTTCTTGCGCTCCTTGAAAAAACTCTGCTTGCGCGGAAAAAATAGCGCATGAATTTTAGATTCCGCCGTGCTTGACCTGTGGAATTTCTTGTGTATACTTAAAACTATTATGGAAGATAAATTGAAAATAAAGGACGCTTTGCTTGGGCGTTTCTTGAAATATGTAAGGATTTGCAGCGAAAGCGACTCCCGCAAGGCTGATTCAGGAATTATGCCGAGCACTTCTGGACAGCGGGAAATGGCTTCTGTTTTATGCGCCGAGCTGAAATCACTTGGCCTTGAAAATGTCCAGACAACGGAGCATTGCTACACTTATGGAATTCTTCCTGCGAACCATTCGTCCGGGCCGTCGCTCTGCCTTCTTGCGCACATAGATACTTCCGAGGAAGTTTCCGGAAAAAATGTGGAGCCAAGAATTCATGAAAACTATTCAGGCGGAAAAATTATTCTTTCCGGCGGAACTGAGCTTGATCCGCAGAAGGATACTGCTCTTGCGCTTGCTGCAAAAAACGGCGAGACTGTTATAACAAGCGGCGGAACAACACTGCTTGGCGCGGATGACAAGGCCGGTGTTGCGGAAATTGTTTCGTGCCTTGAGTATCTTTCGCTTCATAAGGAGCTAAGCCATCCTGCTGTTGAAGTTGTTTTTTCCCCGGATGAGGAGACAGGACACGGCATGGACAAAGTTCCGCTGGAGCTTTTAAAGTCAAAGTTTGCCTATACCGTGGACGGCGGACATATCGGCGAGCTTGAGACAGAGTGCTTCAATGCGTTCAGATGCGATGTTGTGTTCAAGGGGAATGCTACGCACACAGGAACAGCGCGCGGCTCAATGGTAAATGCAATCAGCATGGCGTCTTCGTTTGCCGCGAATCTTCCTGCTGGAGAGCGTCCGGAAACAACAGACGGCAGGCTGGGTTTTTTTGCGCCGGTTTCAATTGAAGGAAGCATTGAGGAAGCGAAAATTTCTCTTCTGCTCCGTGATTTTTCAGACGAGGGAATGGAAAGAAGAAAAGCCGTGGTCAAAAGCCTTGCCGAAACTGTTTCCATGGTTTTTGGCGGAAAAGCGGAAGTTGTGTTCACTCAGCAGTATCTGAACATGAAAGGAAGGCTGGATGAAAATCCCATGGTTGTGGAGCGTCTGGTTTCAGCGTACAAGGCAAGCGGAATATCACCAGTGTTTGCTCCAATCCGCGGCGGCACTGACGGCTCCCGGCTTACGGAAATGGGAATTCCGTGCCCGAATATTTTTACCGGCGGACATAATTTTCATTCGCGGAATGAATGGGCGAGCCTTGATCAGATGGTGAAATCAGCTGAAGTTTTAGTCCGGCTTTGCTGCGGCGGGCATCAGTTTTGCTTAAATTGAAATTCATTTTAAATCTCTTTATAATTGCGCTATGTATGAATATAAAATAGAAGGCGGTTTTCCGATAAAGGGAACTGTAAAGGCGAGCGGAAACAAAAACGCGGCGCTTCCATGCATTGCGGCATCCTTGCTTACTTGCGAAAAGGTTGTTTTGCGTAACATTCCTGAAATCGAGGATACAGGCGTGATGCTTTTGATTTTGCAGTCGTTCGGCGCAAAGGTTGAAAAGCTTTCTGCCAATACGTGGGAGATAAACGCAGCTGAAATTTCGCGGAATGATATTCCTCCTGAGCTTAGCAAGAAAATCCGCGCTTCAATTCTTTTTGCCGGACCTTTGCTTGCCCGCACTGGAAAAGCTGTAATGCCTCCTCCAGGAGGAGATGTTATCGGCCGCCGTCGTCTTGACACTCATTTTCTTGCGCTTGAAGAGCTTGGTGCGCGTGTTTCCATAGACAGAAAATTTGAATTCAGCGCAAACAAGCTTGCTGGCGCTGATATTTTTCTTGACGAGACTTCTGTCACTGCTACAGAGAACGCTGTCATGGCGGCAGTTCTTGCTGAAGGCTTTACGGAAATTACGAATGCTGCCAGCGAGCCGCACGTGCAGGATTTGTGCAATATGCTGAATGCTATGGGCGCAAAAATTTCTGGAGTCGGCTCAAACATTCTTAGAATTGAAGGCGTTGAAAAGCTCAATGGCTGTGATTTTTCAATCGGCCCGGATTTTATGGAAATCGGTTCTTTCATAGGACTTGCCGCCGCCACTCATGGCTCAATAAAAATCGAAGGTGTCCGTGTGAATGATTTGCGTCCGCTGCGCATTTCTTTCAACAAGCTTGGAATCCGCTGGGACATTGAAGATGATACGCTCACAGTTTCTGCGGATCAGGAAATGAAAGTGAACACGGATTTGGGCGGAATGATTCCGAAGATTGACGACAGCCCCTGGCCTGGATTTCCGCCGGATTTGACTTCTATAATGACTGTTGTCGCGACTCAGGTTGAAGGCACTGTTCTGATTTTTGAAAAGATGTTTGAGAGCCGGATGTTCTTTGTGGACAAGCTAATAAGCATGGGAGCGCGCATTACTCTCTGCGATCCGCACCGGGCGGTTGTAGCAGGGCCGAGCTCTCTTCATGGCGAGCATCTTGTTTCTCCTGATGTCCGCGCTGGAATGGCTATGGTTATTGCGGCTCTTTGCGCCCGCGGAGAAAGCAGAATCAGCAACGTGTATCAGATTGAGCGTGGATATGAAAATCTTGTGGAACGCCTTAAATCTCTTGGCGCGCACATAGAAAAAATAGACATTGCATAGTCTTGTTGAAATATAAATAAAAAAAGAATAATCTATGCTTTAGCAGTATAGAATTTCGAGGAATTGAAAATGGCAGTTGATGAAAAATTACAGACAATACGCCACAGTTGTGCGCACGTAATGGCAGAAGCGGTTTTGAACCTTTTTCCGGGAACCAAAATTGCAATCGGGCCTGCGATTGAAAATGGATTTTACTATGACTTTGATTTTCCAGAAGGACATAAAGCCTGCGCAGAGGATTTTGCCTCGATAGAAAAAGAGATGCGCAAAATTATTTCCGGCGGCCATGACTTTGTGCGCAAGGAAGTTTCAAAGGCGGAAGCGCTGGAGCTTTTTAAGAATCAGCCCTACAAAATGGAGCTTATAAATGAGCTTCCAGAAGGCGAGGTTATCACAACTTATGAGCAGGACGGTTATCTTGATTTGTGCCGCGGACCTCATGTTGCAAATACAAAGGAAATAAACCAGCAGTCTTTTAAGCTGATGAGCATTGCCGGAGCATATTGGAGGGGAGACGTAAAACGTCCGATGCTTACACGCATTTATGCGGTCTGCTTTTACAAGCCGAATGAGTTGAAGGACTATCTTGCAATGCTTGAGGAGGCTGACAAGCGGGATCACCGCAAGCTTGGTGTTCAGCTGGATTTGTTCCATCTTGATCCGGAAGATCCAGGGCAGATTTTCTGGCATCCGAACGGCTGGACAATGTATGTAACTTTGCAGGACTATATGCGTGATAAAATCCGCAAAGATGGGTATATGGAAGTAAATACTCCGGCCATAATGCCGCGCACTTTGTGGGAGCGTTCTGGGCACTGGGGGCATTACCAGAAGAATATGTTTGTTACTGAAAGCGAAAAACGTATGTTTGCAATCAAGCCCATGAACTGTCCCGGCGCGCTTGAAATTTTCAACTCACGGGTCCGCTCCTATAAAGATTTGCCAATGCGTCTTGCTGAATTTGGACATTGTGTGCGCAATGAGCCAAGCGGAACTTTGCATGGAATTATGCGTGTGCGCGGCTTTGTTCAGGACGATGCCCATATTATTTGCACGGAAGACCAGATTGAAAGTGAAGTCGCAAAATTCTGCCGTCTGCTTCTTGATGTTTATAAAGATTTTGGCTTTGACAAGAACCTGCTTGTAAAGCTTTCTACAATGCCGGAAGACCATGTTGGCGATTTGGAAACATGGGAGCACGCGGAAAAAGCTCTGGCGGCGGCTTGTAAATCAGCGGGAATGGAATACGAGATTCAGCCGGGCGAGGGCGCATTCTACGGGCCTAAGCTTGAGTTCACTCTTATTGATGCTCTTGGACGCCAGTGGCAGTGCGGAACTATTCAGCTTGACTATCAGCTTCCGAGCGCAGAGCGGCTTAACGCTGAATATATCGGCGCAGACAACCAGAAGCATCATCCTGTAATGCTTCACCGTGCCGTGCTTGGCTCGCTTGAGCGTTTCCTTGGAATTCTGATTGAAAATTATGCTGGAGTTTTTCCGGCTTGGCTTTCGTTTGAGCAGGCGGCGGTTGTTCCTGTTGCTCCGGAATTCAACGCCTATGCTGAAAAAGTTGCTGGCGAGCTTAAGTCGCTTGGCGTGCGCGCAAATGCCTACACTGATGACAGCAACATGAAAAACAAGATAAAAAGCATCTCAACAGAGCACAGGACTCCGTACATTCTTGTTGTTGGAGAAAAAGAGCAGGGAGAAAATTCCGTTACCTGCCGCTTCAGGTTCTCGTCCAAGATTCCGCAGAGAACGTTTGCTCTCAAGGAATTTGAAGATTACATTCTGGAGAAAATCAGAACGCATTTTAACGGAATTTAAAAATCTATAGAGAAAACTTTTTCTTCAGATAAAGCTAGAAAATCCGTGAGCGGAACACTGAAGTGCTTTGTTTTTCCATCCGGGGAAACAAGCGAAAGTTCCACCGCGGATTTTTTTAGTTCCTGGGCAAGCGGCTCGCCGTAGACAACTGCGACTAGATCCGCATATTCTTCGGCGGTCATTTCTTCTCCTGTAAAAACCGGTGCCATAAGCAGGTCAAAGAAACTTTGTGTTTCCTCAGGAAGCGATGCCGCCAGCTTTTTTATATTTTCCGGGCTGAATTTTATTTCCAGGGATTTTTCGCTGCGGGATACAAAGCTTGGAAAACTTCCGGATGCGGAAATATTCAGCCTTGAGAATTCAGGGGATGAAACTTTTGCGTTCTTAAATTCTGAGCTGTCCAATGCGGATTTTATTTTTTCTGTGTCAAAAATTACAAGCGCGCGGCTAGAGTCAAGTCCTCCGCTGGAATTTATTTCGCTTAGTCCGCTGGACGCTTCTTTTATTGCATTTGAAACCGTCTCGCCTAAATCAATTCTGGCAGAGAAAGACTGCATTCCGTTTTTTTCTGCTTTGACTTGAACTAAAGAAGCGCACCCTGTAAACGCAAGGAGCGCAAAAAGATAAACGGTTGCAAAAAAATATTTTGCTCTTTTCATATCTATTGAAACAGACTTTTGCTGAGAATGTTACTTTTTTTGTGTCCGTGTATTTTGTCCTTTTGTATTTGCAGCCTGAACTTTTGTTCGCGGAAGAATTCTTCCGTATCCAAAGAAGTGGTTTTTCCAGAACCGCTCGCTGATTAAAGTCAGCTGCACGCCTGTTTTTGGTCCGTCGCTAACGGCAGAAACGAAAACGCGCTTTCCGTTGAATTCTGTGATTGGCCCGCGGTAGACTCCGCAGTAAAGCCCGATATGCGTTACGCGGTCGGAATTCGGGTCGTTCTTAAAGAACATCAGGTCGCCAGGTTCTTTTTCCTTTGGATCAATTTTTATTACGCGGCTGCTGTTGTAGATTTCATTTGCGGTGCGCGGAAGCTGAATTCCGGCTCCGTTTTTAACCGCATAGTCTATGAATCCGCTGCAGTCGAATCCGCTCTCAGGGCTTGTTCCGCCGTAAACATATTTTGTTCCAACAAATGAAAGCGAGTATGTTATGAGCTTTTGCCTCCGCTCTGAAACTTTCGGGGCCGCAAAAATTCCCTGCAGGATTACAAGGGAGAAAACAATGTAAAATGAAAATTGGTAAATTTTGCTGTGGTTTTTCATACTTAATATTCTCGGAAAAAATTAGTTTTAGCTTAAAGCCTTTTCAGAAAATACTGTCATAGTTAAGAAGTTTTTTCAAGAAGATTTGACATATTGACGTAAAATGTCAAAGTAGATAGAATTTAAAATCGTAACTATATTTTTTTACAGGAGACTTCAAAATGATTATTAAACCGATGATCCGCAGCAATATGTGTATTAATGCCCATCCGATTGGCTGCGCAAAGGAAACTGAAAATCAGATTAACTATGTTATAAGCCAGAAAGCAAAACGCGGCACAAAGACTTTGGCGGAGGGCGGAAAGGCTCCTAAGACTGTTCTTGTTTTGGGCTGTTCTACAGGCTACGGACTTGCAAGCAGAATTACGGCGGCTTTTGAGTATGGAGCTGACACAATCGGAGTTTCGTTTGAAAAGCAGCCAACACAGGTAAAGGGCGGAACTCCCGGCTGGTATAACAACATGGCCTTTGACAGGGCTGCTGAGAAGGCTGGTCTTAAGGCAAAGACTTTCAATGCAGACGCCTACAGCGACGAGTGCCGTGCTGAAGTTATAAAGCAGCTTAAAGACTGGGGCGCAAAAGCAGACCTTGTTATTTATTCTTTGGCAAGTCCTGTCCGCACAGATCCTGATACAAAAGTTATGTACCGTTCTGTAATCAAGCCTATCAACCAGGTTTATTCCGGAGCATCCCTTGATATGATGACTGGAAAAATTACCCAGGCTTCAACACAGCCGGCGGAAGGCGATGAAATTCCGAACACTGTGAAAGTAATGGGCGGAGAGGACTGGGAAAGATGGATTAAGCAGCTTTCAGAGGCGGATGTTCTTGCAGACGGATGCCGTACATTGGCTTATTCTTACATCGGGCCTTCTCTTTCGCATCCAATTTACCGCGACGGAACAATCGGAGAGGCAAAGAAGGACTTGGAAAAACGCGCGCATAATATTGACGCTGCTCTTAAGGCTAAGGGCGGAGCTGCCTATGTAAGCGTAAACAAGGGACTTATCACACGCTCTTCTTCTGTTATTCCGATTATCACGCAGTACCTTGGAGTTCTTTTCAAGATTATGAAGAAGCAGGGAACTCACGAAGGATGCATTGAACAGATGGAGCGTTTGTTTGCTGAGCGCCTTTACACTGCCGACGGAAAGGTTCCTGTAGATTCAGAAAATAGAATCCGCATGGATGACTGGGAAATGGATCCAAAAGTTCAGGATGAAGTGAACAAGGTTATGCCGGCTGTTACAGAAGAAAATGTAAACGAGCTTGTTGATTTGGCCGGAATCCGCCATGACTTCCTGATTATAAACGGCTTCGATGTTGATGGTGTTGACTATGACAAGGAAGTTACCGATATGTCAAAAATAGAATACTAGATTTTTTTCTATTATATATATACTAAAAAACTCCTTGACAATCTGAATTTTGTAATTTAACCTTATTGTCAAGGAGTTTTTTTGTGAAAAATCAAATACACTTTTTTATTGCGTTATTTTTTACTGTACTTCTTTGTTCCTGTGGAAAATCTTTTAAATATGCCGCAAAAGACAACGGTTTTTATTCCGGAATGGCGGTTACTGTAGGGGATATTTTTAATCCTGAAACTATAAAAATATTGCAGAATGATTGTTCCATCATTGTTTATGAAAATAGCATGAAGTGGGCAAATTTAAGACCTAATAAAAATTTTTGGAACTGGAATGACATTGATTCTCTTGTAGAATTTGCAGAAAAAAATAATATGCGTGTAAAATGGCATACACTCTTTTGGCATCAGCAAAATTCCTCTTTTGTTTCAAGTTCATGGACAAGAGAACAGGCTATACAAATGATGAATGAACATATTGAGACAATCATGTCGCGCTATAAAGGAAAAATTGCAGAATATGATGTTGTTAATGAAATGTTCAATGAAGATGGTTCTATGCGTCAAAATATATGGTACAAAACTATTGGCGCAGACTATATTGAACTTGCTCTTAAAAAAGCACATCAGGTAGATCCAGATGCGAAATTGCTTTTAAATGAATTTAATAATGAAGAAAAAGGGCATCCAAAAGCAGATGCCATGTATAATCTCGTTAAAAACTTAATAGAACGCAAAGTTCCTATTGACGGTGTTGGAATGCAGCTCCATCTTGATGCAAGAATAAGTTATAGTGAAGATGCAATCCGTCAGAATATCCAGCGTTATGAAGACTTGGGCATTGCAGTGTCTTTTAGTGAAGTTGATGTAAGAATTCCAATCGAGAATTCAAAAGCCTATGAAAGTGCTCAGGAAAATATTTATCTTATGCTTTATAAAATAGCAAGCGAAATGCCAAATGTTACAAGCTTTATTACTTGGGGAATTTCTGATAAGCATAGCTGGGTTCCTTCTACTTTTCCGGGAACAGGAAATGCATTGCTTTATGATAAGGACTTTAAGCCAAAACCAGTCTATAATGCAATTCTTAAAGAATTAAAAAAATAGATAAAAGCTCCCCGGAAATATCCGGGGATTTTTTTTTAGAATACAACGCAGATACCAGCCCCAATGGAATTTTTTCTTCTGTCTGTGTCTGTGGAAATATCTGCGTATATAGCAGCAGTGAATCCTTTTGCAATTTCAAAGTCGATACGCGGGATTATATTTGCGTAAGCGGCTGTGTCGCCTGTATAATCGCTGTCAAAAATTCTGATTGTGCTTTCAACGCTGACTGAAAGGTTTTCCAGAGCTTGATACTTTACAGCCGGAATTATTGAAAAGAAATTCAGTGTGTCTCCGTTCTTGTTCTTGTAGTTTTCATCTCTAAAATGCTGATAGCTTGCAATTCCAACTAGCAGCCTGTCGATTCCAGTGTATTCTATGTTTTCAACGAAAACAAACTGTGCCGGCGGCATTTTCGGGATTTCGGGTTTTCCCATTCTGAATTCGTTTCTTGTCTTTTGCTTTTGATAAATTCCTTCAGCGGTGAATTTTAGTCCGCTGTTGAATTTGAAGTTTATATTCGCATATCCAGCTCCCGCTCCTGCGACGGCTCCGCGGAAACTAAAAAAATCTTTTGTGAAATTTATTCCGCCAATAAAAGCGTTCTTTCCGAATTCTTTTGTTCCGCCGTCGTATCCGTTTTTCCGCGGATAAAATTTTTCACCGCCTGAATATGAGTATAAATAATCCTGCACGACTGCGCCGCCGATTTTCAGCTCCGGTGTGACTGAATAGACTGCATATCCGCCGGTTTTCTTTGTGATGAACGTAAACTGCTCAAATCCAGTTGAGGTGAAGAACATATCTTTTATTCTTCCGCCTGAAACGAAAAGCTTCTGGTCAAGAAATCTTCCCCAGGCGTTCGCATAGACTATCTGCTTGTCGCTGAATTCAATCTTGCCAAGCGAGCCGGCATACTGGAATCTTGCGCTTGCTCCGAATTTTTTTTCTGCTCCGGTGAAGTCTCCGTCCAGCCTTATGCGGGAAAGCTCGTCGTCGCCAAAGTAGTCGCCTTTTATCCATGTTGCTGTGGAAAATGAATTGATGTCGCTGCTGTCTTCACCTTTTGCGCCGTCAAATACTGTAGAAATTCCAGAGCGGACGTGCCCTGAAAATTTAAACTCCTGCGCGGAAATCAAAAACGGTATGGCCGCGGCAATGGCTGTGATAAAATATTTTTTCATGTAAACCTCTTGTGTTGCACTATGCTAACGATTTTTCAGACGCTTTTCAACTGCGCAGGCAAAAAATGCTGGCTTCCAATATTTATCCAAGTTGTTTATAATAGAGAATATTTAAGGTGGAAATATGAAGTCTGCTGTTACTCAAAATGATGTTGCGAAAGAAGCCGGTGTAACACGGAGCATGGTAAGCTATGTTATAAGCGGAAACTCTGACCGCTCTGTTGCTCCGGAGACACGCAGGAGAATTTTAAATGCGATTGAAAAGCTTGGCTACAGGCCGAACAAGGCGGCTCAGGCTTTGCAGCAGGGAGATGTCGCATTTGCGGCAAATAAAATTGGCGTTGTTCTTTGCGCTTCAGAAACTTTTCTTCGTCCGTACTATGCGGAAATAATTTCAGGAATTCATCTTGAAGCACATGAGCAGAATTGCCAGGTGAGCTTTATAAGGTTTTTCAATGAGCTGAAAAATCCGGTTTTGTTTAACAGCCTGATTCATGAAGAAGAAATAGGCGGGCTGATTCTCGTTGCGACAGACCAGTGCCTTAAGACTGACGAGGATAAAAAAATTATTGAAAAAATCAAAGGCCGTCTTTCTAAAATTGTCTGCATTGAGTTTCAGTATGATGGCCTGAGCAGCGTTATGTTCGATAGGCAGGAAACCGCAAGACGCGCGGCAGAATATCTGATTCAAAAAGGATTCACGGATATAGGCTATATTGGAGAAAATGATGACCGCGTGCATGGAGTTCAGCTTGCTTTGTCTGAAAAAAATCTTAATGCGAAGAGGAACAGCTTTTTTATTGCGGAAACCTTTGACATGAGCGGCGGATTCAAGGCTGTGGATTCATTTTTGTCGGAAAAAGAAATTCCGCGGGCAATAGTATGCGGCTCTGACGAAGTTGCAATCGGCGTTCTGCGCGGCCTGGACAAAAGAAATATTTCTGTTCCAGATGAAGTTGCGGTTATAAGCATCGACAATATAGAAATTTCAGAATACACCTGTCCTCCGCTGACAACGATGAATGTTCAGAAAAAAGCAATGGGAGAGCAGGCTGTAAAAATGATTATATCTGGAACGGCAGGAAAGGATGAAAATGCGCTTAAGGTTGTGCTTCCGTCTTCTCTTGTTGTCCGTGCTTCTTGCTAGAATTTTCTGAAGAAAAAACGCAGCCGCAGTATTGCTGACGGTAAAGAGAAAATTCTTTGCTAAGCTCAAGGCTTCTAAGAAAACCGCCTTTCTTTTTGAAGTCAGAGAAAAGCCACTTTGTTTTTCCGTTTCCACATTCAGAAAGGTCTTTCCCAATCTGGTTTATTTTTTCTGAATCCTTGAACGGGCTTATTGAAAGCGTTGTGCAAAAGTAGTCAAATCCGTTTTCCTGCGCAAATTTAAAGGCGCGGCTAAGCCTGAGCTTGTAGCATCTTCTGCACCGCTCTCCTTTTTCCTGCTCAGCGGCGAGCTCTGGATTTTCGTTGATTCTTATTGCGTCATAAAATTCCTGCGGGACATAACAGTCTTCCACAAGCTTTACAGAATTTTCTTTTGCCGGAAAAAACTCTGGAAGAAATTTTTTCAGCTCCTCAAGTCTCCTTTTGTATTCTTCTTCTGGAAAAATATTTGGATTGTAATACAGGATTGTTATTTTAAAAAATGACGCGAGATATTCTAAAACGTAAGATGAGCATGGGGCGCAGCAAGCGTGAAGCAAAAGGCTTGGCTTTTCATCCGCCACGGATTTTTTTTCTTTTTCAATTGATAAAAGCAGTTTTTCAAGTTCTGTCTGGTAGTTCATTTTTATATGCCGATCATTTTCAGTTTTTTTTCAAAAGTGCGTACTGTTATTTCAGATGCTTTTTGATAGACTTCGCCGTCTGTGTGAAGCCAGAGCGGAATTGTTGGCCTGAATGTTGCGCTTGAGAATTCCGTTAGTTTTATTCCGGGAAACATTCCGTGAAGTCCTAGAAATGCGGATGGCAGCGCAATCAGGATTCCTGGAACTGTTTTGTTGTTCACAATGCACAGGTTCATTTTTCCGTCTGACGGATTTGCTTTTGGGCAGAATTTAAATCCTCCGCCTTCATATTTGTGGACCATTGAAGCTGCAAAAAGAAAATTCTTCAGGAAAAGCTTTTGGCCGCCGTCAAATTCAACTGCGCAGTCCGCTTTTGGGGCATTGATAATCTGGTTCAGCGCTATTGCAAGATAAGTTAGTTTTCCAAGCCCGAATTTATTTAAATTTCGTTTTATGTATGAGT
Source organism: uncultured Treponema sp. (assembly GCA_964607295.1). Taxonomy (GTDB): domain Bacteria; phylum Spirochaetota; class Spirochaetia; order Treponematales; family Treponemataceae; genus Treponema_D. The sequence goes on along the minus strand of CAZSJX010000009.1, from coordinate 39,926 downwards.
GTGAGGATTTCTGGCAGACTGCCGCATCAAATCCCAGCCCGGCGCTTACAATGAATTTTCTCTTGGTTTTTTCTGTGGACACTTCGCCTAAATCAAGCTCAACAGGCTCTTTTGCTGAAATGATTTTTTTGAGGCATCTTTTTACTGATTTTGAAATTTTCATGCTGCGGGCAAAATCATTGCTTGAGCCGGTCGGAATGTATGCAATCATGACTGTTTCAAAATTTTGTATTCCCTGGACAGCATCATTCAAGGTTCCGTCTCCGCCGAGGATTACAATTGTGCATTTCTCTTCCGCCGGGGATTTTTCGCTGATTTTAGAACAAATTTTTGTAACGTCGCCATGCTCCTTGGAAAATTCAACATCGTATAGAATTTTTTTTGAAACCAGAGCCGGCTCGATTTTTCTTTTCCACAAGCGAAGCCCTTTGCCTGAGCGTGAAACTGGATTTACAATAAAATGAAGCATTTCAAAATAATAGCATAAAAATGCTAAAACGTCAGCGGATTGTTTTTTTCTTTTTCCTTTGATAAAATAAACTCATAACGATGATTTACGTTGTGATGACTGTCGGTTGAATTCCACAACCTAACGGGCCTACGAGCGCTCCTATCACTACATTTCCAAGTAAGCAATCTAAAAAAATTTAAAGGACTCTCTATGAACAAGTATGTAAAACGCTACTTAATTGATGCTATGGGCGGAATGGCTCAGGGGCTTTTTGCCTCTCTTTTGATTGGAACAATTATCAAGACTTTGGGACAGCAGCTTCTTCGGCTTGGGACAAATCCGGTTTTTGAGTTTCTTGTTTCAGCAGGAAGCTTTGCCAGCGAGCCGCATGTTGTCGGAGCTGCTATGGCGGTTGGAATCGGATATGCGATGAATGCATCCTCGCTTGTCTTGTTTACGCTTGTTGCTGTCGGTGCGGCGGCAAATGTTTCGGGCGGAGCGGGCGGACCTTTGGCGGTTCTTATAATTGCAGTCCTTTCATCTGAGTGCGGAATGTTGGTGAGCAAAAAAACGAAGGTTGATATTATCGTGACTCCTTTTGTTACAATAATTGCCGGAATTTTTTTCACTTTGCTTTTTGCAAGCCATATCGGAAAAGCAGCCTATGCCTTTGGAAATTTAATTATATGGGCAACAACTCTAAAGCCTTTCCTGATGGGAATTCTTATTTCTGTGATTGTAGGAATTCTTTTGACGCTTCCGGTGAGTTCTGCGGCAGTTTGCGCGGCTCTTGGTCTTACAGGACTTGCAGGCGGCGCGGCTGTTGCTGGCTGCTGCGCTCAAATGGTTGGTTTTGCTGTCATGAGCTTTAAAGAAAATGGCTGGAGCGGAATTTTATCACAGGGACTTGGAACTTCAATGCTTCAGATGCCTAACATCGTGAAAAATCCGCGGATATGGATTCCGCCTACGCTTGCTTCTGTTGTAACAGGTCCTATTGCAACTTGTGTCTTCAAGATGCAGATGAATGGAGCCGCGGTTTCAAGCGGAATGGGCACTTGCGGTCTTGTCGGGCAGATTGGAATAATAACAGGCTGGTTTGAGCCTTCGCAGACTGCGGTTGAGCATGGGGCTTTTGCAGTTTCTCCAGGTTTTGCGGACTGGCTTGGACTTGTCCTTGTTTGCTTTGTTCTTCCTGCTGTTTTCTCTGTATTATTTTGTTCTATATTAAGAAAAATCGGATGGATAAAAGACGGAGACCTTGTTCTTCAGTAGAATTTAAATCTTCTAAAATTTAATGCTGAAATGCCGATAACAAGACCATGCGTATACTCATTTTAAAATTGTGCATTTCAGCATCATTTTTTTCTTTTTTTTCAGGAGTTGTTTTTGCCCAGTCGAAGCCTTTGTACAAGCTTCCGGAAGCTTATCTTGAAAGAAATGATTCCGCAAGTCCGGATCCGTTTTTAATCGGAACTGACACCGGGCTTTTCAAAATTCTTCCAAGCGGAATTGCAGATCCCTTGTGGACAGAGGGAAAAGTTGAGCGCATTTTAAGAACACAGGCAAAATGGTTTTTTGTTACAGAAAACGGAATTTATTCTTCAATAGATTTAAAGGAATTCAAGCAGAATAACACAGGACTTCCTTTGCTGGTTGTTAAGAACTATGAGAACGGAAAAAAAGAGATAGTCCAAAAGATGCCGCTTTTAAAAGACATTTGCGCAGACCCTCTGAATCCTGATGTTCTTGTTACAGCTACAAAAGATGAGGTTTTTATAACCCGTGACGGCGGTGCGTCCTGGAAGTCGCTTGGATCCGCAAGCAATTATACTTCCGGAATGAAGGCTGTCGCAGTTTCCCATATGCCGGTCTATGGAAAAACCGGAGAAATTGAGGGAAGCGAAATAGTTGTCTTTATGTCGCATCCGATTTATGGATTCAGTTACTGCCGTGCTGATGAAAAAAATCCAAAGTGGATAGATGTCAGCGCAGGTTTTTCTGCAATGCCGAGCCTTACGCAGGTTGATGAAATCTCTGATATTTTGCCGGTTTTATGCCGTAACCAGTCTGGAAATATTTATGCGGAAATTTATCTCTCGCAGTCATTTATTCCAAATATTTACAGATTTGACTGGCGGACAAAAAAGGCGGAAAAAATTTATCAGGGTGAAAATCCATGCGATGCGATTGACGGTCTTTGTCAAAACGGCTCCAGCCTGATTTTTTCAACAGTCGGAAAAATTCTCTCGCTTTCTCTTGAAACCAAGGAAATTTCAGAAATTTCAAGCTTCAGTTCTTGGAGGGAAAATTTAACTGCGGCCGGGGATACTGTGAATTCGGCTTTTGTTCCTAAAAATATTTCCCAGCTTGGATCAAATGTTATTCTAAATGAGCTTTGGCTTTTAAATCCGGACACCGTGCTTTCTCCTTGGGCTTCCGTTGCAAATAAAAAGAAGTCGCTTTATGCCTCTGTGTATCAGCTTAGAAATTCTGCTGGAATTGAAAAGTATAAAAAAATTATTTCCGACAACAAGCTCAATTCTGTTGTAATCGATATGAAGGATGACTACGGGCTTTTGAGATTTGAGCCGAACAGTCCGCTTTTAAAGGAGAAGGGAAAGGTTACTCAGTACAAGATTGATTTGGAGCAAGTTGTCAGTGAATTTAAAAAGAACGGCGTTTACCTTATCGCGCGCATTGTTGTTTTTAAAGACAGAAATTTAGCTTCATATAGCGGCGGAAAATATGCAGTTTGGAATTACAGCACAAATTCTCCGTGGGTTGGAATCCGTGGAAAGGAGGCTGTTGCTGATGAAAATGGAAATCCCGCAGGAAGCAAAATTGTTTACTATGATGAAAACTGGGTAGACCCTTACAGCGAGGAAGTCTGGGAATACAATGTTGAAATCGCCAGGGAGCTTGTTTCTCGTGGCTTTGATGAAATTCAGTTTGACTATATAAGGTTTCCGACTGATGGAACTAATCTGAATTCCGCTGCTTACAGATGGCGCGACAAAGGCATGGTGAAAGAAAGCGCGCTGGTTTCGTTTTTGTCTTATGCCCGTAAAAATATAAAGGCTCCTATTGGAATTGATATTTACGGCGCTAATGGCTGGTACAGAAGCGGAACAAGAACCGGGCAGGATGTTGAGCTTATGAGCGAGTATGTGGATGTCATTTGCCCGATGTTTTATCCGTCGCACTTTGAGCAGAATTTTCTTGAGTATCCGCCTTATGAGGAGCGGGCATATAGGATTTATTTTTACGGTTCCTTTAGAAACACAATAATCGGCAGAAACAGAATTATTGTGCGGCCTTGGGTTCAGGCGTTTTATATGGGCGTAAGGCATGACAAAAAATACTATGATAAGAATTATGTTCTGCGTGAAATTTTCGGTGTGCGTGACGGCCTTGACAGAGGATATATGCATTGGAATAATTCCGGCGGATACTATGAGGACATAAGCCCGGATCCGCAGGACAACGAAATTTCTCCATGGCATGAAAATGAATGTGATTTGCAAAAGCGTATTCCGGCATTCAGCATGGGAACAAAAGGGAATTTAGATTCCGGCTTGCAAACTTTAGAGCAGAAAAAGGAAAATGCAAAAGACATGATTTCAATTTGGAATTCTGTTCTTGGCAATGAGCCTGAATACGAAAACCCAAGCGTTACTACAAGAAATTTTCTTCACGTAAAGCCTGTGTTCGGTGGACACAAATGAGCAGATATACTCCCGAAGAGCCGATAGCGGCAATTGCAACGGCTCTTGTTCCGTCTGCGATTGGAATTGTCAGAACAAGCGGAAAAAACTGCATTGAGCTTGCAAGCAGAATTTTTTCACGGAAAAAGGCGCTCCTTGATGCGGGCGGAAATTCGCTTGTTTATGGCTGGATTGAAAATCCAAAAATTCAGGATGGAAATAAAAGAATCGATGAGGTCATGCTTGGTGTTTACAGAGCTCCAAAGTCTTTTACAGGCGAGGACATGGTTGAAATTTTTTGCCATGGCGGAGTGAATGTTGTAACTTCAATTTTTTCTTTGCTTTTGGAAAATGGATTTAGAAAAGCTGAGCGTGGAGAATTTACGTTCAGGGCTTACATAAATGGAAAAATGGACCTTACAAGAGCCGAGGCTGTAAAGGAGATAATTGACAGCCGCACAAATGCTTCCAGAAGCCGTGCCGCCAGCCGTCTGGGCGGAAATCTCTTTGAGCAGATTTCATTTATAAAAGAACTTATTTTAAATACAATTGGAAACATAGAAGTTGAAATTGAATATCCTGAGGATGAAGAAAATATTTCAGAGTCGTTTGATGCCTCGTTGTTGAAGGAGGCGCAGAAAAAACTTTCAGACTTGGCTTCTTCCTGGGAGGCTGAAAAAATTTATCAGGATGGAGCGAAAGTTGTTCTATGTGGAAAAACCAACGCCGGAAAATCAAGCCTTTTCAATTCGCTTTTGAAGGAAGAGCGCGCAATTGTAAGCAGCGTTGAGGGAACAACCCGGGACTGGCTTGAATGTTGGACAGACTTTGCGGGGATTCCGGTCAGGCTTTTTGATACGGCCGGCCTTAGAGAAACTTCTGACATTATTGAAGAGCGCGGCGTTGAGCTTGCGAAAGATTTAAGCCAGGATGCGGATGTTATTCTTTATCTTGTGGACAGCTCGAAAGGAATTTTAAAGGAAGATTTGGATTTTATTGAAAGCCAGAAGAATGTCCCTGTTGTTTTGGTTTTAAATAAATGCGATTCCTTTGATTTGAATTTTTCCGGCATAGAAAAAATCTGGAAGGACTCTGTTAAGATTTCCGCCAAAAAAAATATTGGAATTCAGCAGCTTGTTTTAAAGGTAAAAAATATTTTGCTTAATGGCGAAGAAACTGAACGTGAGCAAACCGGACTTGGATCTGCGCGCCAGAAAAAATCAGTCCAGGAGGCTTTGGACAGGGTAACTCATGCTTTGGAGATTTCTCAGAATTCCAGCTATGGACTTGATGCCGTTGTTCAGGATCTGGAGGATGCTTTAGAAAGCCTTGGTGAAGTCGCCGGCGAAGTTTCTCCGGATGATGTTCTTGAAAATATTTTCAGCCGCTTTTGTGTAGGCAAATGACACCAGCTTTTTTTTTCAGTATAATCATACTCAAATGAATGAGATAGATTTTTTATCGGAAGAAATTTTTTTACGGTACGGAAATATAAAACGTGCGCGCGGACCGTTTCTGTATACTGAAAAGGGCAGGCGTCTTACTGATTTATATCAGGAAAATGGCCGGGCAATTTTGGGCTGGGGCGGATCGTCTGCGTTTACAATGCTGAAAAATGCTCTTGACCGCGGGGCAACAGGAAGCTTTAGAACTTGTTTTTCACATCGGCTTGAAAAAGCGGTTAATGCTCTTTTCTCTGGCTGCAGGCGCAAGGCTTTTGTCTTTGTGAAAAAATCAGACTGCCTTTCAGCCGCTTTAAAAATCAGCGCGCAAAATACTTTTGTCTGGAAACCATGGGCCGGCTCTGCGTTTAATGCTGACAGCGCGGACTGCATCGTTTTTGAGCCGCCTTTGCCTTGGACAAGCGGAATTTTTATTCTTGCCGTAAAGGAAGAATTGTCTGAAAAAATTTCCGATAATATTTTAAAGGAAACAGCAAGGCTTCCTTCTCCTGTTGAAGCTGCCGCCGCGCGTTCTGTTTACAATTTAATTTCAGCATTGCAGGTCCGGCAGGAAAAAGACTGGTTTGTTTACGATTTGGCTTTGATAAAATACTGGAGCAGAAGAGGCCCGTATCTTTTTCCAAAGATGAAAAAGGAGCTTTATGGAAAATTCCTTCTGCATTGCCTTGATCTTGGAATTGTTGTGAGTCCTGTCTATGAGCAGCCGAGCATTGTTCCGTTTGGCGCGGATAAAGGCGTTTTTGAAATTTTAAAGAAGAATCCGTTTGTTTTTGATGCTGATTAAAGCCGGCTTTGCTGACTTGCTGTTAAAGGTTTCTTAAAAATAAAGTGGATTTTTAGCCTGAACTGAATTATACTTAAGATAGTTTTTACTTACGAGCATATTTTTAGGAGGAAAAATATGAGAACTGAAAAAGGCGGATGGACTGCGGCTCTTTTGATTTTGCAAATTGCAGTTGGCGCAATGCTTGCTGTTGGAGGAATTTGGGCTTTGCAGGGCGGCGGAGATTTTGCCGCAAGAGCTATCAAGGATATTGTTTCTGGCAACACTGGAAATATTCTTGTAATCGCATTCGGAGTGATTGAGCTTCTTGTTGGAATTTTTATGATTCTAAAGATTGTGATAGGAGACCGCTTCGGAAGCTTTGGAACAGTCCTTGCTCTGATTGCAATTGTTGTCTGGATTGTCGCTATTGTTCTTTCTGATATTCTTGGCGCAAAGGGAATTCTTAACGGCGGCTCAAAAAATTTCCTTGAGTGGCTTTATACTTTTGCCCAGCATCTTATTATTCTTGGCGCAATTCTGGCGGTAAGATAATTCAGGCTGAAAAACAAAGGTTTAATTTAAAAAGCGGCGGTTTGACAAGCTCAGCCACCGCTTTTATTTAGACAGTTGTTTTTGCTTCTATTTCCTTATTCTTGCAAAGAGCTTTCTTAAAAGTCCGACTTTTCCAAAACCAAGCCAGTAAAGAAGCATCAGGAACAGAACAGAAGGAACTCCAAAAATCACAATGTATAGCGCGGTGAAAGTAAATTTCACAAAGAAATTCAATATGTTTGCAAAGAACTGTCTAAGCTGTGAATTTGTGTCCGGCATCATAAAGCCGCTTTCATCTTGATTTACAGGAAGTTCCGCCGTAACATAAATTGTTGAATAGTCAATTTGAAGCTTCAGGCGGTTCATCTGCCCTTGCATACGCTCAAGCTCAGAAGTCACATCGTTAATCTTGGTTTCAATCTTCAGCATATCCTGCATATCTTTTGCTTCTGAAAGATATTTTTTCAGGCGCTCAAGCAGAACTTTCCGGGTTGAAAGCCGTGTGTCCAAATCGTAGAACTGCTCTGTAACGTCGCTGGAATTTATATTTTTTGATTTGAGCTTTCCGATTTGCCCGCATTCCTGCATTGCCTGTGAAAACGAGCCGCTTGGAATTTTTGCCGTTATTCTTATGGAGCTTGTGTTCTCAAATGAATCGGAAATATATCCGTCGAATTTTTTTACCCAGGATTCGACAGATGTCTTTGCGTCTGCGAGGTTGGAAATTTCAATAGTAAGATTTCCTGTGTAGACAAGTTTTCTGTCCTGAGCCTGCTGCTCTGATTCGGAAAATATTTCAGCTGCTTCGTCAACAGCCATGTCCTGCATCATGTTCATCGCAGGCGCCGCCCTTGCCGACATTTTCATTGACTTTTCCGTCGGCGCGAAAAACTCGCTTTCTAACGCCTGCTTTTTTCCGCATGAAATAAATAGCACCGCCGCCGCGCAAACTGCCGCCGCTTTTTGTAACATAAGTTTCATTTTTTTCCTCCAAAGCCATATATCCATAATAACTGATTCCGGCCCGGGTTACAATTTTGCGTTATACGGCTGAAAACGTGTGGTCTGCTCCGCCGTGAATTTTTTCCAAGGCCGGCTTTAGCTGTTCTGTCCAGAACTTGTCCTCAATTTTATATCCGCCCGAGGAGTGCCCGATTTTTCTGTCGGCGCGGACTTTTTCCCCATGGAAGTCGCTGCCTGCTGTTGTGAACATTCCAAGTACTTGAGCCAGTTCTTCCAGCCTCCGTGCTTCTGAAAGCCTGATTCCCGGATGATGCGCCTCAAGCCCTTCAACACCGGCTTTCTTTATTTCAAGCATTGTTTCTTCCATTTTTCCCCAGGAAACATACATTGACATTGGATGGGCCTGAACTGGAATTCCGCCGGATTCTTTTATGGCTTCAACCGCTTTTTTTAAGTTCTCTCCGGTTTTGCTTACGTAGCATGGCCGTCCTTTTGCGAAGAACAAATCAAAAGCCTGCTGTGTTTTTTTTATTATTCCTTTTTCCATCAGGAGCTTTGCAAAATGAGGTCTGCCGATTGTTTTTGTTCCGGCTTTTTCTATAAGCTCTTCATAAGAAATATTTATGTTCTGCTCCGAAAGCTTCTGGATTATTTTTTTATTCCGGGAATCACGCTCAGATTTTAGAAATTCAATCGTTTCAAGAAGCTTTTTCCCCGCTTTTTTTAGTCCCAGTCCAAGAAGGTGGAATTCTCCGCTTGGCCATTCTATGGAAATTTCTATTCCTGGAATAAATTCAATTCCGAGCTCTTTTGCTTTGCTCTGGGCTTCTAAAATTCCGTCTAAATTGTCGTGGTCAGTAAGCGCAATCACTGAAACATTTTTTTCTGCGGCATAGGAAATAAGCTGGCTTGGTGTGCAGGTTCCGTCTGAAGCTGTTGAATGTGTGTGCAAATCTATCATGCGAAATTCTCTTGAACAAGGTAGCATAAATAAAAACTTTTTGATATAATAAAAAAGTATAGGTATTTTGAACTCGGTACCCATTTTTAGGTTTTGTTGGTTTTAAGAGGAACGCTATGTCGAAAGTTGTGCAATTCAGCAAAGGCTCTATTATTTTTTTTGAAGGCGACAAAGACGAAAATATTTATATTCTTCAGTCCGGCGCAGTTGCTTTGCGCAGCATGGATTTGGAGACTGGCGAGCAGATTTCAGAGCAGCTCCACATAGGTGAATTTTTTGGCGTAAAAAGCGCGCTTGCAAAAATGCCGAGCCTGGTTACAGCTTCTGTGCTTCTTGATTCAACTGTTGTCCAGCTTTCTGTCTATGAGTTTGAAAAAATGTTCGGCTCAAAGATTTTTATTACAGAAAAGATGCTCAGAGTCTTCAGCAAGTCGCTTAGAGATATTCATAAAAAAACAGAGCAGTATTTGGGCGGAAACAGCATTTCAATTTCGCCGGAGCATGGAATGTTCATGGTTGCCAAGGCGTTTTACAATGACAACCAGTACAAGAGCTGCTGCGATGTTCTTACCAGGATTTTAAAGCTGAATCCTGATCCTGCAAACAAGGCGGATATTGCAAAGCTTTTTAACAATGCGAATACTCTGAAAGGAAGGGAAGGGGGACGCAGTGTTTCTTCTGAAGACACTTCTTCCAGCTCTGGAAGTTTTTGCGCAAATCAGTTTTCGCTTCCTGCCTTTGAGCGTTTTACAAAAAAATATAAGCGCGGCGATGTTATTATAAGTGAATTCGAGCCTGGCGAAACTTTCTACCTTATAAAATATGGCGAAGTCCAAATTGAAAAGTGCATAAAAGATCAGAACAAAAGCCTTGATATTCTTAGCAGCGGGGCTTTCTTTGGAGAAATGGCGATTCTTGATAATTCCCAGAGAAGCGCGTCCTGTGTCGCCAGAACAGATGTTGCCTGCCTTGAGTTCAACAAGGAAAATTTCAAGGCGCTGGTTCTTGGAAATCCGCAGATTGTAATGAATCTTCTTAAGCTTTTCTGCAAAAGAATTTATGATCAGAACCGCCAGTTTAAAATTGTTCTTATAAAAGATATTTACACCAGAATTTGCGATGTGTTCCTGATGTATGACGAGCTCGCCGGCGGAAGCTCAAGAAGAAAAGATGACGATGGAAATTTTAAGCGGAAATTCTTTATTACTGTAAATGACATAGCAAGCTGGGCTTCTATTCCGCTTGAGCAGGCGAAGGATTGCCTTGTGCGTCTTATGGACCGTGGAAAAATTCAGATTTTTGAAGATTATATGATAGTTTCAAATATACATGACTTGCGGAGAATAGTTGACTCGTATTACATGAAGCTTGGAACGACTACAAAGCAGCCTTTGAACTAAACTGAATGCAAGTCGGCTGCGGAATTCAAAGCATGGAATTGCCTTGTTTTTCCACAGCCGCATTAAAGCCGTTTTTATTTCAGCTCAAGGCCGATGCTGAATGCTTTTCCTGCAAAATCACCCAGCTTTAGATAATCTTTGTTCACAGGATCAAATGAGATTGGATTGAGTTTTTTTACATCTACTTTTCCGTCTGAATCAAGAACAGAATCATCGATGCTTACATTTACAATTTCTCCAAAGAGATGGCTTGTTTTTTCATCATAGCTTATGAGATTGCATTCAAGTGCGAACGGAAGCTCCTTGATTAGCGGCGCATCTACAAATTCTGACTTTTCTGCATGGAATCCAGATTTTTCAAATTTGTTTGACACGGTGTTTGCTGACGCAAGCCCGACGTAGTCACATTCTTTTACGAATTCAGCGGTTCCTACGCTGACTGTAAAGGCCTTGCGCTCAAGGATGTTCTTTACGGTCTTGTGCGATGCGCTCAGGCAAAGTCCTATTTCCTTTTCATCGCTGATTGCTCCCCATGCCGCGTTCATTGCGTCTGGAGTTCCGTCTTTGTCATAAGAGCCTACAATAAGAACAGGCATTGGATAAAGCCATTCCTTTGCGCCAAAATTTTTTCTCATAAATCCTCCAAAAATAAATGAAGCTTTTGTTTTAATATACAAAAAATTCTGCTTTTTGGCACGTGCCGGCAGCGGGGCGCGGTTGACCGCTTTTGCTTATTTTATGATAATCAGTCCTATGAAAGACAATGTGGTTCTGATTGGTATGCCTGGAAGCGGAAAAAGCACCGTTGGAGTTGTGCTTGCGAAAATGCTGAATTATGAGTTTGTTGACAGTGATATTGTAATTCAGCAGAAAATGAAAAAAAGGCTCGAGGATATAATTTTTGAAAATGGCGCGGAATATTTTAAGAAGATTGAAAACGAAATAAACTGCGGCCTGGATGTCAGTCATTGCGTCATTGCTACAGGCGGAAGCGCTGTTTTTGGAAGCGGCGCAATGGAGCATTTTAAAAAAACAGGAACTGTTGTTTACTTAAAAGCCAGCCTCGATTCTTTGGAATCCCGGCTTGGCAATCTGGACAGCCGCGGAGTTGTTCATAATCCAGGCGAGACGCTTTTTGAAATTTTCACCGCGCGTTCTCCGCTTTATGAAAAATATGCGGATATAATTATAGAAGAAAAAAACTTCGATATACAGCAGATTGCAAGGAGAATACAGGCGCTCTTATCTGATTCCAAGGCTGATGCACCATTCTAAGCTGGAGTTCATGCTTCCGCCGAAAACAAGGCTTCCGAACAGCGTGTCGAGAGCAAGATAAACGGCTCCTCCTGCTTCAATCTTTTTGTCTGAAAAAAGTTCTCCAGAAGGTTTGCCTTTGTCTATGAACGGATCGTACCTTGAGCTTGCCGCGGCTTTTGCTTCTGCCACAACGAGCAGCGGCATTCCCGCGATGGATGCCAGTTTTTGCCTAAAAGAAATGCCTGCGATTAAAAAATCACGCCGTAAAATTCCTGCCGGATAGCCGCTCATTCCGTCTATTCCTCCAAAACCGCAGTAGCCTGAATTCAGCTCGTAAGGAAATCTGTTGCTGCAGAACGAGGCGGAAATCCCGATTGAATTTTTTTCATCAGCAAGCTCAAATCTTTTTTCCGCTGAAAACCTAAGGCTGTACATTGGATCGCCTTGCACATCGTCTGTCTTGATGCCGAAGTCAAAGATGGATTCAGCTTTTCCGCCGTAAAATGATGCGAATCCGCTGCGCAGCGATGTGAAAATAATCTCGCTGTGAAGGTAGCTTATGTTGTGCCATTTTTCTTCCGCGGATATTTTGTCCGCCGAATACGCTATGCCCGCCTTTGCTGTCAGCAGGTCTGATGTTCTGAATCTGATTCCGCCGAAAAGCTCAATGCCCCTGTCTTCTGCGATTGTTCTGTCATTAAAGGCAATGCTTGTCGCAGGAGAGCAGCTTCCGTATTTCAGCGAATTTTTAAAGTCAAGGCTCAGGCTGCTGTTTTTAAAGCTTGATATTCTTGGAAAAAATTCTGTCTCAAAAATCATTGTGTTTCCGAATGACAGCCTGAAAAGAGATTCTATTGGCGTGCGCAGAAAAACTCCTGCGGTGAAATTCGGATCTACTGAAAAATACTTTTGCGGCTCATAGCTTGTGATTGACACAAAGGAAGAGCCTGTAAAGAAAATCTGGTTCATCTTCTGGTCATAGTGGTTTGCAAGAATCTCAAGCGCCGCAGAGCCGTCCTCTTCTTGTCTTAAAAAATATACTAGGGACGAAAGATGGTAGCGTTCTTTAAGCCTGCAGAGCTTTTTGGTAAGCCGCTTTTTAGTTTTGTCATCAAGCTTTTGGCCGATGAATTTTTCAAATTCTTTTTCAGGCGGAATTGGAACCGGCTTTGAGAACGAGATGTCCCTTACAGAAATTTTATTTATGCAAAGGTCTGGCATTTTGTCGTATTCACTTTCACGGTTGTAGTCCAGTTTTTCAAGCGTTCTTCCGGCATCCTCAATTTGCTTTGCAATCTGCCTGATTTTTTCCTTGTTCTGCTCAACGCAAAGCTCGCCGGCTCTTATGATTTCTTTCGGCTTCATAAAGTCAAATGTGCTGAAGCCTGAAAGGTTCGGCCGCAGGACAATATCCGCATAGCTGTACTGGTCAACCGCATTGGATGAAATTATCAGGTTGAAAATCTGAACGGCTGTAGAATAAAAGTCAGACAGCTTCTCGGGTGATGTGTCTACAACGCTTGCGACATCCATTGAAATTACAATGTCCGCTCCCATTTCCCGCGCGAGCTTCAGCGGAAGGTTGTTTCTAAGCCCTCCGTCCATTGAGTACACGCCTTTTTCTACTTGCGCCGGTGTGAATACTGCCGGAATTGAAATGCTTGCTCTCACAGCGTTTACAAGCGAGCCGCTTTTGAGCACAATTTCTTCGCCTGAAACCGCATTTGTTCCTATTGCCCTGAACGGAATCGGAAGCTTGTCAAAGTCTGTAACTGGAAGAATTTTGCTAAGATGGTTGTTCAGCTCGCAGAGAATCTGCTGGTCTCCGATGATGCCGGGCGCAGAGCCTATTTTTCCTTCTGCAATTGAAAATGAAATGGCTATGCCGTCTGTCTTTTTTGAAAATGCTTCCGGCGGAATCTTTTCTGGAACGGATGGACGCTCATTCAGGATTGTCATAAAATCCATTGATAAAAGCGTCTGCCTGATTTGCCTTGGAGTGTAGCCGGCCGCATAAAGAGCTCCGATTAAAGACCCCATGCTGGTTCCAAGAACCATGTCCGGGCGGATTCCTTCATTCTCCAGAGCTTCAAGAAGCGGAATTTCTGCAAGGCCTTTTGCGCCGCCTCCGCTTAGAACAAGCGCAACTTTTGGAGTTTTTGCAGATAAAAAGCTGAATGTAAAAACTGAAAATAAAAAGGCAGAAAGAACACTCTTAAAACTCATGGCAACAGAATATCATGTACTGAAAAAAAAATCAAAAAAATGCGTCTAAATGCTGACAAATCAAATTTTTTAAATCATAATTATAAATACCCATGATTTCGAGTTAACTGTAGTTCATATAAAAAATAGCTAACAGCCGGGATGCGTCTGTCAAAACCGCCAGCAACTAAGTTGCCTTGCACGGCAGTTTTGCCTTGGAGCTATCATCGTTGCCGCTATTTTTTAATAACTATTAAAAGTCGAAATTAGGGTTAAATGAATTCTGTCTGAGGAGTATTGCGTGCCAGGTAATTTTAGTTTTGCAAGGAGGATTTTTATGAAAAAGCTATTTTTTTCTATTTTACCAGCAATTTTATTCACATTTATTTCGTGTATGAACATGAGTTCCGGCTCTGGAGAAAACGGCTCTGTGCGTGTTGCCCTGCCTGGAAGCGCGCGTGCGATGTATACTTACAATAAAGGCAATGCTGACAAATTCATCGTGCGCCTTTTTAATGATGATTTTGATGAAACTAAAGAAGGAATATTGGGGGGGGGTAATAGAATTTGGTGACATTGAGCCTGGAAAGTACACTGCCACAGCCGAAGCATGGAACACAGCCGAAAAAATCCTTGAGGGCAGCGGAAGCGCAAGTGTTACTGTAACAGCCGGCGAAACTTCTGAATGTAATCTTAAAATGATTCTTGAAGGCGAAACTGCGTATTATTCAAAGTACATGGTCTTTAATGACAGCGCTGGAAATATGTATGTTTACGACTATCCAACCTGCACTAAAATTGAATCGAAAAGCAAAATGCTTGGAGACACCTACTATTCTCTTTCCAATTTTGCAGAAAGCAATGACGGCAGCATTTTTTATATGCGCCTTGATATGGATGGAGCTACTTATAACAATAAAGTAAAAATCTATGCTGATGAGGAAGAATATTGTTACTATACAAGATTTACTGATTTTACTGACGCATATAACCTTTTTGATGCATATTATGACAGTACAACAGATATTTATTGGCTTGCATGTTGTAAACTGAATTCTGATGGTGCTACTACTGCTATGTGTTTATTTAATAAAAAAGGAAAATATGGAACTAAAAATAATAGTGATACCAGTATTTCTGGACGCACCATCGCGGTTCAAGGAGCAAATTTTTATTATTCATTTGGCGGTGATTCAATTGGATATGCGACATTTGACTACACAACACCTGACTCTAACGCAAATGAAGTAACGACAAAAAAATTGTCTGACTTTGGTCTTTCAGGCTATATAACAGACATTGCGGTTCTTGAGGACGGAACAGTGGCAGTTCTTGTCCGCTCTGCCGGTGTGGATTCTGAAACAGAATGTTTTAGTGGAAACAAGTGGATTGGAGATGAAGCGGTATTGTACAGCCGGGGCGCGCTTGTTCTTTTGTCTCCTGACTTGTCTAAGGCGCAAAAGATTCTTGGCTGGACAGAATCTCCAAGGCAGATAAAGGCGGTTGGAACAAATGGAGAACCTGATACTGTTAGAACAGTTACTTCAAAAACAGCATATATTCCAGAATATGCGAAGCGCAATTCAATGTTCTACGGGCCGGTTAAAATTGTTGCAATACGGCCAAAGGAGCTTGTAATCGCAGATTGCGGCGCAAACTTTGTTCTTCCTGACTACGTGAACAAGAAGAACGGCAAAATGTATACACACAACAGGCTTATGACGGTAAACCTGCGCAACTTTGCCATAGGCTGCAAGAAAGAGTTCAGTGAAAGCGAGCTGGAGTTCATGAGCCTTGCAATCAGCGGCGGCATAGAAGCAAGCTCACAAGGTGCTTGGGAAAATAACTACGTAAGCGAAAAATAAAGTAACTATATTGCACGAATAAAGTAACTAAATTTCCAAATATAGTTACTTTATTTTAAAATATAGTAACTATATTTGCCTGGCGGACTGGGTATGTTTTTATGAGGATGTTCTTTTGTTGAATTCTTTATTGATATATATTATCATAAAAATATGCTTTAAGCTTTGGAGGTGAAATATGAATAGCAACAATAAGAATATCTGTGCAAAAGATAAAAAGATAAATATTTCATCTATTGGTGTAGGAATTCTTTCTGCATCTGTTCTGGCTTATTGCGGTTATAAGGTAATAAATAATCAGCTAAGCAAAACAAAATATGAGCCAAATCCAAATAAACCAATAAAAAAATAATGTATAAAACAAGAGATAATTTAATTTTTGGATTTCACGGATGTGATGAAGCTCTTTGTAATAATTTAGTTTCTGGAAAAATAACCGCATTAAACTATAGTGAAAATTCTTACGATTGGCTCGGAAAAGGAATGTACTTTTGGGAAAATGATCCAGAAAGGGCATTGGAATGGGCAGAAAATCTAAAGAAACATAGCCAAAATAAAAATCAAAAAATCATAAAACCTGCTGTGTTGGGCGCTGTTATTTGCTTAGGAAATTGCTTGGATTTTCTTGAGCAAGAGAATTTGAGAAAATTAAAAAGCCATTATAAACAAATAAAAAGTGATTTTGCCAAGAGAGGAATTGAGCTTCCTAAGAATACAGGCGGAAATGACTTATACAAAAGGGAGCTAGACTGTTTGCTGATAAATTCATTGGTCGCAAAGCAAAAAGAAGAATGTCCAGAAGCGGCTTATGACTCTGTTCGTGGAGTTTTTTTTGAAGGAAATGAATTATATCCGGCTTCAGGATTCAGAGAAAAAGATCATATACAAATTTCTATAATAAATCCAAATTGCATAAAAGCATTTTTTAAACTACGTAAAGAAGATAAAAAGTATAAATTGATTTAATGAAAATAAAATATTTCTCCAGAAAAGTTCTACTTTACGCAAGGTTGTTTTTTTCGTAAAATAGCGTCCTATGGAATTTACTCAAGAGAAAATCGACTCATTGACAGTCAATGAAGTTGAAATTATGAAAAAAATTGCTGAGGAGCTGAATATAAAGGTTCCTCAGGTAAGCGCGGTCATCAGCCTTGTTCAGGAAGGATGCACTATTCCTTTTATTGCCCGTTACCGCAAGGAAAAGCACGGCTCTCTTGATGAGCTGCAGGTGCGTGAATGTGACCATCTGTTTACTTCATATAAAAATCTGGAAGAGCGCCGCCTTGAGATTGTTAAGGGCATATTTGGCCAGAACAAGCTGACAGAATCTTTGTACAACGCCGCTATGGGCGCAAAGACTCTTTCTGAGCTTGAGGACTTGTGGGCTCCGTTCAAGAAGAAAAAGAAGACTCGCGGAATGGTTGCGCAGGAAAAAGGCCTTGAGCCTCTGGCAGACGCCATGTATGAGCTTGATGACACTTCTCTGCTTGAAAAGGCGAAGGAATTTGTAAAGACAGACAATGAGGATTCAGCTTTAAGTGTTGAAACTGTGGAGGACGCAATTTCCGGAGCAAAGGATATTGTTGCTGAGCGTGTTTCCCAGGATTCAAAGAACCGCGAGACTGTACATTCTCTTTATATGGAAACCGGTTCTATTGTTACAAAGGGAATTGTTCCAGACGGACAGGATGCGGAGACAGTTGAAAAAACTTCTACATATAAAATGTACTGGGATTACAGCGAGCCTCTGAATCAGGTCAAGCCGCATAGAATTCTTGCAATCAACCGTGCGGAGCGTGAAGGCGCGCTGGAAGTTACAATTTCAGTTGAAGTTGACGATGCTGTTAAGGCTGTTCAGAAGAAGTATAAAATCAACAATAAGGCTTTTTCTGATGCAGTTGAAGATGGTGTTGTCCGCCTTTTGAGCCCTGCTGTTTTGCGTGAAATCCGCAGCGATGAGACTGATGAAGCCGATATCCATGGAATTGGAATCTTTAGCGAGAATTTGAAGAATCTTTTGATGACCCAGCCGATAAAGGGAAGCCGCGTTCTTGGAGTTGACCCGGGAATCCGCACAGGAACAAAATGCGCTGCCCTTGATGAAACTGGAAAATATCTTGGCTACTTCCTGATTAAGCAGGTTGCAGATCCGGAAGGAGCTTACAAGGCAATCAATGACGCTATTGACAAGTATGACATTCAGGTTGTCGCAGTTGGTAATGGAACCGGAAGCCAGGAAGTTCAGGCGATTGTAAGCAAGGTAATAAGCGAGAATTATTCCGATGTTATGTATACAGTTGTTGATGAAAGCGGAGCTTCTGTTTATTCAGCGAGCGACATTGCGCGCGAGGAATTCCCGGATCTTGACCTCACAATCCGCGGCGCGATTTCAATGGGAAGAAGGCTTCAGGATCCTCTTGCCGAGCTTGTAAAAATCGACCCGAAGGCAATTGGCGTTGGCCTTTATCAGCATGATGTTAACCAGAAAAAGCTTTCCGACACTTTGGATGAAGTTGTGGGATCTGTCGTAAATCAGGTTGGCGTGAATTTGAATACCGCAAGCGCAAGCCTTTTGAAGTATGTTTCTGGAATCAACAGTTCGCTTGCAAAGAAAATTGTCGCTTACCGCGATACGAATGGAAAAATTACAAGCCGCGAGGATTTGAAAAAAGTTTCGGGGCTTGGACCAAAGGCGTTTGAGCAGTGCGCCGGATTTCTGAAGATTCCGGAAAGCTCGAATCCGCTTGACAATACCTGGGTTCATCCGGAAAACTATGAAGTTGCAAAGGAAGTTCTTCCTCTTGTTCAGAAGAAAGAAAAGATTACGGCGGAACTAAAAAAGCAGCTTGAAGAAAAATACAATGTAGGTGAAACCACAATCAATGATATTGTGGAGGAGCTTGCAAAGCCAAACCGCGATCCGCGCGACGGATATCCTGCTCCAATCATGCAGAAAGGCGTTTTGAATTTTGAAGACCTCAAGGTCGGAATGAAAGTTACCGGCAAAATTAAAAATGTTGTTGACTTTGGCGCATTTGTAGATATCGGCTTGCATGAAACCGGCCTTATCCATATTTCCGAGCTTAGCGACAGCTTTGTTTCTGATCCGATGGATGTAATCAAGGTTGGGGATGTAAAGGAATTTACGATTATCGACCTGGACACAGACAGAAAGAGAATAAGTCTTTCGCTTAAGTCTGACGCGGCAAGCCGTCCTGCCGGAGGTGCTTCTTCCGGTGCAAAGAAAAAGGTTGTGGTTGTAAAGAAACATTCTGCTTCCGGAGAAAAAGCTTCTCCTGATAAAAACAGGGCTCCGCGCCGCGAAAAGCAGAATTTCGGCAGCGATGACGGAATGTACTACAATCCTTTTGCCGCGCTGCTCAAGAAGTAAAAGTGCGGATGCCGTGAGGCTTGTTCTTTGCGGCAGTTGTCTGGAAAAATTGTTGTTTTCTGCGTTGTATTTAGCGCTTTTATGCATGAAAAACAGTTTTTGCTATTGACAATTGCCGCCATTTTTCATATTATATATGAACATATTACGACGCTGGGTAGAGCAGTTGGCAGCTCGTCGGGCTCATAACCCGGAGGCCGTTGGTTCAAGTCCAACCCCAGCTAGATAAAAGCTTCAGATTTTTCTGAGGCTTTTTTTGTTTTAAACTCTGTTTTGCCGGATTAAAAGAGCTTTGTGGATTTCCGTGTTCTTAGCCGAGCGCCACATCAAGAATCATCATCAGTATGAATCCCAGTGAAAATCCGATTGTTCCTAAATTTGAATGAGGTTTCTCGGATGCTTCAGGAATCAGTTCCTCCACAACAACATAGAGCATTGCTCCTGCCGCAAATGACAAAAGGTAAGGCATGACCGGCGTTATTAAATTTTTCAGAAGAATTGTAATTACTGCCGCAACTGGCTCTACAATTCCAGAAAGAACTCCGAACGCAAATGACCTGCCCTTGGACTCGCCGTTTCCTGCAAGCGACATGGAAATTATCGCGCCCTCTGGAAAATTCTGGATTGCGATTCCCATGGAAAGAGCCGCCGCCGCTGCAAATTCCAGGCTTTGGGCTGAAAATGCCGCAAAAACGACACCGACTGCCATTCCCTCAGGAATATTGTGGAGCGTGACCGCAAGAAACATCATTGTGCTCTGCTTTATTTTGGCCTTAAGGCCTTCCGGCTTGTCCGAGTCAACATGAAGATGCGGAATCAGAATGTCCAGCAAAAAAAGAAAAGCAATTCCTAATGCAGTTCCGATAGCCGCCGGAATAAACGCAAGCCTGCCCATGGAGGCAGAACTATCTATTGAAGGAATTATAAGCGACCACACTGAGGCCGCGGTCATTATTCCAGCCGCAAATCCTAAAAGGAATTTCTGGATGGTTTTATTAAAGTTTTTTCCAAGGAAAAAAACACAGGCAGACCCCAGGGCAGTTCCCAGAAACGGTATTAGAATTCCGTAAAATGTATTCATTCTTTTTATTACCTCTAATTTCAAGTTGACTATAATTCAATATAAAAAAATAGATAACAGCCGAGATACGTCTGTCAAAACCGCCAGCAACTAAGTTGCCCCTACACGCAGTTTTGCCTTGGAACTATCATTGTTTCCGCTATTTTTTATTTACTATTAAAACTCGAAATTAAGCTATTATAAGATTAAAGAAGCGCAGTTTCAATGTTGCTTTTTCCGCCTGGCTGCTGATTCTGTGAAAACTGGAGCTGACGCAAAATAACAAGAATTTACCTTGAATAACAAGAATTTACTTTGTAACTATGCAGAAAATTTATTATTCTAAAAATATGGAAAGTTTGAAAAAGAAAGTTTTTGTCCTGTTTTTTTCCATTGCCTCGTTTTGCTTTGCTGATGAGAATATTGTTGAGCTTTCTCTTGATGATGCGGTAAAAAATGCGATGAAAAACAATGTTTCAATAAAGCAAAGTGAAATCAGCCTTGATGCAAAAAAACGCGGGGCAGATTATTCATGGAATTCTATAAGTCCGTCGGTTTCTGGAACAGGACGCTATTCAAAGAATATTCCCGGTTCTTCTGATGACAAGGCCAGCCTTTCCGCAGGCATTTCATTAAGCGCCTCTTTGTCGCCTTCTGTTTATACTTCTGCAAAAGACGCCGAGCTGAGCTACAGTTATCAGCAGTCGCTGTATCAGAATGAATTGCGTTCTGTTGAGCTTGATGTAAGAAAAAACTATTATTATCTTCTTTATAAAGCTGAAGAAATTTCACTGAAGGAAAAAAGCCTTGAAACTTCAAAAAATCAGTATGAGTCGAATCTGGCTAAATATAAGCGCGGAACTTTATCAAGGCTTGATGTTTTCAGCGCGCAGGTTTCATATCAGAATGACCAGCTTGAGCTTAAGTCTCTTAACGCTGAAGTGGAAAATTCAATCGCATCGTTCAAGCAGCTTGTGGGGATTCCGCAGGACACAGAAATCAGGCTTTCCGGCTCGTTTGAAAATATTCTGAACCTGAAGGACATTTCAATTGACGGAATGGAATTCAACTCATTCAGCGTTGAGTCCCTGCAGAAGCAGATTGACAGCGCGAAAAATTCCTTGCTTGCGTCGCGGTTTTCTTCTTACGGCCCGAGCATTTCAGCTTCATATTCCTACAATTATTCTTCTGTGGACGGAGGCTCCAGCTGGGATGACAATGGAACTTTAAGCTTGCAGGCTTCGATTCCGCTGGACGGATTTCTTCCGTGGTCAAGCGGCGCTCTTGATGTTCAGTCAAAAAAAGATTCTGTAAAGAGCCTTGAGCTTGAGCTTGAAGATGCGAAAACTTCGCTTGAAGTGAATGTTTCAACTTTAATGAACAAGATAAACCAGTGCCTTGAAAATATTGACCTTAGAAAAAGCAGCATTGAACTTGCACAGACGACTTATGAAATGACTTTGGAGTCTTACAACCACGGAACAAAGGATATGCTTTCGCTTCAGACTGCGATGGACAATCTTCTTTCCGCAAAGGTGAATTTGATTTCCGAGGGATATAATTTGATATGCGCTGTCCTTGACCTGGAGAATGCTGCTGGAATTCCTTTCGGAACGTTGGAGAATTAATATGAAAGTAAAAGTATCTTTTGTTGTTGTTTCCGTTTTGTGCCTGTGCGTTTTGGCTGGAACTTTTTTTGTGATAAAATTTTCACCAAAGAAAAGTTCGTTTCCTCCAAAGGATGAAGCGTCCCAGGAGCAGGAGGCGGCGAGCGTAAGAACTATGGCAGGCGAGCGTAAGACGCTGCACGCATACGTTGACACAAACGGTGAAATCGAATGTGAAAGCTCTGTTGACTGCTATCCTGATATAGGTGGAAAAATTGCGAGGGTTTTTGTTGCTCTTGGCGACACTGTAAAAAAAGGAGATGTCCTTGCAGAAGTAGATCCAAGCGAGCCGGGCGCATATTATGTGAACAGCTCCGTTTATGCTCCAATCAGCGGAATGATAACTTCCACTCCAAAGGAAATTGGAACTACGGTTGCTTCTTCCACTGCCATTACGACTATTGGCGATGTTTCAAATTTGCAGATACGGGCAAAGATTCCTGAGCGCTATGTTGCGTTTTTAAAGCGCGGCTTAAAGGCGGCGATAACTCTTGAGGCTTATCCTGACGAAACATTTTCGGCAACGGTGAAAAAGGTTTCTCCTGTGCTTGATCCGCAAAGCAGAACAAAGGAAATACTTTTGTCTTTTGACAGGTCCGACCCAAGAATAAACGCTGGAATGTTTGCAAAGCTTACGCTGTTTACCGCCGACTATTCCGGGCAGATTGTGGTTCCTGCGAATTCGGTTGTAGAAAAAAATGGAAAGAACATGATGTTTGTTCTGGATGAAGATAGCGGCACTGTGAAAATCCGGGAAGTGGAGCTTGGAAACTCTGTGGACAATATGGTTCAGGTTCTTTCTGGAATTTATGAAGGCGAGAAAATTGTAGTTGAAGGAATGTCTTCCATTTCTGACGGAAGCAAAGTCCGCGATATATCAGGCGGAATATCTACGGAGAATAAAAATGATCAGTGAAAAAACTCTTGAGCATCCGGTTCTTACATTGATGGTTTTTACGTTGCTCGGTCTTATGGGAATTTTTTCTCTGGGCAACATTTCAGTTTCACTTATGCCGGACGTTGATATGCCGTATCTTATGGTTTCTGCAACCTATGAAAACGCCGGACCTGAGTCTGTGGAAAAGTCTGTTACAACCTTGATTGAGGATGCGCTTGTAAGCCTTAGCAATCTTAAGGAAATCACTTCCACATCTTCGGAAGGAAGAAGCAGCGTTTTTCTTGAGTTCAATTACGGAACAAACCTGGACATTGCGACAAACGATGTGCGTGACAAGCTTGACCGAATTACGAGAAGCCTGCCGGATGATGTAACTCCAACAATATTTAAAATGGATTCAGACAGCCAGCCGATTATGAGAATCGCAGTCCGTGGAAACCGTTCAGTTGATGAGCTGAAAAAAATTGCGGAAGACCAGATTGTTGATGTTCTTGAGCAGGCGCAGGGCGTTGGACAGGCTGAGTCAATGGGCGGAAGAACTCAGATTGTGCGCGTTGAGCTGGAGCAGAACAGGCTTCAGGCTTACAACCTTACGCTTTCTGAAGTTTCGTCCTCGCTTTCAAAGCAGAACCTTGAAATTGGCGGCGGAACAATTACGGAAGGCTCAATGGATTATTCTGTGCGCACAACAGGCGAATACACAAGCATTGACCAGATAAACAATACTGTTGTTGCGACTAAGAACGGCTATGATGTAAAGCTCTGCGATATAGGCCGCGCGTTCATGGGCTATAAGGATGCAAGCAATGTTGTTTACATAAACGGACTTCCAGGAGTTTATGTTTCTGTTACAAAGCAGTCTGGAGAAAACAGCGTTTCGGTTGCCAATTCTGTCTATGAAAAAATAAGCGAGCTTGAAAAAACGCTTCCTTCCGATGTTTCGCTTGAAATAATCCGCGACGATTCGGACAGCATCCGGGATACATTGAGCGTGCTGTTTGATTCAGCGTGGCAAGGTCTTTTGCTTGCGGTTATAATTCTTTTTGTTTTTTTGTGCGCTGTGAAAACTACGATTATCATTGCGATTTCAGTTCCTCTTTCAATTATAATAACGCTCTTGTGCATGAACTTTGCGGGAATCACGCTGAACATGATGACGCTTACAGGATTGATTCTGGGCGTTGGAATGGTTGTAGATGCTTCTGTTGTTATGATTGACAATATTTATTCCTATAGAATGAGAGGAGCAAAGCCTAATATTGCCGCAGTCCTTGGAAGCTCGGAAATGATTCTTTCTGTTGTGTCAGGAAACCTTACCACAATCTGCGTTTTTATTCCGTTTCTTTTCTTTATGAAAGATTTGGGATTCATGGGGCAGATGTTCAAGGGAATTATTTTTACGATTGTAATCGCTCTTGTAAGCAGCCTGTTTGTTGCGATTTTCCTTGTGCCGGTTCTGGCCGGACATTTCCTTCCGATTACAAATAGAAACGAAAAGCCTGTAAAGTCCCGTTTTCTTAAGGCGCTGTACGGAATGTTCATGAAGGCGCAGGATGTTGTTTCCTTTGGATACGAAAAGCTTTTGAAAAAGGCGCTGGACAACCGCGGAGTTACTGTGGTCGTCTGCGTTACGGCTCTGCTTTTCTCGTTTATGCTGATTCCGACTTTAAGAATTCAGCTTATGACAGGCGGACACGATGACAGCGTTTCTGTAAAGCTTGGGCTTCCGGTTGGAACTTCCCTTGAAGAAACTACGGACATTGTTCTGAAGTTTGAGGAAATTGTAAAAAATGAAATCAAGGGATATAAAAATATAATAACAAGCATCGGCTCAAGCTGGAGAGAATCAGGCTCATACAACGGAACGATTCTGATTTCGCTGCCTGATTCCGCTGAGCAGATTGACAATGACGAGGTGATAAAACAGAAGCTCAGGAAGCACTTTTCTGAATTTGCAGGTGTTGACTTTAGCTTTGGCCAGAGCCGCCGGCAGCAGATGACAGGAGACGACATAGATGTTGTTCTTAGAAGCTCGAGCCTGGACAGCGCGCTTGATGTGGCAAAGAGAATTTCAGAAGTTATGGCCGGCATTCCAGATATAGGAGAATCATCAATTGATACTGATGAAGGGCTTCCGCAGGTTCAGGTCGAAATTGACCGGCAGCGCGCGTACAGTTTCGGTGTAAATGTTGCCACTGTCGCAAATGAAATTCAGGCCAGCATAGAAGGTCTTTCAACAACAACTTACCGTGAAAACGGAGACGACTATACGGTTTATGTGATGCTCCGTCCGGAAGACAGGCAGAAAGTTGTTGACCTTGAGCAGATTTATGTGAACGGTACAAACGGCCGTGTGTGTGTCGCTAATTTTGCGAGGGCTGTAAAAGGCTACGGTCCTGTTTCAATCGGCCGTGAGAACCGCCGGCGCATTGTCCATGTTACCGCGGATATTGTTTCAGATGAAAATGCGAATGTTGTTGAGGAAAAAATCAAGGAAGGCATAAAAAATTCTTTTATTGTTCCGGACAATGTTTCTGTGAGCTATGAGGGCTCATGGAAGGATGTAAAGGAGCAGACCGCAATTTTTGCAAAAATTATGGTTATGGCTGTTCTGCTTGTATTCGGTGTTATGGCGGCGACTTACGAAAGCTTTAAGGCTCCTTTTATAAATCTTATGACAATTCCGTTCCTTGCAATCGGGGTTGTTCTTATCTATAAGATTACCGGCCAGTCGTTCAGCTTGCTTTCCGCAGTAGGGCTTGTAATGCTCGTTGGAATTGTTGTAAACAACGGAATTATTCTGGTGGACTATACGAATCTTCTTGTGGAGCGCGGAATACCTATAAAGGAAGCCTGCTACAAGGCCGGATGCTCAAGGCTCAGACCTGTGCTTATGACAACGCTGACCACGATTCTTGGAATGATTCCTATGTGCTTTGCTTCAAGCGGAAGCGCGGGAATGGTTCAGCCTATAAGCGTGGCTGTTGTCGGAGGACTTACAAGCTCCACGTTTATAACGCTTTTCTTTATTCCTGTGCTGTACACTTTTGTAATGAAGAAAAAGAAAAACCAGCAGGCGATGGTTCATCTTGCTTTGCTGGAGGAGAAATAAATGCAGCGTGTGGAAATAATTTCAAACAAGTCTGTGGAGGACGACATAACACAGGCTTTGGAAGAGTATGTGCCTAATATCCTTTACACAAAATTTCCGCTTGTCTATGGCCGCGGCGGAAATGACCGGAAGCTTGGAAATACGACCTGGCCGGAAAAAAATTTCGTGCTTGTAAGCTACATCGATGATGAGGATTTTCCAAAAGTCCGTTCTGTGATGAAGGCGATAAAGCAAAAATTCCCCGGCGAAGGAATAAAACTTTTTGCAATAAAAGCCGAAGAGCCGCTTTGAAACTTTCTGCCAATCTTGACGGCAAGGCGGAATTTTGGCATACTGTTTTGTATTATAATTCAAAGCGACTATATGCCGCAGATTGCTTTTGTAGTCTGCGGATTTTTTTTTGAATAGGAAGGCGTGCTATGAAATCAACAAAGTATATTTTTGTTACAGGTGGTGTTGTTTCCGGTCTTGGAAAAGGAATTACAGCTGCTTCTTTAGGACGCCTGCTCAAGTCTCGTGGCCTCAAGGTTGCTTCTCAGAAGCTGGATCCGTACATCAATGTTGACCCGGGAACAATGAGTCCGTATCAGCATGGAGAAGTCTATGTTACGGATGACGGTGCTGAAACCGACCTTGACCTTGGACACTACGAGCGTTTCATTGATGAGGATCTGAATAAATTTTCAAACCTTACCTCTGGAAAAGTTTACTGGAATGTTCTGAACAAGGAGCGCCGCGGAGAATATCTTGGCGAAACGGTTCAGGTTATTCCGCATATCACAAATGAAATAAAATCATTTATCTACAATGTAGGAAAAACTTCCGGCGCGGACATTGTTATTACAGAAGTCGGAGGAACAACAGGCGACATAGAAAGCCAGCCGTTCCTTGAGGCAATCCGTCAGGTCGGGCTTGAAGTTGGAAGCGAGAATTCACTTTATATACATGTTACGCTGCTTCCGTTTCTGCATGGCTCCGATGAGCATAAAACAAAGCCTACGCAACATTCTGTAAAGGAGCTTCAGGGACTTGGAATCAAGCCGGATATTCTTGTCTTGCGCTGCGATGAAAAGCTTGAAGAAAGCATTTTCCGCAAAGTCGCCATGTTCTGCAATGTAAAGCCTGACTGCGTTATAGAAAACCTTACGCTGCCGGTTTTGTACCAGGCTCCTATTATGCTTGAGAAGCTTCATTTTTCAGACATTGTTTGCCGCGAGCTGAATCTTTCTGTTCCTCCTTGCGATTTGACAGAGTGGAACAATATGCTTGAAAAAATTCAGAACCGCACAAAGAAAGTTACAATCGGCCTGGTTGGAAAATATGTCCAGCTTCATGATGCCTATCTTTCTGTGGCGGAAGCTTTGCAGCATGCAGGCTATGAGCTTGGCTCCTATGTGAATATCAAGTGGATTGACAGCGAGAGCATTTCAAAAGAAAACGTGGATGATATTCTTGGCGGCTGCAATGGCGTTATTGTTCCAGGCGGCTTCGGATCCCGTGGAATTGAAGGAATGATTGCCGCTGCTGATTACTGCCGCGAGCATAATTTGCCGTATCTTGGAATTTGCCTTGGAATGCAGATTGCGGTTATTGCGTTTGCACGTTCTGTCTGCGGATTCAAGGACGCCAATTCAGGTGAATTTGATGAGAACAGCGCGCACAAAGTGATTGACTTCTTGCCTGATCAGAGCGAATCCGTGAACAAGGGCGGAACTTTGCGTCTTGGCGCCTATCCTTGCAAAATAAAAAAGGACACCCAGATGTACAAATGCTACAAGACAGAAGAAATTTCTGAGCGTCACCGCCACCGCTATGAATTCAACAATGATTTTAGGAGCTCACTTGAAAACGCCGGCCTCACGCTTAGCGGAACTTCACCAGATGGAAATATTATAGAAACTGTTGAATATGACAAGAATAATTTTTATGTTGGAGTTCAGTTTCATCCGGAATTCAAGAGCCGTCCTAACAAGGCGCACCCATTGTTCCTTGGACTTATAGCCGCTGCGCTTGGCGAGTATTAAGGAGTAAAGAAATTCAGCTAAAAAATTTAGGCATCTCTGGAATCATTTTTACTGCTTTTCTAAAGATGCCTTTGTTTTATAAGCTGAATTTAAGCTGCCGTTCCTGCTAAATGCGCGCGGAATTTTTTAGAGGCCTTTAGGAATCGTACCGCTCTATTATTTCTTCTGCGACTTCCCGCTTGCTCTTGCGGCTGTCCATTGAAAGTTTTTCGATGTGCTTGTGCGCGTTGCTTTCTGTCATGTTAAGATTTTCGATTAAAAGCCACTTTGCCTTGTTTATTGTTCTTATATCCTGCATTTTTTCTTGAAGCGTCCTGTTCTTTGCTTCCATTTTTTGCAGCTTGAAAGACATTGCGCAAAGCATTTTTATTGCTGTAAAAAACATTTCCGGCGAATTAGGCTTAGGCAAGGTTACAATTCCCAGCTCTTCAACTTTATATGAAGTTTCCTCATAAAGCTCGCTTTTTACAAGAAGCAGAATTCCCATGTTCATGTCGGCAAAACTTTCAGCGAACATGATTCCATGCTCATCAGAAAGCGGCGAATCTACAATCAGAATGTCGACCGGAAGTTCAAGCAAAAGCCGCCGCGCTTCTCCTCCAGATGATGCATGAAAGACCGGGAAAAAATCGCTTTTGGGAAGTATGCAGGAAATATTGTCGTGGAAGCTTTGCGTTTCTGAGACAATCAAAACTTTTCTTCTGCTTTTTAAAGGAATCATTTTCTGTCCTTTTAAACTTTGAAGAATGAAGTGAAATCCGCGCTAAGATGCTCTTTTACAAAGCTGCTTTTTTTTGCAAGCTCTACGGCTTCCTTTAGGCTTTGCGGCAGCTGCTCAAGGCTTGAAGTTATTTCGGGGCTTGCGGTTGAAAGGTTCATTTCGATTGGGTCGCAAAGCTTCATGTCCTTTTCGATTCCATCAAGTCCGGCGTAAATTAAAAGAGCATACGCAATGTACGGATTCGCCATCGGGTCTGGGGAGCGGACCTCGAAGCGCTTGTGGGAATTTATTGCAGACGGAACTCTTATAAGCTGTGTCCTGTTTTCATGAGCCCAGCTTATGTACTTGGGAGCTTTTCTTGAGCCGAGCCGCTTGTAGGAATTTTCAGTAGGATTCAAGAATGCTGTGATTTCCTTTATGTGCGCTAGAATTCCTGCCATAAACGCATTTTGCACTTCCTTGCCTGAATTCTCCTGCACCGAAATATTTATGTGGAATCCGTTGCCGCTTTCTTCTGGAAGAGGCTTTGGGGAAAAGTCTGCAAAAAGTCCGTTGCGTACTGCCATCGCCTTTACGACTGTTATAAAGTTCATTATGTTGTCTGCGGCTGCAAGCGCCTGGCTGTAGCGGAAGTCTATTTCATTCTGACCAGGACCTTCCTCGTGATGGGAATTTTCCGGATGCAAATCCATCTGCTCCAGCGTCAGGCAGATTTCACGGCGGATATTTTCTCCCTTGTCCTCCGGGGCAATATCCATGTAGCCTGCATTGTCAAAAGGAATTTTTGTAGGCCTGCCTTTTTCGTCAGTTTCAAAAAGATAAAATTCACATTCAGAGCCAAAGTTCACTGTCAGATTTTTTTCTTCAGCTTTTTTTACTGCTTTCTTTAAAATATTCCGGCAGTCTTTTTCAAACGGAGTGCCGTCGCTTTTCTTTATCTCGCAGAACATCCTCACAACTTTTCCGGAAATTGATCTCCACGGAAGAACTGTAAGTGTTGAAGGAATCGGAAAGAGGAAAAGATCAGAATGGGCTTCGTCCGTGAATCCTGCGACCGAGGAGCCGTCGAATGCAATTCCTTCTTTGAATGCGCGGTCAAGCTCATCCGGAATAATCGCGGCGTTTTTTTGATTTCCAAAAATATCACAGAATGCAAGGCGGATAAATTTGACATCCTCCATCTGAACAAATTCTATGACTTCTTCTTTAGTGTAAGACATTTTTTCCTCTTTTTGCGCATTATTTTTTTTAGATTAATGGATTGCGGTTTTGCTGTCAATTATTTTTGGAAACTAGTATAATATAAATTCAATGCAGAGGTGATAATAAATTGAAAATTAAAATTGATGTAGAAGCTAAAGAAAATGATACTTCAAAAATTGACTGTTATAAAATTTCATTTCAATTGGCTGGCGATATAGAAGTTTCAAAAAAACTTTATGAATCAGATATGAAAGAGCTTTTGGATAATATTATAGCGGTGCTTGGATATAAACCTATAATGGAAAAATTTAACTGCACTATAAAAGAAGCCCAGGAAATAAGAAAAAAAATTGATAAAGATTATGACTGTAAAGACTGCGATTTAAAATTAAAAGAATGTTATCGATGTTGTAATGTCTGTGAAAGTCCGCTTGAAAAAGAGTTGCTGAAGGCGCTTGTAAAAAACAATATTGAAGTTGAGCTTCAGCTTAGAATAAATAAAGACAATACAGTTTCTCATTTTCCAGAACCTGTTGACCCAAAAAATATTTTGACAATTCCTGATTTTTATTTGGAGTTAGATAACAAAAAAATCTGCATTTATACAGATGGACACACTTATCATGAAAGAACTGAATATCAAGCTGTGCGGGATAGAAGCATTGACCGTGAGCTTCAAAATTTGGGATATATAGTTTTAAGATTTACAAGTTCAGAAATTAGAAATGGCTTGCCAAAAGTAATAAAGGACATAGAAAAATCAATTGGAATTGCTGAAGAAAATAGCTTTGATGCGCCGCCGGATAATATAGAAATAACAGAAGGAACTTGCATTAGATGCGGAACAAAGCTTCCATACGATTTAAGAAAACCTTTATGCGATGATTGCTATCAGACATGGGTTCAGTTTGGCAATATAAATTATACAGAAAGATTTTGCTATAAATGCGGAAAAGAATGTTATTCTACATCTTATGGAAGTCCGCTTTGCAAAAACTGTATTTAGCCCTAATTTCGAGCTAACTATAATTCAATATAAAAAAATAGCTAACAGTCGAGATGCGTCTGTCATAGCTGCCCGAGCGGCGGCGCAGAAGGCTTCCGTCTGAGTCATAGACGCGGATGTCAACAGGCAGTCCCACAATATAGTCCGCTGTGTTCGTATTGTCGTAGACAACTGCGCCTGTGAGGCTTTCTCCGCCGCCGAAGTCCTGCCTGATTTCAGTGCAGTTTCCAAAGCCGTCGTATTTGTATTCTGTTGCTGTATGGATGAATTCAGAAGCTCCGCCGGACTTCTCATAGGTCCAGCTCTCCTCCATGGCGGGCAGCGCGACCGGGGAAGGGCAGAGGAATGTCCTTCCTTCCGACAGCAGGGAGCCGTCCTTAGCATAGGAGCGGCTCCTCTTTAGGCTTCCCTTCGCGTAGTATTCCTCTGTGTTATATTCATCCACTTGATATGTGCCGTCGGCATTCATTGTCTTTACGATTCTAAATCCGTAGAATTCTTTTTTCTGTCTATCATAATAGCCATCTTTATATTCATAAACAGTAGTTACAGAATGATTTCCGTGTTTTATCTCAGGAACAGTTTCGTTACAGCCGTCATTCATTGTAACCTTGCTTAGAACATATTTAAAGTTTGGATTTCTTGCCGTTCCATACTGCCCGGCATATTCCATCTGGACATTTCCGCCCTGAGGAAGATTGATTCCTGTGAGCTGCCCGTAGCGGCCTGAGATGTTGCGCTTCCAGTATGTGCCGAATCCCGGGATGCGCAGGACATGGTCCGCAAGGCCGTCTCCGTCCAGGTCCGTCATCTTTACAGAAGCGCCGTTGATTGACGCGGATGCATTGGCCCCAGCCCCGCCGGAGACAGTGGCGTTTATTGTCCCCAGATAAAAGGGAGGAACCGGAATCAATATGTCGAACCCGATGTTGATGTTCGCACCCACGCTTCCGCTTATTCCAAGGGTTGCGCTTGTGTTCCAGTCCAGGGAATTGGAGAAATTTTCAGCGTTGAATCCGAACGGATTGACTGAGACGCCCGCCAGGCCTCTGCTTGCGGCACTACCAATTACCGGAATATCTTCAATCAGCCCCAGGTCAAATCCATTGCTGTCGGCCTGGGTCAGGAACTTCTCAAGATTGTCCTTAACATGGCTTTTCCATCCCGGAAGCTCAACAGCTTGTTTTGATGTAAATCCGCGGCCTGTGTTGTAGCGGACGGAAATCACGGAGCCGCCGCTCTCCTTGCGCTATTTTTTTGTTCCCTATAAAAACTCGAAACTAGTGGTATTTAAATTCATTGAAATTTCTTTTCAAAAACACATTGACATTTTTCAGTGAATTAATTACAGTAGTCCGTGTAAACATCAAAGGCGATGTGGCTGAGTGCTAAGTTTTCTTGGCGTTCAATCACATCGCCTTCTTTGTTTTAGACTTATATGGGGGTTAGCAAATGTCTACAAATGTACCAGAATTGTTTGGAAGCATGGTGTTCAATCAGAAAGTAATGAAAGAACGTCTGCCAAAGGAAACATTCAAGGCTTTGAAAAAAACTTTGGATGATGGCGAGCCGCTTAAAATTGATGTAGCGAACCAGGTTGCTCACGCAATGAAAGAATGGGCAATTGAAAAGGGCGCGACACATTTTACACACTGGTTTCAGCCGCTCACAGGAATTACTGCTGAAAAGCATGACAGCTTTATTACTCCCCAGGATGACGGAACTGTTATCATGTCTTTCAGCGGAAAGGAGCTTGTAAAGGGTGAGCCGGATGCTTCCTCTTTCCCAAGCGGAGGCCGCCGTGCAACTTTTGAAGCCCGCGGCTACACTGTATGGGATCCGACCGCATATCCTTTTGTAAAGGAACATACTCTTTGTATTCCTACAGCTTTCTGCTCGTATACAGGCGAAGCGTTGGACAAAAAGACTCCGCTCTTGCGCTCAATGGAAGCGCTGAACAAGCAGGCTCTTAGAATTCTTAAGCTCTTTGGAAATGACGATGTGACTCATGTTGCTACAACTGTAGGACCGGAGCAGGAATATTTCATTGTTGACCAGAAGCTTTACAGCCAGCGCAAAGACCTCCGCATGACAGGACGCACTTTGTTCGGCGCAAAGCCTTCAAAAGGCCAGGAGATGGACGACCAGTATTTTGCCGCTCTCAATCCGCGCATTGTTGAGTATATGGAAGACTTGAACGATACTTTGTGGAAGTACGGAATTCTTTCAAAGACAGAGCATAACGAGGTTGCTCCGGCTCAGCATGAAATGGCTCCAATCTTCACAACTACAAACCTTGCCGCTGACCAGAACCAGCTTACAATGGAAGTCATGAAGAAAGTTGCGCGCCGCCATGGTTTAGTCTGCCTTCTTCATGAAAAGCCGTTCGCAGGCCTTAACGGAAGCGGAAAGCACAACAACTGGTCTATGTCAACAAACCTTGGTGAAAACCTTCTTGAGCCTGGAAAGACTCCAGAGAAAAACGCGCAGTTCCTTTTGTTCCTTACAGCTGTAATCAAAGCTGTGGACGAAAACCAGGACTTGCTTAGAATCTCTGTTGCCTCTGCTGGAAACGACCACCGCCTTGGAGCGAACGAAGCGCCGCCTGCAATTATTTCAATGTATCTTGGAGACGAGCTCTATGCTGTCCTTGAGTCAATAAAAGACGGAAAGCCTCTTGGCGAGCACGGCGCGCAGAAGATGACTATTGGAGTTGATGTTCTTCCGCCAATTCCAAAAGATTCAACTGACCGCAACAGAACTTCTCCGTTCGCTTTTACTGGAAACAAGTTTGAATTCAGATCATGCGGCTCTTCACTTTCGATTTCAGGACCTAACACGACACTGGATTCAATTGTTGCCTACACACTTAAAGAATTTGCGGACGAGCTTGAAAAGGCAGCTGACTTTGACGCAGCTCTTGCGGAGCTCATCAAGCGTGAAGTTACAAAGCACTGGAGAGTTATCTTCAATGGAAACGGCTATGATTCAAGCTGGGTAGACGAGGCTGAAAAGCGCGGGCTTTTAAATCTGCGTACCCTTCCTGACGCAATGTCTCATTACCTTGATTCCAAGAACGTCAAGCTCTTTACAGAAATGGGTGTTTATACAGATGTTGAGATGAACAGCCACTATGAAATCAAGCTTGAAAAATATGCGCAGATTCTGAACATTGAAGTCCAGACAATGCTTGAGATGATTAGCAAGGATATTCTTCCTGCGGCATTCAAGTACATGGATTCAGTAAGCAGAACCGCAATTGACCTTAAGGCTGTTGTTCCGGGCGCAAAGGCAAGCGCACAGGCGGAACTCCTTTCTAAGCTGGATGCTCTTGTAAACAGTCTGGCTGAAAAAGCCGCTGCTCTTGGCAAGCTTCACGAGGCTGCGCAGAATGCCGGCGGCTGCATGGAGATTGCGCGCGCCTATGTTGACAAGGTTATTCCTGCAATGGTAGAAGCCCGCAAGACCGCAGATGAAATAGAGCCTTTGCTTGGAGAAGAATACAAGCCGTTCCCAAGCTATGAGGATTTGCTTTTTAGAGTGTAAGACTTATTGAGTAGTATTTTGTCTCCTTAAAAATACACTTTTCCCCGGTGTGGATTTTCATGCCGGGGTTTCTTTTTATCTCTTGAAAGTCCGTCTTTTTGTGGTATAATTTTGCGCATGAAATTCAATAAAACATTTTTGGTTTTGCTTTTATTCGGTCTGTTCGTTTCCTGCGATGCCTTCAATGAGGACGATGAAAATTCTTTCAGTCAGCGCGAAGCCACTTCCTATGATATGCAGATTTTTGACCTTGTGAATGCGCATAGAAAGCAAAAGGGACTTTCCGCTCTTAAATACGATGGCGATATTTTTAATCAGTGTTATACTCATTCAAGAAACATGGCGGCTGGTAAAACTGCATTTAGTCATGATGGCTTTGATAACAGAACGAAGAATCTAAAACCTTGGTCTTGGGCTGCTGAAAATGTTGCGTGCAATTATTCTGAAAATCCAGAGAATGTTGTGAATCAGTGGCTTTATAGTTCTGGCCACAGGGATAATATTGAAAGTGCAAAAGCGACTCATTCAGCAGTGAGCGCGGTTAAAAATTCTAAAGGCCAATGGTATTACACGCAAATTTTTATAGAGCGGTAAAATTCCACAGGAAATTTGTTTTATGAAAAAGCCGCTGGTTTCTGTTTGTATTCCTGTCTATGGAACTGAAAATGTTTTAAGAAAATGCCTTGACTCTGTGGCGATGCAGGATTTTGCTGAAAAGGAAATTGTTGTTGTAAGCGATGCTTCCTGCGGACTCAATGAAAAAGGCGAGGATGCAAAAAAAATTGTAAAGAAATTTGCAAAGGAAACAAAGGTTCCAGTTGTTTTCAAGGAGCATCTGAACAATCTTGGAATTCTTGAAACCCGGCGCGATTTGCTTTCGTTTTCCAGCGGCGAATTTATTTTTTACATTGACAGCGATGACTATCTTGAGGGAGCAAACGCAATTTCATTTTTATACAATGAGGCTAAAAGAACTGGCGCGGACATTGTGAATTCCACGGCTGTCGCAGTTACAGAAAATCCAGAGAAGAACGGAGAGCAGCAGAGGCATCTTCAGGAAAAAATAGGCAAGATAACTTTGGGCGCGCTTGAAGCCGGGCAGATTGCGGACGACTGTTTTGTTTCCTGCAATCATTGCGGATTTTTATGGGGAAAACTTATAAAACGCTCTTTGATGGAAAAAGCGTTTTCTTTTATTCCGTTCACAGAATGTACCATGGCGGAAGATCTCTGCCTTTACTTTTTTGTCTCCGTGTTTGCAAGAAAATATTTTGGAGTGCAGGAACGATTTTACAGGTATTCCGTGGACTCTGGAATTTCCAGCGCGCAGATGATTACGGACATTGAACGATGGCGGCGGGTATGCTCTGCGGCTTCGGCGTTTGTTCCTGTTGTGCAGTTTATACAGTCGCCGGACGGAGCTTCCCTCAGCAAGCCTTTGGTAGACAGTATGAAGGCGGCCTGCAATAATTTTGTGGCGAACAACCTGAAGCAGCTTGAGCAGCGAGTTTCTCCGGAACTGAAGGAACAGGCCTACAGCCTTCTTTGTGAATACTGGGGCGAAGACTACGTAAAGACAATAGAGCGCGCAATAGAAAAACGAAAATAAATTTAATAAAAATATATTGACATTTTTATTTCAGAATGGTAGAACTGAAACATCAGTTGACAACGGAGTCACAGATTGCCTTTGGGCAGTTTGTGGCTTTTTTTGTTTTAAACTGAAGTTGTAAAAGGCGACAATGGTGTCGGTTAAGAGGTTCCGCAGCGGAATTTTCTTGTCGGTAT
Organism: uncultured Treponema sp.; assembly: GCA_964607295.1. Taxonomy (GTDB): domain Bacteria; phylum Spirochaetota; class Spirochaetia; order Treponematales; family Treponemataceae; genus Treponema_D. The sequence continues at coordinate 3,920 of CAZSJX010000009.1, read as the reverse complement.
CATTGTCGCTTTTTTTATTTCATTATCTGTCTTTTTAGACAAGGGGTTTTTATGGAAGATGTAATGCAAGCCGTTCAGGGCGTCTCCAAGGATTTGTGGGGCGTATGGTTCTTGCTAGGCGCCGCTCTTGTATTCTGGATGCAGGCGGGATTCGCAATGGTTGAAACCGGTTTTACACGCGCAAAAAATACCGGCAACATTATTATGAAAAACCTGATGGACTTCTGTATTGGCACAGTTGTTTTCATCCTTATTGGCTTTGGACTTTTCCTTGGCGAAAATATGCTGTTTGGCTTTATGGGCAAACCGAACTGGCAGATATTTACAGACTATGCAAACTTTGACTGGTCTGGCTTTGTGTTCAACCTTGTATTCTGCGCTACAGCGGCGACAATTGTTTCCGGCGCGATGGCAGAACGCACAAAGTTCCTTTCATACTGCGTTTATTCAGCTGTAATTTCCGCAGTAGTTTATCCGATTGAAGCCCACTGGACTTGGGGCGGCGGATGGCTTGCTCAGATTGGATTCCATGACTTTGCCGGCTCAAACTGCATCCACATGGTTGGCGGAATCTGCGCTTTGATTGGTGCCGCGATGGTAGGTCCGCGCATTGGAAAGTTTACAAAAGATTCTGACGGTTCTATCAAGGTTCATGCCTTCCCTGGACACAACCTTCCTATTGGCGCGCTCGGCGTGTTTATCCTGTGGCTGGGCTGGTATGGATTCAACGGTGCGGCTGCCACATCTCTTTCCCAGCTTGGAAGCATCTTTGTTGCAACAACAATTGCTCCGGCTCTTGCAACCGTTACTTGTATGATTTTCACCTGGGTTAAATACGGCCGCCCGGATGTTTCAATGTGCCTGAACGCTTCTTTGGCTGGTCTTGTTGCAATCACAGCTCCTTGTGATGTTGCGGACGCTTTTGGAGCTTCAATAATCGGTATTGTGGCTGGACTTCTTGTTGTGTTCGGCGTATGGTTCCTGGACAACAAGCTCCGTGTGGATGACCCTGTGGGCGCTGTTGCGGTTCACTGCTTTAACGGTATCTGGGGAACTATTGCGGTTGGTCTTTTTGCAAGCCCGGCTGTTCCTGGTTATTCGCTTGCAAACAAAGCTGGCGAGCAGATTTCCGGCCTTTTCTATGGCGGCGGATTCGAGTGCCTTGGACTTCAGCTTATTGGAATGTTTGCGACAATCGCATGGACTGCTGTAACAATCACAATTGTGTTCTTTGTTATCAAGAAGATTTTCGGCCTGAGAGTTTCTGCGGAAGAGGAAATCATCGGCCTTGATAGGGTTGAGCATGGCCTTGAAAGTGGCTACGCGGGATTTATGACACCTTACAGCACAGAGGAAATCGCCGAGGCTGCCGAGGCTGGTGTTGCTATTCCGATGCATGAGGCTGTTCCGGTTGTTGCTCCTGCCACAGCTCCTTCTTCAAAGGATGTTGCTGTGCATAAGGTTGTAATCATAACACGCCAGAACAAGTTCAATGCGCTCAAGACAGCCATGAACTCCATTGGTGTAACTGGAATGACTGTTATAAATGTTATGGGCTGCGGAATGCAGAAGGGCGCAAGCGAATACTACCGCGGTGTTCCTGTTGAAATCAACCTGCTGCCAAAAATCAAGGTAGAGATTGTTGTTTCAAAGGTTCCTGTAGCGACAGTTGTTGAAAGCGCAAAGAAAGCCTTGTACACAGGCCATATTGGAGACGGAAAGATTTTCGTCTACCCTGTTGAGAATGTAATCAAGGTTCGCACCGGCGAGTCTGGATACGACGCTCTTCAGGACGAAGAGTAGCATTTACTGAAACACAGCAGGCTTGGAGCAGTTTTGCTTCAGGCCTGCCTGCAATTTAAAATCAAAAATCCGCGGAGCAGTTTTCCGCTGATTATATGCCGCCCGCCTGCTGTATTTGTAACCCCGCAGCAGACGGACGGTTTCTTTTTGGAAGAAAGAAAAACCTCTAATCCCATGCCTGAGTATAAACAGTTCCGTTTATTTTGCCGCCGTTGCAGTAAATGTTTGCGCCTCTGCCTGGTGTTGTAGTACTATTGCTCATCATGTACGCATCTATGTAGCTTTGTATGTCCATAGCCGAGCCGCCTGCATTTTTTAGGAACAGGCTTGCATCTGACTGCTCTATTAAAACAGCTCCGCCATATCCAGAATATTCGTCAGGGTCTGTTGCAGTTGGAGTTACGCTATTGTTTTCAAATCTTGTGTTTTGCAAAGTGAGCGAGCCTTTCTTTATGCTGATTGCGCCGCCACCAAGTTTTTGGAAATTAATAGTACCATCAGCATCTGTAGCATTTTCGTTTCCATCATGATCACCGCAACTCACGTTGGCTGTAAATGCGCTGTTCTTGATTTGAACGGTTCCGCCTTGAATAAATATTGCGCCGCCTCTTTTTGCGTAAAATCCATAGCTATCGTTGTTTGCATTTCCTGTAAATGTGGAATCTTCAATTTCAAGAATTCCATTGTAATCGTTCAATATCGCGCCGCCTCGCATCGCCTTGTTATCATTGAATGTTGAGCTGCTTATGCGGCATACGCCGTCATTTCCTATTGCCGCTGCATTTGACATGGTATGCCCATCTCCATTGCTTTCAAAACTGCATGAAACAACTTCTACATTTGCTCCATTATCTATGCGTATACATTCGGTGTATGTTGCAGCACCATTGTTGCTTGTGTTATTTAAGAAACTGCAGTTTTCAAGAAGAAGCTTGCCGCCGCTTTTTACATATATAAGGCTTATGCCTACACCTGCATTGTTGCCTTTCATAGATATTCCGCTTATAAGGCACTGCCTTAAAATTACTGTAGCCCCGTCACTTACACAGATTAAAGCGCCGTCAACTGTAGAATCTGGCCCGACCGTGCCTGATGCATTAAATGTAAGGTTGTCTATTTCAAGAACTGTGGAGCTTCCTGTTACATTGAAAAGTTTTATCTGGCCGCCTTCTGTTGAAAGGGCATTGTTGCTGGCTGTGCTTTGCGCAAGTTTTCCGCCGTTGCCTCTTATAATTTTTTTGCCGGAAGTTATGTTTGTAAGCTGGTAGTCATTTGCGGATGGAGCATGATTTGTGCTTACAGAAGAATTTGCATCCATAAAAATATATGTGTTTCCGCTTGACTCGCAGGCTGCTTTTATTTCATTTGCATCAGCTGAAATATTATAGATTTGGCAGTCTTTCTTTAACGTTACTTGGCAGGATGCGTCTTGTCCTGCTGTTACTTTTGCATCTTCTGTTCCAAAATATAAAAGAACGTCCTTGCTGGACATCCATCCTTCTACTTCTACTGTGTATGTGGCAGGCTCAAGCTCGTCAAATACAATTACCCCCCCCTATGTCATCGGATTCTTTTGTTATGGATTTTTCCTCTATGATTTTTTCGCCAATCAAGAGCCTTACTGTGAATGAATCCACATCGCTGCGTCCTGACGAATAAACTTCGCGTGAAGAGCTGGGCAGAACAACCCGGACAGAACCGCCTTCGCTTCCAGATGACATATTCATGCAGGATGCAAGGGTGAGCAATAACACTGGTAAAATTGAAAACGTAAATTTTTTCATAATTCCCCCTATAAAAATCAGATTATTAATATAACCTTCTATTATTACTATTCTATATCAAATTTTTGTTGATTTCCACTTTTGGCAGAATTTTTTTTAAATTTTTCGCTTGCTGCCCGCGATGTGTGGCTAGGCTGTTCACAGCCCATTGCGTTGCTGTCCATGCGGCGTAAATAGACTGTTCACGACTCGTGGCGTGTAATGTCATGGCTCGTGAACTGATACGTCATGCATCGTGGAGTGTAATGTCACAAAGAATGGCATGACGGCCCTTTATGCCCGGACAGTTCTATAACACGCATCGTCGTTTAAATGTAGGCTTGTAAGAGGCAA
>CAZSJX010000008.1:0-102565 GCA_964607295.1 uncultured Treponema sp. | reverse complement strand
GACCCTTAGCCTTATAGGCTAGAGCAAACCACCCGTTTGACGGGTGGTTGTGATTCAGCCCCAGTCTTGTCGTCAGGTTTTTATCGCCCATTGTTAAAAAATCATCAGTTTTTGATAATTTTTATGCCTGGAATTAGCCTTGACGGTTTTTGTCATATAAATCGCCGTTCCACTTTGTAACATAGGGGCAATATTTTGAATACCATTTATCGAAAAAAGATTCTATCTTATAAACTTTAGCTGTTGCTCTGTTTTTAAGTTCAGATATTCGCTTTATACGCCCTTTATCCGTGTGAAATTTTTTCAGCTTTAGACAGTTGAACCAAAAATCCTTAGAAAAAAGAGGCGGTCCTGCTATAAAATCAACATCAATCCACATTTCCCCTCCGCTATTGGGCAGTGTTTCATAATTAGTGTCATCATTATCTTTCAATGAATATACAGATTTTATAGGGGGATGCAGCTTGAATGCATTAATATATATTTTAATATATCTATCATATCTGCATATTTTAGTTATAACAAATTCCAGTCGGCTATCCTCAGTTAACCGGCACATTTCATAAATGAAAATATTGTTGCTGCTAGTACGTCCAAAGCAAGCAGTCTTGAAAGGTGATTTTACAAAACCCTTCTTCTCTAAAACCGGAACAACATCTTGCATAAAAATGTCGTTCCGTATCTTTAAAATTTCTTTTTCACTGAATCTTTTGTGAGCCATGTGTAACCGCCTAATTCCTGCTTTGAATTTAAAAATGAGCTGCTGTCTGGCTTTTTAAATTTTCACCAGAAATTATAATTTGTTTTACAGAAAAAAAACACTTTGCCCTTGATTCTTTTTTGAAAAAAGTATATAAATATAGAACATTTACGCTTTTATAAGGCGTATTCTGCTTTTTTGCAGACAGGGTATTTGATAGTCGGACGGACAGTTTAAGCTGTCTGGTGAAAATCGTAAAACTTCCGCAGTGCGGCTGTAGAGTTTCACACCCTGAATGCGTGGAAGGCTTCGTTGAGGCTTTCTCTTTATAGAAGATTGTGTTCAGGATTCTGACTGACTGGAATGAATTGCTCCCGCAGTTTCTTCCAGTTGAAAATGGTACTGAATTCCAAACCAATCGTCAGCACAGATGATGCTCGGTGGAAAAGGCCAGCTGCTTCGAATAGATGAAACAGAATTTTGATGTTGTCCATTCACGTGTAGAATCTTCTGTATTAAATTGGTCAAGTGTGTATGCGAAAGCATTGCGTGCTTTTTAAGAGGCAATGTTTTCTGGCTTAAAGTGCAACACATAAAATACAACATAATGCCGCAGCAAGACGCTGCAAGGCAAGGAGAAAATCATGGCAAAGGAAGAGTTCAACAGAACTAAACCTCACATGAACGTTGGTACTATCGGTCACGTTGACCATGGTAAGACTACACTTTCTGCTGCTATCACTGCTTATTGTGCAAAAAAATACGGTGATAAGCTTCTGAAGTACGATGAAATCGACAATGCGCCAGAGGAGAAGGCTCGTGGTATCACTATCAACAGCCGCCACCTTGAGTATCAGTCTGACAAGCGTCACTATGCACATATTGACTGCCCGGGACATGCTGACTACATCAAGAACATGATCACTGGTGCTGCTCAGATGGATGGAGCTATTCTCGTTGTTTCTGCTCCAGACTCAGTTATGCCACAGACAAAAGAGCATCTTCTTCTTGCTCGCCAGGTTGGTGTACCAAAGATTATCGTATTCCTTAACAAGGTTGACCTTGTTGATGATCCAGATCTTCTTATGCTCGTTGTTGACGAAGTAAAAGAGACTCTTAAAGGATACGGCTTCTCTGAAGACACACCAATCATTCAGGGTTCTGCATTCAAGGCTTTGAACGAGTCTGACAATCCAGAAAACACAAAATGCATCGAAGAGCTTCTTACAGCTATGGATACATGGTTTGATGATCCTGTTCGTGATGATCAGAAGCCATTCCTTATGCCAATTGAGGACATCTTCACAATCACAGGACGTGGTACTGTTGTTACTGGACGTATCGAGCGTGGTGTTATCCACATGGGTGATGCTGTTGAAATCGTTGGTATCCGCCCAACACAGTCTTCTACTGTAACTGGTATCGAAATGTTCAACAAGACTCTTAATGAAGGTATGGCTGGCGACAACGCTGGTATTCTTCTTCGTGGTGTTGAAAAGAAAGATGTTATCCGCGGACAGGTTCTTGCTGCTCCAGGAAGCATCCATCCACACACAAAGTTCGAGGCTCAGATTTACGTTCTTTCAAAGGAAGAAGGTGGACGCCACAGCCCGTTCTTTACTGGATACCGCCCTCAGTTCTACTTCAGAACAACAGATATTACTGGTACTGTTGAGCTTGAAGCAGGAACAGACATGGTAAAACCTGGTGACAACGTTAAGATTATCGGTGAACTTATTCACCCAATCGCTATGGATGAAGGTCTTAAGCTTGCTATCCGTGAAGGTGGACGCACAATCGCCTCTGGACAGGTAACAAAGATTATCGAATAGTTATTGAAGGGCAGGAAGCTTGGCTTTCTGCCCTATTTGGAGAATATCATGGCAAATGGCAAGATTCGTGTAAGACTTCGTGCTTTTGACGTAGCTCTTATCGATCAGAGTGCAAAAGACATCGTGCAGCAGGTTCAGAAAGCGGGCGCAAAGGTTTCAGGACCAATTCCGCTTCCAACAAGAATCAATAAGGTTACAGTTCTCCGTTCACCTTTCGTTAACAAGAAGTCACGTGAACAGTTTGAAATGAGAACACACAAGCGCCTGATTGACATTTTTGAACCTAGCTCAGAAGTAATGGATTCTTTGATGAAACTTGAGCTTCCAGCAGGTGTTGACGTAGAAATTAAGCAGTAATCGGATAAAGTTCGGTTTCTGTAAAATAAAGGTAACGGTCCCCTTGGATCGGGGATGGCGGCCGAGTTTAGGAGATTCAGATGAAAGGTCTGATAGCAAAAAAAGTAGGAATGACACAGGTTTTCGATGAAAACGGCAATCTGACACCAGTAACCGTGATCCGCGTCGAACCAAACACAGTTGTTGCTACAAAAACACAGGAAAAATGCGGCTATGAAGCGGTTGTTCTTGGACTTGAGGATTTGAAGCCTCACAAGGTTACAAAGCCATACGCTAAGCAGTTTCCAGAGAACATTACACCAAAGCGTCATCTTAAGGAATTCAGAGATTTTGAAGGTGAAGTTAAAGTTGGCGACCAGATTGGTGTAGAATTGTTTGACAAGGTTCGTTTCATCGACGTGACTGCTACCTCAAAGGGTAAAGGTTTTCAGGGTGTAATGAAGAGATGGGGCTTCCATGGTGGTCGTGCTACACACGGTTCAAAATTCCATCGTGAAGCGGGCGGCACTGGATGCTGTACAACTCCGGGACATTGTCTTAAGAATGTTAAGATGCCTGGCCGCATGGGGTTTGATCGCGTTACAGTACAAAACCTCAAGGTTGTAAAAGTTGACCCTGAGCTCAATGTTTTGATGGTTCGTGGTGCGGTTCCTGGTGTAAAGAACTGTACTCTTATCGTTAAGGCTGCGGTTAAGAAATAAGGTCGAGGAATAGTATGGAAAAGAAAGTCTATTCAATCGATGGCAAAGAACTCAGGACTATCAATCTTGATGACAAAATTTTCGGACTTCCAATCAACGAAGATGTTATTTACTATGCCATCACTAACGAATTAGCAAATAAACGTGTTGGAACAGCATGTACAAAAACACGTGCAGAAGTTCATGGCAGCAATGCTAAGCCTTATAAACAGAAGGGAACTGGTAATGCACGCCGTGGTGATAAGAAATCTCCAATTACAGTTGGAGGCGGTACAATTTTTGGACCTAAACCACGTGATTACAGCTATGCGATTCCAAAGAAAGAAAAACGTCTCGCAATGAAGTCAATCTTGAGTCTTCAGGCTCAGGCTGACAGGCTTACAGTTGTTGAAGACTTTACTATTGAAAGCGGAAAGACAAAGGATTTAGTAAAGATTCTTAAGAATTTTGTAAAAGATGAGCGCACCGTTATTCTTTTAAAAGATGATGATGCAAAAATCAAGCAGGCAGGAAGAAATCTTCCGAATGTCTACTTCCTCTCTTACAATCGTCTTCGTGCCCATGATCTCTTCTACGGAAGAAAGATTATTATGCTTGAAGGCGCTGCAAAAAATCTTTCTGATTTCTATGCTGAAGACAAGGAGGCAAAATAATGACATTCAACGATGTTCTTATTAAACCTGTTCTTTCTGAAAAAGCAACAGCACTCCGTGAACAGAATAAATATACTTTTATTGTTGATCCGGCGGCTACAAAGATTCAGATCAAGGAAGCTGTCCGCAAGCTCTTCAATGTGAAAGTTGAAGACTGCACAACTGTCAATGTAAAAGGAAAAATCAAGCGTCTTCGCGGAAGACCTGGAAGAACTGCTGGCTATAAAAAGGCAATCGTAAGGCTTGCCGCCGGTGAAACAATCAAGGTGTTTGAAGGTGTTTAAGCCTTTGAACTGTAAGTAAGGGGAACCATATGGCTCTTAAAATATACAAGCCTTATTCAAAAGGCACACGCGGACGTGTTGACTTAGTCCGCGAAGAATTGACAGCCGATAAACCCGAAAAGAGCTTGACTCATGGCCGCAAGTCAAAGGCTGGTCGTGGAGCAGGCGGACGTATTTCTGTACGTCATCAGGGCGGCGGTCATAAGAGAAAATACCGTGAAATCGACTTTAGACGTGATAAGCATGGTATTCCTGGAACTGTAAAGACAATTGAATACGATCCATTCCGCAGTGCAAACATTGCATTGATTGCCTATGCTGATGGTGAAAAACGCTACATCATTGCCCCAAAGGGTCTTACAGTTGGACAGAAGATTATGTCTGGTGAAAATGCGGCTCCTACAGTAGCCAATGCGCTTCCATTAGATGTTATCCCAATCGGATTTACTGTACACAATATTGAGCTTACACTTGGCCGTGGCGGACAGCTTGTTCGTTCGGCAGGAACAGGAGCGCTTGTTGCTGCAAAAGAAGGAGACTATGTAACTATAAAGCTTCCTTCTGGAGAGCTTCGCCGCATTCACAGAAAGTGCTATGCAACAATCGGTATTGTTGGAAATGAAGACCGTATGAACACTAAGCTTGGAAAAGCTGGCCGCAACAGATGGCGTGGTGTTCGTCCGACTGTTCGTGGTATGGCAATGAACCCTGTTGATCATCCGCTTGGTGGTGGTGAAGGCGCAGGAAAAGGACATCAGCCTGTTACTCCTTGGGGACAGCCTTGCCGTGGTTATAAAACACGTAATAAGAGAAAGACTTCTAGTCGTTTCATTATTAGTCGCCGCAAGAAGTAGGGTAGGAGTTAATCGTGTCAAGATCAGTTAAGAAAGGACCTTTTATAGAGAAATCTCTTTACAAAAAGGTTTTAGAAATGAACAAAGCATCAGCAGCTGATAAGAAAATGATTAAAACTTATTCCCGCTGCTCGACAATCATCCCTGAAATGGTAGGAAATACTATTTCAGTGCACAACGGTAAGTCATGGATTCCTGTGTATATTACAGAAAACTTGGTAGGCCATAAGCTTGGCGAGTTTGCTGCTACACGTACATTCAAGGGACATGGCGGTTCAGACAAATCAGCTGGTAAATAATAGGAGTGGATATTATGGCTGAAAAGAAAGGTTATGTAGCCACAACTAAATTTCTCATTGCATCTCCTACAAAGGTTCGTCCTGTAGCTAATGTTGTAAAGACAAAGTCTTGCTCTGAAGCTATGGCTATTCTTGATGTAATGCCGCAGAAAGGCGCTCGTCTTATCAGCGGAACTTTAAAATCTGCTGTAGCGAATGCTCTCAATAAGAATAAGCAACTTGATGAAGATATGCTCTACATTAAGGAAATTCGTATTGACGAAGGTCCAAGACTAAAAAGAGTATGGTTCCGCGGACGCGGACGTGCTGATCAGCTCTTGAAACGTATGTGTCATATCACTGTTGTAGTTGACGAAAAGGCGGGAAAATAAAGTGGGTCAGAAAGTTAATCCTATCGGTTTACGCCTTGGTGTAAACAAAACTTGGCAGTCTCGTTGGTATGCAGATTCACGTGAATATGCAGACTTGTTTTTGGAGGATATGAAGATCCGCAAGCTTGTTGGATCACTTCCAGAATGTAAGAACGCAGATATTGCTGAAATTGAAATTGTTCGTCATCCGCAGCGTGTTACTATTGTAATTCATACTGCACGCCCGGGTGTTATTATCGGTGTTAAAGGCGCTACTATTGAAAAAATCAGCGCTGATATTCAGAAGCAGCTGACAAAGAAAGTTCAGATTAAGATTAAGGAAATCAAACGTCCTGAAATCAACGCTTCTCTTATCGCGCAGAATGTAGGCCGTCAGCTTGCAGGCCGCGGTTCTTTCCGCAAGGCTCTCAAGCTTTCAGCTTCAAACGCAATGAAGGGCGGAGCTCAGGGTATAAAAATCCGTATTTCCGGCCGTCTTGGCGGAGCTGACATGACACGCTCTGAGGAGCTTAAGGAAGGACGTGTTCCTCTTCATACTCTTCGTGCTGACATCGATTACGGTACTTATGAAGCTCTTACTACTTATGGTAAGATCGGCATTAAAGTATGGGTCTACAATGGAATGAACTACGGACGTGAGCAGAATGAGGATGCGGGCGATATCGTAAGAAAGCCTCGCCGCGACCGCTCAAACGGAGACCGTAAGTCTGCCCGTTCCCCAAAATCTGAGGGAGGAAAAGTAGAAAATGCTTAGTCCTAAAAGAGTTGCGCACCGCAAAGTTCAGCGTGGCCGTCCAACAGGCAATGCTACACGTACTAATTATGTTGATTTTGGCGATATAGCGCTTGTTGCAATGGAACCTGTTTGGTTAAATGCAAAGCATATTGAGGCAGCTCGTGTTGCTATCAACCGCTGCATTAATCGTCAGGGTAACCTTTGGACACGTGTTTTCCCAGACAAGCCAGTCTCTAAGAAGCCGGCAGATACACGTATGGGAAAAGGTAAGGGCGCGCCTGAATTCTGGGCCGCTGTTATTAAACCTGGTATGATTTTATTTGAAGTTGGCGGAGTAGACAAAAAAATCGCTGAAAAGGCGATGCATCTTGCTGCGAGCAAGCTTCCAATTAAAACAAAAGTGGCATTCCGCCCAACAGTCGAGTAAGGAGTAAGAAATGGCTGATTCGAAGAAAAAAAAGGATAGGGATCTTTCTTATGATGAACTCGTTGCGAAGCGCAATGAACTGAAAAAACAGTACATGGACTTCCGCTTTCAGAGCGTGATTGGACATGTAGATAATCCAATGCAGAAGCGTACAATGCGTCATGAAATTGCTCGCCTTAATACGCTTATTCACCAGCAGGATCTGGCAAAGTTCAGAGCCGCCGCTGCTGAAGCTATTGCTGCAAAAAACTAGGAGCTGACCCGTGGAAGAACAGAATGTGCAGAAAAAAGGTGCAAAACGTTTATTCGTAGGTATCGTCACTAGCGACAAGATGGACAAGACTATCGTTGTTTCTATTGATAAGAAAAAAATGGACCGCCTTTACAAGAAATATGTTACACGGACCAAGAAATGCAAGGCCCACGATGAAAAGAACGAGGCTCACATTGGTGATACAGTTCGCATCGTAGAATGCAGTCCGATCAGCAAAGAAAAATGCTGGCGTCTCGATACAATCATCGAGAGAGCCAAATAAGGCAGGAGTAAGATTATGCTTCAGATGCAATCAAAAATGGTTGTTGCCGATAACTCCGGAGCTAAATTGGTTCAGTGCATTAAGGTTTTAGGTGGCTCACACCGCCGCTATGCAGGTATTGGTGACATTGTTGTGGTAGCTGTGAAGGAAGCGATTCCTACATCTACAATTAAAGAAGGTTCAGTACAGAAGGCTGTAATTGTCCGTGTGGCAAAAGAGTACCGCCGTCCAGATGGAACATATATCCGCTTTGATGACAACGCTTGCGTTCTTATCGATGCAGACAAGAATCCAAAGGGAAAACGTATTTTTGGACCTGTAGCTCGTGAGCTTCGTGATATGGACTTTATGAAGATTATATCACTTGCTCCGGAAGTTCTCTAAGGGGCTTGGACAGTATGCAGCATAAATACAAGATCCATAAGAATGATAATGTTGAAATCATTGCTGGAAAAGACAAAGGCAAGCGCGGAACAATCGTCCGTGTGTTTGAAAAGAACAACAAAGGACGTGTTATTGTAAGCGGTTGCAATATTGTAAAGAAAGCAATAAAGAGGAAGTCCCAGCAGGATGCCGGCGGAATCGCTGAAATCGAAGCACCTCTGGACATATCAAATGTAGCGCTCGTATGTAAAAAATGCGGACGCCCTGTCAGAGCAGGATATAAACTTGATGGCGACAAGAAAACTCGTGTTTGCCGCAAGTGTGGAGAAGCACTGTAATGGAAAATTACGTACCACGGCTTAAGAAAGTCTATAAGGAAAAAATCGCTCCAGAGCTCTTTAAGGAGCTTGGATACACATCCGTAATGCAGATTCCGGCAGTAAAAAAAGTTGTCGTAAGCATGGGTGTTGGCGAAGCTCTCACGAATAAGAAACTTCTTGATGCTGCAGTTACAGATCTCACTCAGATTACCGGCCAGAAAGCTGTTAAAACAAGAGCTAAGAAAAGTATTGCAAACTTCAAACTTCGTGAAGGCAATGAAGTAGGAGCAATGGTAACTCTTCGTGGAAACATCATGTATGAATTCCTCGACCGTCTTATCAACGTTGCTCTTCCTCGTGTAAAGGATTTCCGCGGAATCAAAGCTACTGGTTTTGATGGACATGGAAATTTCTCTCTTGGTATTACAGAACAGATTATTTTCCCGGAAATTGATTTCGATAAAATCGTTAAGATTGCCGGTATGAACATCAGCATTGTTACAAGCGCACGCACAGACAATGAGGCCCGCGCACTGTTGACCAAGTTTGGAATGCCGTTTAGGAAATAAGGAAGAAGTTCATGGCTAAGAAATCAATGATTATCAAGGCAAACCGCACACCAAAATATGCCACCCGTAGATATAACAGGTGCCAGATTTGCGGTCGTCCTCATGGATATTTGCGCAAGTTCAAGATTTGTCGTATCTGCTTCCGCAAATTAGCAAGTGAAGGCCTTTTACCGGGCGTCACAAAATCATCTTGGTAGTGACAGGAGATTATAGAAATGGCAGCTTCAGACCCAATAGCAGATATGCTTGCAAAAGTCCAGAACGCGGCAAGAGCCGGTCATGAAAAAGTAGATGTTCCTACTTCTAAGATGAAACTGGAAATTGTAAAAATCCTTAAAACAGAAGGATATATTAAGAATTTCAAGAAAGTTCAGGATGACAATGGACACAGCGTTATCCGTATTTTCTTGAAATATGACGACTTCAATAAGTCAGTTATCCACGGAATGAAGAAAATTTCTACACCAGGTCGCCGTGTTTATTCTGGCTATAGAGATTTGCCTAGCGTTTACAACGGATATGGCACTTTAATCGTTTCAACATCAAGCGGTGTTACAACTGGCAAAAAGGCTTCTGAAAAGATGGTCGGCGGCGAGTTGATCTGCAACGTATGGTAATAGGAGGAAGATATGGCATCTAAGATTGGAAAACTTCCTGTTGCTGTTCCAGCAGGCGTTACTGTTACCGTTGCTCCTGGCTTGGTTACTGTAAAAGGTCCAAAAGGAGAGCTCAAGCAGGATATTAACGGCCTTGTAAATGTTGAAGTAAAGGACGCCGAAGTTATTGTCACTCCTGTTAATGAGACAAAGGCTGCAAGCGCATGCCACGGTTTGTACCGCAATCTCATTCACAACATGGTTGTGGGAGTAACACAGGGCTTCTCTAAGACACTGGTGATTACAGGTGTTGGTTATCGTGCTGAAGTTCAGGGAAAAACAATTGTAATGAATCTTGGATATTCTTCTGAGTTTGTTGCTGTTATTCCTGAGGGACTTACTGTAACTGCTGAAAAAGACGGGAAACTTGTAATTTCTGGAATTAACAAGCAGCAGGTTGGTGAATTCAGCGCACAGATTCGTAAATTGCGCAAGCCTGAGCCTTACAAAGGAAAGGGCATACGCTATGACAACGAAGTTATCAGACGTAAAGTCGGTAAGACCGGTGTAAAATAAGGTGAATTGATATGTTCAAGAAACTTAGTGATAAAAACAGAAAGCGCCTGCATAGAAAGATTCACATTCGTAAGTCTGTCTACGGAACCGCAGAGCGCCCTCGCCTGACAGTGTATAAAAGCGGCCGTAACCTTTATGCACAGGTAATTAATGATGATGAAGGCAGAACTCTTGCCGCCATCTCAACTCTTGAAAAGGATTTTATTACGCTTAAGGCGAATGTCGAAAGCGCAACAAAACTTGGAGAAGCTTTGGGTTCACGCCTCAAGGAAAAGAACATTACAAAAGTAGTGTTTGACCGCAATGGTTACCTTTATCATGGTGTTGTAAAAGCCCTTGCTGACGCTACCCGCTCTGCCGGGATTGTATTCTAGGAGAGGCTATGGAACACCAGAAAAACTATGAAAAAAAGCCTGCTGACGAATTTGTAGAAAAACTTGTAAAGCTTAACCGCACTGCGAAAACTGTAAAAGGCGGACGCAGAATGTCTTTCTCGGCATTAACTGTAGTTGGCGACAAGAAAGGACGCATCGGCTTTGGATTTGGAAAGGCGAATGATGTTACCGAAGCTATCAGAAAGAGCCTTGAAAAAGCAAGAGCAAATCTTATTACTCTTCCGCTCAAGAATGGAACAATTCCACATGAAATGATTGGAAAATATAAGAGTTCTGCTGTATTGCTTAAGCCTGCTTGCCCTGGTACTGGTATTATTGCCGGCGGTCCTGTTCGTGCTGTTTTAGACGCGGCTGGAGTAACTGACGTTATTTCAAAATCTCAGGGTTCCCGCACATCTGTAAATGTTGTCCGTGCTACATTTGATGCAGTTGCAAATCTTATGGATGCACGTGCTGTAGCACAGAGCCGCGGTAAGACTCTCAAGGAAATGTGGGGCTGATTATGGCAAAAATACGTATTACCCTTGTTAGAAGTGTTATTGGACAGAAGCCTGAAAAAAGAGCAACTGTTCGTAGCCTTGGCCTAAAAAAAATCAATTCCAGTGTGGAACATGAAGACAATGCTTCTATAAGAGGCATGGCTGCTGCTGTTTCTCACTTGGTAAAAGTAGAGGAAATTAACTAATGGCTGACTTTACTTTAAGAGCACCAGAGGGTGCAAATAGAAAACCTAAGCGTGTAGGCCGCGGATCTTCTTCTGGTCTTGGAACAACAGCTGGAAAAGGAAACAAAGGACAGCAGTCACGCTCTGGAAAAGGAACACCATACGTTGGATTTGAAGGCGGACAGATGCCTTTGTATCGTCGTATTGCTCAGCGCGGATTTTCAAATTCTCCTTTCAAGAAGGAATTTGCAATTATCAATTTAGTTGACCTTGAGGCGAAATTCGCTGATGGTGAGACTGTTAACCGCATATCTTTGAAGGAAAAAGGTTTGGTTGGAAAAATCGTTGACGGAATTAAAGTTCTCGGAAACGGTGAAATTTCCAAGAAACTCACTGTGGAAGTTGAGAAAATTTCTGCAAGTGCCAAAGAAAAGATTGAAAAAGCTGGCGGATCAGTAAAGGTGATTGCTGAAAAGTCTGCAAAGGCAAAATAAGCGTGGAGTGACTAAATGGCAAACAATCCAATTGTAAATATGTTCAAAGTAAAAGAATTGCGTTCAAAGCTTCTTTTTACATTGCTCATTCTTGCTGTTTTCCGCCTGGGAAGCGTTCTTACTATTCCGGGCATCAATGCCACATTGCTTTTACAGTATTTTGACAATCTTGCTAGTGGCGCAGAAAGTGCGTTTGCCAGTTACATGGACTTTTTTGCGGGCGGTGCATTTGAAAGATTTTCAGTGTTCATGCTTGGTGTAATGCCTTACATTTCTACACAGATTATCATGCAGCTCGCGCTTGTTATTTTCCCATCGCTCAAGAGAATTGCGCAGGAAGAAGGAGGTCAGCAAAAAGTGCAGGGCTGGACTCGTGTCGGAACAATTATTGTTTGTCTGATTCAGTCTATGGCCATTACAGTTTATGCTGATTCCATCAACCAGCAGATTCCTGGAGCGATTATTTTTGATAACAAGGTCTATTTTAATCTTCTTGCTATTCTTACTGTAACCACAGGTTCTATGATTACAGTTTGGATGGGCAATCAGATTACTGCGCGTGGTATTGGCAATGGTATTTCAATGATTATTTTTGCCGGTATCGTCGCACGTCTTCCAAGTGCTGTCTATGAATTGATTAGGGGTGTGCGCAATGAGGACATAAATGTTGTTTTCGTTGTCGTTGCAGTGTTCCTGTTTCTTGCTATTATTGGACTTGTTGTTTTTGAGCAGTCCGGAGAGCGCAAGATTCCTGTTCATTATGCAAAGCGTGTTGTTGGCCGTAAAATGTATGGCGGACAGAGCACCTATATTCCGTTTAAAATCAATCCGTCGGGAGTCATTCCAATCATTTTTGCTTCTGCATTTTTGACTTTCCCTCTTCAGATTGCAAACAGCCTTTCAACAAAAGCTACATGGCTTATGAAGGTTGCGGCAGTTCTGAATCCACTTGGTTTTTGGTATAATTTCATCGAAGTGTTGTTGATTGTATTCTTTGCATACTTCTACACTCAGGTAACCCTGAACCCCACTGAAATCGCTAAGAATATCCGTGAAAACGGCGGTTCCATTCCTGGAATCAGAACTGACAAGACTGAGGAATATCTTCAGAAGGTTTTGAACCGTCTGATTCTTCCTGGCTCACTGTATCTTGCTGCAATTGCTTTGCTTCCTACACTGATTCAAATTTTATTTAAGTTCCCTGCATCAATTTCTATGTTGATGGGCGGTACTTCGTTGCTGATTTTGGTCGGTGTTGATATTGATACTATGGCTCAGGTTGAGGCTCTTCTTAAAATGCATCATCATGACGGACTTACAAAGAAGGGATTGAAATCGCGTAATTTGTAAAATTTCGTGATTAGGACTAGATTAAGTTAGGAAAATTATGTTATATTAGTGCACTGTTGTTTTTTTTGCAGCAGTGCATCGGATTGTAATCCATGGTGTGCATATTTCACTTCGGATTGCCATGATTCGATGTATACATGTTTTCCAAGGGGACTTTTATGAAAGTACGAACCAGCGTAAAGCCCATCTGCGACAAATGCAAGGTAATCAAGAGAAACGGAATTATCCGCATTATCTGTGAAAACCCAAAGCACAAGCAGAGACAGGGCTGAGGAGTAACTGATGGCACGTATTGCGGGTGTTGATCTCCCAAACAAACATGTCAATATCGCATTGACATACGTATATGGTATTGGCCGTTCATCAGCTAATAAGATTTGTGAAGCGACAAATGTAGATCCACATACACATTTGAATGATCTTTCAGAAGACGATCTTACAAAGCTCCGCAAATATATTGATGAGAATTTTAAGACTGAAGGACGTCTCCGTTCTGAAATTGGTCTTAACATTAAGCGTCTTATGGATATTGGAAGCTATCGTGGACTTCGCCATCGTAAGGGTCTTCCTTGCCGCGGTCAGCGCACACGCACCAATTCTCGTACACGCAAGGGTAAGAAGAAGACCGTTGCTAACAAGAAGAAGGCTTAAGCGAGGTAACAGATGGCAGCAACTGTAAAAAAGAGAAAAGAGAAAAAAAGTGTTTTTGAAGGCAATATCTATATTCAGGCTACTTTCAATAACACTATTGTTACAATCACAGACTTGAGGGGAAACGCAATTGCTTGGGCTTCTTCCGGCGGTTTGGGATTCAGAGGAGCAAAAAAATCAACTCCATTTGCAGCACAGTCTGTAGCAGAGACTGCTGTTCAGCGTGCGGCAAGCTATGGTTTGCGTGAGGTTCATGTATTTGTAAAGGGTCCTGGTATGGGCCGTGAAAATGCAATACGTGTTCTTGGTACACTGGGACTCAAGGTAAAATCAATTTCTGATATTACTCCGATTCCTCACAATGGATGCCGCCCGCGCAAGACACGCCGCATGTAATGACGATAATCGGTTCTTTATGTACCGATTGATGATAATGCAAGCCTGGAATTCTGGTTTTCCAGTTTTCCGGGAAAAATAAGGAGTTCAGATTGGCTCGCAAAAATCTGCTTAAGGGTTTTAAAAAACCAAAGGGAATTATATTTGAACATCTGGAGAATAATCCGAACTACGGAAAGTTCACTGCGTATCCATTTGAGCCTGGATTTGGTACAACAGTAGGAAACACGCTTCGCCGTGTGCTTCTTTCTTCTATTCAGGGATATGCAATTTCTTCAGTGCGTATTACATCTTATGACGCAGATGGTGTTCCTCATGTAATTTCTAGCGAGTTCGAGACAATTCCAAATATTTCAGAAGATACTTTGGAAGTTTTGAACAGTTTGAAACAGATTCGTTTGCGCCTGCCGCGGGACGTTGAGCAGGAAACTTTCTTCTATGAATTTAAGGGACCTGGCACTGTAAAAAGTGATGACTTGGCAAAAGAAGGGCAGCTTGAAGTTATGTCTAAAGATCTTGAGATCTTCACCATGATGGAAGGCGCTCATCTTGAGATAGAGTTTCAGGTTGACCTTGGAAGAGGCTATGTTCCTGCTGAAGTAAATGAGCATTACATTGAAATTGTTGGTACGATTGCAATGGACTGTATCTTTACTCCTGTGCCAAAGGTGAAGTATTCAATTGAACCTTGCCGTGTAGGACAGCGAAACGACTATGATAAACTGATTCTTGAGATTTGGACAGATGGTTCCATTACTCCAGAGGATGCGCTTGCTGAGGCTGCTAAGATTGCAAAGGATTATTTTGCTATTTTTGTAAACTTCAATGAAAGCGAGTATTCTGGCAGCGATGAACTTGATGAAGGGGACGAAAAGATTCGTCAGCTTCTGAATACTTCAGTAGAAGAGCTGGAGCTTTCTGTTCGCAGTTCAAACTGTCTTAAGAATGCAAACATTAGAACAATTGGTGAGTTGACCAAGAAGACAGAAGACGATATTACGAAAACTCGTAACTTCGGAAAAAAGAGCCTTGAAGAAATCAAAGCAAAGCTTGAAGAGCATGGCTTGACTCTTGGAATGACTGACTATAGCCACCTTAAAGATGTTGACTTAGGTAAACATAAGGACGAAAACGAATGAACCACAGAAATGGATTTAATCCGCTTTCACGTACAACAGCCCATCGCCGCGCAATGACTCGCAACATGGTAACTTCGCTTTTTAGATATGAGCGTATTACAACAACAGAAGCCAAGGCTAAAGAAGTACGAAAAGCCGCAGAAAAATTAATTACACGTGCAAAAGTTGATTCTGTTCACAACAGAAGAACTGCTGCGAAATTTATTGCTGATGAGAAGATTCTTAACAAGCTGTTTACAGAAATCGGACCACGCATGAAGGATCGCAACGGCGGTTATACACGCATCCTTAAACTTGGATTCCGCCAGGGTGATGCGGCAGACACTGTAATTTTTGAATTGGTTGACTATAAGCTGCCTGATTCTTCTGTTGAAGAAGAGAAAGCTGCTAAAAAGTCTGCAAAAAAAGCTGAAAAAGCAGAAGCATAAGGAGTAAGCAATGTCTAAAGCACATCGTGGAACTGGAATCCGTAAAGATCCTAATCATGGCCGCGGAGTTTGTCCTGTTTGTGGAAAACAGCAGATAAAAACTTTGTACGATCAGGAAATAGACGGAAAAAAAGTCAAGATTTGCAAATTCTGTAAAGCTTCTCTAAAGAACAAAGCACAGAAAGAAGCAAAACTTGCAAAGAAAGCAGCCGCTGAGGCCGCTCCTGCTGCTGAAGCAGAATCTTCTGCCGAAGCATAATTAGCTATCTTATAGTCAGCATAAAGCCGTCCTTTTTGAAGGGCGGCTGCATTTTTTTAAATATATTTAAGAATTCTGTTTACTAAATTTTCACAATTGTATAGAATTGACTCATATAAATGCGGAAACTTGCATTTTGACTTTGCAAAAATTCCGCAGGAGGATTTATGAGTAAATTTTCAAAGACATTGATTTTGGCGGCATCGGCTTTTTCTGCTGCTGTTTTTGCGGCTCCAAAGGGAAAAACTGTAAAAATTGGCGGAGTTGCACCTCTTTCTGGTGCAGTGGCAGTTTATGGAGTTGAGTGCAAGAATGGAATTGATCTCGCTGTTTCAGAGATTAATTCTGCTGGAGGAATAAACGGCCAGCGTCTGGAATTTATATGCGAGGATGATGAGGGCGATGCTGCAAAATCAGTAAACGCCTACAAGAAGCTTGTTACAAGGGACAGAGTCCGCGTAATAATAGGCTCTCTTACTTCTGGATGCACGATTGCCATTACAAAGCAGGCTCAGGCTCAGAAAGTAATCCAGATTGCTCCTGCCGCAACAGCTCCTGCAATAACTGACGCTGGAAACTACATTTTCCGCACTTGTTTTATCGATCCGTTTCAGGGAAAAGTCGGCGGAAAATTTGCATTCTCAAATCTCGGCACAAAAAATGCGGCTGTTCTCTATGATATCGGAAATGATTATTCTGTAGGCCTGATGGAAAATTTTGTTTCTGAATATACTTCCTTGGGCGGAAAAG
Source organism: uncultured Treponema sp. (assembly GCA_964607295.1). Taxonomy (GTDB): domain Bacteria; phylum Spirochaetota; class Spirochaetia; order Treponematales; family Treponemataceae; genus Treponema_D. Next base: position 85,844 of record CAZSJX010000008.1, on the reverse strand, counting down.
TTGTTGCAAAGGAATCCTATAATACTGGCGACAAGGATTTCAATGCCCAGCTGACAAAGATAAAATCCGCAAATCCTGATGTTGTTTATCTTCCGGATTATTATGGAACTGTCGCTCTCGTTGCTAAGCAGCTGCGCGCTCAGGGAATCACTGTTCCGATTGTAGGCGCAGACGGCTGGGATGGCCTTACAGGCAATGCTGGTGATGAGGTTCTTAACGGATATTATTCTAATCACTATGCGGAAGATTCAGACAGTCCTGCTGTTCAGAAGTTTGTAAATTCATTCAAGGCAAAATACGGAAAGTCTCCTAATTCATTTGCTGCCCTTGGATATGACAGTGTCTATATGCTTAAGGATGCAATGGAAAAATCAGGAACGACTACAGACATTGCAAAAATCCGTGATGCTTTTGAGAAAACTGACGGAGACTATGTAACAGGACATATTGTGTTTGATGAAAAGCGCAATCCTGTAAAATCCGCTGTAATGATTAAGCTGGTCAAGGAAAACGGAAAACTTTCCACAGCTTATGCGGCTACAGTTGATATTAGCAAATAGCGAATAGAACTTGCTTTTAATCTGACACAAAGGGGTGTTCTTCTTAAAGGAAGAACGCCCCTTTTTATTTTTATTGATTTATAGTAGAATTAATAAATTTTTTGGAGGATACGTTGGATACTTTTTTTAAGCAACTTGTCAACGGGCTTTCTTTGGGCAGCATATATGCCTTGATTGCCCTTGGGTATACAATGGTGTATGGAATAGTAAAACTCATCAACTTTGCGCATGGCGATGTTATGATGATTGGCGCCTATACAGGGTACTTTGTTTTGACTGCTACCGGATCGACTCCGGTTGGTCTTGCTCTTGCATTTTTGGGCGCGATGGTTGTCTGTGCTGTCTTGAGCCTTGCTATTGAGCGCTGCGCATACAGGCCTTTGCGTACAGCACCCCGCTTAAATTCTCTTATCACCGCTATTGCGGTTGAGCTGATTCTTCAGAATGCCATGCGTGTGCTTCCGTTTGTAGGACCTAATCCGCGGCAGTTTCCAACAATGGATACAAAGTTTTTTACATTCGGCTCGGTGCAGATAAGCAATATTCAGCTGATTGTAATAATATCATCTGCTGTCCTCATGGTTATTTTGAATTATATAATCAATTATACGAAAACAGGGCGTGCTATGCGCGCGGTAAGCTATGACCTTGGAGCCGCAAGCCTTATGGGTGTAAATGTAAACAGAACGATTGCGATTACTTTTGTAATAGGTTCAGTTCTTGCTGGAGCTGGCGGAGTTTTGTATGCGACTGCTTATCCGCAGATTGATCCGTTTATGGGATATATCCCAGGACTGAAGGCGTTTGTCGCGGCTGTTCTGGGCGGAATTGGTTCTGTTCCGGGCGCGATGGTTGGCGGCGTTATCCTTGGAATTGCGGAAACTATGACCAAGGCCTATCTTTCTTCACAATATGCTGATGCCATTTCTTATTGTATTCTGATTGTTATACTTCTTGTCAAGCCGGCAGGATTGCTTGGCAAAAAAGAAGTAGTAAAAGTTTAGGAGCGGTGAAATGAAGGATAAATTTACTAGAAATACAATAATTCTTTTTGTAATTGCTTTTGTCTGCATCACTGTTCCGGCGCTTCTTATGGACTTGCCGCTTGGAATGCCTTTGATAGATGCCTACACTGCTCAGATTATAACTCTTGCCGGTGTGAATGCGATTATGGCAATCAGCGTGAATGTTATCTGCGGAATTACCGGCCAGCTTTCTTTAGGGCAGGCAGGATTTCAGGCGCTTGGAGCGTATTCAGTTATCATTCTTACAGAAGCCGGAATTCCGTTGCCTGTGAGCATTTTGCTTGGCGGCGTTATTGCTGCTTTCCTGGGATTCTTGATTGGATTTCCTACGCTTAAACTTGAAGGCGATTATCTTGCAATTGTAACGCTTGCGTTTGGTGAAATTATCAGAGTTTGTCTTATAAATTTAAAGTCGATTACTGGCGGTCCGAACGGAAAGCAGTTCAGCACTGTTTTTACGACTTCGCTCGACCATAGCGCTGCAATTTCGTATCTTGCAGTAATTGGTTCTCTTGTTCTGATTGTTGTTCTTCTTCAGAATTTTTTGCGCTCAACTTATGGAAGGGCCATTCTTGCCGTCCGCGAGGATGAGGTTGCGGCGAACAGCAACGGAATTGGAGTTTTCCGCTATAAAATGACAGGCTTTGTAATTGCCTCTTTTATTGCAGGAATTGGCGGCGCGCTTTATGCTCCGTTTATCGGTTTTATAAAGCCGGATCTGGCCTCGTTCAACAATTCAATCAACAATCTGATTTTTGTTGTTTTGGGAGGAATGGGAAGCATAACTGGCGGAATTCTTGCGGCGTTTGTTCTCACAATTCTTCAGGAGGCTCTCAGGTTCCTGCGTGATTACCGCCTGCTTATTTATCCGGTCGTTTTGATTTTTGTAATGCTTTTCCGTCCGCAGGGACTTCTTGGAACAAGAGAATTAAGCTTTATAAAGATATATGATGAAATTCCTGGATTTTTTGCCAGGCTGTTTAAAAAGCAAGGAGGAGAAAAATGAGCGTGCCATCTTCAGAAAATAAAGAGCTTCTTCTTCGTGCAAAGAATATTTCAATTGTTTTTGGCGGTTTGCGCGCTGTAAGTGATTTTGATCTTGAGCTTTATCAAGGTGAGCTTATTGGGCTTATCGGTCCGAACGGAGCAGGAAAGACAACAGTTTTCAATATGCTTTCTGGGATTTACAAGCCTACTTCGGGGACAATTACTTTTGTTGGACGTGACGGAAAAATTCAGGTTGTAAGCGGAAAGTCTCCTGCCCAGCTGAACAGAATCGGAATTGCCCGGACTTTTCAGAATATCAGGCTTTTCGGCCATCTTACAGCCGCGGAGAATATAAAAATTGCGCTCCACCAGACTAGAACAGCGGCGCCTCTTGATGTCTTGCTTAGGACTAAAAAATTCCGCAATGATGAAAAAATCATGCAGGAAAAAACAGAGCTTCTGCTTTCTATTTTTCATCTTGAGTCCAAGAAGAATGAAATGGCGCACAATTTGCCTTACGGCGAGCAGCGCAAGCTTGAAATTTGCCGTGCGCTTGCTTCTAACCCGAAGCTTCTCTTGCTTGATGAGCCGGCTGCGGGAATGAACGGCCAGGAAACTGAGGAGCTTATGGAGCTTATTTCATTTATCCGCAAGAAATTTAACCTTACAGTTCTTTTGATTGAGCACGACATGAAGCTGGTCATGGGAATTTGCGAGAGGCTCATGGTTCTGAACTACGGACGTGTAATTGCTTCCGGGGTTCCTGCAGAGATTCAGTCGAACGAAGAGGTTATAAAGGCGTATCTTGGTTCCGGCTATGAGGATATTGGAGGAAAAAATGAGCATGCTTGAAGTTGAAAATCTTGTTGTTTCCTATGGAGCAATCAAGGCGCTGAAAGGAATTTCTTTCAATGTTGAAAAAGGTGAAGTTATTACGCTTATTGGCTCGAACGGAGCTGGAAAGACAACAACTCTTCATTCAATCAGCAATCTTGTGAAAAAAAACAGCGGAACAATAAAGTTCGAGGGAAAAGACATTACAAATATGGGTGCAGACAGAATTGTTCAGCTTGGGCTTATTCAGGTTCCGGAGGGCCGCAGGGTTTTCGCAAATATGAGCGTAAAGGAAAACCTTGAAATGGGCGCATATTCACGCAAGGATAAGGACGGAATAAAAGCTGACATGGAGTGGTGCTTTGAGCTTTTTCCACGTCTTAAAGAAAGAATCGGCCAAATTTCAGGAACTCTTTCTGGAGGCGAGCAGCAGATGCTTGCAATGGCGCGGGCTCTTATGTCTAAGCCGTCGCTTCTTTTGCTTGATGAGCCGAGCATGGGACTTGCTCCGATTCTTGTTGATGAAATTTTCAACATAATTGAAAAAATCAGCTCGGCAGGAACAACAATACTTTTGGTTGAGCAGAATGCATATAAGGCGTTGTCAATTGCCAACCGGGCCTATATACTTGAAACAGGCGCAATTTCAAAAAGCGGAAACGCTCAAGACTTGATAAAAGACAATGCAGTAAAGTCTGCATACTTAGGAGGCTGATTATGCTAGTAAAAGATGTTATGACTGAAAATCCTATAACAATCGGACCGGAGGCTTCTGTTCTTGAGGCAAGGGAAACAATGAGCAGGAACAAGATAAAAAAGCTTCCGGTTGTTGACAGAAACGGCGCTCTTGTTGGAATCATTACAAATACTGATTTGGCAAAGGCTTCTCCAAGCGCGGCAACAAGCCTTGATATGTTTGAGCTTGGATATTTGCTCAGCAAGCTTTCTGTTGAAAAAACAATGGTGAAATCCGTTAAGACAACGACGGCGAACCAGACTGTCGAAGAGGCGGCCCGGCTGATGAATGACTATGAAATCAGCTGTCTTCCGGTTGTTAAGGAAAATCTTCTTATTGGTGTTGTAACAGAATCAGATTTGTTCGCTACTTTTATTGATATGTTCAATACAAGGACTCCAGGTGTACGCGCAGTTGCAGTTGTAAATGAAATTCCTGGAGAGCTTGCAAAGCTTGCGGCATCTATCGCAGAAAAAAACGGAAACATAGTTTCGCTTGTAACTTCTGACGCCAGCGATTCTAAGCACAGAACGGTTACCGTCAAGGTTTCGAATATTTCCGAATCAGATTTAAAATCCTTGCTTGAAGCAAATAATGCGGAAATAAAAGACATCAGGTCAGTATAATTTTTCATGGCGGAGGCAAGCGTTTCTGTTTCTCTAGGCGGAATCTTAAGGCTCTAGTTAAGCAAGACAGAACCGTTTGAGCAAAATGCTTGCTTCTGTTCCTGAAATAGTTGTTTCTATATATTGACCTTGTTGTTTTTTTTTGGTAAAATTCCAAAATATTCATGGGGGTGTAGCTCACCTGGCTAGAGCGCTTGCATGGCATGCAAGAGGTAACCGGTTCAAGTCCGGTCATCTCCAAATTTGAGAGGAAGTCGGTTTGTTAAGCGCAAACCGGCTTTTTTTATTTCTGCACTAATAAAAAACTGCAAAATAGACCAGCCAAATGTGTTTTTAGGAAAGGAGTGTAAGATAAAAACTCTGAAATGCCGGGATTTTTATCTGCCTGAAGTTTGCGTTGCAAGCTTTTTTATCAACTTCCGCTTCTCATTTCACTGTGAAGCGGCTTAAAAAGTCAAATTGGAAGTCGTTTTGGCAACTAGGTTTCTAGCCAGCCTTCTCATCGACTTTTTTTATGGGAGTGAAATAAATTTATGCTGAAAGTTATAAAGCCAGAAGCGATTTTAGATAATCCGTTCAAGCTGATTGGAAAAGACCAGATGCTGATTACTGCCTGTTCAAAAAGGGTTTCAGATGACGGAAATATTATTACCGGCCGCCCGAATACAATGACTGCAAACTGGGGTGGACTTGGAGTTCTCTGGAATAAAAATGTGGCGACAGTTTATATCCGTCCTTCAAGATATACAAAGGAAATTATAGACGAAACAGATACTTTTTCGCTGAGTTTTTTTTCTGAAAAATATAAGACTGCTCTTGACTACTGCGGATGCCATTCAGGCCGAAATGAAGATAAATTCCGCGCGACAAAGCTGGATGTTGAGTATATGAACGGAACTCCATGGATAAAGCAGGCTCGTCTTGTTTTATTCTGCCAGAAGCTTTATTCGCAGGAGCTGGATCCATTTAAATTTGTGGAAGAGAAATTTTGCAATCAGTATTATAGAAAGAATGATTTTCATACAATATACATAGGGGAGATAACAAAAGTCTTGGCGGAGTCAAGGGACTTAAAATAAATCCGCAGAAGCAGAAATGGATTTTGACGAAAAAAGGCTATGGGAAATTCTAGGGCGTGTCGGAGCTGCAATCACAGCATTTTGCCTGATCGTAAGTTTGTTTCAGTTTTTTACTGATGATTCGCAAAATATTGATGACATACGAAAGTTTGTTAGAATTGCTATAAATATTGCGGCGTTTTCGCTTTTTCTGCGCCTTTGTTTCGAGCCTTTGGATTTTTACTGCTATTCAGTTTTGTTTTATTGCTACGGCATAGGAAATTTCTTTGACAATGGAAATGTTCTTGGCGTTTTATGCATAGGACTTTCGTTTTTATTTTTGAATTTTTCCAATTTTTTTAAAAGCTATAGAAGCCTCAAGACTAGCGTGTTTATGGTTCTTTCTGTTGTTTCTTTGACAACTCAGTTTTTTAGATCCGGGCCGCTTGTTTTTTTACTTTCGCTTGCGCACATTGCAGGAGCCGTTTATATGGGAGTTGTGGCTTTTGCAGTTTTTCGGCCGGTTTTTAAAAAGGCGGAATCAGTAAAGCGGATAAAAATTCTTGACAGCGCAGAATGTTCTCCACGCGACATAGAATTTTTATCTTCAGTTCTGGAAGGAAAAAAATACAGCAAAATTGCCTTGTTCCATGATGTTTCAGAGAGCACTGTAAAGGCCCGGATGGTCGAGCTGTACAAGATGCTTGATGTTAAAACTCGCACAGAATTTCTTACAACTTATAATGGCTTTTCGTTCAGGCTGAATTCAACTGAAAATCCTAACAGCATCTCTCTAAAAACTTAGAACGGAAAAATGTTCTATTCTTTTCTTTGAACTGACGCTTCCATGATTTTCGCTTTCATTTCTTCGCCAAATAAAATTCTTACAATTTCCATTGAAAACTGCTCTGCTGCTCCCGGGCCTCTTCCTGTTACTAAGTTTCCGTCTGTAACAACCGGCTGTGATTTATGGTTTTTCCGGGCCTCTGCTGAAACTTCCTTTTCCATTTCTGGATAGCAAGTCCAGCTTTTTCCATTGAGAATTTCAGTTTTTCCAAGAACGACAGCAGGAGAGGCGCAGATTGCCGCTACGATTTTTTCTGCCTTGAACATCTGCTTTATAAATTCCACCGCTGTTGCGCATCCGCTTATATTTTTTGCTCCGGGCATTCCTCCAGGAACAATTACTGCGTCTGGCAGCTCTTTTTCAGTTGAAGAATATGTATCGAGCGTCATGTCGGCAGCCACAAGAATTTTATGCGCTCCCTCAACATTTCTGGATGAAGTTCCTGTGGCGGCGATTATAACTTCAGCTCCTGCTCTGCGAAGATAATCTGCCGGTGAAAGCGCCTCTATTTCTTCAAAACCGTTTGCTAAAAGGACAACTGCTTTTTTCATTTTTCCTCCGTGAATTATATTTCAAGACCTCTAGGGTGTTTATAATTGAAATTATACAGTTTATAAAGTATTATGTATATTATGAAATCGGTACTTCTTATAGACTGCTCCTCTTTATTCGGCGGTTTTTTGCATGACAAATTTTCAACTGAGCAAATTTCGCTTGAGTCAGTTTCTAGTAGAGAAGCCTATACAAAGATGATAACTTTGCTGCCAGACCTGATAATTATTGAGGCGGATGGCGGACTTTCTGAAGACGTGATGCATCTTTTAGAAAAAAAGAGCGTGGATCCAAATGCGCGCAAACTTCCTATAATAATTATTGGTCCGGTTCTTGAGCGCTCAAAAATTGCGAATCTCATTGAGTACAATGTAGTGAAATATTTTTCCAAGCCGATTAAATTTAAAGTCTTCTTTGAGGCTGTCGGAAAAATTCTTCAGATTGAATTTTCAATGGACACAACGCCTTGTATTCTTGACATTCATTTGAATGGAAGCCTTGTTTTTATTGAAGTCGCGCTTGGGCTTAACCGGGAAAGGCTTATGCTTTTAAAATACAGGCTTGCGGAGCTTATTGAGCATTACAAGATAAACGTTCCGAAGGTTATTCTCATGCTGACAAATATTCAGCTCAGCTTTGTTGACGGCTTAAACCTTGAGCTCCTTATTGACAATATTTCCTCTGAAGGAAAAATTCCTAATAAGTACATAAAAATTCTTACGTTTGACAATTTTACAAAGGAGCTTGTAAAAGGGCATCCTGAATATTTTGGCATACAGGTTTCCAGCGATATTGAGTCCATTGTGGGATTTATGGTTGACCAGGACTCAAACTACAATATCAAGGAATTTGTTTATGATAAAGTTTTAACATCAGATAAACCTGCGGAAGAATCTGATTTGGGATTTATTGATTCAAAAAGCGGACTTGAGGGAAATTTTGGCAGCATGATGCGCATTGCGGTTATTGATGATGATGTTATTGTCCGCAAGCTTCTGCAGAATACGATTTCCTCTGTAAGCGGCGAGACCGGGCTTTTTGAAACGGCCGCGGCTTTTTTTGAGTCCCTTTCAACTGGAATAGAATACGACGCTGTTATTATGGACTTGTATTTGCCGGACATGGACGGAATCAATGTCTTGAAAAATTTTCAGCGGAAAGGACTGCAGATTCCTGTAATCATATATTCAAAGGCGGCGGCAAAGGAAGTTGTGATGCAGGCTCTTTCTTTGGGCGCAAGAAGCTATCTTGTGAAGCCGCAAAAACCGTCTGTAGTTCTAGGCAAGGTTATAGAAATTTTACATTCTAATTCCTAACTAAAACCGGATTTTTTTATGATAAAGTCAAATTTTCATACACACTCAACTTTTTGCGATGGAAAAAATACTCCTGAGGAAATGGTTTTGTCCGCAATTGAAAAAAAAGTGGACATTCTGGGATTTTCAAGCCATTCAATGTATCCGTTTTCAAGCGACTGGCATATTCCGTCTAATTTGCACGGAGAATATATAAAGGAAATTTCACGGCTAAAGGAAAAGTATTCTGATAGAATAAAAATTTATGCGGGCTTTGAGGCTGACTATATTTCAGGTGTCTGCAGTCCGGATTTTAAGAACTATGAAAAATTCAAGCCTGATTTTCTGATTGGCTCTGTGCATTTTGTTCCTGGAAAAAAGGGATTCTTTGAGGCTGACGGAAGCCAGGATTCGGTCTGTGAGAAAATACAGGAATGTTTTGCAGGAAATGTGAGGAAAGCTGTTCAGGAATATTTTTCCCTGGAGCGTGAAATGCTGGAAAAATCATCTTTCACGTTTTTGGGTCATGCCGATTTGATTAGGAAGCAAAATTCGGGCGGAAGGAATCTTTTTGATGAAAATTCACAATGGTACAAAAATGAGCTTAAGGAAACTGCGAAAGCCGCAGCAAAAGCCGGAGTTTGTGTAGAAGTTAATACTGGCGGAATTCTAAGAAGCGGAATGGATCTTCCTTTTCCGTCGCCGTATTTTTTATCGCTTTTAAAAGAACGAAATATTCCTGTTACGATAAATTCTGATGCGCATTCAGCCTCTGGAATTGACTGGTGGTTTGATGAGGCCGTGGAGTATATAAAAAAATCCGGCTACACAGAACTTTCGTACTATGAAGACGGATCTTTAAAAACCCAGAAAATTTGCTAGCGGTTTTTGCGCTCTTCCTTTGACTGGCACTCTACACAGAGAACTGCATAGGGAAGGGCTTCTAGTCGGGCTTCCGGAATCTGTTTTCCGCATGACAGGCATTGTCCGTAGGTTTCCTGGCGGATTCTGTCAAGCGCCCTGTCAATCATCGTGAGCCTGCGCTGGTCTGCTTCTCCAAGCGAGTTTAGAAGAGTTCTGTCAATTGTGTCAGATGCAATATCCACGTCGTCGCCGGATTCAAGTGTGTCAACAAGCTTTTTGAGCTGCTCATTGCGTCCTGCCAGAGAGTCAAGAATTTCATTTCGTTCAGCGATTAACTTTTTTTTCTGTTTATCTACAAATTCTTTTTTCATTTGAATCTTCTCCTGTAAAACTGTCTTTGGTTTTGATGTTTGTTGTTGACAGTTTTAAATGTTTTGTTCATAATAGTATACGAATATTTTGTCAAAAAGGCAAACATTTTTTTGGAGGAATTGTGGCTAGTAAAGACGAGGCTATAGAGGTTGAAGGAATTGTAAAAGAAGCATTGCCTAACACAATGTTCCGTGTTGAATTAAAAAATGGCCATATTATTTTGGGGCATCTCAGCGGAAAAATGCGCAAGCACTACATCCGCATTGTTCCTGGCGACAGTGTAAAAGTTGAGCTTTCGCCTTATGACTTGAACCGCGGACGTATTATTTTCCGCGAAAGATAAATTTTATTTGAAATGTAAAAAAGGGGCTGCCTTTTTGGACAGCCCCATTCTTTTTATTTACGGCGTACAATAAATTCTGCGCGCGGCGTATTCTTTTTTATATCAGCTTTTTTCTTGTATTTTTTATAAAGAACTTCCTGAACTCGAACAGCCTGCTCGTTTTTTTCCGGGCAAATTTGTTTCCATAGTCCTGTCTTTTGTAGAACATGGCTGTGTGTGTTGTCCTGAAAATACAAAAATAGAATTTCTTTGACTGTCTTGAAGACTTTTCTGTCAGAAACAGGAAACATGAGCTCAATCCGTTTGTCAAGATTTCTTTCCATCCAGTCTGCGCTGCTTAAATAAATCTCTTCAGAGCCGCCGTTCTGGAAATAAAAAATTCTTGAATGTTCAAGGTATCTGTCAACAATGCTCACGACTTTTATGTTTTCACTCATTCCCTTTACACCGGGAACAAGCGTGCAGATTCCGCGGACATTCAGCTCTATTTTTACGCCTGCGTTGCTTGCTTTATAAAGCATTTCAATTATCTGCGGATGGCAAAGGCTGTTCATTTTTGCGACTATATGTCCCGGAGTTTCTTTTGTGCTTTGCTGAATTTCCCGTTCAATGAGCTCGATAAGCCTGCTTTTTAAGGTTACAGGCGCCATGTAAAGATGGTGCATTGTCTGCAGCGCGCTATATCCGGAAATCACATTGAAAAATAATGTCGCGTCATTTACAAGTTCATGGTTTGTTGTAAAAACTGACAGGTCCTGGTAAAGCTTTGCTGTCTTTGGATTGTAGTTTCCTGTTCCTATATGCGCATAGCGTCTGATTCCGTCGCTTTCCTTCCTTACGACAAGGCATATTTTTGCGTGGACTTTTAAATTTACAATTCCGTAGACTACAATTGCTCCGGCTTTTTCCAGTTCTTCTGCCCAGGAAATATTCCGCTTTTCATCGAACCGGGCCTTTAGCTCAACGAAGACTGTAACCTGCTTTCCGTTTTGAGCGGCCTCTTTAAGTGCCTTTACAATGGGACTGTTGCTTCCTGTCCTGTACAGCGTCATTTTTATTGCAAGAACCTGCTCGTCATGCGCCGCCTGATGTATGAAATTTACGACCGGCTCATAGCTTTCATAGGGAACATTTAAAAGGATGTCCTGCTGCCTGAAAACATTCCAGTAAGTTCCTTCTTCTGGAAGAGAATTCGGAAAGAAATGCTCCCATTCAGAGTAAATGTATTTTTCTGCGCCTTCAATGTTAAAAAGCTCGTCCAAAGATGAAGGGTCAAGAATTCCGCACGCTTCATAGGCATCTTCATTTGAAAGCCTAAGATTCTGCTTTAGGAAATTTAAAAGCTTTTCACTTGCGAAATCGTAAGTCATTCTTACTACAAACGAGGACTGGCGCTTTTCAAGAACTTCTTCCATCGCCTGAATAAAATGCTCCCCGGAATCTTCGTCTACCGCAAAATCCGCATCCCTCGCTATTTTAAACAGCATTGTTTCCTGAACCTTGTATCCTGGGAAAAGCTTTGTTCCATAACGCCGGATTATGTCATCAATAAGGGCGAACTGCTTTGATTTTCCGGAGGACGGAAGCCAGACAATTCTGTTTATTGCAGACGGAATTTGAACTAGCGCGACAATATCTGATTCCTGTGAAGTTGAAAGCGCATTCTTGATTTTTTTTACACCTTCCATCGGCTCAAGAAGAAATGCTGCGGTCAGGCAAAGCGCGCCCACATGAGGGAAAACGCCCGTGTCCGTCCTTAATGGAGTTAGCAGCGGAAAAATTTCATGCTTGAAAAGATTTTCTGTAAATGCTTCCTGTGCCTGCGTGTATTTTGCAGCGGGAATGTATTCAAAACCTTCTTTTGCAAGAGCCGGCAGAACGTCATTCATCAGCGTTGAATACTGAAGCTTTACAAGCGAGCGTGTTTTTTCTGAAATTTTTTTCATTACGGCGGAATCGGTGAGTCCGCTTGCGTCAGCGTAGTGCTTTCCCTGGGAATTCTGAATTCTCCGCTTTATGCTTGCAACCCTCACCTGAAAAAATTCATCGAAGTTGCTTTCTGTTATTGCAAGGAAGCGGAGCCGCTCTAAAAGCGGAACTTCTTGTCTTAATGATTCGTTTAGAACTCTTGCATTGAATTCAATCCAGCTTAATTCTCTGTTAAAAAATTTTGTCTTTGTCATAAGCTATACCAATACTATTTTGTAGCCGAAGATATTTTCAAACAAGTCGCCTTTCTCTGAAACGGCAAGTTTTTCCAGTGATAGATTGTTGTGTCCCTTTGTCCGGAATGTTATGCTGTCCTTTGCAAAAGAAATGCTGAAGTTGTACAAATGCTGCTTGTGTGTTCTGTCCAGCGCGTCTGCCACACGGAGAATTGCGCTTAGCTTCAGTACTGTCATTCTTCTGCTTCTGGATAAAAGCCTGAATTCTTCATCTTCCTGCGGCATTTTGCTTCCGCGGTGAAAACTTATTATTTGCGCAACGATGGATTTGTCATCGCGGTTAAGCCCGAAAATCTCACTGTTGCTTACAATGTATTTTCCGTGGATGTTGTGGTCTTCGGCTCTGATGAACATTCCTACGTCGTGAAGAATCGCGCTTATTTCAAGAAGAACGCGGACATGGGCGTCAAATCCGAGCTCCTTTTGAAGCGCATCATAAATTTCAAGGCTGGTCTTGCGCACATATTCGGCATGATTTTCGTCGCCTTGGTATTTCTTTAGAATGGCTCTTGCTCCTGCCAGAATTTGCTGGGTAAAGTCATTTTGAATTTCCGGATTGGAAAGCTGGTTTCTGCTTAAAAGAATTCCTTCCCGTATTGAAGTGTCCGGCACAATAAATTTTGTTACATTTGTAAGCTGAATAAAAAGCTTGTAGGCGACCAGCGAAATCTGAAAAGTCTGGGCTTCATTATAGTTCATTTTGAATTTCGCAATGCATTCTTCAGGTGTATAATGCTGGACTTCGTCTACGAAATTTTCAAATGCGCCGCGCTCAACTTCCCACAGAAATGGCGAAATAGGCTTTCCGACAAAAAGCGAGACAATTTTCATGTCGTTGCCTAGAACTATGAACTGCTGAATTTTGTCTAAATTTATCTCTGCATTAAGAGTATTTTTTGTATTCCGTATAAATTCTGAAATGAATCTTCTGGCATCGTCAAGATTTCCCATCATGGAATGAATCATCTGCTCAATGATTACAGTTCCCAGCCTCATGCTGTGCGCCCCGATGATTCTTCCTTTTTCCATGAGCATCATTTCTGTCGCGCCGCCCGAAATGTCCAGAAAAATTGAATCATTTTGGCGGATTGCCACGCTTCCTTCCTTTATACATTCGCTGACGGCAAGATACATGAGCCTGTTTTCTTCAATTCCATCGATTACGTGGACAATAAAGCCGGTTTTAACTTTTATCCGGTCAACAAACGGATCTCTGTTTTCTGCCTCCCGGACTGCGCTTGTGGCAATTACAATTGTTTCTTCCCGGGTAATTCCCCATGCCGCCAGCTGCTCCGCATAGCGCTCAAGAATATGCAGGCAGATTAGAAGTGTTTCACGGCTTATTGAATGTGTTGTGAAAACATCACGCCCCAAATTTACAGGCTGATCGCTTCTGTCGAGAATATTAAACTTTTTCTGCGATTGGACTTCGACTGGTTCAGCAACAAGAAGCCTTATTCCAGTTGAGCCAATCTCAATTACAGCTTGAGGTGTGTTCATTTGAAAATTACCCTATTGCATTAGTTTTTATAAACGCTTTGATTTGTGTTAATTTTATGTTAAATTCGGCGCCTATAAAATTCTTCTTTCATTTTTAGTTCTAAAAACACTTAGAGCGGAAGTTGTTACAGCTTGTCAATAAGCATTGAGCATTTTCCGCTTGGAATTGGAAGCGTTTTTTTCTTTTGGTCCAGAATATTGATTGTAAAATAGTACAGCTTTTCGCTTTCCATCTGAATTTCCCAGCCGCGCTTGCTTTTGTTGCTGAGAATTGTAATAAGATTCCTCTTTAATGAAAGCTTTTCAATGCCCATGATTTCAAGGCTCGGGATAATCCAGTCTACGGTTTTCCTAGGAAGGCTTATGTTCAGGCCGATTACGTTTTCTATCATCAGCGCGACTGTTGAAAGCCCTGTAAAATGAAGAAACCGCTTGCGTGGGAAATCTTTTTCGCTCCGGCAGGTTGCAGGTCCTTCCTGGCACGGAAGATAGGCTTCGTACAAGTCGCCTTTCCTTTTTGAGTCGGCGGGACTCAGCGCTTCAAGAATATAATACAAATGCCGGATTGAACATTCGCGCGCAAATGCGTACCGCTGGTATTTTTCAAGTCCCTTTATGACCATAAAATTAAACGGCGCTAAAACCGAGCCTTTGAATCCTTCACCGTTTTCCTTGAAGTCGGGGCTGTCCGCGCTCAGTGTAGGAAAAGGATGGTCTGTGCCGAATGTCTTGGGATTGCTTAGGTGCGCAATAAGAGTGTCCGCCCTGTCTGCATTCGGAAGTTCCGCGAGCAGAGGCCAGAATCCGGCTATTGTTTTCTGGGAAAGACGCTGCTCGTTTTTGTCCAAATCGTAGTAAAATCCGGTCTCTGTATCCCACATGAGGCTGTTTATTCTGGTTTTCAGGCTGAAGTACATTTTTTTATACTGAAAACTCAAGTCCTTGTCATTTAAAATATCACCAAGGGCAGACATGTGTGCCATATTAATTGCCATGCAGCTGTTGAAGTCAACCGGATAAAATGTGCCTTTCCTCGGAGAGTTGAACATTGTCGAACATTCATGCGGAACTGAATAAAGGCCATTTTGCTGCTTGAAAGTTCTGTCAATCCATTCCATGTATTTTTGCAGAACTGGCATGACTTCTTTTATTCGGCGCTTGTTTGCGCTTTTGTGGTACAGATTGAATTCTGCCCATGCAAAAAGAGGAAGTCCGACTCCTTCCGGATTTTTTTTGTCAATAATGGGAGTGTTTGTCGCGGCGTCATATTTCCATCTTATTGCTCCGTTTTCTTCCTGACGGGCATAAAAATAGTCTATGTTCTTGCTTGCCGGATAATTTCTATTTGAGTACACCAGAAAAAATGAGGAAAAAATTGTTTCAAGCTGATCCAGTATATATTTTCCGTTTACAGGATAAACAAAAATCCCCTCGCTGTCCTGCTCTCCGGTTTCTGTGTTAATCCAATATTCAGAAAGCCAGTTCCAAGTTTTATCATAAATATCTACGAAATCCTGATCATAAAAGTGGATTTTAGGAAAATCACGTTTGTTCACAATTGCTCCTGCTGCTTTTTTTCAAAAAGCTGATGTAACGGCATTTTGGATAATTATAGCACATATTTTCTTAAAATGATAAAAAATAGTGAAAAAAAATCATCTTTTTTAACTTCAGATTTACGGAACTGATGTGTAAAAATTCTGCGCTATAAAGAGACTTCGGCCTTTAAAGAATCAAATTTTTTTACTGTCCTGCGGAAGGAATGCCTTCAGCGTTGTTTTCTGAATTCAAAGTTGCTGTTGCTGCTTCATTTGCGGAATCCGGGCTTTTGCTTTTTGGCTCGGCTTCTTCTGGTTTTGTGTCTGGCAGCTTCGGAAGGTTTGCTAGATCCGCAGTAGTCTCAAAAGTTCTTGGGCTGTCATAGAAAAGCCTGATGAGCTCCATTTTTGATTTATGGCGCGACTTTATAAACAGCGAGCGTGAGGAATTCTGGTAGACATATCCGGACGAATTGTAGGTTTCAAACCGCGGGTCTGTTCTAAACATCTGGCTCTGGATTTCAATTTTTCCATGGAAATTAGGAATTCCGTTGAATATAATGTAATGCGTCAAGGACAATGGGAAGTCTATGAAAATGTTCGCTGTGTTAGCCGGATTCTGTGTGTATGAAATTGATTTTGCGCAGGTCCAGGCCCATACGCAGCTGCTTTCGTACCAGCCGAGAATTTCTGTATGCGGATAAAAATAATTGTCCTTCACTATGACAGGATAAATATTTGCAATTGTCCTTATGCTTGTTTCTTCTCCTGAAAGGCTTGAGTAAATCATAAGGTTTCCGGCCTGTGACAGAATTTTTTTCTCCTGCAGCTTTCCAAGTTTTTGCAGTGCGGCTCCTGTAAAGACCGTTTCATAAATGTCCATGGAGTTTTCTGCGTCTTTTTGTATTTTTATAATGCCGTTTCCAAGCCTGCAGTTTTCCTGGATGGAATTTACGCAGCTTTCTATTATAGCTTCAAGCGGCTGAACAAGAGCGGAATCCTTGTCCTTGAGGCTTGCATAAACGCTTATGATTCCAGCGGCCTGAAATGGTGAAAATTCTTTTGAGCGCGAAACTGTTTCCATGAGATTTTTTATGGCTGAGGATTTTTTCTCACGTAAAATATAGTCGGCAATTCCTTCAACTGTGAAAACTTCCGCTGAATTTGACTGCACAAGCGAAGCGTATTTTTCAGTCTGAACCGAAAGGCTTCTGCTCATTGAGACAAGGTTGTCGAAGAATGGCGATGAAATGTATGTCCGCTTGTTTCCCTTCTTGAACGAGTCTGGAATGGAATCGATTGCCTGATTGTATTTTCCTTGTGAAGCCAGCTCCGCAACATAAGCTGTAATGTCGGTTTCTGAAAGCGAGTCGATTTTTGACTGGGCCAATGCTGACTGAACTTTTTCTACAAAACTGTAGCGTATTTTTGTTGTAAGATCCCGGATTTCACTGTCGCTGGTTCCCTTGACGCCTGCGACAAGATCAAATGTGAATTTTTTTGTCGGATTGTAACGGGCGTATTGCGCGGCGGCATCTGTCCTTGTGAATGCGATTTTCTCTGCGCTGAATTCGTGGGATGTGAAGCTGAAAACGCCGTCTTTTGAAGTTACAAGAATATTTGACAGCGACAAATTTTCTGTGCTGTAGCTTTGTGAAATTTTATATGGAAGAAAAATTTCCGTGCAGTTTTCAGGCGGAACTGCAAGAATTGAAAGAGCGGTTGAATTTTCTTCATCCTGAATCTGCTTGAATGCTATATGCGCGCCGCCGTTAAATGAAAATTCCACGGAATTCTCAAGCTCCGTGTAGGACTCAAGAAAAAGCGGCCTTAAAATTCCGTTGGAACCTTTGGCAGTTACAGGATTTTTATCGTCTGCCGAGAACGTAATTCCTTTAAAGGAAACTTTTATCTGGTTTTTTAAACTTGTCCCGTTGTCTTCTGTCTGAACCTGGGAAATTGAAAAATTCAGATCTCCTAAAGATTTTGAAAATACAGAGTTGGACTTAAATTGAATAACAAAAATGCCGACAATAATAGCTGAATAAAGGAGTGTAAGTCCAAAAAACTTTCTTACAGGATGTTTACGCATAGCTTTGCTATTTTATATTTAAAAATTGTAAAAAGCAATAAGCATTCTGGAGTATGGGGAATTATGAAAAGTTCGGTAAAAACTACTTTGACGGAGCTTTTGGCTGCGGTCGTTCTTGTTGTGGCGGTTGCTGTTATTTTGAGCATGGGGCTTGCTTCTTGCGCCTCCACTGCAAATTCTGGAGAGCCGGCTCCGGCTGCTGGAACTGAAAAAAAATCAGAGGAAAAGAAGAAGTCTGAATATTCAAAGACTGATTTTATGGAAGATTTGCAGTCGGTTTTGAATAAAGAAGGCGCAAAGGAGGCTCTTTCCCTTTATGAGACTAAGCTTCCTGCAAAATATGCCGAGGACTTCGATTTGCTTTTTTTGAAGGCTGCGATAAATGTTAGCGCGGAAAACCTTGATGAGGCTCAGGCTCTCTGTGATGAGCTTTCAAGGCGGGATCCTCAGAATGATGACGTTGCGGCTCTTGCGGTTGCAATTGCTAAAATGAAAGGGGACAATGCAGAGAGGACTAAGCAGGTCAATGCGCTTTTGGCAAAAGACAAGATGAATCCTGCGGCGAATGTGGAGCTTGCCGATGATATGTTTTTGAAGAAAAACTATAAGCAGGCGAAGGTATATTACAAAAGGGCTTTAGTCCGTGAGCCTCAGAATATTGATGCTTTGCGCGGAGCCGGCCAGTGCGACTATTATCTTGAAAATGACGATGAGGCGGAAAAAACTTTCAAGAAAATTCTTGAGGTTGATCCTGAAAACACCCAGGCTTTTTTGTATTTGGGAAAGCTTGCCTATGCCGCGAACGAGTATAAAATTGCTTCTGACTATGCGAAGAAGGCGCTTGATATAGAACCGGAAAGCTATGAGTGCAACATGGACTACGGAATGTATGAGCGCTATCTTGGACATTACGGAAACGCAGAAAAAGCGTGGACAAAGTCAATTGAAATCGAGCCGGACTATTTTTTAGCCTATGCATACCGTGCGGGGCTTTATGATGAGCAGGATATTTTTGCAAAGGCCATAGATGACTACAAGAAAGTCATTGAGCTTAATCCGAATTATTACTATGCGTATGAAAGCCTTGGAATTCTTGCCTTTCATGAAGAGAACTGGACAACAGCCCGCGAATCTTTCATGAAGTGCTATGAGTACAATAAAAACAATATTTCTTATCCGCTGATGATTACTTACTGCTATTATAGGGAAGGAAACGGAAACGAGGCAAAGAATTTCAGCAATCAGGTTCTTAGAAAAATGGACAGAAATACAATTGAATATTCCATGCTCAGAGTTTTCCATGACCGCGCGGGAGAACGCCCTTTGCCGCAGAGAATTTCAGCAATGACAAACAGAAATTTACAGGGAAAAATGTACTATTATCTTGCGCTTTTTTATGATATGTTTGGTGGTGCAGAACTTGCCAACGAATATTATGCAAAGGTTGTAAGCATGAACAGCCCGATGTTTTTTGAATTTCGTTTGGCAGAATGGAGAACGAAAGGAAAAGTTCCTTTAAAATAATTTTATGGAAAAAAACAAGTCAACACAAAAAATCCTTGAGCTTAATGGAAGAAAATTTATTTTCATTGGCACCGCGCATGTTTCAAAAGCCAGCATTTCTGAAGTTGAAAATGCAATTGAAGAGCAAAAGCCTGATTCTGTTGCAATTGAGCTTGACGAAATCCGCCTGAAAAATATGCAGGAT
This sequence comes from uncultured Treponema sp., assembly GCA_964607295.1. GTDB lineage: Bacteria > Spirochaetota > Spirochaetia > Treponematales > Treponemataceae > Treponema_D. The sequence continues at coordinate 66,682 of CAZSJX010000008.1, read as the reverse complement.
AAAGAGTCCTGGAAAAAAATGGATATAATTGAAATCCTCAGGAAAAAACAGGGATTTCTTTTGCTTGCAAACATTGTTCTTTCCGCATATCAAAAACGGATGGGAGAAGATGCCGGAATAAAGCCCGGGGATGAAATGGCCGCTGCGATAAAAAAAGCCAAGGAGCTTGGAATTTCTGAAATAATGGTTGACCGTCCTGTGGCTGTTACATTGCGCCGTGCCTGGGCAAAAAATTCTTTTATGGGAAAATGTAAATTGCTTTCACTGCTTGTTGCCACGGCATTTTCCAAGGAAGAAGTTTCGGAAGCTGAAATCGAGAATTTGAAGCAGTCCAGCGAAATGGATACGATGATGCAGGAAATTTCCGCTTATCTTCCGGCTGTAAAGGAAGTTCTTATTGACGAGCGCGATTTTTACCTTGCTTCAAAAATCTGGTCTTGTCCGCAAAAAAATATTCTTGCAGTTTTGGGTGCCGGACATTTACCCGGGGTTTCTTTGCATCTTGGGAAATTTTCATCCGGGGAAGAGGTTCCTGATACAAGCTCAATCGAGAAAGTTCCGGAAAAAACGGCCGGGGCAAAAGCAGCCGCCTGGATAATTCCTGTTTTGATTTTGGGGCTTATCGCTGCGGGGTTTGTTGTCGGCGGAATTGAAAAAGGCGCGGATCTGGTTGGAAGCTGGGTTTTATGGAACGGAATTCTTGCCGCTGCCGGTGCGCTTGCTGCTGGCGGAAACATACTTGCGGTTCTGGCTTCTGCTGTCGGCGCTCCGTTCACTTCCCTTTGTCCGTTTATTGGAATTGGATTTATTTCTGGAATTGTTCAGGCTCTTGTAAAAAAGCCGACTGTTGCGGATATGGAAAATTTGCAGGCGGACGCTTCGAGTGTGAAAGGCTTTTATAAAAACAGAATTCTTCGTGTGCTTATGGTTTTCTTTTTGTCTTCAATCGGTAGCAGCATCGGAACTTTTATTGGCGGCGCAAGCTTCATTTCAATTTTTGCACGGTGAGTTGAAATGGAAAAAATTGAGCCTGCGCTTTATCTTGTCCCTGTAACTCTGGGAGGAACAGACTACCAGAAAGTTTTGCCTGAATACAACCGGGAAATTATCCGCGGAATAAAGAATTTTATTGTTGAAAACCGCCGCTCTGCAATCCGTTTTCTAAAGCTTGCGGATTCTTCAATTGACATTGACTCCATTCAGTTTCTTGAGCTTAACGAACATTCTGATCTTTCAAAAATTTCAGGCTATCTTGATCCGCTTTTAAAGAAGAAGCTTCCCATGGGAATTATTTCAGAGGCTGGATGTCCTGCTGTTGCTGACCCTGGTGCTGCCGTTGTGGAGATGGCGCAAAAGGCGGGCGTGAAGGTTGTTCCGCTTTCTGGTCCGTCGTCAATGATTATGGCCGTGATGGCAAGCGGACTCAATGGACAGAGTTTTGCTTTTAACGGCTATCTTCCGGTTAAGCCGAATGAGCGCGCCGCGAAAATAAGGCAGCTTGAAAACCGCGCCTGGAATGAAAAACAGACGCAGCTTTTTATAGAAGCTCCATATAGAAATTTAAAGATGCTGGAGGCTATTTTGAATTCATGTCGGAATGAAACCCGTGTGTGTGTTGCCGCGGGCCTTACAACTGGGCAGGAATTCGTCAGGACTCTTTCTGTCGCTGAATGGAAGAAGACAGCCGAGCCGCCTATAAACAAAATTCCGGCTATTTTTTTAATTTACAGGAACTGAAATATGAGCATAGTTTTAATGGGCATTAAGCATTGTGGAAAGTCAACACAAGGGCGCTTGATAAGCAAAAAGCTTGCCTTGCCTTTTTTTGATACTGATGATGTGATTTTTGAAATGACAGGAAAAACTCCACGGCAAATTTATACAGGGCTTGGAAGCGAGGCTTTTCAGGAAGCAGAGGAGAAGGCCTGCCTGCTTCTGCTGGAGAAAATAAATTCTTCCGCAGAAAAAAATGCAGTTGTTTCAACAGGCGGTGGAATTTGCTCAAACAAAAATGCCATTGATGTTTTAAAAAAAATAGGAATATTTGTTTTCCTTAAGACTCCGGAAAAAATTGCCAGCTCCAGGGTTTTAAGGGAAATCTCTGTTGCCCAGGACGGAACGCTTTTGAATGTTCCAGGCTTTATTGAAAAAAAAGATCCGCGCTCAATATCTGATGCGCGGAAGATTTTCCATGAGTTTTTTATTGAACGAACGCGTATTTACGAGCAGCTGGCTGATATTACTGTGGATATGTCCGGCTCCTCAAAAGAAGCCAATGCTGTAAAAATAATTGAAGCTGTCTCTTCCGAATGTTAGCTTTCGCAGCTGCAGTTTCCGCAGCCACCGCCACATTCTCCGTCTGAGCATCCGCCGCCGCAGCCTCCATTGCAGTTTCCGCCGCAGCCGCACGAAGGAGGATTCAGCTCGTCTTCTGTAGCTTCACGCACATCCGCAATTTCAATTTCAAAGTGAAGACGTGTTCCTGCAAGCTCGTGGTTTGCGTCAACTGTTATTTTGTCATCGCTGATTTTTGTAACACGCACAATCTGCGGCCCTGAAGCTGTCATAGCTTGAAAAGCCATTCCGACTTCTATTGGAACGCCTGCCTCAAAATTCGAGCGGTCAACATCTGCAACAAGTTCTTTTCTGTATTCTCCGTAGCCGTCTGCCGCTTCAAGAACTACACTGAATTTATCACCGGGATTTTTTCCTTCCAGCTTCTCTTCCAGCTTGGGCAGGAGATATCCTCTTCCATGGACATAGTCCAATGTTTTTTCAGTGGAGGAGTCAAGAATTTCCCCATCGTCGTTTTTCAATATGTAGTTTATAGAAACATATTTATCATTTTCAACTTTCATTGCTTAGTCCTGTACAACTTCGGAAATTTCCGGGCAGGTTTCTTTTAGATAGCGTTCAATGCCCATCTTGAGTGTCATTGTTGCCATCGGGCATGAGCCGCAGGCTCCGGTAAGCTTTAGATGTACTTTTTTTTCCTCGTCGATATTTATAAATTCCATGTCGCCGCCATCTGCATTTAGCTGCGGACGGAACGCCTCTAGGGTTTCCTTAACTTTTGCAATGAGAGCTTCGTCTGCCATTTCTACCTCTAAAATTTTGTTTGTCTAAAGATACAAAATTTGGCAGAATTATGCAATGATTCAGTTTTTGGAAAGCTGCGACATATTTTCCAGCTTGCGGTTTATTTCAAAAATTTTTGTGTGAAGATAATGGTCAACTGCAAATTTTTCCATTATGCCGAGAGGATTTCCTGCGGTATCAACAATCGGCATTGATTCTGTGTCGGCATCGCTGAATTTCTTGTAGACATCAGGAAGAGAATCGTCCGGACTGCAAGTACAAGCCGGTTTTTCCATGATGTCAACGGCAAGAAGCGTATCGGCAAATTCTCCAATCATGAGCGTTTCCTTTAAATGCTCAAGCGTAATTATGCCTGAAAGTTTTCCTGACTCAGCGGAGGCGACTGCGAATGACTGATTTGGGTGCGTCTCAAAATTTTTCAGCACGGAGCAAATTTTTTCGGTCTCGCTGACAATTGCATGGCTTTCCTTGCAGCACAGTTTTTCATTTCCCCAGGTAACGTCCTTCACTTTTGAAGATTTAAGGATGTCATCTTCTGTTACGGCAAGTCCGGCTTCTCCAGCTTTTGTAACTCCGTGCTTTACGCAAACCGGGCCAATCAGCTGCACAATAAAAGTTGTTGCTGTGATTATCAATATAATGGAAGGGCCTATTGAATTTTCAAAGTCGTTGCTTGCGGCAATGCTGAGTCCGATTGCAACACCGGCCTGGCTTAAAAGGCACCAAGGCAAAAAGTCATGGACTGTCTGCGGAGCTTTTGTTATTTTTGCTCCGAGCCGTGCTCCTATTGTTTTTCCAAGGGTTCTTCCTGCCACATAGACAATTGCAAGAAGTCCTAGCACCGGAGTAACAACCCAGATATTCAGCTTTGCGCCTACAAGCACAAAGAACAGAACATAAATTGGCGGTGTGAATTTTTCAACAAGGCTGAATATAGGGCGGGTTCTTGCAGGGGCGAAGTTGACCATAAAAAATCCCAGGGACATTGCGGCAAGAATATTGTCCAGTCCTAAGATGATGCAGACGCCAGTGGAAAGAAAAAGGCCGCCAAGCCCGAACGAAAGAACTCTGCCTTCATCTTTCATAAGGTTTTTCACGGTGAATGTTACCAGCGCGCCAAAAACAGAGCCGGCCGCTATAGAGCCGAAGATATCTTTTGCAATGCTCAGCAGCTGCATTCCAAGAGGCTGGCCTTGTCCGCCTAGCAAAGGCGAAACCAGCGTGGAGGCGACTGCGTACAGAATCAGCGCAACTGCATCGTCCATTGCGACAATTCCAAGCGTTGTTGTTGTAAGCGGTCCGCGCGTTCTGTATTCTTTTAAGACATCGGTTGTCGCGGCTGGAGCTGTGGCGGAACATATCGCTCCAAGAATCAGCCCGAAAGAAACAGCTGTCTTAAAGTCTTTCATAAAAATGTATGCGACCAGGGAAACAAAAAATCCGACTACAAAAAACGGAGTTACAGATTCTCCTATTAAAATTCCGATGAACTGTTTGCCGTATTTTTTTATTACATCTATTTTTAGTTCCGCGCCGATTAAAAATCCTATCAGGGAAAGGGCGATTGTGTTCACTGGATTCAATGCGATTATTGTTTCAGGACGTAAAATCTGAAATCCAGACGAGCCGATAAAAATTCCGATTACAATGTATCCTACAACCTGCGGAATCCGGAGCTTTTGGAAAATGCGTCCGCCGAGCGCTCCAAAGAACATGATGATTCCAAGCAGAAGAACAAACTGTGTTCCCTGCAAATGTGAAAAATGAAATGCCTGCGGCAGAATTTGTGCAAACGGATCAGTCATTGTTTATCTCCGGTTATAAAATTAAAAGCGCTTTAGAAACTTCTTTTACTCCTGATTTCGAGTAAAGTATATTTCAATATAAAAAAATAGCTAACAGTCGAGATGTGTCTGTCAAAACTTGAAATTAAGGGTTTTAAAAATTTCCTAAAGCGCCATGTATTCTAGTTTCATTTCATGATTTCTTCAACAACCTGCGATGTGCTCAGGCCGTAGTAAAGGTAGCCGTACATCGCCGCCGCTGAAACAACCTTGCGGCCGTATTCTCTTGTCTCGGAAAATGGAATGGCCTCTAGAAACAAGTCCTTGGGCAGCGATGAAGTTCCAAATTCAAGCTCCGCGCTTTTTACCCATGAGCGTACTCGTGAGATTCCGCCATTGTAGGAAAGAACCGCAAGTATGGAGGAGCCGTCAAGCCTGCGCCTGAGCTCTTCAAGATAGAATGAGCCGAATCTTATGTTTGTCGCGCTGTCCGCCAGATCAAACTGCGCCACTTTTAGCTTGCGCGCAATGTCTGCTGCGGTTCCTTCCATAAGCTGAGTGAGTCCTTTTGCGCCTACGCTGCTTTTTGCATTCGGGTTGAAAAAACTTTCGCTTCTGATTAATCCGTAGAGAAGATATTCTGGCTGTGAAAAATCCCGGCAGGATTTCTGGACACTCTCCTTAAAATACTGCGGAAACGAAAGCTCCAGAAGTTTTTTCTGAAATGGCCCGTCCCTTGAAAAAAGACGGCGCGAGGCAATGCGGATGCTTTCCTGTTCTTTTCCGCAGGCTCCAAGAAATTCCGCGGCTTTTTCAGCACATTCAATTCCGATTTTATCCTGAAGCATTTGATACTCAGGATAGATATAATCCTTAAGCCCGAAGTCCGCATAGCCAAGCAAAAGCCTTTCAGCTTCTGCGTCCGGCTGGATTTCTTTTTTGTTTCCTGCTGAAAAAATGGCCTCCTCAGCCTTTGTCTGATCCAGCTCCAGATTTTTTATCGCAAGAAACCTGTAGTACAGGTCGCTTCCGCTTTGCAGTGCTTGTGAAAAAAGCCTTTGCTCCTCATTTTGTTTTTCTGCGGAAGGCTTAATGAAATTTTCCTGAATGAGCCGCGCTGAAATATATGAAAATTTTGCGGAAATCTCCGGACTCGCTTTTCCGTAAATTAAATCGGCGGTTTTGAAAAAATCGTTCCATGCGTGAAGCGAAAGAAGCCGCACCGAAAGTGTTTCAAAGAAGTCATCAAAGTAGGAAGGGTTTTTCCATTTGTCTTTATACTGGTCAATTGCATCAATTGTTCTTGGAATTGAAATTTTTAAAAGGCAGTTGAAATAATACCAGAGCGCGTTGTCAAAATCTTTGCCAGACAAGGATTCCTGCATTGCGGAAACAAATCTGGACAGGGCTCTCGTTTTGTAGGAGTCCGCTTTGTCATAAAGCCGTCCTGCATAAAAGGAGGCGTAGAATTTGCAGTCATCCGGCAAATTTTTTTTAATGGAGTCAAGATAGGCCGCATTTGAAAAATAGCTGCCTGAGCCGTACAAAAAAGCTTTTCCTGCATCGCTTAGAATTTGCGGCAGAAGAAAATCCTCGTTTTCAAGAACCAGCTTTGCGTTTGAACAGGCGGCTGCATAGTTTTTTGTAAAAATATCGGCGCGCAGCTGAATGGCATCTGGCTGCTCTGTTTTTCCTGCGGCGAATGTCTCGCAAAAAAGCTTGTAGTGGAAGTCCGAAAATGCCCTTGATGTGCACCAGTCAAAGAATTCCTTGCTAAATCTTGAGTCATTCTTTTTCTGCATTGAGGCGAGCCTGTAATATGCAGTTTCATTCGGGCAGTTCTTTAAATCAGTTTTTTCTGTAATCCGGACAGTCCTTGCGTATTCCTTGTTCTTAAAAAGCTCTTTTGCGGCTGCAAGCTTTGTTTCTTCATCCGGAAATTTTTTGTAAAGCGCGCAGCTTCTGCTTATCCGCTCCTGAACGTTTCCCAGCTGTGAAAGTTTTTCCATTGAGCGTCTTGCAACCAGAGGCGAGGCATTTTTTTCAGCCTGCTTTAAAAGCCGCTCCGCCTGACGCTGATCTCCGTTTTCAAGAGACAGAAGCGCCATAAAATATGCGGAGTCCTTTCCGTATTTTTTTTGCAGGGAATTGTTTTGTGCGCATCCAAATCCTGTAAAGCTCACTAGGACAATCAGGCAGGAAATAAATACACGGAGTTTTTTCATCAATAATATAAAAAACTAAGCGCGGAAAAATTACTCTGCCGGAATAAGAATCCAGTGTCCTGAAATAATATGGTCAGGATTTTTTATGCCGTTGTGCCTTGCAATCCGCTTGTATTTCCATGGAGTTTTATAGTAGGCATTTGAAATGTCCCACAAAGTGTCGCCCCAGACAATTTTGTAGCGTATGTCTTCCGCTGGCTCTGGCTCGGGTGCAGGCGGCTCCGGCACTACTGCTTCTGGAGTTTCTGCAATTACAATCTCGTCCTCTTTTGCTGGAATCGGCTCTGGCTGAATATCTGGAGCTTCCTCCGGCATAGGAGTTTCTTCGTCTGGAAGATTTGCGGCCAGCTCTTGTTCAGTGCTTTTTTCAGCGTGCTTTGCGAAAATGTTCAGCCTTGAAGGAATTACAAAAAGCACAAGCAGTGCTGCAATCACGCAGATTATAGCGCAGACTACGCAGATTATTACAGGCGCTTTTGTTTTTCTCTTTATTTCATCCTCCTCGCTGTATGAAGAAGATGCGCCGTCCATGGTCTCCTTGTCGTAAAGATTGCTGAACATATTTGTGCTCGGCTGGAACGTAGGATCTTTTGGCTGCTCTTCGTTTTCCTGCGGAAGTTCTGTTTCTTCATCAAATTCCGGCGGAAGCGAAAAGTCATCGTCAGACAGCGGCTCGTCTGCGCCTGTTTCCTCAAAGTCCGGAAGATTGAATTCTTCGCTGTCAAAGTCGGGCAGTACGCTGTCGTCGTCAGAAGCCTGCGGTTCTTGCACAGCCGTCTCCTCGGATTCGGGAGCTTCTGTTGTGTCAAAATCTGGAAGAGCATCTATTTCCGTCGTGTCATCAGAGGCTGGAATTTCTGCATGGTCAACGTCAATCACATTGTCTTCTGACGGCACTTCCGCAATTTCCTGCTCAGGAATTTCTTTTTCCTCCGCTTCTTCCGGTTCGTCTGTAAATTCTTCCTGAATGTCCGGCTCGTCAAATTCTTCTTGGCCAAAGTCAGGGATTTCTTCTATAACTGGATCGAGCCTTGTTGTGTCTGCCACAAAAGTCTTGTCCTCATCGCTGTCAAGAAATGAGTCGGCCGGAATTTCCGCAGTTTCATCCGCATTGAATTCAGGCGGCTCCAGGCTGTCCTTTCCAAAAATTTCTTCATCCGCAGATGCTTCCGGCGGATTGTTGAGGTCGTCAAAGTGGAAATCGTCATCGCTTGCTTTTTTTGCCTGCTGCGTGACAAAGTCCTCGAGTCCGGCTTTTTCAAGATCGCTGTCCGAGATTGTAACAGGCGGCTCTTCTTCCGGCAGGGAGGCTTCTGAGCGGGTGCGGGAGGCTAGGGTAACCTGAATTTCGCTTTTCTTTCCAGTCTCAAGGTCACGGATTTCTGCGGAAAGCTCGTTGTTTTCGTCCACGTCAATTGCAAGGCACAGCGTCGGCTCTCCGTTCTGATGCGGATTTAAATTCGTAATTTCAAGCGTGTCTACGTATTCCGCGTTTTCGAGAGTTCCTGTCTCTGTTCTGTATACATCAACCTGAACCTTTGTCTGGTTGTCCATGACTGTTGTTAAGTCGATGGTTTTCTTTTCTGGACTGCCTTCTTCCAAAAGCGGATAGAAAGTTCCGTCTGCGAGTTTTATTCCAATAGCCTTCATAGTTCACCCTCTGGATAAAAAGATTCCCTTGCTCTGAATTTCGGAAGAACAACGGGCGATGTTTAGGGAAAAATCAGCTCCTTTGGACTTACGCGCATCCGTATCAAGTTGATTATGATTTTACAAAAGACAGCTGACAATCGAGCTGCGTCTGCCAAGCCGAAGGGAAACTAACTTGCCTCTACAACGCAGTTTTGCCTTGGAACTATCATCATTGCCGCTTTTGTGGCAGCGAATGCGGGCATTTTTCAGATAAAAGAAAATAACAAAAAATTAGCAAACTACTTGACAAATCCCGGGGGGGGGTATAATAAAACTGCTGATTTTCTTCAGCATATTTTATTATTTTCAAGGAGTGGACTTATGAGAAAGTTTGCTAAAATTTCAGCTGTGCTGGCTGCCATGGTTCTTGCGCTTGCGTTCGTAGGCTGCAAGTCTGACGACGATGATGACGACGACCCGAGTGTTGTTACAGCGTGGTATAACACGGAAGATGATGTTACACAAACAGTTTATTTCTATGACGACGGCACATTTAAGGTAGAAGCTACTATGGGCTCAGTGACTATGGTAGGAGCTACAGGCGTTTATTCAGGCGACACCACTAAGAATGGCAAAATAAAAATAACAGTAAAAAAGATTCTTGATGAAGAAACAAACGCTCTTATTGACGTTCCTGCTAGAGAAGACAATGAAGGCTATGCTACAATTAACGGCACTGTTTTGACATTGCTTGATGATGTAGAGAATGTTTCTTATGTAAAGAAATAACTTCCTGTTATCGCTAGCTTGCTCTTTGCTCCGGAAAAATTCCGGGGCTTTTTTATATGCTTGCGGAATCTGCGGAAGGCTGTTTGAGCCTAAGAATGCGCTGGTTTCTTGAGCCGCGGAACTGGAGCGAAATGTCCTTCAGTTCTTCCATGAATGGCCCGTCTACAAGCACGTCAATGCTGTCTAAAAGCCGGTCCGTGGATGCGCAGTGTTTTTTTCCGCCGGCAGGAAGAATGTCCTTGTCGTATATGTAGCCTGTGTAGAACCAGACTGTTTTTCCGGGAAACATTTTCTTTACCTTTGACAGAAAAGGCGCAAGCGTTTCCTGATTTTCCGGCTCAAACGGCTCGCCACCCAGAACTGTGAGTCCGGAAATAAAGTCCTTTGAGAGCGCTTCAAGAATTTCAGCCTCGGTTTCTTCTGTGAATGGCTTTCCGTAGCAGAAGTCCCAAGTGCATCTGTTGAAGCATCCCGGACAGCAGACTCTGCAGCCGGAGACAAAAAGCGAGACTCTTACTCCGTCTCCATTTGAAATGTCGAATTTTTTGATTTCGCCGTAGTGCATTTACAAATGCAGCACGCGCTCTTTTATTTCCTGCGTGCGTCCCTGGTTCCAGTATTGGGTTCCGATGTATCCGCAAGTCCTTCTGGCAACGTTCATTGTGGTCTGGTCTCGGTTCTTGCAGTTCGGACATTCCCAGATAAGCTTTCCGTCGTTGTCTGACGCAATCTGAATTTCGCCGGTGTAACCGCATTTCTGGCAGAAGTCGCTTTTTGTATTCAGTTCCGCGTACATTATGTTGTTGTAGATGTGCTTTAAGAGAGCCATCACAGCCGGAATGTTGTTTTCCATGTTCGGAACTTCAACATAGCTTACAGCTCCGCCCGGAGAAAGCTTCTGGAATTCAGACTCGAATGAAAGCTTTGTGAATGCGTCTATTTTTTCTGTTACATTGACGTGGTAGCTGTTTGTGATGTAGTTCTTGTCTGTAACGCCTTCAATTATGCCAAAGCGTCTTTTCAGGCACTTTGCGAATTTATATGTTGTGCTTTCAAGCGGAGTTCCGTAGACGGAATAGTCGATGTGCTCGGCTTCCTTCCATTTCTTGCAGGCTTCGTTCAGGGCTTTCATTACATTCAGGGCGAAAGGCTTGGCGTCTGGATCTGTATGCGATTTTCCTGTCATATAGCGGACACATTCGCACAGTCCCGCGTATCCAAGCGAAATTGTTGAGTATCCGTTGTACAGAAGCTTGTCGATTGCCTCTCCTTTTTTGAGCCGCGCCAATGCTCCGTTCTGCCAGAGTATCGGGGCTGCGTCCGATTTTGTTCCCAGAAGACGCTCGTGGCGGATTCTAAGCGCCCTGTGGCAAAGCTCAAGACGCTCCTGAAGAATCTGCTGGAATTTAATCATGTCGCCGCCGGAAGAGCAGGCTGTATCCACAAGATTTATTGTTACAACGCCCTGGTTGAACCTTCCGTAATACTTGGGCTTTCCTGTCAAATCCAGATAAGGTGTCAGGAACGAGCGGCAGCCCATGCATGGATAGCAGTTTCCGTTTCCCTTTGCATCGACCTTTAGCTCCAGCATTTTCTTTTCGCTTATGTAGTCTGGAACCATTCTGCGCGCGGTGCATTTTGCGGCAAGCTCTGAAAGGTAGTAATAAGGCGAGCCTTGCTCTATATTGTCGTTTTCAAGGACATAGATGAGCTTTGGGAACGCCGGAGTAATCCATGCGCCCTTTTCATTCTTTACACCCTGATAGCGCTGTTTAAGAACTTCTTCTATAATAAGCGCAAGATCCGCTTTCTCCTGCTCGTTCTTAGCTTCGTTCAGGTACATGAATACTGTTACAAAAGGAGCCTGGCCGTTTGTTGTCATGAGTGTTATGACCTGGTACTGGATTGTCTGCACTCCGCGCTTTATTTCATCCTTTACACGCTGCTCCACCATATAGTTGAACTGCTCGGATGAAACTTGAAGTCCTGTCGCCTTTATAAGCTCTGTTGTCTCGGCCATGATTTTTTTTCGGCTTACGTCAACAAAAGGAGCAAGATGCGTGAGCGTGATGCTTTGTCCGCCGTACTGGCAGCTGGCAACCTGCGCGATAATCTGCGTGGCGATATTGCATGCCGTGGAAAAGGAATGCGGACGGTCGATTTTTGTTCCGCTGATTACTGTTCCGTTCTGCAGCATATCCTCAAGATTCACAAGGTCGCAGTTGTGCATATGCTGTGCAAAGTAGTCTGCGTCATGGAAATGTATAATTCCCTCGTCGTGCGCCTTGCAGATATCTGGATCCAAAAGGAAGCGGCGTGTTATATCCTTGCTTACTTCTCCTGCCATGTAGTCGCGCTGCACAGAAACAACTGTAGGATTCTTGTTTGAATTTTCCTGCTTGACTTCCTCGTTGTTTTCTTCAAGGAGGCTCATTATCTGCTGGTCTGTTGTGTTTTCCTTGCGGAGAAGCTGGTGGCGGTAGCGGTATGTTATGTAAAGCTTGGCGACCTCGTAGGCTCCGTTCTGCATGATGCCGTTTTCAACAAGGTCCTGGATATCCTCAACATTAAGAGCGTGCCCTGAATTATGGCACTCGATTTCAATATCATCAACAATGGATTCAATCTGGCTTTCTTTAAGACGCTTGGACTCTCTCACCTGCGCATTCGCCTTTTTTATTGCCGTTGAAATTTTATTGCGGTCATAAACAGCTTCTGCACCGCTTCGTTTGATGATTTTCATGTAATTCCCTCTTTTTAGAAGCACCAGTATCTATATATGGTGTTGCAAGTACCCATAGTATACTAGCAGTGGTGTTTTCAGTCAATAAAACGGATTCCCTGTAAAAAACCGGAAATTCTATAAAAAGGCGGTTTGTGCATGATTTTCGGGGGCAGATTTTTTTTCTTTTTTTTTGGTGCGGAACTAAGGGAAAATCTTTAAAAATAAGGGTACAAAAATGAAAATAATTCTAAAAAATATATAAATTTATATAAATTGTCATACTTTTGTCTTATTCTGTAAAGAAACAGCGCAGTTTATGGTTTTCGGAAATCTGTCTTAAGGGAGGAATTTCACAGAGGCATTTTTCCTGCGCTTTTGGGCATCTATGGGCAAAGGGACAGCCGGAAAGGCGCTCCAGCAGTGTCTTCATTTCGCCTGTCTTTTCAGCCTGAAATTTTCCGCCGGCTCCGGCAAAAAGAGCCTGCGTGTATGGATGGGCAGCTTCCTTGTAGAGATTTTTTGCCTCGGCTTCCTCTACAATCATTCCACGGTACATTACGCCGATTGTGTCGCAAAAATAACAGGAAACCTTTAAATCATGCGCGATGAATAAAAATGAAAGCCCCCGCTTTTCTCTTAGATTCTGCAGGAGATTCAGTATCTGCGCCTGCACGGAAACATCAAGCGCGCTTACAACTTCGTCGCATATAAGAAGCTGCGGCTCAAGAATCAGTCCGCGTGCAATTGAAATGCGCTGTCTTTGTCCTCCGGAAAATTCCTGCGGCTTTTTGTCCAGGTCCGCCTTGTCCAGTCCGATTTCTTCGAGCAAGTCCGCCGCCTTTTCCCGGGCCTGTTCTTTTCCCTGCCAGTGCGATGAGTATTTAAGCGGAGAAGACAAAATTCCTGCGATTGTCATCCGCGGGTTCAGTGAGCGCGATGGATCCTGAAATATATACTTTACTTTTTCCCGGTAGGCGGAAAGCTCTTTTTTGCTCAGTGAGGAGACTTCAACAGGTGATGACTTCTTGTCCGGAGTGAAATATATTTTTCCAGAAGTTGCATTGTACATCCGTACTAAAAGCCGGGCTGTCGTTGTTTTTCCGCAGCCGCTTTCGCCTACAAGTCCGTAAGTTTTTCCGCGCTCGATTTCAAGCGAGACGCCGTTCACTGCATAGACCTGCTTGTCCTTTTTTGCAAAAAATCCTGCGTCCAGTCCAAAATATTTCTGCAGGTTATTGGTTTGTAAAATTATATCCTTTTCCATACAAATTCAGCCTTTTATATCATTTTATAGCATTTGAAGTTTTCTTTCTCACAGCCGTCTTTTTTCAGGCTGCATCTTGGAGCAAACGGGCATCCGGGCTCAGGAGAGGCAGGATCTGTAACTTTTCCAGGAATGGAGACCAGCTCCTGCTCTGTGTAGTGGCTTCCGAATTTCGGCGTGGAGGCTAGAAGTGACTTTGTGTAAGGATGCCGCGGATTTTTTATGATTTGCGAGGAAGAACCTTTTTCCATAATCAGTCCGCCGTACATTACAATTATATTGTCGCAAAGCGATGCTACAAGGTCGATGTTGTGGCTTATAAAAATTATTGAAAGTCCGCGCCGGCTCCTTAGGTCTGACAGAAGCTGCGCGATTTGGGCCTGTATTGTAACATCCAGCGCAGTTGTAGGCTCGTCCGCAATAAGAAGGTCGCAGCCCTGTGCCAAGGACAGAGCGATGCTGATTCTTTGAAGCTGTCCGCCTGAAAACTGGTGCGGAAAATTCTTAAGCCGCTTTTCCGCATCTGGAAGCCCGACTTCGTTTAAAAGCTCCACAGCGCGTTTTTTACATTCTTCCTTTGTGAGCTCCGGCTCTGAATTCCTGAAATTTTCCGCAAAAACATTTTCTATGCTTTGGAGCGGGTCGAATGAGCGTCCTGGCTCTTGGAAAATGCAGCTGATTTTTCTTCCGCGCAGCTCCCTGAACTGATCTTGCGAAAGGGCAGTGAGCTCGATTCCCTTGAAGAAAATCCTTCCTTCGACAAAAGCGTTTCCCGGCAAAAGTCCTAAAACTGCCGTTGTGGAAACTGATTTGCCGGATCCGCTTTCACCGACGATTCCAAGAATTTCTCCGCGCCTCATTGAAAAGCTTACTCCGCGCACAGCCTGAATCTGGATGTTCCTGCTTCCTGTCTGGACATCAAAAGTTACAAAAAGATTCTGCACAGTTAAAAATGCGCGCTGAAGCTCCGCCATTGACAGTTCGCACTGGGCATTATGTGTCTTGATTTTCTTTTCAAGCCGCCTTTTTTTCCAGGTAGGAAAAACTGAATGGAACGGATCATAAAAATCGCGCAAAGCGTCGCCAAGAAAATTGAAAGACAGCGTTACCGCAAGCAAAAGCCATACAGGTGTCAAAAGCCATGGAAAATTCTTGAGATTGTTCAGCGTGGAAATGTCTCTGTTTATAAGCGAGCCCCAGCTTACCGCAGGATCATTTATTCCAAGCCCGAGATACGAAAGCGTTGTCTCGCTCATAATGAATCCTGGAATTGAAAGCGTTGTGCTTACAATAAGGAGGCTTGAAATCTGCGGAATTATGTGCCTGAAAATTATTGCCAGCGATGGAGTTCCTTCAAGAACAGCGTTTTGAACAAATTCCTCGCGCTTGATTGCATGGACCATTCCGCGCAATGTCCTAGCGCTGCCAGGCCAGCCCACAAGGGAAAGAATTATGGTGATGACCATGTAGGAAGTTCCGGAGTCCATGTTTGTGTTCAATAGCGACCGCAGAAAAAGAATCAGGTACAGGCTTGGAATGAGCATAAAAAATTCGCTGAACCTCATTATAAGCCAGTCTGTTGAGCCGCCGTAAAATCCTGCGAGCCCGCCGAAAATTATTGCAAGAACTAATGAAACTGCGCTGGCTATAAATCCGATTGTAAGCGAAATTCTGCTTCCGTATACAATTCTTGAAAACAGGTCCCGGCCTAAATTGTCCGCCCCTATTAAAAATACCGGGTATTGGTTTCCGTTCGGGTCAGGCTCAGTTCCAAAAAGATGAAGATCGCACGGAATGATTCCAAGCACCTTGTATTTATGTCCGTGAACAAAAAATTTCAGGTTGTGCCGCAAGTCTTTTACTTTTGCATAATGCCAGGTTGTGCTTTCCAGAACTCTGAATTCACGGACTTTTAGTCCTCTGGAAGTCAGCTCGATGTTTGCAGGATGGAAAGTGTCTTCTGGAAAAGATGCGGACGCTGAATACGGAGCAAAAAATTCAGCGAAAATCATTACAATATAGATTGCGGCAATAACGATTAAAGAGGCGAGGGCAACCGGCCGTCCTGCAATATACTTAAAGAGCTGCTTCATTTTGCTTTATTTTCCAAGACTGAATTTGCTCAGCGGAATTTCCTTTGAGCATGATAAAGGCAATGCTGCTGATTTCAGCTGCGGAAACGAAACTCCGCTTTCCAATGCAAACATCGGATTTTCTCCGGCCTTGTTTATAATCTGCGCAATGAATTTTCCGGCTGTAACTGTGTTTACTGTGGCCGTGAGTGGAATCGTTCCGCTTGCTGTGTTTATCTCGTTTTGGAACGCATCAAGAGCCGCAAGGTTTTTTCCGCCTGAGATTATCTTGCATGAATTCAGGATATACTTCCATTCTGCGCCGCCTTCATTTTTTACGTTCAGGTTGAAATTTATCTTTACATTCATATCCACGTTGTCCAGCAGGTTCTCTGCAATCGGTTTTCCTGCTATGAGCGAGGAGGCCGCGCTTGCTGCTTTTGCCGCTGATATTCCGCTTTTTGTGAATGAGGATATAATTTCTTTTGCACTTGGAAGAACTACTTTAGGACTTGAAAAAGAGAAGCTCGGCTTGAATACAGGAACGTCAAACTCCTTTGAAAACGGCAACGTTATTGAAGAAATCAGCGGAATGTTTCCGATTGTTGCGTTTCCCGAGACCATGAATGGAAGCGATTTTTCAGATTTCAGAGTCTTTGAAAAGCTTAGAATGGTGTCGTAAGGAATCTTAAAGTTGAATGAATTTTCTTTTGTTGATTTTGCCAGAAGGCTTATTCCTTCGTCCGCTGTAATAGTTGTAAACGCTTCTCCGCTGCACGTTATATCTGCGGAAATTTTTGCAAGTGAAAGTGATACAGGGTAAGGGTTTTTTACCGCATAGTCGCATTTTAGTGTTATTCCTTCTGTGTCGAGCGAAACAAAGGAAATTGAATTGAATGAAACTGATGGCTTTGGTATTTCCTTGGAAATTTTATTTGTTGAGCATGAAAGCTGAACAAATGCAAGCGATGCGGCTGCGGCAATAGCAAATAAAATTTTTTTCATAAAGCACTCCGAAAATTTATTTATATCTGATTCTAGGATCTACAATTGCAAGCGTGATGTCCGAAATAATCATTCCGGCAAGGACAAGAGCGGAGACAAACATACTGTTTGCCAGAACGAGATTTACATCCTGCTGGGTTACAGCCTCGTACATAAGCCGGCCTATTCCAGGATAAGAAAAAATTATTTCCAGAATCAGGCTTCCGCTGAAAAGGCTGGCAAGAAGATTTGCGCTGCCTGTTATGTATGGATTCAGTGTATTTTTGAATGCGTGGTTTAAGTAGATTCTGCGCTCACAGATTCCGCGGGAACGGAGGGCCATTATATAAGGAAGCCCCATCTGGTCAAGCATGGTTGAGCGTATCATTCTCATAGTTCCGCCTGCTCCTCCCAAAAAAGAAGCAAGAAGCGGAAGAAAGATATGATGGACGTAGCTGAAGGTGAACTTTACCGGGTTCTCTGAAAAGGGAAAGTCTGGATATCCGGTTACAGGAAAAAGTCCGCTTATAGAGGCAAACAGCTGCAGTAGAATTAGAAGCAGAATTCCAGGAAACGCATGGAAGAATAGCGCGAAGAAAGTTGCCGCCACATCAGCTCGTGTTCCGGCCTTGCTTGAAAAATACACTCCAAGTAAAAAAGAAAACAGAGTAATAAAGACAAGCGAAATTAAGTTGAGCGCTATTGAATTCTTGAGCCTTGATAGAATCAAAAAGCTTACAGGCGTTCTGGAAATAAGGCTGATTCCAAGATCGTGATTTATAAAAACTCTTTTCAGCCAGTCCATGTACTGGGCATAAAAGGGCTTGTCCAGTCCCATTTCCTTTCTAAGCTGCTGCTCCTGGTCTGCTGTGAAGCTGCTGTCCTTTGAAACTTGCGCTGAAGAAGCTGAGGCTGAATTCATGGAAGATGCTATTTGCTGTGTCATCATCTGGTCTACTATGTCTCCGGGCGCAAGCTCCATAAGCGCGAACATTGCAAGTCCAAGAAGGAAAAGAAGCGCGGCCATAGTTGAGACTCTGCCGGCAATGAAGGAAGCAAGCGGATTTCGCTTTTTAAAATAATTCCATGGAAAAGAAATAGTTCCCCAAAGTTTTTTTAAAAATGCTGCCATATTTTTTCCTTACTGAACCTGCGACAAGAAAATCCGGTCTGTCATTGCTCCGTTCATGTTGTCGTAGAAAAAGTTTGAAATATCCCATTTTCCTTGAAGCGCAAAAAAAGTTTTCATGCTTACAAGATAGATTATCGGGCATTGTTCAAGTATGATTGACTGGTATTCATCCCAAATTTTTTTTGCCTGCGCATGGTCGCCTGTGAATGAGCCTTCGTTGTAAAGATAGTCAATTCTGGCTTCCCATTCAGTTGCCGGAGTTTTCTGCTTGGGATTCCAGAGGTGAAGATTTCCGCCGGAAGGCCATACATTGCTTCCTTGCGTTGGAAAAATGTTCGCTCCAAGCCCTATAAAAACTGACTGCCAGTCATAGGTTGAAGTCAAAAGCTCAATCATCTTCTGAAAATCAACCTGCCGCACGTTCACGGTTATTCCGACGCTTGAACATTCGTCCGCCACAATCTGCGCCATGTCATTCGCGGTCGCGCTTGAGGATGCAACCGTCAGGTCAAATGAAATTTCGTTTCCATAGGCATCTTTCATTTTTCCGCCGGCATCCTGGTTGATTCCGATTCTTGATAAAAGGCGCACCGCCAGCTCTTTGTCAAATCTGTATTTCAGTGTTATATCGCTGCTGTAATAAGGATTCACGCTTGGGAAGAAATTGTATTTTGGCTCGGCAAGCCCGCGGTAAGTCTGGGCAATTATTCTTTCGCGGTTTAAAAGACAGCTCATCGCCTGCCGGAATTCCTTTTTTGTGAACCAGCTGTAAAATGGTTTTTCCTTGTTCTGTGGATTCTGGTTGAAAGTCCACATTGCGGTTCCGATTGAGCCTTCAGAGCGGAAGACTTTATAGGAATTTTTCTGCCCGCTTATTATGGCATCAACTTCTTCAGGAACAGGCGAATAGGAGTCCATTTTTCCCTGCTTGAACAAAAGGTATTCTGTGCGCGGATTTGCTACAATCTGGACTGTTTTTGTATCAATGTAAGTTGTTGTTTTTCCAGCCGAGTCTTTTTCCCAGTAATGAGGATTTTTTTTGTATACAATCCGCTGGCCTGGAATGTATTCGGCTATGTACCATCTTCCCATTGAAGGAATGTCGCGCACGCTGCAGGATGCCTTGAAAAGATCTTTTACACCTTCCGCTCCTTTTTCTTCCTTTGCTTTTTTATAGATAAAAGAAGGGCAGAAAGTCATGTTCGTGGCAAGAAGAGGATCTGCGATAATCCGCGGAAATACAAAGTCAAACTGCCTGTCGTTTATTTTTATACATTCAATGCGCGCGGAGCTTCCGTCTGGCATGGAAACAAACTGGCCGCTGTAGCCTGAGCTTTGGAATGAAGGGTCTCCTGCGATTTCGTTGTACCAGAAGACAATATCATCGGAGGTTACGGGAACTTTTTCATTTGAGCCGTACCAGGTCCAGTAAAGGTTTTCGCGCAGAGTGTAATGGACTGTAAGCGTATTTTTCTTTTTGTCTGATTCGATTTCAAAGAAAGCCGCCCTTGGAAACCATTTTTTTCCCGCGCTGTCGTAGTCCACAAGCGAGTCCAAAGTCTGGTTTATAATTCCTGCGCTTTCAGCATCGCGCTCGGCAATGTACTGGTTGAATGTTTTTGGATCTGCGCTTACTGAGGAAAGCCATTCTCCGCCTTCTGCTCCGTCTTTAAATTTACCGCCGCTCCATGGCTTGTAGATTGTTTTTTCAAGGAGAAGCGAGCTGGAATTCTTTTTATATTCCGCAATTTCTTCAAGAGTCATTTCTGGAGATTTTTGTCCGCAGCTGAAAAATATTCCAGCGCATAAAAATAAGGCGAATGTCTTTTTCATGTTACGCTCCTGCGGTTATAGTTCCTTTAAAGACATCCCGGAGAATTTTTACTTCTATAGGAATTTCCTGATGCTTTTCTTCAATTTTCTTTGGCGTAAACAGGACTTCAAAGCTTATTGTCTGCCCGTATATTTTTGAAAGGTACGCTGAAATTTTAGAAGCCTGCTGCTGAATCTGCATCTGCTCAAACTGATTTTCAGTTACCGCGCTTGCCTTTCCGCCTTCAAGCTTCCATTCCTTTGTCTGCATTAAAGTGCTGGCAAGCAAGGCATCGTCTATGGAAAAATCAGAAATCATTGCGTCTTTTGCTTTCTCGATGTCTGAGATGCCGGTTTTTCCCAGAGCTGATTCATTTTGCTGGAAATTGTCCCCTGGCTCCGGCTCGCACGGTTTTTCTTCTGCTGCTGAAAATTGTTCAGGCGGTTCAGCTCCGCCATCATAAAAAGAGCTGTCATCATCTTCCAGCGCGCTGAATGTAGGAATTGGAGCGGGAACAGCTAAAAATGAATTTCTTGGAGCATTTACCGGCTCATTTTTTTTTTCAGCGGCAGCTTTTTTTTGCATGGCCGGACCTGTTAAAAGCGGCTTTACTGCGTCGACAGCTTTTTTTACTTCCGCTGCGGAAACGTAGTCCTTTAGCCAGCACAGCCTTGAAACTGCAAGCTCAAACTCGTAGCGCGGACTCAATGAATACCGCACGTCCCTGTAAAGCTGCATGAAAATTCCAAGCGCTCTTTCCAGCTGCACAGAATTCCATGAGCCTAGAACTTCCTTGGAAAAACGGTCTGCGTTCTGTCCAAGCAGAGATTCTTTTTTTACGCCGCTTTTTATAAGAAGAAGAGAGCGCAGGTAATCCGCGCAGTTTGAAATAAGCTGCTCAATGCTTACTCCGTTCTGCAGATATTCATCAAGCTTTAGAAGCGCATTTTCCGGATCTTTTTTTACACAGAAGCCGAATATTTCATTCAGGCGGTCAACTCCAACAAGGCCCAGCTTGTCGCGGATTTTTTCATAAGTGATTTCTCCGCCGGAAAACGCCGCAACCTGGTCAAAGAGCGTGTACGAATCTCTCATGGAGCCGCCTGATTCTCTTGCAATCCAGTACAGAGCCTCGTCCTCGGCTTTTATTCCAAGTTCCGATGCGGCCTCTGCAAGCTGCTGTTTTACCTTTTCAATCGGGACAAGCCTGAAATTGAACTGCTGGCATCTTGACTTTATTGTGGCCGGAACTTTCTGAATTTCTGTAGTCGCAAAAATAAAAACGCAGTATGGCGGCGGCTCTTCTATTGTCTTTAAAAGCGCGTTGAATGCGGAAGTTGAAAGCATGTGGACTTCATCGATTATGTAGATTTTGTATCTGCATGAATTCGGGGGAAATAGAACTTCATCTTTTATCTGGCGTACATCATTTACGCTTGTGTTTGATGCGCCGTCTATTTCAATCACATCGAGCGACGAGCCGGCTGTTATTTCCCGGCAGGCTGCACATTCTCCGCACGGAAAAGCTGTAGGGCCTTTCTGGCAGTTCAAGGCTTTTGCTAGGATTCTTGCGGTTGATGTTTTTCCGCAGCCTCTAGGGCCTGAAAATAAATATGCGTGAGCTGTCTTTTTTGACTGTATTGAATTCTTGAGAGTTTCTGCAACGAATTCCTGACCAACAAGATTGTCAAAATTCTGTGGACGACGTCTTGTCGCCGTAACTTCGTAAGCCATATTTTATAGAATACCGTAAAAAATCAATAGTTACAACGGCACATTTCCTGAGCAAAAAGATTTATGTCCTATGTTAGTTTGAATCTTACTGGATATCTGTATCTTACGGCGCAGGGCTTTCCGTTTATCAGGGCTGGAACGCAGTCTATGCCGCTGAATGCTGCTACTGCTGCCTCTGCAAATCCGCTTCCTGGATTCTTTAGAACATTTATCTTTACGATTTTGCCCTTTGAATCTATAAAAAGCTCAAGGAGCACAACGCCTTCGATTCCCTGCTTTTTTGCGGCCGGAGGGTAGGCAAGGCGGCTCAGAATTTTCTTTGAAGGAAATGACGGAGCCTTTGAAATTTTATGCTGAGGAATATAGTCGCTGAGCGGATCTGTCGCCTCTTCTTTTTTTTCATCAGCCGCTTCCTTTGTCTCCTCAACTTTTTCGCTGGATTTTGGCTGCTTTTGTTCTGTTGCCGCTGTTCTTGCTATGTTCTTTGGCTGCGGTGCCGGAGGAATGTATTCCTGCACATCGACGAGCTTGAAAATTTTTGTTTCTATAAAATCCTCTTCTGTAAGCTCCTTTTCAGGCTTTGGTTTAAAAAAGCAGAAAGCTCCAATGTGAAGAAGGACTGTTGCTATAAGCACCGCCGGCTTGTAGAATTTTTGGCAGAGATTGTATAGCCTCGCTTTTTCCATTTTACATCTCCTTTGCGACAAAGCTCACGGCTCTATGCTGAAGCGGCTGCAGGACTTGTATGACGGAATTTATATACTTATAAGGCGTGTTTTTGTCAGCGATGATATGAATCTGTATATCGGGATGCTCCGTAATGGCAGAGACAACAAGGGATTCTAGAATTTCCGGTGTTGCGTTTTGCCTGTCTGCGCTTATAGTTCCGTTTTTCTGAATCCAGATTTCAAAGTTGTGTTCAAGGCTTGTCTTCTGCAGCTGCTTTGCCTCGGAATATTCAATAGGCTCCTTGAAACGCTGGTTCATAATTGAAATGAGCATTATAAAAATCAGCAGGAGAAATCCTATGTCCGACATGGAGGATGTGGTTATGCTCGCACTTCTTCTTTTGCGCTTTATGTTCATCTGCCGCTCTCCATTTTAAAGCAGAAATTTTCTATATTAAGATTTCGTATTTCATAAATCACATTGACTACATTTTGATAAGGAGTTTCTGGATTTATGGCAAGAAGAAATGTCATGCCTGGCCATGATTTCTGCTTTTCTATTATCGCGCTGCAAAGTTCTTCAATTGCGGCTTCTTTTCCATCAAGAAGAAGAGAGCCCTCGGCGGTCAGGCTGGCTTTCATGAGGTCATTCTGCTGAACAATTTTCGGCTTGTCTTTTGACGGAAGGTTCAGAATGAATCCCTTGTTCACATTGAATCCCGCGATTACGATGAAAAATACAATAAGAAGAAAACTCAAGTCCTGAAGCGAGCCGGAGCTTGAGTCTTCAAACGGCCTTCTTCTGCTTTTAATCATTCTTTGCACCAAGAAGCTCTGGAATGATGTCGTTCACGGCTTTTGAGGTTTCAGCTGCAAATACATCAACTTTCTGCACGAAAAGGTTGTATGCGACAAGCGCCACAATCGCAATGATAAGTCCAAAGACAGTTGTAATCAGGGCCTCATAGATTCCGCCGGCAACAAGCTGAGCGTTTACATCGGTGGCGTCTGCAATCGACTTGAATGCGCCGATCATTCCGGAAACTGTGCCAAGAAATCCTGTAAGAGGCGCGAGCGAGGAAAGCGCAGTAAGATAGCTGAAGCCGTTTTCCATTCTGCGGATTCTTTCCTGAGCCTCGCTTTCGGCCGCTTTTTCCATTCTTGATTCCCCGAACTTGGAATTCTGAAGCAGCGCCAGAAGGACTGTTGCGGCTGTCTTTCTTCTGCTGAATGATGAAAGAATTTTTTCAGCCTCGTCTTTTTTGTTCTGATGTAAAAGCTCTTTTACTTGCCGGCTGATAGAAGAAACGCTGCAGTCGTGCCAGAAAAGATAAATGCAGCGCTCTATAACCAAAGCAAATGTCGCGATGCTGAACGCCAGAAGAACCCACATGAAAGGTCCGCCAAGCTTAAAAAGCTCAATTAAATTGAATGTCATTTTTTTCTCCAAAATATTATGAAGCTAATACTCATAATTCAAGTTAACTATAATTCAATATAAAAAATAGCTGACAGCCGAGATGCGTCTGTAAACCGCCCGGCAATGAAATTGCCTCTACACGGCAGTTTTGCCTTGGAGCTATCATCGTTGCCGCTTTTATTGCACAGTTTTTTACTCACTGTTAAAACTCGAAACTAAGGCTAATAGCTTATTTTTAGTCCGAGTGAAATCATCGGGATTCCAATATTGAAATTTGCGCTTGATGCGCTTTCCTCTTTTCCTGTGCGGCAGTTGAAGTCTTTTTCGCCCTTTGGACTGTAAAGATTCAGGAAAATGTCTTCCGCTCCGATGTAGTATTCAAGTGATGCGCGCTTCGACTTTCCGATTTGTTTCTTGTACCCGAGCCTAAGGTCAATCGGGCAGGAAATTTGCGTGCGCAGAGTGTCGCTGTAGAAGCTGTTCCTTGTGTAACGCTGCATTACAGTTCCGTCGCTCCGTTTTACTGGATAGCAATAAATGTCGCTGGTGTCTTTTTTGGGTGTTCCTGTCGCAAAATTTCCTTTTACTGTCAGCGTCCAGTGCTCCTTAAATTTGAAGTTTGTAACTGCGTTCAATGTATGGAACCTGTGGAATGCCGGATAGTACCATTCGTCCAGAGGATCATCATAAGTTGTAGTCTGGTCAACAGAATTTTTTGTGTATGGATTTTTAAATCGCGCCATGACAAAAGAGTATGAAAGGTAGCCGTCCCATTTTTCACCGTTTTTCTTTTCCAGCAAAAGATCGAATCCAGAAGTGAATCCTTTTCCGTTGAATCTTGTGTCAAGCGTTACGTCCTTTGGGTTTAAATCGTCTGCAACAACAAACATTCTTTTTAAATAGTGCTTGTAATAGCCTTCCAGTTTAAAGCTCCAGTTTTCAGCAAATTTTAATTCAGTTCCAAGAACTCCAAAAACTGCCCTGTTTGGAGTGACATCAGAATTTTTTATTCCCATGTCTTTGCTTGCAAGCAAAAGCTCCATAGGAACCGCAGAAAAAAGTCCGCATCCTGCGCTGAAACTGACTTTGTCAAAATATTCTGTGTACTGCCATGGAGTATAGTGCAGCACTGCCCTTGGATTCAGAACTGGCGTAGAATTTATGCTGATGTTGTCCTTTGAATTCTTTATATAAACATGGTCAACACGAAGTCCTGTTTCACCGCTAAACAGGCTTGTATCATTTCCAAAATTCCATAGGCCGAATCCTGCTGTCGTATAGACCTGATTTCCTTTTGCGTCTAATGAGTGGTGTATTTGTTCATATACTGGCGGATTTTCGTAGCCGTTTTTATAAATTTCATCCCATCCGTCAACATTCTGGTTTGTGTCTGTGCGGCTCCACATTTCTTCTGCGCCGAATGCGATTCTGTTGTTGAAATCAAGGTCGATGCTGCTTTCAATTTTTCCTTGCACCTGATGGGATATGATGTATTCTTTTTGCTTTAGTTCCTCTGGAGCAAGATAGTATCCGGCATCTGTTATTCCATCTCCGTACTTTTCCAGAAAGTCATCGTTATATTTAAAATATCCTCCGGTTGTATTGCGGAGCTTCAGATCCTCGCGTGTCCAATTATAGCTCGCAATGCCTTTGATTTGCACATTGTCAGTAATTTCCCACTTTGTGTTCAACGCGGCGAATGCGCTCTGCATATCGAAATCAAAGTCTGATTCTGTGCGCTCTCCGTCATCCGTGCTGTCATTCCCGATTCCAATTCCGTCGCTTCCATAGAATCCGTTAAAAGCAAGGCTCAGCTTGTCTGTAGGATTCCAGTATGTCTTTGTGTAGAAATCGCGGATATATGGAACTGTTTTTAATGAGTCCGTGATTTCATTAGAACTGAACAGCTTGTATGCTCCAATGTACCCCTCAATGTAAGTTACTTTTCCGCCTGCAAAAATTCCGAATTTTTTTGTAACTGGAATTTGAAAGAACATATCTGTCGCAATTGATGTTATGTTGAAATCAAAATGAAATTCATCGCTGGGCTTTACTGTGGTAACTTCCATAAGTCCGGAAAGCGCCTGTCCGTATCTGGCGGAAAAAACGCCGTTGCTCATTTTTACGCTGTCTGTCATGTGCGGATTGAATATTGAGTATGCGCCGCCCCAATGCCACGGGTAAAGAATATACACGCCGTCAAGCACAGTCTGCATTTCCCTTGGATAGCCTCCGCGGATTGAAGGCTCGGAATTCCAGTTCCCGTTGAATGTAACTCCCGGCATTGTCTGCACAGAACTCATTACATCTTCAATTAATCCTATTTGCGCAGTTGTCTTGATCTGCTCCTTGTCCATGACTGTAGAAACGCCGCTTACAGATTCTTTTTCCGGATCCGCCGACTGCTCAAGGGTAAGACCGTCGCCTTCCATTATGAATTCATCGAATTCTTCGTCTTCTTGAGCTGTTGTCTGCGAATGCGCGTGCATTCCGATAATAAAAATTCCAATTGATACCAAAAGTTTGAATGCAATTTTCATTTTGCACCGCCGGCATGGAAAGTCTTTAGCATTTTAATACCTCATTCCTTTATATATTTTTGTTGAATTATATTAAAAATATAATGTTTGTCAATATATTTTTATCATTTAATATTAAAGATTGTGGCTTGTTCGAAAAGTTAGGCTGTACTGTGCGGAATAAAAAATATTAAAAATTGTTTTTTCAGCAGATATGATATTTTTCATGAAAACTCTTCCTTTATAAAATAACTAGTGTTATTTTTATAGCCTATAATAATTTTTTTGTCTATATATTTTTCGCAAAACAATTTTAATTTACCGGAAATATCGCGCAGGCACAAAAAATATGATACAATCCGCATGGAGAAAAAATGGAACTTTTGCCGTTTCAGTCAGACTACATGGAAGGCGCGCATCCTTCAATATTGAAAAAACTTGCGGAAACAAATTTTTTGCACACAGCCGGCTACGGTTCGGACGAATTTTCAGAAGAAGCCCGCACGTTGATAAAAAAAGCCTGCGGCGCGCCAAACGCTGAAATTCAAATTCTTACCGGCGGCACACAGACAAATATGACCGTGATTGACTGCCTGCTGAAAAAATGGCAAGGCGTAATCGCGGCGGACACAGGGCACGTTTCAGTCCATGAAGCCGGCGCAATTGAATACACCGGCCACAAAGTTCTTGCGCTTAAACAGAAAAACGGCAAAATTGAAGCGAACGAAATTGCTTCATACATCACAGATTTTTACAACGACGGAAATTTTGCACACATGGTCGAGCCGGGAATGGTCTACATTTCACAGCCAACAGAATTCGGCACATTGTACACAAAAAAAGAACTCGAAGAAATTTCAAAAGTCTGCCGCAAAAGAAAAATACCGCTCTTTGTTGACGGAGCGCGGCTTGCCTACGCCCTGGGAAGCCCGGAAAACGACGTTTCGCTGAAAGACCTTGCAAAACTCGCGGACGTTTTTTACATCGGAGGAACAAAATGCGGCGCACTTTTCGGAGAAGCCGTTGTAGTTCCAAACCCAGAATTAATTCCGCATTTCGTAACGCAAATAAAACAGCACGGAGCCCTGCTTGCAAAAGGAAGAATCGCCGGAATCCAGTTCGCGGAACTTTTCAGAAACGGCCTGTATTTTGAGCTTGGAAAAACCGCCGACATTTTTGCCGCCCAAATAAAAGACGCGCTGAAAAACACCGGATTCCCCCTTTTCATGGATTCGCCCACAAACCAAGTCTTCTTTATAATCGAAAACTCCAAGCTGAAGCCCCTCGCGCAAAAAGCAATGTTCGGCTACATGGAAAAATACGACGCAACCCGCACCGTCATCCGTTTCTGCACAAGCTGGGCAACCCAAAAAGAAGACGTGGCCGCCCTGCTCGAAGTGATTAAGGAGATATAGCGATAAAACATTTTACGCATACTTAAAATACTGCTGATTTTTTTAGTCATTATATAAAATTCCTTTTTCATATAATGTTTCTGGAGCAATATCAATATCATTGTTCCAAACAGCTGTTTGTCCGTTTGTATGAACGGAATTAAATAAAAAAATATTCTCAAGAGGCTTATACATAGAATATTTCAAGTAGGGCTTCATATCAAAAATCTTTTTAATTCCCTTTTCAAAAGTGAGCAATAATTTATAATTGCTCAGCGGCTCGACATTCTTTACAGTCCAAACAGCATTCATAAGACCTCCTATCGCAAAGGCAATATCTTTTCCAAATTTTCCTTATTCTTAGCAAGCTCCCAGTTAGCAAGCAGCTCATCCTTATGAATTTCAGCCCAGGCGCTTACAAGTTTCTGTTTTGCAGGAGGCAAATCACCTTCTATTATATTTCCATCAAAATCACAAACAGACCATTTTCCCCTAATATCCGTACATCTTCCTGAATTTCAAAAAGCAGACGGCAACAACGGCGGCGGAAAGTATTTCGTAGAAAATGCCGCTTATCCAGATTCCGTCCGTTCCCCAGAAAAGCGGAAGCAGAAGGACGCAGGCAACCTGAAAAACCAGAGTGCGCATAAAAGAAATCAGGGCTGAAATGAATCCGTTGTTCAGAGCGGTAAAAAACGCCGAGCCGCTCATGTTGAAGCCCATAAGCAGAATTGAAACCGAATAAAGCCGGAACGCTCGCTTGGTAAGCTCAAAAAGCTCCGAATCGTAGCCGGTAAAAAATTTTGACATAGGAACAGCCAGCGCTTCTGCAAGGACAAAAAGAACAAGCCCGAAAAATCCCGCCACGATAATATTCTTCACAAAAAGATTGTGCAGTTCCGCCGTGTTTTCCGCGCCGTAATGATAGCTGACAATCGGCGAAGTTCCAATTCCCCAGCCAAGAAAAACCGCCGCGAAAATAAATCCCACGTACATAATGCAGCCGTAAGCCGCAATTCCGTTTTCCCCCGCAAGCCGGATAAGCTGAAAATTGTACAGAATGCTCACAAGCGACATCGCAATATTTGAAAGAAGCTCCGAAGAACCGTTGGTGAAAGTCTTGAAAAGAACCACCGAATCCCACTTAGGCTTTCCGAGCCGCAGCAAAGACTTGTTCGGGCTGAAAAAATACAGAAGCGGAACAAGCCCGCCCACAGTCTGGCTGACAAAAGTCGCAACAGCCGCGCCTGCAAGCCCCCATTTGAAGACCGCCACAAAAAGCGCGTCCAGAACCATATTCGTAACTCCGGCGGAAACCGTAAGAATAAAACCCATCGTCGGCCGCTCCGCCGCAATCAGAAAAGTCTGGAACGAAGTCTGAAGCATAAAAAAAGTGAGCGAGCCGCAAAGAATTCTTCCATATAATACCGCGTTTTCAAGAAGCTGCCCTTCCGCGCCAAGAAGAGATGCGATTTTCGGCATAAAAAACATTGAAAAAGCAGAAACAGCAATTCCCAGCCCAATCAGAAAATAAACCAGCAGGGAAAAAGTCTCGTCAGCGCGCTTCCTGTCGCCCCCGCCTAGAAACTTTGCAACCAGCGCAGTTCCGCCAGTTCCAATCATAAATCCAACCGAAGAAAACATCATCACAACCGGATAAATCAAATTCACGCCGGCAAAAGCAGTCTTTCCCACAAAATTTGAAACAAAAAAACCGTCAACAACACTATAAATTGAAGTAAAAACCATCATTCCAATCGACGGAAGCGTGAACCGAATCAGCCGCCCGAAAGTAAAATGGTCAGAAAGCTTGATATTCATAGAAACCTTGAAGCAAAAAAAATATCACGTCCGAAATCGGACAACATCAATATATAGAACCATCAAAAAATTGTCAAATGGGGGAAGACTTCGCCTCAAATATGTACTATCCAGAAACCATTTTTATCAGCACCATCCCTGATTAGCAGCTTCATTTTTTCCAAAGTCCTCAAATTTATTCTGACAGTTTCTCTTGTCTTATTAATTTTTGCCGCAAGCTCATCATAAGTATAACGATTGTTTTCCAGCAAAAGCTCCAGGATAGCTCGTTGCGTTTTATTTACAGGCAGATTTGCAGGCAGATTTTTACCTTTATTTTCAGGATTTTTATCATTTACAGGCAGATTTTGCGCCCTGATATGGCAGAATCTGTTTTTAAGTTCATTATGTTCATCTAGCAGCAGATTACGGAAGAACTTTTCCAGATATTCCGTATTCATGTAGATGCCCTTGTTCATGTTCGTATAATTTGCACGCACAAGAGCATTGCGGAAATACCAGCTGTTATTTTCAAATGGCTCATTGTTTACTTCAAAGCCAAGCGAATTCAAATATTTTATAGTGAAAACCGCAGTTGTTCGTGTGTTTCCCTCACCAAACGGATGTATTTGCCAGATATTTGCAATAAAGCGAGCAAGATGTTTTACAGCCTCTTCCTTAGAAATCTTAGAATAATCAAAAGTTTTTTCCTGTCCAAAATCATATTCAAGAGTCTGTCTAATCATATCGGCATTGGCATAAAGAACTGACTCTCCGTCAAGCACCCATTCTCGTTTTGAAATATTATAATCTCTGAATCGACCAGCATTTACCTTGTAAAAAACACCTGTAAAAAGTCTTTTATGAATCGAAAGCAATAAATCCGGTGTAAAACTGAATGTTTTTTCTGCAAGAATTTCGCGGATACGGACAGAAACTTTATCAGCCTCTTCTGCACCATCATCATCTTCTGTTCTTCCCTGCTGAGTTTCGTAATAGGAATCAATAAGCTGCCTGGCTTCTTCTATGGTAATTTCGCCATCAATATTCCGCTTTGCCGTTTCATAAAGATATTTAGAAGGATTAAGCCCGTCCACCTGCTGCAAACCAATAGCAGTCTGCCAGAGCTTTCCGTTTTCCTGCTTGGCCGGTTCACTCTGGAGGATGTATGAGTCAAAGTCTATTTCAAATGGAGATGTTTTTTCTTTGGACATTAATACCTCGGTTTATGCAATTTCAATACCAAAATCTGTAATAATTTTCATAAAGTCTGAAACATATGAGTATTTCAATAATTTACAATCTTCAACTGCACTGTAATCTATAACATTAATTTTTGAATACTTTTGATATTTACTAATATCATATTCTTCATTTTTTAGTGTTGCTGAAAGAATTACCTGATTATCTAATTTCGAAAATTCTTCCAGCATTATTTGTTCCCTATTAGATGATAATTCACCATCTCTGAAAGAATCAATAATAATAGGGAATGGCAGCTTTAAGAAAGTGACAAGTACATATAATTTTGCAAAATAAAAAATCTGTCCTTCACTGCCAGAGAAATTTTCTTTATTTTTTGTAAATAAACCATCAATAAAAAAAGCACTGTTAGGATCTATTTTTCTGACAGCTTCTCTCATTTGATATAAAAGATTTTCATAAAGCTTTTTTACATCATCATTCCTTTTATTTTCTTTTTCTTCAATTGTTTTAATTTGATTATTTATATTATTTATTTTGTTATGTTTTACATTAATTTGTTCATTCGTTTCTTTTGTCTTTTCAATTTCAACTTTAAATAATAAATAATCAGATACTTCATGAGGTTGAGATATAAGCAATTCTTTAAGCTTTTCCTCTAATTTATATTTCTTATTTGACAGATCACCTGATAATTGAGATTTTTCTTCTATCTTTTCGTTTACAGAGTTTATGATTTGATTTCTAACATAATCATTCGTTAAATCAAATTTTGCATCATTAATATCAAATACTATTTTATTACTTCCACATTCAACACAAACTAATTTTCCTTCCGTTAATAATCGATTGGCAGAGTTTAATTCTGTGAGTAAAGATATCAATTTATTTTTTCTATTATACTCTCTTCGAATTTTATTTGAAATTTCTGCTATTTCCTTGTTTAATTCTGCTATTTCTTTTTCAATTCGTTCAGATTCAATCTTATCAACACTCGAAAAAACACTTGCAGCAATGTCTTTATAATTCTTGATAAATTCGTTTTTTCGAACTAAAACATTTATATCTGATTCCAAATTCTTTTTCTTAGTCTTTAACTCCTTCAGTATTTCATAATCTAAATCCTCATTTTCTGGAATAAGCATTGCCTTTACCAATGAAATAAAGTCATTTTTATTTCTAAATCCATGATTTATTATATTTGAAGTATTTCTTCCATCTTGTGGTAAAAAAAACAATTGATAAAAGAGAGATAAATCTGCCTTTGTGATTCCATTATCATTTTTAAATTTTGGTAATGAATAAATATTTTTATCAAACCAGTCCCTAAATTCCTCTATAGAATTACAATATAATAAAGAACTTGCCTCTTTTTCTTTATCTTTAATTATAAATGTAAACTTTTTTCTTAAAACTTTATAATTTTTTTGATTATGAAAAAACTCACAATAATGATAATAGTTTTCAGCGATAAACCCCTTTGGAAAAATTGGTTCATTTCCAATTGCATACATTAAAGATTGGAATACTATAGTTTTCCCACGGTTATTTTCATTACTCAATATGAAATTTATATTTCCAGTAAAACGCTCTTCAATAAAGGCTTCTTTTTCATTACCAACCGCAACTTTTAATATAGTCATTTTTTCCCCTCTTTAATTCTTGAAATCAAATACGCGACAGTTTTTATCGATATTCCGGCCCTGTCTATTTTAACCTCATCTATCATTTTCAATAAATCATTTATATCTTTATTTGGATTATTATCAATTATATCTATTACAAAGAAAAAAAGAATCCAAATATTTCTCTTATTATTTTTATTAAAGAACATGATTGATAATTCGGAACAGCTATCAAGTATAAAATCTTCATAAGCATTCATATCGAGTTTTATAAAGTTAAAATATTGTATAAGAGAAGTAGGAATATTTTTTTCTTGAAATAAATTAACTCCAATAATTCTATTTATTAGCAAAGTATTTATTTCTTTTTTTGTAATATGCTTTTCAAATTGCAATACCTCAGAGGGTAAGTTTACAGTTTTGTTCTCAATGCAAATATTTTTCTTAGCAGATTGCATATCTCGTATTTCATTAAAAATTGAAATATAAAAATCATCTATAGAGTTTACAGGTTTTTTTATCGGAATTAAATTAATTACAGCCTCAGCTTTTGTTGAAGGATTTATTACAAAAATCACAAGCTTTAAAAAATTATCAATTTGCTTTTTTAACAAATCATTTATTTCTATTTTTTCTCGTTTTTGTATTTCTTTATATAATCCATTTATTATATTTTTATGATATTCATTTTTGAAATCAGAAAAATGTAATATTCTTGTATCAATATTAATATATTTAGAATCTATAGTTTCCAAGAATAAAATAAATTCTTTAAATGGAAAATCTGTCTGATAATTTTTCAATAAGATGTATAAGAATCTTCCAATATTTCCTAATGAAATTTGTTTATATCCTTTTGATTGTATATCATATATTTCTGAAATATCTTTATTTGCAGCAGAAATATCATTAAAACTGTCTATTAATATATATTCGACCTTATTTTTTCTAGAATAAGTACCTAACATAAAAAGGGCTGCAAATGTTTCATAATCAGAAGCTTTTTCTCTTGTTCTTTCTGTATTTTTGAAGAAATAACTCAATTTACAACTCCCCCTCTGAACACTCTTGCCAGAATAGATTTTTTCAGCAGGTCTATCCGCTTCAGCACTTCTTCTACGGATTCTTTTGCGGTCGTTTTTTTCAAGACGGTGTCTACCATGCGGACAATTTCATGATGTTCGGAAACTTACAGGAATATTTTCAATTCGCATGATTTTCCGAACCATCAGTTCAACAAACAAGCCAGATTTATTTTTGTGCTTGAAGCATGAGCAGAATAAACATATTTTTCTGCAAAATCTAAAGTCTTAGCAGAATCTGACCAGAATGCTTGTAAAAATGAAAAATCACTCATAACTATCGTCTTACAACAAAAAGCTACGAGAAGATTATAGCATAGAATTCTTTGTCTTTGTAACTAATATCCTGAGTTCTGTCATTCATGCGGTGACATTTAAATATACCAGACAGGAACCGCAATCACATTTTCAACAAAGTAGTCTTTCCAGTCTGCCTTGGTCCAGTAAGAAGCAACACAGAATAAAACGATGAGATTTTTTTTATATAATTTTCAAGCGAACGTTTTTTCATATTCTTCGACTAATCTATGATTGAATAATAGATTAGTCGAAAACAAATAAATTTTCAATCTTTACACTCTGTATTTTTCATCAATAGCTTTTACAATTCCGGAGACAGCATCCAAATCCGATTCTGAAAACCGGAGCAAAGCACTTTCAATGTGAACAATTTTGCTTGGCATCCTTTGATGCCCTGCTGTTTTTCCAGTTACAAGATATTCCACAGAAACTCCAAGCGCTGCGGCAATTTTTACGGCAACTTCTGCGCTTGGAACAGCATTGTGTCCGTTTATATAATTTCTGATTGTATTTATGCTGATTCCAGTTTTTTCAGAAAGCTCTTTCTGCTTTATATCCTGGAATTCCATTTCTTCCCTTAAATTATCCTTAAAGCTCATTGTCAGAAATGTAATCTAATCAGACTATTTTTATATTGAATTTAATCTTATTAGATATTAAAGTGTATAAAAATGATTATATATAATCACTAAATAAAATAAATTGGAGCATATTTAATATGAACAAGAAAGAAATCAGCTTTATAAACATGGATTTTTCAAGAAGAATCACGTCCTTAAGATTCATTCTCGCAGTTCTTGTAGTTTTTATTCACAGCACAGCCGGAGAAAATAATCAAATCAGTTTTGCAGACAGCGTTGTGCAGGCAAATGTTCCTATTTATGCGGTTATAGTTCAGGATATTTTCACAAATATTCTAGGCGGTGCAGCAGTTCCGCTGTTTTTTGTAATCTCTGCATACCTGTTTTTTGCAAAACCGAAAAATATCAAAGAAAACATAAAGTCGAAAACAAAATCTATAGTTGTTCCATATATTTTCTGGACAGTCATAACTGTTTTGCTTTACTTCGCGGCGCAAAGTTTTTGTTTTTCAAGAAATTTCTTTTCAAAACAGGAAAATCTAGTCCGTTCATGGCATATTGCAGAATACATTCAGGCTTTTACAGGACGAAAAGTAAGCTATATTGACTACTGGGTGCCTCTCGTTTATCAGTTCTGGTATTTAAGAAACCTTATCCTTTTTATGGCGGTTTCTCCCATAATAAAATTTCTTGCCAGCCGTTTTCCGGTTTCCTATTTTTGCGTGATTTTTATTCTCTCTTTGCTTAGGTGCGCAGATGCTTTTTATGATCCGCTCTGGATTTTTCCAGCTATTTTTTATTTTTCCATGGGTTTTTATGCAATGAACCATATCCAGAAAGCTATGAATTTTCTAGATTCTTTCAAGTGGAAAGACTTTATTTCTGCATATATTTTGTTTGCAGCGGTTTCAATATATATTGGCTTTGTAGAAAGTCCAGCCGCGCCGTATATTGGATTTGTCCGCTGTATTCTTACAATCATGCTTTTTATAAAAGCCGCAGGAAAAATTTCAGCGAATGACAAGGCGTACAAAACACTTTCAAGACTTTCAGTATATTCGTTCTGGATTTATGCAGCGCACGCTCCGTTTGTAGTCACTGCAATAAAAAAAATCATTATAAAACTTATTCCGATGAACGGCGGGTTTATCTTAGTTCAGTTCTTTTTGACAGCATTCCTATGCATCGCTTTTCTTATGGCTTTTGGAATCCTGCTAAGACACAGGCTGCCAAAAATATTTGCTCTTGTAACCGGAAGCCGAACCAGCCGGACATCGTAAATCAAACCAGCCCGCGCTTCTGGAACTCCTGGGAAAGGCAGATTCTGTATTTTTCGGCGAGGGAAATAATCTGCTCCTTTTCTTCCTGCGGCCACGAGTCAAAAACGGAATTTTCCGCGGCAATCATAGGCGCAATGAACTTTTCGGCAAATGCAAGACCTTCGTCGGTAAGAGAGACAACAACGTTCCTTCCGCCGCCGCTTGTGCGCTTCACAAGGTTCTTTGATTCAAGTTTTGCGAGCGCGGAATTTATTGTTTTCCGGCTGATTCCGTAGCAACGCCAGATTTCGCTCTGGCTGCACGGCGCGCCAACATCGTAAAGAAAATAAAAAATCCAGGATTCGCTGTCTGAAAGCGAACTTTTTACGCTCGCCTTGTGGTAAACCGCGTCAATCTGGTTCAAGATGTAGTCAAGTCTAACTGTTTCTTCGTGCGATGTCTGTAATTTATTCAATTGAATTTCCTGTTTTCATCCCGCCTGCCAGCGCAACAAAAAAAATCTAATGCAATTTTCCAAAAAATTCAATGAAGCAAAAAGCTTTGAAATTAGCATAATGTTTTTATTTTCAGAACTTTAAAACGGCAAATCTATTCCAAAATACGGAGCATTTTCATGAATCTCTAAAATTTCTTTCAACGGCTTGTCTGAATATTTCAAGATTTTTTCGCGGTAAGCACTGCGAATCTGTGGATTTTCGATTTCCTCGCGGCGCGCCTTGGAAAGTTCCAGAAATTCAGCTTCCTGATCAATTCCAAGAAAACGCCTTCCCAAAAGGCTTGCGGCGATTCCAGTTGTTGAACTTCCTGCAAACGGGTCTAAAATCCAGCCATTTTCTTTTGTGCTTGCCAAGATAATCCGAGCCAGCAGCGGAAGCGGCTTTTGTGTCGGATGTTTTCCGCACGATTTTTCCCATTTTGCAATTGACGGCAAGCTCCATAAATCCCGCATTTGAGTTCCGCCGTTGATTTCCTTCATCAGCTCGTAATTGAAATAATGCGGAACTTTTATGCTTTTTCTTGCCCACAAGATAAACTCAGTCGAATGAGTGAAAAACCTGCAGGAAAGATTTGGCGGCGGATTCGTTTTTGCCCATGTAATGCAGTTGAGTATCTTAAAATCAAGTTTGTTCAGCATTTGCGCGACAGAAAAAATATTGTGGTATGTACCTGAAATCCAGATTGTGCCGTTTTCCTTTAGCTTTTCACGGCAAAGCTTTAGCCATTTATAATTGAATTCATTGTCCGCGTCAGACCTGCGGCTGTAGCATCCTAAATGCAATCATATGATTTCTGCAATTTTTTTTTATTTGGGCGTTCCCCTTGCTCCGCTCGGGTCGGGCTATCCGTGGTTGCGTTGTCACTCCATTCCTACGCTTCGCTTCGGAACGGCTGCGCCGCCACTACTATCCCTAACGCATTTTTTTTAACTTGAATCATTCAAACTCATAATAAAAATACTTAACAGCAGCAATAATCTCTTCGAATATATTTTCAGGAACAGAAATATTTTTCAAATATTCTCGTGTCACTTTGCATTGAGAACCGCCTGCTTCTATCGAAACTAAACTAGATTTCTTTTCTTCCAGCCCAATTTCTAAAAGAACGGATTTTAAAATAATTCTAGGGTCTTTATCTTTTGAATAATGTTTTTTAAATAAAAAGGAAATTTTATCTTTAATTGAACAAAAATCAGAATTTTTTTTATTTTCTTCTGTCAAAATTCTCTTTGAAAGGATTTTTTCCGTGTCAAAGCCATATTTTAAAATCCACTCATTATTTGCCAAAAGATGTTTCTTCGCAGTTTTCAAGTTTTCCGCTTTTTCAAAACCAAGTATCTGTAAATTCTCACACTCATTTTTATTTGGGGACTGTGTAAAGCCCTCAAAGGTATAAAACATATATTCGTTCATACCAAAATATTGATCGAATTTGAATTTTAATCAACCTATAGAATATTAAATTTTTCTGTAATGACCATTGCCCAAGAACTCTATAAATCCTTTGTCACGCAGGTATTGCAACTGCTGTCGCAATTTATCTTTTATGAAATTATTTTCAGGATGCTTTATCTTCAATTCATTTTCAAAAGAATAAATCTGATTCAAAGAAAATTCCTTCTCAGAAATTTTCTCAATGCAAGAAAGTGTATCAAGAAGCCAGCCACGAGATTCAATGTTTGAAGTTTTTAATGATTTCGTCTTCGCATATTTCTTAATTACATCTTCATGGTTTATTTCGACATTGTTTTTTACAATGAAAATTTTTCCAGATTCTGGTATTGTTGAAATATCAATATTGCAACCGATCCAGCCTGCCCGCTGAGCTGTAGGAGCAAGCGGTTTTCGCTTTTCAATAATTCCTGGAGTAAAAAAGTGATTTGGTATCAAAACAAAATTTGAAACTGAATAGTTCTTATAAGTCATAAAAAAGAAATTAGGATTTCGCGACGATGTGATTCTTGAAATCATCGTGTCATAAGCTCCATCGGTTATTTTATTTGATATTTTTCCGGATTTACATTGTTTGCTTTTTAATTCAAAATCTGATTCACAGTTTGAACAAAAAAAATCTCCAGCTGGATGGTTGTTTTCATATTTTTCAATTTGCGGCTGTCCGCAAACCGGACAATACAGATTTCTTTCAACCCAGTCTTCTGTAAGAACCCTAGTTTTTTGAGAACTGCTATGATATTTTTCTATCAGTGAAATATCAAAATTGAATGTCATTTATATATTTCCCGCGTGAGGGATTGCAGCGCCGAAGTTCCAGAGCAACCTAAGGTTGCGGCGGAATGAGCGGCAGCGAAGCGCGGAAAGCCCGACGGCTTTAGCCGGCACGCCCTTGTTTTTTGCATTTGAATTTATCATTCTTGAAGCGGAGATTCTCTTGATTTCAAAGTTTGAATACAGTTCATCAAAAAAATTATCTTCTTTGTTTGCATTTTTTGGGTCAGAATTGCTTGCAAGAACTTTTGCTCCGATTTCTGAAATTTCTTTTATAAAATTTCCAAGCTCGATTTGCTCTTTGTCCGAAAATCCGTTTTCCGAATACGAAGTAAAAGCAGATGTCTGGGTGAGCGGTCGATACGGCGGATCAAGATAAACAAAAGTTTCTGAATCAATAAAACTCTTGCAATTCTTATAATCGCCGACTTTCATTTGAACATTTTGTAAAAGCCCGGAGCAAGCCTTCAAATTTTCTTCATCGCAAATCAACGGATTTTTTGCATTGTTGAACGGAACATTGAACTCGCCTTTTTTGTTCACACGGTAAAGACCATTAAAACAGGTTTTGTTCAGAAAAATGAATAATGCTGCTTTTTCAAGATTTTCAGCGTCATTTTCGCTTATTTTCAGCTCATTGAATCTGCTGCGTTTTTCGTAAAAAAGCTCTTTGTTTTTTTCTGAAGACTGATTTCTGTAAATATCCTGAAGTTCCGCCAATTTTGAAATCAGCAAATCAGGATTATCTCTTACCTGGCTGTAAGTGTTTATAAGATCTTTGTTTATATCGTTTATTAAAATTTTTTCTGGATGAAAGTTATTTAAAATATCAAACAGCACCGCGCCGCCGCCGACAAAAGGCTCGCAGTATTTTTTGATTTTTTGCGGATATTTTTCTCTGATTTTATCAAGCAGCTGGCTTTTTCCGCCAGCCCATTTTACAAAAGGATGTGCAATTTGCAACATAAGATATACTGTACTGTAAATTTGTTAGATTTACTACTAGATAAAACTTTTCTGAAATTCACAAATCCTTCTTTACAAATGAAAATCTTTTTATCAGCCGTTTGAGCTTTGCCTCCGGGGTGAAAAGGATGTGAACGTCGTCGATGTCGCGGGCGTGAACTCCGGATTTTTCCTTGCGCCCTTTGCCGCTGAACGCAAGCTTGAAGATTCCGAAGTTGTCCAGCTTGACTTTGCTGCCGCTTTCAATATGGAAAATAATCCTTGCGGAAAGAGCTGTTAAAACCGCGGAAACGTCAGCCGGAGTCAAAGTTGTGGCGTGCGAAATTTCTTCTGAAAGCATTTCTGTTGAAATCATATCGGAGTAAAACGGCGTTGGATAATACATTGCCGGAGCTTCCATGTCCCGCGGATTTTTTCTTTTTCTTATTCTGTACGGAGTTTTCATTTAGTCCTGCCTTTTTTTTACTAAGAATTCAGCTGAAATTAAGTATAAAATTGACTGATTTATACTTGCTTTCTAAAAAAGTATATAGGTATTTTTGTAAAAGTATCAAGATGTTTTTTTTAAAACAGCAAGCTACTTTCTGAAAAATATCAAGTTACTTTTTAAAAAGTATCAATGTACTTTTACAAGAATATCAAGCTACTTTTTCAGAAACACACTGACTTTCACCCAAAAACTCCTGTCAAATCAGTTTAAAACAAAGAGAAAATTAGCTGAAAAAAAAGTAGAAATTAATTGGCACAGCCGCACAAAATCATCAGAAACAGGCGGAAATAGAATTTTCATCAAAAGTTGTAAGCGTTGTCTGAACGACGGCTTTCGCCTTGCGGTTGGTTGTTTTAAGACAAGGTTCGGAAGGGCATAAAAAAAAGACTGTTGCATTCTATATGCAGCAGTCTTCTTTCTGGGCCATCTAGGACTTGAACCTAGGACCAAGGGATTATGAGTCCCCTGCTCTAACCGACTGAGCTAATGGCCCGAATGTCAGATATTATATCTGAAATTTTGTATTGGGGTCAATAGCAAAAGTGCTGTTTTTCTATGCAGGCTAGAGCTTGAATTTTGAAAGCACAGTGTCCATGCCCTTTATGCTGTCGTGGGTTGCCTGCGCCATTTCTGAAATATTCTGGGCTGAAGCGTTTATTTCCTTCGCGCCTTCGGACATTTCATCCATGCTTCCTTCAACTTGCTGAGCAAGCATATCAAGGTTTCCTGCCGCGGTTGCGACATTCTCTACTGCTCCGGCCATTTCCTTTGCGGTCTTAAGAACTTCCGATGTTGTTTCATTCACGTCATGTAAATTTGCAAGAACTTGTTTTGACGATTCGTGCTGCCGGGACATTGAGACGTCTACGTTCTGGACGAGTGATTCAGTGGAGCTTACTTTTTCAGTTATCTTCTCAAATTCCTTTACGGAAATTTCTGATGTCTCAACAACCTTTGCAATCACAAGTCCGATTGCCTCAAGCTCCTTTTTGATTGAGTTTGACTGCGCTGCGGAATTCTCGGCAAGCTTTCTGATTTCATCCGCAACAACAGAAAATCCCTTTCCGGCCTCTCCTGCGTGCGCGGCTTCAATTGCGGCGTTCATGGCAAGAAGGTTTGTCTGGGACGCAATCTGTGAAATAACAGAGTTCGCATCCGCAAGGTTCTTGGACTGCTCCGCCATGTTCTTGATTTCGTCAGCCATTTCGTTCTGCCGGTTTTTTCCGGAGTCCGTGATGCGGATAAGCTCCTTGTATTCGTCCGCAAGATTCGCGACTGAATTTGACATTTCTGCGATGTCCGCAACCATTTTTTCGATAAAGGAGGACGACTCTGTGATTTTTACAGACTGATCCTCGATGTTCTTTTCAAGCGAGTCAATTCCGCGGCTTGAAGTTCCAAGGATTTTCTGAACCTCGTCAAGCGTCTTGTTCTGCTTTTCAATCTGGTTTTTTACGCTAAGGATGTTTGACATAATCTGCGATATTGCGCTTGCCGATTCCTGCGATGTTGAAGCCAGGCTGTTTCCGATTTTTTCAAGCTCCGACTCGGCGGAATTTACATCCGTAAGAAGTCCCCGCAGAGTTTCGATAAACTTGTTTACAGATTCTATCATGTCGCCGATTTCATTTTTCGTCTTTATGGCGATTCTTACGGTGAGATCAGACGTGCCTGATTCTCCGTTCAGGCTCCTGAATGCCGCTGAGGTTCTTTGCAACGGCTTTGTAACAATCTGAAGAATTATAAGCAGCACAATTGCAAGGCTTGAGAGAATCGCTGTGATTACAACTGGAAGCGCAAGCTTTACAAGCCGTGATGAGCTTTTTGAAAGTTCCTTAAGGTTTATTCCGAGGTAAAGCATGGCGTTTCCGTCGTCGCTGTCAATCGGGCTGAAAACTGTTGCTGAAACGTTTCCCTTGTAGCGGTCAATGAGCTCAAGGACATGGCGGTTCTTGTAGACTTCGCCGATAATAAACGGACTGCCCATTTTTCCGCCGGTCTTCGGTTTTCCGTTCTCGTCAAGGTCTGAGCTTTCGATGCTGGTGTCTTCTATAAAAATATTTATGCTGCATCCTAGGATTGAGGCGTATTCAGAAATCCATTCGTGGTCGGAAATTTCCTGCTGAATCAAAAGAACGCTTCCGCTTGCCGCTGGAAATCTTGCGGCGGCAGTGGCAAGAACTTCGTCATTTTTTAGCGAGACACAGGAATTCAGTTTTCCGCCGGCGGCCTCTGAAAGGGCTTTTTTCTCTGAAGCAAGTGAAACAGAGCTGTTTTTCCCGGCTGAATAAATTGTTCTGCCGGAATTTTCTGCAAGAATCACGCTGTAAAGCCCGGCTTCCTCTTGAATTTCTGAAAGCCTTTTGAAAACTTCGTTCTGAGATTTCAGGCTGTTCCAGTCAATTTTGCCTTGAATCGCAGAAAGTTTTTTCTCCAGGTTTTTCTGGCGGGCCGCGAACATTTCGTGCATTTTGCCGGAGCTTGCCCTGAGCTCGTATTTTTTCATAGTAGTTATTTCGCTTGAAATCATCTTGCGTAGAATAAGCGAAACTCCGCCTGAGACTGCTATTGAAAGCACGACTGAAATAATGACAAGTGTGGAATAAATTGATTTTCTCTTTTCCATAAAAAACACCTACAGTGAATTTTAACCCCTTCCATTATATTATTCAGCAATCGGGCAAAAGTCAAATTTTGCTTAACTAAATTTTATTTTACTGCTACAATTTTTTCATGAGCAATATAACTACGATTATTCCGACGCCTTCAACTTTTAAACGCGTGGTTCTTGTTGTTGCCGGCGCAGTTATTTTTTCCTTGAACCTGAATTCTTTTGCCTATGCCGCCGAGCTTTTTCCAGGCGGATTCGCAGGAATTTCACTTTTGATTCAGCGCGCGTCCCTGAAATTTTTGAATGTGCGGATTCCGTATACAGTTTTGTATTTTGCGCTGAATGCCGTGCCGGTCTTTATAAGCTTTAAGTATATTGGAAGAAAGTTTACGTTTTTTTCTTTGCTTATGATTGCGGTTTCGTCGTTTCTGATAGATTTTATTCCTTCAATCCGCATTACGGACGACTTGCTTTTGTGCTCGGTTTTCGGCGGAATTCTGAACGGGCTTGCCATAACCTGCTGTCTTTATGCTGACGCCACGAGCGGCGGAACTG
The DNA here is from genome assembly GCA_964607295.1 of uncultured Treponema sp. Classification (GTDB taxonomy): domain Bacteria; phylum Spirochaetota; class Spirochaetia; order Treponematales; family Treponemataceae; genus Treponema_D. The sequence goes on along the minus strand of CAZSJX010000008.1, from coordinate 24,212 downwards.
ATTTTATTGCAATCTACTTTTCTGAAAAGAAAGGCATGGATATGTGGAACATGATTTTTGGAATGAATGTCTGTGTTCTTGTTGTGGCTGGAATTCTTTTTGGCTGGGACAAGGCGCTTTACTCGATAATTTTTCAGTTCAGCTCAACGCAGGTTCTGAACGACCTTTACCGGCGGTATCAAAAAATAACGCTCCTGATTATCACAGAAAAGCCTGACGAAATGTACCGCGTTGTAAAAGTTTCCACGAACCATGATGCGACAAAGTTTATTGGAACCGGCTGCTATAAGAATTCAGAAAAGACGATGCTTTATACAGTTGTTTCCGCAGACGAGCTAGGTCCTTTGAGCCGCGAGCTGAAAAAATGCGATCCGGCGGCTTTTATAAATGTTCTGAAGACAAAGGAGATTTTCGGACGGTTTTTTACAAGAAGCAAGGACTAGATTTTTCCAAGGCATTTCAGAAGAAAAAATATATGCTGAATTTTTCTTGGAAGAATTTTGCGCAGCGGCTCTGTGCTTTCGTTTTCCGGGCTTACAGCTATTGCCTGCGCCATTATATCGCTCATTATAGGCGGAATCTCTCCCAGAATTTTTTTTGTCTCGTCCTTTGAATACTGCCTGTGGGAAAGTCCGATTGATGAAAGCTTTTCTTCCGGATAGAATTTGCATGGCCGCCAGACTGCTGAATGGCTTTTGCTGTAAAAGCTGCTTGCTCCAAAAAGCCTGCATATAAAAGGACGGCCGCCGTAAATAGAGCAGTGGAGGCTGCTTTCGGCATTGAAAAAAATGCAGGTTTTTTCTGGATTTTCAGCGGCATTGAGAAGTTTTTCCGCTGTTTTTCTTTGGGTTTGTATGAGCCACATTGCCATAAAAACGGCCTCGGCTTCTGTTATGTCCGGCTCAAAGTTGTGGCAGCACATTCCGCAGCCGGAAGGACACGTGAACTTTGTTTTTTTGTACCACTCCGACTGCTGTTTTTCAAGCCTGTCGAAAATGCTTTCTATTTCACCGGCGATTTTTCCCTCGCAGGTGTCTTTAAGAAGCTCAAAAACTGATTCCATAGGCATTGCCTTAAATCCGGGTTTTTATAGAGGCTTGGTTCAGCACAGAAAGTGAAAATTTCCGCGCTGAGCATTTTTTTAATACGCGTCGTCGTGAACGCCAGCAATTGCGCGTCCGCTCGGCTCGTCCATATTTTTCCATGCTGCATCCCATTCAAGAGCTTTTTCAGTTGAACAGGCAACTCCGGCTTCATGCGGAACAACTTTTGCCGCGCTGTCGCTTGGGAAAAGACGGCTGTAAATTTCGCGGTAATAATATTCTTCCTTTGTTTTCGGCGGATTTACAGGGAAACGGTTTTCTCGGCGGGCAAATTCCGCGTCGCTGACTTTTTCTTCAGTGATTTTTTTGAGCGTGTCAATCCAGTTGTAGCCTACTCCGTCTGAAAACTGCTCTTTCTGCCGCCAGCAAATGTTTTCAGGAAGCATATCCTCGAACGCTTTCCGCAGAATCCATTTTTCAATTCGCTGCTTTCCGTCCGGAAGCCTGATGTTCATTTTGTCGCTTGGGTTCAGGCGCATTGCAACGTCGATAAATTCTTTGTCAAGGAAAGGAACTCGTCCTTCAACGCCCCATGCCATCAGCGATTTGTTTGCGCGCAGACAGTCGTACAGGTGAAGCTTGCTCATTTTGCGCACAAGCTCCTCGTGGAATTCCTTTGCGTCCGGCGCTTTGTGGAAATACAAGTATCCGCCGAACAGCTCGTCGCTTCCTTCTCCGGAAAGAACCATTTTGATTCCCATTGATTTGATTACGCGCGCAAGCAGATACATCGGTGTTGACGCCCGTACTGTTGTAATATCGTAAGTTTCAATGTGATAGATTACGTCCGGCAAAGCGTCCAATGCTTCCTGGATTGTAAAATGAACTTCGTGGTGAACAGTTCCAATGTAGTCAGCGGCTTTTTTTGCAGCGACCAAGTCCGGCGAGCCTTCAAGTCCGATTGCAAACGAATGGAGTTTTGGCCACCAGGCTTCTTCCTTTGAGTCTGATTCAACGCGCATTTTTGAAAATTTCTGTGTAATCGCCGCAATAATTGAAGAGTCCAGTCCGCCTGAAAGCAGAACACCGTATGGAACATCGCTCATCAGCTGCGCTTTTACCGCATTTTCAAGACCGACTTTTACTTTTTCAATTACGCTCGGATTGATAATTTCGCCTTTTTCATCAGTTGCTTTTGGATTGTTTTTTACATTTTCATACGATTTCCAGTCGCGGAAATACCAGCGGGTCGGCTTTTCATCTTTTGAATAAAAATAATGGCCGTTCGGGAATTCCTCGATTGTCATGCAGTGGCCTTCAAGCGCCTTTAGCTCGGACGCAACATAATAACGTCCCTGCTTGTCCCAACCCTGGTAAAGCGGAATTACGCCGATTTCGTCGCGGCCAATAAGATATACATCGTTTTCTGAATCGTAAAGGGCGAACGCAAAAATGCCGGAAAGCTCTTCAATCATCGCCTTGAAGTCTTTTCCTTCCGCGCGGTATTTTTTGTAAAGCGGAATAATTACTTCGCAGTCGCTTTGAGTCTTGAAATTGTATTTTCCTTCAAAATCGTTTCGGATTTTTTTCTGGTTGTAAATTTCACCGTTTACCGCAAGAATGATTTTTCCGTCGTCGCTGACAAGCGGCTGTTTTCCTGAAAGCGGATCAACAATCGCAAGCCGCTCGTGGCTTAAAATTGCGTTTTTTCCCGTGTAAACGCCCGTCCAGTCTGGTCCGCGGTGCCGAATTTTTTTGCTCATCTCAAGAACTTCCGCGCGAAGCTGTTCCTTCAGACCTTCATCAATCGGCTGGCTGCCGCTGCTTAAATCAAATGCCCCTACAAATCCACACATATCGTAACCCCTTTTTTGTTGATTGTCAAAAAAAAAGACGCCTGTTCTGAGGGCATAATAATACCCAAAAAACAGACGTCATTGTCTAAAAACAATATATTGATTTTTTAAATTTCTGTCAATTCTTGGACTGAAAATTGAAATTCCTTTCGCTTTCTATTATTCTATTTTTGAAAACCATGAAAAAAAATAACGGGCTGCCCTAAGGAGGAAAAAGACAGTCCGTTATTGAAACGTGTTGACTTCATATTGATTATTGCTTCAAATAATCTACATAAAAATTTTAATGCAGTCAATAATTTTGAGTAAATTTTTGGAAAATTTTTACAAATAATGCGGTATTTCGCAAGGAGCAACGTTTTATGTCGAAGAAGATAGGTATAATCGGAGCAATGAGTGTTGAGCTTGAGCTTTTAAAGTCCAGACTGGAAGATAGCCCAGCCGTAACTGAGGCCGGCGGAATGGTGTTCACTGAAGGAAAAATAAACGGAGCCTTTGTGGTTCTTGTTCAGTCCGGTGTGGGAAAGGTGAATGCGGCGTTGTGCGCCCAGCTTCTTATTCTTAAATTTGGATGCACTCATATAATAAACACAGGAATTGCCGGCGCCATGGCTTCTGGACTCAGGGTTCTTGATTTTGTTGCTTCCACGGATGCGGTTTATCATGATATGGATGCGACAGGATTCGGCTACAGAAAGACAGAAATTCCGCAGATGAAGTGCAGTGATTTTCCGGCGGATGGAAAGATGCTTGAGGCCGCGCGTTCTGCGTTCAGGGAATTTTCCGGGGAGCACAAGCTTGTGTTCGGGCGGATTGCCACAGGCGACCAGTTTGTAAGCGACAAGGAAGTGAAAGCCGCGATTCAGGAAACTTGTTCTCCGGCCTGTGTTGAGATGGAAGGCGCCGCTGTTGCCCATGCCTGCTGGATAAACGGAATTCCGTTTGTGATAATCCGCTGCATGAGCGATATGGCGGATGACGACGGAGAGTCAACTTATGGTTTCAATGAAAATGAAGCGGCCTCTTTGAGCGGAACTCTTGTTCTGTCCATGCTTGGCAGATTTTAATAGTCATAATTTTGACTTAACTATAATTTTGTGTAAGAAATGGCTACCAGTCGAAATGCGTCTGTCAAAACCGCCCGATATCGGGCTACACAGTTTTTTGGCCATCCGCCTTTCTCCTTGCCGCTATTTCTTTACTCACTATAAAACTTGAAATTAAGGCTAATAGCGTTTGTTTCTTTTTCTTGCGTTATCTTGCTAAAACTTGCTGTTTGTTGTAAAAATAGAATTCTGGCGATTTTCAAGAATAGAGACTTTTAATGAAAAAATTTTTTTCTGCTTTTTGGATTTTTGTTGTTTTCCTTGCGTTTATGAATGCGGAGCCTGTTATTTCAGGATTTGAAATTCAGGGACTGAAGCGCACAAAGGAATTTGCCGCCCAGCGGGACTTGAAGAAATTTATTGGAAAGGAAGCTTCCCCGGAGACTTTGCACGGCATAGAAAATTCGCTGCAGGCGGACAATCTTTTTACAAATATTTCTATTGAATGTGAGCCCGTAACAGAAAATGAAAGCCTCGTGAAAATTTCGCTTGAAGAAAAAATGTCTATTTTGCCGCTGCCTATTGTGGCAGTCAACGACGGACTTTTTTCCGCAGGCGCATTCCTCCTTGATTCAAACGCAATGGGCCTGAAGGATTTTTTTATTCTGGGCGGAATTTTTTCGAAGGACAACATTTCCGGGATGACGCTTTTTTCACGTCCGCCGAAAGGCTCTTCCCTGGGATTCTCGGTATATACGGGGATTTCAAAGTCAGACACAGAGCTTGTTACGGCGGAAGACAATTCAGCCTATGACTATGGCTCGCTTTCTTTCCGTGGAAGCCTTGGTGTCTCAAGGAAATTTTTTGACTGTTTTTCCGCGGGGATTAGCACAGGCTTTGTAATTATAAATGTCGACGGCTCGGATGAAATTAAAGGAAAGATTGAGTCTGAAAAGGCATGGGAGATTGCTGTTTCCGCGGACTTAAAATCCTCAGACTGGAACGGTGTTTTCATGTCTGAAAAATCTGCCGCCGCGAAGGTTTTCGCTGATTTCACGCCTTGCCGGGATGTCTTCAACGGATTTGAGCTTGGAATAAAAATACAGCAGCCTGTTTTGGACAGCCTCAGGATTGTTCAGTCGGCGGCCTGCTTCTTTGAATTTGATGCTCCTGTTGTTTTTTACAATGGAGGACGTTCCGCTTCTGTGAGCCTTTTTCCTAATGACTTTGCCTCTGATTCGGTTGCGGGGCTTTCTGTCGGGCTTGAATACGCTGCCATAAAAACAAAGCTTGGGCTTTTTTCTGTCTATGCGGTTTACCAGACGGCCCGTGCCAAGGACTTTGACCGGACTTGGGTCTTTAATCAGGGAGCAGGCGGCGGAATGAAAATGTATCTTTCTAAGGTTGCGTTTCCGGCGTGTTCCGTTGAGGTTATTTACAATATTACTGAAAAAGAATTTAGGACCGGATTTTCCATAGGAATGTCGATGTAGACTTTGTTTTGGCAGAAAAAAGCGGAGCCTTTCGTTTATTCGCGTCTTTTTTTTGCATTGCTTTCAGGCTGAATCTATTTTCCTCGGCATTAAAAAGAAATACTTGACATTTTAGCTTTTTTTGTCATAATAAAATAAATTTATAGAAGAGGTAATTATGGCTGAAAAATACGCATTTTTATTTCCGGGACAGGGCGCGCAGGCTCCTGGAATGGTAAAAGATGTTGCTGAATCTTTTTCTTCAGCAAGAAAAGTTATTGACGATGTTTCTTCCATTGTAAATTTAGACATGGCAAAGCTTTTGTGGGAATCAGACGCGGCGGAGCTCAGCCGTTCAGACAATAGCCAGATTGCTATAACTGCGGCTTCCCTTGCTTTGATGGCCGCTTTGAAAGATAAAAATATTGAGCCTTCTGCTGCAATGGGATTCAGCCTTGGTGAATTTCCTGCTCTTTATGCGGCCGGAGTTCTTTCGTTTGAAGACGTTGTTAAGGTTGTTCGGCAGCGCGGTCTTATAATGCAGAAAGTCTGTGAGGAGATTGCTGCGGAAAATGAAGGCCATGCGCCAGGAATGACAGCCGTGCTTGGGCTTTCCCCTGAAAAAGTGAAGGAAATTGCTTCCGGTATAAAGGATGCTTATGCGGCGAATATGAACAGCGTAAAGCAGACTGTTGTCAGCGGAACTTTTGATGCTCTTGCCGCTGTTGAAAAGGCAGCTTCTGAAGCGGGAGCCCGCCGTGCTGTCCGGCTGAAGGTTGCAGGTCCTTTCCACTCTCCTTTGATGCAGAATGCCGCTGTGGAATTTGAAAAGGCTATTGCAGATGTGAAATTCAACGATCCTAAGATTAAGCTCTTTTCAAATGTTACTGGAAAAGAATGTGTTTCCGGCGAAGAGGCAAAAAAATCTGCGGTTCTTCATCTTACGCATCCGGTTCTTTGGACTGACGAGGAGGACTGCCTTGCTTCTGCCATGAAGTCAGATGGATTTGAAAAATGGGCGGCGCTTGAAGTCGGCCCTGGAAAAGTTCTTTCCGGACTTTGGGCAAACACAGACTTCAATGCTTCAATTGCAGTTTTGCCGGTAAATACTGCCGAGGCTGTAAATAATCTTTAATTATTATGGGAGAAAATATGCTTTTAAAGAACAAGAAAGCTTTGGTTACCGGGTCTTCGCGCGGAATTGGACGTAAGATTGTTGAGGTTTTTCTTGCCAACGGATGTGAAGTCTGGGGAATGTGCACAAAGGAATCCGCAGGAAAGGCGGAGCTTGAAAAGCTTGCGGCGGAAAACGGAACTGCTTTCCATGAATTTTATGCGGACGCCGGAAATGCAGAGATTCTTACAGCCGCGGTTAAGAACGCTCTTGGCGAGTCCGGCGGTTTTGATGTTCTTGTGAACAATGCTGGAATTACACGCGACACTTTGAGCTTTAGAATGAAAAAAGAAGACTGGGATTCAGTTCTTGCTGTAAACCTTACTTCCGCATTTCTTGTCTGCCAGATTGTTTCAAATGATATGATTCATAAAAAATCAGGCTCTATAATCAATATGGCTTCTATTGTTGGAATTCATGGCGGAGCAGGACAGGTGAATTATTCGGCCAGCAAGGGCGGACTGATTGCGTTCTCGAAGTCTCTTGCGAAGGAAGTTGGCAGCCGCGGTGTGCGCGTGAACTGCATTGCTCCAGGATTTATTGAAACAGACATGACAAATGCTGTGAAGGAAGATATACGCAAGGCCTGGGTTGAAGGAATTCCTCTGAAAAGAGCAGGAAAGCCGGAGGATGTTGCAAATGCGGCTTTATTCCTTGCTTCAGACTTGAGCCTCTATGTAACAGCTCAGGTTGTCGGCGTTGACGGCGGAATGGGAGCCTGAGGCTTTCATTTGGTTTAGGCATCTCTAAAAATTTGCTTTAGAGGTTTTATTTATAGAATTATCTAACTATTATGGAGAAAATTATGCGCAAAGTTGTTGTAACAGGACTTGGTTGTGTTTCACCGATTGGAAACAGCGTTGAAGAAACTTGGGCTTCAATAAGAGCTGGAAAAAGCGGAATAGCGACTATAACACATTATGATGCTTCTGCTTTTAAAGTAAAATACGCGGCGGAAGTAAAAAATTTCGAGGCTGATAAATATATGGATCCGCAGTCGGCCCGCAAGATGGCAAGATTTTCAAAGTATGCCGTTGCCGCCGCAAAAATGGCTCTTGACGATTCGAACCTTACTGACAACAAGGAAGCTTTGGATAATGCTGCTGTTTACCTTGGAGTTGGAATCGGCGGACTTGAGATTACTGAATCAAGCATGAAAAGCTATTTTGACTCAGGGTTCAAGCGTATGCCTCCAATGACAATTCCACAGCTTATTCCGAATGAAGCGGCCGCAAATATCAGCATAAAATTCGGGCTTCATGGAGTTGCTCATACAATCGCCACAGCTTGCGCTTCCGGCTCAGATGCTCTTGGTCAGGCGCTGGACAATATCCGCGCAGGAAGAAGCGACATTGTTCTTGCCGGCGGAGCTGAATCTACTCAGAACGGATTTGCGAACCTGGGATTTACAGTTCTTCAGGCTCTTAGCTCAAAGTGGGCTGACAATCCTTCAAAAGCCTGCCGTCCGTTTGACAAGCAGCGCGACGGTTTTGTTATGGGCGAGGGCGCGACAATTCTTGTTCTTGAGGAATACGAGCATGCGAAGGCCCGCGGCGCAAAGATTTATGCTGAATTTGCAGGCTACGGCGCAACTTGCGATGGATATCATCTTACAGCTCCTAATCCAGACGGAATTATGGGAGCGCGCGCAATGACTTTGGCGATGAAAGATGCCGGAATAAAGCCTGAGGATGTTACATACTACAATGCTCACGGAACTTCAACACATTTGAATGATTCTGGAGAAACAGCGATGCTTCACATGGCGTTTGGCGAGGCTGCAAAAAAGCTTCATGTTTCTTCAACAAAAAGCATGCACGGACACTGTCTTGGCGATGCCGGCGCTCTTGAGGCTATGATTTGTGTAAAGGCAATCCAGGAAGGCTACATTCCTCCGACAATCAATCTTGACGAGGTGGATGTTGAGGGAGGATGCGATCTTGACTATACGCCGAATAAGGGAATCGACATGAATATTGATGTTGCAATGAGCGGAAACTTTGGCTTCGGCGGACACAATGGAATTGTTGTGTTCAAAAAAGTAAGCGAGTAGGGCTATGGAAAGATTTACTGACATAGAAAGCCTTCTTCCGCACAGAAAGCCGTTTTTGTTTGTGGATTCAATTGAAAGCTATGATGAAAAAGGCTGCGTCTGCACAAGAAAATTTACCGAGGATGACTTTTTCTTTAAAGGCCATTTTCCTCAGTATCCTGTAGTTCCGGGAGTTATCCTGATTGAGACAATGGCGCAGGGCGGAGGAGCCGCTTTGAGCCTTCAGAAAACTTTTGCTGAGGGCAGCCTGTTTTTCCTTGCTACAGTTGATAAGGTGAAATTCCGCAATCAGGTTCGTCCGGGCGACACTGTAAGAATGGAAGTTACAAACTTGCGTGTAAGCCCAAAAATGGTCAAGCAGTCAGGCAAGGCCTTTGTTGGCGATGTTCTTTGCGCGGAAGCCGAATGGATGTGCCTTGTGGGCTCTGCGAATTAAACAGGCTTTTTTGTCTGTGTTTTTTTAGCCGCTGTCTTTTTGGCAGCGGTTTTTTTTGCTGGCTGCCTGGAATTTTTAGGGGGACGCCCGCCTTTTTTTCCGTTTGCTCTGGATGCGGCGGCTTTTTTTTCAGACTTTATTTTTCCAAGGATTGTTCCGGCATTTGAGACAGGAAGCGGAATTTCCTGGGTTTGCCAAAGCTTAAGGGTTTTCTTTCCTTCATTCTTTAGAAAGGCAATCTGCTGGATGGAGCTGTATGCGTCATCAAGCCGGGCTTTTAAATTTGCGCAGAAAATTTTTTCAGCAGAGCCTTCAAGGCGGTCTTCAAGCTGCTCGATTAGGCTTAAAATTTCATTTGCTGCTGTGGCAGCCTCCTTTGCGAAGGTTTCAATGTCCGCTTCTTTTGTGGAGCCGCTCCTGAATTTTTTCAGGGCTTCTATAATCAGCTTGTCGCCCGGCTTTAGCTCAACCGGGTCATCTTTGAATTCCGCGGCAAGAAGAAAAAGCGAGATGTTTGAGTCAAGCATATTCAAGTCGAATATCTGGGCTGAATCAGGCTTCGCGGAAAGCTGAATTTCCTCGATTTTTCTTTCCACTGATTTCTGAAGCTCTATGATTTCCTTTTTTTCTATAGTCATTGCCGCTAGTATAGTTTAGGTCTTTGTGAAAGTCTATTACCCGTTGAAAAACAAGGGAGTTTCTGCTAAAATCAGCACATGAGTACAAGATGTTTTACAATGTTAAAGCCTGGTGTTTTGAACCGCAGGCTCGTAGGTGAAGTTGTCAGCCGCCTTGAAAAAAAAGGTCTTAAACTGATCGGGCTGAAGCTTATGAATATAAGCCAGGATCTTGCTTCCCAGCACTATGCTGAGCATAAGGGAAAAGCTTTTTATGATCCGCTTCTTGATTACATAACAAGCGGCCCTGTTGTCGCGATGGTCTGGCAGGGAGACGACTGCGTTACTTTGGTTAGAAAAATTACTGGCGCCACAAATCCTGCCGAGGCTGCTCCTGGAACTATCCGTGGAGATTTCTGCTGCCACACATCCCATAATATAATCCACGCTTCAGACAGCGATGAAAGCGCGGAAAGAGAAATCTCATTGTTTTTCAAGCCGGAAGAACTTGTTGACTGGGAAGATCAGGCTGGAATCTGGTACTAATTTTTTCTATTAAAACCATCAGGCATTGCATGGACGTATTTTGTCATATAGCAGTGCCTTTTTTTGTTTTTCTCTTGGGTTGATTTTTTTCATTGTGGAATTGTTTTTTCTGTAGTAGTATTTAGGATGAAGAGTGAAATTCAGTCAGCTTTCTCAGGAATTTGATATGGAAATTTTTGAAGTTGGAATAATTGGAGCTGGTGCCTGGGGAACAGCCTTGGGAACGGCGATTGCGCGCGGCGGACATAAAGTTCAGCTTTGGGCAATGGAAGATGATGTTGTTGAGTCAATAAATAATCAGCATGAGAATAAAAGATATCTTCCCGGATATACGCTTGAGCCTTCTATGACTGCGAGTTCTGACATAAGGGAGGTCGCTTCTGGAAAGCAGTTTTTGATTATGGGAAGCCCTTCTCTTTACCTTGCCTCTACAATAAAGAAATTTGCTGATGTTCCAAGCATAGCAGACGGCTCTACGATAATCGGCGCCTTGACAAAGGGTTTTGTTCCTTCTGAGTCTGGAAATCCGGAATTTGTTCTGGACACAATGGAGGCGGCTCTTCCAGAATGTTATAAAAATGCGACTGTTTACATTGCGGGGCCTAGCCATGCCGAGGAAGTTGCCCTTGGAAAAATAACAGGACTTATCGCGGCAAGCCAGCATCACAGGAATGCAGTCAGGATGCGTGATCTTCTGCGCGTAAAGGGAATCATGGCTTACGCTTCCTTTGATACGGTTGGAGTCCAGGTTTGCGCGGCTGCTAAAAATGTTATTGCGGTTGTCTACGGAGCGATGGATGCCCTTGCAGAGAACAGCCCGATTTTTGGAGACAATACTGAAAGCCTTCTGATGGCTGCGGGGCTCAATGAAATTCAAACGCTTGGCTTTGCGATGGGCGCGACTCATGCCGCCACATTTACTTCAATCAGCGGCGTGGGAGACCTTGATGTAACATGCAAGTCAAAATACGGCCGCAACAGAAGATTCGGGCAGGATTTGATAAAGACTGGAATGTTGGATCAGTTCAAGGATCTTGACGATTTGATTGCGAATGTAAAGAAAGTCGGATACTTGCCGGAAGGCGCGATTGCCTGCAAATATGTGCATAAAATTATGGAGCAAAAAAATCTTAAGCTTCCTATTTGCAATGCCTTGTATAAAGTTCTTAACAAGGAAATCAATGCAGAGGAATGTCTGAAAGAGCTTTTGCTTAACCGGTAGCGGTATTTCAAAAACTGGAGTAAAAAATGCTTGAAAAAATAACTGGAACTTTCAGCGGAATAATCCGCACTTTGAGCGGAAAGTCTTCAATCACAGAAAAGAACATAGAGGAAACAGTAGAGCAGATAAAAATGGCTCTTTTAGAGGCGGATGTAAATTTACGTGTCGTCCGCAGGTTTGTTAACAGCACAATTGAAGAGGCGAAAGGCGAGAAGGTTTTAAAGGCTGTTGATCCTGGCCAGCAGTTTGTAAAAATTATTTATGACAAGCTTGCCGCGATGCTGGGAGATAAAAAGACCGACCTTGCGCTTAAAGGGCCTGATACACAGTCAGTTGTTCTTTTGCTCGGTCTTCAGGGCGCTGGAAAGACAACTGCGGCCCATAAGCTTGCTGCGCGCCTCAAAAAAGACGGAAGACGGCCTTTGCTTGTTGCCTGCGACTTGATTCGTCCGGCGGCAGTTGAGCAGCTTTGTGTTCTTGGTGAAAAAATCGGAGTTCCAGTCTACAAGGAAGATTCAAAGGATGCCGTGAAGGTCGCGGAACATTCAGTTGGCTTTGCAAAGAAGAACGGACTCGATACGATAATTATTGATACAGCCGGCCGCCTTCAGATTGACGAGGCCATGATGGATGAGCTTGTTTCCATAAAAAAGAAGCTTAATCCTGTGGAAACTGTTCTTGTTGCGGACTCCATGACCGGACAGAATGCTGTTGACATTGCAAAAAGCTTTGATGAGCAGCTCGGTCTGACCGGCGTTATTCTTACAAAATTCGACTCTGATGCCCGTGGCGGTGCGGCCCTCTCATTGAAGTCTATTACGCAGAAGCCGATTCTCTTTATTGGCACTGGTGAAAAAACAGAGGATTTTGAGCCGTTCCATCCGGATAGAATTGCAAGCAGAATCCTTGGAATGGGCGATGTTGTTTCTCTTGTTGAAAAAGCACAGGAAACTGTGGATCAGGAAGCGGCCCTAAGAATGCAGAAAAAAATGCAGCGCAATGAATTTACGCTGCAGGATATGCTTGAGCAGCTTGAGCAGGTCGAGAAAATGGGAAGCATAAAGTCTCTTCTTGATATGATGCCCGGGCTTTCCGGACAAATAAGCGAGGAGCAGATTGACAAGGCCGGAATGAAGCATCAGAAGGCTATAATTCAGAGCATGACCTACAAAGAAAGAATGAACCATCTGATTATAGGTCCGTCGCGGCGCAAGAGAATTGCAAAGGGAAGCGGAACAAGCGTTCAGGAAGTGAACAAGCTCATCAAGCAGTTTGAAAAGACAAAGCTCACGATGAAAAAGCTTGCCCGGAATAGAGGCGCTCAGGCAAAGCTCATGCAGCAGATGGGAGCCATGGGCATGGGCGGCCAGAATATGCAGCTTCCCGGAGGCTTCAGTCTGCCTAAAGGATTCAAGTTCTAATAAAGTGTGCGTCCAAAGCTCATGTTTTTTCCGGCGGAAGGCGGATTTTAAAAAGTTTAAGTGCGAGGCTTAAATCTTTAGTCCATGACAATCATAGACGCTGTTTTTCCGTCTGGAGAATAGCATTTCTGCGGATTTCCCGGGTCTGGAAAGGAATTTATTCCAGTATAGAAAGCATACTCATATTTTCCCGGTGGAAGCGGAATTTCAAACTGGTAGATTCCCGGCGCGACTTCGCTCATCTGGTAAATCCAGCTGTCCCAGTTTGTGAAGCTTCCGCCTACGCGCACTTTCTGCCCTGTCTTTCCTCTGTAGATGAAGCGGATTTTTCCGCCGCTGATTTTTTCAGTTACTTTCGGAATTTCACGGGACGCGTTTAGATGCGAGAGCGCAAGGTTTGTTTCCCTGCTGAAGACGGTTTCATCATTTAGCGGATCCACTGTCCAGAGGCCATCCACAATCAGCCTGTAGTTTATTTCAAGAACATTTTTTGGAATTTTAAGAATGTAGAAGTAAATAGAGCCGGCCTCGTTGTACTCCATGTCGATGATTTTTTTTATTTTGAATGAATGGATTGTCTTGAATCCTTCAAAGTCAAATGCGATTCCGATATGACGCGCGGCGCTTTTTGATGTAAAAATGGCGTAGTCGCCCTTGAGATATGGAGAGCCGGCATCCTGAATTGTGCTCACAAGCTCAGCGTAGTCAAGCTCCTCGTCTGTCAGTCTGGCGTTTGATTCCGCTGAAAAAAGCCATGCGGAAGGCAGGAAAAGAGAGACTAAAAAAATAACGCGAAGTATTTTTTTCATATACATATTTTCGGAATTTTCTATTTTAAAGTTGAATTATATTTTCTTTTATCTGAAATTCCGGGGCTGGACAGGGCCTTCAATTTTCTAAACTCGGCGTAACCGTATGCCGATATTAGACTTGAAACCATGTCGCTTTGAGGAGTATAATTTCTAACCATGCCAGGACTAAAGCAGCTGCAGCAGTTTAACTCGGATATATTGAATCTCGGTGATGAAGTAAAAATCCGGGCTGCCCGCGGAGAAAAACCAGTAACAGTAAAAATCCCCAAAGATACCGCAGATATAGATGATTCTGAAGACTTTATAGGCGGGCTTCCTGAGCTTTCGGAAGAAGACCAGGCGCAGGCAGCGGCGGCCGCAGAAGAGCGCAGACGGGAAGCCAATGACTTTTCTGACTTCATGGACAACGATGATTCTGAGAGCGCTCCGGAGGAAAAGCCGGCGGCGAATGAAGAAGAGCTTGTTCCTGATGTTTCAGATCTTTTGCCTTCTTCGGCGGACATGGATTTAGCCGATTTGGATTTATCGGAATTTGAAGATAAAAAAGAGCCGGAGCCTGAACCGGAGCCAGAAGAGGTTGGAATTGAGGACATGGATCTTGAGTCGCTGCTTGCATCCAGCCCCAAGCCGGAAGAACAGGATGCGATGCATGATTCAGGCAGTGAGAAAAAAAGCACGGAAAGCGAAGAGGCTGTAAGTCCTGATTCCTTTGACATTGATTCTTTAAATGCCGGAGCCTCGCAAAAAAATTCCTCTTTGGCCGCAGAGCCTGACGGGACTGCTTTTGACAGTTCTCTTTTTGATATTCCGGATGCGCCGGCGGAATCTGGTTCGGACCAGAAAAATGCCATGCCGGATCTTGACACCGATTTTCTTGCTGATTCTCTGGGCGGAATTGGCGAAATGGATTTCCCTTTAGAAAACAAAGATGCGGAAGACAAGATTGAAAATCAGCCAGAGTTTTCTTCGGACAGCGGTTCTTCCGCAATGGATTCCCTTGATGCTGACAGCCTGAAAGACATGGACTTTTCCGAGCAAAACACAGACTTTGACGGACCGCAGAAATCAGAAACCGATTCGGAGCCTCATTCGGAAAATTCAGAAATCAATGACAGCAGTTTTTCTGATATTGACCTGCCGGATTTTGATATGCCGTCTGACACTTCTGTTCCGGACTTTGACGATAGCAGTTCCGCTCAGCCGGAAAGTGATGGCAGTCAGTCCGGCCAGAATGTTTCTGATTTATCCATGCCTGAAGGAGAGCTTTTTTCTCCGGAAATGGACGTTCCTGAAGATGAGCCTGTTGAAACTTTTGACACCAGCGATATAAACGACCTTGACTTTTCGGACCAGGAAGACAGCGGCTTTGAGCTTGGCGGAGTTGATTCTGATGGTGATGATGAATTTCACATTCCAGGATTTTCTGATATTGCGACTGCTGATCTTACAAAGAAGCCGGATGTTGCTTCAGCTGATTTTTCAAATGCCGCGGAAGCCAGTGAGAATGAAAAGCCCAAGAATACTTTTACAGATGCGGAATACAAGAAATTCCAGAAGAATCTAGCAACATATCCGCTGAATGTTAGAATTGCGCTTGAAGATTTTGTTGTAAAAAATGAATTTACAGATGACGCTATTTTTTCAGTCCTTGAGAAGGTTTTAAGAAAAGCGCCTGCTCGTCAAGTTGCTTCTGAGCTTGAAAAGCTTCTTGATATTTCACTTGATGTTCCGCGTGATTTTGAGCGCCGTTCCGCAGCGGAGTACGAGGCTTATAAAAAATCGATTGAGTATCAGCTGAAAAACAAGATAATTCCTAGCGCGATTTTTACATCCGCCGCCGCAATACTTGTTTTTTGTATTTTTACTCTTACGAATAATTTTATTTACAAGCCGGCAAGAGCGGCAAGCCTATACAGGCAGGGATATGCGCTTCTGCAGGACAATCAGTATCCTCAGTCTGAAAAAAAATTCAACCAGGCTTTGACATACAGGCCTGTAAAAAAATGGTTCTTCCGTTTTGCCCAGGGATATAGAGAGCACAGGCAGTACGACCGTTCCAGAATGATGTACCGCGCGCTTATTCAGCGTTATAATCATGACAAGAAGGCCGGCCTTGAATGGGCTGACATGGAAACTTTTGATTTGTATAACTATGAGGAAGGCGAGCGGATTTTAAAGCGCGAAGTTCTCGACTACCACATAAATGATTCTGATGCCTTGCTGGCTCTGGGCGATTTGTATCTTGAATGGGCTTCTGACAAAGAGCCGGAGAAATTTTCTTTAGCCAAGGAGCAGTTCGACCTGCTTGTTCAGCTTTATGGAACCAATGACCTTTACCTTTCGCGCCAGATGAGATACTTTGTCCGCACAGACAACTTGCGGCAGGTTCTTCTATATAAAAATATTCTGATGGGCAAAAAGAATGCGATTTCCTCTAAGGACTTGATTGAGCTCAGCGGATATATGCTGGACAAGCGTTATGGAAAGCTCCGTCCTTCAGAGGAAAGCTTAAGGTTTTCCATAGAAGATGTCAGAAAGCTTCTGGAGTCTGCGCTTAAGTCTGCTCCGGAAAATTCAGTCGCGCTTTATAACATGGGGCGTTATTTTGTTGAGACAAGAAACGGCCGCAACTCTGCAAAACTTCTTGAGGCCTCTATAAATTCCTTTGAGAACCAGCCAAAGAGAAACCGCAGGGACACTTATAAATATATAAATGCGGTCAGGCTTCTGGGCGAGGAAATGAGGAATCAGCGTGAGTATCTTACTGCGGAAGAGCTGTACGGTAAGGGAATTGAAATTTTTGAGCGTGAGCGTGATTCCAGCGGATTTGAAAGCGATGAAAATATTGGAACGCTGTATTCTGATTTGGCTGACCTGGATTATTTTATTTCCGGGGACAATGCAGCCGCCTTGAACAATTATCAAAATGCAGTGAACAACAAGCATGACACTTCTTCTGTCCGCTATAGGATTGGATATATTCAGTATCAGAACAGGAATTATCCGGCGGCTCTTGGGTCGTTTATAAAAAGCCAGGACACAAACGAAAGTGACACGCATCTTTTGCTTGCCCTTGCAAATACATTGAGCTTAAGCGGAGACAATTATATTGCGCGCGGATATTATGAAAGGCTTCTTTCTATGCTTGATGTCGAGCGTGAAAAGTACGGGATTGTTCTTCCGCAGGTTCGGGATGACCATGCGGATATCGTTGATACTTACATGAAGGCTTCCAATAATCTTGGTGTTACTCTTTCTAGAATTGCGGCGGCAACCGGAGACAGCTCGCTGAATGCGAAGTCGATTGTCTGCCTGCAGGAAAGCCTCAGGGCGTGGGATGCGATGACAAGAAACCAGACAACAATGATAAGGCTTGACGGCTCAAATCTTGCCGAGCAGAATATAAAATATATAACGCGGCCTGTTTCCGGGTATGGACCTGAAATCTATACAGAAATTCCGCGGCTTTTAAATGGCGAGGATGGACTGGAGTAGCTATGGCTGGCCTTTTCTCTAAAAAGTACATCGGAATAATTTCCCGCCAAAAACTGATTGGAATTCTAAAGGAAGTTTTCAGAAAGTCGATTCACTTGTGCAGCGCATTCGTTCCGTGCTTTCTTTGGATTTCGTATAAGCCTGCGATAGTCTGTCTTCTTGCGCTGGTTGTTCTTTATTCTGCCGCGGAAATTCTGCGTCTGAATGGAAAGGAAGTTTTTTTGATTTCAGCGGTAACAGAAGCCGCCGCTAGAAAACGTGATGAAAACAAATTTGTTCTTGGGCCTGTAACTTTGGTTATGGGGATTATACTGAGCGCGGTTTTGTGGGAAAGACTTCCGGCTGCAATTGGAATTTACGCTCTTGCCTTTGGAGACGGACTTGCAAGTCTTGCCGGAAAACTTTTTGGAAGAGTTCAGATTCCGTTTACAGAAGGAAAAACTGTGGCCGGAAGCCTCACTTGCTTTACTGCGATTTTTATTTCCTGCTATCTGGCCTGCCTTTTCATGTTTCAGGGACACGCGGATATAACAAGA
This sequence comes from uncultured Treponema sp., assembly GCA_964607295.1. Lineage (GTDB taxonomy): Bacteria > Spirochaetota > Spirochaetia > Treponematales > Treponemataceae > Treponema_D. The sequence continues at coordinate 6,483 of CAZSJX010000008.1, read as the reverse complement.
GTCTCTCTGATTATTGCTGGAGCCGGAATGTTTATCGAAATCCTTCCGCTAAAGGATTTTGACAATCTTTTTATTCCGGTTTTGCTCGGAGGCTTGGCGCAGCATCTCCTTGGCTAGCTCCATGTGTTTTCCAGGTAATGGACTGTCTTTAGGTATAGAATGCAGCCTGAAATATACAGAACGGATGCAATAAAAAATTCAAGCCAGCAGTCCGTGTTGCACAAAAGTCCGTAGCCCGCCGCCAGAACTACAACGCCCGCCGCCTTTATATAAATTCCTTTTATTCCTTTCGTGTAGGCTTCTGCCAGAACTGAAAAAATTGTAACCACGGCAATAAAAACTCTTATGACCGCAAAAAATTTCCTGAAGCCCCAGAGAACTGTGCAGGTTGAAGTTGTTATAGTTGTGTCCATTGGATAAAAAAATCCGAATGCGCAGGTTGAGGCAAGCAGTATGAAAATATTCCGCTCGGCATTCTGAAGCTCTTCTGCGGAAGAAAAGACTGCTGCGAAAAAAAGGCTCATCGGCGCAAGAAACCTTCCGGCCGCAACAATCCGTCCGATGTAAATTAAAAAAAGCGAATTTGTTTTCCAGAATCCGAACAGCGGCAAAAGAATTCTTGCGCTTTCTGTAACACAGCTGATTATAAATCCGGAGAAAAACAAAATTTCAAGCGACGGTGTTTTTTCAAATCCCTTGAAGATTGCAATTGAAAGAGCTGGAGCGGAAAGGCTGAATGTGATTATTGCCGCCAGCGATGAATTGAAATTGTACTTGCACAGTCCTCCTTTTGGAATGAGAACAAACGGACGCATCGGGTTTGTTGGAGGAACAATTGATTTTTCAAATGCCGCGATGCAAAGAACTGCAACGTTGAATAAAAAAATTATTGCGCTGAATATAAATAGAAAAAGAAAAATTCTGTTCTTGTTTTTTAAAGTCATGCCTAAAGAATACTCTAGCAGTTTTTTTTTATCAAGGGAAAACAGTTTTGTGCTTCTGCGGAATTCTTTTTCTAAAGATTTGCTTCTGCCTGCCGAAAATTTATCTGTAGAAACTTTCAGCAAGTTTTTTTCCGGGAGGAATGAAATGAAAAAAATTTTAGTCTGCGCATTTTCTGTTTTTTTTGCTGCTTGCGCTTCGTTTGCAGGAGACGCCGCTTCTTTTGACGATATAGGTTTTTCTGAAGATGGAAAATATTATCTTTTTGGACAGTACGGAAAGACAGACAGAACCTACGAGCCGTGGGCAGAAATTTACACTGTTGATGTCGCCGCGAACGATTTTGTAAAGGACGGCGTTTTCAAGTCAAAAGCTCCGTTGGATATTTCGGGAAAAACTGCGTATGAAAACCTGAAGGCAAAATGCAACTGGAAAATTTCAAAGTACAATGCTCGGCCGGCTGGAGCTGGAACGCTTTTATATTTGCGCGAGTCAGAAACAAAAGCTCCTACAGAGGAAATCGTGTTCAAGGATTTTGAAGGAATATCCGGCGAGTCTGGAATTTTTTACCACGTGCGTCTTGTTCCGTCGTTCAGCGGAAGCGGAAAAAACTGCCGCTCAAAATTTTTTATCGAGGTTCTGAAGAAAGATTCCTCTGGAAACACAGTTTCGTCATTTGCGGCGGGAACTCCAGGCTTTGAGCGCAAGGGAATCACTGCGTATCAGATTGAAAGAATTTTTGCAGACAAGTCAGGAAAAAGCCTTGTGTTTGTTGTTAAAAAAACTCTCGAAGATGATACTGGAACTTCAATCAGATATATGGTTGAAACTTATCGCATAAAATAATTTCATATTGACATAAGCCTCCTTTGTTTTCGGCCTTCTGATTTTTTCAGGAGGCTGTTTTTTTTTGTGCCGGTTTTACATTGTGTCAAATCTGCAAAAGTGCTAAACTTTAAAAAACTGAACAGAGGAAGTCAAAGATGATAAAGAAGAACAGGAACTATGCAAATCTTGCCAAGGGCTATCTTTTTCCGGAGATTGCAAAAAGACGGAAGATGTTTCAGTCCCAGCATCCGGAAGCAAAAATAATCAGCCTTGGAATCGGAAACACAACAGAACCTCTTGCCCCTCATATAGTCGGGGAAATGAAAAAATACGTTGAGGCTCTTGGAACAAAAGAAGGCTATGAAGGATATCAGGATGACAGCGCGGGAATGCCAAAGCTGCGCGAGCGTATTTCACAGGTGATTTACGGCGGCGCAGTCAAGCCTTGCGAAGTTTTTGTTTCAGACGGAGCGAAATGCGATCTTGGACGCCTTCAGGCTATGTTTGGTTCTGATGTGAATGTTGCGGTTCAGGATCCTTCCTACCCAGTTTATGTTGACGGAACTGTAATGGCAGGAGCCGGCGGCAAAGAGCCTGTTACTGAAAATGGATTCAAGGACATAACCTATATGCCTTGCCTTCCGGAGAACGGATTTTTCCCGGATTTGTCCGCTGTGAAAAAAGACAGCCTTATTTATATATGCTCGCCAAACAATCCTACAGGCGCTGTTGCCATAAGAGAAAACCTTTCCGCTCTTGTAAAATTTGCGAAAGAAAACGGATGTGTGATTCTTTTTGACGGCGCGTATTCAGCATTTATCCGTGATAAAAATCTTCCAAAGTCAATTTATGAGATTGAAGGGGCAAAGGACTGCGCAATTGAAATGCAGTCATTTTCAAAGCCAGCTGGATTTACAGGAGTTCGTCTTGGCTGGTGCGTAGTTCCTGAAAATCTGAAGTTTGATGACGGCTCAAAAATCGCGGATGCCTGGTCGCGCATAACAAATACTGCTTTCAACGGAGCAAGCAATATTGCCCAGGCCGGAGGATATGCCGCGCTGGATGAAACTGGCCTCAAGGAAATGGAAGAGACTATAAACTATTATCTTGAAAACGCATCATTGATCCGCGCCGCTTTAGAAAGTGAAAACTTTAAGGCGATGGGAGTTGAAGTTTATTCCGGCGGAAACGCTCCTTATGTCTGGGCAAAATTTCCCGGAAAGAAAAGCTGGGACGTTTTTGACCAGATTCTTAGCCAGTGCAATGTGGTTGTAACTCCTGGCGCAGGTTTTGGTCCGAGCGGTGAAAGCTTTATAAGGTTCAGCTCGTTCGGCCACCGTGAAAATATTCAGGAAGCCTGCGAAAGGCTGAAGTCATTTAAAATGTAGTTAGCGGTAATTTCGAGTTTTATAATACATTTAAAAACAGCGCAAAGAGAAAGGCGGCTGACGGAACAGAGAAACGCTTTTGCCAGACGCATCTCGGCTGTTTTTTATATGAACTTATAGTTGACTTGAAATTATTGGCGGTAAAAAACTGCTGCTCTTTGTACGGCTGTATTTATAGAATCTGAGGCCGCATATTTTTTTTCGAGGTGAAAATGCTATCTGAGCGACTAAACAATCTTCATCCATATATTCCCGGTGAACAGCCAAACGACAGAATTTACATAAAGCTGAATGCGAATGAAAATCCGTATCCGCCTTGCAGAAATGTTGTAAAGGCTATAAAAAAAGCCGCGGGCTGCCAGCGCAAAAAGCTGGGGCTTTATCCGGATCCTGACTCTGCTGTTCTCAGGGCTTCGATTGCCGGAATGTTGAATTCCACTGGCGGAGTTCTTTGCAACTCCGGGAACGCAAGAAATGAGCTTGGCTTTAAAATTACTCCGGAAATGATTTTCTGCGGAAACGGAAGCGACGAGGTTCTTTCCTTTGTTTTCTATACATTTTTCAGCAGCAATGTGCCGCTTGTAATGCCGGAATTCACATACAGCTTTTATCCTGTTTACTGCGGATTCTACGGTATTCCCATGGAAAAAATTCCGCTTAAAAATGACTGGACTCTCGACACAGAAAAAATGCTTTCGGCGGCCGAAAAAAACAGCAGCCCGATAATTTTCGCAAATCCCAACGCTCCTACCGGAATCGCAATGTCACGCAAGGAAGTTGAGAAGCTTCTTGGTGAAATTCCTTCCAGCCGGATTCTTGTTGTGGACGAGGCTTATGCGGACTTTGGCGAGGAAAGCTGCCTTCCGCTTCTGAAGGATTACAAGAATCTTGTTATCGTGCGCACATTCAGCAAAAGTTTTTCTCTCGCCGGAATGAGAATCGGATTTATTGTCGCAAGTCCGGAGCTTGTCAAGTCAGTTTTTACAGTGAAAAATTCATTCAATCATTTTCCTGTGGATTTTCTTGCGCAGACGGCCGGAATTGCTGCCTGTGAAAATTATTCTTATTATGAGAAAAACGCAAAAAAAATCGCCAACGAAAGGAATCTTCTTGTTGAATTTTTGCGCTCAAAAAACTGGTTTGCCATAGAGAGCCGCACGAATTTTGTCTTTGCCAGAAAGGACGGCGTTGGAGGAAAGTCAGTTTATGAGGCGGCGAAAAGAGCCGGAATTCTTGTACGCCATTTTGACACTCCTGGCATTGAGGATTTTGTGCGCATAACAGTTGGAACTAAAAAGCAGATGGATATGCTTAAGAAAGTTCTTTCTGAAATTTAAATTGGATTTGAGGGAGGCATTGGATGAAACTTTTAGCAATATCAGATTTGCATGGAAATCTGGATGTTCTTGACAAGATGGATGAAATTTTCAAGCAGGCGGATGCCGTTGTTTTTGCCGGAGACTTTGCAAAGTTCGGCAGCGAGCAGACCGGGCTTCCGGCTCTTGAAAAGCTTTGCTCCAAGCATGATACGATTTTTGCTGTGCTCGGAAACTGCGACAACCCTTCTTTTATTGAGGAAATTGAAAAGCGCGATGTTTCTGTGGAAAAACAGCTTGCCATGTATGAGGGGCTTGCTCTTGCTGGCAGCGGCGGCGGAAGCAAATTTACAGGAACAACTCCTAACGAAAGAACCGAGGAGGAGCTTCAGTCTGATTTCAATATTATTACGGATCAGGGCGGGCAGGAATGGGGCAATTTGATTGCAGTCAGCCATAATCCGCCAAAGGACACCGAGTGCGACTTGATTTCAGGAGGTGTTCATGTTGGAAGCGGGCTGTTTAAAAATTTCATAGAGCAGTACAAGCCTCTTGCAGTTGTTACGGGGCATATTCATGAAAGCGCGGCGGTCTGCCGTGTGGGAAATACGACCGTCATAAATCCCGGGCCTCTTATGGACGGAAAATACGCATGGCTTGATGTTGCGAAGGAAGACGGCTCGTGGAAAGTTGTTTCTGCTGAACTGAAATCGCTTTGATTAGTACGGGGCTTGCGGCAAGGTTTATTCATTTTCCGGCGGAATTCTCTGGAAAAATATTCCACTGCCATGCAATGCCTTTTTAGGTTGTTTTCATTTCTATTTGAAGCATAAAAAATCCGCTCAAGTTATTTCACTTTATATACCTCGAATTTCGACTCTTAATAGCAATTAAAAAAAACACCGTAGCCCAATATCGGATGTCCTTGCCAAGGTCGCAGGACAGCAACGCCATGCCCGCTCATCTGCAATGCCGGCATAAAATAAAAGCAGCTCCGCAGAATTTTGCAAAACCACTTGACAAATCCCGGGGGGGGTACAATAGAAGCACCCTTTGCTTTGAAAGGGAAGTTCTATTGGCCCCTGGAGGAATTGCTATGAGGAAGCTTTTGAAAATTTCACTTTGCGCGCTCGCCGCGCTGTCCATGTTCTGCAGATGCAAGGCCGACGGCTCTGCCGACCTGCTGGACAATAATGTAAGGACTGGAATAAATTGCCTTTCAGCCTACAATTCGCCAAGCGGAAACGGAATTCAGCTGATGCTCTCGAACCTGCCTGACGGATGCAACGCCTCGGATATTATTTACAAATCCGAGGATGACGAGTATTGGCAGAACATGGCCTGGGTGGATTTGAGCGGCGGTCCGAAATCTGTCGACTTCCCTTTTGTCGACGGCGGAAAAAAGTACAGCTTCTACGCAAGGCTTAACCATAACGAGACCGGAAAAGAAACCGTATGCCTTGGCTATTCCCCTGTTGTCGAGGTTGTGGCTAGAGGCGAAAAATTGCTTGGCGAAATAAAGATATCGGGCAATCCTAATATTAAAGAGAACTATGACAAGGAAAACGCCGTCCTCAGCTTTGATAAAATTGAGGTTAAGAATGAGCAATCGCTGGGCGAGGTTATTTGTGAGGTCTTTGATGAGAGATGGGGCTGTAAGGGAGCGTATTGTGGCAAATTTGAAATTGAAAACAAAACCGTTTCCTTTGATTTTGATGATGAAGATTTGGTTTGGAAAAATGGATTTCAGTATGATCCGGATGAAAAATATAGTTTCAATGTTTATTTCCAAGCAAAACTGAGAGATGAAGATATGCGCATATATTTCTACCACGGGCTTTATGATTCCGAGCCGGGATACGGAAAGAAGGGCGCCAATGACTATTATAACTACGGGCAGTCCCTGTAAAAGCCCTGGTTTCAGGCTTTAATAGTGAGTGAAAAAAAATATTAAAAAAAAATGAAAAAAAAGCGTTTCTGGTGTTGACACGGGCGCATGAAGTGCGGTA
>CAZSJX010000007.1:0-116856 GCA_964607295.1 uncultured Treponema sp. | reverse complement strand
CACTCCTTCTTTGTCGTTTCTTCTTTCCTTCCCTTAAACTGTCAAATAACGGCAACTGATGTAAGTGAAAAAGACTATATCACCATAAATTTATTATGTCAAGCATTTTTTTTATTTTTTTTAAATAATTTTTCAGATTATATTTTTACACTTGATTTTAAAATTGACTGCAAGTCAACAAAGCCAAAAACTGGAACCAACTATTTATATTATATGTCAAACTGTCCAGAAAATCCAAAAGGAATGTAAAAAATACCCATAACGCTGAATTTTGCATCTTATACGCCTGCATTTAAACACCAATCCGTGCTATAGCTGCCGCGCCCAAAAAGACGCGTTCCAGTTATACACATTGCCCGTTACAGGGCAAAAACACTAGTCACATGAGCGAACAAGGCGGATACCGAGATTGCTGCTACATCTGTCCGGGGAGTTGTCGCTCCGGTCAACAACCACGCACCATTCGTCTTTGCTGCCCCAGCCACCACCGCGCATAACGCGGCTAGAACCGGAAGACGCGCCTGTAGCAAGCGTGTTGCTTGATATGTTATCATACCAGTCCCAGCACCATTCATATACGTTTCCGGTCATGTCGTAAAGTCCGTAACCGTTTGCCATCTTTGATTTTACTTCCTTTGTTCCTAAGTCCTGCATATTTTTGTAACACCACGCAACTTCATCTAAAGTGTCACTTCCGGCGTATTTATAGTTTTCTCCGCCTCGTGCTGCCCATTCCCATTCGGCTTCCGTAGGCAGACGGTAGCCGTTTGCATTCCAGTCGCAAGTTACATCTTCGCTTCTCAATTTATCTGAATCGGTAGAACCGTTTACTGTGTAGCATGGAGTCAAGCGTTCCTTTATAGAACGATTGTTGCAGTAAAGAATCGCATCATACCAGCTTACGTAATTTACAGGATTATTGTCCGCATTTCCGACAGCAGGTGCCATTCCTATATCAGGAAGCTTTTCCATCACAGCTTCCCATTCCTTCTGCGTTACTTCGTGGTCACACATATAGAAGGCTCCTATATCGAGTTGGCGTCCGTCTATAAATACTTCTGATTTCAGTGTCCAACTTCCGCTTCCTTTGATTGAAACAGCCGGAACTTTTACAAAGTCGGTACTATTCCACCATTGTGCGTAAAGTGTTTTTTCACCGGTTGAACCTTTTGCAATTTCTGTAATTTTATTTTCAAATTCGCTGTCAGTGTACCATCCGAGAAAAACAAACCCATCTTTTGTAGCTTCTTTCAGCGTTACAGTTTCAGTTTCAATTGTGTAGTTTGTAGGATTACCTATTGCATTCTTTCCGCCGTCTAAGTTATATGTAATTGAGTAGACAATCAGTTGTCCGTTTTCATCTCTGCCAGAACCGCCTGACGATGTTCCGCCGCCTGAAGTTTCTCCACCTGAAGTTTCTCCGCCGGTTATTTCTGAACTGTCAGAGCCGCCGCCGGAGCTTCCGTCAGAGCAGCCTGCAAAGGAAAATGCAAGCGCCATGGCAGCCAGCACAGCTGAAATCTTAGCAAACTTTTTCATAAGCCCGCTCCTTAAAAAACATAGATTCCGCTGAAAAAATTCAGCAAGTCTATTGTACCCCCCCCCGGGATTTGTCAAGTGGGTTGGCAGGGCTTTTGCTGATTTTTTTTCTTGACACTTCAGCGGGCTATAATTATAGTCTAACCATAATTCACTAGCTAAAATTCCACTTGGCTGTGGGAAGCAGTAAATAAAGAGGAAAAAAGATGAGATGCCCCTACTGCGGAAGTTTTGATGACAAAGTTACCGAATCACGTCAAATGGCGAACGGCGAAAGCATACGAAGAAGACGCCAGTGCATTTCATGCGGACACAGATTCACAAGCTACGAGAAAATAGAAGAAAAACCATTTATGGTGGTAAAGCGCGACGGAAGAAGGCAGCCTTTCGACATAAAGAAAGTTTCAAAGGGAATTGAGCGCGCGCTGGAAAAGCGTCCTGTTTCAACAGACTTCATAGACCTGATTGTGAACGAGATTGAGGACGAGGCGTACACAGCCGGAAAGCTGAAACGCGAAATTTCAACAGAGGAAATAGGCGAGCTTGTGCTAAAGAAGCTTAATTCAGTAGACAAAGTCGCATACATTCGCTTTGCAAGCGTGTACCGGCACTTTACAAACCTTGAAGAATTCATAGCAGAGGCAAAAAAAATTTCCGAAAATTAAAATTCCCGCCGCACAAGTCCAACATTGAAGAAAACAGCAATATATGGTAGACTGCCAGATTATCCGAGGGGAAAATGAATAAAATCGAAGGCAGACTATACATAATAGGCGCAGGATTTGCCGGGCAGATGATTGCAAGCGATATTGCGAAAAAAAAAGTCTTTGGAGCAGTCTCGGCATTTCTTGACGATGACAAAAATCTAATAGGAACAAAGATTGACGGAATTCCGGTTTTAGGACCAATTGACAGCATCGCGGATGTCTTAAGGGTAAACGGAGCGGATCAAGCTATAATCTCAATTCCAAGCGCTCCGGTCGAAAGAATAAGAAAAATATATACAACCCTTAAGAAATGCGGTTTTCTCCAGATAAAAATTCTGCCTTCCATAAGCCAGGTTATTGACGAAAAAGCCCACATAATTCAGGCCCGGGATATAAACCCGCTGGACATTCTAGGAAGAACACCTGTAACAATTCCGCTCGCAAAAAGCCTTTCATACCTAAGAGGAAAACGTGTTCTTATAACAGGCGCAGGCGGCTCAATCGGCAGCGAGATTTCCAGGCAGCTTCTTTCTGGAGGCGCAGAAAGGCTCTACCTCTTTGGACACGGAGAAAATTCAATTGTAAACATTTACAGGGAACTTCACATTCTTCAGAACGAAGGAGTTGGACAAAAAGCTTCAATTGTTCCCATTATCGGCGACATGAAAGACAGGGACTATGTAAAATATATTATTTCACATACGCACGCAGATGTCATTTTTCACTGCGCCGCCTACAAGCACGTTCCGATGATGGAGGAAAATTCCGTCGCGGCAATTGAAAACAACGTGTTTGGAACAAAGAATCTTCTGGATGCGGCTATTGAGGCTGGCACAGAAAAATTCGTTCTTATTTCAACTGACAAGGCAGTCGAGCCGGTAAGTGTTTACGGCGCAAGCAAAATGCTCTGCGAGAAGCTTGTCATTCAGGCGGCGCAAAAAGCTAGAAAAAAGCAAGCCTTTATGTTTGTGCGCTTCGGAAATGTGCTGGGAAGCAGGGGTTCAATTCTTCCCATCTTCATGGAACAAATTAAGAACGGAGGTCCAGTAACTGTAACAGACCCGCAAATGGAGCGCTATTTCATGACGATTCCAGAAGCCTGCTCGCTTGTGCTTCAGACTGGCGGCGTCGGCGCAAACGGAGCCTCCTACCTGCTGGACATGGGGGAGCCTATAAAAATTCTGGAGCTTGCAAAGCAGGTAATAAAATTTTCAGGATTCACGCCTGACAAGGAAATAAAAATTCAGTTTATCGGAGCAAGAAAAGGAGAGCGTCTGGAAGAGCCATTGTGGATTGAGGAAGAAAATCCAAAGCCGACAGAATACAAAAAAATTCTAAAGCTGACCAACATCGTTCCAAAGAATTTTTCTCTTGATGAACTGATAGCTTCTTTGAATCCAATATGCACGCTTACAAAAGGAAAAGAAGAGCTTTACAGAAACAGCGGAGAACTAAAAAAAATCCTGAGAAAGTCAGTTCCATCGCTTGATGAATTTTACAGGCTCGGGGAAAAATCAGCGCAAAAAAACGGAAAATCCGGCGCAAAGGCGGTTTTATAATGAGTCCAGAGCAAAAAACAATAAACGTGCCTTTCTTTAGGGCGTCAATTTCAGAAGAAGAAGAGCAGGCCTGCGCAAGAGTTCTAAGAAGCGGATGGCTTACAACCGGAAAAGAGACCCACGAACTTGAAAAAGAATTCGCGCTGAAAATAAATTCTCCGTTCGCGCTTGCCGTAAACAGCAACACAAGCGGAATGATTCTTGCAATGGAAGCTCTGGGCGTAAAGCCAGGAAAAGCCGTCATAACCACGCCCTACACTTTCGTATCCACAGCAGCCAGCGCGCGCCACCTTGGAGCAGATGTATATTTCGCTGATATCGAAAAAGAAAATTATTCAATAGACCCAGAAAAAATTGAGGAAATTCTAAAAAGCCCGCGCGGAAAAAACGTAGCAGCAATAGTTCCTGTCCATATCGCAGGAAATGTATGCAACATGAAGCGCATAATGGAGATTGCAAAAAAATACAATGTAAAAGTAATAGAGGACTGCGCACATTCTTTTCCAAGCAAAACAAAGCTTGGATTCGCCGGAACAATCGGAGACGCTGGCGTTTTTTCGTTTTATGCGACAAAGACAATTACCTGCGGCGAAGGCGGAATGGTTTCTGCAAAAAGCAAGGAAACCGCTGACAGAATCACGCAGATGAGGCTCCACGGAATGAACCGGGACGCATGGGACAGATACACTTCAGCCAAGGCAAGCTGGGAATATGATATTGTGGCTCCGGGATTCAAGAGCAATCTTCCGGATATTCTTTCCGCAATAGCAAGAGTTCAGCTAAAAAAAGCGGATCTGCTCGATGCGAAACGAAAAGCGCACGTAAAAAAATACAACGATGCTTTTTCAAAAATGGACTTTATTAAAATTCCTCCGACATCAGAAGGAGATGCCTGCCATCTTTATATCCTGCGCCTTGAGCTCTCAAAGCTAAAATGCACAAGAAATGAATTTGCGGCCCGGCTTCAGGAAATGGGAATCGGCATAAGCATGCATTTTATTCCTCTTTTTCATTTTTCATACTGGAAGCGGCTTTACCCTGATTTCACAAAGGAAAAATTTCCAGAGGCTGAAAAAAAATTCCAGGAGTCAATTTCAATTCCGCTTTGGCCGGACATGACTGAAGAAATGACAAGCTATGTAATTCAGGCAGTAAAAGAAGCCGGAGAAAAATACCATGCCTAGAAAACAATACGCAAAAAAAAATTCAAAGGTTTCTTTCCAAAAGGAATTCTACAGCGATCTTACAATGGACGGAATGTATTTTGCAATGGTTGTAAGAAGTCCTGTGAGCGAAGGAATTGCAAAGTCAGTTTCGCATCCAAACTTGCCGGATGGATACAGCCTTATAACAGCGCGTGATGTTCCCGGCTCCAATTTAATCGACACTTCAAAGGGAAAGCTTCCTATTTTCTGCGAGGGAAATATTTCCTATGAAGGAGAGCCTCTTGCGCTTTTGGCAGGTCCTGACGAAGATGTCCTGAAGTCGCTTTTTGACGAGCTTGTCCTTACAATCGACACGAACACAATTGAAGACTATCTTCCAGACGAATTCGACATAAACGCAAAGGCGCTTGAAAATTCCGGCAGGAAGCAGACAAAGAAACAAATAAAGATTTTGAATGAAGAGCTGAAAAATATAAAGGAAATCAGGGAAGATTTTTTTTCAGACAAGCTTGCTCAAAGAATCATAAAGTCCGGCCCTTGCTTTGAAAAATCAGATGACGAGGCCTGCATAGAAAAAATCTTTGAAGAAGCGAAATACGTTGCAGAAACAGAATGGCAGTACGCATTGAAAACTCCAGACTACGGAGAGCCAAACGGCGCAATGTGCTCATGGAAGGACGGCACTGTAACAATTTCAACGCCAACCCAATGGCTGAACAATTTAAGGCATACAGCTTCAGAGGCGCTCGCAGTTCCTCCTGAATCAATAACAATAAGAAAGACAACTTCAACAAACAGAGGCACAAACAGCATCTGGTACAATTCGATAATTGCCTGCCAAGCCGCAGTGGCCGCAAAAAAAACAGGGCATCCGGTAAAAATGGTCTACACAAGAAGCGAGCAGGAAAAATTCTTAAACAAGATGCAGCCCATTTCAATACGCCACAAAACTGCTGTTAATGAAAAAGGCATAATTGAAGCCATGAAAATTCAAATAGAAGTGAACGCAGGCTTTGCAAATCCATTTGCCCAGGAAATAATCGACAGGCTTTCAATCGCTTCCTGCGGATGCTACAATCCAAAAAATATTTTTATAACAGCAACAGCCAGAAGCTCACAAAACCCTGCGTCCTCTGTTGACATTCAGCTGATTGACTCTGCGGCATTTTTTGCTGTTGAAAACCAGATAAATGCGCTTTGCAACAAATGCAATCTTACACCTTTGGAGTTCCGGCAAAAAAACCATCTAGCCATAGACTTTACAAAAAGAAAAATTCCAAAGGCACATTTCCTTTTTGAAATTGAAAAATTCAATGAGACCATTGAGGCTCTTTCCAAGATAAGTGATTTCAACAGAAAGTATGCGTCCTACAGACTTGACGCCATGAACTGGAAACTAGGAAGCGGCCCGAAGGAATATGTTTCCGTATTTTCTTCGCCAATGCGCGGAATCGGACTTTCGTGCGCATTCGAGGGAGCCGGTTACTACGGCTCAGAAATATACAACGGAAGCCATGCTCTTGAAGTAACGCTTGAATCTGACTCTGTCTTGACAATCCATTGCCCTCCAGTTTCAAATTCTGTGCATGAAATTTGGCAAGGAATCGCAGCTGAAATTTTAAACATCCCGCTTCTTTGTGTAAAAATAGATTCTGTGTTCAGCAACGGAGAAGAGCCGCCGCTTCCGGAGAATGTATACAGCAACATAAGCATAATGACCTCGCTTTTAAAGAAATGCTGTCTTGCAATAAAGAGAAGAAAGCCGGACAATCCGCTTCCGTTCAAAGTAAAAAAGAAAACTGCCGCTGTAAAAAAAACAGAATGGAACAGCGAAACTTTTTCAGGGAAACCATTTCATTCAACATCATTTGCAGCAGCCGCAATCGAGCTAGAAATAAATCCGTGCACATACCGTGAAAAAATAAGAAGCATAAATCTTGTTTTAAACGGCGGAAAGATTCTTAACATACAAGCTGCGACTTCAACAGTAAAACTTGGCATCCAGAAGGTTCTATCATCGCTTCTTGAAGATGACAAAGTTGAATGTAAAAACATAAAAATTTCATTCATGCAGTCAGAAAAAGATCCTTCACAAATAGGCGAGCTTGTGCATCAGGTTATTCCAGCCGCATATACACAGGCTCTAACCCAGGCACTGAACTGCACAATAAATTCTCTTCCGCTAAAAACAGATTCGCTGTACAAAAAAATCAAAGAGCAGAAGGCCAAAATAAAAATGCAGGAAGAGCAGGAAAAGGAAGCAAAAAACAAGGAGCAGGCTGAAAAGGAGGAAAAACAGAATGAAAATTCCGCTTTACCTGAACAATAAAAAAATAGTTCTGTCCGCAGATCCAACAGAGCCCCTGCTGTCTGTTCTGCGCAAAGAAAAACTTTACAGCGTAAAATGCGGCTGCCAAAAAGGAATGTGCGGAAACTGCATGATTCTGCTCAATGACAAGCCGGCCGCAAGCTGCCTCATTCCAATTGGAATTGCCCGCGACTGCCACATTGTAACTCTCGAATACTTTCAAAGCAGTCCTTGCTATCAGGATATAATATCCGGATTTTCAAAGGCAGGAATGAATTTATGCGGATACTGCAACGCCGGGAAAATTTTCACAGCATACACTATTTTAAAAAATTATTACCGGCCGACTCTGGAGCAAATATATTCAGCGATAAAAAACTTGGACTCATGCTGCACAGATTTTTCAACATTGACAAACGGAATTCTTTATGCTGTCGCCGCAAAACATTCAAGAGAGGAAAAAAGTTCAAATGCAAAAAAATAAAACTGTGTTTATTTCAAAAACTTTATCCGATGTTTTTTACCACATAAAAAGCGTAAATGAAATTCAGCTTCTTGCAGGATGCACGCAGATAGAAAAAATTCAGGACAAATCTGTTTCTCTTAGAATGATTCCAGAGCTGAACATCATAGACAAAAAGGAAAGGCACATTGAATTCGGCAGCGCAGTCTCTATTGCGAATATGCTTCTTGCAGGCGGACAAAAGCTTCCGTCAGTTCTTGCAAAGGCATTAAAATCCATTGGCACAGAGCAGATAAAAAATATTGCGACCTTAGGCGGAAATATCTGCGCAAAGGATTTCAAGCACACGCTTTGGGCTCCACTGCTCGCATTGAATGCAAGGCTGGAAATAAGAAACCAGAATGAAACTCTTTATATGCCTTTCAATAAATTCACAGGAATTCCAGAAAAGCATATTTTGACAAAGGTGAGAATTCCTCTTGATGAATGGGAAGTTGAAATTTTTAAAAGAGTCGGATCCTCAAACACAATAAACGAACTTTCCGCGAGCTTTGTATTTCTTGCAGACACGCAGCGCGGAATGATTGCAAAAATAAGAATAGCATTCGCAGGAAAGCTGTTTTTTTATTCCCCGGAATTTGAAAACAGAATCATCGGAACAAGGCTTCCGCTTTCTGCAAGAATAATAGACGACTTGATTGACAGCTCAAAAAAAATTTTTGTTGAGCAAAACAAAATAACAGATTCGGAGCTGATTTTAAAAGCCCAGTTTCTAAACCTGCTCCGAAACTCATTCGAACAGCTTATGTAGCACTAATTTTGAATTTTAATAGTGAGTAAAAAACAGTGGCAAGGATAGAGGCGGATGACAAAAACATTCAGTTTTGCTGCCTCAATTCTCCTTACGCTGTTTTTGATTGTATATAAAACCCGAAGCTAGAACTATGTAAAAATTATTTTATAAGCATCGCGTCTCCATAGCTAAAAAAACGGTACCGGTTTTCAACAGCTGTTTTGTACGCATTCAGTATATTTTCACGGCCGGCAAATGCGCTTACAAGCATAATAAGTGTGCTTTCCGGCGTGTGGAAATTCGTAAACATCTGATCCACAACTTTAAATTTATATCCAGGATACATAAAAATACTTGTGCCTCTAGTTCCTCCATGAACAATTCCATTCTCATCTGAAGCGCTCTCCAATGTTCTTACACTTGTAGTTCCAACCGCAAGAACAGGCCGCCCTTCTCTCTTTGCTGAATTTATTCTGTCCGCAACATCATAAGGAACTGTATAAAACTCCTCGTGCATTTTATGTTCTTCAATATTATCCGCGCGGACAGGAAGAAAAGTCCCGAGTCCCACATGAAGCGTTATCCATTCAAGGCTGATATTTTTATCCTTCAGTTTTTCTAAAACCGGCTCAGTAAAATGAAGTCCAGCCGTAGGACAAGCCGCGCTGCCCGTTTCCTTCGCATAAACAGTTTGATAACGCTCGCTGTCAGTATCATCATCCTCGCGCCTGATATAAGGAGGAAGCGGAATATGCCCGTTTCGTTCAAACCAGTCTTCCGTTACTCTAAACGGAAATTCAATAAATCTAAATTCCGTTCCATCATTTTCAGCGTCAAAAACAATAGAACCTTCGCTTCCATCCGGAAATTTATAGACATTTCCCGGCTTCACTTTTTTTGCGCCTTTGACCATCGTGTTCCATACATTTCCTTCAGGCGAAGTCTGGTTCAAAAACATAAATTCCTGCTCACGGCCCGTATCTGTTTTTATTCCATAGCAGCGGCTTCGGCGGACCTTGCTGTTGTTAAAGACCATTACAGTGCCAGGCTCAACCAAATCAACCAAATCTTTCATCGCATAGTGAAAAACATTTCCAGTTGATTTATCCAAGAACATAAGCTTGTCATTTCCGCGGATTCCAGACGGTTTTTGCGCGATAAGTTCTTCCGGCAAATCAAAATTAAAATCACTTGTCTTCATGTATCTTTCCTAAAAAATATTGGCTTAAAAATCAAAAGCTGGCTCTGGGCTCGAACTTCTCTCAAAAGGAATTCCAAGATGATTATAAGCCTTTTCAGTCGCAATCCTTCCGCGAGGAGTTCTCTGCAAAAGTCCGCACTGAATCAGGTAAGGCTCATAATAGTCCTCAAGGGTATCCAGCGATTCTCCAATTGAAATAGCAAGAGTTTCTGCGCCGACAGGACCTCCGCCGAATTTTTTTATAACCGCAAGAAGAATTTCCCTGTCGTATCGTTCAAGTCCCAATGAGTCAACGCCAAGCCGCTCAAGTCCGTTTTGCACAATCGCCCTCGTAATAACGCCGCTTCCTTCGACCTGTGCAAAATCCCTCATACGCCTGAGAATTCTGTTTGTAACACGCGGAGTTCCTCTGGAACAACCAGCCATGAGCAAAGCCGCGTCGTCTTCAACCTTGACATTGAGAATTTTTGCAGACCGGCGGATTATTGAAGCAAGCTCCTCTCTCGTATAAAAACTAAAGCGTTGTATAATTCCAAACCGGCTTATGAGAGGACTAGAAACCATGCCGGCCTTTGTCGTTGCGCCTACAAGTGTAAATTTCGGAATTGGAATTCTGACAGTCCTTGCCGCCGCGCCCTGTCCAATTACCCAGTCAAGCTCATAGTCTTCCATTGCAATATAAAGCATTTCTTCAATTGCAGGTTTCAGCCTGTGAATTTCATCTATAAAAAAAACAGTTCTCGGAGAAATCGTCGAAAGGATTCCGGCAAGGTCCTTTGGTTTTTCCAAGGCAGGCGCGCTTGTGACTTTAAAATCCGCTCCAAGCTCGTTTGCTGTAATTTGCGCCAAAGTAGTTTTTCCAAGGCCAGGAGGTCCAATCAAAAACAAATGGTCCAAAGCCTCCTGCCTTTTTCTGGCCGCATCTATAAAAATGCTAAGATTTTCCTTTACAGCCTGCTGCCCCAGAAATTCATCCAAAAGCTCAGGCCTCAAGGAATTTTCCTGGGCATCATCTGAAGAAACAACGTCCGCTCGGACAATGTTTACAGAAGAATTTTCAGATGCTTTTCCCTGGCTAGCCTGAAGCGCAAGCTGTGTAACAATGTTCATTTCATCTTCTTCGGATTTTTTCTTCACATAAGAGCTTCTGGCATTTACACTTTTATTCATCTTGCAAGCTCCAAAATTGATTTTTTAAATACAGAATCCTCTTTAGCGCTCTGGCTGAGCAAACCGAATTTTTCATCAGCCTGAAGCTCTGAAGAAATTTTTGAAACAGCCTCCTCCGACCTAGACCTGTCATATCCCATGCTCACAAGCGCATCAATAACATCTGAATACGCGGATTTTTTTCCGGCCGCGCCTGTATTATTTCCGCCTGAAGCGAATGAAAGCTTTCCCTTTAAACTCAAAATAATCTTTCCGGCTGTTTTCGGTCCTACGCCAGGAACTTTCTTCAAAGCATCAACATCGCCGCCATCAAGAATTTCCGCAAGAGCCGACATAGAAATGCCGCTCATAATCTTAACCGCGCCTTTAGGTCCGATTCCGTCAACTTTCAAAAGATCAAAAAACAGGTTCCTTTCATTCTCTGTGGCAAATCCAAAAAGCGACATTAAATTCTCGCTATGCTGCATCCAGACAAAAACACGGCTCTTGCTCCCCAATGATGGAATTTTTTCAAGCGAAGTATCAGGAACTGTAATGTCCCACTCAATGCCATTTGTTTCTAAAAAAAGTTTCTGCGGAAATTTTCCCGTAACTACTCCAGTCAGACTGTTAAACATGGCAGAATTATATATAAATTCCCAAAAAGAAACAATAAAGCCGAATTTTTGAACTCACAAAGTCACAGCATAAGGGCTTTCATACATTTTTAAGAGAGCCTCCCTGGTGTTGTATTTTTCACCTATGCAAAATTCCTTTGACCATGTCATATAGTAAGCCCAAGGTATATGCGACTTCTCCAGAATTGAAACATCAGGAATATATCCAACTTCTGCAAGAGCGCAAACCTTGTTCCTTGAGGAGCCTTCGCAAAGCTTAAAATATTCAGTAGAATAATCTGTCGCCTCGTACTCGGAGCGGTAAACATCTATTGAAACAACATCAACCTTGCTGTCGCCTGGATACGCTTCCTTCACATCGCAGTTCCAAACCCAGAGCAAATTATTCAGCTTATGAACATTCGTATAATAGTCAAACATGATTTCATAAAGCTTGCCTGCCACAACAGGACCTTTTGCGCCCCACCAGAACCAGTCGCCGTAACATTCATGAAAAGGACGCCACAATATAGGAATATTCTTGAATTTTTTTAGAATTTCCGCAATTGAATCCATATCGCTAAAAAATTTCGCACGCTCCTCAGTTCCGTCAACAAGAACTCTTTCCGCATCAAAATCTGTATTTTTTGAATAAAAGCTTTTTCCGCATCCTCCGACCGGAGAAAACCAATGGAAAGTAAAAGTAAGAATGCCGGAAGTTTCGCAAGCCCACTTCAACGCCTGCTCAACAGTATTTTTATTCTCCTCAACTTCATTAAGGCACTCGGAATCAGAGTCAGCATAATTTATATTCGGCGAATAAGCTAGAAGCTCAAATCCCCTAAGCTTGGGCTCCTTTCCGCAAACGGATTTTATGTAGCTTATTTCCTCCATCGGCACAGTCTGTGTATGCTGCCCTGTTATAATCTTTTTTCCAGAAATCTCATAAAGATAGGCAAGAAGCTCCTTTGCCGCAGGAATTGAATTTTTATTTGCAGTTTGAACCATAAATACTCCCATAAAAAGCCAGTGAGAAAGCCGGCCAGAAAATTCATTGCCAGAACAACCTTCGATCTGCCTTTTTAGACCACCTCGCAATGAAACTAGAAGCGGCAGTTGATAGAAAAATTTGCAACACAATTTTCAGTTAAGCGAAAGCCGCACCATACTTGCAGTTTCTATCTAACACTCATTGAAAATTGAAACAAAAAAAAGGCTGTCCCCTGAAAAGTCTTAGCATTTCTAGGACAGCCTTGCCGAACAACTGGAAAAAACTACCAGTTATCCATCATATCGTCTTCGTCTTTATTCTCAAGGTCATAAAGATCAGTTACAGCTCTCATATCGTCAAGATACATATAGAAAGAGCCGCGTGCTTCCATTGGATTGCAATCTACACGGAATCCAACAATGCGAAGTCCAGGCTTGTCTCCATGGTACACACTCTGCTGAACAATTCCATGCTCACTGTCTGGAGAAGGAGGAATAGCTGTTGTAAGTTTCTTCCAACCACTGAATTCCAAAGATCCCATCCAGATTTCAAAGTTATTTCCATTATAATCCTGAACCAAGAGCCAAAGCTGGTGTCCCATATTGCGTCCGCAAGCCCATACAGAAACAGTCTTTGTAACACCCTCTATAGGAATCGGACGTGCAGCTGTAATGTAGAAAGAATTTACACCACGGCGGAAAAATTCAACCTTGACACCAAGAACTTTTGTATCTTCAATCTGCTGATTTCCAGAATCATTCAATTCCTCTTTTGCAGCAGGGCTTCCATCAAACAAGCGTCCTGTAATAACACCGTTATCAGAAGAAATATGAACATTCCAAGAGCCTTCTCTTTCAAATCGGTCTACGCTAACTTCACGAAGAGCCTGACGAGCACTGTCATTTCCAATATTTGATGCATCTGGCTCAGAAAGGCTGTCTGTCTGAGAAAAGGCAGTTCCCGCAAAAACAGCAGCCAACGCTAAAACAGCAAAACTTATTTTCTTCATTTGTTTTCCACCTTTATCCTATTATTCAACTGTTGTCTCAGTATTACCAGAAGATGTCGTATCTGACTCACCGAAATCTGCGTCCTTCAAAGAGTAGCCATCATATACATTTGCAAGAGTATTTGTTGTATATTTCAGCTGATCAAAATAAATAACATAATCATCAACAGCCTCATTTGCATCCGAGCGGACTCTAAACCCAACAAAACTCATATTAGGTCTTCCAGAACGGAATCTTGAATGCTGACGAATATATCCAGGAATATTCACAACAACATTTCTCCAGCCATTAAACATTAAATTTCCAGCTTTCAGAGCATGAACACGGCCATCAGCATCACGGACAAGAATCTCAAGCCTGTAGTTGTAGTTTGCGCCCCAAACCCAAAAATCAACCTGAGTAACAGTTCCTACAAAAGGAATTTCGTAGGCTGCATCATCTTTAGAAGGATAAACTTCAAACCAGTTATCGCCCTTGCGGTCGTATTTTGCCTTTACACCCAGAACCATTGCCGCAGGATCAGAATCCTTGTGGTAAGGAATCAATGAATTTGGGATTCCCTCAAATTTCTTCAAAATCGGATAGCCTTCAGCAATGAAACGGCTAGACTGAACACCCCAAGTCCATTCCATATCTGTATCGAAGTTGTCGATAACAATTGTTTCAACAGCCTTAGAGCTTGGCTGAGCTACTGCCGGCACGCAGAATGCAAGTCCAAGAATCAGGCTACCTAAAATGACTACGCCCTTTTTCATTAAAAATCTCCTTGAGTACGATTGTTTTTCATGTATCGCCAAGTTTTTATTTTATTTAACTGATTAAAAAAAAATCAACTAAATTTTCAACATTTATTATATTTACACAATCATTTTTTGTCAAATGATTTATAAAGTATTTTGCAATTCGCTGAAATTCAGTTTTTATTTTCTAACTGCCACTAATTTTGAGCTAACTATAATTCAATAAAAAGACAGGCTAACATCCGGGATGCATCTGTCAAACCGCCCGATATTCTGGCTATACATTTTTTTTGACCATCCGGCTCTCCTCTTGCCGCTATTTTTCAACTCACTATCAAAACCTGAAACAAAGGCTAATCACAAAGTCACCCCGCGATTCTTTTCAGTCTTGAATTTTGCATTTAAATGTTTTATCTTATTAAAAGTCCGAACATTCCGGATACAAGGAGCTAATATGTACAGTTACAAAGATCTTGGACTTGTAAACACAAAAGATATGTTTGCAAAGGCAATGAAAGGCAAATATGCGATTCCAGCATACAACTTCAACAACATGGAACAGATGCAGGCAATTATCCAGGCTTGCGTTGAAACAAAGTCGCCTGTAATCCTTCAGGTTTCAAAAGGCGCAAGAGCCTATGCAGACAAGTACATTCTGCGCAACATGGCGCGCGGTGCCGTTGAATACGCCCATGAGCTTGGATGCGACATTCCGATCGTTCTTCACCTTGACCACGGTCCTAACTTTGAAGTTGCAAAGGACTGCATTGACAACGGATTTTCTTCTGTCATGATTGACGGCTCTTCACTTCCTTACGAAGAGAACATTGCTGTTACAAAGAAAGTTGTTGAATATGCGCATCAGTTTGACGTTACTGTAGAAGCAGAGCTTGGCGTTCTTGCAGGAGTCGAGGATGAAGTCGCATCAGCAGAAAGCCACTATACAAAGCCGGAAGAAGTTGTTGACTTCACAAGCAAGACAGGTTGCGACTCTCTTGCAATTTCAATCGGAACCTCGCACGGAAGATGCAAGTTCACACCGGAACAGTGCACACGCAGCGCAGACGGAGTTCTTATTCCTCCGCCACTCGCATTCGATGTTCTAGAGGCAATTGAAAAACAGCTTCCAGGATTCCCGATTGTACTGCACGGCTCATCTTCTGTTCCAATGGAATATGTAAGAATCATTGAGCAGTTTGGCGGAAAGATTCCAGATTCAGTCGGAATCCCAGAAGAGCAGCTTCGCAAAGCTTCAAAGTCAGCCGTATGCAAAATCAACATCGACTCAGACGGCCGCCTTGCAATGACCGCCGCAATCCGCAAATTCTTTGCAGAGCATCCTGACAAATTCGACCCGCGCGAATATCTCGGACCGGCACGCGAGGAACTCAAGAAAATGTATATGCACAAAAACATTGATGTTCTCGGTTCTGCAGGACACGCATTGGACTAGTCCGATATAAAGAATAAAATTCTTATCCGGCGGAGGAATTTCACAAAAAGTGCAAATCCTCCGCTTTTTTTTATTGCGGCGCATCCACTCCCCTTTGACTATTTTCACACCGGATCCGCACATTCAAGACTGTTGAAAAAAAAGTTTTTTGCCGTTACACTAGCGGAATATGTATTCATTTTTAATTCTATCGATTCCGGCAGCAGTTGTTTTTTATTGCTGCATCCACACAGAGTACAAATTTAAAAGCTTCCTCGCGCCCGTTGCAATCGGACTCACAGCAGGAATTGCCGCCGCAGTTTTCAAAGAGTATTTTATTTTTTCTGCGTACGTTGCCACATCCGGATTTCTGGAGCATTTCCTGCACATACTGAAAGAGACATTTTTGCCACCGCTAATTTTGTTCGCACTGTGGGAATTTCTTTCAAAAGATGACACCAAATACAAAAACACAGCCTCATTTCCACTGCTAGCATCATTTTATGCCATTTTTCTTCCATATATATCGATTTCAAGTCCTGAAAAAAATTCATTATTCTTTTTGTTTGAAAATCCGTTTCTTTTTATTCTCACAGTATTTTTTGACCAGGCCATATATTACAAAATCAAGATCAGCATAAAATCCGGAGAAAAGCATAAAACCGCAGTTTTAGCAGCAGCCTTCGTTGCGGCTTCATCAATACCGCCGGCAATCCAAACTATATGGTATTTTAAAATATCCGAATTTGCACACATAGCGCTTGCGGTTATATTTTTTGCTGCAACTTTGATTTTTCACAAAATTACATTTGCGAAAGAAAATTCACTAGACACAGTTCTATAATTTCTGATAAAATATTTTTCATGCTATACGAGTATTTTATACTCTAGGAGGATAATTGGCAGACAACAAAGGTATGCGCGTAAATGAACAGATACGCGTAAGAGAGATCAGACTCATTGATGATGAAGGTGAACAGAAGGGAATTGTCCCTACAATTGAAGCCCTCAGAATGGCAAAGGATCGAGACCTCGACCTTGTAGAAGTTTCGCCAAACGCAAATCCGCCGGTCTGTAAGATACTGGATTTCGGAAAGTACAAGTTCGAACAGGAGAAAAAGCTTCGTGACTCCAAAAAGAACCAGAAAGTACTCAAGCTCAAGGAGATTCGTATGCAGCCTAAAATCGGCGCAGGCGACCTTGACACGAAAGCAAAGCATGTTCAGGAATTCCTAAACGAAGGCGACAAGGTAAAAGTGACTATCCGTTTCCGCGGACGCGAGCTTGCCCATACAGAACTCGGTTATGATGTACTGAAAGAAGTTGAAAAAAGACTTGTTGAAGGTTCTTATGCAATTGAAAAGCCAGCCGCAATGGAAGGCAGATTCATGTCCATGACCTTGAACTCAAAAGTCAAAAAGCAGGGGTAAAACTATGCCTAAGATGAAAACAAAGAAATCCGCATCAAAGCGCTTTTCTTTAACTGGTACTGGAAAAATCAAGTACAAGAAAATGAATCTTCGTCATATCTTGACAAAGAGATCGCCAAAAAGAAAGATGCACTTGCGCCATGCAGGAATTCTTTCAGAAGATTCAGCTGCAAGAATTCGTAAGCAGCAGCTTCCATACGGCTGATTTTAGGAGTAAAAAATGTCTAGAGCAATAGATGGAACAAAACGTAAAAACCGCCGTGTAAAGCTCTTGAAGCTTGCAAAAGGCTTTAAAGGCGACAGAAAATCAAATTACAAAGCTGCAAAAGATGCTGTTGTAAAAGCGCTTGATCATTCCTATGTTGGACGCAAGCTCAAAAAGCGTGACTACAGAAGCCTTTGGATTGCACGTATCAACGCCGCAGTCCGCGCAGAAGGAATGTCTTACAGCCGTTTTATTGACGGACTTGTAAAAGCCGGAGTTACACTCAACCGCAAGGCATTGAGCAACATGGCCATTGAAGATCCAGTTGCATTCAAAGCAGTTGTTGAAGTTGCAAAAAACGCAGTAAAGGCATAAAAAAATGATTAGTCTCGATCAAGTTTTGTTGTTGCAGGAAAAAGTAGAAGCTGCTGTTGAAAAGATCAGTTCACTGACTGACGAAGTTTCACAGCTGAAATCAGAAAACGATGCTTTGCGTAGTAAATGCGCAGAGCTTACAAAAGCGTTCTCTGAGAAAACGGAGCTAGTTTCCACAATTGAATCAACACAAGCAAAGATCGAGGAAAGTATTTTAAAGACACTGACTCGCCTCGACACTGTTGAAGATGTAATTCTTAGCAGCCAGGGCGGTCAGCCTGCCGGTGAAATTTCATCAGAAGCACAGCCGCTTCAAAATGACTTTTCACATGGCGAAAACACAACTGCTGAGCATCAGGAAGCGGAACAAAAGACTGTTTCAGACCCTCAGATTTTCCAGCAGGAAGAACCAATACAAGAGCAAGAAAATCCGGCTGAACCGCAGACAGATTTAAACGGACAGTTTGATATTTTCTAGTAGGCAGGAGAAAAAACTGCATTGGGAAAACTTCAGATTGATTTGCTCGGCGCATCATTTTCCGCACAGGCTTCCGAAGATAATTGCTATCTTGAAAAACTCCTATCATATTATAAAGAAATAACCGAATCTATAAAGAATTCTTCCGGTGTAGAGGATCCTTTAAAAATAAGCATTTTATCTGGAATCGCGCTTGTAGATGAGCTTTACAAGGAAAAGCAAAAGTCTATTTCACTTTCCAAGTCTATTCCAACTGAGGATGACGAGAAGGCTGAAAAAATCGCACAGAATATAATAGAAAGAATCAACGGAGCGCTTGAATGATTTTTGTTGACGCAGATTCATGTGAAAAAAGCGCAAGAAAATTTGTTTTAACTGCGGCCGTAAATAAAAACATAAATGTAATATTCGCCGCAAATAAAAATATCCCGTTTGATTTTAACAGTCCGCTTTTTAAAATGCAGATATGCTCTAAGGATAAAAATTCAGCAGATGACTTTATAGCAGAGAATTCAAGGCCTGGAGACATAGTTGTTACACGGGATCTGATTCTGGCAGAGCGAATTTTTAGCAAGAATATAGCGGTTATAAATGACAAGGGGACTGTTTTCAACAAGGAAAATCTTGCATATCTTATAGAAGAAAGACAGCTGAGCATTCAAATGAAAAAACTGGGAGTTTCGACTGGCGGAAAATGGAAAAACTACAGCGGCAGGGATTTTGAAAACTTCAAAAAATCATTATCTGCGCTGCTTGGAAACTCTTTCAGCTGATTGCGCTGTTAATATCCTCCAGACGCTCTTTTATCTGCATAAAGGCATCCACAAGCTCCGGGTCAAACTGATGTCCGCGCTGTTCTAAAATTTCATTAAAAGTATCATCAGCGCTCCATTCAGCCTTGTAGCATCTCTTGTGGCGAAGAGCGTCATAGACATCAGCCAGCGAAACAATTCTTGCAGCCAAAGGAATTTTATCCTCTTTCAAAGCCTGCTCAATTTCATGCGGCATCCTCGTTGCCGGAATATAATCCATGTAGTCAAAATTTCCAGGATAGCCTTTATCCCCTCCGTCCCAGCGGTCATGGTGGTGAAGGCAAACGTCACGGGCCATTATATCCAAATCATTTTCAACAGGAGTGAAAATCTGAGCGCCGACACAGGTATGCCCCTTCATAATATCGCGCTCATCCTCATCCAAAATGCCATGCTTCTTTAAAATTTCATCTGGAATAGCAACCTTTCCTACATCATGGCAGCGAGCGGCAAGACGAAGATTATCACGGAACTTGTTGCGCTCCTTTTCAGGAATCTTCTTATTTGAAGCATAGCGGTCATATATTTCAAGAGAAAACCTGGAAACCCTCTCAACATGGGCGCCAGTTTCCTTTGGATCACGGAAACCGGCAGTTTTTACAAGACGGTCAATATTAAGCCTTGTAAGATAAGCATATTCATAAATCGAACCGACTTTAGCGGCAAACTGTGAAATATAAAATTCAGAATCCTTATCAAACGGAATAACATTTCCCTCATCATCCTTGGCATTTATAATCTGAAGAATTCCAAGAACCTTTCCATTTGTCATTATAAGAGGAATTGTGAGCATAGATTTTGTGTGGTAGCCGGTCTTCTCATCATTCGCTGAATTAAATTCAAAGAGCCTAACCTCTTTTTTTTCATCATCAACAAAATCCGACAAATTATACACATCCGGAATATTTATAAGTTTCTTAGAAAGCACACAGTAGCCTGAAATCGACTGGTTTGTAGGAACAAGATAAAATGAAGTATACGAAAGCTTTTCACCAGGAGCAAGACGGCTCTGCATTGTGTCATTCTGGCTGTAACGAATCCAAAGCTTATTTTCCTTGCCGTCATACTCATAAATTGATCCGGCGTCAGCATTTACAATTTTACGTGCGCCTGTCAAAATATTCTCTAAAAGAATATCAACGTCCCTGATTTCCTTGAGCTGCTCTTCAATCTCTGTGATAAGACTCTGCTTTCTTTCATGCTTAGCCATGGTAAAAATTCCTTTACTTTTTTCAATTTTTATAATTATAAATCAATTGAAAACAAAATTCAATTAAATCAATGTCAATCCGCCGCACAAATCAATTTTCAGAAACGGCTCCAGTTTTTTTTATCAAAGAAAAATAAAGAGGTCCTGCTCCAAAAGATTTATCAGGCAAAATATGAAAACCAAATTCGGTTCTTTCCGCAGCCAAGAAATAATCATCAAGAGAAAATTCTGGCGGACACATAATATCAGCTTTTATAGAAATTTTATTCGCATCAAAAACTTTTTTTGTCTCTTCAGCTGAAACAATCTCTACATCTTGAAATTTTTTTAACAGCTTTGCAACAACAAAATCATTTTCCTGCGGACACAAAGCGCAAGTTGCATATAAGAGATATCCGTTTTTTTTCAGAAGCCTGTATGCGCAGGAAAGAAGCGCCCATTGTTCCATTGAAACGGTCTTTATTCTTGAAGAAGTCCATTGTCCAAGATACTTTTCATCGTTTATAACATGCCGCTCGCTCGAACAAGGCGCATCCAGAAGAATGCTTTCGTAGCGCTCAGACTCGCGCCTGCACCAGGAAGCGCCATCGCTCAAGCTCACTTTTACATTGCAGGAAATTTCAGACGGAAGCGAAGATTCTACAACCTTTGAAAGACGCAATTTTCTTGATGGAGACCGCTCATTTGAAAAAAGAACAGAATCCTCATTTTTATTTCCTGCCAGCACTAAAGTTTTTCCTCCAGGCGCAGCGCATAAATCAAGGATATTTTCGGCGTCTTTTACAGGCAGGCACAAGGCGGCAACAATGCTTGCAGGATCCAAGAAATAGGGCTCACAATTTTTATAAGCAAGCTCCGCATGCAAAGATTCCTGGGCAAGCGATTTTTTTAAATTTTCCCAGCGTGCGCCAAAAATTTCAGAATAAAAAAATTCAAAAGCCTTTTGTCCAAAAACTTTTTGACTCTTAGTTTTCTTCAATTTTTATAATCCCCTTTTTTAACTTAAAGTTCAATACTTTTTTTTCAGCCTCACAGAGCCGCTTTGCAAAAGCCTCATCATTTTCAGCAAGTCTTAAAAGCGGCAGCGCGAAAGAAAGAAATTTCTTCTCGCTAAGCATAATCACATCCACTCCAGAAAGCATAGCTTTTGCAGCAACCTGCTCAGGAGACGAATTCGCAAGAGCCCCCATAAAAATATCATCGCTGATAACAAGTCCATTAAAACCAAGACGGGACTGAAGAATTTCCTTTATCCAAAAGCTGCTCATGCAGGCAGGATTTTCATCAAGCGAATTTAATTTTGCATGGCTCATTAAAACACAGGACGGACTTGATTTTAAAATCAGGGCAAACGGAAAAATAAAGCTTTCAAAAATTTCAGAAGGAGAAAGTGTTATTTCCACAGAGCCGGCATGAGGGTCAGAATTTGCATTTCCAGGAAAATGCTTTGCAACAGAAGAAATTCCATTTTCCTCATAAGCACTTATGCAGGCCATGCTGTACACAACCGACTTTGGAATTCCGCCAAAAGCTCTCTCTCCCAGAAACAATCTGTTTGATTCAATTTCAGCCTCGGCAACAGGAGCGAGATTCATTGATATTCCAAGGCTCTTCATAAATTCCGCCTGGTCTGAATAAAGGACCTTCGCTTCCTGCAATGTATAATTTTCACTGACTTTTTTTTCAGACGGAAGATACGGCGCAATTTTTTTTAAGCGGCTCACACTTCCGCCTTCCTGGTCAACTGCGATAAAGGGCAGCGGACTTTCATTTTTTCTATAAAAGCTGTTTATCGATGAAATATATTTTTTCAGCTGCTCAGATGAATCTCCAATATTATAGGAAAACAAAATAATTCCTCCAGGAACAACAGGTTTTCCATCTTCAAGAAATTCAACCGGATGAAAAGATTCATTGCCTTCAACGTTGACTAAAAAAATCTGCGAAATTTTTTCGATTTCAGAAAGGCTGGAAAAAAGAGCTTCAACAGAATCCGCTGAATATATAGGAAAAAGAACAAGCGTCAATGCAAGAAGCTTCAGGGCAACATTTTTCATGGCAAAAATTATAGTTTAGCTTTTAATTTAAGTCTATCGTTTTATATTGGAGCTGTAAAAAAAAACTGATACAATCAAAGCATGAAGAAAATTATTATTGTAACAGGAGCTTCAAGCGGAATGGGATTTTGGTTTGCAAAACTGCTTGCCCGTGAAAGCTCTGAATTTGAAAAATTTTCCAGCGATGAACTTTGGATTATAGCCAGAAGAAAAGAACGGCTGGAAGAATTAAAGTCTCAGATAGAAAAAGAATCATCCCTGAAAAAAACAAAGATTCCAGAGGTCAAAGTTTTTCCAATCGATATTTCAGGAATTCAAGGAGCTTTGAAAATAAAGGAGCTTCTAAAAAATGAAGAGCAAAAAGGCAGCTTTAAAATCAGCGTTCTTGTAAACAATGCCGGATTTGGAACTTACGGTGAATTTGCAGAAACAGATACGATGCGTGAAATGGAAATGATAGATCTTGACTGCACTTCACTGACAGGAATAACAGGATTTTCGCTTCCATATATGCAAAGCGGCTCGCGGATTATAAATGTTGCAAGCCTAGCCTCCTTTCTGCCGCTTGGAAATTTTGCGGTCTACGGTGCGTGCAAAAGCTATGTTCTTAGTTTTTCAGTCGCGCTGGCAGCAGAGCTCAAGCATAAAGGAATAAAAGTTACAGCGCTATGCCCAGGTCCCGTAAGCACAGAATTTTCCAACGTCGCATCGAAGGGCGCAAGAAAAAATGTCCGGCATGGGCTTTCCCCGGAAAAAACTGTTATGGACGCAATAAAATCCTCGCGAAAAGGAAAGCTTTATTCTATGCGGTTTTTCAAATGGAAATTCAAGGCGGCGGCAAGCAGATTCATAGGAAGATATCTGGGAGCGTGGGCAACTTACAAATTCTGCAAGCGGCCCAGCAATTGAATTTTAAAACACAAAATGATATTCTAGTGCAAGGACGCCGGTTGTGTTCAGCAGATGCTGCCTGTGCACTCTAAAGAAAACCGTCCAAAACATGAATATTTTTGGAGGACGATTATGCACTCAAGCTTCAGCAAAAGCGCTCTTTTTACAGATTTCTACGAGCTGACAATGGCACAGGGATATTGGAAACAGAACATGAACCATCAGGTTGTTTTCGATATGTTTTTTAGACGGCAGCCTTTTAACGGCGGATTCAGTGTATTTGCAGGAATAGAGCCGCTTCTGGATTCCCTTGAAGAATTTTCATTCGATGAGGATGAAATTTGCTATTTGAGAGAACAGGGAATTTTTGAGGAAGGATTTCTTGAATATCTTAAAGGATTTAAATTTTCCGGCGACTTATATTCATTTGAAGAAGGCTCTGTTATTTTTCCGCAGGAACCGCTTATCAGGATTCATGCAAATTTAATTGAAGCTCAGATAATTGAAGGGCTTGTCTTGAACATCTGCAATTTCCAAAGCCTGATTGCAACAAAAACCGCTAGAGTCTGGCTTTCAAGCAGAAAGGGAAATGTCATGGAATTCGGCCTTAGACGGGCGCAAGGTCCAGACGGAGGAATGAGCGCAACCAGAGCTTCATACATAGGAGGAGCAACAGGAACAAGCAACACGCTTGCAGGAAAAATGTACGGAATTCCAGTAATGGGAACAATGGCTCATTCATGGGTGATGTCATTTCCAAGCGAGCTTGAAGCATTTGAAACCTACGCGAAGCTTTATCCAAGCAATACAATCTTTTTGATTGATACTTATGATACTTTAAAGAGCGGAATCAAGAATGCAATAAAAGCAGGCTCAAAGCTTGTTGAGCAAGGATACAATTTTGGAGTCCGGCTTGACTCTGGAGACATTTCGTATCTAACTGCCGAAGCTAGAAAGGAGCTTGACAAGGCTGGATTTCCGCAGGCCTATATCTGCGTCTCAAATGATTTAACAGAGGAAATAATTGAAACTCTCGTTCAGCAGAATGCTCCTATTGCAAGCTGGGGTGTCGGAACACACATGGTAACCGGCGGAACAGAATCAAGCTTCACAGGAGTCTACAAGCTCGCTGCAAAGAAAAATAATGATGAATTCATTCCTACAATGAAATTCAGCGACAACCCTTCAAAGAATACCAATCCAGGAATAAAGAATGTGTTCAGGCTTTACGATGAAAAAGGAATGGCGCGCGCTGACATTTTGGCTCTTGATGGAGAAACTTTAGAAGCTGGAAAAGAATACAGATACTTTCATCCAATGGTTGACTACAGGCAGTTTTTGTTCACGGCCTCGCAAATAAAGCCAATGTTAAAGAAAAAACTTGAAAACGGAAAAAGAACAGAGCGCCGTCTATCTGACGCAGAGCAGCTGAAAATAAGCAGACGGAGAATGATGGAAGAAATCGAAACACTGGATCCTTCATTCAAGCGAATTTTGAATCCGCATATCTACAAAGTCTCTATGACAGAAAAACTGAAAGATTTAAAGCTCGCTTTTATAAAGGCCAATAT
Source organism: uncultured Treponema sp. (assembly GCA_964607295.1). Classification (GTDB taxonomy): domain Bacteria; phylum Spirochaetota; class Spirochaetia; order Treponematales; family Treponemataceae; genus Treponema_D. Next base: position 92,152 of record CAZSJX010000007.1, on the reverse strand, counting down.
CCGCTGATTCTCTTCTCGCTGTCTAACGATTTTATTTTCTCATCAGGCAGAGTAATTCTCATTGAATAATGACCTTTATATTCTCTGCTTATGCGGATTTTTACAGACTTCTCATTCCTGCAAGCCTTGCGCAGTTCGCATATATATGAAAATAAAACAGCCCGTTTTTCCGGAAGATAGCTTCCAAACAAAAGCGATATAAGCTCTTTTTCTGAAACTTCTTTTTCAAGACGCTCATGCATATACTTAAAGACCTTGAATCTTGACGGAGGAATTTTATGAACAGCTTGAAATTTTTCCAAGTCAAGCTGAAGCATTTTTTCCTCCTCTGTTAAAAAAGTTTCCGGACGGTTTATTGCATTTATATATTTATTAAATTCTTCGCTCCTCAAAAACACTTCAATCAGAAAAAATGTATCCTCAAGCTCATCTATGCGCTCTGGATTAATCCGGTGAGCCAAGTAAGTTTTATTTTTGGAAATCCAGAATGCAGCCATCTTGTCAAGAGCAGGAAACGGATCATTAAAAACAACAACAGGCGCGGGGCTTGGCATCAAGGACATTTCCACATAAGGATTGAAAACATCCATTTGAAATGTACGGACATCAATCAAAACGTAGTCAAGAGTTCCCGGCTTGGCCACCTTTAAAGCCAGATAAAACTCATGAGGCCGTAAAAAAATTTTCACATCGCTGCCGAACATTTCTATACGCTGAGCAAGACATTCACAAACTTTTAAAAGATCCGGCTTTATAAGCAGATAAACTTTTCCCATATAAGCTCCCTCAAAGCAATAAAAAGTGCAGCCTAATATTTTCTATCAGGCTATCCAGTTATTATTTCTTTCTCATACTTCCAGTTATAAAAAGCTCATCCTGATACCAGTCTATAAGCAGGCTGAAATACTCATCGTAATAGCCTTCATGGCTCATAAGAAATTTATAAACATTTCCAGTCTTAAGCTTAGAAAAATCAACTTTAGATGTGTCAGTCCATTTTGACCCAACTTGAATTTTAAACAACGAGCTTTGCGTTAAATCTTTTCCAGACTCGCTGTCAACGGCAGAAAGATGAACAGCAATAGTCCGGCTTGCGTTTTTTAAAAAATCAAGATTCATAAGAATTTTTTCCTTTCCGACAGAGATGCTCTTCCACCAGACGTAAGGACCTTCAGCAATCTTTATTCTATATTCTCCAGGCCGAAGAAAAACATCCTTTGTTACGTATTCAAGATTCTTTCCTTTAGAGGAAGCCTTCGCAACAGAAAAAACTCTTCTCGTATTCGGAACTTCCGGGATTCCATCATTGTCATTAACAAAGAAAAAAGCCCGGGCAGGAAGGTCAGCGTTCACACTGGCAGTTGAAGGCATAATCATCGACAATGAAACTGGCGTAAACCAATTTCTAAGAAGAGTCCTATGAATTATCCCTGAATTCCAGGCATGGCAAAAAAGAACCGCAGCTGCAAAAGCCGCAAAGGCACCAAGCGCAATACGCTTAACTTTATAATTTTTAGGAACATACAACGGGAATTTTATTACCTTGGGAGAAATTACAGCCTGCGCAAGAGTTACTCTTATTGAATGTGTGTCATAATTTTTCAAGTAGCGTCTTATTTTTGCAATTACAGGCTCCAGGCTCTTGTATCTTTTTTCAGGCTCAGGCCTCATCATCTTTCTTATAAGTGTTTTTACGACAGGCGGAAGATTCTTTACAATCTTCTGAGGCGGAATATATTTTCCTTTTTTGATTTTAGCAATTGTTTCCGGAGCCATGTCCCCAGCATAAGGTTTCGAGCCGGTAACCATCTCATAAAGCATTACGCCCATCGAATAAATATCAGCGCGGATATCTACAGAACTTGAATCCATAAGCTGTTCCGGAGACATATAAGCAGGAGTTCCTAATGTAGATCCAGCCTGCGTTATAGAACTATTTTTACTAGAGACGACGGTTTTATCAGAATCTACTGTTTTCTTTGGCTCTTCAACCTCATCCTTTTCATCACTGGCAATTCCAAAGTCAGCAAGTTTTACTTCCGCCCTTTTCGAAATAAGAATATTGCCAGGCTTTATGTCGCGGTGAACAATGTCCTTTGAATGAGCATTTTTCAATCCAAGGCAGGCATCAAGAAAAATCAGAAGCGCAAGTTCAGGCGGAAGAGAAACCTGCTTCTCAATAAGTTTATCCAAAGACATTCCATCAACAAATTCAAGCACAATATAATTTGCCCTGCCTTCGGTAAAATAATCAAACATCCGCACAACATAGGGACTGGACAGCTCGCTTAAAATGCGCGCTTCCCTTTTGAACCTCTCGCGGATTGCAGCGCCGCCGCTTTTCAAAATAAGCTTTTTTATAACAACTTTCCGCTTTAGCTCAGGGTGAGTCGCAAGATACACAGCTCCCATTCCGCCAGTTGCAATTTTTGTGCAGTTCTTGTATTTTCCAATTGTTTCGCTTTCCACAGGAATCTCCTTTTTTTATAAAACACTTTTTATGTCAGTTTCAGGATTAAACTTTATTTCTGGAACAACAACAGCAATATTCATTTCATTCGGATTATGAAGCTGCAGATAAGTTCCGTCCTGACGCAGCAAATACTTTCCGTCTTTTACAGGACGATGTCCTCCAAACCACAAGACTCCATCCCGCCTTGCACTTGGATTCAAATTTTTAAGAAGCTTTTTTACGCTGCCCCTCTCTGCCGCATCATTTGCAGTCCATGTAAGTCCAAGCACAACATCTTCATTTTTATGGTATTCAACAATCTGCTTTCTTGAAAAACAGCAGGCAGGCTCTGCATGGCTCACAGCAAAATCATAGAACACAGCGCAAACCGGCAATGCCTTTTCCCACAAGCTTATTAAATGAAGAACAACATCGCCATAGACTTGCCTTATAAAATCGCAGCACATGCTTCCCTCCTGCACAAATTTTCTAAAAGCAAGATTTCCGTGGCGGCTTTCGTTCAAAATGTTCTCGTGGTTTCCTTTTAAAAAGTGAAAATTTTCAGTAAAATTATTTTTCAGCTCCATGATAATCATAAGAGTTGAAATATTTTCCTTCATCTCTTCCTGCATAGGCTGTCCGGCGTAAACATCCATTGACCAGTCCTTATATGCAGCAATCCATCTGTCATAGCCCCGGCTTTCTGAATGAAAGGCATCTCCAACACAGACAACAAAAAGTTTTTTTTCATTTAAAAGTGACAGAACAGAACTGTCTCCGATTTTAAAGTCAAGAATCTTTAAAAGGAAATCCGCGCGCGCATGGATATCAGGAACTATTATAGAAGGAATTTTCTCAGACGAAAAATCAAGAAGACCGCCAGGCTTTGAGTCTGAAGCCACAGGCCTGTATGACGGACTTTCATTTTCGAGCGTAGACAAAGATTTATCCAAAAAGAGTTGAAATTCAGATTCCTCTGGAAAAGAATTTGAGTCATTTATTTCATGCAGATAATTTCTAAAACAATCCAGCTCTTCTTTTGAAAACATTCTAGCCCATTATAAGATTTGAAGAGCCAATTGTAAGCTTGTCTCCAGCATTAAGCTTAACATATTTATCTGGCGGAATTCTGCGGCCATTCAAAAATGTTCCGTTTGTACTTCCTTCATCTTTAAGGAAATAAGCATCACGAATTTTTTGAATGATACAATGATGACGGCTTGCAAGCTTTGAGTCAATCACAATATCATTATCAGCCTCGCGCCCCATTGTGATTTTTGCGGCAATCTGAATTTTCTTCTTATTAAATACAAGATACGAAACCTGCTGAGATTCCGCAATTTTGTCCAAATGCTGTCCCAAGGGACTTGAATTTATAATAGTAGTATCTGCCATAAGATATATTATAAATCAGTTTTTCAAATTTTCAAGTTTTATTTCATATTATATGCCACTAATTTTGAGTTAACTATATTCTATAAAACAGATGTCAGCCAAGCTGCTTTTTTATTGCATATAAAACTCGAAACTAAAGATATATAAAATTAATCATTTAAAAAAAATACTATTGACATAAATAAGATTTTTATGCTATAGTCAACAACACATGGGGTGTTAGCGAAGCTGGTTATCGCGCTGGCCTGTCACGCCGGAGACCACGGGTTCGAGTCCCGTACATCCCGTTGTACCGTTCATTATGAGCGGTATTTTTTTTATTCGGGCAATAGCGCAGCTGGTAGCGCGCTAGCTTCGGGAGTTAGAGGTCCCGGGTTCGAATCCCGGTTGCCCGAATTTTTCCTTCATTAAAACGTAAATATCATTCATTTTTTAGAAAAACTTGTTTGCCAGGAAAAATGATTTTTTGTTCTGCCCTGCTCCGCTTTTTCAAATGACAGTCTTTTATCAGTGGAAAATCCGCGGAATCTGTGTTAATCTTTCTGCATGGTGGAAATGTATGTGCTGAACGAGCTCGCGGCGTTTGCTAAGTACGGGACGCTTACGGCTGTGGCGGAAAAACTTGCGGTTTCGCAGCCGGCGCTCAGCCGTTCGATGAAGAAGCTGGAAAATGATTTGGGCGTGAAGCTTTTTGACCGCACAAAGAACAAAATCACTTTGAATGAAAACGGAAAGGCAGCGGCGGAACTTGCGAAAAAGGTCATTGAGGCGGAAAAAAACTTTGAGGAAAAAGTTGTTGAGTACGAGATGAAGCACCGCGTGTTCAATTTTGGTTCGGTTGCGCCCATGCCGATTATTGAGCTTGGCCCGATTATTTCGCAGGTTTTTATGGGAATGACGGTGAAGCACGAGCTTTCTAGCAGCGAGAAGGAGCTTTACAAAAAGCTTGATTCCGGCACGTTCAGGATGATTGTTACGACGAAGCCTCCGAAAGATGCGGAAAAATATTCATTTCACAGGCTTTTTGAGGAGGATTTGTACGCTCTTCTTCCAAAAAACCACCGGCTTGCGGACAAAAAAGAGGCTTCCATAAAAGAATTTGACGGCGAAAAATTCCTTGTGTACAGCAAAATCGGTTTTTGGTACGACGTGAAGAAAAAACTTATTCCCAAGGCGGAATTTTTTGACCAGAACGATTTGGACGCCCTGAAAAAACTTGTTTCACTTGCAGATATTCCGGCGTTCGCGACAAATTTTTCAAGCCAGATATACAAAGTTCCGGAAAACCGCGTCATGGTTCGCTTTACCGACCCCGAACTGAACGTAATTTTCTACTGCGTCTGCCTGAAACGCAACGAGCCTGAATTTGCCGCTCTTTTTTCTCAGATTGACTTGATTTATGGTTGAAGCATTTGTAAAAAAGGAAAGGATTTATAAAAATATTGAGTTCTGTGAAACTACAGTTTTACTTCAATTTTCTCATTGATGTATTTGCGTTCTTCATCTGATAATCCATATTTGTCAAATAACTGTTTATCAATATCTGCAAGAGATTTTGACCAGTCAATATCAGATTTATCTGTAAAGTCTTGTAGCGGAACAAATTGATATACATTTTGGCATACATTCTGTGATGCTTTTAAAATTGAAATCATGAAACGTAAAAACTTGGTGTTCATGTATTTTTGAAGATTTAAGGCCTCTTTCTCCGTTTCGAAATTTCCAATAGGAAATAATGAATCTGTACAAACAGATTTTGTTTTTCCAATATAAGGCTTACCAATAACTTTTGTATCAGTATTTGGATTTCCAGCAGATTTAGATATATAAACTTTGTATTTATCAATTAGTTCTATTCCCTTTGTTACTGAACTTCTTTTACAATATCTAATTTCATTGTCTTTACATCGTAGTTCGAGACAATCTTCAAAAGGCTGTAGTTTTGCGATTTCTTTAAGAATAGATTCTTTTCCAATAATACCAAAAGCATTTCTTCCTGTCGTAATAGAGTTGATGGATTTAAAATCGCTCTTTTGTACTTTATCCAGAATTCTAAAATCAACATCATTATAAATGATGATGTCAAGTCCTTCTTCAAAAAGTTTTCTTTTGTGCAATGTTTTTTTGTTATTGGAACATTCAAAAAAATTTACAAGTCCTGCATATTTATTTTGATATAAGAAGTAATTTAGACCGCCTTTTATTTCAACGTTCTTAAAGAGTTCTTTTTCATCTTGATAAATAAAAAAGTTAGAAAAATGTTGATGAGTCTTTACAAATTCTCTAAGCCGTAAAAAAGATTTATCCTGTGCATCTGCTGTAAACCATCTTGACGGTGTTATTAATGAAATAAATTTTGAACCTGTTAGAATTGAATTTTTTATAAAATCTGGAAACACTTGTCTTGAAAGTGAATCATTCCCTTCATTATTGCTTATATTTTCCTGATACGGTGGGTTTCCCACAATTACGTCAAATTCCATTTTTCCATTTCCTTTTTTCCAGAAGTTTTCTGATGTTATGTCTTTTATGAAAGAGTCGCTTTTGTTTTTCAAATCGCTTACCAGATGGTCAAAAGCATGGGCGTTGATTTTAATGTCTGTAAAGCCGCAGAGAGTTCTTTGTGTAATTGCTTTTGCCATTGGCGTTTTGCATATTACATAGATGTTTTCTCGGATTGTTTCTTGCCAGAGAGATTCCTCACTTTGTTCAGAATGACTTGCTTTCTTTGCCCGAAATATCGAGTAAGCACAGTAAAGAGGATAAAGTCCTGTCTTGGAGTTAATTTCAAGAATCTTTGCTTCGCTATTGCCTAGTGTTTTTTCTGTTACGTCTTTTATGTTGATAAAATGAGGCGGTTCGTTTTCCCCTAAAGGCTGTTCGTAATCTTTGTCGAAGAATGAATATCCTCCAAGACAGTCGCCTAAGTGCATATTCACTACGCGCCACGGAGTCAAAACAGTTTCTTTATCGGGATTTTTAAAGTACGAAAATAATTCCGCTATCTTTTTTGTCCGCTCCGTAACACTAAGCTTGTCCGCCGCTATAACAAGATTTCGGATTCTTTTTCCGGCTGCAATAAAAACATCTTCATCGTAGTATTTTTCAAAGTCGGCAAAGTTTTCTTTTGTAACGCCACGTGGCATGAACTCTTGCCATGAAGTGTCGTCTACAAGTTCAACAAATTTTTTAAGCGTAATGTCTTCTGTAATCGGGATTTCATCTCCGTTCTTTCCTCTTGCTCCGTAAATTAAAAGAGGCATACGGATTGAAATTCCGCGTAGAATGCTTATGGCACTTTGCCTTTGCTTTTTTGCTTCCTGGAGTTTTTCTTTTAATACCTGTTCTTCTGGTGTAAGTTCATTTTGCATCCGTTTTTCTGGCTGCGATAAACTCTGCTCGTATTCTTCTTCTGTAAGTCCCTGCCTGTTTACATCAATTTTGTCACCGGCTTTGTTTGCTTTTGTCTGCCCGATTATCGCCTGCAATGCACTGAACTTTTCTAATTCAACTTTTGAGAGTTTTAAAAGTTCATCATTGTAAATGCCTGCATCGTCAAATCCTTTTGTAACGACACGCTCTGCATAAGCGGACTTTAACTGCTGAAGAAGGCTTGAAACTTTGTAAGGTTTCATTGTACTGCCTTCAATTCCGATTACAGGACAGAAATTTAAAAATTCACCAAGACGATTTTTATCATCAGCTTTTGTTTTTCCGGCTTTTGAATTCAGCGTTACGGCATCTGTAACCATCTTGAGCGTTCTGTCAGGTGCAAAATCAAAAACATAAGCACAGGTTTTGACTTTGCCATAATCGTTGCACGGTGTTTGCACTCGGAAAATCGTCTGCAAATAGCCGGCAGCTTTTGTTGAATATGTTCCGTAAAGCATAAAGACAGCAGTCCACTGTTTTACGCTAACGCCTGTCGTAAGTTTTCCGCAAGATAATGTGATGGTGTAACCATCATCGCCGGAATTTTTAATTGCTTTTCGTACAGCTTCAAGAGCTTCTCCAGTCGGATCATCGGGGTCTCCGTCGCCTGCAACATTCATAACTTTAAAATTACAGAACACAGGATGTTTTTCAAGCAAATGCTGCAATGCCAAAGCTTCTTTTACTCCCGGTACCATCCATAATGTGTGATGAAAAAGATTAATGTACTCCTTGCAGCTGAATGGATAAAGACTTTCCGTGTCCTGTTTTGTAAGAAGATTTAAAAAATCATTTACATTTTTTTCGTAAACAAATAAACCAGTGCTGTCGGTACGGAAAAACTCTGCAAAGTTGAATGCCTTATCACCTGCATCAACAAAGTTCCTTTTTATGAGTTTTCCCAAATCGTAAGTGTACATCCGCATTTCCGGCAAATCGGAATATGGGTTTGAATCACCAAAATGCGTTTCTTCCCATTCCTGTTTTGCTTTCTGTTCCATAACATAATCCCAGGTGAACACGCTGTCATCATCATCTTCGTAACTAGAAAGAATGTTGAAAGGCGTTCCCGAGAGTTCCAGGAGTTTTGTTCCTTTTTGATGCTTAAACAAAATGTTTTTTACTTTGTCGCCAAGTTCTGTTGTCGTTCCTTCATGTGCTTCATCAATGATTACGCAATCCCAGTCAATGTTAAAAACCTCATCGTTTTTGTCGAATTTTCCTCCGACAATTTTTGAACCACGCAAATCCTGAATTGATGCAAAATAGATGTAATGCTTTTTATCATTTCTGAAAGTCTTTTCAAGATCGTCGATTTCAATTCCAGACTTTTTGGAACCGTAGCGGTATTTGTCTTCTTTTGTAAAAATTTTTCCAAAATCTTCATGCCAGCTGTCATCAACAACTGGACGGTGAGTAATTAAAACTGTCCGTTCAAAATTCATGCGGCGGACAACTTCCAGAGCTGAAAGAGTTTTTCCAAAACGCATTTTTGCATTCCAGAGCATGCGAGGGGATTTTTTGAACTGCCGGACTGTTTTTTCAATGGCTTGTTTTTGCTCAGGGCGAAAACTAATTGGAATAAATTTATCCATCGAAATAAGATTGTCTATTGCAGCCTCTCCGTGTTTTACCGCAGTTATTGCTTTTATTGCCGTAACATCATCGCAGCAGAACCATTCATTTCCAAGTTTTTCTCCATTAAAAGTTTTCTTTTTTATTCCAGAATTTATTAAAACCCGATGCACATCATAATCACGAAAACTTTCCGTACTCCAGCTTCCGTCTTTTTTCTGAATTGTCCGGATTGCAAGTTCTGTATGAAGAAGAGTGACGCTTACTGCAGCAGTTTTTGTATAAGATTTGATTCTTTCAAGGGCTGCCTGATTAAGTTCCCGGCAGTTAGGTGCAAGCCGGTCTTGCGTTAAATCTGTATCAAGTTTTGTATCGCCGACTTTTACGCTTCCTGAATGTGCATCATCTGTAATTGAAAAAATATAAATCAGTTTGTAAGAAAATGTATTTTTGAAAGTTTTTTCTGCTGAATCTGCCATTATATTCTCCGCTTTTTCAAAAGTGATTTATATAAAATGATTTTATTTTTTTTCCAGTCCATAATTTTGCAAGGGAAATTTTCAACTGTATTCATTTCTTCAAAAAGGAATCCCTGCCCTATGTTTTCTCCTGATGAAAAAGGAGTTGAAAAAGTGAGTCCGTCCATCTGCCATAAGTTCCAGCTGATTATTTCTGCAATCTTGAGCTGTTCTTCTTCTGTTGGAAGGCGTTTTAGAAAGTGTTTTGAATATTCGTTGAATGAAAGAAGCAGATTTGTGCGTGCCAGAAGAAGATTATCGCCCTGAAGTTCAAAGCCGTAAATATTTTGAAAAGCAACTATCGTCCACAAAAAATATTCTGCTTCATTTGTTACATTTTCCAGGACAACACGCATTTTCCTGTCCAAAAAACCGATTCGCTCTAAAAGCTTTATGCTTCTCCCTGTAACACAGTCGTAGCGGCTTACAAGATAAGGAGCTTCTCCACAGGCAACTTCAAGACACGAAACTTTTATATAATCTTGCCAGGTGCGTCCGCTTTCTATGTCATTTGAAAAAGAAATTTTCTCAGACAAACTTTTCCATGATTTTTCAAGTTCAGTATTAAAAATATTTTTTCTCCCGAACCATGCTTCATCAATCAGATTGTTCTGAGCGTTGCAAATCCAGCTTGGAGTAAAAACTTCCGCCTTGTTTCGTGTCCGATTCTGCTGTTCTTTCTTTTGTTTTTGGATACGTGGTTTTATTCGCTCAGAATTAGTACCTGTTATTTGAAAAAGTTGAATCTGTGATTTTGCATTAATCGGTGCATAATCATCTGTTGCCCAAAGGATATTTTTTCCAGTCGTTCTGTCCAAAAGCAGAACAGAAAGGATTTTTTCTGAGAACGGAAATGTTTGTGTTTTTGCCGGATGTTCCTGTACTGATTGTTCCATATACTTACAAAATGCGGACTGATTATAAAAACCTACAATTTGTAAGTATATATTTTATTTATTCATTTTGGAAGTGTTATTTTAGTAATTTTACCTACAAAATGTAAGTGTAATGACAGAAAAAGAACTTTTAGAAACATTATCTAAAAATATAAAATATTATAGAAAAGGAAAATTCACACAAGAAACACTCGCCGAAAAAATCGGTGTTTCCGTGCAAAATATCAACAATGTTGAAGGAATGAGAAGATTTCCGCGTTCAGAAAATCTCGTAAAAATCGCCGAAGCCCTTGAAGTAGAAGTTTATCAACTTTTCATTCCGCAAGACGAAACACCCATTATAATAGAAGAAACTCCCGAAAACGAAAAAATCCGCGCCCAAATGGCAGCAGAAATTGTTGAAGAAGTACGGCTTGGCGTAAACAGAATGCTTGATAAAATCAAAAAGGAAGTAACAAATTAATAAAAAGTTGTTGACATGGTTGAAGCATTTGTAAAAAAGAAAAAGATTTATTGACGATTTTATATGTTATTACAATAATGAACGTATCCAGCAAAATCTTGGTTGGAAAACTCCAAGCGGGATAACTGCTTAAACTGCCTGGAATTTTGGGGGCAGTTCAGTTTTATTCCCCCAGAAACATTGCCATATAATGCGGTATCGTTATTTTTTTTCCGTTTTTTCCCAAGTTACAGTTCATTATTTTATAGCCGAATTTCACGTCGTTTTTTTTGAGCATAGAATCCAGTGAAGAAGTAGAGCCTTTGTGACTTTTTACTTCAACTGGAACAACAGAAGTTTCCTTTTCAAGAAGAAATTCAATTTCAGAACTAGAATCATCGCGTTTAAAATAAAACAGGGGAATGTTTTTTTTGAGCAGAAAGTCAGCAATCAGGTTTTCGTAAATGCCGCCTTTTACAGTTCCTGTAAGCGTATCGTTTACAATTGCAGCTTTCATTTCAAATCCGTACATTGCGACCAAAAGTCCGATGTCGTTAGCATAAATCCTGAACTGTTCCTGCCGTACATAAGCTACCAGGGGAAAACTCGGAGGAACGACATTGTAGCAGTAGCGCACAATGTTTGAATCCTTCAACCAGTCAAGCGAGTTTGCATATTTCCGCGCAGTTCCGCCGTTTTCGACCAGACCGTACACAAATTTCGTGTTTTCCTTAGAAAGTTGCCTCGGTATCGAAAGATAGCAGTTTCTTGCCTTTGGTTTGTCTTTTGCCGGTGCGTATTTTGCAATGTCGTTAAGATAAGCATCCAGAATCATCATCTGAGTTTTGTGAACTTCGCCGTAATTGTTTGTTTCAAGAAAAGAATTTACAACAGCCGGCATTCCGCCAATTACCATAAATTCGCGAACAAGGCTTTCCATTTTGTCGTTTACGGATTTTTCTACAGGAAGATTTTCATCAAAATGTCTTTTTAAATCCGAAATGACTTCATCAGAAATTCCGCGTGCCCACAAAAATTCCTCAAAATCAAGAGAGTGCATTTCCACCTGCCGCTCATAGCCGACAGGAAAAGACGACACTTCCTTGTAGTTGATTCCAAGTAGTGAGCCGCTTGCAATAACATCAAATCGACCGTCCTCAGCCCAAAATTTAAGTGAAGTTCTTGCTTGCGGACAAGACTGAATTTCGTCAAAGAAAATCAATGTTTCCCCTGTCTTGAATTCAACATTTTCTACAAAAAGCGAAAATTTACGAATAAGTTCGGTAACATCAAGGTTTCCTTCAAATATTTTTTTCAGTTCAGGTCTTTCCTCAAAATTGATTTCGATAAAGTTTTTGTAATTGTCCAGTCCAAACTGCCGGATTATAAAGGACTTTCCTATCTGACGCGCCCCTCTTACCAAAAGGCACTCGTTTTTTTTTGAGCGCTTCCAATCTTCAAGAAATGAATAAAATTTTCGTCTGAGCATATCCAATTATTGCAGAATTTTAGAACAGTTTTCAAGGGAAAAATGCAGAATTTTAGAAGCTTTTTTAAGTACGAAATGCAGAATTTTAGAACCTTGCTAAAAATTCATTATTAAATTGCTTGAATCAAAATGCTGGGATTATAAACTATAGTTTTTCACTATAACTAAAACTTATACTGACTAAAAAAATCTTCTATTTTATTTATTTTTATTCCTCTGATATTTTATTTGTAACGGTGCGTTAGCGCTGGTAGGGGCGCGCCTGGCGCGTTGCGGCTGTGGAGCGGATGCGGAACGGGCGCAATGGAAGCGAAGGCTGGAACCCCGGACATAGCGACCGCGTTTGAGCGGAGCGAAAGCGCGGGAACGCCCTTGAAATTTTCTGGAGGATTTTATGGATTTTGTTACGCTGAACAACGGTGTGAAGATGCCTCGGCTGGGTTTTGGGGTTTTTCAGGTGCCGGATGGAAATGTTGCGGAGCAGGCGGTTTATGATGCGATTTGTTCGGGCTATCGTCTGATTGACACGGCGACGGCTTATCAGAATGAGGAGTCGGTTGGCAGGGCTATTTCGCGTGCGGTTTCTGAGGGGCTTGTGAAGCGTGAGGAGCTGTTCATTACGACAAAGCTTTGGGTTCAGGATTACGGCTACGAGAATACGAAAAAGGCTTTTGAAAAGTCGGTGAAGGCGCTTGGGCTTGAGTATCTGGATTTGTATCTTTTTCATCAGCCGTTCGGCGATTACTACAGCTCTTACCGTGCGATGGTGGATTTGTACAAGGAAGGAAAAATTCGCGCGGTGGGCGTGAGCAATATGTATCCGGACAGGCTCTGCGATTTGTGCGAGAATTTTGAGGTTTTGCCGGCGGTGAACCAGGTTGAGCTGCATCCGTTTTTTCAGCAGGAGAAGTCTCTTGAAACGATGAAAAATTACGGCGTTGTGCCTGAGGCTTGGGGACCGTTTGCAGAAGGTAAGCACGGAATTTTTACAAATCCTGTTCTAGCGGAAATTGCGGCGAAGCACGGAAAAACGGTTGGCCAGGTTGTTCTGCGGTGGAACATTCAGCGTGGTGTTGTGGTGATTCCGAAGTCGGTGCATAAGAACAGAATGGAAGAAAATATCGCGGTTTGGGATTTTTCGCTTGACGGCGACGATATGAAAAAAATTGCCGCGCTCGACATTGGGCACAGCGAAATTGTGAACCATTCTGATCCGGCGTTTGTAAAGATGATAAACACCTGGAAAATCCACGAGTAGATTTTGGAGGAAAAGATGAAAAAGATTTTGTCTAAACTGGCTTTTTTGGGAGCGGCGATGGCTCTTTCTTGCACATCGGCTTTTGCGGATGCGTTAGGGATAGTAGGGGCACGCCTGGCGCGTTGCCGGAGCGGAAGTTTGCTTTGCAAACTTTGAAGTGAGCGGAGCGAACGGAGAGCGGAGGCAATGAAAGCGAATGCTGGAACCCCGGATAGCCCGGCGGCAAAGGCGGAGCTTTGCGGAGACAAGACGCAACGCCCTTGAACTGATTTTTGCGGAGAGTTTTATTTATTTGCTTTTTTTTGATGGAGGAGTGTAAGTTAAAAAACGCTAGAATAGCGCGGTTTTTAACTTACCTAAAGTTTGCGTTGCAAACTTTTTTATCTACAGCCACTTCTCATTTCATTGCGATGTGGCGAAAAACAGTCAAATCGAAAGTTGAAACTTTCTCATTGACTTTTTTAAGAGGAAAATATGAAAAAAATTTTGTCTGGACTGGCTTTTTTGGGAGCGGCGATGGCTCTTTCTTGCACATCGGCGTTTGCGGATTCAAATAATTCAAAGGAAAACAAGGGCGGCTCGAAAATTCTTGTGGCGTATTATTCGGACACGGGAACGACTAAGGCTGTTGCGGAAAAAATCGCGGCTTATCTTGGGGCGGATTTGCTGAAAATTGAAAGCGAAGTTCCGTACTCAAGCGCGGACTTGAACTATGGAAACAGGAGCAGCCGGGTTTGCAGGGAGCATGATGAAATTTTCGGCGGAAAGGGAAACGGCCAGGCGACTGCGGAAGATATGAAAAAAGTTGACTCGAAAGTTGCGGCTTCTTCGGTGATTGACCTTGGCGGCTACGACACGGTTTTTGTTGGCTATCCAATCTGGTGGGGAATGGCGGCGTGGCCTGTGAACGGCTTTGTGACTCAGAACGATTTGAGCGGAAAAACGGTTGTTCCGTTCTGCACTTCGGTAAGCTCCGGGCTTGGAAAAAGCGACAAAGTTCTGCGCGATGTTGCGGGCGGAAAAGGAAACTGGCTTGACGGAAAAAGATTCGGCACAAGAGCTGGCGAGCAGGAAGTGCGCTCGTGGGTTGATTCAACTGGAATTAAAAGATAGAAACGGTTTTTTCCGGGCTGAAAAGTTTGCTGGGTGAAAAGCTGGAGGGATTTGAACTTGGCTTGAGGATTCAGTCCGGCTGAAAATTGATTCAAAATTTGAAAAGGCGGCGTTTTATGAAAATGAATTTTATTGGCGCAAAAAATATTTTTTTCACGGCGGCGGCTGCGCTGGCTTTGGGGTGCGGCGTTTTGTATGCGGAAAAACCGCTCAGCATAAAAAAACAGGGATTTTTCGCTTCGGGTGGAACTGTAACGGCTCCGCTTCCTGGCGAATATGATTTCAGGACGAACTGGCTTTCAGCAACACGCGAGGGAAACACGGCTCACGTTGACCATGCGAGCACATTTTTTCAGATTCCGGCAAAGGAAAAATCTAGCCCGGTTGTTTTTCTGCACGGCTACGGACAGAGCAGAACAGGCTGGATGACAACTCCGGACGGACGCGAAGGCTGGAGCACTTTGGCTTTGCGGAACGGAAGATCGGTTTTTCTTGTTGACCAGCCGCGCACAGGCGAAGCTGGAAGCTCTGTGAAAATGACTTCCGGTTTTCCAGACGTAAAGGCGGATGATCCGTTTGCGTATCTTCCTGGCGATCAGGCTTGGTACACGCATTTTAGAATCGGGCGGGTCGCTCCGGAGCGTTACGAAGGAAGCCAGTTTCCAGAAGGAGAGGCGGTTCAGAACCAGTTTTTCAGGCAGATGACGCCGAACACTGGCTCTTACGATGAAAAGCTTTTTGGCGGCTCGTTGAGCGAAGTTCTTTCAGACGCTGCAAAAATGACTGGAAAAAAAGCTGTTTATGTAACACATTCGCGGGGCGGACGCGTAGGCTGGCAGACAGATGCTCAGAACATGGCGGCGCTGATTGCAGTTGAGCCGGGCGGAACTCCGATTGTCGGCTCAGAAGAATACAAGAAATTTCTTGACGCGAAAATTCCTATGCTTGTGATTTTTGGCGACTACATCGGTGAGCGCGGTCCGGAAGACATAAAATCAAGCGAATTCTGGAAGAACATCCGCGACCAGGCTTTGGATTTTGCGGCTCATTACCGCGCGGACGGCGGCGATGCGGAAGTCTGGGATTTGCCTGAGATGGGAATCACCGGAAACAGCCATTTTATGTTCCAGGAAAAAAACAACGCGCAGATTTGGCAGCTGATTGAAAACTGGCTCAAAGCGCGAAAACTGTAGGATTTTTTCAGCGGCTTGCTGAATGAATCATCGCAATCATTAAAATTTTATTTTCAGGGAGAATTTTTGTTATGAAAAAAACTGTTCTTTCAATTTTTCTTGCCGCGGCTTTTGCACTTTCGGCAAACGCAAAGTCGCTTGTTGTGTATTTTTCTGTTCCGGAATCAACAAAAACCAGCGGACTTACCAGGAACGAGGAAAACAGCCTTGTTGTGATTGACGGAAAGGCTCTGGGAAACGTTCAGTACGTTGCGCAGGTGATTTCTGAGGAAACTGGAGCGGATATTTTCCGCATTGAGCCGGTAGACGCTTATCCAACAGACCATGCGACTCTTCTTGAAAGAGCTGCGAAGGAACAGCGTGCAGGCGCGCGACCTGAAATCAAGGGAAATGTGAATCTTGCAGGCTACGACACGGTTTTTGTTGGCTATCCAATCTGGAACGCGGATATGCCTCCAATTCTTTATTCATTTTTTGACGGCTACGATTTGAGCGGAAAAAGAATTGTTCCGTTCACAGTTCACGGCGGAAGCGGACTTGTGCGCACAGTGCAGTCAATTGCGGCGGAAGAGCCTAAGGCCAGCGTTGAAAAAAACGCATTTTCCGAATCGCGCAACACAGTAGACAAAGCCCGCGGAAGAATTGTCGCCTGGCTGCAGAAAATCGGTGAAATAAAATAAAAACAAAAATATTTTTGCATTCGTGGCATTGTTCTCGCTTGCAACCGGGTTCGCCATCAATTTGGTTCTATGATTTTTATCCGGGCGGCCCACCGCTTTGCGCTGTCGGGCTTTGCAGGGTTCCGTGCTAGCCGCACTCCATTCCTGCGCTACGCTCCGGAACCGCTCCGCGTCCCTTCCAATCCCTGCCGCAGGAACAATCATCGCAGGACACGACGGACGGCGCGGCCTGGTTTACCGCAACAAAGTTATCACCGAAAAAGAAATGGTTAGAAACAGAAAAGAAGAATAAACCAAACTCAACGCGCGGACAAAGAAAGCGGACACACTGCCCGCTTTCTGAAAACGTTTTTGCAAAGATTTTTATTTTGCTGGAAGTTTTTTGTATTCTTCCGCGGAAAGGCGGCTGCCCCAGACTACGCCTGTTTTTTCGGGATTTGTGTTGGCTGCAAGATGGGCGAATATTGAATCTGGTGCTGCTCCGTGCCAGTGGGTGGCACCAGGCGGACAGAACGCGACATCGCCGGGATGAAGAACCTGGATTTCACCGCCTTTTACCTGATGGTAGCCGATTCCGTCTGTGACAATCAGAACCTGGCCGCCGGCGTGCGAATGCCAGCTGTTGTAGCAGCCTTTGTCAAAAACAACGTTGTGGAGTCCAGGCGCGCCGGCTTCGTTCGGGGAATCAAGAACATCAGAAAGCCATGCTTTTCCGGAAAAATTTTCAGAGCTGAAAAGATTTCCGTTTCCGAATGTAAAGTTGTCCGCAGAAGTGATTTTCCGGCCGGCATAGTTTTCTGAATTTTCAGGAAGCGAAAGAGCCTTGTAATAATCATCGTCCACGGTTTCTGAATGGGCATTTCCCGGAACAGGATTTTTCCATTCTGCATCGTAAATTACAATCTGCTGAAACCACGAGTCTTCCGCCGCTCCGTGCCAGTGGCTGACACCGGCAGGAATGTGAACAACATCGCCTTTACGGATTATCTGAGCTTTTTTGCCCTTCTCCTGGTAATAACCTTTTCCGCCGACAACAAGAATTTCCATTCCGCCGTGGACATGCCACGCGCTTCTTGAGCCGGGCGCAAAAGTTACTGTGTTTGTAACCGGAAAATTGTACACATCATCTTTTTGAATCATGTTTTTAAAATAGACAGTTCCGGTAAAACGCGCGCTAACGTCATCGCCAAAAGGAAAAGGCATTTCTTCCTTTGAAAACGAATCCTTAATCTGATTCTGAGATGTCTTTGCCGCAGATTTTTTTGCGCTTGAACATGAAGAAAGAAGAACCGCCGCGCCTGCAAAAAGAACCGACATAAAAACTACAGATTTTTTCATTGCAAACTCCAAAAAATTTTTTGTTTTCTGATGTGGCAAGGATTGTAAGGTCTGGCGAAGCCAGTTCCGAAGCGTCAGCGTAGGAATGAAGGCGGAAGCCGGAAACCTGAAAAGCCTGGTTTTGGCTGGTGAGCTTGTCGAACCTGCCAAAAGCCACCCAAAAATTTAAAACTCCCTTTCGATTCAATAATAAAGCCCGGAAAAACGAAAGTACAATACAAGTTTTCGCCGCTGACTATGCGTTTTTGTTATAGCGAAGCCAGCGGCAAGCTTTCGGGCTACAGATTTTTTCCGAAGAACTCGACCAGCTTGAGCGTTTCCTTTTCAACATATTCAGGCACGTAATATGTCTGGATGTGGGTTGCGCCGTCTATCAGGTAAAGCTCCTTGTTTTCAGTTCCTGTGGCAAGATTGAACGCGTCTTCTGTCATATAGAGAGTGTCGGCCGCGCTTCCCGCCATCATCAGAAGAGGAACGTTCACCAGATTCATATTGCAGCGGACATCGAAGTCAATCAGGTCTGGAAGGCATTTTAGCGGAACTGCCGCGCCAGCTTTTGGATGCTTGTAGTCAAAGTAGTAGTAAAGTCCGCCCTCTGAATAAAGTCCCTTAGGCTGGGCAAGAAGCTGCTCGCGTGTTGGCGCCGGAGTGTTAGAAGGCGCTGGATAAACGGTTTTTCCGGTGAGAGCTTCCTCGGTGCGGGCGTTCATTGCGTCCAAAAGGCGTTTCTGGATGTCTGCGCTCGGTTCGTAGCCTTTAAGTCCGTTGTTCAGCCTTACTGCTCCAGTGTTGAACATGCTTAGCGTTGCGACAGCCTTGGCGCGCTTTTCTGTCTGGGCAGCCTTCAAAGTGTATCCGCCGCCGCCACAGATTCCAAGAAGCCCAATCCGTGTGGAGTCAACTTTTTTCAATGTTGAAAGATAATCCACCGCGCCGTGAACGTCATTCACACGGTTTTCAGGAATGTCAAGTCCGCGCGGAAGACCGCCGCTTGCGCCCTGGAAAGAAGCGTCGAACGCAAGCGCAATGTAGCCGGCCTCGGCAAGATTCTGCGCGAAAAGCCCGGAAACCTGCTCCTTTACTCCGCCGTTCGGATGGGCAACCGCGACCGCCGGATATTTTTTTTCATCTTTTTCGCTGTAATCAGCCGGAACGTAAAGGTTCGCCGCAATTTCAACGCCGTTCACAACGTAAGTCACCGGGAACAGATTCACTTTGCCCGGAATGTTCGAGTCAATCGCGCCGTCGTAGACGAGCCCCCAGCGGTTTGAAAGCCCTTTCGGAATTTTCATGTCCGCGCGGTTTTCCTTGGAAACACTTTTTGCGCTCACTGTAGACGCGCAAGCCATACATACAGAAATAACTCCTGCCCTTACAATTTTGTTCATAGCGACCTCCAACAAAAAGTCAGCAAGGAAACATCAGTTTCCGGTTTTAGTTTTTAAGCACATTCGCAATAAGCTAGGAATGTGCATTGTAAGCTTCTGAAAGTGGACGAGCACTTCAAGAATCCTTATGCTTAATGTATAAGGTCGGTAGCAACTACCGGGTCAAGCGAATTTTCAAAAAAAATGCAAATTTTCTGATTTTTTTTCTGCGGCGGATTTTATTCTTTCAGCTGATGAATTTATTCATCTGGATGGCGGATTTTTTTTCTTGCGGCGATTTTTATTTTTCTGCCTCTTGAAATATTCCGCCTGATTATGATAAAAAATCCTATGATGCAAAATGAACAGGAAAATGACGGCGGACTGGAATCTTCCGTGAAAAAACTTTACACAATGAGCGAAGTCTGCGAACGGACAGGCATTCCATACGAAACGCTGAAATTCTGGTGCAACAAAGGGCTTGTGCCGAACATAAAACGCTCCGAAAGCAACTACCGGCTTTTTGACTCGAACAACATCGGGTGGATAGAAAGCCTAAAATGCCTGAAACGCTGCGGAATGAGCATAGAAGAAATGCTCCGCTACAAAGACCTCTGCATGGAAGGAAAATCCACAATCCCGGAGCGAAGAAAAATCCTATGCGAAAAACTGAAAATCCTTGAAGCCGAAAAAGAAAAAATCCAGGCAAGCATCGACTACATCAGCTGGAAAAACAATTTCTACGACGATGTTGAAAGTGGAAAAACACAATACAAAAGCTACCTGCTCCCGGAAAACGGAGAAGAATGATGAGAAAGTTAAACGCCTAAAAAAAACAAGGGGCCGTCCAAAAAGAAAGGAACAGCCCCATTTTTTCATGAACTTGCTACCAATTACTTAAATTCAAGCTCACGTCCATTGCTCGAAACATTTATTGTGCAGCCTTCAGCAAACTTTCCTTCAAGAAGCTCCTTGCTCAAAGGATTTTCAACCCAAGTCTGGATTGCGCGCTTTACAGGGCGGGCGCCAAACGCCGGGTCGTAGCCTTTCTCACAAAGGAAATCAACTGATTTCTGGTCAAAATCAATGCTGATTCTTCTGTCCTCAAGCCGCTTTGCAACGCGCTCAAGCTGAATTTTTACAATTCCGCTGATGCAGTCTTTTCCAAGCTTCTGGAACATCACAATCTCATCGATTCGGTTCAGGAATTCCGGCCTGAAATGTGATTTCAAAAGCCCGTCGATTTTCTCGCGAACTTCCGGAGAAACGCTTTCAGTTTTTTCCGAAGAATTTTCCGCCGCGTCAAGAATCAGATCGCTTCCCAAGTTGCTCGTCATGATGATAATCGTATTCTTGAAATCCACTACCCGTCCCTGTCCGTCAGTCAAGCGTCCGTCATCAAGAACCTGAAGAAGAACGTTGAAAACATCCGGATGAGCCTTTTCAACCTCATCAAAAAGCACGACACTGTAAGGGCGTCTGCGAACCGCTTCTGTAAGCTGGCCGCCTTCGTCGTATCCAACGTATCCCGGAGGCGCACCGATAAGACGGCTCACGCTGAATTTTTCCATATATTCAGACATATCGATTCGGGTCAAAGCCTTCTCGTCGTTGAATAGGAAATCCGCAAGAGTTTTTGCAAGCTCGGTTTTTCCGACTCCAGTAGGACCGATGAACATAAAACTTCCAAGCGGACGGTTCGGGTCGCTCAAGCCGGAGCGGTTTCGCCTGATTGCGTCGCTCACAACCTGCACAGCTTCATCCTGACCGATTACGCGCTTATGAAGAACTTCCTCCAGCTGAAGATATTTCTGCTTTTCGCTGGTCATCATTTTTGCAACAGGAATTCCTGTCCAGCTGCTTACAACGCGCGCAATATCTTCTTCCGTAACAGACTGGCGGAGCAAGGATTCGCGCTCAGGATTGTCTTCCTTTTCCTTTTCAGCCTTTGTCGCCTCCTCAAGCTGTTTCTGCAGCGAAGGAATTGTGCTGTACTTCAGTTCCGCCGCCTTTTCAAGGTTTCCTTCACGTGTGAATTTTTCCTCGTTGAAGCGGGCCGTTTCAAGCTGCTCCTTGAGCGTGCGGCTCTTGTCGATGTTGTTTTTCTCGTTCTGCCAGCGCAGCTTCATCGCGTCACGCTTTGTGTTCATTTCGGAAAGCTCTTTTTCAAGTTTTTCAAGCCTTTCCTTTGAAGAAGGATCGTCTTCCTTGCTGAGCGACTGCTTTTCAATCTGAAGCTGAAGAATTTTTCGTTCAACTTGGTCAAGCTCGACAGGCTGGCTTTCAATTTCCATCTTAAGACGGCTGGCTGCCTCATCAACCAGGTCAATAGCCTTGTCCGGCAAAAAACGGTTCGTAATATAGCGGTTTGAAAGAACCGCCGCGCTTACAAGAGCTTCGTCTTCAATTGTTACACCGTGATGAATTTCATATTTGTCGCGGAGACCTCGCAGAATAGCGATTGTGTCCTCAACAGTCGGCTCAGCGCAGTAAACCTGCTGGAACCTTCGTTCAAGGGCGGCATCCTTTTCAATGTACTTGCGGTACTCGTTCAAAGTTGTCGCGCCAATCACGTGAATTTCGCCGCGGCTCAAAGCCGGCTTCAGCAAGTTCGACGCATCCATCGAGCCTTCGCTTGCTCCAGCCCCTACAATCGTGTGAAGCTCATCGATGAACAGAATTATCTGCCCTTCAGATTTTGTAACTTCCGTAATTACAGCTTTCAGACGCTCCTCAAATTCACCGCGGAATTTTGCGCCCGCAACCAGGCTTCCCATATCAAGAGAAAGAAGCCGCTTGTTTTTCAGACTTTCCGGAACATCTCCGCTGGCGATTCGGCGTGCAAGACCTTCAACAATCGCAGTTTTACCAACGCCAGGCTCACCAATCAGAACCGGATTATTCTTTGTGCGGCGGCACAGAACCTGCATTACACGGCGGATTTCCTCGTCGCGTCCGATTACAGGATCAATTTTGTCCTGGCGCGCGCGGGCGGTCAAATCCGTGCAGTATTTTTCAAGGCTCTGCATCTTGCTTTCAGGGTCCTGGGAATCAACAGTCTGGTTTCCACGAACTGACTTCAACGCTTCCAGAACATTATTCCTGCTGCAGCCTGAATTCCTTAAAAGCTCGCCGACGCTGTCATCAGACTGTGTCATTGCAAGGAAAACGTGCTCTGTAGAAAGAAACTGATCTTTCAAGGAAGACATTTCCTTTTCAGCCTTGGCAAGAACTTTCTGCGCGCTGGAAGACAAGGACATCTGAGTCTGCCCTTTCACTACAGGATATTTGTCCAATAAATTTTCAAGATTTGTCTGCAAAGAATTCGGCTGAATTCCAATCCGCTCTAACAGAGGAGGAACCATTCCGTCTTTTTGATTAAGCATGGCATACAAAAGATGTTCATTGCCGATTTCGCTGTGGTCTCTTTGCTGGGCCAAGCTGCTTGCGCCTTGAAGCGCATCTTGCATTTTTAATGTCATCTGTTCGTAATTCATAAATTACCTCTAAGAAGAAAGATACAAATTTCCGAACTAAAAAACAAATTTTTTTTTGCGTTTATTTTTCAGCGGTCTCAAGATTTCCGTATTCGCAAAGACACTTTGATATGTCAGCCTGCTCCAAAAGCTCAAGATTCTTCCGCATCTTTTTGTACAGCTTGAATTTTCCAGTTCCAGAACCGCTTGCAAGAATCCTCATTATTTTTCTTCCGCCGGCCGGACTTTCAAAATCGCGCAGGGACATTTCCTTTGTATTGCAAAAAATATCAATGTCAATTACATACCGCCGGTCATGGACGCTTACGGACCAATGCAGCTTCAGGCCCTCATCTTCTGTTCCGTTCATTTCCTGGCAGTCATAGCTCACCTGCTTTCTTTTCAGCCTGTCAGCATGAAACTCGATATTCTTTCCTTCAATTGAAACAAGAACAGAAACTTTATTTTTATACTCGCCCTGAACTGCAAACACAGAGTTTTCCAAAAGCCGCCCGGAAATTTCGCTTGTAAAATTCGAAGAGCTTAAGTGAAAATACGGGGAAGAAAAATCCCTGCCCCAGTTTTTATCATAGTATCCAAAAGAATTTCTTGGGCTGACATTATACTCTTCATTGTTGAAAATAATTTTGCCGGAAAAATCGGTCTTGCCTCCAAGCACCGCCCAGCTTATGTCCTTTGTCCTGTAGTCTGAAGAAAACGAAATGCTCCTTGAAAACTTCAAGCTCCATGATATTGAGCCGGAATTTCCCATGTACTCAGGGTGAACGCGCAAATCCTCGTCTGTAACTTTTATTGCGCCTGAAATGTAGTCATGAGCCAAAATGCAGGCCGGCAAGTCCTCCTGCTTTGCGGAAACTATAAAGTCGCTTTTTTTTGCTGACAAAATTTCAGGCGGAAAATAAGAATTGACATGGCTTGCGCTCAAAGAAAGAATTCCTGCCTTTATCATAAAAAAAGAAGGCTGAACATAAGTCTGCGAAGCAAAATTTTTTGCAGTCTGGGAGCCTGCCAGAACATACTGGAAATCTTCTGCTGATTTATTAAAGCGGTTCTTGAATCCAAGGACACATTCTTTAGGCGACAAGGCAGGATTCACAGCGTAAAATTCAAAGAAGAAAGCTTTTTCTTCGCCAGAAACAGAACTTACAGCATTTGTAACAAGTCTCCAGCGGTCAAAGCCATTTTTCCTAAGGAAACCTTTTAATTGTAGTTTTTCATTACGGCAAATTTTTCTTGCAGCCATATATCTTCCCACCAAAAACAAGACACAGCCAGCACAAAAAAGCACGGCACTTATTCAGCAATCTTAAATAAATATTTTACAAAGATTGCCTCTGCTTTATTTTCGGCAGGAAACTATGTTTATTTAAATATTTTCTTCAGGGAATCTTTGAACTCGGAATTGTCCAGCGGAAAGTGCTGCTCCAAAAATTCAAAGCAGTTCTGTGCTCCGCGCTGAACATGCTCATACCAAATTGAGTAAAGCTCCGGCTCGATTTTTTCACTAGGAAAAGGAGCGCCCTGAACATCAGACACAAGCTGTCTCATAAGTCTTGTTAATTCTTCTACGTTTTTGTTAGTCATTTTTTCCCTTTATTTTTCTAAAAACAAGTAATATTTTTTATTATAGCGCAATTTCTATTATTTTTCCACTCATTTTCTTAATTTTATCAGAAACCATATCTTTTCCGCAGATGGCAACCTTATTTCCGAGGAACACTGCATTTTTATAACGGCAGACTGACTTTTCAATATCGATTCTTTTCAAACTCAGCAAATTTTTTATTCTGATTTTATCCAAGGAAAGCGAAATTCCATAAAGGCATCTCATAAGGCCGGTTCCACCCCTCATCGCAGGTGTATACGGCTCAATTTCATCTGAATAAACGCCGGCAACTGCTTTTTTTATATCATCAAAAGAAAATTCATCCTTTTCAAGAAGCGGAAGTTTTTCTGAAAAATATCCAAGCGACTCGAAAGGCCTGGGGTCGCGGTACGTAGCAAAGCAGGTCGCGCCGCTTGAGCTTTGAACAGAAAGGAAAACACCGTAAGCTCCGCCAGCGGTCCTGACTTGCTTCCACAAGTCGGAAGTTTCAAGCAAATGCGAAAGAACCGTGTCCGCCATGATTTTTTTTTCGTTTTCGCCGGAACTTTTTACAACAGCAGAAGCAAAGCCCGTATTTCCCGGAACAATAAAAAGCTCATCCACGCAAGGATTTTGCGCGCAGGAATTTTTTCCAGAAAGCTCAGTCTGCCTAAAAAATTCTCTGTCGGAAATTTTCTTTTTTGGCTTTGGAAATTCAAGGCAAAGATTTTTTGCAAGAAATGAAAATCCTTTTTTCGCCGCAAGAATTCCTGAATCTCCGGCCGTCACATGAAACAGCGCTCCGCTTTTAATTATTTTTTTATAAACCGATTCAAGCTTTTCTGAAATATCAGACAAACTCATCTTCTTTATTTCATTTATTGCAAAAACAGAAGAAAGGCCGTCCTTTATTTCCTGAACAGCGCACGCCCGGTTTAAAAGCCTGCAAGCTCTGAGCATCGCAAAATAATGTCCGCCCGGAACAACAGCCGCGTTCAGGCTGGAGCACAAGCCGTTTACAATCGTCTTAATCCGTTCCTTATCTGAAAAATCAATTGAAGAAATAATTTCACGCACAAACTCAAAAGCCTGCATGGATTTTTCTTCTATAAATTTAAAATGAAGAACAAGCCATTCGCGTCCAATTATAAGCGGATTTTCGACGGCGGCTGTCTTTGAATAAGCAGGAACATTCGCGCTTCGTATATATGCGCCAAAATCCCCCATGATTCTATCTGAAACAGAAACGGTCTCCTCCCATGACATTTTTTTTGTTCCAAGCCCGGAAATGCAGCTGGAAAGCAACGGAAGAAATTTATAGTCCGCCGGATCAAGCCTGTCAACTGGAAAAGAGACAGAAGCATAGACAATTCCGTTGCACGCCTCCTTATTAACATAGAAGGGAATTTTTCCGCACAAAGTTTTTCTAGTTTCGATTTTTTCAGCGGGATTTTTAAGCCCGTCAATGTTTACAGACGGAATCAGATTTTCATTTTCCTGGGCGCACTGAAACGAGCGAAGCTTTTCGAGCAAAAGAGAAACATTTTTCTTCCCGATTTTTTTATAAAGCCGCGCTGCTAATTTTCTTTCCTTTTCAGCCCTGTCGAAGCTCCATTTTTCTGAAGGAGAAACTGTTACCAAGGTTTTATTCTTATTTTCAACAAAAAATTTTCTTATAAGATTTTTTAGATAGTCAGGCTCCTGCTTTATTTTCTGTTTTATCTGCTCAAAGGATTCTATAAAGGAAAGAGATTTTTTTAGATTTGCTCCGTAAGTCCAGAAGCGCAAAACCCTCTTAAGCAGAACAAGCGAATACGGACCATGCGACGGCGAACGCTTTACTTCTCTTATAGAAAAATCAAAGCTCATAAAACTGCGCTCAATATCTTCTTCTTTTATTCCGTCTTCAACCAGAAGCCTCATAGCCTCATCAATGCACATCTGGAATTCTTTCGCCTGATCTGATTTCAGTCCGTTCACGCCTATCGCCACGGAAAAAAAACGTGAATTTATACTGCATCCAGTTTGCGGCGCAATATCACATTCTTTAAATCTATTCAGCAGAAGCTTTATAACCGGAGCAGAGTCATTTCCTAAAAGAAGCTCTGATAAAAAACTTATTTCCATCGGCAGTGAAAAAAGATTTTCGTTTTCAGCAGAGTCTCCGATTTTCCAAACTACAGCCGTTGTTGTTTTTGAATCCTGCGCAGGACCAAAGGCATCAATCCGTCTTTTCATTTTCACAGAAGAGTTCTCAGAAGCAAACGAATATTTTTCGCCATAGGACTCCACATTTCTGATTACATTCTCATCAATAAAATCCAGCTGTTCTTCAGTTGGAATGTTTCCGTACAAAAACACAAGGCAATTCGCAGTGCAGTAATATTTTTTATGGAACTCCTTAAACTGACTGTAAGACAAGGATGGAATTTTCAATGGATCGCCGCCGGAATCATTTTCATATCCGGTGCCAATAACAGAAGCATTCAAAACCGCATCCGTCGCAACAGAATTAAATGACGAATAGTTTCCCTTCATCTCATTGAACACAACGCCTTGAATCACAGGCTGATTATTTTTATCAGTTTCAATTCTCCAGCCTTCCTGCAAAAAAGTTTCAGCATTTAAAATTGGAAAAAAAACGGCGTCAGCATAGACGGACATCAAATTAAAGTAATCTTCTTTTATAAGAGAGCTGGCAGGAAAAACTGTCCTGTCTTTTGCAGTGTAGGCGTTAAGATATGTATTTATGCTCTGGTTTCTAAGTTTAAGGAACGGATCCTTTATAGGAAAGTTTTTTGAGCCACATAAAACGCTGTGCTCGATAATATGCGCGGCTCCTGTGCTGTCTTTGCAAGGAGTTCTAAAGGCAAACGCAAAAAGATTTTCCTCATCATTGTTAAGGATATGAAAAACTTCCAGGCCGGATTTCTTATGGCGTAGAAAAATTCCTTCAGAATCATAATATGGAATTTTAAAAACATCCTGAACTTCAAACCCCTTGTAGACATCGTGCCTTTTCATACGTAAACCTCGCCCTCGTCTCTTCCCGCAACGCGCAGGTCCCCATTTTCCCAGGCGCGCCTAAGAACAGAATAAAAAGATGAAGTTATTTTTTCACTGTCAGATTTTGTCAAATGATGAATCATGCTCTCTTCATCTAAAATCATGCGGCTTCTGTTCTTGGAAACATTTGAAAGAATTTTCTCTCTAAAGGCATCGCTTTTTCCATAAATCAAGACTGCAATATCCCGATCTTCCATGTCATGAAGATAATTCTGAATAAACCTGTCGTCCGAGCCAACAACATCCTCCTCGGTAAAAAGCCTTTTCCGCAAATCTTCACCAAGCTCAGGATTCTGCTCGCTCAATGTGTTAATAATCGAATTTTCAGCGGACGGATTCATTCTCTTTAGAATCTGGGCTAGAATTCCGCGGCCATCCATATTCTGTGAATTCTCTGTATTTTGCGCAAGGAGCTTCTCATGCAGGCTCTTGTCAATTTCCGAAAGAATCTCCGGAGCGACCGGCTTCATTTTTGCAAGACGCAGAACAATATTTTTTTTCTCATCCGCGTCCATTAGATTTATTATTTTCGCAGCTTTTTTTGGCTCAATCTGGGAAAGTACAAGCGACTTTACAGCATCCGACTCTCCGTCAATTAAAATTTTTATCCGCTCGCTGTCCGCATCTGAAAGATAGTCAAAAGGCTTGCCGTCCGGATACTTCACAGATTTTTTTAGAACATCCTCAGCTTTTTCAGAGCCATAGGCTTTTGTTAAAATATTCCGCGCAGTTTCAAGTCCGCCCTCTTCCCTTGCCTTTTCAACAAGAGAGTCGAATTCCTCAAGAATCGAAGCTGACTCTTCCGGAGAAATTTTTTGAATCGAAGCGATTTCCGGAATTATTTTCTCGGTCTGCTCTTCAGTCAAATGCGGAAGTATTTTAGCAGCCTCGTCAATTCCAATTATTACAAGAAATTTTGCAACCCTTCTATAAATATTGTCTTTCTGCGCCGAAGATGCCGGAATCTTTACAAGTCCGCCGCTCGTAAGATTTTTTGCCGCATTTTTTACATCGTCAGATGTCGCTGATTTTTTCTTTTCAAACCAGGTTCCAGTTTTTGCGGCGATTTTCGCCTTTTCTATATTCTGTTTTTCCGCATGCTCTTTGCCAAGCTTTTCAATTCTGTCTATTGTTGAATTGACATTTTCAAAAACCGGCTTATGAACCAGCTTTTTATTTGAAGCGGCTCCAGCTGAATATGCATTAAGCCTGTAATCTTCTAAGTTCATAGGACTATTCTAGTTTATGATATAATTTTTTTCAATTTGAATAGAATATTTTTTTACAAAACTATGTAACTCTTTTCAAAATTTGTTTATTATTTTAGTAGCCTTAATTTTGAGTTTTAATAGTGAATAAAAAAATAGTGGCAGTCAGAGAGGCGGATGGCAAAAAAAACTGTGCAGCCCGAATACCGGACGTTTTTAACAGACGCATCTCAACTGTCAGCTATTTTTTTATATTGAATTATAGTTAACTTGAAATTATGGGTAGTAAAGAAATTTTCAGCACAGAGAAACTTCAAAAATCAGGAGGTTTTAATTTAATATGAAAAAAATGATTAAAAAAATTGCGTACACAGCCGCAGCCGCGATGATGGCAGCCGGAATATTCTCGCTTTCATGCAAGGTAAACAAAGGCTCCGCATCTGTCGCATTCGCAGAAACACCAGCCGCACAGATTCCGCAGGATTCATTTGCAGTCACTCAGGCTCTGCAGAACTCGTTCCGCTCTATAACTTCGCAAGTTCTTCCGGCAGTTGTAGAAGTTGATATTAAGGAAAAGACAAAAGTAAAGACATTCTCTCCGTTTGACGACCTTCCATTTTTCTTTGGAATTCCACGCGGTGAAGAAAAAGATGACAGAACAAAAGAACTTGAGCAGTCCGCGCTTGGTTCCGGCGTAATTGTAAAAAGAAGCGGAAACACAGTTTACGTCCTTACAAACAACCATGTTGTAGGAAACGCCACTTCAATAAAAATAAAGCTCAACGATGAGCGCGAGTTTGAAGGAAAGCTTGTTGGAAAAGACGAGCGCATGGACATCGCTCTTGTTTCATTTGAAAGCAGCGACAAGACAATTACAATCGCAAAGCTCGGAGACAGCAGCTCAATCCAGCAGGGAGATATCGTTCTTGCGCTTGGAAGTCCGCTCGGATACTTTGCTTCTGTAACACAGGGAATTGTAAGCGCGACAGGAAGAAGCGGCGGACAAATCGGCTCAATAAGCGACTTTATCCAGACTGACGCGGCTATCAACCAGGGAAATTCCGGCGGTCCGCTTGTAAATATTTCCGGAGAAGTAATCGGAATAAATACTTGGATTGCTTCAAATTCCGGCGGTTCACAGGGCCTTGGATTTTCAATTCCAATCAACAACATAAAGGAATCTATAAACCAGTTCATTGACAAAGGAAAAATAACTTATGGCTGGGTTGGAATAAGCCTTGTTGAAACTACAGAGGAATACAAGGAGCAGCTTGGAATAGACAAAAAGCAGCAGGGAGCGCTTGCAAGCCAGGTATTTCTTGACGGACCTGCATACAAAGGCGGAATTCTTCCAGGCGACTTTATAATCGGGCTGAACGGACACGATATAAAATCAGTGGATCAGCTTATCCGTGAAATCGGAGGCATTCCGGCGGGAAAAACCACGTCTATAAAAGTTCTGCGCGGAAAAACTGTAAAAGAGATTTCTGTAAAGATTGATGAGCGCAACGAGGAAGTTACAGCAAACGACTCAAAGCTTTGGCCTGGATTTGTAGCCTCTCCTCTTACTTCAGACTTAAGAAAAAGGCTCAATATTGAAAAAGAAAATGTTGAGGGAATTGTTGTTGCAAGAGTATTTGAAAAGTCTCCTGCCGCGGCTCTAAGGCTGCAGGAAGGGGATATTATCTGCGCTGTAAACGACAAAAAAGTTTCAAGCCTTGAAGAATTCTATGCGGCTCTCGACACAAGCTCAAAGAAAGAAATTTGGTTTGATGTTTATAGCGATGGCCACGTAATAACAACAGCCCGGTACAAAATAGGAAAATAAAATATTCCTGTTCCAAGACAAGGCGATTATAGTCCAAGCGCCTTAAAATCAAGCACTCTGCACAAATAAAATCGGTCTAACACCTTATGCATTCTTGCACTGGAGTTAAGGCCGATTTTTTTTTATTCGTGCTTTTTTTATCCAGCGGCATTAAAATTTTTTCTAGTTTTTCTTTAAACTGCTGTAACCAAATTAATGGAATTATGTTGTTATTATTGAAAGACAAGAGACCTCTTACTTTCTTCATAAGAACTCCTTTATTTTTCAAGCCTCAGCGGGTGCTGGGGCTTGATTTTTTTAGAGCACTGAAAAAAAAATTACCTTTACACAACTTTATTGGGGAAATATAATAACCGCCATGTCAGTCTTGGAATTATTCATTTTAGCAGTAGGGCTAAGCATGGATGCCTTCGCTGTTTCAATCTGCAAGGGTCTTGCGTCAAAAAACATTTCTGCCAAGGAGATGTGCATTGCTGGCTTCTGGTTTGGCGGTTTTCAGGCCCTGATGCCGTTCTTAGGCTGGATTCTAGGCTCAAGATTCAAATACTACATAGAAAATTTTGACCACTGGATTGCATTTTTCCTTTTAATTGCGATAGGCGCAAACATGATCCGGGAGACATTCTCCAGTGAATGTGAAAAAGTCGACAACTCATTCGCGCTGAAAACAATGCTCGTAATGGCAGTCGCCACCAGCATAGATGCGCTTGCAGTGGGAATAACATTCGGACTTTTGCTTGACACTCTGAAAGAGATAATCCTTGCAAGCCTTTTTATCTGCACAATAACATTCTGCTTTTCTGCGGCCGGAGTAAAAATCGGAAGCGTATTCGGCAACAGGTACGAGAAAAAAGCGGATATTGCAGGAGGAACAATCTTAATACTGATTGGAATAAAAATACTTCTTAATCATCTCGGAATTCTGTAAGACACCACGGCCTAAAGAATCTTATAATCAGGTCCTTCAGCTGACTCAAAAATTTTCACGGAGCATCTTTCCATTGTAACATTCTCGCAAAAATCCACAATATTCATGGAGCATGGAGAAAGCAGGTCATCCGGATTGTATGAAGTTTCAACCACGCTTTCCTCATTTTCACTTGCAAGACGGCTAAAAGCGCCATTTAAAATCAGAATATCCTTTACAGCTGCAAAAAGATGCATTTTATTTTTTTCCTCGAACTTCTGCGTTAAAAACAAAAGCTGAAGCTTTTCAATCGCCTTGTGTCCGGCAAGTTCCGGATCAAATCCAGTTTCAAATGAGCAGCTGCTGCAAAGCTGAAATTCCTCAAAGTCAGCAAAAAAAGAAGAGGCGTCTATTTTAAGCGCATTTATCACGCTGCAAAACCACGGAACAGCTCTTCCCGCTGAATAAAAAGTCTTGCAGGCAAAAGCCATTCCTCTGGAAAAATCAAGATCCTTGGAAGAATAAATTCCTGTCGGCTTAGGGTCGCAATACGGCTTTTCCTCCAGCTGCGGAAAATCAATATGGTTCGGATAGAGCGAGACGGCAAAATCAATGCGGCTCCTAAAGCTCTTGAACGTATCCCCCTGCTTTTTTCCCCAGTCCATATTGAAGCCAAAAACAAGCCCGGCATCATTTAAAAGCCGCGCCTTCTGCGAGTAAAATTTTTTGTCAAACAAAAGCGCGCCGTTCTTCTCTGTTCCGCAAAAAGGAATTTCTAATGAGCAGTATATTTCTTGAAATTCCTGCACAAGAGCCTTGTCTAGGATTTCAGGCGAAACTAAAACTGAAACAAAAAGCTCAGGGCAGAATTTCTTTATCTGTTTTATTAGGCTAAGAATTCCATTCTTATCATGCGAAAACTGCCTGTCAGAAATAGAAAGCTCTTTGATTCCGCGTGCTGAAAACGACGGAAGCGCCTCAAATATTTTTTCTACTGAAAAGACAGAAATGTCCGGGCCGCTAGAGGATTGCAATTCCATGCTTCTCACATTCACTTACCATAGAGTCAGGCCAGATGCTTACCTGCGTCTCGCCAATGTGCGCCTTGCGTAAAAAGTACATACACAAGCGCGACTGGCCTATTCCGCCGCCCATAGTCTGAACAAGCGAACCGTTCAAAAGCTTCTTGTGAAAATCAAGCTCCGCACGTTCCGGGCATCCGCGCTCCTTAAGCTGGGCAGCCAGAGACTCCTTGGAAACTCTTATTCCCATGGAAGAAAGCTCCATCGCCTGATTCAGAACAGGATTCCAAACAAAAAGGTCTCCGTTAAGGCCGATATGCCCGTCGCCGCTTTCTGTAATCCAGTCATCATAGTCCGGGGCGCGGCCGTCATGGATTGAGCCGTCAGGAAGCTTTCCGCCTATTCCAATTATAAAAACTGCGCCGTGCTTTCTGCAGAATTCATTTTCCCGCTCTTTTGGAGTCTTGTCCGGATAAAGCCGGTACAAATCATCTGAATAAACAAAAGTAATTTTCGGCGGAAGAACCGGAGCAATATTCTCATACCTGTCATAGACAAAGAATTCAGTCTGCTTAAGAACCCGGTAAATACGCTCGACAGCCTCGCGCAGGAACATTACATTTCTGTCGTTCTCGTCAATGCGCATTTCCCAGTCCCACTGGTCAACATAAAGCGAATGAAGATTATCCAAAGTCTCGTCCGCGCGGATAGCATTCATGTCTGTGTAAATTCCAAATCCGCAGCCAAGGCCCAGTTCAGAAACTTTCAGGCGCTTCCATTTTGCAAGCGAATGTACAATCTCCATCTGGGAATCCCCCATATCCTTCACAGGAAACCTTACAGGCCGCTCCACTCCATTCAAATCATCGTTTATTCCAGTGCCCGATCTTACAAACAGCGGCGCCGTAACCCTTGTAAGCCCAAGCTCCGTAGAAAGGGCAAGCTGAAAAAAATCCTTCAGCAAAACGATAGCTTTCTCAGTTTCCTTCACGCTAAGCAAAGGCTTGTAGTTCTTAGGAATATACAAATCAGGCATTTTAATCTCCGTGCATGATATTTTAAAATCTCCACATACTACAACGATTTTATGAATTTTTCAAATGCTTTTTTGCCCTCAGGGTTTCTTTTGAACACACCAGCATCCTCAAGAACTTTTGCGAACACAATTCCAACCTCGTCCTGAAGAATTTTTCCAATATTGTCTTTTGTTATGCTTTTGTACTTCGGAACAAAAGACTTCACCCAGTCGTAGTGCTTTCCAATCTCCTGATCGTCACGGAAGTCCCTGCCGTCCAAAACCGCATCCTCAATTCCGGCAAGCTCATTCTTAAGCCTTGAAGGAAGAACAGCAAGTCCCATCACTTCAATAAGCCCGATGTTCTCCTTCTTTATATGGTGAAGCTCCGCGTGCGGATGAAAAACTCCAAGCGGATGCTCGCCGGTCGTTATATTGTTGCGCAAAACAAGGTCAAGCTCGAATTCCGCGCCCCTCATTCTTGCGATAGGCGTGATTGTGTTATGCTTTGCGCCATCAGTCTCTGCAAAAATAAACGCATCGCTGTCTGTGTACGAGCGCCACTTTTCAAGAATCCTGTCGGCAAGCAGGCAGACCCTCTCTGAATCAGTTCCGTCAAGGCGGATCACGCTCATAGGCCACTTTACAATTCCGCAGCGCAC
This sequence comes from uncultured Treponema sp., assembly GCA_964607295.1. GTDB lineage: Bacteria > Spirochaetota > Spirochaetia > Treponematales > Treponemataceae > Treponema_D. The sequence goes on along the minus strand of CAZSJX010000007.1, from coordinate 58,214 downwards.
ATCTTCAAACCCCGGAACTACAAAAGTCTCTTCAACTGGCGCGCCGGCCATCGGGAACTCATAGTTTCCGCCCTGGAAATGGTTATGCGAAAGAATCGAGCCTCCTACAATCGGCAAATCAGCGTTGCTTCCGATTATATAGTGAGGAAAAAGCTTTATAAAGCCGAACAGATAACGGAAAGTTTCCGGGCAGATTTTCATCGGCTCATGCTCCATGCTGAAAACAATGCAGTGCTCGTTGTAATAAACATAGGGCGAATACTGAAGGCCGAACATTTTTCCGGCAAGCTCAACTGGAATTATCCTGTGTGTCTGGCGCGCAGCATGGTTCACGCGGCCTGCGTATCCCTCGTTCTCCTTGCACAGAAGGCACTCAGGATAGCCTCCCTGCGGAGCATTTCTTGCAGCTGCGATTGCCCTCGGGTCTTTTTCCGGCTTTGAAAGGTTGATTGTAATGTCGATGTCGCCGTACTCAGTGGATGTCTTCCACTTCAAGTCCCGGCATATCCTGTAGCGTCTGATATAGTCAGTGTCCTGGCTGAATTTATAATACCAGCCTGTAGCCTCCTCCGGGGACTTTTTGTAAAGCGAGAAAAACTTCCTGCGCACCTCGGACGGACGGGCAACAAGAACCGACATTATCTTAGTGTCGAACAAATCGCGGAACACAACTCCGTCCTCTATAATCTTTTTTTCCACCGCATAGTCCAGCATGGTTCTAAGAATGTCCTCAAGACCGCTGATTTCCACGGAAGGAATCTCTTCAGCCTGCCGATTGTTCTCAAAACCGTCAAGGCAAAAAAGCTCAAGCAGGCGGTTTTTTGTATAGACAACATCATCCTCTTCAATGAGGCCGGCCGCAAGCCCGTAGCCCGCAAGCGCATTAATAGATTCGTAAATATTCATGCCACGATTTTAAAATGATTTTTTCCACCTGTCAAACACGGAGCATCAAAAGAGCGCAATCAGTTGCACAAACGCCGTTTTTTTGAAATTTTCAGCGTCCGAAGATTTTTTTTCATTCTGGAGAAAAGGGAAAACATTCAGGAGAAGAATTTTCCCCTGTTGATAGCGCAGGCCATGAGGAATTATAATAGCTTAAGGCTACGGAGATTTTTACCTCTAATTTCGAATTGACTATAATTCAATATAGAAAATAGCTAACAGTTGAAACAATCTTCTTGACTTTTTAATGGGAGAAAAAAGATGAAACATAAAGGGATGGCGGCTCTTGCTGTCATAACAATTCTGATAGCGACGGCATCCGCCCAGGAAGAGCTTTCCAAACTGGCAATTCCGCTGTGTCCTGCCACATCATGCGGCAAAAGCGCGGACGGACATGATCTTGCGTCATACACAGGGTTCTCGCTGTGCTACAGGGACAGCTACAAAAACGCTGAATGGGTAAGCTACATAATCACCCCGGAAAAACTTATAAAGAACGCAAGGCGGACAAATAAATTCAGGGAAGACAACGGGCTTTCAGCAGGAAGCGCAAAGCTTTCGGATTACAAGGCGAGCGGATACGACAGGGGGCATCTGGCTCCGGCGGCGGATATGGCATGGAGCGGGAAAAGCGAGGACGAAAGTTTTCTGATGAGCAACATCGCGCCCCAGGTTCCGCAGTTCAACAGGGGAATCTGGAAGGAGCTTGAAGCCCAGGTCAGAAAATATGCGCAGGAGCTGGACTTTCTGGTAGTGGCAACAGGCCCCGTGCTTGAAAATCCGCCCATGGAATACAGCGCGATAGGCGAAAGCAATGTGCGGGTTCCAGAATTCTTCTACAAGGTTCTTCTTGCAAAAAGCTCCGCCGGGGAATGGGAATCCATAGGCTTTATAATGCCGAACCAAAAATGCGAAGGCGGAATTCTGCAGTACAAAGTTTCAGTGAACGAAGTTGAGGCCCGGACCGGCATAGATTTTTTCAGCGCGCTTGACGACTCCATTGAAGAGGCAGTAGAAAGCCAGACAGAGAATATGTTCACACAGATTCAGGAGCTCAAGACGGAAACTGAAATGCAAGAAAGCACCGGCCTGCCATTTCCGCAGCCTCTTCCCTAGCAAGACAGCGGCTTTACGTGTATAATAAATGCCGATGAGAAGCAATTTTTTTACCGCTGCATTTTTTTCCGCAGTGCTGCTCGCCTCGTGCGCATCCTCAGCACAAAAGGAGCCGGACGTTCAAAGCCATGAGGAAGAAGAGCCTGCTGAACAGCGGAGCTTTATGGACGGAAAGCTTCTGCTTACATTCGCGGGTGACATAATGGCGCACTCCGAAAACACAAGGGGCAGATTCAGCGACATTTACAAAGACATCGAGGACATTGTAAAGCAGGCGGATCTCTCGTTCGCAAACCTGGAAACTTCCGTAGACGACCAGAAGGATTTTTCCACCTACCCTAGATTCAGCGTAAAAGAAAGCTATGCGGATGCCGCTGTTGAAGCCGGATTCAATGTGTTCAGCCTTGCGAACAACCACTGCAATGACTTCGGAAAAAGCGGACTCATGTCCACAAGAAGATACTTTGAAAAAAAACAGAGCCAGCTTTCAGCGCAGGGCATGGAGCTGTATTTCGCCGGAATCAAGAAGTCACGCGGAGAGCCAGTGGAATTTGTTCCGATTGAAAAAAACGGATGGAAAATTCTTTTTGCCGCTGTAACGGAAATTGCGAACCGCTGGACAGACACAGAATACTTTGATTTTGTCAGGCCTGAAAAAAAGGCGCGCGGGCAGCTTATTGAGCTGATTAAACAAAAAAAGCAAGAGTGCGATCTGCTGGTTCTAAGCTTTCACTGCGCGGAAGAGGAGTATGTGCCGGGCATTGCTGAAAGTCAAAAAAAATTTTATCATGCTCTCATAGATTCCGGCGTTGATGTTCTCTGGATAAACCATCCGCATATTGCAAAGGAATGGGAGATTATATCATGCAACGGAACTCCAAGAAAGATTATCTTCTATGCCATGGGAAACACAATAAGCGGACAAAGAAGAAACCCCGAATTTTCAAATCCAGCGGGGCGGCGTGAATACACAGGAGACGGCTATATATCGCAGGTTGTCTTCGAGAAAGATTCCGGCGGAGCAAGAATTTCCTGGGTGAATCCTGTTCTGGTTACAACGCTGATTACCGATGAGAAATACTTCATCATAAAAAAACTGAATGATGAATTTCTAAATACACTGGAAGAAACCTCAGAATGGAAACCGTATCTTTCAGAAAGAAAAAAACTTATGGAACAAATAAAAGGAAAAGCTAGATGTCAATAAACTACAAAAAACTTCCTGTTTACGAGCAGAAAGACAGAATCCTTGAAGCGCTTGAAAGCAATCAGGTTATAATAGTACAAAGCCCCACCGGCTCAGGAAAAACAACACAGCTTCCTGTAATTCTTCATGAGGCCGGATACTCGCAGTCCGGAACAATCGCCGTAACACAGCCTAGAAGAATCGCGGCGCTAAGTGTAAGCGAGTTCATTGCGAAGCAGCTAAAGACAAAATATCCGGGGCTTGTGGGATACAAAGTCCGCTTTGAGGACAAGACGGATCCTTCGACAAAAATCAAAATCATGACAGACGGAATTCTTTTGCAGGAAATGAAGCTCGATCCCTACATGAGCAAGTATTCTGTCATAATGGTGGACGAGGCCCATGAGCGGAGCCTGAACATCGACTTTACGCTTGGACTTCTAAAGCGGATTCTTGCGGTGCGCCATGACTTTAAAGTAATTGTAAGCTCGGCAACAATGAACGCAGAAAAATTCAGCAGATATTTTGGAAATTGCCCGATTATCACAATCGATACGCAGACATTTCCGGTGGCAATGGTCTATGATCCGCCTGAATCCAAGCCCACAACCACAACAGAAGCCGGCGTTGATGCAATCCTTGGAAAAATAGAAAAGACAATTGACCGCGTTCTGGACAATAAAGAGACTGGCGATATTCTTGTATTTCTTCCGGGCGAAAAAGTAATCAAGGACTGTATGCAGCGGCTGTACAGCTCCACATTCAAAAGCAGAATCCATATTGTTCCACTTTACGGAAGGCTTCCAAAAGAAGAGCAGGAGCGGGTTTTTGACAGCGCGCCGTTCGGAAAAAAGAAAGTCGTCCTAAGCACGAACATTGCAGAAACCTCCATCACGATAAACGGAATCACAACAGTAATTGACAGCGGCCTTGCAAAGCTGAATTTCTACAGCCCGAAGACATTCACTTCAAGCCTTGTGGAAACGCCTGTAAGCCGGGCAAGCTGCAACCAGCGCAGAGGAAGAGCCGGACGGACTTGCGAGGGAACCTGCTACAGGCTTTATTCACGCAAGGACTTTGAAAGCCGGCAGGAATACACAACCGAGGAAATTTACAGGACAGACCTGAGCGAGGTTGTGCTGCGCATGGCAGAGCTTGGAATAACAGAATTTGAAAAATTCGATTTTATTTCACCTCCAGGGCACGAAGGACTTGTAGGCGCAGTAAACACACTCAATATGCTGGGCGCTCTTGAAAAAGACGGCTCCCTTTCCGCCATAGGAAAACTTATGGTCATGTTTCCGCTTGAACCGCGCATAAGCCGCATAATCGTAGAAAGCATAATGCGCTATCCTGATGTAATGGACGAAGTTCTGATTGCAGCTTCATTCTTAAGCGCGCAGTCTCCTTTTGTGCTTCCTGTCGGCGAGGAAATGGATGCGCGCCAGGCCCACCATTCATTCAGGGATATGCAGGGAGACTTTGTTGCATACGTAAAAATGTTCCGGACTTATTCAGAAATGAAAAACAAGGAGGCCTTCTGCAAAAAGAACTACCTTGACGAGCGTGTAATGGCGGAAATCCAGAACATAAAAATCCAGCTTGAGGAAATCGTGTCGCAAAAGCTTCAGCTGCCAATTCTGAGCAGCGGAAAAATGGATGACTACCTTTGCTGCATTGGCTGCGGAATGATTCAGTTCGTATGCGTGCGCGAAGGAAGGGAAAACTACAGAAGCCTTACGCAGGACCACATTTCAATTCATCCGGGCTCTTCCATGTTCAAGGCGAATCCAGTCTATATTGTAGCAGGAGAAATTGTGCGCACAAGCAGAATGTTCGCAATGAGCGTTTCTCCGCTTACAAAGAGAATCCTTGAGCAGATAAGTCCCGGCCTTGAAGAAAGCCTGAACAGAATCCGCGCGGAAAAAGAAAAAAACAGGGCGGAAAAGGAAAATTCTTCCAAAGAAGCAAAGAAGAAGGAAAAGCAGGAAAATAAAAAAGGCGCAAAAAAAGAAGACAAAAAGAAAGACGAAAATCTTGTTTCATTCGGCGAGCAGTCATTTGAATGTAAAAAAGTCAAGGGCAAAAAAACGCTTCTTCTTCCGTGGACTGAATTTAAAAGCGCAGTTTCAAGAGAAAGCATCGAAAAGCTTACGGAAGCCACAGCCGGAATGAGAGGCTCAATCATCATGAAGAACGGATACAAGCTTCTTTCCGGCGAAAAAATGGAGACCATAATCAAGATTGCAAAAACGCTGAACTTGAATCCGGCTGAAGAAAAATCATGGCCTCGAAAGATGAACATAAACATTTTTGAAAACGGCGGGCTTGAGCAGCTGCTAAGTAACATTGATTTTACAATGCGCATTACTGTCGCAAAATCAGCCTCAAAGGAGCTTGGTTTCATCTGCCTGTTTACAGACGGAAACGGAACTTACTGGTTCAAGGTTTCAAGAGGATTTACAACCGCGCTCAACGAAAGCCTGGCTTCCCTCGAAAAGCTTATTGACGACACAAAAGATTCCGGCCTTGACATTTCAAGGAAAGAGAAAGTCAATATGGTCTACAGGCTTTTAGACGGAATGTACAAATAGATGGAATGTTGAGTTCTGATAAAATAGCCATGATTTCGAGTTAACTATAATTTCATATAAAAAACAGCTGCCAGTTAAGATGCGCCTGTCAAAAGCGCAAGGCAACAGGGCTGCCCTGCACGCTGTTTTTTAATGTATTATAAAATTCGAAATTAAGACTATTTATTAAACAGTCTTTTTTTAATCTAAAAAATTACACAACTCTTTCTAGCGATAAAAACTTTATTTTAAACAACGCATTTTTTGCATTTTTGCGACAATATAGTTATAGAAAGTTTCAAGAAAAACAGGAAAGAAAAATGCAAAGACATGAACTTACGCCGGCTCAAAAATGGGAGCGGCTCACACTCGCTGACAACTTCATCTTCTGCAAAGTCCTTGAGGACAACCCGGACATCTGCAGGCATCTCATTGAGATTCTTCTAAACATAAAAATCGACAGAATTGAAAAGCCAGCCGCCGAAAAATCGATGAAAACTGACTTCATCTCGCGCGGAATAAGATTCGATGTTTATGTAAAAGACGAAGCAGGACGCTCGTTCGACATAGAGATTCAGACCACGCGCAGCACTTCCCTCGCAAAACGGGCGCGCTATTACCAAGGGCTGATGGACGTTGACAATGTGCAGCACGGAGCCGGCTATGATGTGCTTAACGAAAGCTATGTTATCTTTCTGTGCATGGGTGACGCCTTCGGAAAAGGATTTCCTGTATACACATTCCGCTACCGTGCAGACGAGGACAAGGAATTTCTGATGAACGACGGAACTGTAAATGTCTTTTTCAATGCAAAAAAGTATGATACAATGAAATCCGAAGAGCTGAAATCATTTTTCAAGTATCTCTGCGGAAAGGAGCCGAGCTCCGGTTTCACTGACAGGCTTTCCGCGCTAGTAGATCGTGTAAAAACAAATGCGCAGTGGAGGCACAGGTTTATGACATGGGAACAGGAAATGGCCATTCAATCAAACGAAAGAGCCAAGGAGCTTGCCAAGGATATGGCGCAAGACATGGCAAATCAGAAAATTATTGAAACTGCGAAGAAAATGCTCAAGGAAAATATAGGAACACATGAGCAAATCTCAATGGTTACAAATCTTCCGCTTGAAAAAATATTAGAACTCCAAAAGGAAATTCAATAGCTCAAAGTTTTATCCCCGCGCTGGCAGTGAATGATGCTCCGGGAGAAGGATAACCGTCAACATGGGCATACTGAAAGTCAAACACATTTTGCCACACAAGCCTTGCGTAAAGCTTTCTTCCTGTCCAGGAAACGCCTGCGTCCAGATTAAAACAATCCGGCACATAAAGAGTATTGCTGTTGCTTGTGTACTTCCTGGAATTGTAGGAAAAAACAGCGCTCAGCTCAATGCTGTTGAAAAAAGAATATTTTCCTGTCAAAGAGAACGAATGAACCGGCGTATACATAATCTGATTTCCGTCTGTTCCGCCGCCGGAAGTCAAGACAGCCCTGCAGAAAGTGTAGCCTGCGGAAACCGAAAAGTTTTCAAAAAGCTCCCTTGTTGAAAAATAAAAGTCTGCGCCCCAGTTCACGGATGAGCCCCAGTTGTCCGGAATCCACGAGCCGCCAGAACCGCTCACCCAGCCGATTTTATCTTTATAAAAAATCAGAAACGGCTTTACAGAAGCCTCTATTTCCTGCAAATAAGAAATTCCTGTATAGAAAGAATATGCGCTCTCGCTTTTTAAATCTGGATTTCCGCTTCCGCCTTCACCGGAATAATAAAGCTGCTGGAACACAGGATTCGTTATATTTTTTGAAGCGCTAAAGAAAAAGGCAAGCCTCTGGAATTTTCTCTCTGCGGAAAAACTGTAGAGCAGCGACAGCTCATTGGCAGGCTCAAAGTAGTCTGCTGGAAGTGAAAATGAAAAATCCCAGTTCCAGCGTGAAAACTTAACTGACGGTGAAAAAAACACTGAGAAAAGCGAATGTGAATATTTTTTTTCCAGTGCGCCTGAAGAAGTTTCGTCAGAAAAATCGTATGAGCACAAAGTGTAGAAATCCAAAAATCCAAGCGCAGTGCTTTCCGCCTGAAATGAAAAATTATTTATTTTATAGTCGTTCCCAGAATCATAGAAACGAGCGTGCTTTTTATAGTCAAGGTCTGAATATTTATAGGCCGGAAGAAGCTTAAGGCTCCATGAGCTGAACGGAAGAAAAACAGGCAGCGCAAAAACAAGCGAAAGATTCTTCTGGTTTTCCTCTGTGAAATATGCGCCTCCAGTCTTTCCGCAGTTGGCGTCTGAATAGCTTGCGTAGCTTGAAAGCCCGAAAGACGCGCCCGGAAATTTCTGCGTGGAAAATTCAGCGAGAAGCGAGTTGTTAAAGAGGGTTCTCTCGTACCCTGAGTATTTTTTGCTGTACCCCGTGTATGAAGCGCTGAAATCCGGCCTGTATGATGCGTCCAGAGAACGGTAGCCAAAATGATTCTCAAAGCGCGAAACATTGAATGACTCATGGATTAAAAGAGACGAGCCGCTTTCAAAAACAAGCGGAACAGAAAATTCAGCTCTTGCGGACGGACTGTCATTCACGGAAGAAAGATAGCTTTTGGTTTTCAGTTCCGCGCAAGCATGGACGCTGCCGGCATCGCTGGAAACTGTGCTTATGTAAACCGCAACAGAGCCGTTCGTGGCAGCAGGATTTATTTTTATTGACTTCACAGTTCCGAAGTCCAGCGTGGAAAAATCGAACTTGCCTGTGTTAGGATCGTTCATAAGGACATTGTTTATGTAGACCTTTATCGAAGAGTTCCAGTAGCCGTGGAATGTAAGCTCATTGTTTCCCCTTTTAAATGAAAGGCCTGCGCTTTCCAAAGCCTGCTCCACTGAAGAAAAGGAAGAAAGTGAGGTTTCATCCAGAGAAACCGTCTGCGGGCTTCTTGAGCGGCGGATTGTCGTAGTGATTCCTGGAAGATCAAGCTCCTGCGCGCAAAGTGAAAAATAAAAACTGCAAATAACCAGAAAAACCCAAAAGCGCTTCATATCAAAAAGATGCCGCCCTACGCAGATAAACTCCATGCAGGACGAAAAAATTATGAGGAAAGAAATTTACTACTGCCTTGTGCAGTCAGAATAACTGTCAAAATATCCATTTTCTACAGTGAATTCCACAACAGTCTCATCCAGACTCTCCATGGAAGTTGCCCCCCCATCCTTATAAGCTGCGGATATAGAAACAGCATCATCACTTAAGTTCTTGTAATTTATTGTATACCATTTGCCAACATCAGGAGCCGTCTCAGAATAAGTTCTATTATCAGAATTTATTGCTCTTGTATATTTTATATAAATATAGCCAGAAGAAGATGTTGTCTCTTTCACAACAAGATTATTTCCAGCATAGCAATCACCCCAGCTTCCACCATTTTTCAGTTTAGTTGTAGAAATTTCATATACTTCATCATAAGAACTTTTCCAAGTTCCAACTAACAACGAATCAGAATTAAGATAGCTCACATTATCTGGCAAATCATCATCGTCATCTGTCTTGCATCCTGCTAAAGAAAATGCGGCAAAAGCAGACACTAAAAGCGCGGCCAGCACCAGCCATGCGCGGTTAAAATACGATTTTGTATTTTTCATAAAAAACTCCGTTATGTTTATTTTTTTTTAGTTCTCTACGAGAACTGTAAGTAAGATGAATTACTGCCTTTCGTAATCCTTAATTCTAGAGTTCATAATGCTAAAATTTGTGGAAGCTGGAAGTTCCCCAGAATAAAGCTTAGGCGGATACCAATGCATATAATCAGGGACAAGTAACTCTCCTTTATAATGTGTGTACCAATAAAAAGCAGCACAATAAGTAGAAATACCATCGTCAAGAAGCAAAGCCCAACATTCATTATTTGTAGAAGAAGACCATTGAACAAGATCTTTGACTATATAACTATTGGAACCATACTTCAGAGTAGAACCTTCAAAAAGTAAAGGATTGACACTATCCTTTGAAGAAATAAAAGTTCCATTTGTAGGAAGTTCTTTTCCTACAGGTAGTTTATCCTTCAACGCAAGATAAATATCATAATTTTCCAAAGACAATACAGCAGAATCGGAATTCAATTCATGAACATAGGAATCTTTGTTAACATAAAAAGAATTAGGCGAACCATACCACCAGTAATCCACAATTTTATCTTCTGGAATTGTGTAGCTAGGAATATGGCTTTTTATTTCACCCCAGGTCCAAGTTTTTGCAACATTAGAATCCTCTTTGTATGCGCCTATCCACTCTCCTCTTTCCACTGTCCACCATCCGTCACTGTCCTGAACCGGCTTTCCGAAGTAGAAGTTGAACACATAGTGCATTTCTGCAGACGCCGGGCCGCTGAACGTGTCATCCATATCCAGTGCGGATTCCATAGCTTCCGCTGGACTGTCGTACCAGTTTGAAGCCCACTGGATTTTCCACGTCCCCCCCCCATTATTTTTTAATAAACAATGATTCCAGAACAGCCCCTGCCTTGTTATAAAAGGCTCATTGCCTGTTATGCCCGGGCTAGTAGAACCTGACGCACCTTTTTGAGAAGTGTGAGCCAAAAGTAAATCATAGGTTTTTGTATTTTCATCATATTCTGTGGCAAGAACATTTGCAAACCAGTAATGATTAAGATCCTGAGTAATGCTCAGTTTTGCACCAATTTGCAATTCCCAGCCTTTAGTATTCAATTTATATTTTCCATCAAAATTTGAAAGGTAATCAGCCTTTAGGGCAGGAACTTTTTCATAATCAAAAATCGATGCGGAATTTTCAGATGCTAGCTGCATTCCAGATGCGCTAAGAAAATCACACTTAAAGCAGACATTTCCATCGCCTGTCCTATAGAAATAGGCAGTAGAAGTCTTTCCTATTTCACGTATATTTGTAGAATAAATAATCTTTGCTTTTGTTATGCCGTTTTCATCCGCGGTAAGCTGAATCCATTTTTCCGTATTGGCACCGTCCGGCATATAATTCAAGTAAACAATTTTTTTATCCTGATCTTCTGGAAAATCGAACCTATATTCATTCGAAGCGAACCACACAGTGTCCGCAATTTCGCTGTAAAGCAGAGTTCTTGTATCCTGGCCGTAAATTCCGCCGCCAGAACTATCTTCAACAGAGCCGCCCGCGCTGTCCATGCACGAGACAAAAAGAAAGGAAATTAAAAAGAAGGCGGAACACGCCCTTATGAACTTCATTTAGATATCCCCCTAAACGAAAAAAATGTGAATAAAGAGAAGTCCGGATTTTACGGTGGTGGGTCCTCAGCTGAATTTCACAGCATATTCTCGCCGAAACTAAAATTCCATGCACAGGCTTTCAGTGAGGCCGACATGGAAAAAATGCGCAGCCGCAATGCAAAAAAATGCACAGCTGCGTCTGGCCGCCTCTAAAAATATATTTCTAGGCAGGCCGGATATTTTACAGAATGTGGCTTATATAGAATCCGCATGACCATGCGTTTCTAGTTTTTCCATCGAATGCCTTTCTGTTCTCAAGGTTCAGGTTCAAGTCAAAGTCTGTTTTCTTAGAGAACTTGTACTTTACAGAAGGACGGATTGTAAAGATGTGTCCGCCGTTCCAGTCATCGTCATCCCAGTCTTTGTCCTTTGAGCCGAACGCAACAGAGCCGTAACCATTGAACTGGAAGTCCTTGTTAATAGGAACAATAAGAGCAGCTCCGGCATACCAGGCGAATGTGTAGTCGTCGTTCTCAAACAGGTTCAAGCCGGCTTCCGGGCGAATTGAAAACTTTGAGTTTGGAGACAAAGTAATCGCTCCTCCGAATCCGTATGCCTCGTCGTCCTTTTCCTTGGTGAAAAGCGAGTCCATAGCCATGTAAAGCTCAAGGACAAAATCCTTTGCGCCGATTGTCGCTCCGGCATAGAAATTCGCAGCGTCTTCAAAAGCGCCTTCCATCGCAGCGCCAATGCTAACCCAGTTTACAGGAGCAAATTTCACACCAAAGTTTACAGCAGGATCATCCGTGTTGAATCCGTTAGGAAGAGCAGCTCCAGCCTCAAGCCCCATTTTTCCGCCGGAAACATATCTTACGCCAAGTCCTCTTCTTGCATAGGAATTTGAATACGGAATAAATCCTACAACATCAGCAGTGCCAGGCCTATCAACATTGAACTTGTAGTAACCGGCGCAGTCAGATGATGTAGAGCTTGGCGCAAACGAGCCTGAGCGGTCATCGTACGCCGTGCTGAATCCGCCCTGTCTTACGTGCGCGTCAGGCCCCCAGACCCAGTCGCCGTATCCCGGAGCAGGACCTACTTTCCAGTTGAGCTTCGTTCCCATTCCAAAGTCAAAGTTGCGGTTGATATGGTAAATAAAGTTCAGGTAGAAAGCGTCTGTAATTGTGTTGTTTGAGTTAACAGAATTATTGTAATTTTCGTCATTTGTATTACGACTATTGCGTCCGTAATGAAGAGCAAGCGGATTCAAATTTGTAGTGCCGATTTCAAAGTTGTCCACATCGCCGCCGTTCTCGTAGTTTGCCAGCGCGCCCATGTTGAGCATTCCGTCCATTGTAAACTTGCCCTGGTCAAATCTTGCCTGAAAAATATCAGTAAAACCGTAGAACATTGTGTCGCCGTCAAACGGATTTCCAAAGCCGGTCCACAATGTGTTCTTAATCTGAGCCCTTCCCAAAACCTGAGCGCTCGCCGCAGAGCAAACAAGGGCTGCCGCTGCGATTCCTAAAACAATCTTTTTCACTTAATGCCTCCAAAAGTTAAAAAGAAAAATCATAAACAAAATAGTATGATATTAGTTACTGATTCTACAAAAAAAGCATAAAAAAATCAAATGGCAACCATGGAATACTTGCTGTTTTTGAAAAAAAGCGTATATAAAGTTTTAAACATCACTTAAGGAGGAACCATGACAAAAACCCTAGAAGCAGCGTCAATTTTTATAGCGGCGGCAGTCACAGCGGCGTGCGTTTCCACTACAGGCAATTCAGGCCTTGACACGGCGGAAACAATCTTTCCTATCAACAATCCGGCTCCGGAAGGAACACTTGAGCTTCTGGACGGCTTTGAGGAAGAAAACTTCTGGCAGGCCATGGACGGAGCAAAAGGCGGAGGATATTCCATAGACACAGACACCACGGAAGAATGGAGCACAGAAGGAGATTTCTGCGCGCAATGGAGCTTCGCAAAAATCCCCGAGGGAGCAGAGGCGGCTTTCACAACAGAAAATCCTGCCCAGAAAGACTGGACTCATGCAAAGGCATTGACCGCAGACATAAACAACACTTGCCAGAATCCGCTTGCTGTTGCCATAGAAACACAGGGCGGTCCCTGCCACACAGCCTCAAGGACGCAGGAAGTTCTTATTGGCATAGGCGAAAACATAAACGTCTATTTCGATTTGCTCCACGGAATAACTGATATAAGCGGAAATTCAGTTTCCGGCCTGACAGAGAAAGAGGACATAAGGAGCATTTCATTCCTGATAAAAGGAAAAAGCTTTTCCGGGTCAATTCTTGTTGACAATATAAACCTTGTCTACTGACCTTAATTTCGAGTTTTAATATTGAGCAAAAAAAACAGCGGGAAAGAAAGAAGCGGCTGGCAAAAAAAACTGTGCAGCCCGAATATCGGACGGTTTTGACAGACGCATCTCGACTGTTAGCTATTTTTTATATTGAATTATAGTTAACTCGAAATTGAGGCTAATAGTCAGTCGGACAAAATCATAAGGACAACAGGACGGGACTCATGAGCGACTATTCCATTGCCAGTTGTTCTGCACGGCTGCAGAACATATTTCTTCTGGGACGTGCTGTTTTCCTCTGCTGTTATCCTGTAAACTCCGCTAAAACGAGCATTGTTCTCTGAATCAGGACGGAACTGCACAAAAGAGGAGCCGCCGCTTTCAAAGCATGAGTAAAGCCCTGTCTCCAGAAAGCCTTCGGCTTTCATTGAATATTTTCCGTCATGCATCTTTACAGTGGATCCGTCCGGAATTTTCCATTCGCTTTCTTTTCCAAAATCCAAAGAACCGCCGGCCGCCTTTGACAAAGACTTCTGCAGGAACATACTCTTTCCGATTTTTTTATAGTTTCCGTCCCACATAGCATTTTCACTTATAATCATGCGCACGTCATCTTGAATTCTTATATGAATTTCCTCGGTGCTCTTAAGGCTTATATCAATTCTCCGCTGAAGATTCTCAATCTCCTGATTTATAGTGGAAAGATAAATTCCGTTGCGGCGGATATTGCTGTGCGCCCACTTGTAGACTTCTTCCGTGTCATCCTTGAAAAAAATAATCTCGCGCGCGCCGTAGTCAAAGAAAACATACCGCAAACTTCCATCAGCCTGAGGCATATACCAAAGTCCGTTCAAGAATCCTGCAAACGTTGCGACAGTTCCGTCCTGAATTTTCGCAAGCTCTTTGGCCGCGATTCTGCTTCCTGCGACACGGACAGTTCTTGTTTTTACATAGCAGTTCTCTGAATGTTTCCACTCATACTGGAGCTGAAGCTGGTCCGCGCTTCCAGGCCGCTCCGTGTCAGAAGTATAGACCCAGATAGGAAAGCTTGCGCCGTTTGCCTTTGATCTCTCGTAGGCATCATAGCGGTCAAGCTGCTGGATAAAAATTGTTCCGTCTCCGCGAAGGTCAGCAATTTTTGAAAGCGAGAATTTTCCGCCCTCGTTTGAAACAAAGAACGCCTGCAGCACAGAATCCCCGTTATCCGCAAATCCCTGGTAAACAAGCGCAGTCCTATGCTCGCCCGTCAAGTCAATGCCGGTATAGGAAAAAGTCTGCGCCTGGGAAACTTCCGTAGCAATAACAGCCTTTCTTTCATAGGCATTTTTCTGAGGATTGTAAAGCCCCACCAGAATTGCAAGGTACGGGCTGTCCATTGTCCTAATTGCATTCACCTGGTCATCAAAGCCGTCTCCGTCAAAGTCCATGCTGACAATGCTTATCAAAGTTTCATTGTCATCGAGCGGAACCAGAGACACAAGAGAAGCATCCTCTTCAATTGAAGAAAATGAGGAATTCTTCTTTTCCTCCGCTGAACTGGACATAGGCACAACCACAGAGGCCGAAGCCTTATTTTTATCTGGCTTATAGAAATAGTTTTTTGCAATAAACGCGACAGCACCGGCCGCAACAATCACAATAAAAAGAGCAAGCGTAACTTTTTTTTGCATGGGAAAATAATACAGGACTTGGAAACGATTTTCAAGGCAAAAAAAAAAGCCCTGCATGGCGCAGGACTTAAAACCTAAATGGCATCAGGTTTATTTTTTTGGAAAAAGATTTTTGAAGTCAACCAGAACAAGGCTTGAATCCCTTGCGCTGTCGATGTCTGTGATTTTTCCAAGCTTCTTGTAAAATTCAATAAGAGGCTCTGTTTCCTTTCTGTAAACTTCAAGGCGGTGGGTTATAGACTCAAGCTTGTCATCCTCACGCGTAAAGAGCTCGCCGCCGCACTTGTCGCACTTTCCCTCGACTTTTGGAGGCATAAACTTAACGTTGTAGTTCGCCTTGCAGCTTTTGCAGACACGGCGGTTTGAAAGGCGCGCAATAATCAGGTCATTGTCAACTTCAAAGTTAACAACCTTCACATCGATTCCGAGCTTCTCAAACGCCTCTGCCTGTGGAATTGTGCGCGGAAATCCGTCAAGAATAAAGCCGTTCTTGCAGTCAGCTTTCTTGAGCCTGTCCTCCACAATCTCAAGGACGACATCATCGCTCACAAGGCCGCCGGAATCAAGGATTGCCTTTACCTTTTTTCCAAGCTCTGTCTGGTTCTTGATATTCTCGCGGAAAATATCTCCTGTTGAAATCTGCGGAATTCCGTATTCCTCTGAAACCTGGGCCGCCAAAGTTCCTTTTCCAGCTCCCGGTGGTCCTAAAAAAATAAAATTCATCTGTTTTGCTCCCATAAAATTTTTGCGTGCTTTCTAAAAACACCGCATGATATTATAAATCAGAATTTCCAAATTCTCAATTAAATTTGACAATATAGTTCTTCTTTTTTCCGCGGCGCAGGACAATAACTTTTCCTTCAATTGCAAGCTGGCTTGTTACAGGCATATTTTCATCCGTGAACTTTTCGCCATTCAGCGTTATAGAGCCTGCCGCAAGAAATTCGCGCGCTTCCCTTCTGCTTGAGGCAATCTTATTGTTCACAAGCACATCAATAAGCTTTTCGCCTTCTGAAACTGAAACAGTCGGAACGTCCTTAAAGCCAATCTCAATATCCTTCAGGCTGAGTGATTTTACATCGCCAGAAAAAAGAGAGCTGCTTATGTTCACAGCCTTCTCATACTCCGCCGCTCCGTGCAAATCCGTGATAATCTCGCGCGCAAGAGCCTTATGCGCCTCACGAAGCTCAGGATGCTCCCTGTTCTTTGCTTCAAGCTCCTCAATCTGCTCCCTTGAAAGGAAAGTAAAAATCTTCAGATAGTCAATGACCATCGAATCGTCAACATTAACAAGGTACTGGTAAAGCTCATATCCTGAAGTCTTGTTCAAGTCAAGCCACAGTGCGTTTCCCGCGCTTTTTCCAAATTTATTTCCGTACTTATCCAGAACAAGCGGCATTGTAAATCCGTAGGCATCCTTGCCTTCAATTTTGCGGATAAGCTCAAGCCCGGTAGTTATGTTGCCCCACTGGTCTGCGCCTTCAGCCTGAAGAATGCAGTTCTTGTTTCTATAAAGCCACAGAAAGTCATAGCCCTGCAGAAGCGTATACGAAAATTCCGCAAATGTGATTCCTGTTTCAAGGCGGCGTGAAATTATATCCTTAGAAAGCATATAGCTTACGTTTATGTATTTTCCAATATCACGCAGGAATTCAAGGAAAGTGTAGTCTTTTGTCCAGTCATAGTTGTTTACAATTTCAGCTTTTCCATCAAAAATTCTGTCAACCTGACTTCTTATGCCTGCAAGGTTCTTTTCCAGAGTATCATGGCTGATTATTTCACGCTCGGCTGTAGGACGCGGATCTCCAATAAGCCCGGTGGAACCGCCGACCAGAAGAATCGGATGGTGGCCAGCGCGAGCAAGACGCTTAGCAGTAACTAAAGACGAATAGTGGCCAAGATGCAGGCTGTCCGCCGTAGGATCTGTTCCCCAGTAAAATGTGATTTTTTCATTGTTAAGCTTGTCTGCTATGTCTTCTCCGGCAACATCCTTAACAAGTCCCCGCCACTGAAGCTCTTCAAAAAATGTCATTTACCTACTCCAATTCAAATGAAAAGTACTGATTTTTATATGCCCCGAAAGCCTATCATTTTTTCCTATGAGTTTCTAGTAAAAAAGGCATAAAAAAAGCTCCTGCATACACAGGAGCAAACGGTTCCTACGGGAATCGAACCCGTCTTTCGACCTTGAGAGGGTCACGTCCTAGCCGATAGACGAAGGAACCAAAACAAAAAAAGCCAGACTAGCCGTCCAGCTTATATTCCCCAAGGAGGATTCGAACCCCCACAGTGAGAACCAGAATCTCAAGTGCTACCATTACACAATCGGGGAATGCAATGTGCATATAAAATACAAAACTACAAAAAAAAAGTCAATAGCAAATCTTTGTTTTTATTGAAAAATGTTAAATTTTATTCCTAATTTTGAGTTAACTATAATTCAGTATAAAAAAACAGCTAACAGTCGAGATATGTCTGTCAAAACCGAAAGACTGAGTGTTTTTGCCAGCCGTCTCCCTCCTTACCGTTATTTTTTTCACTCTGTTGTGCAATGCTCCGCGCTTCCCTGCCCGGAAGACTTTCCGTTTTTTAGCATCTCTTCCATTGTGTGCCAGCCAAGAACCGCGCATTTTACACGGGCGGGCATTTTGCTTATGTTCTTAAGGCTGGCCGCCTCATCCAGCTCCTCAAGGACATCATCATCCTCTACCTTTCCGTGAATCATATCCATAAAAAGCGAAGCAAGACGCAACGCCTCGTCCTTTTTCTTTCCAATTATGTCGTCAAGCATCATGTCAACAGAAGCCTGGCTTACCGCGCATCCGGAGCCGTTGAAACTTCCTTCTGAAATTATTCCGTTTTCATCGACCTTCAGCTGAAGATAAATGTTGTCTCCGCAGCTCGGATTCACGCCCTGCAGCGTAAACGTTGGGTTTTCCATAACTCCCTTGTGAGTTGGATTCAGATTATGCTCGTTAAGAATTTCTTGATAAAGCGACTTCAAGTCCATGACAATACCTCAATCATTATATGCTGTTTCCAAGGAAGCGCAGGCTGTACTTTTTAGAGCTTTATCCGCGCTTCATTGAAATGCTGCAAAAACAGATGTGCGAACAAAATAGAACAGTCCGCACCGTGGATTACCCTGTTTTTTCAGTCCTTAAATCCCATCCATCTGCGGACGGACTTAAGCTTCTCTATAAAAATCTCCACTTCGCTCTGCGTGTTGTAAAAATAGCAGCTTGCGCGGGCGGTTGAGCCGACTCCAAGCTTCTGCATAAGCGGCTGGGCGCAATGGTGTCCTGCACGGACTGCTATTTTTTCAGTATCAAGAATCGAGGCGATGTCATGCGGATGCACACCATCAATTGTAAAAGTAACAATTCCGCAGTGCTTTCTGTAGTCATCGCTGCCGATTATATGAAGATACGGAATCTGCTTCATTCCTTCAATCATTGTCCTAGCAAGGGCATCATCGCTGGCCTCTATGCTGTCCAGGCCGATTTGCTGAACATACTCGACGGCTCTTGCAAGCGCAACAGCTCCGCCGGCATTCACAGTTCCCGCTTCAAATTTATGCGGAACCTCCGCAAAAGTCGCGCCTTCCCTTGTAACATACTCAATCATTTCTCCGCCGCGCATGAACGGAGGAATTTTTTCAAGCAGCTGCTTTTTCCCATAAAGAGCGCCTATTCCCATCGGAGCGCAAAGCTTGTGCCCTGAAAACGCAAAGAAATCCGCGCCCATCTTCTGCACATCAACTTTTTTATGAGGCGCGCTCTGGGCTCCGTCCACAACAACGTAAGCGCCCTTTCCTCCGTTTCCAACCTTGCGCGCATAGGCTGAAATCTGCTCTATAGGATTTGTAATGCCAAAGACATTGCTGACCTGCGTAACCGCAACAATTTTTGTCCTTGAATTTATTTTAGCCTTTATTTCCTGCTCAGAAACAACACCGCTGCTGTCGCACTCAAGCCATACAAGCTTTGCGCCCTTTGCATTGCAGACCATCTGCCACGGAAGAATGTTTGAATGATGCTCCATGCAGCTTATGGCGATTTCATCGCCAGCCTGAACTTCAGAAAGCCCGAGCGTATACGCAACAAGATTCAGACTTTCAGAGGCATTGCGTGTAAAAACAACCTCGGCAGGCTCGGCGGCATTCAGAAACTTAGCGACAACCGACCGTGCGTTCTCATAGTCGTCAGTCGCACGGATGCTCAGGCCATAAAGCCCGCGCAAAGGATTCGCATTGTTTTTTCTATAAAAGTCAGCTTCCGCCTGAATAACACACTCCGGCCGGTGGGCTGTAGCCGCACTGTCAAGATAGATAAGGCCTTCATTTTCCGGCTGGCTGAATATTTTAAAATCCCTGCGGATTTCTTCTGCACTGAACATATTTTCCTCGTTATATAATCGCTTCAACAAAAGAGCTGATTTCCGCAGCAAGGCTTTCATCAGGAATAAACCTTGAAACCTTGGAAACCTTGGCCTTTGTCAAAAGCTCCCTCGCAGTCTTTTCATCTACTCCGCGGCTCTGCATATAAAAAAGTTTTTCCATGTCGACTTTGCCAATTGAGCATCCATGGCGGCCTTCAACAGCCTCCTCGTCGCAAAGAATGACAGGAAGGCTTTTGTTCACAGCATCCGGGCTAAGAAGAAGAACATCCTCCTGCTCATCTCCTATAGAATCCACGCAGCCTTTCTTAAAGTCAATTGTACCTCTCCAAGTTTTTTTCGCGTTGTCAAGAAGAACGCCGTCCACAGAAAAGCGGCTTTCCGTGCATCTTCCTGTCTGAAGCGCAACCTGGTTCATGTCAAGAGAGGAACTGCCATTTACAACGTAAGCCGCCCTTCCTATAAAACGGCTTTTGTATCCTTCAAGACCTATGAACGTTCCGCTGAACGTCCTGCCTGCTCCAAGCTCAAGCTCCGTGATTTCCACAGACGCATTGTCCTTGCAGCTTGAGCCGACTGAATTAAAGTGCGCAGTGTTCTTTCCAAGCATATTCAAGCAAGAAACATGGACATGGGCGTTTTCTTCCGCAAGAACACGGATTCTAGCTCCAACCCGGGAATTCAAGTCTCCGCTTCCGCTTTTATAGACAAAAATATAAGAGCAGTCCGCGCCTTTCTTCGCATGGATTACGATGTCGCAGACGGAAGTTTCATTTTCCTGCGCAAAAAGCTCTATTTTATGCGGTCGGCCCGCTGATTCCGCGGTAAAAAGCAAGGTTTTTATTCCGTTTTTCTGCAGGACAGAATCAAAGGCCTCGTCGAATTTTCCGCCCAGGCCTGTCTTTATAAAACTGTAAGCAGAATTTTCTATTTCCATTCCGCCGGAAACTGCGCCGCAAGATTTAAATTCACCGCCAAGCTCAAGGCGCGCCCTGTTTATATTCAGAAAATTCCAAGTGAGGCTTGGAAACTGGTTTACATCTATCTCAAGTTTTTCCATTCTGTAGCCCCTTACATGCTGCCTTTCATCTCAAGCTGAATCAGATTGTTCATCTCGACAGCGTATTCAAGCGGAAGCTCCTTGCTCACAGGATTCGCAAAGCCGGAGACAATCATCGCCCTTGCGTCCTCCTCGCTGATTCCGCGGCTCATAAGGTAAAAAATCGCCTTGTTTGAGATGCGCCCGATTTTCGCCTCGTGTCCGATGTCGCAGTCATCAGTCATGACATTCATCGCCGGAACTGTGTCGCTACGGCTCTCGTTGTCAAGCATGAGCGAAGAGCAGTCCACGCTGGCCCTTGAATTCTTCGCATCCTTGTTTACAACAATAGCGCTTCTGTAGGTGCAGGCACCGCCGCCCTTTGAGATTGACTTTGTATTTATTACAGTTGAAGTATTTTTTCCGATGTGAATCATCTTTGCGCCGGTGTCAAGGTTCTGTCCTTTCCCCGCAAAAGTGATTCCGGTAAATTCAACGCTTGAATTGTCGCCCTTTAGAATCGTGGCCGGATAAAGATACGAAATGTGGCTTCCGAAGCTGCCCGAAACCCATTCCATGCGTCCGTTCTCCTCTACAAGCGCACGCTTCGTGTTCAGGTTGTACATATTCTTAGACCAGTTTTCTATCGTAGAATATCTAAGCCGGGCATTCTTCTTTACATAAAGCTCGACGCATCCGGCATGAAGATTCGCCACATTGTACTTCGGAGCAGAGCAGCCTTCAATAAAATGCAGGTCAGCGCCCTCGTCCACAATAATAAGCGTATGCTCAAACTGCCCGGCTCCGGCCGCATTCAGCCTGAAATACGACTGAAGAGGGATTTTCACCTTCACGTTCTTAGGAACATAGACAAAGCTTCCGCCGCTCCAGACAGCTCCATGCAGAGCCGCAAACTTGTGGTCGGACGGAGGAACAAGGTGCATGAAATAATCCTTCACCATTCCGCCCCACTCTTCGCTTTTCAGCGCGGACTCAAAGTCGGTATAGATTACTCCCTGTTCCGCCACTTCCTTTATGACATTATGGTAGACAACCTCGCTGTCGTACTGCGCGCCCACACCGGCAAGGCTCTCACGCTCGGCTTCTGGAATTCCCAGCTTTTCGAACGTGTCCTTTATATCCTTTGGAACATCAGCCCATTTTGCAGCCATTTCGGTCTTTGGCTTTACATAGGTTACAATCTTCTGAATGTCAAGGTCGCGGATGTCCGGCCCCCAGTCAGGCTCATTTATCTCATTGAAAAGATGAAGGCTCTTCAAGCGGAAGTCCCTCATCCACTCGGGGTCGTTCTTCTCCTCGCTGAGCTTCCGTACAATAGAATCATCGAGTCCCGCCCGGATTTTATAGAAGTCCCTGTCGCTTTCTTCATATCTGAAATCATAGAGGGACCGGTCAATATCTGAAACTTTTGTCTTTTCTTCGCCCATAAATATTCCTAGTTAAGGCCGCCGCTGGCAGCATTCATCTTTACTGCGTCCATCGCCGCCTTTGCTGCCGCCGCAAGCTGCTCCTTTCGCTGCTCATCCTTGATTTCCTGCGGAATAAAGCTGTCAAAGCCTTCCTCGTTTATTTTCTGGACAAGGCTTCCGTCTCCGGTGTGAACAAGCCGGCCTTTCACCATTATGTGCGTCTTGTCCACGCTAAGGTTTTCAAGGATGCGGGTCGAATGCGTTATGACAATCAAAGAGCCGCCTGTAGCCTCCATGTACTTTTTAATTCCCTCGGAAACAATGCGGCATGCGTCAACGTCAAGTCCGGAATCTGTCTCGTCAAGAATCGCAAGGCGCGGTCTGAGCATTAAAAGCTGGAGAATCTCGCTCTTCTTTTTTTCTCCGCCGCTGAATCCTACGTTTAAATCGCGGGAAGCATAGCCGTGGTCCATCTTTAAAAGATCCATGTTCTTATCAAGTTCCCGGGCAAACTGCATCAGCTTCACCTTCTGTCCTGTAACCTGCTGCATTGACGAGCGGATAAACGACTCAAGTGAAACCCCCGGAACTTCAAGCGGCTCCTGAAAGCTAAGGAAAATTCCGGCCTTTGCCCTCTTGTCCGCGGAATCAGAAGTTATGTCCTGTCCGTTAAAGATGATTTTTCCGCCGGTTACAGAGTATTCAGGGCTGCCCATAAGCGTGTAGCCCAGGGTGGACTTTCCGGCGCCGTTCGGTCCCATAAGCACATGGATTTCGCCGGGAGCAATATCCAGTGAAATATTTTTAAGAATCTGTTTTTCGCCAACAGAAGTGCATAAGCCTTGAATTGAAAGCAGTGTCTCTGCCATAGGAATCCTCATATAAAAGTAGATATGCTTAAGAAAGTGCCGGTCAACACTTGAAGCGATTTTCCGCGTTTTCCAAATATTTTTTGTACTCGCCTGAAATACTAAAACACCAGATGCAGCGGCCAGCACAGAGCAATCATTATTCAGACCGTTCAGTGCTGCATTAAATATAGTGATTTTATAGGAAAATTGCAACGTTAAGCCGTCATATTGCGCCGTTCCAAGCGTCCGCAAAGCAAAAAAAAAGCCCGTCTCCAGAAGCCTGAAAACGGACTAGTGACGCTTGGCGGGCTCGAACCGTCGACCCTCTGCTTAGAAGGCAGATGCTCTAATCCAGCTGAGCTAAAGCGCCGAATGAAAAGCATGATATATTATTTTAGCGTTTTCATCAAGTGCAAAACCTGATTTTTGCCAATTTTATGCGCCTTTTACAAAACTAGCGTTCTTCTATTTCTTCACCCTTACAGTCATACGCATATATGTAGCCAGAAGTTGATCCTGAGCCGCCGCTTATCGTAAGATTCATGAATTTTATACCGTCAAGTTTTTTTACACTGCTGACGGCAAAATCATACAGGCTCACTGTTACAACCCTGTTTTTCTCAAACATTTTTCCTGCTTTTCCAAAGGTTTTATCAGGCATTACAAAATTCGCGCCGCAGTCAGCTATGGCGATTTCCTTTGGCTTTATGGCTACAAACCTGCGCGGGCCGTAGAATTTGCCATTGCTTTCCGAAAGAGAAGGAATATAGGCGTTAATCGGCTGCAGCAAAACATCAGAGTCATATTCATCAGCAGCGCCTCCAGCAGGGCTTATCTTTCTTGCGGAATTTGTCCAGCCAAGCACATCCACAACCCTAAAGCCGGAATTCGTGCCTTCAATCTTTACAAGCGCGCCGCGGCTGTAGAATGTGCCGCCGCTAGGGTTAATAAACATATCGTCAATATAACCAGAATCCCCGGCATCGCTTCCAACATTTGAAACAAGCGCATAGACAGTTCCGTCATAAAGAATAGCAACGTCTGTAATAGCCCCGGAAAGTCCCATGTCTTCGGCAGACTTCGCAGAGCCTACAGGCACAAATGTAAACGGCCCGTCTCCAGAAAGAGTTCCGCGCTGAAGATAATAATTTGTCAAGTCTGTATATACAATATAAATATCGTTTCCCTGAACTGCAAATGCAAAACCGAATCTATCAGTAAAATCAAATCCGCTGACTTCCTTCATATCAAGGCTGCCAGAACCAGAAAGAGATGAAGGATTTTTGTTTTTTGAAAGATTAAGCTTATTATTCGCATAGTTTGCAAACCACAGAGCATCTTCTGTTTCATCGTAATAAAGAGGGTCTGTGAAAAATTCGTTAATACCAGATATTATAGAAAATAGTTGTGTATTGGCATCATTTCTATATACTGTGCCATTATCACTTCCTTTACTTTTACTTACAAAATACCAGTTTGAATCCAAGTCCTCCGCAGCTCCAAAAGGCTCTCCATAGCAATATCCAACTCCACCGTTAAAGGATTCTACAGATTCCGACCTGCCAAAACTGTATGAAGGATCAGAGCTATATTTCCACAGCAAATATCCAGTGTCCAGGGCGCGGCTTCCTAGCAGGGCAAGCACTATGGAGCAGTCCGCGGTTTTTCCGGCGGCGACTTTTATACTCTGGCTTTTTCTTGCAAGCATCACGCCGCCTGCGTCAAACGCTTCAACAAGCACTGTGTATTCCGCAGGCTCAAGACCGTCGAATACTATGTCCGCCCCCCCCGGAGATGCGGTCTGAGGCTCTCCCTCAACTTCTCCGTCAAGCAGAAGCGTAACCTTGTATAAGCTCGCATTGTCCTTGCTAAGAGTATACGCCCCGCGCGAGCCGCTTCCCGGAACAGCCACACGCACAGCTCCTTCCGCTCCGGACGAGCCGCCGACATTCATGCACGAAACAGCCATAAGCAAAATTGCGATTACAGCAGAAAAATAGCATTTCCTCATAAAATTCTCCGTATATAAAAAACAGTAAACAATCTTAACGTGCAGACTACCGATTAAATCAGCAGCCGGCGCTTTTATATTTACCACTAACTTTGAATCAATCATAATCCTGTATAAAAAAGCTATCAGTCGAGATACATCTGTCAAAACCGAAGCAACGAAGTTGCCTCTACACGCTGTTTTGACTTGGAACTATTAAGCATTGCCGCTATCGCGGCAGCAAAACAGAGCGTTTTTGCCAGCTGCATCTCTCCTTACACTATTTTTAGTGCACCATACAATCCAAAATTAAGGCTATTATATTATGATTCAAACACAGGCAAATTTCAAGTTTGCGGAAAAAAAATAAGAATCTCTTTTGCAAATATAGTTACTTTATTTTAAAATATAGTAACTATATTTCCCCAACGGACTGGGTGCGTTTTTCAATGTATTTGGACTGATTCTGGAGCGTTCAGTGCGGCCGCGGCTTGCATTACAGGATGCAGTTCAAGAATTTTTTAAGGCGCTCTGAGCGCGGGCTGTCAAAAATCTGAGCTGGAGTCCCCTCCTCCGCGACAACACCGCCTTCCATAAAGACAACACGGTCCGCCACTTCCCTGGCAAAGCCCATCTCGTGGGTTACAACAACCATCGTCATTCCGCCATGGGCAAGCTCCTTCATAACAGAAAGAACCTCTCCCACCATCTCTGGATCAAGCGCGCTGGTCGGCTCGTCAAAGAGCATCACCTTGGGCGACATTGCAAGGGAGCGCACAATCGCAATCCGCTGCTTCTGGCCGCCGCTCAATGTAGCAGGATATGCGCCGGCCTTGTCCGCAAGACCGATGCGTTCCAAAAGCTCCATCGCTTTTTCTTCAGCCTGCCTTGGCGCAAGAAGTCCCAGCTTTACAGGCGCGAGCGTTATGTTTCTTAGAACCGTAAGATGCGGAAAAAGGTTGAAATGCTGGAACACCATTCCCATCTGGCGGCGAACAAGGTTTATGTCAGTGTTTTTGGACGTTATATCCTTTCCCTCAAAAAGAATCGAGCCGGAATCCGGAGTCTCAAGAAGATTCAGGCAGCGCAGAAAAGTTGACTTTCCGGAGCCGGAAGGCCCGATTATAACAACCTTCTCGCCCTGCTTTATCGTCTGCGTTATGCCTTTCAGCACTTCCAGCTCTCCAAAGCTTATTTTTAGGTCTTTAGTCTCTATCACTTCTGGCCATCCTTTTTTCAAGAATAGAAAACAGCTTTGTAAGCCCAAGCGTAAGGCAAAGATATATTGCGGCGCACGAAAGAAGCGGAATCCATGCGTTGTAAGTTGCGTTGCGGATCATATCCCCGGCCTTTGTAAGATCCATGACAGCGATAAAGCTCGCCACGGAAGTTTCCTTTATAAGCACAATGAACTCGCTTGTATAGGTAGGAAGAACAGCCTTTGCGGCCTGCGGAAAAATTATCATCGTAAGCGTCTGCCAGTAGCTAAGCCCGAGCGAACGTCCGGCCTCCATCTGTCCTGAATCCACGCCCTGTATTCCAGCGCGGAAAATTTCAGTGCAGTACGCCCCGGAATTTATCCCGTAGGCGAGAGTCGCAACAAGCAGGCGGTCCATTCCAAGCGGCGCGAACACAACAAAGTAGAAAATCATAAGCTGTGTCGCAAGCGGTATTCCGCGGATAACGGTTGTGTAGATTCCCGCGGCTATCCTCAGCACAGGATTCTTTGAAATCTTGAACAGCGCAAACACTGCCCCCAGAAGCGTTCCGAGGATAATCGCGGCAACGGCGATATAGATTGTAGTTCCAAGGCCCTGCAGCAGAAGAAGCCACCGCTGCCCGGAAATAAGCGTATCGTAAATTGAATCAAGCACAGCCGTCTCCAGAAGCTACTTGCGTACTATAATGACCTGGTTCGAGGTAAAATACGGCTTAGAAAAGTCCACATTCTTCCTGCGTTCTTCTGTAACGCTCATTCCTGCGGCGATAAAATCAATCGCTCCGCTTGAAAGAGCCGGAATAAGGCTGTCAAACGACATATCGACAACCTCAAGGGACTGCCCCAGGTCTTTTGCAATTTTCTGCCCCATTGAAATATCGAAGCCCACAATCTTTGTTCCTTCAACATACTCGAACGGAGGAAACGCGGCGTTTGTGCCAAGCTTTACAACTTTTCCAGAAAGAGCCTCGTCGCCAGGAATTTTTATAACTCCGTCGGCAGGCATAAATGCGTTCACAAGAGCCTCGTATCCGCCGCTGGACTTAAGGGAGTCGATTGTTCTGTTGATTGATTCCAAAAGCTGGGTATTTCCTTTTTTCACTGCGATTGAGTATTCCTCCTGCGCAAATTTCGAGTCCACAATCTTAAGCTTTTTGCTGTTGCGAGATACAATCTGCTTTGCAGGAAGCTCGTCGAGGACAATAGCGTCAATCTGGCCGTTCATAAGGTCAAGCGCAGCGTCCATTCCAGACTTAAAGGAAGAAAGCTTAGCGGACTTAAGGTTCTCCTGAACATAAGTTTCGCCAGTGGTGCCTCCCTGGACTCCAATGCGCTTTCCGTCAAGATCCTCTATGCCTCTGATTTCCACAGCCTTTTTCTTTGCGCTCACAGGAAGAGCAATGAATGCCGCCAGAGCGAATGCAAAAACAACAGATTTTTTCATAAAATGCCTCTATTTGAACTAAAGATTATGTTTCCACAAAATGATTTTGAAAACGCGCATATTCTAGCAGTTTTTCAAGTGATTTTCAATTAAATTTAAATTGAGCGGCTTCTGCGTTACAGGAAAAGCTCCCATTGCCAGAAGCTTGCCAAGCACCTAGCGGACCAGGCTGCCTTTGAATGTGTTCCCGTTCAGGCTGTCTATGCGGACTTCAACAAATTTTCCAATCAGAGAGACCGGAGCCTCAAAAGCCACCCGCTCGTTCTGCTCAGTCTTTCCAAGAAGCTCCCTTGCATTGTCGCGGCTCACGATGTCGGCAAGGACACGGAGCTTTTTTCCTGTCTGCGACTGCATCACTTTTCTTGTTATTCCAAGCTGAAGGTCTATGACTTTCTGGAGACGCTCCTTCTTCACCTCGAGAGGAACCTGGTCCTTCATTCTGGCGGCAGGAGTTCCCTCGCGCGGATTATAGTAGTACATGAACGCGCTTTCAAACTCCACCTGCCTCATGAGAGAAACCGCCTGCTCAAAATCCTCCTCTGTCTCGCCGGGGAACCCAAGCATGATGTCTGTCGTGAGCTGGAGGCCGGGAATCCTTGCGCGGAGCTTTTCTACAAGTGAAATATACTGTTCTCGTGTATACTTGCGGTTCATGGCTTTTAGAATCCGGTCTGATCCGTGCTGCACCGCGATATGAAGCCCGCTGCAAATGCGTTTTTCCTGCGCAATCACATCTATAAGCCCGTCGGAAAAATCCTTGGGATTGCTTGACTCGAAGCGTATCCATTCAATAGGAGAGCCTGTTTTTTCAAGATGGCGGCACACAGCTCTTAAAAGCTCAGGAAAATCCATTCCGTCCGCGCCGCTGTAAGAGTTCACATTCTGCCCGAGAAGCGTGATTTCCTTTACACCGCGTCCGGAAAGCACATCCAGCTCATGCAGAATCTGATCAGCCGGGCGGCTCACTTCCCTTCCGCGCACATAAGGGACTATGCAGTAAGAGCAGAAGTTGTTGCATCCGTGCATAATCGGAACAAAAGTAGAGAATGCTCCCTCCTCGTAGGAAGTTTCCGCGAACACATAGACCGGCTCCTCGTCTGTCTGGATGTACTTTTCGCCGTCCTCCACAGCCTGTATAATCTCGCCGAATTTGTTCTTCGCAAAAGTTCCGACCACGTAGTCTATGCACGGCCAGTCCTTCTGAAGCGACTTTAAAAGACGCTCCGCCATGCAGCCCATAACAATGACAGTAAGCGGAACAGCTCCGTTCCTTTCAACATATTCCGCCGCAATCTCCATGTTTCTTCTTTTTGCGTCGGGAGCGCAGGAGCGCACTTTCTTCAGGCCTGTAAAAAAGCCAAGGCGGCCGAAGATTCTTTCTTCCGCAGAGCCTCGGACAGAGCAAGTGTTTATTATGGCCATGTCGGCAACCTGGACATTCTCCGCCTTTTTCCAGCCGCGGGAAATCAGAATCTGCTCAACAGAAGCGCTTTCAGCTATGTTCATCTCACAGCCGTAGGTTTCAAAAAAATAAGTCATGTGTGCATTATAGAAAATCAGCTACCTCAACGCAAGCATCGGAACATCAAGCTTCCGACGGACAAAGGCACGGCAACGCAGCGTTCCGGCCCAAAGATTTTTTCTGCTCATTCCTGCTCTCCATGGAATTCTGTGTATGCATAAGCATTGTGGTTGTGGATGCTTTCAAAATTCTTGCATTCCACGCTGAACCAGCTGAACGGCTTTTCGCTCTTTGTGAAATTCCTGAGCGCTATATAGACCTCGCGCGCCACATCCTCCACAAACCGCGGATTATCGTACGCATGCTCTGTAACAAACTTTTCGTCCGGCCGCTTGAGAATGCTGTACAGGCCGCCGCTCGCGCTTTTTTCAACTTCCTCAACCACGTCTTCAATCCAGAACAGGCTTGAATTCTTGAGCCTGACAGTTACAGAACCGCGCTGGTTGTGAGCCCCGTACCGGCTTATCGCCTTGGAGCACGGACACAGAGTTGTAACAGGAATTTCAATCTTCATGAAGAAGCTGCTTCCGCCGGAAAAAACCTCGCCCTCGTAAGTGCACTTGTAGCACATTATGCTCTGAGACTTCGAGACAGGAGCTGTTTTCGTCATATAGAAAGGAAACTCCATTGAGCCGAACGCCCGCTGCGCATCAAGGCTCTTTCTGATTTCCTCAAGCATTGAAAGAAACTGCTTCATGCCGAAGCTCTCGCGGTGCCGGTGGAATATTTCTATGAACCGGGACATATGGGTTCCCTTGTAATTGTGCGGCAGGTTTACAAAAAGATTCACGCTGGCGCAAGTCTTCTGCAGGCCTTCGGTTTTGTCCAGAACCTGCACAGGATAGCTCAGGTCTGTAACGCCCACCTTCTGCAGAGGAATCTCGCGCGTGTCCGGGGAGCTCTGTATGTCAATCATTTTTCGCTCTGAAATTTTCCGCGCTTTCCAAAGTATTATAGATAAGCATTGCGATTGTCATTGGACCTACTCCTCCCGGAACCGGAGTTATAAAGCCCGCGACCTCCTTCGCTCCCTCAAAGTCAACATCTCCGCAGAGACGGAATCCGCTTTTCCTTGAGGAATCTGGAATTCTGTTCACACCGACATCAATCACAGCCGCGCCTTCCTTTATCATGTCCGCGGTTACAGTGTTCGGACGGCCGGAAGCCACAATAAGAATATCAGCCTTCCTTGTATATTCGGCAAGGTTCTTTGTTCCTGTGTGGCAAATTGTAACAGTTGAATTGAATTCTTTTCTGAGCATCAAAAGAGCCATCGGCTTGCCCACAATGTTGCTGCGGCCCACAACCACAACATTCTTTCCGTCTGTCTCTATGCCGGCCTTTTTCAGAAGAACAGTGATTCCGTTAGGAGTGCAAGGAAGAAATCCCTTGTCGCCGGTAACAAGCCTGCCCACGTTCACCGGGTGAAATCCGTCAACATCCTTTTCCGGGCTTATGGAATTTGTAACTTTCTTTTCATCGATATGCGGAGGAAGCGGAAGCTGCACAAGGATTCCATGCACAGAGCCGTCTGCGTTCAGCTTCTGTATAAGGGACAAAAGCTCCTGCTCTGAAACCGACTCCGGAAGCTCAATGCTCCTGTCCTCCATGCCGGCCTCCGCCAGGGCTTTTCTTTTTCCAGCCACATAGCTTACGCTTGCCGGATTGTTCCCCACTAGGACAACAGCAAGACAGGGCGCAACCCCGCTTTTCTTAAGCTCAAGAACTCTTCTTGCAACGTCGGTCTTTACCTGCGATGCGATTTCCTTTCCGTCTATAATTTTCGCGCCCATCTGTAACCTTCCATTTTCTATTTTCTTTATCTAAGTAAAGCTGATGCAGGCTTCAAATCTTTCAGATTGATAAAATCCTTAAAACTAAGTATAATCGCATGGCTGTGTGCAAGGATAGAATCCGTTTGAAAACTGCACAAGCATAATATAAAAAAACAAAACAAATTGCCATAGAAGAATTTGCTTTTATGATCAGGGAAAAACTATGAAACGTTTGATTGCGCTTCTGAGCGCAGGAATTATAGGAATTTGCATTTCAGCAGCGCAGGCTTCGCTTCCAAGGACAATCTTCTTGCAGAACTCAGGCACGGACGGCTCTGAAGACGGCGGAGACGAATACACAGAGGACGACATAACGTTTGACCTTGGAATGAACCTGCCTGGCGACCAGTATATAAAGATTGCTCTCGGGCTTTCCATGCCGCTGAATTTTCCAGACTTTGAAAGCTCCATAAAAGGCGACTCACAGCTTAAAATCGGCGGACTCGGCTCCCTGGGCTACCATTACTTTCTAACTTCAAAGATGGCAATTGGATTCGATGTAAGCTTCGGGTTCAATGTTTCTATCGGAAGCCACGTGTTCAACTATGTTCCATTTATGGCCGCGTTTACATACCAGCCTTCCGCAGGCAGGTTTGAATTTCCTCTCACGCTGGGACTTGGGTTCGCATGGGAATCTTTCGGCGGAAAAAACTACTTTCCGGGGCTTGTCGTAAAGCCGGAGGCAGGAGCAATGTTCCGCCTTACAGAAAGCTGGTCGCTCGGACTTGAGGCCTCATATCTTCTTATGCCGCAGTTCGCCTCGTGGTACAATGACAATGCAGAAAACTTTGCAGGGCAGTTTCTTACATTCAGCCTGGCGGCAAGGTACCATTTCTAACATTCAGCTTTTAAGGAACACAAATGAAAAAATTGATTATAAAAAGCATTTTTCTTTCCGCGGCCCTCGCCTGCCTCATAGGATTTTCTTCCTGCCATGACGATATTTACGGCGCGATAAACAACGAGATTGAGCTTAACTCAAGCGGACTTCAAGGCGATATGCATTCCATCATCCATTACAGGGACTACATTCTCACAAGCAACGGCTACATTTTCTACAAGACAAACGAGCCATCCAGCGAGACCGAAAAACACAATGGAGAATGGCATAAAGCGGCATCCCCCACCACCCGCAAAGGAGACAACGGAATTCCAGCCACAACATATTTTCTTGCCTCCGACAATGAGTATCTTTATGCGCTGACGTATATCTGGGCTGAAAACGACGACGGAGAGAACGAGCCGAAAACTGCAGAAATCTATGCTACAAATTCTTCAGATTTAGAAAATCTTTCATGGACAAAAGTCGCCAGCATAAGCGGCGGAGACTATTCATTTGGAAACGCAAAAGTAATATTCGACAATAAGTATTTTTCTGTGGCGGACGACAATTCAGTCGAGCTTGGAAGCAGGGAAGCCTATGCAAGAATCAGAAGCTCATCCTCGTCTGAATACAAAATATACAGGCTGAACGGAAGCAATGTGCCCACAGAGCTTTCCGGCGCAAAGTTCGTAGACAGCAGCTCCACAGAGACAAACGCAATTTCAGCATGCTATTTCAACGGCGAAACTTATTTTTCAAAATACTACGGAATGACAAGCAACAGCCATTGCCTTTACTACACAAAGACCTGCACAACCAGCAACAATGTGGACACAGACTCAAGGCTGTATTACATAACAGCATCGGCTCCCGAAAGCTATGTCAGTCCTGACGTTGGAGGCCTTCTTTCTATAGCAGCAACCAAGGACTATATTCTCCTTGGAACCACAAGCGGAATTGCAAGAGCCAAAATTGACGAGACAACCGGAATTCCGGACGGAAGCACTCCAAAAATGCCTAAAAACGGAGACTCTGTAATCTCTGAATACGTGTTCATGGTCTTTGCTCTCAACCCAAACAAGAACGAAGGCGAAACTGACGAGTATGCAGCATCGACAATCTACGGCTCAATCCGCTCAAGCTCCGACTCATGGGACGACACAGGACTTTACGCATGGTATCCTTCAAGGCCTGAATGGAACCGTGACGGAGACTAGAATTTGTAGAAATGGATGAACTGTTTTCCTCACTAAAAGATTCCCACGAGCCTCTTGCCGCCAGAATGAGGCCTAGAACACTTGACGAGTACATAGGCCAGGAGCATATTGTAGGAAAAGGAAGGCTTTTAAGAAGGGCGATTGCGGCAGACCAGCTTACTTCTGTTATTTTCTACGGACCGCCGGGAACAGGAAAAACAACGCTCGCACGTGTAATTGCAAACCACACAAGCTCGAATTTTATCACACTGAACGCGGTCCTCACAGGTGTCGCAGATATAAGAAAATCAATTTCCGATGCAGAGACGCAGAAAAATCTTTATAAGCGCAAGACAATTCTATTTGTAGACGAGGTTCACCGCTGGAACAAAAGCCAGCAGGATGCGCTTCTTCCATGGGTTGAAAACGGAACAATAATTTTAATAGGCGCAACAACAGAGAATCCTTTTTTTGAGGTCAATAAGGCTCTTGTTTCAAGAAGCAGAGTTTTTCAGCTGAAGCCTCTTACAAAAACAGACTTGCTAAAGGCAGCCAGGCAGGCTTTATGCGATGCAGAGCGCGGCTACGGAAAATGGAAAGTTGAATTCGAGAAAGGCGCGCTGGAGCATTTGATAGAAACTGCGAACGGAGACGCAAGAAGCCTTTTAAATGCGCTGGAGCTTGCAGTTGAAACAACTCCGGAAAAATGGCCGCCAAGCTTTGGAAGCACAATCTACATTTCAAAGGAAGCCTGTGAAGAGTCTATACAGAAAAAAGTTGTTCTCTATGACCGCGACGGCGACTACCATTACGACATAATCTCCGCATTTATAAAAAGCCTGAGAGGACGTGATCCTGACGCCGCCTGCTACTGGCTTGCAAGAATGGTAAAAGCCGGAGAGGATCCGCATTTTATTTTCCGCCGTATGCTGATTTCTGCCTGCGAGGACACAGGTCTTGCAGATCCAAAGGCAATCTCGGTTGTTGAAAGCTGCGCAGCCGCCTTTGACCGCGTAGGATTTCCAGAAGGCAGGTACTTCTTAGCGCATGCGGCTCTATATCTGGCGACTGCTCCAAAGTCAAATTCCTCAATGGCATTTTTTGACGCATTGGCCTCTGTTGAAAAAGAAGACGCGGATGTTCCTAATCATCTTAGGGATGCTTCCCGCGACGCGGAAGGATTCGGACATGGAGCCGGCTACCTCTACCCTCATGCGTACAAAGACCACTGGGTTGCCCAGCAATATCTGCCCGACGCTCTTGTTGGAAAAGTTTTCTACACGCCATCAACACAGGGATACGAGGCAAAAATCAGGGAAGATATTCTTTCCCGCAGGGAAGCGCAGATTGCGTCGATTCTTGAAGACAGCGCGGAAGAAGTTTCAGGTCAGACAAACGTGGATTCCAGCTGGTGGAAAGAAGCCGGGCATTTCCATGGACTAAAAAAAACTGGTGAAAACCTAACATACACCGCAGAAAACCAAAGAAAGAATTCAGTCTTGAGCAAGGGAGAATCTCTCTGGAGAGCAAGGCTGGAGACAAACCGCGCGCAGACTCTGCTAGGCATACGGGAAGCAATGACAGAGGCCGCGGGCATACTAAGGTTTCACAGATGCCTCGTTGCAAACGCTGACGACGCGCTTATTGTGTTTGACTTAATCCGAAAAACTCCGGAAGGCCTGGTATGCGGAATATGCAGGACAGCAGACGGAATGCAGGCGCTTGAACGGTACGCATCTGCGCTGGAAAACATTGACCAGCCGAAGCTATTCATAAAGAAAGACACATTAAGGAATTCAATAGCTCCGTTCGGTGATATTGAATTTGACCGTTTTTTTGCGCGTGATATTTTTTCTACAAGAGACGACATTGAAAACTTCTGCGCCGACATAAGCAGCGGATTCTTTGGCACTGAAAAAATAAAGCGCGATATTTCCTTCAGCACAGAAGAAGTTCAGGACGGAACAAAGGAGCTTTTTCCGTTCTTTGAAAAAAACGCGCAGGTCATAGTTTCCCAGAAGATTCCATGCTCAGGCCAGCATCTGACAAAGCTGATTGAAGAAACTGCTTTCAAAGGCAAAACCGCAGACAAAGAAACAAAAAAGCTTCTGCAGGAATCCGAGCAGGCAGAAAAGGATTTTTTTGAAAACACAGCAAATCCGTTTTTTTCATGGAACGAAGAAACTGTAAAGAACATCCTTGAAAAAAATAGTTTCAACTGTCTTTACAAGTCCTCATTTATTTTTGAAAAAAGGAAAACCGGCACGGCAGAAACTGAACGCTGGTTCAACGCGGAGAATTCTTCCTACGGAAAGTTTATAAAAAGCAGGCTTGGACAGGAAAAATTTGACGAGTTTAAAAATCTTTTTGTTCAGGCCGCGGAAAGCAATACTTTCAACTGGAAAACAAGAAATACAATTTTCATAATTTCGGCAAAACAAAAAAATGAATCTTAAAAACGGCGAGACAATCGAAAACCTGCACATAAAAGGACTCAGGCTGATTCAAGGGAAAAATGAATTCCGATTTGGAATTGACGCTGTTCTTTTGGCTGACTTTGCACGCACAAAAGGAAAATGTAAAATTTGCGACCTAGGAACCGGCACAGGAATAATTCCGCTTCTAATGTCAGAGAAAAATCCAGAGGCGAATTTTGAGTGCATAGAAATTCAGGAGGAAGCGGCGGACATGGCAAGCAGGACCATGGAGCTGAACGGACTGCAGGAAAGAATAAAAATATTCCGTGCAGATTTAAAGCAGCCATTTTCAGTTTTGGAAAAAAATTCCTTTGACGCTGTAGTTTCAAATCCGCCATACATGGAAACTTTCGGCGGAAATAAAAACAAAGCCGCCTCTCTTTCAATTGCCCGCCATGAAATTTTATGCACAGCCGAGGACGTAATAAAAACAGCCTCCAGCTTATTGAAATCCCACGGAAAATTTTTTTTGATTCACAGGCCATTCCGCCTGCCGCAAATTTTTTCCCTGCTTGAAAAATACAATCTTGCCGCAAAAAGAATGAGGCTTGTGTTTCCGGCCAAAGAAAAAGAAGCCACAATGGCGCTTCTTGAATCTGAAAAATGCGCAAAGCCTTATCTAAAGACTGAAAGCCCTATAATCATTTATGACGGCAGCGGAAAATATACATCCCAGGTCGAAGAAATTTACAGGCGGAAGTAAAAATCAAAATGGGATACAGAACTCTTAATTCATATTTGAAGGAAAAATTCGGCTGCAAGGTTTACAAGCTTTCTCTTTCCACAGGATGCACCTGCCCAAACCGCGACGGAACAAAAGGAAGCGAAGGCTGCACATTCTGCTCACAGGGAGGCTCCGGAGACTTTGCCGCGAAGCCTGCTCCAATCGAGATTCAGATTGAAGAAGCTAAAAAAAGAGTCGACAAAAAGTTTCCAAAGAACATTCCTCCTGAAAAGAGGAAATACATCGCATACTTTCAGTCTTACACAAACACTTACACGGACAAGAACATCACAATAGAAAGCCTCAGGAAAATTTTCTTTGGCGCAATAGAAAGGCCGGAAATCGCCGCGCTTTCAATAGGAACCCGCCCGGACTGTGTTTCCGACGAAATTCTCGGGCTTCTCTGCGAGCTGAACAAAATAAAGCCTGTCTGGATTGAGCTCGGACTTCAGACAATCCACGCGCAGACTGCAATGAAAATCAACAGGTGCTATTCTCTGAATGAATTTGAACGCTGTTTTTTCAGGCTGAAATCAGCAGGAATTGAAGTTGTCGTGCATATAATTCTTGGGCTGCCGGGAGAAACAAAGGAGCAGATGCTTCAGACGGTAAAATATCTTTCAGAGCTCAAGCCTGCAATAAACGGAATAAAAATTCAGCTTCTCCACATTCTTGAGGGAACAAAAATGGCAGAAGAATACAGGAGAAATCCATTCAGACTTTTCAGCCTTGAAGACTACTGCGAATTTGTATGCGAGTGCCTTAAACTTCTTCCGCCTGAAACAGTAGTCCACAGAATGACCGGCGACGGCCCCAAGAAGCTCCTTATCGCCCCGCTCTGGTCCGCGGACAAAAAGAGAGTTCTGAATACGCTAAAAAAGAACATAGAGCAGTTTATTGACAATAAATTGCAATAGGAATAAAATAGGCGCAATAGAATAATTTATTCAAGGAGTTAACTTACCATGGTTAAAGTTGCTATTAACGGTTTCGGCCGCATTGGTCGTCTTGCATTCCGCCAGATGTTTGAAGCTGACGGATATGAAGTAGTTGCTATCAACGATCTTACAAGCCCAAAAATGCTTGCTCACCTTCTTAAATATGACACAGCACAGGGCGGATTCATGGGAAAAATCGGTGAAGGAAAACACACTGTTTCTCACATTGATGACGTTCTTGCTGAAGACGGAAAAACTGTAAAAGAACCAGGCGCTATCGTTGTAGACGGAAAGAAAATCACAATCTACAAGGAAGCTAACGCTGCAAATCTCCCATGGGGAAAAATTGGCGTAGACGTAGTTCTTGAATGTACAGGTTTCTATGTATCAAAGGCAAAATCACAGGCACACATCGATGCAGGCGCAAAGAAAGTTGTAATTTCAGCTCCAGCAGGAAATGACCTTCCTACAATCGTTTACAATGTAAACCACAAGACTCTCACAAAGAACGACAACATCATTTCCGCAGCATCATGCACAACAAACTGCTTGGCTCCAATGGCTAAGGCATTGAATGACTATGCTCCAATCCAGAGCGGAATTATGTCTACAATCCACGCTTACACTGGCGACCAGATGATTCTTGACGGTCCACAGCGCAAAGGCGACCTCCGCCGCTCACGCGCAGGCGCTCAGAACATCGTTCCAAACTCAACTGGAGCTGCAAAGGCTATCGGCCTTGTAATTCCTGAATTGAACGGAAAATTGATTGGTTCAGCTCAGCGTGTTCCAGTTCCAACAGGCTCTACAACAATTCTTACTGCTGTTGTAAAGAAAGCTGGAGTTACAAAAGAAGCTATCAATGCTGCAATGAAAGCTGCTGCAACAGAATCTTTCGGATACAACGAAGATGAAATCGTTTCTTCTGACGTAATCGGAATGAGATTCGGTTCTTTGTTCGATGCAACACAGACAATGGTTTCTCAGATTTCTGATGACCTCTATGAAGTACAGGTTGTTTCTTGGTACGACAACGAGAACAGCTATACTTCTCAGATGGTTAGAACA
The DNA here is from genome assembly GCA_964607295.1 of uncultured Treponema sp. Lineage (GTDB taxonomy): Bacteria > Spirochaetota > Spirochaetia > Treponematales > Treponemataceae > Treponema_D. The sequence continues at coordinate 20,239 of CAZSJX010000007.1, read as the reverse complement.
ATCAAATACTTTGCAGAGAACTGCTAGTTCCATCTGATTGTAAATGGAAAGGCATTCCGAAAGGGATGCCTTTTTTGTTTTTGCGTATTTGATTGTTCTTTCTGTTTCGACTGGTCGCAACCTCTGCGAGCTATGCTCCCGCAAAATGCTGTAAGCGTCCCGCATTTTGGGTTATCACAATCAAATACTTTGCAGAGAACTGCTAATTTTAACTGATTCGTGAAGATAAAGTGCATTCCGAAAGGGGTGCCTTTTTTGTTTTTACGTATTTGATTGTTCTCTCAGATTGAACTGGTCGCAAGCTCTGCAAGCTATGCTTCCGCAAAATGCTGTAAGCGTCCCGCATTTTGGGTTATCACAATCAAATACTTTGCAGAGAACTGCTAGTTCTATCTGATTGTAAATGGAAAGGCATTCCGAAAGGGATGCCTTTTTTGTTTTTACGTATTTGATTGTTCTCCCAGATTGAACTGGTCGCAAGCTCCGCGAGCCATGCTCCTAGGGTAGATATTTTTCTTTGAAGCCGTATCTGCATAAGCAAAGCAAGCATATTCGCTTAAGAGAAAGCCAGAAAATATCTTTCTGAAAGTTTCTGGAATTCAGGATTGAATTTTATTCATTAGAAATGAAAGAACAAGTATTATTTATATCCTTCTGGTTTTTCCATTTCACCTGCATCTTGCGCCGGCTCATACTTTTTGCGCTTTACAAATCCGCTGTCAAAATAGAAAGTTACAGCCTTACATTCTGAGCGGACTTCATCAATTTCATCCCTTACAAGAATTTTTGCGCCAGGATAAACTGTTCCGCTTGCATTGACACAGCCAACAACCTTCAGCTCCCTGTTATGGGCGTTAATCTCGTTGATTTCAGCTGTCATTTTTTCGCTTGAATCCATCAAGTCAACACGCTGGTTTCTTAAATTGGCAAGCGTCTCCTCTTTTTCCTTTGGAAGCGAGCGGCGCACTTTCTTCTGGTTTTCAAGCGTAGAAATATTAAGGTCAACTTCCTCAAGCTGCTTAACAACATTTGACTGCATTTCCTGAAGCTCCTGCAGCCTGAGCTTTGCCTTTGGATCGAAGCCGACCTCAAGAATTGTTTCTATTCCTCCGCCGGAAGATCCGATGTTCTTCGCTGTAATTTCCTCTGTGGCAAAAAGATGTCCGCCGATAATGGAAGCTCTCTTTCCCTTTAAGAGGATTTTTTTCATTGCAGTAACATTGCTGTTCATGATATTGTCATTTACAACAACATATTCTTCCGCAGTAACTTTTACATTCTGAAGGAACCTTGCCCAAACTGATTTGCTTGTAATTATCTCGCCTTCGTCACGTCCCATCACACCCTGAGAAATAACAATATCGCCGCCTGCCTCAATATGGCAGTTTCCAACGGAACCGTAAATTTCTATATTTCCGTCAGCCTTTATGCTGAATCCATCCTCAACGTTTCCGCGGCAAACGACAGTTCCCATATAAGTGATGTTTCCAGATTTTATGTTAACGCCAGGAACTTCATAAACCTCTTCAACTGTAATCTTATCGCCGACCAGAGTTACGTTTCCGTTTTTCTCTGCGATAACAGTTCGTCCGTCTGAATCAAGCTTTGTATTCTGCCCGAGCGGAATAGGAATATCCTTTCCGTTTTTTGCCTCAAGGTAACGGCCAAGAATAGTCTTTCCGCCCTTTCCGCGCTGCGGAAGAATTTTTACAGCCAAAGGCTGACCGGCCACAACATTTTGAATAAGATTGAGCTCTTTAAAGTCAACCTGGCCATTTGCAGTTTCCTTAAGCCTAAGCTTTGTCTTGTCAGTTTCAAATTTATAGTCTATATACGCATCCGTGCCATTCACAGGAAGAACAGCCGCCGCAACTTCATAAGGCATATTATAAACAGGACTGTCAACAAATGACATTATTTTGTCATCTTCAATTCCAGCCACAACACCTTGTGTTTTTAAAGCATTCTTTATGTTTTCCGCAGAAATTTCAGAGCCGCCCTGAGATGGAGGAGAGACAGTAATAGTAGCCTGCATTTCATCCTTGGAAATATCAACAGCCATAATTGCATCTCCGGCAGGAACATGGGCAAAGGTTCCAGCCTCAACGTAGTTGCCGTCAGTTCCATCATCAGCAAGTTTCTTTAAAAGCTTTTCATCAAGAGAAGTGTTGTCCGGCCGGCGGGCCTCGTTAATAAGATCAGCAGCAGAAACCGGAGTTCCCGAGCCTTTCGGCAATGTAACTTTTACAAATATGCGCGAGCCAAAACGGTGCACATAGAACATTCCGTCAACTCTTTCATTTTCAGCGCTGCTTACGCTAGACTTGTCTCCAGCAAGAATAGCAGCCTCTTTCTCTTTTTTCTGACGGATTACAGCAGGATTCTCATACACACGGATTCTCCAAGGCTTTTTCATAAGTCCAATAATGCCCTGGCTTCCTCTTTCTATTACTTCATATTCAAGGTTGCTTTTCTTTGAATCAAGCTGAACAGACGCATCATCAAGACATTCATCCAGTGTGTCCGCGCGGACTTCAACCGTATGAATATCCTTATCGAAAGCAAGCTGCTTTTCCATGTCCAGCCTAAGCTTGTCAAGCGTTACCATAAGACTCCTTAAAAAATTCCCTTTCGGACACTTGTAAGTTTTGCACGCAAACGCAAATTAGCCTTTGAATGAAGCTGGCTTATGCGGCTTTCACTCACATTAAGGACCTGGCCGATTTCTTTAAAAGACAAGTCTTCGTGGTAGTAAAGGACAATAACCATCTTTTCATTTTTTGGAAGCTCGTTTATAGCCTGAATTATAACCCTGCGGATTTCCTCACGCTCAACAATGACATCAGGATTAAGGCTATTAGGCGCCTCTATGCTGTCTCCAATTGAAACATGCTCGCTTTCATCTCCAGAATACCACACGTCATTTAATGAAAGAATGCTAGTTCCGCTTACCTTCATAACAGCTGACTGATATTCAGCTTCTGTCATATTCATGGCTTTTGCAATTTCCGCATCAGAAGCTGTGCGTCCAAGCTTTGACTCAAGCTCAACAATTGTATCCTCTATTTCCCGGGATTTCTGCCGCACAGAACGCGGAACCCAGTCCAGCTCCCTGAGCTCATCGAAAATAGCGCCTCTTATGCGGGTTGTTGCATAAGTCTTGAACTTTACGCCTTTATCAATATCAAACTTGTTTATAGCATCCAAAAGCCCGAACTGACCAAAGCCAACAAGGTCATCAAATTCCACGCTGTCCGGCATTCCAGTGGAAACACGTCCAGCAACCCATTTTACAAGAGGCATATACTGACGGATTAAGCGATCCCTTATTGAGACAGACTTGCTTTTCTTATACTCATGCCAAAGCTCGGCTTCTTCATTTTCATCTAAAATTTGATTTGCCATGTATCCCACACCCTTGTTAGAAAACCTCTGAAAACTTTAGTTCCAAAGGCTTTCATAAATATCCCCATATTACATTTCATCTTTTTTCAGCAAAGTCCTTATTGCGCTTGCAATCGTCTTTGTATCCTGCTCTACAGAAGCTTTTCCATCCGTAGGTGCAGAAGGAAGCTTTTCTAAAGAATCCTCCTGTGCAAAGTCAGAATCATTTATAACACCGCCGTCATCATCCTGCTCTCCGGAAAACGCGCCAATATCAGGCAAAGCGTCTATTTCCTGCGCATGGGCAGAATTGTCAGACCCCAAAGGCACAGGCTTAAATTCAGCAGCATCCGTTTTTTCCTGAGCAACAGGCTCCGAAGAATATTCAGCCGCTTCTTTAGGCTTAGAAACAGATGAATCCTGCCTAGACACGGAATCTTCAGCAGGAACATTCTCGTTTTCGTCAGTTTCTGAAGGCGGAGCGCCAACGCTTTCTGCGCCATGGAAAAATTTTTTATTTTCGCTTACATCAAAACGAGGAGCCGCCTCATCCTCTGTAAGATTTTCATCATCTATTGTAATGTTTACAATTGAGCCGGTTTTTGAAGGCGAGCTTTTTCCAGCATCATCCTTTGAATCCGAAAGAGTTTCAACAGAAAGAAAACGGTTATTTACAAATTCTACAGCAAATGCAAAAAGAGCAAAAACAGCAGCAAAAACTATCCCGCGGCGAGCAGAAATAAAAAAGCTATGAGTAGGAATAGAAACAATGCTTATAAGGAAAGACAGAACAAATCCAGCACACGCAGAAGCAGCTACATTTTTTAACTTGAACATGTCCTTTCCTCCCATTTATTATATTCTTATAGATTAAGGCAAAACACCTGTAAGGTCAAGATTTATTTTTTTTGCCCCCAAGAAATTTCTTAAGGAAATTTGAAACTCCGGCATCCTGCGGAATATCAGTTTTTTCTATTCTGCCCACAATATGCTTCAGGCAAACAGCTGGCTTGGATGTTGGATTTATAATCATAAAAGGCTTTTGGCGTATAACGGAAGCCTGGACAACAGGATCGTCATAGACAAAGCCGATATACTCAACCTTATAGTTCAAGAACTGCGCCACAATGTTGATAATCAAATCCGAAATGCGTTTTCCTTCATCAGAAGAATGAACTCTGTTCACAAGAAGCTTTAAATTTATCTGCCTGTGGAGAAGCTCAGTTGTGATTATCTTTATAATTCCATAGGCATCTGTAATCGCGGTCGGCTCAGGAGTTGTAATAACGTAAACCTCATCGGCAGCTGCAAGAAACTGAAGAACATTGTTTGAAATTCCAGCTCCTGTATCTATTATAATGATGTCAGCATTTGAAAGAGATGCAAATTCCTTTGCAAAATAGTCAAGCTCATCATTTGAAAGGTTGGCAATTTTAGAGAATCCGTTTGCTCCTGCAATAAACTTAAATCCGAATTCTGTATCCAGAATTATTTCATTCATTGTTTTCTTGCGGTTGATTACGTGCATAAGATTGTACTGCGGAACAACGCTCAAAAGAACATTCACATTCGCCATTCCAAGGTCACCGTCAATAAGTATGACTTTTTTTCCAAGCTGGGAATATGCAATCGCCATATTCACTGCAATATTTGTTTTTCCAACTCCGCCCTTTCCGCTTGTTATTGCAATTATTCTAGTTTTATGTGGAGCCGCCGGCCTGGCGAATTTCTCTTCATTCATAAGAGCGCGCAATTCTTTTGCCTGTTCTTCCATTTATATTCTCCTGTTGCCCTGATTCAATTTTTAGATTACTCTGCTTCTTTATCGGCAGTTCCGAATTTTTTTTCAATATGTTCTATGCTGATTTTAAATCCTGAAAGATTTTTCAAGAACCACTTTGGATCTGCCCGCTGAATAGTGTTCAGCACATCCTGGCCCGTTGTAATCCATGACACAGGCTTGTTCTTTTCTGACAGAACGCTTATCACACGCCCAAAGGATGTCGTTTCATCACACTTTGTAACAATTATACTTTTAAAGTCAAAGCCTTCATAGTTGCGGATTATGTTCTCCAAGTCCTTCGCGCTCACTCCTGCTGTAATTGCAAGGTAAACATTCTCATTCAAATTCTTGACATTCAGAATAGTACGCATTTTCGCTATATTTTCATAATCGTTCGGACTGTAGCCGCTTGTGTCAATAAAAATATAGTCGGAATTAGAAACATAGCTATCACAAAGAACCTTCAAGTCCTCCGAGCTTTCCGCCTTGTCGACATCCACGTTTATAATTTCCGCCCAGCGCCTAAGCTGCTCAATAGCGGCGACACGCATTGTGTCAGTTGTAATCATGCGGATTCTAGGCGGATACTTATATTTTTCACGGTTCTTTTTATAGTCAATAGAAATACGGGAACTCATCTTTGCGACCGTAGTCGTTTTTCCAACACCGGTAGGTCCCACAATTATAATGACTTGCGGCGCAGATTTTTTTTGAACGGAAGCAATAGGAATGCTCTCGCCTATCCAGTCAGCCACACAGGTCTGAACATAATCGAAATCATCCAGCTCTTCCAGGCTGAATTTATTCTTCATTCTGGAGCACATTTTTTTTATATAAGACTTTGTGAATTCATTTTCCTCAAGAAGCTCTTGAATCTTTAAAATAGAAGGATGCTCCTTTTCCGCAGAAGTAGCCTGAACGATTGTCTTCATCTGCTCCTGCATTTCATTTTTAAACTGGTCGAACTGCTTTGTAAGCTGTCCAATCTGAAGATTATTTGTGACTGAAGGATTTACCTTTGTTAAAAACTCATCACGCCGCTGCAAAAAAGCATCCTGACTAGAATGAACAAGCGGAGCCGAATTTTGGAGCGGAAGCGCACCAGCCGGAGAAATTCTTGCATAGCCAGTGCCTGCCGGATAATTAATTTTTTTTGCAAATCCAGCCTGATCCAATGAGGAATTTGTAACCTGATATCTTACAACAATCTGCTCCCGCTGAAAAAAACCAAAGAATCCGGCAGAAAGCCTCGTCTTGCAGCCAAGCACCTGAAAATTCGTTCCATACTTATCATAAAGCTTGTCCATACATTCATCGCGGGAACGTCCTATGATACTTTGAACATTTGTGTTAAGTTCATTGTCAGCCATTTATTTCTCCAAGAGATTCAACTTTTATATTCGGCGAAGCGGCCATCACTTCGTTTATAGACAAAACTATGATTCCAGGCATTTCAAGTTCAGTAGAAGACTTTACAAGCCGGCGCACTTCGGACGGACACAAAATAATAGGAAGATAATTTCTTTCACGGACAGCAGCGACCGCATTGCTCATGGCGGAAATATAGTTTCTTGCGTCAACCGGATCAAATGCGACAATCGGGCCTTTTCCTGGCATATCGGCTTTATGGTCAAGAATCTTCTGCGCAAGGCTCTGAGAAAGATTCAGCACATGGAGAACTTTGTTTTCATCAGCATATTGCTGGCAAATCTGCGCGCCAAGAGCCTCGCGGACTTTTTCCGTAAGAGTCCAAGGGTCGCGGGTAAGTTTCCCGTAATCTCCAAGTGTCTCAAGAATAACAACCATGTTGCGGATGCTGACCTGCTCCTCAAGCAGATTTTTTAGAACAGCTTCAATCTCACCATAAGAGAACCTGTGGTCGCCAGTTGTAACTTCATCAACAACAACAGGATTTGTCTTCTTGATTTCTTCAATAATAGCGCTGACACTCTGGCGGCTAAGAATCTTGGAGGCATTGCGCCTTATAAGCTCCGTAAGATGGGTTGCGATTATGGTAGGAGCGTCAATAACCGCATATCCCGCTTTTTCAGCTTCAATTCTTTTTGAGTCAGGAAGCCATATAGCGTCCATTCCAAACGCAGGGTCCTTTGTTTTTTCTCCTACAATCTCTCTGTCCTTAGGAACATTGCCAGTATTCAGGCACATAAAATGTCCAAGCTTAAGGCGGCCCCTTCCAGCTTCAATTCCGCGGATTTTAAACGAATATTCTTCAGGAGAAAGCTCCATCTGATCCATAATATGAATCGGCGGAATAACAAGTCCCAAATCAAGGGCTGCTTCACGGCGAATTCTTTTTACACGCGACATAAGCTCCGCGCCTTTCTCATCATCAACAAGCGGAATCAAAGCATATCCAATTTCAAGGGAAAGCTCATCCAGCTTAACAACAGGAGAAATTTCCTCCGGACCGCCATTGCCTTTTTGCGCGGAATTCTTTGCATTGTCCGCTTCCATTGCCAATTTTTCAGCCTCCACCGCTTTCTGCCTTGAAAGACGCATTCCAACAAAAACAAACAAAATTCCGATTGGAAGAAGAACCGCTGTGGAACCATTATGAAACGCAAGTCCCATAACAGCCAGAGTGGCTCCTACAATAATATATATCGTTCCGTTTTTAGAAAACTGCTCCTTAAGCTGATCAGAAAGAAGCTCGCCGTCGTTGCTTCCAGTAATCAAAAGTCCTGTTGAAAAAGAAAGCAGCAAGGACGGAAGCTGTGACATAAGGCCGTCGCCAATCGTAAGCTTTGCATAGCTGCTGAGCGCATCGTTTATAGAAGCTCCTGCCAGAGTTCCTGTTACAATTCCGCCAATAAGATTTACAACTGTAATGAAAATTCCGGCCTTTACGTTTCCGCTTACAAATTTAGAGGAACCGTCCATTGCGGAATAGAAATCAATTTCCTGCCTGAGCTGGTTTATTTTCTGCTCGCCTTCTTCCTCTGTAACAGAACCATTGTTTATCTGATTCTGAATAGTGAACATCTTGTTATTCATGGCATCCAAAGTGAAACGCGCCGTAACTTCGGAAACACGGTCAGCGCCCTTTGTAATAACAAGAACCTGAACAACAATAAGAATAATAAAAATTATGAATCCAATCAGCACGCTGTTGCCGGCAACAATATTTGCAAAAGCCTGAACCATTTCACTCTGATCTCTCATGTGTCCCGACGTTGTTACAGGATGAGCAAGAATATTTCTAGTAGAGGAAATGTTTATCGCAAGACCGGCAACCGTTGTTATAAGAACAACACGGGGAAAAGATGAAAAATCAGCGGCGCGCTTTATATAAATAACTGTCAAAAGAATAGTAAAAGAAACAGCGAGATTTAAAATCATCGCAATGTCAATAAAAGTCTTTGAAAGCGGAACGAACATAAATAAAACAACAACGATAATGCCGACCGCCAAAGAATTTTTTAAAATAAAATCAAAAACAGCATTGCCTGAGCTGCGCTTTTCTGCCATCGAGTCCCCACCCTAACTAAAAAGCTAAATTCAAAAATATAATGTCTTTCTATTTTACAACAAAAAAAGGATTTTGAAAACGTCAAAAATAAATTTTTAGGTGGATTTTTTGTTACTTTCCTTGCTCATAAATCCAACCTGCGCATAAACAGCCGCAATAGCCCTCAAATAGGACGAAGGAATTATATCCCCGACTTCTGTGTCCGCATAAAGTCCGCGCGCAAGAGGCCTGTTTTCAATTATAGGAACATCATTTTCAGCGGCGATTTTTTTCATAGTCTGAGCAGTATTGTCAGTTCCCTTCGCAGTTATCATAGGCGCATCCTGCTGATCCTGCTTCCACTGCAGCGAAACCGCATAATGCGTAGGGTTTGTAATTACAACATCTGACTCCCGGACAGCCTTAGGCATATTATGTGAAAGCATTTCCTTTTGCGCTGACTCAAGCCTGCCTTTTACCTCCGGATCTCCTTCGCTCTCCTTGAATTCCTCCTTCACTTCCTGCTTTGTCATTTTCATCTGCTCTTTAAATTCCCGGCGCTGCATAAAATAGTCGAACACGCCTATTACAATCAGTATAACAGCTGAAACAACAAGAAGCCTGGCAACCATTACAGAAACAGAACGCAAGGCAAGATCAATTCCGCCGGCCTTTAAAAATCCAAGCGTCTTGCTCAAATCCATCCGGATAAGAAGGAAGGAAACCGCTACAATAACAGCAACCTTTACAAGCGACTTGGCAATATTGAAAAGCCCCATCATTGAAAACAAAGTCTTCTTGAAATACTCTCCAAACTTTGGAACTATTTTTGAAAACTTAGGCTCAATTGTCTTTGTCGTAAAAATGAATCCTCTGTTCTGAACTAAATTTATCACAACCCCTGCAAAAATTCCTGCAAGAGACAGAGGCAGGACAATCGGAAGAAGGCTGTGCAGAAAAATATAATAGAACCTGGCGTCATCAACTTTCCGGGCAGTCACATTGTTAAAGAAAAAAATCATCATTTCGCAGATTTTTCTATAGAACCACGGAGCCAGCAAAACAAGAACCGCCACAACAAAAAGAAAAACAACAGTTCCATTCAGCTCCTGGCTTTTTGCAACGCGTCCTTCCTTTCTCGCCTTGCGGAGTTTCTGTTCCGAGGCGTCTTCTGTCTTGCCCTCGTCTTCCGCGGCGAACCACTGCAAGTCAATCACAGTCCTTTTCCTCCAAGTCCGATAAAAAGCCTTTCAATTTCAGACAGGCCGCCTTTAAAGCATCCCCCGAAAAACTCAACAAACTGCGGAACTAGAACAAAAATCAAAAAATATGCAGTCAGCATAAGAACAGGGAAACCTTCCGAAAGCAAATTCATCTGAGGCGCGGCCTTTGAAAGAATTCCGACAGTAACATTTATTAAAAAAAGCGACGCCATAACAGGCAGCGCAATGACAAGGGCATCCTTAAAAAGCAATGTAAGCGACTTCATCATAAATTCTGCAAGAAACCGTGAATTTTCCACGATAGAAATCGCGCTTATAACCTTAAAGCTTTCGGACATTCCCTTTAAAAGCAGCGTCTGAAGCCAGTTGCTTTGCAAAAAAACAAGCATCGCCATAAAATTAAAGAACTGTCCCATAAGAGGATTTTCAACCTGGCTAAGCGAATCATAAACTTCACTTGCGCTAAGTCCCATCTGAAACGCAAAAAACTGGCCGGCGGTGCTGAACGAGGCGAAAATTATCTGCACAAAAAATCCGAGTATTATTCCAATCAACGCCTCTCCGGCAAGCAAAAAAATATATTCAAGCGTAAAGTTTCCTTCAGGAGAAATATATTTTGCATAGGAAGAAAAAATTCCATCAGTTAAAGAAATCTGCGGAAAAATAAAGAACGCCATGCAGCCGGCCAGCGCAAGCTTTGCAGCACGCGGAACCGTCCTTGAAGAGAAAAGCGGAAGCGTCATTATTGTCGCAAAGCACCTCACCGCAACAAAGAGAAAAACTGGCGCGTCAGAAACAATCTGGTCAAGCATTCTATCTTGCCATAACCGGAATCAAATCAAGAATTCTGCGGAAATACTGGGCCAGAGAGCCGAACATAAAGCCGCCAAGCAAAGCAATCACAAAAAGAATCGTAAGAAACTTCGGCAGGAAAGTAAGCGTCTGCTCCTGTATTGAAGTTGTGGCCTGAAAAACCGCGACAATAAGTCCGACTATAAGAGCCGCGCCAAGAATAGGAGCGCACATAAGGAAAACCTGTAGAATTCCCTCGCGGATCAAGGCATTAATAAGATTCAGCGACATAATTTCCTCCTAGTAAAAAGGCGAATGTCTGTTTTAACGCAGAACACTCACAAAAAGCTGCTGCGTCAAAAGATGCCAGCCGTCAACAAGGACAAAAAGCATAAGCTTGAACGGCATGGAAATTTGCACAGGCGGAAGCATCATCATTCCCATGCTCATAAGAACGCTTGCAACAACCATATCGATTACGATAAACGGAATATAAAGCAGAATTCCTATTTTGAATGCGACGGTAAGCTCATGAAGAATATACGCAGGAATCAAAACATAAGTAGGAACGTCAGAAGGATTTGCCGGGCGGTCCAGCCTTGCCATGTCCATAAAGGTTCTGATGCTGTTTTTGTCATTTCCCATCTGTCGGAACATAAAAATTCTTATAGGCGACTCAGCCTTTTCAATAGCTTCTGTCAAAGTAATTTCATTATTTGAAAGCGGCTGAAAAGAGTCCGTATAAATTTGCTTAAACGTAGGCCACATACAAAAGAGCGTCATAAAAATAGCAATTCCATTTAAAACTGCTGTCGGCGGAACCTGCTGCAAGGAAAGCGCCCTCTTTATAAAGTCAAGCACAATAGAAAAACGCAGAAAGCAGGTCATCAAAATAAAAATGCTTGGGGCAAGAGTTAGAAGCGTAAGAAGAAGCAGAAGCTGCACACTGAACGCAACTTCATTTCCAGAGTGCGGAGCTGTCGCAGAAAAGCTTAAATTCGGAAAATCCAGCCCGGTTATACGGCGGCTCATTTCTGCAGTTCCGCTGGAAGAGCCTTCCGGAAAATTACCGCTGCTTTGCGATGACAGCGGAAAGAAGCACGACGCGCAGACAAGAAGCGCAACAGCAAATTTTAGAAACTTTTTTTTCAGCAGGAATGAGACTTTCATTTTTCTTCCCCGCCAGTTATCTTGCTCTTCAGCGACTTTATTAAATCCATCGTTCCCTTGTCATAAGCTGATTTTTTTGACTCCGGAACATTCTCATTCTGCGCTTCTTTTCTTGGCATAAAAAGCTGGAGAATCTCCTCAAATGAGCGCGGTTTTTTTGCAGCGCTGTTCATATCCGCATATCTGTTCATTGCATCAATAAGGTCCTTGTCGTCAATTTCTTTTATCAGCGAGACAGAATTATCTGAAACCCCCAGAATAAAAGCCCTGTTCCAAAGGCTTACAATTTGAACAGACTTGCCCTCGCCAAGGCTTATAAACGAAACTTTGCGCAAAAAAACATCATCTTCCGCAGCCGGCTCAACACCCATGGACCTGCGCATGAATTTGAACAAAAAGTAAATCGCCGCAACAATGATTCCTAGAACTAGAATCATGCGCACAAAAATTCCGATTCCGCCAAAAGAGCCTGAAGAGCTAAAGTTGTTTTCGGAATCAGAATTTTCTGAGAAATCTAATGAAACTTGAGAATTTTCAATCTGCGCAGAAGTAAGATTTTCAGAAGGCGCAGAAGACTGCTGGGCAAAAGAAAGCCCGGCGCACAAAGCCAGCAATGCCGCTAAAATTTTTATTCTTGAATAATTCATTTCCCCACCCAAAGCAACTGGTGCTTGCGTTATCCCCACCGCATTTTCAGCCAGCCGCCTTTCATGCTGCCAAAGCTTTATATATTTTCACAAAAAAACAAAAAAGCCACGCGCAGATATATTTTTACATAGATGAAGCCACGTGTTCAAGAGACGGAAGTATTTCTGTAACACGAACACCAAAGTTTTCATCAATAACTACAACTTCTCCCTTTGCTATAGGCTTGTGGTTTACCAGAATATCAACTGGCTCACCGGCAAGCTTGTCAAGCTCAATGATTGTTCCTTCACCAAGGCCGAGAATATCCTTGATTGTTTTCTTGGTGCGGCCAAGCTCGACCGTCATTTCCATGAAAACATCCATTATCAAGTTGATATTGCCCTGCTCGCCGCCGCCTACAGACTGTGAAAAATTCTGAAACTGCAATGACTGGACATTAGGAGGTGTCTGCATCTGCATTCCACCCATCATACCCGGATTAGGCTGCATCGGCTGCATTCCCATCATATTTCCGCCCATCTGCATACCTCCCATCATAGCCGGATTAGGCTGCATTCCTGCGCCCATCTGCATTCCGCCCATCATAGGCTGCTGGGTAAAACCTGCCGCGGAAGAAGGAATCTGCTGAGTTCCTCCCATAGAAGACAAGTTTTCCATTCCGGAGCCTGCAGAGGCAGCTGGCTGAGCCGCCGCCGGCTTTGAGCCTCCGCCAAGAGCACGCGCCATTCCATCAGCAGCAGAGCCGCTTACAGCCTCCCATAGAGTAAACTGCTCGCCGCCAACGGTAACAGGATATGTAAAGCAGGCAAAAGTTCCTTGCGGCATACGAATCATAGCCTTAGGCTCTTTTACAGCCTCAGGAGGATTTGTAGCAAGCCCAGGAAGCTTTCCGCCTTTGCTAAGCTCTGTAATTTCCGCACCTGAATGAGACGAAACTACTTCTGAAATTACAGAAAGCCCCATGTCATCAAGAGCAGGATTTTCCTCTTTGTTTATATATCCAACAAGCTTTGTTGCAAATTCAGGAGACATAAGGAAAAGATGGTCTCCGCTCAGCCCGGCCGAGAAGTCCGCCATTACAGCAACAACCTCTTCAGGGAGCTTTGCAAGCAGCTGATCACGTCCAATCGCCTCAACGACAGGAGCCTCCGGAACAGCATCTTTTTCAGTCATATTCTTAATGACTTCCGCAAGCTTGTCTTTTATTGTTCCGGCAAAATTCTGCAGCGTCGGAATATCAATGTCAACCTCTGGAGCAGAATTAAACGAGCCGCCTGAACCAAGCCCGCCGATATCTACGCCGGACAGCAATGCATCGATTTCTTCCTGTGATATAGATCCTTCACTCATAGGTTATCGTCTCCTTCTGGTGTTAATTCTTCAAAATTTTCAGTTTCCTGCTCGTCGATTTTTTCAATAATCTGAACGGCAACCTTTTTCCCGACAACGCCAGGCTGACAGTAGAATTTCTTCTTGCTGCCCACACTTAATGTAAGCGGCTCTCCAACCTTTATAGTGTTAAGCCTTATAACATCTCCAGTCCTAAGGCTTAGAACATCTCTGATAGGAACATTTATCGAGCCAATGTCCGCAACAAGCTCCATCTCAACATCCGCAAGCTTTTCCTTGAGAGTCCCAAGGTACTGCGTTGTGGAGCTTCTTCTAACTGAACTGAACCAGAAAGAAGACGAAAGCTTTGAAACAATCGGCTCAATAGTTATATAAGGAATACAGATATTCATCATACCCGCTTCCTCTCCGATTTTTATTTCCAAAGTAACAAGAATGACCATTTCGCTCGGAGGAACAATCTGGGCAAACTGAGGATTTGTTTCAATCTGCTGAAGACGAGGGCGCAAGTCTATAACCTGAGTCCAGGCCTCTCTCATGTTCGCCAAAATGCGGACAATGATTCCTTCCATAACAGACTGCTCAATATCCGTAAGGTCGCGGTTCACTTTTCCGCCAGTATCTCCGGAGCCGCCGAAAAGACGGTCAATTATTATAAAAGTAATTTCAGGAGCTATCTCAAGAACAGCGTTGCCCTTCAAAGGATCCATGTTTATTACAGCCAAAGTTGTAGGCGTTGGAATAGAGCGGATAAATTCCTCGTACGTCAGCTGGTCTACAGAGGCAACATGGACATGAACCAAAGTTCGCAGCTGGGCAGAAAGGCTTGTTGTCGTAAGACGCGCAAAAGTTTCGTGCATATTGGAAACTGTGCGTATCTGCTCCTTTGAAAATTTATCAGGACGGCGGAAGTCGTAGATTTTTATACGCCGGGTATCGGTAACCGGCTTAAATTCATCCGCCTCGCTTTCGCCAGTGCTTATTGCCTGAAGGAGCTGGTCAATTTCATCCTGTGACAGAACCTCATTCATGTCTCATTCCACCTTTATCCAGCTTACTGCTGAACAACATCCTTTCCTGTAAAACGAACATCGCGTATTCTGGAGTTGCTTAAAATATCATCGTTTATCTGGTCGCGGATCTGCTGTCTTAGAACTTCCTCATTCTGCGGACGCAAATCCTCAACAGTCTGCTCTGAAAAGAATCTTCTCAGGAAGTCAATAATTTCAATGCGGCGCTCCGTTATTTCCGTAGAAGCCGCCTTGTCCTCCTTTTTATATCCAAGAGCAATTGTAACACTCACACTTGCAGGAACAGGATCGCTTGTAGAAGTGCGGATCTGATCCAAGGAAGTATACCAGTCGTAAGATTCCTTTTTTGTAGTATATTCCTCGCTTACCGGAATTACCTGCGAAGGCGTTTTTCCGCCTTTATTTAGAATAGCAGTTGTAACCACCACGATAGTAACAATAAAAATTACAGCAGCAACGCCAATCAAAATAAATTTTAAAAGCTGAGGAAACGCGCTCTTTATTCCGCTCTTTTTCCCTGATGAAACGTCAGCTCCGATGTCATCGCCCAAGTCGTCTGCATTGCTTTCGTCTGCCATAAAGTCCTCCCGGATTTTAAAATCTTCTCATTATTTTTATCGGAATTTTTAAATTTTATCTTAGAAGAAATTGAAAAATCAGCATTTCCCCTAAAAATGCCCGTCGTCAAGAACAATGACATCTACGCGGCGGTTGTAAGCGCGCCCTTCCGCAGTATCATTGCTAAGCTTAGGACGGGTATCCGCATATCCTGCAATAGAAAACTGCTGCTCATCCACCCCAAAGTCCGCAAGATAATGCAGAACATTCGCAGCGCGCGCAGCAGAAAGCTCCCAGTTGCTCGGATAAATGCTTGAAGCGGAAACAGGACGGTTGTCTGTATGCCCTTCAATGCGCCACCTTCTTCCAGCGACTTCCGGAGAAGCAAAAAACTTCGCAAGATTAAGCAAGGTTCCCCTGGCCTCTTCTATATTAATTTCCGCGCTGCCTTCCGCAAAAAAAGCATCGGACGCAAGGGAAATCACAAGGCCGCGCTCATCGCTAGTTATGGTTATTTTATTAGATTTCACTTCCGGCGCAAAACTTGAAACCGCCTTTTTCATTGCCGGTCCCAAGGCGCGGCCTTTTTCCAATGAAGGAAGCGAGCTTACAACGTTTCCCAAGTTGGCAAGGCTTCCTGGGCTTACAGAAATTCCGCCCCCGGGATTATTATTTGAAAGTGAAGCCTGCAAAGCCGCCATTTGAACAGCATCCGACTCGGAAGGGTCATAAAGCATAACGAAGAAGCAGAGCATGAGTGTAATCATGTCTCCATAAGTGCCCATCCACGCGGTTGACGGTTTCTCCGGTTCTTTTTTTTCTCTTTTTGCCATTGAAAATTCCCCAAGCCTAGTCTTTCAAAATGTCGGCCTCGATTGCCTTGCGGGATTTTGGATCCAAATAAGTAAGAAGTTTCTGTCCAAGGATACGCGGATTGTCGCCTGCCTGAATTGAAAGAATTCCTTCCAGAACCATCTCCTTTACATTCATTTCATTTCCATTCTGCATTATGAGCTTCTGCGCCAAAGGTCCAAAAAGCCAGTTTGCAAGCATAGAACCGTACAAAGTTGTAACAAGAGCAACCGCCATGTTAGGACCGAGGGAACTTTTATCCTCCAAGTTGTTCAACATACCAATAAGACCAATAACAGTTCCCATCATTCCGAAACCAGGAGCAAAACCCGCCCACTGAGTAACAAGGTTAATCCAAGCCATGTGGCGGCTTTCTGCCTGAGCCATTTCATTTTCAAGAATAGAACGGATTGCGCTTCCATCGTTTCCGTCTACCATAAGACGCAAGCCTTCTTTTAGGAACGGATCGTCAAGGTCGTCAAGTCCTTCTTCAAGAGCAAGAATTCCTTCACGGCGGGCTTTTTCACTAAGGGCAACCATGTTCTGAACGGTTGTTTTTTCTCCGTAGTCATAAGTTTTAAAAGCCCTTCCCATAATGCCGAAAAGTCCAATAACCTGATTCATAGGGGCGCAAATCCACAAAGAAAAATAAGAGCCGCCAATAGTTACGAAAATTGATGGAATATCTATAATACCCATAATGGATCCGCCGGACGTAAAAACACCAACCATCATCATGGCAAGTCCGCCAAAGAACCCTATCAGAGTAGCCAAATCCATTTTTTCCTCCCGCTCGCGCAAGAATCAAAGTTCCTGCATTCCAATTTTTTTTCTATATATAATAATTCGTTCTATGATTTCTTCTGGAGATTCTTTTACAACAATTTTTTTACCTGAAAGAAGAGCAACTGTAACATCAGGATTTTGCTCCATGGATTCAATCTGGTGCGGATTGAGCCAGTATTTTTTCCCGTTCAGACGCGTTACTTCAATCATAATATACTATAATGAACTGTAAAATGTGAATCGTCAAGTATTTTAGACTATTTTTGGCGTAAAAACAAGACACAAAAGTCAGGCAGAAAATATAAACAGCCTTAAGTTCGGCTTAACTATAATTCAATAGAAAAAGCTACAGCACTTTGCTTCCGTTCGCCATGAGCTTAAAGCGGCAGTCAAAGAATTCCGCGGCTTTCCTGCACATGAGCATACGTCCTAAAAAAATGTCAAAGTAGTCGCACATTGTGCAAATGCCTTCGTCAATCTGAAGATTCAGCGAAATCTGCTTTTTTTCCAGGTTTATCTTTAAAGTTGAATTTTCAACTGCAAAGTTCACGCGGTCATGTATGTCGAATGCGGACATCTCCTTTGTTCTTACACGGTCGCGCCTCACGTCAGTTTTGTCTGCAATTATAAGAGCCGCGGAAATTTTATCGAACGCGCCGCCGGTTGTCTCGTCATGGTTCGCAATGCATGAAACAATTTCTATCCTGTCCTCGCAAGAAAAACCAAGCCCGCCAAGAATTTCATTCGCAAGAAGACCACCGTATTCCGCATGGTGCTGCCTGTTCAGGGCATTCCCAATGTCGTGCATATATCCTGCAATTTTTGCAAGCTCGATTTTTTCCTTTGGCTCGCCGAATTCCTGAAGTATGAACCCCGCCCGCCCGGAAACCAGAGCGCAATGCCCCGGCCCGTGGTCTGTGAATCCAAGATTTCCAAGGATTTCATTTTCCTTGCTCAAAAAGGCGTTTATTTCCGCATTGTTTTTTATTTCTTCCACAGTCATATTATATTTATTATACCCCTAATTTCGAGTTAGCTATAGTTCAATAAAAAAATAGCTAACAGTCGAGATTCGTCTGTCAAAACCGAAGCAACCAAGTTGCCTCTACACGGCAGTTTTGCCTTGAAACTATTATCGTTGCCGCTATTTCTTTTACTTACTATTAAAACTCGAAATCAAGGCTTACTATAGAAAACTTTTGTTAAAAAAGCATTAAATTTGACCGGAAGAAATATAAATATTCTAAGCTCAAAATCCGGGCTAGCAATAACTCCAGAAAAAACAGTAAAGCTATATAGGCTTACTGCGCGGAGCGAACAACACGGAAGCCATAGCCTTTGACCCGGGCGTACAGGTCGCCGGATTCCCGGTCAGCAACCTCGCAGTAGCTGCCGTAGGCGTACCAGCTGCCGCCACGTTGACAGCGGCGAGACCCAGACGACGTATCGCTTAATATATCGTCGCTATACCAGTCCCAGCACCATTCCCAAACATTGCCGCTCATGTCATAAAGTTTGTAGCCGTTTGCCTTCTTTGTTTTTACTTCCCTTGTTCCTGTACTATTCGTATTATCTATATACCACGCAACTTCATCTATATTGCCGCTTCCGGCGTAAGTGTAGTTTTCTCCGCCTCGTGCTGCCCATTCCCATTCGGCTTCTGTTGGCAGGCGGTAGCCGTTCGCTGTAAAGTCGCAAGTTGCAGCGTTCCATGCATCATCGCTTGAAGTCGGTACATTGCCATTGTTCCAATCATCTGGATTGGTAGAGCCGTTTATTGTGTAGCACGGTGTCAAGCCTTCCTTTGTAGAACGCCTGTTGCAGTAGACAATCGCATCGTACCAACTTACGCCGCTTACAGGATTGTTGTCCGCAGTTCCGTATGCTATTGCAGGGCTTGGGTCGCTTCCAATAATTTTTTTGTATTCTCCGCGTGTTACCTCGTGGTCGCACATATAGAAGGCTTTTATTTCCAACTTACGTCCGCTTACAAATACTTCTGATTCCGGAGTCCAAGCTTCGTTTCCTGTGATTGAAACAGCATTAATTTTTACAAACTCCGGGGAGATTTCACCATCAGAACATATTATTTTAGACATTATCAGCATTATATTGCCAGATGAATTTTCTATTGATGAAGACTTTAAAGACAGCCACTGCTTTTTAGTTCCATTATAATATACAGCAGCCAAGGCTTCGCAACCCATGAATGCGTCATCGCCAATTGTTGTTATGCTGTTAGGAATCTCTATGCTTGCCAAAGACGTACAGCCGGCGAACGAATTTTCCCAGATTGCAGTTATTCCTTCCGGGAGGACTACGCTAGAAAGGCGCGCGCATCCCTCAAATGCTCCTCCATTACCTAATACTCCTGCAATTTCTGTAAGCCCGGTTGTCCAGCTAAGGTCAAGGGCAACTGTTCCGTTTATATTCAAGACCGCTTTTATTCCAGCTATTGCGTTGTCGTCTACAGGGCCTGCGACAATTACATTATAATTATCACCGCCAAGTGTTTTTATATATTCGGCAGCCGCAGACGCGCTGTATGCAGTCCTCATCTTTATTTCGCACGGAGCAGACTCCCCGGCGGAAACCTCAACGCTGTTCTTTCCCACTCCGCAAATCTCGCCGCCCTTGCTTGCCCAGACCTTTACTGTGTAGCTTCCGGCATCAACTTCGTCAAACTCTACCGCCCCCCCCGGCACGGCTGTCTGGCTTTCAATTATATTTCCGCCTTTCAGCAGGGAAACCGTGTACGAGTCGGCCCTGTCGCTGCTGGAAACCGCGCGTGAAGCCCCCGGAAGCACAACGCGCACAGAGCCAGCCCCGCCGTTTCCGCCCGCTGAATCCATGCACGAGGCAAGCATTAGCATTACCGCTGGTAAAATCAAGAAAATAGATTTCTTCATAGTTTTCTCCTAATAATGACTGCAATTCAATACACCTTAACTCAGAGCTTCATAATATGCTAAAAAATAGCGTAAGGAGAGAGACGGCTGGCAAAAACACTCTGTTTTGCTGCCGCGAAAGCGGCAATTATAATAGTTCCAAGGCAAAACAGCGTGTAGGGGCAACTTAGTTGCCTTCGGTTTTGACAGACGTATCTCGACTGACAGCTATTTTTTAGTGTTTCACAAAGCCCGGAATTAGGGCTACCTATTTATATTATATGTCAAACTTTCTGAAAAATCCA
>CAZSJX010000006.1:0-143031 GCA_964607295.1 uncultured Treponema sp. | reverse complement strand
TGGTCATAGCAAACAACAGCCTTGACGCGCCGAATATCGGCTGGTATCAGAGCGGCCCGTCAGATACTGAGAAGCTTGATGAACTTAGGCATTCTACAAATGACTTTCAATTACAAAACTGCGGGGTGAAAACCCAGCTTGAATACCGCTATTACGAACGCTTCTGGCGGCCATTTGCCATTCCAGAAATACCTGCTGCGGCTGCGGTGCTCGAAAGATTTGCCGTCTTAGACCCATACACAAACGAGCGGCTATATGCGCGGAAAATCAACTTCTTTGCAGTAAAGACGGAATAGTTTTGCAACCGCCACGAATACAAAAAATTTGATTGGCGGCAAACGAAAGTGTCTTTTATAAGAAAAGTTCTGCGATTCGCTACGCTCTAAGTCCAGTCTTTGCCTTCGTTTGCCCAAAGCAAACTTCGCCAGCACTCCATAGCCTAACGCAAGGAAAATGCAAATCAAAACAAAAATTGACTTTTGCAATACATAGCATTACATTGTATATATAAATTATTATGGAGGTAACTTTATGGCCACAATGAGCATCAGAACTGACGATGCAAAGAAATATTCTTTTGAAGGATTCTGCGATTCAATTGGAATCTCTGTAACAGCCGCTGTAAATATGTTCATAACCGCCTGCCTACGAGAAAACCGTATTCCTTTTGAAGTAAAAGCCGATCCCTTCTGGAGCGAAGAAAACCAGAACCGGCTAAAAATTTCATTGAAACACGCAAAAGAAGGCAATCTTACAAAACACGAAATCACCGAGGCTGACTAATGGACAAACTTTGGACTGACGAAGCTTGGGAAGATTTTTTAAGCCTTCACTCAGACAAAAAATTAATGAAAAAACTCGATTCTCTTCTAAAAGACATCGAGCGAAACGGTTACTCCGGAATCGGAAAACCCGAACCTTTAAAAGATGATTTATCCGGCTACTGGAGCCGTAGAATTGATGACTATAACCGCATTGTCTACAGAATCGTTGAATCTGACGCTCAATCTTACATTGAAATATTGCAATGCGGCACTCATTATCACAAATAACGAATTCTCAGCTTCAGCAGGCAGTTTCTACTTCTTCACCTTGTATTTTAAAAGCACTGTGCCTTTTTCAAGCTTTTCAACTTCCTGCAAGTCTAAGAGAACTGGATTTTTGTCCTGAGCTCTTCCGTCAAAACTTGCTGCCCAGTCTTCGCGTCCGTCAATTCCCGGACCGAACATCATTTCAACTTCATCAGCAAGGCCTGCATCCAGGAATGACGCGTTTATGTGTCCGCCGCCGGTAAGAACCGCAAGTTTTACGCGGAATTCTTTTTCAAGAATGGAAACCGCTTTTTTCAGGTCGATTTTTTCTGCGCCGCACGCAATGTAAGAAATTCCGCGCGACTTCAAATATTCAAGATATTCTGCGCTTGCCTTTTCGCTTGTAACAACAACCAGAGGCTTTCCATCAACCTTGTTCGTTTCCCAAAGCAATGTTCCGCGCGTGTCCATGCAAACCTGATAGCCGGCAGAATCCGCCGCCTTGTAAAAACATTCACCGCATTCCTGATTGTTTTTTGCTTCAAAAACACCGTCCGCAGCGTAGTGCATTGCGTTTGTCGTTTTTCCGTTTATCTGCGTAAAATCCCCGAACGACGCAAGATGCTCGTAATAGCTTTTTGCCTCCGGATCGATTTTTTCAGTCATTGAGCAGTCAATCCGCCCGTCAAGGCTTGCGTACATAAAACAAATTATTTTCATTTTCCACGTCCTTTTCAAAAGTTAAAGTTTTGCATATTCTTCGTCGCTGACAGGCTCAAGCCATTCGTTCGATGTGTTTTCTCCAGCCGGCTCAAAAGTTATGTGGCTGAACCAAGAATCTTTTTTTGCGCCGTGCCAGTGCTTCACATTCGCAGGAATCACAACAACGCTTCCAGCTTCCATAGAAACCGCCGGTTTTCCCCATTCCTGATACCATCCGCTTCCAGCCGTGCAGATTAAAACCTGTCCGCCGCCCTTTTCCGCATGGTGAATATGCCAGTTGTTCCGGCAGCCCGGCTCAAAAGTTACATTGAAAAGCGGAATCTCGCCTTTTTTTGAATCCGTAAGCGGCTTTAAAAACGAATGCCCCGTAAAATATTTTGCAAAACCATCGTTCGGCGCACCAATTCCAAACTTGTCAATTTCTTCAAATTCTTCCTTCGTCATTTTCTGAACCTTCTGTTTATTTTGTAGATAGTCTTAATTTCTAGTTTTTTGCGAAAATTCTGAAAGAACGCTTTCGGCATATTTCCAATTTGCTCAGATGGATTTGGCTCGCGCTTCGCTTGTATTAATTCGGGTGCTCCGCACTTTAAATACTTCAATCGCCAAAAATCTTCACAAACTGAAAATCTGCCTGCGCTTTTATTTTTTCACAAAAAACTCAATACTCAAGCTAAATAATAGAAGAAAAATACTGATATTTCCAATAGTTTGTTTTTATAGTCAGATATGCGGTTGGTGAATAGTGAATTAGGGATTGAGGGGCTCGCCGGAGACGACTTCCGGAATGCCGGTGGTTGCCACTGTCGAAACCGCCGCCGGAAGCCCCAGAAAAAATCATCTTACTCCTGATAATATTTGCCTTTGTAAAAATTCTCCGCGCCGGTCTTTTCAGCTGTCATTCTGAAGCAGACGCATCCGTCCGGGCAAACATAGTCTTTTGCGTTTGCCTGCGTTCCTCCAACAAGCGTTAAATCCCCGCCGCTTCTGACTGCTTGCATATCTCCGTAAAGAATCTGCATCATTTTTGAGCATATTCCGTAGCCTTGTTCGTTCACGGGGCAGCCGTATGTGCAGGTATATTTATCGCCTATTTCTTCGCCGTTCCTGCAAAGGTGTTCCGTATGGTCGCCGCGCAAAAATCCAGTCACTTCTATGGAAAATCTGTATTCTTCGTCATACCATTTTTTCATTTCTAAAATCTCCTTATTTTTACTTTTGCAGACTCTGCATCATGGCAAAGAATTCATTTGCATTGCCTGTGCTGAAATATGCATACCAGTGCTTCAATGTATCTGGTTGAAACACGTCAAGATATTCCAAAATCAGCATTGCCATTTCAAGCGCGCCTGTGGCTGCTGCAGTTATCAAGTTTCCATCGCGGACAGCCGGCTTGTCAATATAATTGCCGATTCCCTTGTATTCCGGGCAAAACATATTCAAGAAACCTGTTCCATTGCTCGTGTGCTTTCTGTTGTCCAAAAGCCCTGCATTTGCAAGAGCCACTGTAGCTCCGCATATTGCCACAACAAGCCCTCCGGCTTCCAAGAACTGTCTCGCAATCTGAAGAATCTGAAAGTTGTCAGCTTCACTCCAGCTGTCCGAGCCGGGAAGAATCAGCGCGTTGTCTTTCGTTATCTGAATATCACTTAGCGCCAAATCCGGAACAATCGTAAGACCGCCCATAGATTTCACCGATTTCTTTGAAAGAGATACTGTTTTCACCGAAATCTCCGTGGCGTTCTTCTTAAAAAATCTTTTTGAATTAAGTTCTGCAAGGCACCGGCCAATTTCCCAGTCAGCCATTGCGTTCATTACATAAACATAAACTGTTTTCATTTTTCCCCTTCTTTCTTGTATTTTTCTGAAAGCGCAGACGCGATATGAAAAAGCTTTTTCCTTATGGATTCCGGTTCAAGAACAGTAACCTTGTCCCTGCACAAGAGCATCCAGGAAAGCAGATTCTCCTCATCGGAATAATCATGCTCAAACAGAAGATTTCCGTCCGGCATTTCTGTAAAAGAATCCGCGCCATATTCTTCAATAAGATGCCATTTCATCGACGGATGAAAAACTGCCTTTACCTTTGACTTTGAAGGAAACACTTTTTCATTCGACAAGTCCGGCATTGGCACAGAATTTCTTTTTTCAAAATTTTCTGAGTGCGCAAGTTCCGCCATCCGGTTCAGCTTGAACATCCTGTAATCATTCCTCAAGAGGCAATATCCGTAGACGTACCAGCTTGACCATTTGAAAATCAGAAAATACGGCTCAATTTCCCTTTCCGAACTGCCGCCAGGAGCGTAATAACGGAACCTCAGCTTCTTTCCGCATTCAACCGCTTTTTGAATCAGCTCAATCTTTGGCGCCAAAGAGTCCTTGTCCCATGACGAAAGGTCGATAAGAATAGACTCGTTTCCGCTGACAAACTTAGAGGAGCCGGCCTTGAGCTTTTCCATAAGCTGCGCATAATAATGGCTGCCGCTCACACTGTCCAGGCTTCTAAGTCCTGCCAGAATCATCTGCATATCCTTGGACGACAGAATCGCCCTGTCCATCCTGTAGCCGTTCATTATGCTGATTCCGCCGCCTGAGCCCTGAGATGTTACAACAGGAATGCCTGCGCTGCACAAATTTTCAATATCCCTGCTTATTGTTCTCCTTGAAACTTCAAATCTTTCTGCCAGTTCCGGAGCAGTTGTTTTTTCTCCCTGCAGGAGAATGGAAAGAATGCCGATAAGCCTGTCTATTTTCATACCGCCTTCACTTTCTGTTTCATCATATCATCTGGAACAGGACATCTGTATGTCATGTTTATTTTTTATTATACATATTTTAAATATTTTTTTTCGCTCGGAAATTCCGGCAAGACAAAGCCTGCAGGCAGCAGAATTTCTCCCGCGGCTTGCAGGCCTCGAAAACAGCCCGATGCTCAGCTGTTATTTTTCTTTGCCATCAGAAGCAAGGATTCCGTAGATAAAATAATCGCACCATGAATTAACCATCTTCCCTTGTCTGACAAAACCTTCCCTTGTATATCCAGACTTTTCAAATATTCTGCAGGAGGCTGTGTTCCTCACATCAACTTTCGTCCAGATCCTTTGAAGCTCTGTGTTCTCAAAGCAGAATTTTGTCATTGCAGACAGGCTTTCTGTTCCATATCCTTTTCCATGGTAGTCTTTTGATAACCGTAGTGCAATGGAGGCCATTCTGTCATTCTCAATCAGATAAACCCAGATATCACCTATAACCCTGTCCGAATTCCTATCAGCAATTCCCAGATGAAAACTCTTGGTTGGTTTTGCTTCTTTTTCAAATATAAGTTCAGGATTCTTTTCCGCTTTGCCCGGCCCCTTTCCCCAATAGGTATAGATTGATTTATCCGGCATCCATTCCTTAAGCGCCGGAATATCGGCCGCTGTCATAGGCCTTAGAATCAATCTCTCTGTTTCAATCGTCGGCTTTTTGTTTACATAATCTGCAAGTGCCATTCGTTACTCCCCATAAAAAGTCAAACCGAAAATTTCAATTTCCGATTTGACTTTTTAAGCCGCTTCGCAATGAAATGAGAAACGGCAGTTGATAAAAAAGTTTGCAGCGCAAACTTTAGTTAAGATAAAAGCCGCGCAATCTCTGCGGTTTTTATCTTACACTCCCATAAAAAGTAAAGAAGATTGTTTCAACAATCGATTGACTTTTTACACTGTTCCGCAATGAAATGAGGAACAGCAGTTGATAGTAAAAGTCTGCAGCGCAAACTTTAGGTAGATAAAAGCCGCGCAATCTCTGCGGTTTTTATCTTACACTCCTAAAAATTGAATTCCGCTTCCCAATTAAAATTGCCGCTTTCTTCGTAGGATTTCGGCCAATGGCTGCACCAATCGGGAACACATGGATTTTCTATTCTGTCAACACTCGGAACATACGGCTTGAGATCAATTACCTGGGTTCCGTCAAAGGCATCAATATAATATAGCCCCACAATGCCCCTCTCTTCATTCACATATGCAATATTAACATTGGAGACAGCTATAGGATTTGGTCTTTCAGGAGAATGAAGCGCAAAGACTCCTATGTTCTCCGGTCCATTCTTATACGGTTTCTTTTCAGTCAGAATATTTCTATCAGATTCATTGTCGCATCCGTCTGCCCACCAAAGAACCTGCACATGACTGTAGCCGTTCAGTCCCTTAAGTCCTCCTGCATACTTTTTCTCAAGTTTTATACATACCATTTTCTCGTTGTTTTCTATCTTTCCGATTGGAAGAATTTTTATTCCGTTCATAAATTAAACCTCTGTATTTTTTTATATCGAGCGCCCGACACGAAATATCATACAAAGTGTAATTTATACTTCAAGCCCTTTATGACGAAATTCTGTAAAAAAAATTCATGGCAAGAGAACCTCTGCTGAATTCTGTTCTGAAAACAAATGCCCTGCAGGCCCCGAAAAGCCGGATTTTAACCAAGCTGAAAGAAACATCAAAATTTTCCTTGCAATAAGGAAAGCCCATGGTGAATTTATGACTCCTCAAAATAAGGAAATTAGAAATGCACAAAAACGAAGTTCCTTACGGAAAGGAAATCCATCATTCCAGAAAACCGAAAATCCTTGTTTTAAGGAAACGCGCCCACAGACAAGCTGAAATTCCTTAAAATAAGAAATCCAGCCTTAAAGCGAAACCTGCTTTCCCTGCTTTAAGGAAACCTGATTTTTCAGAAAGCGGAAATCCTTATTCTGCCAGCCGGATTTTTTCCATTCAGAGACTTTCAAAGCACAGCCCGACTGGAAGCTGTCTTTGGGCAGTAAAAAGGCAGGCTATTTTACAGACAGTCCCAGCCCGTAGGCTTTTTTCAGCGCCGCGTTTCCTTTTATGTCGCCCCTGTCTTTTACTCCGCTCACAAGAACCATGCCGATGCTTTCCAGATGAAAAAAATCAAGCGCGAGCTGATACTGCGTCTTTATGGCGTCAAACAGGCACGGAATTTCAGCAGCACCCACAAGCAGCAGGCCAAGCTTCTTTATCCTGAACCTGTTTCTCATCGGTGTATGAAGCCTGTCAATAACCGCCTTAAGCCGCGCGGAAATTCCGTAAAAGTACACCGGGGAAGCTATTACGGCAACATCAGCGTCCATCAGCTTTCCATATATTTCAGACATTCCGTCGTCCTGAAAGCACTTGTTGCCTTCCCTTAAGAAGCATGAGTTGCAGCCGGTGCAAGGATTCACCTTATGGTCTGCCACAGAAATTATCTCAACATCATTATTTTTGCCTGCGCCCTCAGCAAAAGCCCTCGCCAGCAAGTCAGTGTTTCCACCCCTGCGCACGCTTCCTGCCAGAACAACAACTCTGCCCATAGTCAAATCCTCCTGCCTCGGCCCGCCTGAATTCCGAATCTCATCCTCGTTCAGGCGGAAAAAAATAAAAACGAAAAAAATGAAAATATTTACAATAATTATACTGTTTTGAATTTTTTAATTCTATAAATGTAAATATATTTACAAAAATTATAACAAGATATATTATCTACCATAAAGGTAGGATTTACAAATGAAATCGATAAAAACTATTGTTCTTACATTCTGCATTTCCCTTATAACAGTTGCCAGCATTGGAATAACCGGCACCTTAAAGGTCGGAATCGGAAAAATCCAAAGTTTCAGCACAAAGAGCGTAAGAAAGGAGCGCATGGAAGGATACGACGACTCCGTGAAATTCCAAATTCAAAACGCCGTTTCAATTCTTGGGACTTTCTATGAGGAAGAGCAAAGCGGAGTTCTTTCGCATGAGCAGGCGCAAAAGGAAGCCATCAAAATTATAAAGGACATCCGGTATGGAGACGACCGCTCAGGATACTTCTGGATTGACTCTACGGACTGCACGCTCGTCGCCCATCCGATTCTTCCGCAGAACGAAGGCCAGAACCGCAAGGACCTAAAGGACAAAAACGGCGAACCGATAATTCAGAAAATTCTTAGCGTTGTTAATGCAAGCGAGGAAGGCGGATTCACGGAATTCTATTTTACAAAGTCAGACGGAACAACAGTCGCCCCAAAAAGGACATACTCAATGCTGTTCAAGCCCTGGAACTGGATTGTAAGCAGCGGAAACTATTATGACGACATAGAAGCCGAGCTTAGGCAGATTGAGGACGAAGTCAAGGCTCAATTTTCAAGACTCCTGCTTTATATAATTGGAACAATGGCCCTTGTGCTCGCCGCGGCCATCCTCGCAAGCCTTTTCTTCTCCAAGAAATTTTCAACGCCAATCGAGGAGACAGCCAGAATTCTTGAAAGAATGGCTGCCGGAAATCTCACGCTCAGGCTTTCATCAAAGAAAGGAAAGAACGAAATCAGTAAAATGCGCCGCAGCATAAACGCCTTCACTGAATCCATAAACAAAATGGTAGCAGTTTCAAAGCAGAACATAGTCTCGCTGACTCAGGTCGCAGAAAATCTGAACGAAAACAGCTCTGGAATCTCATCAGAGATAAAGCAAATTTCAGACAGCTCATCGGAACTTGCAGACCAGGCAAGGATGCAACTGGACACAGTCTCGCTCACTGTCGGCACTATGGGAAAAATGAGCGCAATTACAAGCCAGCTTTTTACGCAGATCCATGACCAAAACAACGCTCTTTCCCAAAGCTCGGCAGCGATAGAGGAAATGGTTTCAAACATAAAGTCAATTACTGAAAACATCGACAAATTCGGCAACAGCTTCGACAAGCTTTTCTCGGACTCCGAAAACGGAAAGGCAAAAATAGAAAACGTAATCAGACTAATAGACACTGTTTCCGCTGAATCAGAAAAGCTTATGGACACAAACAAGGTGATTGAATCTGTCGCGCAGCAAACAAACCTTCTTGCAATGAACGCCGCAATCGAAGCCGCACATGCTGGAGAAGCCGGAAAAGGATTCGCTGTTGTCGCTGAAGAAATACGCAAGCTTTCAGAAAGCACAACAGAGCAGTCCAACTACATAAAGCAGACGCTTACTTCCGTTATTGACAATATAAATGAAGTTACAAGCGCAGCAAGCAGTGCAGGCCTTACTTTCGGTGAAATCGTAAGCCAAATATCAAGCGACAATTCTTTAATTACAGAAATCCGCTCTTCCATGGAAGAACAGTCTATTGGAAGCAAGCAGATTGTAGATGCGCTTGGGAATATAAAAGACACAACGCAAACAATTATTGAAAATTCAAAGCAAATGAATTCCGGAATTGAAAGCGTTGTCGCCCAGGTAAAGGAGCTTGAAAACGCAGCGCAAAACCTGTCT
Source organism: uncultured Treponema sp. (assembly GCA_964607295.1). Classification (GTDB taxonomy): domain Bacteria; phylum Spirochaetota; class Spirochaetia; order Treponematales; family Treponemataceae; genus Treponema_D. The sequence continues at coordinate 133,994 of CAZSJX010000006.1, read as the reverse complement.
TCAAAGACTGACGGAATAAAGAAGTCCACGCAAATAATAAACTCCAATGCCGACAAGCTCATCTGCATGGCTTCAGAAAACAAAAAGTTCGCAAAGGAGCTTTCATCCCAAACAGAAAAATATATTGTATAGTTTCAGCCTGCAGCCTAGGAATTTGCTCCGAGCGCAGTTTCCTGAATGGACAAATGTATTTATGCCAAATTCACAGGTTCTGGCGAGCAGCTTAATCCTGTCATAGAAAAACATGAAAAAAGTGTCAGAACCATAAAAAATAATTGCAAAATTTTGCCTTCAGCTGTTGACATTTTTTTTTATAAGCTATAATATACTGAACATAAGCAATGCGGCAGTCGTATAACGGCTTATTACCCCAGCCTTCCAAGCTGGAGACGAGGGTTCGACTCCCTTCTGCCGCTCTCGGACCTTAGGTTTTCTAAGGTCTTTTTTTTTGCCTATCAAGACTTGCCTATATTTTTTTTGGAGGAAAGAATGAAAATAGCGGTAGCAGGAACAGGATATGTAGGTCTTTCAAATGCAATTTTGCTTTCACAGCACAATGATGTTTTCGCAGTGGATATAGTTCAGTCAAAAGTCGACTTAATAAACAGCAAAAAGTCTCCAATCGCTGACAAGGAAATTGAAGACTATCTGGCGCACAAGAAGCTGAGCCTCACCGCCACAACAGACGCAAGGCTAGCCTACAAGGACGCTGATTTTATAATCATTTCAACTCCAACAAACTATGATCCTGACAAAAACTACTTCGACACTTCTTCCGTTGAAGCGGTTCTGAAACTTGTAAAGGAAATAAATCCTGAAGCCGCGGTTGTAATAAAGTCCACGATTCCGGTCGGCTACACTGAAAAAATCCGCACGGAGCTTGGAATCAAGAACATTCTGTTTTCCCCGGAATTTCTCCGCGAAGGACACGCTCTTTACGACAACCTTTATCCGTCAAGAATCGTTGTAAGCTTTCCAAAAGAGCAGCCGGAGCTAAAGGCAAAGGCGGAGCAGTTCGCATCGCTTTTAAAGGAAGGCGCGCTCAAGGAGGATATAAAGATTCTCTATCCAAACTGCACAGAGGCGGAGGCGATAAAGCTCTTTGCAAACACATATCTCGCGCTTAGAGTCGCATACTTCAACGAGCTCGACACATACGCAGAGGCGCGCGGACTGGACACAAAATCTATTATTGAAGGAATCTGCCTTGACCCGAGAATCGGCGACTTCTACAACAATCCTTCATTCGGATACGGCGGATACTGCCTTCCAAAGGACACAAAGCAGCTTCTTGCGAACTACAAGGATGTTCCGCAGAATTTAATCCATGCGATTGTAGAATCAAATTCAACGCGCAAGGACTTTATTGCGGACCAGATTATCGCAAGGAAGCCTAAGACTGTAGGAGTCTACCGTCTCACAATGAAAGCGAACAGCGACAACTTCCGCCAAAGCTCAATACAGGGAATAATGAAGCGGATAAAGGCAAAGGGAATTCCTGTGGTTGTCTACGAGCCGTCATACAACGGAGACGAATTTTTTAATTCAAAAGTAATAAAAAGCCTTGAAGAATTCAAGAATGTGTCTGACATAATAATCTCCAACAGGATGTCGCCGGAGCTTGCGGACGCAAGGGAAAAAGTCTACACAAGAGACTTGTATTCGCGCGACTAAGGCATAAAAGCATGATTCTAATAAACGGAAATTTTCTTTGCAGAAACCTTACAGGCATTGAAAGGTTCGCATGGGAAACTTGCAGGCAGCTAGACGAGATTGTTTCGCCGGAAGACGGCATCGCCCTCTACGCTCCGTCAAACGCAAGAGCGGTTCCCGAATACAGAAACATCAGGATTGTACAATCCGGGAAAAACATAAAGAGCTTTCCTGTGTGGGATATGCTGACTTTTTCCCGCGCCTGCACAAGGCTAAAAGCAACAGGGCTGAACTTCTCAAACACTGCCCCGCTTGGCAGAAACTGCGGATTTTCTTTTATCCATGATATTTATGCGAAAGACTTTCCTGAAGACTTCAAATCCTTCAAAGACAAACTGATAAGGCTTTACTGCCGCCTAAGCTACTGGAACATCGCAAGAAACGCTAAAAAAGTAATAACAGTTTCAAATTTCAGCAGGAAGCGCATTCAGGAAGCATACAATGTCCAGCCTGAAAGAATAGAAGTTGTTCCAAACGGCTGGGATCACTTTAAGTCAATTGAGCCGGACAGTTCTATATTCGGGCGCTTTCCGCAGCTTGAAAAAGGCGGATTCTACTTTACGCTTGGAAGCCTCTCAAGGCGCAAGAACCTGCAGTGGATAGCATCGTATGCGGCAAAAAATCCAGAGGAAAAATTCGCTGTCTCAGGAAAAGCTATTTCGGGGCTTGTTCCAAAGGATCTTGAAGACCTGCAGAGGCTTCCGAATGTAACGCTCCTAGGCTATGTTACAGACGGACAGGTAAAGGCGCTCATGGAAAACTGCAGAGCGTTCCTGTTCCCTTCCTACTACGAGGGATTTGGAATTCCGCCGCTTGAAGCCCTTTCATGCAGGGCAAAAATCATAGTGTCAAAGTCAGCAAGCCTTCCTGAAATTTATGGAGACTGCGCGCACTACATTGAATGGAACAGCACAGAATGCAGCCTTCCTGAAATTCTAGAGGAAAAGACAGAAGCGCCTGATTCAATCCTTGAAAAATACACATACAAAAATTCAGCTGAAATTCTAAAAAAAATCATAAAAATCCAAAAAAAACGCTAAAGTTCACCCTGCATCATGCCGATGATTATATTGAAGAACCATGGCTGTTCAACTTCGTAGAAGACATCAGCCAGGCGATTCAATGTAAAAGATTGCAGATGTAGCCTTGTAATGCAGATGTAGTCTTTTACAGTTTCAGACCAAAAGGATTTGGTCTTTCTATTTCCATGGAGGAAAAATATGGTCATCAACCACAACATGTCCGCAATGTTTTCAAACCGTTCTTTAGGAGTAACCCAGGGTTCGCTCACAAAGGACATGGAAAAGCTTTCTTCTGGCCAGAAAATCAACCGCGCTGGAGACGACGCTTCAGGACTCGCAGTATCTGAAAAGATGCGCAGCCAGATCCGCGGATTGAACCAGGCTTCAAGAAACGCAGCAAACGGAATCAGCTTCATCCAGACAACTGAAGGATACCTGCAGGAGACTACAGACATCATTCAGAGAATCCGCGAGCTTGCAGTCCAGGCGTCAAACGGAATTTATTCAGACGAGGACCGCATGCAGATTCAGGTTGAGGTTTCTCAGCTTGTAGCGGAAGTAGACCGCATCGCTTCCCAGGCGCAGTTCAACGGCATGAATATGCTTACAGGAAGATTTGCGCAGGCTACTGGAGAAAACGTTCCTACAGCTTCTATGTGGCTCCACATCGGCGCAAACATGGATCAGCGAATGTCTGTTTTCATCGGAACAATGACAGCCGCCGCTCTTGGAATGAGGGATATTGGAACTGAAGAAGTTATGACAATTGCGGCTCCAAGTGATGCCAACCGCGCAATCGGAACTCTTGATGAAGCTCTTAAAATCATCAACAAGCAGCGCGCTGATCTGGGAGCATACCAGAACCGCCTTGACTATGCTGTAAAGGGACTTGATATTGCCGCTGAAAATACACAGGCATCAGAATCAAGAATCCGCGATACAGACATGGCTTCTGCAATGGTAGAATTCACCAAGAACCAGGTACTTTCACAGTCTGGAATTGCAATGCTCGCGCAGGCTAACAGCCAGTCACAAAGCGTCTTGTCTTTGCTCCAGTAGTGTGATATACTGAATACAAAGAGCATGGAGTTTTCTGTGCTCTTTGCCGTTTGCAGGTTTGATTTGCCTTTCATCTTGCTTTTTAATTGAATCTTTCCCGCAAAACAGCTGTGCTTTTAGACACAGCCCGCTTCATTTTAGAAGCAGCTCTTTGAAAATTCTGTTTTCCATGACAGTCTGTAACAGCATAGACAGTTGCTTAAGTTTTTTACAAGGGAAAATAAAAGCAACGGTTCCTGCTGTACAAGGTCTAAAACTTCTTCCGGGGGCGCAAAAACTGGATGAAAGCCTTTACAGACAGGCATTTTGCATGATGCAATTATGTACGATTCATGGAGGACATTATTATGGTCATTAATCACAACATGAGCTCAATGTTTGCAAACCGCACATTGGGAGTTTCTAATTCCCAGTTGATGGGCAACATTGAAAAACTTAGCTCAGGCGAAAAAATCAACCGCGCCGGAGACGACGCTTCAGGACTTGCAGTATCTGAAAAGATGCGCAGCCAGATCCGCGGACTCAACCAGGCTAACAGAAACATTCAGAACGGAGTTTCTTTCATTCAGGCAACAGAGGGATATCTGCAGGAGACTACAGACATTCTTCAGAGAATCCGCGAGCTTTCAGTTCAGTCTGCAAACGGAATCTACAGCGATGAAGACCGCATGCAGATTCAGGTTGAAGTTTCACAGCTTGTAGCAGAAGTAGATCGCATTGCCTCACAGGCTCAGTTCAATGGAATGAATCTTCTTACAGGACGTTTCGCAGAGAATTCTGTAACAAACAATGTAATGACATTCCAGGTCGGCGCAAATATGGACCAGAGAGTAACTGCTTTCATTGGAACAATGACAGCACAGGCACTTGGTCTTAAGGGAACTCAGGGTACTGACGAGCAGATAAGCATTTCAACTCCAGACACAGCCAACATGGCAATCGGAGCAATTGATGCAGCTCTTAAATCAGTTTCACGCCAGAGAGCAGACCTCGGCGCATACCAGAACCGCTTTGAAATGGCTTCTAACGGTATCGCTGTTGCAGCAGAAAATATGCAGGGCGCAGAATCAGGAATCCGCGACACTGACATGGCTGCTGAAATGGTTGAGTACACAAAGAATTCCATTCTTGCCCAGTCAGGAACAGCAATGCTTGCTCAGGCAAACAGCCAGTCACAGAATGTATTGGCTTTGCTTCAGTAGAAAAATAGCAGCAGCTCAGGCTGTAACCGTGTTTTCTGAATAAGAGAAATCTGGATGTCTTCTTTTAGGCAGCAGGCACGTAAGAGTGAGGAGGGGTGCGCCCCCTTCCCCTCTCTTTTTTTATTTATGGTTTACTATAAATCATAGAACGGCGGTCTCAATGTCTTTCAGGCTTAAGGCTTGAGCCGGCGTATTTCAGGAGGAAACGTCCATGAATACAATCAGTATGAATGGTCAGACAGCGGCAATGGATGGCCATAAAGTCTACAGTTCTTTCTCTCCGCAGAAAGGAGAAGCCAAAGTCTCTGTGAAAGGAACTTTGCCAAATTCCGCATCGGAAGTTCTTCAGAATTTTGAAGCGAACCAGGCGGATCTCGAGGCATCCGTACAGGAACTGCAGCGGCTTTCAGATATTGTTACAGGACACAAGCTGCACTTCAATGTGAATGACGAGCTCAACAAAGTCGTTGTAACAGTTGTAGACGCATCAACAAACGAAATTATCCGGGAAATACCATCAAAAGATATACAGAGAATTCAGGCAAGAATGAAGCATGCTATCGGTGTACTTTTTGATGAAATGATTTAATGGCAGACGGACTGAACATACCAGGCGTAAGCGACAAATACAAAACAAATGATCTCGTTGAATCCTTAATGGAAGTTGAGCGGATTCCTCTAAAACGCGAGGAGTCCAAGGTCGAGACGTTTAAAAAGCAGCAGGATGCATGGCGTGGTGTCAACCAGAAGATGTCTTCCCTCCGCGACAGCGTGAAAAGCCTCTACTCTTTTGAAAATCCGTTCAGCAACAGAATTTCATCCTCGTCTGAAGAATATGCTGTAACTGCAGATGCAGGACGCGAAGCTGAATTCGGCTCGTTTAAAATAGAAGTTATTCAGCCGGCCGCATCAGACAGATTTCTAAGCGATGAGATAGACAGCGATATGCAGGTGCCTGCTGGAAAGTACACTTATTCAGTTGGAGAAAAGAAAATCGACTTCAGCTGGAAAGGCGGAAAACTCAATGACTTTGTTGCCGCGCTGAACCGGCGTGGAAATGATACGGTAAAGGCAAGCCTGATTGGTGTGAGCGCAAATAAAAAGTCGCTGCTAATCGAAAGCCTAAAAACTGGAGCAGAAAACCGCCTTGTGTTTGAAAACCAGGCTCTTGACTTTGCAAAAAAAACAGGCATGATTTCTGCTGCAAAAACGGAAACCACAGTATTGAAGTACACTTCCCTTTCTGCAAGAACACCAGAAACAAAAGATGAAATTCAGCAGGAAAATCTTCCGGCGATTTCAAAAGCCAAGGTGAAAACAAGCGGCAATGAAATTACAATGGAGCCAAGAGGCGGTTTCGAGCTTGATATTCCGTCTTCAATAAAGAAAAGCGGCTCTGGAAGAATTGAGTTCTCATTCAATGAGAGAAAAGTGAATGACATAACAGAGAATGCAGTCCAGGCTCCAAAAGAAAACCTTGAGCTTCCATCTCCGCTGAGTGTAACTTATGAAGGAATCAGTGTGTTCAACAATCCAAGCGAATCGACACTTCCTCCGGCGCAGGAGCAGCAGGAAGAAAGGATTCAGCCAGTTGAAATTTCAAGCAGCCAGATTTTTTTCATAAAGGACTCGGACGGAAACGAGCTGCCGTTAGGCTCAAAATATTTTTCAAAAGACTCAGATGGAAAAACAAAAGTTTCTATTCCAGTTTCTGACTTTCCAAACGCGCAGTCGCTTGTTGCAAGAAATTCAAACACAGGAAAAGAAATTTCAATGACCTCTCCAGTTTGCTTTGATGAAAAGAAAGCGCTTGGATTTGAGCCGCGGAACGCAATTTCAACAGCGCAGGACGCAAAAATAAAGTACGAAGGAATTACAATGAGCCGTCCAGCGAACGACATAGACGATATAGTGCCGAATGTCACCCTGCACGTGCATGAGAAAACAGAGAAGCCTGCAAATATAAAAATTGAGCCGGACACTGAATCCGCGAAGGATGCGATTATAACTTTTGTAGGCAAATACAATCAGGCAATTGCAGAAATGAATATACTTTCTATTAACAAGCCGGAAATTGTATCCGAGCTTGACTATCTGTCTTCCGATGAACAGGAGAAGGCTTACGAACGGCTGGGAATGTTTCAGGGAGACTTTTCTCTTACAAACGGAAAATCATCATTGCAGCAGATTGTTTCTTCAAGCTACAGGTTCTCTGATGACACGGCTGTTACAATGCTGTCGCAGATTGGAGTTTCTACAAACGCAGGCGGAGGCTCCAGAGGATACAGCCCGTCACAGATGCGCGGATATCTTGAGGTTGATGAAAAAAAGCTGGATGAATATTTGAAATCAAGCTTGAACCAAATAAAGAATCTCTTCGGCTACGATTCTGACGGAGATTTGATTATTGATGACGGAATCGGCTACAAGATTGACCGGCAGCTTACTTCGTGGGTTCAGTCCGGGGGAATAATATCCTCAAAAACAAATTCCCTTGAAACACAGATAAAGAATTCGAATTCAAAAATCACACGGCTTCAGACCCAGCTAGACAGAAAAGAGGCTGATTTAAGACGGAAATATGCAAACATGGAAGGCACGCTGAATAGCCTTGAAAGCCAGCAGTCCACGATGCAGAATTTCTCAAACCAAAACAGCAGAAACAGATAGGAGAAAAAAAATGGAGCTTTTTGTAAACGGAGAGAAAATAGACATCACGCTTGAAGATGAAAAAACAGTCGGCGAGGTTTTAAAGTCATTTGAAAAAGAGGCAGAAAAAAGCGAGGCCACAACAATAGGAATCTGTCTTAACGGGAAAAAAGTCCTTGCAGCTGATTTTGACGAGGCGTCAAAAACTCCTCTTGAAGAAAGCACTAGAATTGAGCTTACAGTTTTAACAAAACAGGACGTGGTGGAATCCCTTGAAAAAGCGAAGGAAACATTTTCTTTGCTTGCAGAAAAACTTCCAGAAGTTCCGGCCGCGCTTCAGGGCGGAAAAGACAAAGAAGCGAACACCGTAATTGCAGAGCTTGCAGATGCAATTGACGAATTTTGCCATACAGCGGCTTTAAGCGCGCTATTTCCAGAAGTATACTCAAGCATCGTGATAGATGGAAAAAGCGTTACAGAGTTTTTTGAGGAATTCGCTCCGATTGCCGCAGACTTTGAGCAGTCGCTTGAAACAAAGGACACTGTAACATCCGGAGACTTGTGCGAATATGAAATTGCGCCGCGTCTTGAACTTATTGCAAAAGCCATAGAGGACGGCTTAAAAAAGTAGCATTATGGACACAGGCTCACCTATTGAAGCGCGTCTTATTTCAAGCGGATTTATATACACATTTGTCGCATCATTTATTATCGCTGCTATAGTTCTCGCATGCTTGTATTTTTTGTATTTGAAATACAGGGATCTCAAGAAATCAAAAAAATGGATTGAAGCGAATAAAAACAGAGAAACAAAATTTTCAGATGTAAGAGCCATCGCGCATGAAGCGAACCTTGACAGCCCGGAAAAAAAACTGCTATGGAGCATCTGTAAAGCCCATCATGCGCGCAACATATTATTCTCATACCGTTCAGAAAATGAAATGCATACGCTTTTCAAATCAGAGTTCCAGAAACTGAATGCGCAGACTCCCAGAAACGAGGAAAAGATTTCAGTGCTTTTTTCGCTAAGATACAAGCTTGAAAAACTCTACGACAGAAAACATTCAATAACCTCCACAAAATCCTTGAGACCAGGGCAGCAAATAAGAGTTATAGATGACAACCATGCCCCGCATGACGCTGTAGTCCAAAAAAACACGCCGGAAGGATTTTACATAGAAATTTCCTCTGAGCTGAAAAACCACAAGCCAAAGCCGCTTTCAAGATTCATGATTAATTTTTCTTCTGCGACAGGCATGCTTTATCAGTGCGTTGTAATGGCGGCTCGCTACGAGGACATTCCAAACGGAAAAGAAATTCTTCTAATAACACATTCCTCAACACTGAAAGTGATTCAAAAGCGAATGACAAAGCGGCAGGGAACAAACGTCGAATGTCTTTTTTCCGCAGTAAAGGAAATAAAAACCGGACGGAAATCGAAATTTGAAGTGCAGCAAAAAAAATACACAGGAACATTCATTGATATTTCCGCAGGCGGATGCAAAATTTCATGCGGACTTCCAATTTCAAAGAACCAGTATATCCAGCTGTATTTTAAACTTCCAGGACTCATAGAACATAAGGCGCAGGGACTCATTTTAAAGACAAAAAAATCCATGGATGAAAAAACATTTGTGCTGTACATTAAATTTACCGATATTAATATAGCTGCAAGAAATGATATTTATGCCGCAATTTATGATTACTTTTGAGCCTGGAATTTTATTGCATTATGAAAGTTTTAGAAATAAATTCGATACAGAAAGAAGACGGATACATTTATTACATTCACCATTACAAGGCAATTGCAAAAGTTGAAGTTTTGTCTACGGTCGTTTCAATTCCAATAAGTTTCACTGTAGAAACAAATCCTTTGGGAATAAGAACAGTTGATCTTGATCCGCTTCCAGCAAAAATTGACTATCCAGTTATTCCTATAACAAAAGCAATAAAGGCGCTTATTGACAAGATGGCGCAGGAAGGAAGCCTTCCTCAGGTCTGATTCAGAAGGTAGAAAATGATTTTTTACACAAAATCTTCAGAAGAAACAATTTCACTAGGAGAAAAAATTGGCTCTCTTTTAAAGCCCGGAGATATTCTTGCAATGACAGGCACACTTGCAGCGGGAAAAACTACAATAACCAAGGGCATTGCAAAAGCGCTTGGAGTCAAAGATAATATCACAAGTCCCACATTCTGCCTCGTGAGTGAATATGAAGGCAAAAAAATGCCGTTGTACCACATGGATGTCTACAGGCTTGAAGGCAGCGAAGATTTTATAAATCTAGGCGTTGATGATATGCTCTACGGAAATGGAGTCTGCATAATTGAATGGAGCGCGAAAGTAAAAAAGGAGCTCCCAAAAAAATCCATTACGGTTGAAATTACGCCTCAGGAAGACGGCAGCCGCCAGATAAAAATTGAAAACTGGAGCAATGGAAAAATCAGCTGGAACGAGGAATAAAATGAAAGCACTTGCAATAGACTGCGCAGTCACAAAGCTCTCTGTAGCTGCAAAAAATGAAAGCAATATGATAAAGCTCACTCTCGACATGGGAATGAAACAGTCTGAAAAACTGCTTCCCGCTATTGACTATGCCATGAAAGAAGCTGGACTTTCCGCAAAGGAGCTTGACTACACAGCCGTCACGCTCGGACCGGGAAGCTTTACAGGCCTCAGGCTCGGGCTCAGCGCGCTCAAGGCAATCACACTTTCCGGCGACATTCCGCTTTATGGAATTCCGTCTTTAGAGGCCTACGCATGGCCATACAAAAAAGCTATTGAAACAGTTCTTCCTGTAATCGAAGCGAAGGAAGATGAATTTTTCTATTCGTTTTATATCCGCGGTGAAAAAATCAGAAATGAAGAAGATTCTGAAATCGAAGAAATACTAAAGCAGATTGATGCAGAAAGCTCTGTTTCGGTCTGCGGCCCAGGAGCAAAAGCATTTGTCAGCCGGACAAACGAAATAACGCCGCTGTACTCTCTTCATTGTTTCTGTCCAGAAAATGACTGCTGTGAAAGCCTCTTTGAAATTGCAGAAAAAATGATTGCAGAAAAAAAAGAGCCGCTAAAAGACTATGACGGTCCGCTGTATGTAAGGAAAAGCGAGGCTGAAATAGTTCTTGAAGAAAAGAACAAAAAATAATTCAGCCAGCAGACATCAGCCAAAAAGTTTTCCAAGGCGTTCCATTGATATCGGGGAAGCCGCGGCTTTGTTTTCAGACTGAATAGCCTCAAAAACTTCCTGCCGGTAGACCTTTACGTTGCCTGGAGCCTCGACACCGATTTTCACCTGATCGCCTTTTACGTCTATTATTGTAATGGTGATATCGTTGCCAATGCGGATTTTTTGATCTATTTTTCTGGAAAGGATAAGCATTACTTTGCCTCCTTTCTTTTCAGCGCTTCGAGAATATTGTGCTTTGTTGTATATTTAGATCCGTCAAGAACAGCCTGCATACACTGATGATTTCTCTTATTGATTATAAGAGGCCCCTGGAAATTTGCAGTTACCGCGCTGCCGTCGTCAGGAACAGTCACAATTGTAAGAACCATCACATCGCTAGGATCCTTTATGCCGATTTTCAAAAGCTCCTTGTCATCAATTTCGGCCTGATAGTCATCAGTAATCAGAAACGGATCAATTAAAAGAAACGCAAGATTTTTTTCCTGCAATGACTGAAGCCACACTAGCGGCTCATACTCACTGTCCACAAGAGCAAAGTCAGTATATTCCTCAAAGCCAAAAAGCCCAGAAGGAATAGAAATAAACCTATCGTCGGGAATTTCAACACATCCTTTATTTTTTGTTTCTACCAGCATAAAAAATTCCTATAAATATTTTTAAATAATGAACAAGACTCCCGATAGCACAAACACCGGGATTCTTGTTTTTATAAGGCATTGCCGCGGCAAACACCGCAGAGCAAGAATAAAATCCTAGCGCATATAATCGAGCAATGTGCTTGAATACATTTTTCCAGCATTGCTCATCGTGGCCTGATTAACATATTCCATCATCTTTAAATCTGTAATGGCCTCTGTCAAATCAATGTCGCCCTCTCTGCTCACAAGCTGCGTTACATTCAAATTATTCGTCTTCGAACGCTCAACATTGTTCATTGCACGCTCATAGTCGCTTCCAGACTTTGCAAGCCGTGTTGTAAGATTATTGATTCCGTAGTCAAGAGTTCCAATCACGCGGCTTCCTATTGATTCCTGATCACCTTTGAGCATCGAGTCACGCAAGGCAATGACAGCATCAAAAAGAGAACCTCCAGAAACTTTTACAGCGGAGGTGTTCACATTGTAAGGCGGAAACTGGCTTGAATCTTCAATCATTCCCATGTCCGCCAATGCGCTTCCTGTCTTGTCCTCCAGCCACACCTGATGAGAATCTGTAGTGGAAAGCGACAAGCCCTGCGAGACAGGATCAATAGAAGCTTTTACTGCAATCCCAGAGTTATTTATCTTTGCGGCAACCGCATAAACATTGTCTCCGGATTTTATAGAAATATCCTCGCCATCAATTGTTATCACAGAATCTTCCAGCGCCTGCCATGAAGACAAATCCCTCTGTCCGATAAGATGCTGCGGTTCCGCCCAGAAAGTTTTTGTTCCGCTGTTATCAATCTGAAGATAAGCATTTTCGTCAACTTCAATCCTATTAACTCCATTGTTTCCCTTGTAGTTAACTTTCTCAATCAAAGCCTCATCAGAACCGGGAATATTTCCCATCACAACATCGAAAGCCGCGCCCTTGGTTCTTGTTCCCGCAAAAAGAGTGTTCCCGTCAGGGCCTACAGCATTTGCATTCTGAATCATTTCCTTAAGAAGCTCATTGACTTCAACAGCCATATTTTTTAAGTCTTCGCCAGTATAAGTTCCGTTTGCGCCGGTAACAGCAAGCTCCCTCACTCTGTGCATAATCTGAAGATTCTGGTTTATATACCCTTCCCTCACATTCATTTGATCTGCAAGAGTCTGGGCGTTTTTCTCAAATTGATTCACACGCCCCAGATAAGACTGATAGCGGACGAGATGGCCTGCCGCAATAGGATCGTCACGCAGGCTTCCAATTCTGCTCTGTGTTCCAATCTGTCTGTTCTTTACAGCCTGATTAACTTCCTGTTTTCTAAGCTGGTACTGGGTATCTGTATTATTAAACTGTGAACTGATTCTATGCATTTTTTTCCTCGCTTCTAGCTAACGTTCTTTTCTGCTAAACTCCAAGACGATTTATCAATGTGTCCAGAAGCTCATCCTGAACTGAAATAAATTTCGCAGCAACATTATACCCATGCTGGAATTTTATTATGTCAGCAAGCTCCTCATCAATATTTACTCCGGAAATGCTGTCGCGCAAATCCCTAAGATCACCCATTATTTTATTCTGGGTAGCAAGCTGATTCTGAGCCTGCTCGCCCTTCAAACCGACATTGGTTACTGTGTCCGCAAAATAATCATCAAATGTCCGCTGGCTTCCAATCATTATTTTTGTATTTCTAATCGCGGCCATTTCAACAGAAGCCCTTCCGTCGCCTGGCTCAGCAAATCCCTGGGAATTCTTAAACGCAGCGGCAACACTGGAAACATCATTCTGAACAAGAGCATTTACTTCAATATATGCGGAAGGATCTGCGACAGGAGAAACCGCAAACTGAGCGCCTGCAAGAACATCAACAGCATTCGCCCTGCCAAAATCATAGGCATTATCAGCGCCGCTTCCCTGCAGAATTCCCGAATATCCTGCAAGGAACATTCCGGAATCCTCCACATGCCGGATAACGAAATCAGGATTTTCCATTCCGCTGGAAGAGGCTGCTTTCAGAACAAGGCGGCTGTTCCTGTCAAGATACGCCTTCACTTCTCCGTTTGAATCATTGATTCTGTTGACAACATCTTCGACTGTATCCGTAGAAAAATATGCAACATCAATATTTCCGCGCGCTCCATTGATTGTCATTGTCCCTGAAAGGCCAATCTGCTCATGCGGCTTCAATGAATTTGTTCCTGTCATGCGGAAAATATAGGAAGTATCCTCAACACCATCGCCGTCCCTGTCATAGTTTCCGTTTACATTCTCAACAAAATCATGCTGAACAAAAAAATCAAGTCCGGTCACATTGTTCTTGCCGACTGCGTTTCTGTGCACATCATTCACCAAATCCGCGAAGTTAAGAGCCATTGTGTTCAAGGACTGGATTTCTCCGCGAATATCCTTGTCGCGCAGTTCCACCAAGGCTCCAAGAGTTCCGCCGTGAAATTCAGCGTCAACCTTAGTGTCAGACCACATAAGTTTTCCGTAGCCGTTGTTGTCAAGCTGGCCCACAGTCTCTATCTGGCGGGCAAGGCTTCCCTGGACAATAATCTGTCCGTCAGTATGAACCATGAATTCATCAGGGTCTTTCTGTGTTACAGTAACATTTATAAGCGACGAAAGTTTTTCTACAAGCAGGTCGCGGCGGTCCATAAGGTCATTCGGATTGTCGCCAAGCCCCTTGCTTCTTACAATCTCGCCGTTCACAGAGGCTATCTGCCTGGAAAGATCATTCACCTGCCTTACAACAGACTCAATGTCGCCATTTATCTGGTCTCCGATTCCACGAAGGCTCTTGTACTGCTGCTGAATCGAATTCGTCAAAGTCTGGCCGCGGACAACAACTGCAAGGCGCGCCGCATCGCTTTCCGGATATGTAGAAAGCTCCTGCCAGCCCTGCCAGAATTTATCCATATTTGTTCTCACAGAGACATCGTTTGGCTCATTGTAAACAGACTCAATCATTGAGTAGTATTTCTCGCGGGTTTCCCAGTACGACTCAACATTCTTCTGCTCAACAATGCGGCTTTCCAGAAGCTCATCCTTGATTCTATTTATGCTCTCAACATCGCAGCCCTGTCCTATCTGTCCCGGAACCATCGCGCGCTCCAAGTCCGGGCGGTATATAGGCTCAAACGACTTTAAAACAACGCGCTGCCTTGAATATCCCTCTGTATCCGCATTTGAAATATTGTGGCCGGCAGTCTGAATCTGCGTTGAATGAGCCATCAGGCTTCTTTTTCCAATTTCTATTCCTGCAAAAGAATTCGCCATGATTCCACACTCCTGTTAAATGCTTCTGTTCACAACAATGCTCTGCGCATAGTTCTTTCTCATTGTTCCGTCCGGGGAATAAATCTCATTCCTCTGCTGGGAGGCGCACTCGTCCATCACCTCTGAAATGAATTTCTTTGTGGCGCTCACATACTTCGCAAGCGCATCATTCTCAACCTTGCTTCTTGAAAGCTTTGTCTTTACACGGAGAAAAACATCCTTCACTTCCGGATGGAAATAAATATTTTCTGAGACAGACGCGATTTTTTCACGGAACCTGTCAACCTTGGAAAACTCGCTGCCAAGCTCGTTTATGTTCAGCACATACTCTTCGAGGCCCGCCCAGCTGCGCTTTACAACGCACTCGTGGATTTTACTCTGCTCCATAAGCATGGAGTCAAGAATGCGCTCCTGCTCGTTGAGCACACTGATCAGTTCAATCTCTTTTTCTTCCGCCATAAGCTTTTCCTTCAAAAAGAAAGTTTCTATTTGATTTTCGGAATCTAAAAAAAATTGTTTAGAGAAAAATTTAGAAAATTATTATGCAGAAATTGAAATTATCTTTGCCCGGAAAGCTCGATGTAAATCTGGTCGGCAAGTCCTAGGGAAGCGTTTTTTGTAATTGACTCCGCCATGTTGTCATACATCATGTCATCGTACATTTTTCTAGCGTACTCGTTGTCTTTTCCGGCAAGACTTGTCTTTTGAATTGTATCACGCATTGATGAAAGCATCATCTTGACCATGTAGTTTTCCATTTCCATGGACTGCGCATAAAGCTCGGAAGTTTTATCAATTATCGGAGTCTTTCCGCTTGCTGTCCTTGAGTTCGCGGCGAATCCCTGCGGACGGGCAGACTTGTCAGAGTCAGACGTGAATGTTCCATAGAATCCCTGCGTATAGTCACCGTTCAGACGATGATTCTTAGCAATCTGGCTTGAAGAAATCCCGGACAAAGATGTTCCTTCTGAAATTCCCAAGGCAGTTTTATTTTGCATTTCCTTTACAAGTGAAGAGAATTTTTTTGCCTCGTTCTGAAGAACAGCAGAGTCAATCGCATTGCCTCCATTGGACAAAGTGCCTGTGATTCCTGTTCCAGAGATTCCGTTTACCGCCATGATTCCACCTCGCTTATATTCTCGGCGTTTTCCGCCTGAAGTTTTATTCAAAAATAAAATATTTCTATGATTTTATAAGGCGTGTTTTAAAATGCAAAAGCCCGCGGAAAAACTATATTCCGCAGGCCTCACAATCTGCTAGTCAGTCCTAGCGTTTCAGTCCGGCTGCCGTCTGAAGCATATTGTCGCTGGTCTGTATGGCCTTTGAGTTGAACTCGTATGCGCGCTGGGCTACAATCATCTGAACCATTTCATTCACAACGGAAACATTGCTCATTTCAAGGAACTTGTGCTTTGTGATTCCCATTCCGTCTATTCCAGGGCGTCCGGCAATCGGCTGTCCTGATGCGTTTGTAACTTTATAGAGGTTGTCGCCTGTGTTCTCAAGTCCGACCGCATTCGGAAATCTATAAAGCTCAAGCTGTCCAACTTCCACAGGCTCAAGCTCACCGTTCACTTTCACACTCACCTTTCCGCCGTCAGAGACAGAAAGCGTCTCAAGCTGAAAGCCTTCCGGCATGATAATCTCAGGCATAACGCGAAGTCCGTTCGCTGTAACAAGCTGTCCGGTCGAGTCAACCTTGAACGATCCGTCCCTTGTGTAGGCCCAGCTTCCGTCGTACTGCTGAACCCTGAAAAAACCGTCGCCTACAACAGCGATGTCTGTGTCAACACCAGTAGCCTGCAATGAGCCCTGCGTCATGATGCGCTGCGTGGCTCCTACCTTAACACCGCTTCCCATCTGATGCCCCACAGGAGTCACAGTGTCCTCTGTGGCCGGAGTTCCAGCGAGCTTCACATTCTGGTAGAGGAGATCCTCAAATTCAGCGCGGTGCTGCTTAAAGCCTGTAGTATTCACATTGGAAAGGTTGTTTGAGATTGTGTCGATATTCATCTGCTGGCCGTTCATTCCTGTAGCGGCGTTCCATAAGCTTCTTACCATTTTTTATCTCCTTCTATCAGCGGTTCACAGTAACAACTTTAGACCAAAGCGTGTCCATCATGCTGTCCTCTGTCTGAACAGATTTCTGGTTGGCCTCATAAGCGCGGTTGACTTCTATCATCTGAACCATCTCGTTCACAACATTCACATTGCTCGCTTCGGTGTATCCCTGCAAGAGGCGCGGACGGCCGTCTCCTTCCGCAATATAAGCCTCGCCGGAAATTTCATTTGAATTCCAAAGGGAAGAGCCCTGCTTTTTTAGATAGCGCTCGTTTTCAAACCGGACGACTTTTATTCTGTCAACAAGCTCATTGTCTTGATTTGTATAAATCATTCCATCCTGGTTTACAAAGAATTTATCATCAGGAACATGGATTGCGCCGTTTTCACCAAGAACAGGATAACCTTCCTTTGTTAAAAGAATTCCTTCTTTTCCAAGATGAAAATTTCCATTGCGCGTGTACCGTTCTCCGGCCGGAGTCTGTACAGCAAAAAAGCCCTCGCCGCCAAGAGCAAGGTCTGTCTTTGTGTCTGTCGCCTTGAACGAGCCCTGGGTAAAGTCTGTGTAAAGCTCGTTTGTCTCAACACCGAGTCCGATAGAGCCGATTATCGGAGCCGCATCCGCAGAACCAAAAGGAGTCTTGTACACTCCGTCCGCCGCAGTTCTTCTAAGCAAAAGCTCGCTGAATTCCTTGCTTACAGGAATTTCCTTTTTAAAGCCTGTTGTGTCTACATTCGCAAGATTGTTTGAAATTGTGTCCAGCCTGTTCTGCTGGGCGTTCATTCCGCTTGCTCCGATATACCAGCCTCTAATCATAACATAACCTCAATTAGTTTATCGGAACCTGAGCAAAAAAGTTAAGCCAAATAGTCCTAACTTCAAGTCTTATATACAATCAAAAAACAGCGCAAGGAGAGCTGCGTTTGGCAAAACCGCCCGATATCGGGCTGCACAGTTTTTTAGCTATCATCTCTCTTTTTGGCACTATTTTTTTTCTCACTATAAAAATTCGAAATTTGGACTAAATAGCTTTTATGCAAGATTTTTCTTGTTTTTTAGGGAATTGCAGTTTATACTTTAATAGGCTTTCAGGGATTGAAACATTCAGGAACGCCTTTTACTTATTCTACATAAAATTTTTACGAGATTTAACAATGTACAGTCTACGTTTTGCCGCAATGATTTCTATTTTTTTTGCAACTCTGATTTGCTTCGTAATAGCGCTGCTTCTGCTTATCCTGCATAAAAAAAGCTACATGATTGAACATGACAACATAACAGGCCTCCCGGCATACAGACACTTTGAGCACGATGCCAAAAAACTTCTTAAAAACGCAGCTCCAAACGAATACATGATTCTTTCACTAAATGCGGACAACTTTAGAATCATAAACGACACTTACGGAATTCTACAGGGAAACGAAATTTTAAAGCTTCTTGGAAAACATTTTCTTTCACAATGCGGAAAAAACGAATTTGTATGCAGATTTTACGCCGACAATTTTGTTTTTCTTATAAAAAACATGGAATTTTTCTGGGACATTGAGGAGCTGGTCTACAATATAACAAATGTGGACGACATTGTAAAAAAATACCTTCCCCCAAAATACCAGTTTACATTCAGCGCAAGCATATACCGCATAGAAAATCCGGCGGACGACATAGAATCCATGATAGACAAGGCGAATCTGGCCCAGAAGCTCTACAAAAACCATTTTGCAACCCACAGAGTGATTGAATATACAAGCGAGCTGAAAGATTCCCACGACTGGAACAGGGAAATAACGCTTTCCATGGAGGAAGCGTTTGAAAACAAGGAATTTGAAGTTTTCTACCAGCCAAAGTTCAAATTTGAGGATGAAAGCATAATAGGAGCAGAGGCGCTCATAAGATGGAACAATCCGCGCAAGGGATTTCTTCCGCCGGCAAAATTCATACCTCTCTTTGAAGACAACGGCTTCATAGAAAAAATCGATAAATTCGTGCTGAGCAGGGTCTGTCTATTTCTTGAGGAATGGAACAAAACTTCTGAAAGTAAAAGGCATCCGCTTACAATTTCATTCAACCTGAGCCGTTACAACCTTTACAATCCGAATCTCATAAGCGAGCTCAAGCAGATTTCACACGGATACGACATAGGCGAAAACAAAATAGAGGTCGAGCTTACTGAAAGAATCATGATAGACAATCCGAGCCGCCTCATAAAAGTCATGAATGAAATAAAAAAGGCCGGATTCTCAGTTTCCGTAGATGATTTTGGCGCAGGATACTCCTCGCTGAATCTTCTAAAGAATATGCCGGCAGATGTAATAAAGCTGGACAAAGAATTTCTTTCATCCAAGGAAGAAAACGGAAATCCCAAGGAAAGGATTATCATAACTTCTGTAATTGAAATGGCAAAGAAGCTCAACATAACCACAGTCGCCGAGGGCGTGGAAACAAAGGACCAGTGCGAAATGCTAAAGACAAGCGGATGCGACATAGCCCAGGGCTTCTATTATGCAAAGCCGATGCAGGAGAAGCTGTTCAAGGAATTTCTTGGAATCAAAGAAAAACAGCCTGTCTAGCCTTCTGAAGAGAGCCGCAGAAAGCATTTTTTTAGAAGTTTCGTACAATAAAATCAAGATATTTTGTTGCAAAATTCAGAAAGTGATTTATAATATTGAAAGAATATTTCAAAAAATTTGGGCGGAAGCCTCAAGTTTTACCAAGCGGAGGAATTTAATAATATGGCTTTGAAAAACACAGAAGAACCAAGAGTTCTTGCAATCATTCTGGGCGGAGGAAAAGGAACAAGACTCTATCCTCTTACAAAAGAAAGATCTAAACCGGCTGTTCCTTTCGGCGGAAAATATAGAATTGTAGACATTCCTATTTCTAACTGCATCAACTCCGGCTACAAAAAAATTTATCTTTTGACACAGTTCAACTCGGCATCGCTTCATCTTCACATAAACAATTCATACAATTTCGACCGCTTTTCAGATGGATTTGTAGAAATTCTTGCAGCCGAGCAGACTCTTGAACATTCAGGCTGGTACGAAGGCACAGCAGATGCTGTCCGCAAGAACTTCGGCCACTTTAGAGTCCAGCGTCCAACACATTACATAATCCTTTCCGGAGATCAGCTTTACAAAATGAACCTCAAGGATTTTATGAACAAGCACATCGAGAGCGGCGCAGAGATTACGATTGCGGCAAAGGCAGTAAACCGCCGCGATGCATCAGGATTCGGAATCATGCAGGTCGATGACACAAACCGAATCACTGCTTTCATGGAAAAACCGGCGGCGGACATGAACATTGACGCCTGGAAAATTCCAGAAAAGTCAAGGGGTGACCTTCCAGCAAGCCTTGAGTATTTAGCTTCAATGGGAATTTACATTTTCAACGCTTCAACAATGGAAGAGCTTTTAAGCAACGACAAGACGGACTTCGGAAAAGAAATCATTCCAATGGCAATAAAGTCAAAGCAGGTTAATAGCTATATCTTCAATGACTACTGGGAAGATATAGGTACAATCCGCTCGTTCTATGAAGCCACCCTGGACCTTACAAATCCTGTGCCAAACTTCAACCTTTACGAAGAAGACAAGCCTATCTACACACAGATGCGCAATCTTCCGCCAAGCAAAATCAACAACGCAAACATGACAGCTACACTTGCAAGCGAGGGCTGTGTAATTGAGTATTCGCGCGTCCAGAAATCTGTAATAGGAATCCGTTCTATAATCAATGAAGGCTGCGACTTGAACGGCGTTGTAATGATGGGCGCAGACTTCTACGAAAGTGAAGAAGACAAGGCCGAAAACAAAAAGAAAAAGATACCAGACCTTGGAATCGGAAAGAACTGCAAAATAAACAAGGCGATTATTGACAAAAATGCGCACATCGGAAACAACTGCTGCATAAACATCAATGGTAAAACCTATGAAGACGGAGACCACGGACTTTTCTATAGCTCGGACGGAATTATAGTTATAAGAAAAGGCGCTGTCATTCCAGATGGAACTGTAATCTAAAAAAAACAGGGGCTGCCTTTTGGACAGCCCCTCATTTTTTTTCTTTATACTTCACGGCTTCACAGAGCCGTTTTTTTTATTCCTCAGACAAGCCGCCTGGATTCATCGATGCAAGGAAAGCCTCATTGTCTTTTGTCTTCCGCATCTTGTCCCGGATAAGCTCAAGCATATCGGCATCATCCATTGGATTAAGAACTTTTCGCAGTATCCACATCCGCTGAAGCTCAGCCTCGGAAAGCAAAAGCTCTTCTTTTCTTGTTCCAGACTTTTTAATATTGATTGCCGGAAACAATCTGCGCTCAGCAAGCTTTCTGTCAAGATCAATCTCACTGTTGCCAGTTCCCTTGAACTCTTCAAAAATAACCTCATCCATACGGCTTCCAGTTTCGATTAGCGAAGTTGAGATTATTGTAAGAGAGCCGCCCTCCTCTACATTTCTAGCCGCGCCAAAAAATCTCTTTGGCTTATGAAGCGCATTTGAATCAACACCGCCTGAAAGAACCTTTCCAGAAGTTGGAACAGTCTGATTGTACGCGCGCGCAAGGCGAGTTATGGAATCAAGGAAAATAACAACATCACGCTTGTGCTCAACAAGCCGCTTCGCTTTTTCCAGAACCATTTCAGCAACCTGAACATGGCGTGTAGCCTGCTCATCAAATGTTGAAGAAATAACTTCCGCATGAATAGAACGCTCCATTTCAGTAACTTCCTCTGGACGCTCATCAATAAGAAGAACAATCAGATAAACTTCAGGATTGTTTACAGTTATTGCATTCGCAATTTTTTGCATCAGCGTTGTTTTTCCAGCCTTTGGAGGAGCAACTATCAAAAGACGCTGTCCTTTTCCAATAGGAACAAAAAGATCAACAATACGCGTGCTGAGCTCTGTAGAAACAGTCTCAAGACGAAGCTTTTCGTTAGGATAAAGCGGCGTAAGATTCTCAAATGGAACACGAGTCTGGGCAACATAGGGATCTTCAAAATTCACAGTCTCAATGCGCAGCAAGGCGAAAAACTTCTCGCCCTCCTTTGGACTTCTTGTCTGCCCGTAAATTGTATCGCCGGTCTTTAAGTTGAACAGGCGGATCTGGCTTGGAGAAATATAAATATCATCCGGACCAGGAAGATAAGAATTCTGCGGACTTCTAAGGAATCCGTAGCCATCAGGGAGAATCTCCAATGCGCCGGAAGCAAAAATAATTCCGCCATGCTCAGTATGCGCCCGCAAAATCGAAAAAATCAAATCCTGCTTCTTCATAGGAGCCATTTCGTCAGCAGAAATTCCATACTGAACACCGAGCTCTCTAAGTTCCGGCATGCTTTTCTTTGTAAGATCATTTATTAAAAGACGCGGCTTGGACTCGTACTCTTCCGGGTTCTCGATTTTTTGCGCAGCCTGAACAGCCTCCAGCCTAGCCTGAAGATTTTTTTCGTAGTTGGTGTTATTATAGCGGCCATTATTGTAGCGCCGGTTTCCATAGCGGTTGTTTCCGTTCCATCTTCTGCCGTTGTCATAACGCTGTCGAGGCGCATAATGCTCTTCATGAGATGAATCCGTCTCTGAAGAAACATGAGCAGACTGAGCCCTGCTGTCTGAACCAGAAGAATCATCCGCAGCCGCATTCTTCTCCTGAACATCAGCACAAGGTTCATCTGTATTTTCCGGCTCATCTTTTTCTGACTCGGCAGATTTCTTTACTATCCGGCGACGTCTTACCTTAGGAGGATTTTTCACCTCGTCAGATTCTGTAGACTCAGGATTTTCACTTCCTTCCAACTGGCTTGCGGCCTCCTCAGCCTGAGAATCCGCTGCATCATCTGAATTACGGCGTTTTATAATTGCCATAGATTACTCCAAAATAAGCATCCCAAAAGGCAGGGCATGCCGTTTTTATATGCAAGAACTGCAATAATTTTTATGATTTTTAATTTCAAAAAAACTAGAAATAAAAACTTCCAGTACATTTTATAAAACCCTGAAACAAGGGCATTTCGACAAATTTTCGGAAAAATAAAAGAAACAAAATTAATTATAAAGCAGTCTTATTTTAATATTGTTAATGCAGTTTTGTCAATAAAAATCAGCCTTAGATATAAAATTTACCTAGCCTCATTTGACTGCATAATAAGAGAATTTTTATATTCCTCCGAAGCAACAGAAAAAATATCAGAGGACGGAATTTCATCAACCATGGAAATTTTTCCTTCAAATTCCACTCCATCAGAAACACGAAGCCTTGCTGCTTTTAAATCTCCATGGACTTTGCTTCCATTGCAAAGCTCTATGCGATCCTTGGCCTCTATGTCTCCTGTTATTTTTCCCGAGACAACAATCGAATTCGCGCTCATCTTGTCAACATCGCAAACCGCTGTTTTTTCAATTTCAAGACTGCCAGATGCATTTATAGTTCCATGAAATTTTCCAGTGATAACAAGATTATCTGAAAATTCCAGCACACCATCAAATTCAGTTTCCTGTCCGAATACTGTAAAATTTCCAGTGGAAAAGCCTGACATCAGCACACCTCTTGAATCTTAAAATATAAAAAGGATTTTAGTTCTGCTCGCCGGGAGCCTCAGCAACAGGCAAATCCCATAAAGCCTTTTTTAATTCCTGACCAGAACGAAAAGCAACGACATAATGAGGAGCAACTGAAAGATGCTGTCCTGTTTTTGGGTTACGAGCATTTTGTCTTCCCTTGCGAAGCCGGGCCTCAAAAGTTCCAAAACCACGCAATTCAATTGTATTGCCATCTTTTAGAACTTCCTTCATCTGATCAAAAAGATTTTCCATTATGGCCTGAACCGCAAGTTTTTCGTATTTTGTATTTTGATAAACAGCTTCCAGCAAATCGTTTTTTGTAACTTTTTTTGAAGACATTCCAACACCACAAACAAAAGGATGCTGTTTTTTAACAACATCCTTCAAAGTTTATTTTGCAGCTGCAAAAGTTACATTGTAAAGAACAGCCATGCGGCTCTTTTTGCGCGCGCAGGCATTAAGCTTTATAACACCCTTGCGGTATGCATTGTCAAGCTCTGAATGAAGAACCTTGAGTTTCTCCTGAGCAAGCGGCTGATCCTTTTTAAGAATAGCTTCCATGTATTTCTTCAAGCTTGTATGCACCCTAGACTTTACTGCCTTATTGCGCATTCTGCGAACTTCGCTCTGTGCGTGTCTTTTTTCTGCAGATGTTTTCTTTACTGACACAGGATACCTCCGAATAAATTCCTATGAAAATACCGTTTCCGGCTTTGATTTTTATTTAAAATCTTTAGGTCTGCGCTCAATGCGTTTGCATTTCTGGCATTCTGCAAGATTCTTGAGTTTTCCGTTCTCAAAAAAAGTCTTCATTACAATTTCACCGCCGCAATCTGGGCAAATAAATTTCTGTGTTGCAACAGTTGTACGAGAGTTCTTACTGGCTCCGGCCATCGTCTTCCTCCATAGTAGATTTAAAGCTTTCCATAGAAACCGAAAGCTTGTTTTTGAAAGAAACAGCAGCGATTCAGAATCAATAGACTTCAGAAACAACCACAGATTTCTTTATATGTTCTAGAAATATACACAATTTAGCATTTGTGTGTCAAGAACAGAACAGCGATTCTAAGCAAAATAAAACTACAAATAGTCAAAATTTCAACATAAAACCACTAAAAAAACAAATCAGACGGCAGAAGATTCCAAAGGAATTTTCCGCCATTCTTCAAGCTGATTTCTTATGAGCTCTCTTGACTCTTCAAGAATCATCTTCTCCTCTTCCTTTGTTTCCGGAAAAGGATACACTTTTAGAACTTTCACACGGTACGAGCCCTTGTGAAGATTCCGGAAAAGAGAATCAAGCCTTGAAATTTGCCAGCCTCCGTCAAGAGCACAGACAGCAACAGGAAGCCGCGTAGCCTCGACAAGCCGCCTGAATCCAGCCGCATAGAACTGACCCACATTTCCGTCCCTCGTTCTTGTGCCTTCCGGAAAAATCACAGGAATCTGATTTCTGTCCAAAACGCGCAAAGCAAACTTGTCTATTGAAGACATTGCGACAGAAGGACTTCCGTGGCGAGGAATCATGCAGTGTCCCTGAGTTCTAAGCATTTTTCCAACCATCGGAACAGAGCCAAGAGTATCCTTTGCAACAAACCGCGCTTTTTTTCCGCCAAAGTACTTTAGATAAACAACAATATCAAAGAGGCTCTGATGGTTTGAAATTACAACGAACTGTTCAGGAAGCATCTTTAAATTCTCTTTGTCGCCAAGAAACTGAAACTTCCTGTACAAATTTAAGATTGCGAACACGACTCTTGCGCAGCGGCAGGTTATGTAGTCAGACCAAAAGAGAGCCGCCTTCCTGCTGAACGGATAAACAAGGCAAAGCATAAACGCAGGAAACGCGACCTCTCCAAGACAAAACAAAAGCGTAATAAATCCAAGCATGGTCTGATTATAGCAAGGCTTTTTCTATTATTCAACAAGAAGCAGGCTGACATCATCCATTACAAGCCACGCTCCGTTCGCTCCTGATGAAGTGTCAAATTCAGCCTTTATGCATGCGCTGACAGTTATAGACTCCGCATCTCCGCCAAGCTCAATAACAGGAAGCTCAGCCTTATAGAATTTCTTCCATGTATTTGGAATTGCAACATCGCAGGCGAACTCCTTCCTGCTTCCGTCCTTTTTATTAACGACAGCCTTAAAAACTGTTCCGCTAGGATTTTTTATTCCGGTTCCTTCAAAATACGCAAAGCACTTGTATTTTCCAGGCGAAAATTCTTTTACAGTCTGGGAAACAGTGAATTCAAAACTGTCCTTCTCCCATGCGGTGAAGTAGCAGAGTCCCTCCTTAGCATTCTGGCTGTTCTTGTCAACCTTAGGAGAGCCTTTTCCAGCAGAATTTTCAACAGTCCAGCCTGTGAGGTCGCCGCTTTCAAAGCCGCCGTTTACAAGAAAATTGCTTGCTGTAACTCTTACAGTACATTCTGTGCTTCCGCCGTTCTTCAATTTTCCAGGAATTTTATACTCGCCAAAATCCGGCTTCCCGGACACAGTTTTTTCAGCCGCACTGTCCCATTCAACGGCCTCATCCCTTACAGAGCCGTCATTGTAAAGAACCTTCACAGTTTCAGGCAGCGACTCCTGCTTTCCATAAGCAAACTGGACAAGGGGATTGTCTATGCGGATTACATTCAGGCTGCCCTTTGAGCCTGTGCGGGCATATTTAAACACATTTATTGAGTCGAGGCATTTTCCATCAAAATCAAAGAGAGCCTGATTGTCCCAAGTGCCGCCGTTTCTAGCAGAGCGGACTTCCTTGTCATATTCAGCAGCATAGGAAGAGGCCCAGCCGCAGCCGTATTTTTCCCATGCCCGGAAGTTTTCCTCAAGGACAGCCTGAGCGTCAGGAGAATCCTTCTTGTAATGGCGGACAGGAATCCATGCAGGCTCCCAGTAAAACACACCAACGCCTTTTTTTACCGAGGCAACAGCGGCAATAACATCACGCACAGCGACAGCCTGCCCTTCAACAGAAATCGGATAGTTGAATTCCTGCTCAGAGGACGCGCCGGACACAACATTTCCAAATCCGTCTCCATCATCGCCTGTGAACGGATATGAAGTTTCCGCGACCATGACTTTTTTATTGTAAATATTTGAAAGCTTTTTTAGGACAACAGCAAGCTTCCCGGAATCTCCGTGCCAGAATGGATAATATGAAGTCGCAAAAATATCGTAGTCAACCTTATACTTTTCAAGCAGCCCCGCCCTTTTTTCCAAGTATCCTTCAGAAAGCGGATCTGTATAATGAACCACAATCTGAATATTCTTATCAAAATTTCTTACAGCCTTGCTGCCTGCGGAAACCAGCCCCAGAACCTTATCATCGTACATTTCTCCGCACATTCCATTGTTGATTTCGTTTCCAACCTGAACCATCGTAACTTTTACGCCGGAGTTTCTAAGCTTTTCAAGGCTTTCAGCCGTATATTTTGACAGGGCGGCCTCCTTTTGCTCAAACGTCATATTCTTCCAAGCTTTTGGCGCAGACTGCTTGTTTGGATCAGCCCAGAAATCAGAATAATGAAAGTCTATAAGAACTCCAAGTCCGGCTTCAGTCGCCCTTTTTCCTATTTTTGCAGCGGCCTCAATATCGTTGTTTCCGCCGCCGTATCCGTTTCCATCAGAGTCAAAAGGGTTGTTCCAAACACGGATTCTTACACAGTTCGCTCCGCCCGCCTTCAGAAGCGCTATCAAGTCTGATTTTTTTCCGGCCGCATCATAGAACACAACGCCTGCATTCTCCAGGGAAACCATGGACGAAATATCGGCGCCCATAATAAAATCATCCGAAATGTTTTCAACAGGAAGAACCGTTATATTCTTTGAACCGCGGGCCTTTGTAGAAATTCCGCAGGCAGAAATAAACAAAACCGAAGCGCAGACAGCAGCCGCTCCAGCGCATTTTCTAAAAAATTTCATAAAACCTCCAATCTTGTATAACATCATCAACACGAGTTGACAACATTATACAACAGCTTTTTTCATAAAGCAAATTTTTTTTATTTCATAAGGAAGTTTTTTTACAGAAAAAACGCTTCAATATTACGGAAGCATATTGTTTTCCTAAAACAATTTTAAGACCGGAATACAAAAAAAAAGCGGAAATCCCGCAACAGGACTTCCGCCTAGATTTACTTTTTAGACTATCTCTTTCTTACAAACGCATCCTTGAAGCCTGCGTCCTTGAATTTGGCAAGAACTGCGCCATACTCATCGACAGAAAGCGGTCCTACAAGGACACGGTAGTTCTTTCCAGCAGGAACAAGCGAAACTGGATACTTAGAATACTTATTAAGAAGATTTTCAATATTCTTTACACTTCCCATTGTCGCAATCTGGATATAGTAGCATCCGGTTTCAAGCATATCCTCAGAAGCAACTATATGCTCCTGTATGTCTACAGGATACTCAGGCTGCTGCGGCTTAGGCTCAGGAGCTGACTCAACAGGAACAATTTCAACCGGCTCACTTTCCGAAGAAGAGTTTTCATAAGGCTCTGGAATCTCTGGCTCAAAAGGAACAAGGATAATAGGCGCATAATCGTCGCTTTCACCGTCCGACGACTGGGCATCAGTATTTTCTTCAACAGCTGAATCTTCCTCAACTGGAGCAGGCTCCTCTGCAACAACCGCCTCCTCTTCTATTTCTTCATCTACGGAAGGCTCTTCCACTTCCACAGGCTCCGAGACTTCATCTTCCTCCGCGGCAGTTTCCTCTGAATCTGCTGAATCTTCTTCGGTTGGAGCAGGCTCTTCAACAATGACAGCCTCCTCTTCTATTTCGTCTTCAAGAACTTCCGCAGGAATTTCATCTTCAAGCGGAACCGGTGCCTCTACAACAACGGCCTCTTCTTTTTCGCTTTCTTCCGCTGGAGAAGGCTGCTCGACAGCTTCCTTTGACTCAAGGAATCCGTCATCTACGCTTTCATAGTCTTCATAAGGTTCTTCGGCAGCCTCAACGCTGTATTCTTCAGCGGCAGGTTCCTCTGAATCTGCAGAATCCTCCTCGGCTGGAGCAGGCTCTTCAACAACGACAGCCTCCTCTGTTTCGTCCTCTACATCTTCCGCAGGAATTTCATCTTCAAGCGGAACCGGAGGCGCTACAACAACAGGCTCCTCATCAGCCGCATAGGGCTCAGTGTTCTCTGCGGCAGAAAGCTCTTCCGCCATCTCATCCTCAGCAAGGACATTCTCTTCATCTGAAGCAAAAGATTCCGACTCTTCCGCAGGCTCTGAGCTCTCCACACCGCTGTCTTCTTCCCCGGCAATCAAAGGAATTCCGGCGACAGCAACAGGAGCCGCACTCTCCGCAGCAACAGAAATGCCGTCATCTTTGCTGGATGCGTCATCCGGCTGGGCGGCGGATTCTTCGGTTTTTTGAGCAGGCAGAGTCTTTTCATCAAGAACCGCTGAACCTGATACAGTCTCGTCAAAATATCCTGAGCGGGCCGCAAGCTTTACCTTCACGCCTGAATTCCGCTCTATTCCAAGGCTTTTAGCAGACTCCTGCGAGATAAGCACAGCGATTCCGCCGGAAGCATCCAGAGTGCCCAGGTTCAAAATCTGAAGCGTGATTCCAGTGTCCGGATTAGTGATTGAAACGCTGTCTCCAGGAAGATAGCCCGCAGCCTTTCCAAAATATCCGGCCGGAAGCTCATCCTTTTCCGCGACCTCAATCACGCCCTCGATAAAGGCGCCGGTATCGGCAAAAACACAAACAGAAATCAAAAAAAACAAAATTCCAGATAAAAACTTTTTCATACGTCCCCTACCTACGGATGATTTTATATATATCGCCTGCTATTCCAGAAGCAAAGTCAGAAAGTCCCTTCCGCTTATCCTTGATGCCGGATGAAGCTGGAGGATTTTTTTTTGCGCTTCCCAGGACAGCACCCGAGGAAACATCCACAACTCTCCACGAAAGGCTGCCAAGGTTCGCAAGAAGATCAGCGTCAGGATTCGATGAGTTCGCCGGACTGAAATCCGCCGTAAGCTCAACGAAGTAGTCAACTCCGCCTTCCCATGCCTCCTGCCTGGACTTCTCAAAAAAAGACGCGTCGTTTTCCGCAGAGACAGAAACAGCAGCCGGAGAATTTGAAACGATGACTCCCCTTCCAAAGAAAAAGTCAAAAAAACTTTCCTCAATAATGTATGAGGAGCTTCTAATCTCCGGATCCCCGTGCTGCACAATCTGAAAAGCAACAGAAACCGCGTCGGCGCAGAAAAACGCGCAGGCCACGGCAATCAGCAGGGCCGCCCTTTTTAATCCCATAGGAAACCTCTTTTTAATGAAAAGCCGCAAACAGCCCTCTCAATTATTCATCGGTTTTTTTAGGCCCGAGTTTAGGCATTTTTAGAAGGAAAAAAAAAGAAGGAAAATCCGCAAATGAAAACGGAAAAAATTCAGGCCCATGCGCAGGCCGCCTTTTAATTGACAATTTGCAGCGAAAAAGTTATAGTGGCAGGCATATTTACATACTTAATACAACAGTGTCATCAGGAGTCGCTATTATGAATTTATCAAAAAAATCAAGGATTGTGCTGGTTTTGCTTATGGCCGCATCTTCCGCCTGTTTTGCCCAGAAATGGAAGGGCATTGTAAAAGGAATTGAAGGCAGGGTTGGAGGAAACAATAATCCACAGGCAGCTCAGGAAACAGAAGAGAACAACGCCAAGAAAAAAACAGCGAAGCTTTCAAACAATACTAATGTCCAGAAAAAGGCCGCCTATCTTACAAAATCTGAAATCGCGCTTAATGAAAAAGATTACAATGCCGCTGTAGAAAACTACAACAAGGCTGTCAAAGTAAAACTTCCATCAAATGTCGACAAATCCGACGCGGACACACTTAACGCATGGGCCACTGAAATCTATGCAAGACTGCAGTATGCAAATGTCAAAGGAAGGCTAAAATAAAAAAAAACAGTGTGTTCATATCAGCCGGGCCGCCGTTTTTCTAGCTTTCAAGCCGCCTCTTGCATATAAAGTATGCCGGAACAAGAAAGCAGTCGGCAAGAATCCATGCGGCAGGAGATGCAAAGCAGGCTGCCGTGTATCCGAACACTGGCACAAAAACAAGGCCGAACACCCCGCGTCCGGCAAGCTCAAAAAGGCCTGCAAAGACAGCAAGCCGGCTGAATCCCATTCCCTGAATCATAAAGCGCACAATATTGACAAGCGCAAGCGGAAAATAGAACGCGCTGTTAATCACAAGGAACTTGTAGATGTTGCCTAAAATTTCCTCCTGTCCCAGGTCAATAAAAAGAAGCCCAAGCGTCCGCCCGAAAGCAAGCATGATTCCCAGAGCAAGAAGCGAATAGACAAGCCCGAGTAGCGAGCAGCTGAATATGCCTGGATTAAGACGTGAAAACTTATGAGCGCCTGTGTTCTGTCCGCCATAAGTCGCCATTGTCGTTCCCATCGCATCGAACGGACAGCAGAAGAACATCGCAATCCTGCTGGCGGAAGCGACCGAGGCCACCGCGGATGAGCCAAGGCTGTTTACTGCGGACTGAAGGACAACGCTTCCGATGGCTGTGATGGAATACTGAAGTCCCATAGGAAGCCCCATTGAAAGCAGGACACGGACATGACGCGCAGAAACGTTCCAGTCGCTCCGTGAAAGATGGAGAACTGGATAAGCCTTAAGGATATACAGCAGGCAGGCCGCGCTCGAAACCGCCTGGGAAATAACAGTCGCAAGGGCAGCTCCCTCAACTCCAGTGTTCAGCGCAAGAATAAAAAACAGATCAAGGACAATATTCAGCACAGAGGAAACTACAAGGAAGACCAGAGGCGTCTTGCTGTCTCCAAGGGAGCGGATAACGGCCGCAAGCAGATTATAGGCAAGCGAAGCCGGAATTCCTGCAAGAATTATTACAAGATAGCCGTATGCGGCGCCAAAAATATCAGAAGGTGTCCTCATAAGGACAAGAAGAGGCTTGCAGAACAAAACCGTAAGAGCAGTAACCACAACAGCGATTAAAGCAGTCAGCTTGATTCCGCCGGCGATAAACCTGCGCATGGCTTCGTAGTCCTTTGCCCCGAATTTCTGAGACACAGGAATAGCAAAGCCGTTGCAGATTCCCATGCAGCCTCCGATAATCAGGAAGCAAACCGCGCCCGTAGAACCGACGGCTGCCAAAGCGGAAACTCCAAGGAATTTTCCTACAATCACCGTGTCAGCAAGGTTATAGAACTGCTGAAACAAATATCCAAAGAAAACTGGAACCGAAAATCCTAAAATAAGCCTCATAGGGCTTCCCGTTGTCAAATCCTTTGTCATTTGAAATAGATATATGAATTTTAAAGCGTTTTGTCAAATGGAAAATAAGCAGTTTTGTGCAACTTGTTGTGCAGGCAAAAAAAATCCCCCGGAAGCAAAAAAATCCGAGGGAAGACACTTAGCAACATATAATTATGTCAAGTTAAAGAAATTCTTTTGTTTCAAGCTGACTAATTTTTTATTCCATTATTAAAATCCTAAAAACTTTTTATGATGATTCTACAAGACTTGCGGAATTATTATAACAAGCGTACAGAATTTTTCAGACAGTACACCAGAAAGATTATTACAGTACATCTGAAACATTCCGACAGTACATCCGAAGGATTCTGACAGGCGCGCATAATGTTTCTGTGCGTATGTGGAATTATCCTAAACGGCTATTAAAATACTGCTTTTTAGTTTCTTACGTTTTCTTCCACACACTCGCCGTAAATTCCAGCCATTTTTTCAACTGCAATCTCGGCAAAATATTTTGCGGAATCTTCTATATTTTTCCTGCGGTGAATATATTCCATGGAAGGCACTAAAAAAACAAGTTTTAAGTTGCTGACAAAAAAAACACTACTCTGCTTTTTTTTCCAGGAAGTATTCTGCGGCAATATAGTCCGGTCCGTTATGCCAAAGGTCGTAAGCATCATTAAAAAGCATCTCGCCAGTCTTTGAATTCATGAGCAGATCAAAACCCTGAATATCAGAAACCTGCTCTTTTCTTGCAATAACTTTTCCAGCCAGAGCCGCAAGAATTTCCATTGTATATTCATTCTTGCTTATTTTCACAATTGAACCTCTACAGCTTTAATAAATTCAAGACAAGAAACTGAAAGCTTTGTTTTAAAGCAGACTTGATTGCTAAGTTTATTTGGAAGCAACAGCGAGATAGCTGTTCTGTCAGCAAAACGACTTCCAGGCTCTCCGTAAACATTATTTATATATGCTGTTATTACACGGTTGTTTTTTTAAGTTGGAAAATAGGAACAAGAAACCGACAATTCTTAATTAATCCGCAATGAGCCCAGCACAGCCGGCACGATACTTTCAATTTCAGAATTTCTGATTTTTTTATTCACATAGACATAGATAATTTTTTCTTTGCATTCAAAAAAATATATTTCGTCTGTTGACTTTGAGTTTTTCTTGACAGAATACTCCAGGCCGTTCAACCCGCCCGGAAGCACTTCTCTTTTTTGCGAAATGTTCTTCGCTGGAAATTTGTCCTGCAAATAAGAATCAAAAAAGATTTTAAAATCCGAAAAATTTTCTACATCCGGTCTACATTCTTCAGGATAAAAAGAGCCGATGCAAAAAAATTCTTTCTGAGGCTTTTCAAGCGAGAAGTCACCCCAGTAAGAATAATCAACGGAAGAATAGCATTTTGCTTCTTTCAACTGGCTGGCAAAAAGCCTGTGTTTCAGGGCAGTGAATTCTTTGAAATTATGCGGAAGCACAAATGAAAAATCATTTTCCTCTATTTTTGCCTCGCCGCGGATTTCCCACTTAAACTCCCCGTCATAACGACTGTTTTCACGATTGAACAGCGCGCCTATCAAGATATGGCTGTCGTCATAAACGTGCTCTGTTCCGTCCTCAAAAATAATTTTAAGATGCAAAAGCCACTCATATTCGTTTCCAAGATTCTCCATAAACTTTTCTTCCGATATGCCGCTGATTCTGCCTGTGGGAAAATTTTTCAGGACATACTTGCATTTTTTGTTTTCAATTTGAACTGCCATTTCATAAGCGACAGCCCCGTCATTATTCTGGTCAAGGAACTGCAACACCGCGCGGCTCTGGACAGCCTTGTCCTTCGGGATTGTAAAAGTGATTTTTTTGATGTCATGCTTGTAATACACCGCATTTTCAGAAAATGCAGACGCGTAGCCTCTTTCTGAAACCGCCTGCGCCGCGGCTCCTGAAACTGAGAGAACCGCCAAGAGAATCATAACTGCGATGATTGAGATTTGTTTTTTCATTTTTACTCCCAAAATGTAGAAAATACGGCAACAAGGAAAGTTAAAAAAAAAAGCAGGCATAAAGCCTGCAAAAGTGATTGTTTATTTTATCAGATTTAAATAATGTTAATCAATATAGAAAATTGAAATTTCGTAGCGTTGCGGAGCAAAAACTGAAAAAATCTGCCCCTCGGAATGAGATATGTGAGCAACGAAGCGTGAACTAAGAGGAAAGGGTTTCCACTTAAAAAAAATCACCCGCTTGAAAAAACTTTATCTCTAATTTAAATCGCATCGCTTAGAAACTCAAACCGAGCATATTCTACTCGCAGTGAAAAACGTGCCCCTCCGTCTTCCTGACAAACTCGTAGTCAATCGTGCGGCGCAGGCCTTCCTCCAGTTCAACCGGCGCCTTGAAGCCAGTTTCCGGGACGCGCGAAGACCTGAAGTATGTGTTCTGCGTAAATTTCTTCACGCGGATTGAGCTAACCGCGAACTTTCTATGAAGAATGAACGCAGCGATATCGAAGCATTTTCCTCCGAGGTACGCAATCCAGAACGGAAAATGGAAAAGACGCTTTTTCGGCTTCCCAAGATGCTTATAGACATCGAGGACAAGATGGTTCATGTCGTACGCAGGCTCGTCGCAGTAGTTGAAGAGATGGAGCGCGCCCTTCTCCGTGCCGTCGAATCCCTCATCAAAGCACGGGAGCTTCCCCTCATTCTCAAGGCAGAACTGGATGAACGCCGCCACATTCTCAACGTAGTTCATGCTCTTGCGGTTCGTGCCTTTTCCGACCATCGGGAAGTGTCCGCCCGCAATCTGCCGGAGAAGATTGTAGACATTGCCGCGGTTCTGCTCGCCGAAAATCACTGTCGGGCGGATTATAACAGCGCAGTTTCTTCTGTCCGCCGCCAGCCACTTCTTGTATTCCTGCTCAGCGGCATATTTTGTGCGTCCGTAGTCGTTGAAATATTTTATCTCCCCGCTCTCGTCTGTTCCTGTGGGAGCGAACCCGTAGACCGCGACCGAGCTTGTGAAAACCACCTGATGAATTTTCAGTTTCGCGCAGGCTTCCAGAACATTCGCGCTTCCGTGAACATTTACATCATCGTATAGCGATTTCGGGGTGACGTCGTCGCGGTGCTCCGCCGCAAGGTTCACAACTGCGTCGCTTCCAGCAAGAACATCAGCAAGTGAATGCATCGGCTGCGCCTTTTTTGCAGTCTCGTCCGCGCCCGGAGCCATCGCCTCGTCGGTCAGGCTTGCTTTGAATTCGTTTTTCTCTTCCGGCGCGTTTCTTATGTCAACACGTTGCCAAAGCCCAGGGTAAGCCACGCTTTTGCGCTTGTCCGCGATTCTGACTGTATGCCCCGCTTCTAAAAGCCGTTTTGTTAAACGTGTTCCGACAAAACCAGAACCGCCGATTATTGTGATTGTCATAGTTTTCCTCCAAAGGTCTGCGGTGGCTGAGCGTATTGAAACCACCAGATATTATCGTTTTGGTCATTTCGACAGGCTCAATGACCGCATTTTCTAACTCACTCTATTTTATGAGCTTCAAGAATCCGCTGACCGCATAATGCAGAAAATATCCAGCGGACTTAAAAAACGGAATGTTCAGCTCGCGCCGCAGAATATTCCACTGCCACTTGAAAACCCTGAGCTTGCTTCCAGAGACAGAAGCCTTGTTCTCGCGGTAGATGGCCTCGACCGTGTTTGTGTTCAGCGCGAAGAATCCTTTTTTCAAGATTTCAAGCCACATCACGTAATCCTCGTGGTGGATATTCTTCTGGAAAACCTTTCCGCATTTCTGAGTGTCGTACATTCCGGTCAGATTCCCAATGCAGTTTCCGTTCAGCATATATTCATAGGAAACAAAGACAGGGGAAGAAACTGGCGAGCCTCCATAGTTTCCTCCGGCGTTCATCTTCGCGTAGTATGAGAACACGACAGCAACATTCTTTGTTTCAAACAGCGGGACTTGACGCGCAAGCTTTGTCGGAAGCCAGATGTCGTCGCAGTCCAAAAAGGCGATGAATCTTCCTGAAGCATTTTCAATTCCGGCATTGCGGACAGTCGCAGGAAGCCCCGTCGATTTTTGAGTATGAAGAAGCTTTATCCGCGCATCTTTCGCACAGAAGTCTTCTATTATTTTCACTGAGCCGTCAGAGGAATTATCGTCAATGACCAAAAGCTCCCAGCCTGAGAAAGTCTGGCTGACAACAGACTGAATCGCGTCTGAAATATATTTCTCGCCGTTGTGGCAAGGCATTATGACTGAAACTTGCGGCATAATTCTATCTCCTAATAAAATTTCTCAGCTTGCTAAAATCATCATTCCAAGAAGTTTCTTTTTTCTTAAACATCTTTAATTTATTTGTGGCTTCTTCTATAAGTTTTGGATTGGCTTTCAATTTATCTAAAAGTTCTGTTATATCATCTACTGAATATGGGTTAACAACAAAACCAATTCTATTAGAACTAACAAAATTTCCTAATTCAGTTTTCTCTGCATATATACAAGGTTTCCCAATATTTATAGATTCATGAAATTTATTTGAGATTGCGTATTTTACATTATAGTCATTATTAGGATAAACAGCCCAAACTAAATCTGCCTCTGAATAAATATTTGCTAATTGAGAGTTTTCGTATCTGCCTTGTATAAAAACAGATTCTTTACCTTTGGCATAAATTTCAAGACTTCCATAATCAGGGCCATCGCCCCAGATAACTAATTTTATACCTTTAATTTCACTTACAGAATCAATCAGATTTTTTAGGATATCAAGATACCTAATAACTCCCAAAAAAACTATATTAAAAGAATCATGTTCCTTAGCTTCATATAAAAACAATTGTTTGTCAGGTTTATTTTCTAATAAAATTTTATCCTTGGTAAAGAAGTCATATAAAGGAACAAAGAATCGAGATGCAAATACTATAGCATCAGTTTTTTTAAGAGCTTTTTTTTCTATCTTTTGTAAAAGTTTCAATATATATATGTTAGAAGATGTCGGAATATCAAGATTCTCATAAATTAATTTTGAATCTTTTCGTTTTAGCTCAGAAGCTAATAGCAAAGTCTCCCAATGAGAAGCTATAACGATATCAAAGTTATTTTCATTCAACACTTTATTAATAAAAGTTTTAAATGAAAACAAACCCATTAATTTTTGTAGTTTATTGCCATAGGCTGCCTTTTTTTCAAATATATAATAGTTTTCAGTATTTTTATTCTCTCTTCCATCTCTGTTCCATACTATAATAGAAACATTCTCTCTTCCAAAATCATTAACAAGAGAATTATATATTTTATTCGTTCTTGTATTAATCGGATATGTAGAATCAATTAAACAAATCTTTTTCATATAATTTCCTTCCTTAAAAAATAAAATGATATTCGTAATATTCTTTTAAATGAGGCGTATTTATCATTCGATAAAATAGTATAAAAGCATAAAAGCTATAGAATTGAAAAGCAAGAACTTTTAAGTCATTGGAAAGATTTCTATCCATGACATAGTATTTAAAACATAGCGGAATAATAATAATTTGCAACTCACGATATCCGTAAGATAAGCGGTGTGCAATGATATCCATGTTATTAAAAAATAAAAAACATAAAATTGAAAACAAAAATCCATTTTTCAAGAAATTGTAAACGTCTTGAGTAATAGACAATCTCTTACAATCAATATTACAAAATAGAATAAAAATTGTAATTCTTACGATTATTCCAATATTCAATCCTATGCTTCCTGCATAAGTTGAGTTTGTCATGTAAGTATTTATTCTTGACTCAATATAGCCCTTTGGCAAAAATGTTTGCGCAAATGAGAAAATATTGACGTTAAGTGTCATAAAAATAATTCCAATTGAAATTATAATATATGCAATTCTTTTTTTTATTTGTATCCTATAAAGCAATGGAATTGTAAAAAATACCAACGAAGAGTAATGAATACTTATTGCAAGCAATAAAAAAATTATATATTTTATCCTTTTTTTATCTAAATATAATAAAATAGAAATATATGCCAATCCAATGCTCAAACCTTGGCGGATTCCATCAAAATCTCTTTCAATATATAAACCAGATAAATAAATCAGCAGAGAAAGAAATATGTAAGGTGAAAGCTTTCTAAAAAAAATAAACTTTGTTACTAAAGTTATGCACGCAATACAAAACCAAAACAAAGGAAATGGTATTTTTAATAAATTGCCAATATGGCTTATCAACCAAAAGCCCGGTTCTATTTGTATGGAAACAAACCGGTCGCTATAGTTTTTCACCCCCCATATACTATATAAATTAAAATACCCTTCATAATCAGTACCAACATTACCTTTTAGCCCTGTAAAAATAATAAAAAAAAATAAAGTTGTTAAAAACCCTAAATAATGCAGAGAATTTCTAATTTGAAAAGAATCTCCTTTACAAATATCATAATAAGAACTTAAATATATTATTAAGAGTAATAAATAATAAGGCATCATATCTTAGTCCTTAAAATCTCGACAATCTGCTTACTTGTAGTTCCATCTCCGTAAGGATTGACTGCATTAGACATATTTGCATATTCATTTTCATTGTTAATTAATTTTAAAGCCTCATTTACAATAACAGCAAATTTTGTTCCTACAAGCTTTGCTGTTCCGGCTTCTACACCTTCCTGTCTCTCAGTTACATCTCTCATAACAAGAACAGGTTTACCAAGAGCAGGAGCTTCTTCCTGTATTCCGCCTGAATCTGTAAGTACAAAAAAACATTTTTCCATCAACCATATAAGATACGGATAATCCAAAGGTTCAATAAGATGAACGTTCTTTTTATTTGAAAGATGTTTCATCACAGGCTCTCTTACATTCGGATTCATGTGCATCGGGTAAACAATCTCAATATCATTGTTATCAGCAAGATAAGCAATTGCCTTGCACATATGTTCAAACCCATCTCCAAAATTTTCACGACGATGACCTGTAACAAGAATAACACGCTTTGAAAAATCAATAAAATTAAAGAAGTTTCTATATTTTTCTTCTCCAGATTTTTTGATTAATTCCAAACCCAAATGCAAGGCATCAATTACAGTGTTTCCAACTTTATAAACATTGTTTGTTATATTTTCAATTTTTAAATTATTTACAGCTCTATCTGTTGGTGCAAAATGATAGTCAGCTATGTGTCCAGTTAAAATTCTGTTAATTTCTTCTGGGAAAGGCGCATATTTATCGCCACTTCGCAATCCTGCTTCCAAATGAGCGACTGGAATTTTATAGAAATACGCCGCTAGAGAACCTGCCAAAACCGTTGCTGTATCTCCTTGCACAAAAATCAAATCAGGCTTTTCTTTTTCAAAAACATCTTTCAATCCTAGCAGGCAGCCGCTTACAATATCAAATAAAGTCTGATTAGGTTTCATAAGGTTTAAATCATAATCCCCCTTGATTTCAAAAAAATCATTTATCTGATCAAGCATTTGTCTGTGCTGTCCTGTAAGACACACTACAGTTTCAAATTTATCATCATTTTTTTGAAACTCTTTTACAAGAGGTGCCATTTTTATAGCCTCAGGTCTTGTGCCATAAATAAACATTAATTTCTTCATTGTTCACTCCTATATATATCAATTTCTTCCCTTAATACTTCTATATATTGTTTTCCATATTTT
Source organism: uncultured Treponema sp. (assembly GCA_964607295.1). Taxonomy (GTDB): domain Bacteria; phylum Spirochaetota; class Spirochaetia; order Treponematales; family Treponemataceae; genus Treponema_D. Next base: position 94,700 of record CAZSJX010000006.1, on the reverse strand, counting down.
AAATCTGGTTCCATGTAGTTGCCTTCACCCCATTCATTCCAAGATTTTAAAAAAGCAATTTGCCTGTTTGAACTTTTATTCTTTATTGCATCAAATACTTGATGAACATGTTTCTTAAAAAATTGTGGTTGTGAATTTTTTATTACATAACCACCACGTCCGCTTCTAGGAGTATGATCCCAGTTTGGTATTATTGTAGGAATCATATCATCTTTCCTATCTGATTCTGTAACAAACGTTTTATAGATTTTCTTATAATCCTTTATAACAGGCAGCCTAAAAACTATTCTAAAGGCTTTATATAAAACTTTTATTAGTACACTTCTTTTTGAATAATTATCATAATGGCGTACAGAATTTACAATATTGATTCCAGCCTCAAGCATAGCCTGTTTTTCTTTATCAGCGTTTATTGATTGTCCAATAAAAAAAACACCATCAAAACCATTCTCCTTAGCAAGTTTATTCCATGTGGTTGTAAAAATTTTTAAATCTGGAATATTAAGCGGTTTATAAATCATAAAAGCAGGTTTATTATCTATTTTTATATACCTATTGTCTTTAAATGCTGATAAAACATCATTAAAATGCTGTTTGTAATCTTGGAAACCACCATAAGTCTGAGTCCTCAAATCATGCCTTTCTATTGAACCATCGATATTCCAGAATTTCTTCTGCCATGTTTCATTAGCCCAGCAAAACATAAAAGGAAAATTAGGATTTCCTGATTTTAAAACCTCATTAAAGGGTAATTCAAGTTCAAACTCATTAGGTGCAAACCAATAATGATAATAACAAAACCCCTCGATGCCAGCATCCTTTGCAAGTTTTGCTTGCTCTTCTCGTACCTCGGCTAAACGCAAATCATAGAATCCTAAATCAGCAGGAATATGAGGTTGTTCATGCCCCCAAAAAAGCTTTTTCGCTTTGGCTACATTAGTCCATTCTGTAAAGCCTTTTCCATACCATTCATCATTATGAGGTGTTGGATGAAACTGCGGAAGATAGAAAGCAAGTATACGAGGTTTGTTGTTCGACATGATTGTTCTCCCAAAAAACGGATTTATTTATTACCCTTAATTTCAAGTTTTATAATTTAATGTCATTATCTGGCTTGATTTTATAATCTATTGAAAATTCCCAACAGATTGCCGTATCGACTACGACACTGACGGCTTTGTTAGCACGGCAATGACACATAAATGACTGTTCTTGTCAAAACCCGACATTCGGGCTAAATTTTTATTAATTAAATGCATACACACGGCTATTATTGTGTATATCCTGTAGAAATTTTATAACATTTGTTCTAGGCATTTTTCGTTCATAAACAAGGTAGCAGTAAAGCATGGAGTATTCGTTGTATATATTTGTCGCAAAGATTCCAGGATCATCTGTTCCCAAAACAACAGGTGGAACCGGCAATCCTTCTTCTCTCCATTTATACCAGTTAAGCAGCTGGTAGCTTTGCAGTGTTCTGTGATAGCCTATCCGCAGATTACTTGTTGGCAATGCTTCTATAACAATTTCTTTTTTATGCATGAACTCAAGCATTTTTTTCTGCAGCAAGATTAATTCTTCTTTAGAAAAAATTTCAAAAACATCAATATTTATAGGCACTTTGTATTTTTGAAATATTTCTTTTTTATTGTATAGGGATAGAATTTCAAAATCTGTTTCATCTACAGTTTCATATTCACAAGCATTATCAGATACCTTTCCATAAAGTAATTTATCTGATTTTTTTGTTTTTATTAATCGAGGATCTTTATATCTATTTTTCCATGCGGACTTTAAGTCTTCTAAAGAAAAGCTTTTTCCATAAATTTCTTTTGCAAGCTCTTTAGATTTTATTTCAATCATTGGAAGCTTTGAGTAAAGGCTTTCTATTTTTTCCTCAAGAATAAATGAATGGGCAAAAATTAAATCATCCATATAAATTCCTTTCGGAATAGGAATTTCTTTCATTAAAATATCAGCCCATGTTTCTACATCGGTTCCAGTTGCACTGGCATGACCAATCCTGTCTCCATGCTGAAAGTCCAGAAAAACTATTGCTTCATATATGGCACGCAGTCCATCCAAAATATGATAAAAATCTTCTCCTGCATGATATGTAAAATGGTAAACTGAATGAGTTTTTCTTAATCTTCTGAATACAGGAGCAAAAACTTCAGACGAAGTGTCAAACTCACTTGCAGCGGCATCAACTGCAACAATTTTATTGCTAGAGCAAAATGTATTTATTGTTGCAATCAACTTGTCGCACTTATCATCAAGTTGTTTTCTAAGTTCATAATAACGAATAAAGCTCTTTATATTTTTAGAACTTTCTTTTTTACAATCATTTTGAAATTTTTCATATGACTTTATAAAATGCGCAATAAGTCTATAGTCAAAACAGTTTTTATTATCATCTGAATTATTTTTTATCAAATCAGAAAACTTTCTACTATCCGCATCAATTTTTTGAATCAAGGCAATCTGATTATCAATATCGTTTTTAGGAGAAAACCTGAATTCGACAAAATTCAACAAATTGGTGGCGTTTCCATTTAGTTGTAAAATTTTATTTAGTTGGCATTCATCAACCTTATCTCTAATATTATTTTTGGTTATATTTTGAAACTGTTCAAAACCAAAACATTCTTTATTATGAACTAAAATTTCTTCAAAGAAACCATAAAGTAAAAGATACTCATGTAAAAGTGATGCAAGCTGTTCTGAATTATTTCCATGCTTTATATTTGCAAGCACAAGATAAAACATTAAAACTTCATAGCGGATTTCCTTGTTTGGAAGCTGCTCTTCTAAATCTGTTGGAGAAAATAAATACCTAAAAGGATGTTTACCACTTATTGAATCTGATGATATAATATCAAAAGAGTCTTCATTAAAGCACAGATTAAAGAATTCATTCCGAATTATTAATGCTCTATCTAAAAGTTTCTTTATAAAACATATATCACAATTTTCATTTAAATTTATTTGCTCAAACTGCTGTTTAAAGCTTGCATTTGCAATATTTTTTGCGATTTCATTTAAATTACTGTCCCGATCATAAAAAAGATTTTGCCAGACAGCATCCATTTCTGTAATACCATTTATATGAATATGCAAGTCATTAAAACCTCCAACTTGCAAAAATAAATCTTGAACAGGCTTTATATTAGGTGATAATAAAGTTGTATATCTGCAATTTGAAAGAATATAATCATTGAAAATCTCCCTTATTTTAGAGCTATTTGATAAATCAATTGAAGAAATTCCATCATAAGAAACTAAATATGCAGCAAGTAAAAATGAAGGAGACATATCTTCAATAAGATTCTGCCATTCAAGGAATTTTTCTTCTTTTACAAAGATTGTTTTATCTTCATTTATTTCAAGGAACCCCTTTCCTAATCCATCGCAAATTCCTTTTACAAATAAACAAGCAAGAGAATCAATTCTGTTTTCACATTCTGTAGAGTCAAATTTTTCAGCTATAATCTGCTTATAAAAATGATCTGGTATTTCATTGTTCATCTGTCGCATTTTTATAAGTAAATGCCGCTTTATATCTTCAATTTTAAGCTTCTCATTAGCGGAACTTTCATTTTTGTGAAGATAATAGCTCAGAGAAAGAAAATCTTTTTGAATAAGAGATAAGGGATTTATTTTCATTCTATTTCAAGGATGCCTGATTCTTTTCTGAATCTGACTTTGCTTTTTTATTGTTTTTACTTTCAAAGAGCCTTTCTAGCACAGCATAAGAGTTATCTTTGTAAAAGTCCAAGTTAAATTTTCCAGTTGAATACCTACTTAAATTTGTATGAGTTGCAACTTTTTCACAAAAATTTTTAATCTCGCTATTTTTCGGATTTGAAAAATCTATAAAGAACAAAAAGAATGGACAAGTAATGAAGATTTCGCACAGAGGAATATCTTCTACAAAAATAGAGCTAATAGCTTTTAAATTTTCATAGAAAACAGTGGCTGAATTCTCTCTATTTATTTTTACTTTATTTTCTTTAAACATTTTGTTAAGAGGATTATACTCTGCTAGTTCCTCTATGATTACCGAATTAAACATTAACAAAATATACTCTTGCATTTCTTTATGTACAAGATTTTTTTTATCAGGAGCATTACTAAAAGCGTAGTACATACGCGTTGTTATTTTTGCTAAAACATAAGGCTGAATATATTTTCCAAGTCTCTTTATAAAATTCATCCATTGACTTATTTCATCTTCAAAGGAAGAAATATTTTCTATATTTGCTAAATCTATAATTTCATTATTTTTTTCAGTTGATTCTCTACTATTTGTTTCAGAGGAACTTGAATCATCAGAAACCATTAGATATTCTCTAGGCTGACAGCTTTTTCTTAAAATTTCTTCAAAAGCCTCTCCTGCCTCTGTTGCTCTTACTATATCAAAAATTGATGATATAAGATTGTAAATAGAATATTCAAGATTATCTTTGTTTTTCCCATTTTGGGTTTTAAAATTCCTACTACAAGAATACGGAAGTTGTGCGATATAACCTCCAATATTTTTTTGCTCAAATAATTCTTGTTTATTATCCTTATTTATTTTGAAAATTCCAGGTATATTTTTGGTCGCAGATCTTAAATATGCCGTCATTACACACGTTGTATGACGCAAGTCTATATCATTGTCAAAAGCTGCATAATTTGCCATATCGGATAAAGAAAAATCATAGTTATTGGTTTTATTATTTTTTACTAATTGCGCAAAATTACGTACAAAGCCTATTCTCATCATATAGTTAAAAATAAGCTCAGGATTTGTATACATCAATCTTGATAGAACCATGCCCAGAACAAACAAAGCACTGTTTAAAGAACGGTCAAGCGCAACAGGTTGCAATTGATAATAGTCAGCGAAAATATCTTTTTTATCTTTGCAGTTTGATAAAAAATCAAAAATTACGCAACAAATAATATATGGACGTTCCGCAATAAGATTTTCATCAATATGATATTGGATTAAATCCTCTGAGAATATCTTTGCAATATCTTTTACATCAAGTGGAAATATTTTTGAATTTCCAGTTGCAAATCTTTGAAATACTCTATAAAAGTCAATTTGGCTACGAAGCGGCAAGCTAAAAATAAAATCAATATAAGCTGTTATCTGATAATCATTCTTTATTCCTAATGTATTAAAAACTGATTTTATAAAATCAAGCAAATTTATTTCTGGATTTTCAATACTATATTTTATTAATATTTCTGGCTTATTGTTATTAAATACTGAATTTTTATTTTTAAATCCTAAATAATTCAAACTATTTAAATAAACTCTGTATGCAGGCGGAAATATCTTTCTTATGTATTGGTCTGTTAATTCTATTATTTGATTCTCTTTAGTATCTGCCGATAACTTCTCAAAACGTTTTGATTGTTCTAACCTGATTTCAAGAGAGAAAAGCTCTAGGTTTCCACTGACAATAGTAATAAAACCTTGAACACAAATATATTTTCTTAAAGTTTCCAAAAGCCTCCAAGATTTATCGCAATCTGTATCAACATCATCAACGACAAGCAAAAATGCTTTTTTACCAAGAAGTTCAAGACTATCTTTTATCAATATTTTAAAATTTTTTCTAAGGTCAAAGGCTGATTTTGTAGCAGACAAGCCTTTTTCCATAATCATAAAGTCATCATCCCAATAATAAGGTTCTTTCGGATTATCATCGATTGAAGGGAGTCCTTTCGCTAACTTATTTAAAATATCATTCCAAGATTTTCGTTTGCATTCTATGCCACATTCATTTATTTTTTCATCAAATTTATTATAAATGCATTCACGTATAAGAGAAATTATTGTTAAAAATATTGAAGTTTTATTTTCTATACGAGTCGGATCTAAAAAAGGAAGAACTTCAATACTGCCAAGGGAACTTTCTGTAATATTCTTGCTAAAAAAATTCTTTAAAAATGTTGTCTTTCCAGTTCCTCTGCCGCCTTCAACAAGAATAGTTTTATAATAACCTTCAAAATCATTATTTTTAGTTATGCCTTGTAGATTTTCAGGTATTTGTTCCTGTATCAACCTTTTTGCTTGCTCAAATTCATTCTTATGAATTATGTTTTCTTCTCTAAAATCTTTTGAGTTGATTGTCAAATCAATTACAGCATAGTTTTCTTTATTCATAAAGCAACTCCCCTTTATCTTTTCAAAAATTCATTCAGCATTTCTTCATCCAGCTTTTCATACACTGCTGGCATATCTTCTTTTGTGAATTTATCGAACAAGGCTGCCACATCTGTTTTTTCAAGCTTTTTACGAAGATTTTCATCCAGCCTGTACTTTATAAACTTTGCAGGATTTCCGCCGACAATTGAATATGGCTCGACATCTTTTGTAACAACTGCTCCTGCAGCTACAACTGCTCCTTGCCCTACAGTTACACCAGAACAGATTATCGCATTCTGACCAATCCAGACATCATCTTTTACAATGATATCGCCCTTGCTCCCAGCTTCACGTTCTTCTCCAAAAAGCCGCACCTTAAACGGATAAGTCGAAATTGTGTCAAGATTGTGCTCGCCGCCCAAAAGAAAAGTCGTTTCGCCGGCAAGCGAACAGTAATTTCCGATAACAAGTTTTGTGTCAGCAGGCGAAAAATCAATCACGGTTATTGCTCCGTAAGATTTTCTTCCAACCTTAACACGGTTCATGTCACACATATTTACAAGGCACACAAGATTGTGCCTATTCCGCAAACGAAACAGCCTGTGAAAAATTTTGAGTTTTAAAACGGATAAAAGCATTGTTTTTCCTAAAAAATGAGAAAATTATAGAAATGTTATTTGTTGTTTTATTTTATTCAGAAAGAACGCACAAAATATTTTTTGCGATTCTGTGCATCCCTATATCGCCTGGATGAACACCAACTCCAGGCTGTCTATATTTTTTATAGCTTGAAGCAAAATTTTCAAAGTCAATTCCGCTTCCTAAATGGCTTAAATCACAGATTCTGCTATCTGTTGAAAAAGCAACATCGGTAATTATATTTATTTTTTCTTTTATAGGCCAAAAAGGAATGCATACAATCCTTTTTGAATTTTTAAAGCATTCTACAAGTTCGCAGTAACGGGTAAAGAAAAGTTCTCCGTAACTAGAAATATCTTCATAACTTACATTTTCTCCAATTTGAAAAACGACAATATCAGGATTCTTTACATGAATATTTTTTAGTTTATCTTTTGAAAAAGCTGAATTCTTAAATTCTCGCTCAAAATCCGCAATATTTACACAAGAATATTTTACGTTGACTTCATGTTTGTTTGCATACATAGAAACAAGTTTATGAACATAGTCATTTTCAATTTTTGTAGAAGTAAGCCCTCTTCTTGTTTTATCTGGTTCTTCATCAGGAACACCACAATACGTAAGAGAATTACCCAAAAAAAGAAACTCAACAGTATTAGCATCTTGATTTACAATAAATTCGCCATCCAAGAAATCATCATAAATATCATTATTGAAAGTCTTTAAGACTCTTTCCGAAGTCTGGGATTTTAATTTTTGATTCTTATAAGAAGTCAGAATTTTCTGTTTTAATGAATCAAATTTCCAGACTGCTATTGCCAAAAAGAACAATAAAAATAAACAGTTAGCAACAAGGGAAAGTCTTAGCCCCCCCCGACTTTTAAATAAGCTTTTGATTTCATAAAAAAACTCCTTTTTTATCTAATTCAATTTTATTGATATAATTTTTGAAGCGACAACTTTTATGCTATCGTACAGATTTAAAAAACATAAAATCTTAAATTCTATGAATCTTTTGCAGTTCATTTTTAACAGGTTTATTTTAACTTCCCATTACTTTTACTAAACGTTCAAACTTTTTATTTCCGCAATCAAAACCTTTTATAGATTCCTTTTTCCAAATGTCGAATTTTCTGCAAGCTCAAGTTTTACTAAATGGCTCAATATCAGCAAATATACAAAAACTCCATTGCGTCTTGCAGTCTTTATTGAAGGAACAAAATCTACAAATATAAATCTTTCAAGAACTTTTTTATTTCCGAAAAGACACTGTTTTCAAAATCGAATACATTCTTTGCAACCGCAACTCTTATGGTATTGCAAATTTTTGGCAAACCAGCCAAGTATGTCTGCAACAAAGCTTTATGAATATTATATTTTTCTTTATCTGATTCAGACTGTAACAACCTCGCATTCTGCACATAAGAGGCCGCAATAGGAAACAAACTTGTATGCCTTACTGAATCAAGACATAAATCTTCAAGCATTCCACTTCGTTTATTGTCAGGCATAATAAAGATTCCACATGCAATTTCAGCTTTAACGACATCGCCAGATTTCTTAGGTATACATTCTGCCGGAAATATTTTTTTCAAGTTAGATTCAAAACTTTGAAAAGTAGATTTGGCTTCTTTCTTCTCCGCATCAAATACAAATCCAATATGGGTAACTTTGTCAAAATTTGTAATAATAGATAACGATTCCAAAGTATTCTTTAGATTCTCACGCCCAGCGACATTTATAATCTGAACAGTATTTATATCCAAATATTTTAGTAATGTGGCAAAAAAGCCTTTTTCATCCTGTCCCTCAACTATTAAAAGCTGCTCACTTTCTATAGAAAGATTATTACTCTCTTCCAATTTCATCTAATCTCCCATCTTTTTGAAATAGCGTTTCTTGCAGCTTCGTTAGAAATATAAGTGCTTTTATGTTCAAAATTATTTCTTTCTATTCTAAAAATAGCAGAATTCTCAGTTGATGTAATTCTTGTAAAAGAATCAATACATTCATAAGAATGTGTTGTTGCAAAAATCTGATTATTTTGCCTTTCACACAACTCTGAAACTGCTTTCCACAATCCATCCATGGCTGTATAATGCAACCCATTCTCAAATTCATCAATTAAAATTATGCCATTTGAAATTGTCGCAATGCAAGAAACCAATCCAACGATTTTTTCTATTCCTTGTCCTACCATCCTAAGAGGCAACAATGAAGAAAGCCCTGTGTCAATAAAAATAGAACCATTTGAACCTAACTGAATATCCTTTATAGAAGAGTCAACGCTTACCAAAACATTTAGCAGCAATTCTTTCTTTTTTGAGATTATTAATGACTCAAGTTGAGCAGTAGGATTAAAATTATTCCATTGAGCAGTCCAGTAAAAAACAGGACAACGCCCAGAATCTTTTTTTATTGATTCTATTTCATCAGAAGTAAAAGGAACTTTTCCTAAAGCCCAGTCAGCTTGATTATATAATACTGAATATTTATTAAAAAAATCATCTATAGATATTTTAAAGCTAGAAATACGTTTCTCGTTCAATAACTGTCCAGTCATTGTTATATATTTAGAATCATTGCCAAAAACACATTCAATATCTAATTTTCGTTTTTGATCCCCATTTATTCTTGTAATTTCCACAGGATTTGAAACATCTATATTATGAAAAATAACACTTAAATCCTCATTAGTTCTTACTACATTACTTCGGCAAGTATTAATCTGATCGAGCGGCATATTTGGAATATCGCAAGAAGCATAAACAGACTCCAACAATGTTGACTTTCCGCAATTGTTTTTTCCAATCAGCAAATTAAACTGCTTACAATTAGTCAGCAATAAATCTTTTATAGAGCGGAAATTCTTAATATCAAGTTCTGTTATAAAATTCATAATGTTTTTAATATACAAAATTATTTATATTTTCTCAACAATCGATTCAATGCAGTGTTTATCGCTTATTTTTATAGCAGGTTTATATATTGTAACATTATTGTTCACGGTATTTTATGTAATTAAAACACGCAAATAATCACTGTTATTAAACTAACAATCATTTTTTTCAAGTTCATTTTTTATAATAGAAACAATAGCTTCAAATTTTTCATCATCAATGTCTTTTAAAATAGAATGTAAATCTGAAATTCTTTTAATACCCTTTTTAAAATTTATTCCATAATACATTTCATTTTCATCTTTTAGCGGTATCATATTTTGATACAACGATGTATAAGCCCTTCCTATAGCTCCTTCAAAAAACACTAATTTTGGTCTGCTTTTTTTATCTCCATTATTTAAAATTTGATTTTCCGAAATTCCAGGATAAGGATCTATAGCATAAATCGTTTTTATTCCAAGTTGAAAAGCTTTTTTTGAACATAATTCACAAGGACTTGCTGTAGAAAAAAGAGTGCCTCCATCTTTTAATTGAATTCCATTTTTTATTAATTGCAGAAAAGCATTTTCTTCTGCATGAAGAGCCCTTGTATATACTTGATTTTTATCATTCTTAAAGCCGTTATATGTGTCCTTAAAGCAAAATGGAATGATTTTTTGTCTCGGAATTTCTTTATCATTTATAAAATTGCTCTTTACAAAAGTTCTATAGTTTTTATTTTTCAGTTCAAAATCACTAAATGCCTCTTTATCATTATTGGTAAGCAAATGATTAATATCACATAAATTGCATGGAACCTGCCCTTTTGGAGCATCATTCCATCCAACAGAAAGAATAGAAAAATCTTTATTAGTAACGACAGCGCCAACTTGCCTAGAAATACAACCTGAATTAACTTTAGTATTATAAGCAATTTGCATACAACGCTCTTGTGCTGTTGGTGCTACAAGACCGGGATGAAGAATCAATGCATAATAACGAATAATCAGCGCTGCTAATTCTGATAAATCCGCAAGATTGTCTCCATTATTATGAAAATATATATCAGCTAATTCAAGACAACGAGGAATATCCTGTGATATGAAATACTTTTCACCTTTTTTTGAATTTTCATTGTTTTTTGCCTCATAAAAATTCTTATAATCAATTCCATTTTTAAAAAGTCTTTGTTTCACTAAGGTTTCAGTAGCAGATATCGCAAGTAAATAAAAAGATGAATATCTTTCTTTAAAATAAAAAACTTCAAACGGATTTCTAAAAGCGTCAATAACTACATGCACAACGTTATCATTATCAAGCGTTCGTTTTCGCAAAACTTTTATAAACATATTCAATCGCTGTGCAAATAGAAACATTTTTTCAGGTTGAAATGAAGAATCAAAAGCTTCCCCAGAAGAACGAATATTATCTCCAATTTTTTGCCATAACTTTGTATAAATTCCTTTATTAACACTATCAAAAAAATCACGAATTTTCTTATGAAAAGCAGGAATTTTAGCAAAGTAGAAATCAAACATATCTGGTTTACACAGATTATTTTCTTTATCTTTTTCTACAAGTGCTTTCAATTCAAGTCTTTTTTTATTAAGTTCATCATATTCTTTTTTTAAAGACAAAAATTCCGTTTCTATTTTATTTTTTACTTCTATCTCATCTTTATATTCATGAAGTATAAAATTCTTAAATTCTGAGAATTTATTTTCCAATACGAAAGTTAGAATTACCGAGCTTGCAGTTATAACAGTAAATTTTTTCCATCTGCTTTTTGCATAATCATAAAGGACAGCATAACTTCTGTCATCTTTTCCTTTATAACAGTTACTTTTAGGAATCGGTGCATTTAAATCCTCAAATTCTGACGAAAATAAATTAGCTACAGTTGAGCAGCCGGAACCAGTATATCCTGTTAATCCAATTATAATAAACTTATTTCTTTCTTTGTATATTTCATCTATATATTTATGTTGATTACTCTGATTCATTTTTCATTCTTATTTAGTTACTTCACAAAATTTCCACAACAGCTGGAGAAATATTCAATCGCTTTGCAATATCATTTTTCATCTCATCCTCAGAATGATATTCCCTATTATCGACAACAGTATCATCATATTCAACATGACCATTATCATATACAACTTCACATAAACCACATCAAATGATTCCATTCATATATTCAGGAATAGTATCATCCAAATAGATTTTTACTGTTTCAATTTTCATCATATACTCCTTTCCGTATTTCTAAACATTCCACTGATTTTATTATTTGCTGTAAGAACAGCATCTTTAGTTTCTTCAATAAAGCTATTGAAGAATTCAGCAATATCTTTCTTTGATATTTTCTGATTAAGTCTATTTTCATAGGTAAAGTCAAACACCTTTTCTACTGATGCCAATTTTAATTTTTTTGCCCCCTTCCATTCAACAATGTACGGAGATTCCATTACATACATTTTCATTCTAGCAGGGAAATCATTTCTAAGGAAACTGAATATCTGCTCAGCAGGAACGAAACTTTTCTTACCTGTTACAGCTAGTTTTTTATATTTTTCATTACACGGAATAGTAAAGCTGCATGTATAATTGGGTGGCATAAGAATGTTAAAAAAACAGCTGTTATAATCTTTTATATAATCAGTGCCACTTCTTTTGTTTTATCTTTTAATTCATTGACAAATCCGATAATTTTCTTTCTCATTAGAAATGCTAATATAATCACAAATCCAATTACACACCATCTTGCAATAGAGTTGTTATATAATATCGTGATTCCGATAATCGCCCCTATAAGAACAGTTGAAATCAAGAGAATAATTTTCATATCATAAATCCGTTCTTTGTTCTCCTGTTTTTTCAAAACAATTCTCATAGCAAAATAATGAAAAACAGAGAACATTATATAACAAAATAAGGTGGTATAAGCTGCGGCAATAAAGCCAAATAATGTAATAAAGATATAATTCAATATAACATTTATTCCAGCACCTAAAACAGAAGCAATTGTTACATACTTTTTAGCCTCATAATAAAATTCCACAGATCCAAAAAGTGGATAAAGAAACTGAAAGAATACAGCAGCTGCAACCGGCGGAATTACCCAGATTGCTGGATAATAACTTTCTGGCAACATAAACCTAAACACATCGGGAATAATACAAATCATTACAATCGTTATTGCAGCAATTCCAATAAGAAGTGTTGTAGTAGATTTTCGTAACTTTTCGTAATTATCTGACTTTATGCACTTATATATAAAAGGTCCGAATGAAGAATTTATACCTGTAGTAACCAAAGATAAAAGCATTGCAAATGAATAAGCAACACTGTAAATACCAACATCACTGGAACTGCACATATTGTTTATCATAATCCTGTCAGATTGGCTAAGAACTTGCATAGAAAGATAGTGCGGAATAAGAACAATGTTAAATTCTACTGCATATTTCCAGATTTTTTTATTGAAGAAAGTTTTTCCCTTTTTAAAATTTACTATAAAAAAAATTATTGCGACAAACAGATTCATTGCCGTGGTGACAACAATTCTTGCCTCGGCCTTATATTCTGTATTAATAACGGCAACATATCCCAATATAGGATTTAACACACTCATTATTACAGTTATAAGAACAATCAGTTTGTATTTATAATCAAAGCGAAGTTTACCCTGCCATAACAAAAACGGAACTTGTGATAAAATTTGTAGATATAAACATACCACTAAAAAAGGGGACAAGGTAGAAAACTTACAAAAAGGCTTTATAAAAATAAGCGAAATCACTAAAAAAACAAGTGTAAGTGTTGTAGCAAGCCCCTGAAAGCCTGCAATATATTTTTCTCTTTCTTCGCTATGCTTTACAAGCACAATATTAAAAACACCTCCCCACAAAGTAAGCGTACAAAAAATGCTGATTATCGTTTCCCAAGAACCAAAAACAGAAACAATGCCATATTCAGCCGTTGTTAAAATTCTTGAAAAAATCGGAAGTGTTATAAAGGAAATTCCCCTCAACATTACATTACTAACTGTAAACCAAAAAGAAGCCTTTACAGCCGGAGAGAACTTCCTGTATTTTTCTAAAAGCTTATTACTCATTTATTGATTTTTTCTGATAGCATCATAGTCGTAGAAACCCCATCCGTATGCGGAATAAACTCTACTTTGACACCAACACTATTCAGCTTTGCCTCTATCTCATTATACATAGAAGAATTTTTCCAATCGTTTCCGTTGAACATTACATTGTAATGCAATCTCTCCCATACCTTTAATTTATCCATATCAGATTGTTCAAGCACGTAATCTACATATCTTACAGCTTTGATTATTCTTATACGCTCATCAAAAGAAACTATAGGCTTTTTATGTTCATATGAAATAACATTTTCATCAGTACTTACACCAACAATCGGCTTGTCGCAACGTTCTTTTGCACAGCGAAGTATATTCAAGTACCCGATATGGAACAAATCAAATACACCTGTTGTATAACCCTGAACTGCCCCGTCATTACTTATAGATGTATTTTCTCATCGAGTTCTTTCTTTATAAAGTCAGTGAGCTGAGTACTTGAAATTCCGTCTGTATGAGGAAGATATACAATCTCAACGCCAAGCGGGGCAAACTCTTCTTCAAACTTCTTCCACTGCGGGGTTCCCTGCCAATCAGAGCCAACGAACATTTTGTCAAAATGAAGCTTTTCCCAGGCTTCCTTCTTATTCTTGTTCTCCTGTGGAACAACCTGGTCTACATAGCGAATTGAACCAACAATTTCCGCCCGTTCTACATAAGGAATTACAGGAGTCTTATTCTTTTCTTTTTGCACAAGTTCGTCTGTGCTAACTCCAACAATAAGGTAATCGCACATAGACTTTGCTTTTTCTAGAATATTCAAATGCCCGATATGGAACATATCATATACACCAGTGGTGTAACCTATGATTTTCTTTTTCATGTTCAATTTGAGTTATTTATGATATGAAATAACTCTCCCTTCCTCCTGAAATATAATAAGTATCTCCAACAATCATGTTGCCGTAATCAGCCATCATAAAAACTGCAAGATTTGCAACTTCCTCTAGCAATAAACAACGATAAGCCGGTGGCTTTGATTCGCCATAAATAGCCTGCCATACATCATTCTCCATATAAGCCCTTTCTCCGATATTTTGGTATAAATACTATATGGTCCGTGTAGTCTCACTTTGTATGTGCTGAACTTTCCTCTTGCATTTTTCCTCCTGTGATAAAGTGGAGATGCGTTACTACCGCTTCTCCACTTTATCATAGGAGTTTTTTCGCATGAATACATTTTTTACTCCTTATCAGTCATCTCGTTGTATTTGTTCACCGCATTTAAGTATTGTTTCTGATATGCTAGTGTACATATATCATTAATAACTTTGATTATGTCATCTACCGATTTGCAGCTTATAAAACCTAATTCTGTAAGTCCGCAAAACAAATCACGCCTTGTGGTAAGGTTTACCGAAGCGAATGGAATGTTTTTAAAGGCTGCATCAATCATAGAAACTGAATGTTCACCAAATACAATATCCACCTGTTTCAAATCTTCTTCCAAAGAACTGCGCGGGAACGAAAGGACTTTCATATCTGGAATATTTGTGGAAAGCCTGATATTCGGAAGCTTAGTCCATTCAAAATATTCAGCAACGCGATTTATGGAATTAACGCCAACGTGAACAGGGTAAACCCATGTAGGATGTGCACGGTAAATAATCTGAACATCTGGCATAAGGCGGGCAACTTCTACAAATGCCATTACCATAAGGTCATCATCAGAGCGATTTTTCTGAGCCGTCCAGTCACCAGTGCCGCTTGTGGCAACAAGCACAGTCTTTACTTTTTTAGGGAACACTGGTTTTGGCATATAAAGTTTGTTTCTGTACGGCATTATGGAAACTGGAATGTTGTGATATTGGAAATGACGACTTCCCATCACATCCCAAGAGTAATACTCAACATTTTTTGGAATGTATTTTAAATCACAGGCAGAATAATTCGGCGGAAGGTAGCCATCCTGAATGTAGCGCACATCATATTTGGGCGAATCCGGCACAATGCACTTTGTACGCTCGTGAATAGAAGTAATATACTGGCATTCATCTTTATTATGGTATATATGGTTATCAAGATTTCTTTTTTCTGTTTCATCTTTAGTAAAATCAAGACTAATTCTATACCCTACACGTTGTAAACGTCCTATAAAGATAATTTTCTTACCATTCCAAATAGCACTATAAACATCATCTCCATACGTAGTAACATTCTGACCTCTTAATCTTCTATACAACGACTCCACAAACGGCATCTTTTTTACGAAAACCTTTATACAAGATTTAAATCCATTTTTTTTTTGCCAATTATAATAGTATTCAAGAGAAATTTTCTTAAATCCTTTTCTCAACCATACAGATGCTTCTATACCTAAATCATTAGACAAAATATATTTATCTGTATCTTTATACTTTTCACAAATTTTCTCTGCAATTCTCTGATTCTTAATCAATTTTACCTGATTATAATAATCAAAAACATTTTTTACATTCTTATTGTCCGCAGCCTTATCAATTTTTTCTTGTTCTACATCGTTTAAAAACATTGAATACTGAATGTATTCAAAGTCGCCAAAAACTGTTTTTAAATATTCAAGCTCATTTTCAAAAAGAAGGTGAGTTGTAAATAAAATTATTTCATCACCTTTATTCCAATAAGAGTTTAAGTTTTTAAAAGATGATAATTTTACATTTTGAGAAAACAAAAATAGTTTTTTCATATTTGATTCCACCCATTGATTACATCAATCACATACTGTACCTGCTCATCAGTCAAAGTCGGACCCATAGGAAGGCTCAGTTCCTGTGCATGTATTTTTTCTGTAACTGGAAAACTTAAATTATTCCATTCCCTATAAGCTACCTGTTTGTGCGGCGGAATCGGATAATGGATTATTGTTCCTATTTCATTCTCTTTGAGATATTGCTGGAGCTCATCACGTTTTTCCACGAAAATCGGGAATATATGAAAAACATTGCTTTCATAGGACTTTATTTCTGGCCATTTTATCAGCGGATTTTTTATTCCATTATAATAACTTTTTGCAATCTGCTTGCGACGAGAATTGTCATCTTCCAAATGCTTCAATTTTACATCAAGAACAGCAGCATCCAACTCGCTTAAGCGGCTGTTTTCTCCGATATAGTCGAAAACATATTTTTTTGAAGAACCATAATTTCCAAGCACACGAACAAGATTTGCTATTTTTTCATCATCTGTGGTTACAGCACCAGCATCTCCAAAAGCACCAAGATTCTTACCTGGATAAAAGCTATGAGCAGATACTGTTCCCAAGCTTCCTGTTTTTCTGCTGGCATAAGAACATCCGTGAGCCTGAGCATTGTCCTCAAAAAGCTTTAAATTGTGCGCTTTACAAAGTTCATCAATCTTTTCATTATACAAACATCTTCCATAAAGATGAACCAGCATAAGCCCGCGGGTTTTAGGAGTTATCGCTTTTTCAATCGCCTCAACATCAAGCTCCAGAGTGTCTGGATTCGGGTCAAGAAGAACTGGCTTTAAATTATTCTGTGAAATGGAAAGAATTGTTGCAATATAAGTGTTCGCCTGAACAATAATTTCATCGCCATCATTCCAGCCGTTTAAAATTTTGCAGGCACGAATCATAAGTTCCAAAGCCTGCAAACCATTCGCAACTCCTACACAGAACTTTGTGCCAATGTACTTTGCATAGTCTTCTTCAAATTTCTTATTTTCATTTCCCTGCAAATACCAGCCAGAATCCGTAACACGCAAAACCGCATCGTGCAATTCATCAGCATATTTTGCTGTGATATCTTTTAAACTTAAAAATGGAACTTGCATATTTTCTTTCCTATTATTACCGTGATGATAATTTCCTTAAAAATTTAAGCGGAAATTTTATTGCTCTTTCTGCAAACATAAATTTCGCAGCATTTCTAATTTCTTTATTTGAATAAAACACATTCAAGGATTCTTTGTAATCGCTCAAATCGTACGAGCATTTTCTTTTTAAAATTATGTACTCCAAATAGAGCGTTGACAAAAATGTTCTGTTCTCGTTTTTTACACAGACAAAAGTTTCAGGAGTTATATCCTTGTTTCTTAGCAGGTCGCAAATAATTCCCATATATTCAACGCCAAAAGCATTGAACAAGTTATACCTGCCTTTTGGAATTTTGCCCTGAGGAATTTCATCGAGCAGAGTTTTATCGTTAATGATATATTTTTTTCTGTTTTTCTGGCTAAAAAGGATTGTTGTGTGTGGAAACAAGAAATTGTATACAGTGTCTTCTGGAATTAAATCAAAATCTTCCTTCCAAAAAGCCATTCCTGTTGACCATGAAGACCAGTAAGAAAGCCCCCTTACAAATCCGTCAAAACTATCAAACTCAAAAGTTTTTTCTTTTCCAAGCACACCGTTCGTAAAATACACGAAAGGCTTTTCCCCCTTATTTTCGTTTATCCAGTTTATAAAATACTCAAGCGCGCCTGGAACAAGCTTTGTTCTATGGTTTATAAATTTTATGAACACCCCTTTTGCATTCTTGTATGAATCAGGCTCGCTCAAAAACTCATAGCCAGAGCTTCTAAAATAGAAAAGATTTTCATGATTTTTCTGGTATTCATCAAATCTGGCTTTAAACTCAGCATTATTTCCGTTATCCGTAATAACAACCTCAAAAAGCTCATTGTCCAGATTTTGGGAATAAATGCTGTCAAGAACGGGAAAGACCCATTCAATCACACCATTTGTCGGGATGCAGAGAGAAATTAAAGGCTGATTCACTTCTTCGCACCCATAATTTTCAAATATTCATCATAATCGCGGATATATTCTTTTCCGTCATAATGCGTACTAGCAAGCGCAAGAAGAACTGAATCTGGAGAAAAATCATACATATCCTTCCATACCATTTTTGGAAGATAAATCCCCTGCATTGGACGGTTTAATTCCACAACATGCTCGCCAATTCCATCAGTAACACGAACTTTTGATTTTCCGGCCACATTGATAAGAACAAATTCGCTTTCTTTATTGGCGTGCTTTCCACGTACAATATCACTGTCTGAGCCATATATATAAAAAACCCTTTTTATTTCAAACGGAATATCCTGCGCTCCTTCCACAACAACAAGTTTTCCGCGCTCATCACCTAAGTCCTTAAAATCTAGAAGCCTGCAAAGTTCCATGTTATCTTCCCTATAAATATTTTTTGATTTGTAATAATTAAAATGGCTGTAGTTTGTAAAAAATATTGATTTATAAAAATAAAAGCCCTTCAAGCAATATCAATTCAACAGAAAATACAAGAATTTACAGTTGCCATCATAATCAGGCACTGCATATTCAAAAAAGAATTTGTCATCTATATTTTCAATTTCCTGAAATCCGAGCCTGTTTTTATAATAATTAATAAGTTTGGGCATTTATTGAAAATATGAACAAATCTTTACAAGCAACTTTTTAAGAAATATCTCTTACAACAGGCAGAATTGTGCGAACGAACGTTCGCGCCACTCAAAAACGTACTTTAGCGCAAAAAAAATACCGACATTGAATTGTGCCGGCAAAAATGAATTTTTATCAGGAAAAGCGCAGTCACTCAAAACAGAAACCGCAGCCCGCAATGTTTTGTCGCAGGGTACAAGTTTTTTTTAAGGATTTTTTCAGATTTTTGCGAAATAGACACACCTTCTCCATTGGCAGCGTTGCGACAAAATACGCAAAGAAACTCCGCTGCCCCAAAAATGAAAAATGGCCGCCGCCTGCGCACGTGCTTGAACCAAGCTCCGCCGCCACTACAGCTTTATGTCTACAGCTTCTGCACCAGCTCGTAGGAAAGCCCTACAATTCTCACTCCGTTCATAAAATCAATCTGTATGTTAAACCGCTTGTTGCGCCGGTTAACAGCAACAACGTTTCCGGAAAAATCCTTGAAAGGACCGTCTGTAATCACAACCCGGTCTCCTGCGTCAAACATAACAGGCACAATTCCAACCGTGCTTCCAAACCTCAATATAGAACTTACAACCCTCAAATCGTCCTTCACCAAAGGACTAACAGAATTGTTTGAGGGCAAAAAACGCAAAAAACCCTTTCCCGCACAAAGTCCGAAAAGTTTCGACGCTTCATTTTCTTCCGTCTCAAGAAAAACATATCCGGGAAAAAACGGCTCCAAATATTCTTTTCCCTTTTTTAGTCTCATCCGCTTGCGCAGAATATGAACGAATCCCTGAAAAGCACATTCATTTCCGCTAATAACAGGAAGAACACTTTCTTTGAATTTTTCTTCCATTCCAGTTTTCACCGATATGCAATAAAGGCTCATGGCTTAGCAGACTCCGCGCAACAAAAGCGCCATGCAGCCACAAAAAAAAGAATGTGTCAAATCCAGTTCTCCTAAAAAAAACAAAGCTGCCCAATAATTTATAGATGAAAAATATATTACTATGAACACAAATAGTTTTCAAGCAAAAATACTGACTAAGCCAGCAGAATTCCGACAAGAACCAGATGCAGGCATTTTTCACACTGAAGCCTTGCACCTATAAAAAAATTCCTGCCGCCGGATAAAAAAACTCATTTTTAGAAAATTGCTATTGACACATTTTTTACGCTATGTTATATTCTGTTTGTTCATGGTGGCATAGCCCAGTCGGTAGAGCAATGGACTCATATTCCATGTGTCATAGGTTCGATCCCTATTGCCACTATAGAATCAAGCACTTCAGTTTTCTGAGGTGCTTTTTTGTTTTTCAGGACAGACTGAACAAATGTATAAATATGCACATAAAACATAATATTTTGCATAATACAGTTGATTTTATACAAAATCAGGCATATAATTAAACAGCTCAAAACGGAGGAAGAAATGCAGGTAGAAGAATTCAAAAGCCCGTTCAAGGGAAGAAGCCTTTTAAATTGGATTGACTGGAAGCCAGAGGAAATCAGCCAGATTTTGGACTGGGCATTTCAAGTAAAAAGAGAATCCCACGCTGGCGAGGTTCACCAGAGATTTCTGGGGAAAACAATTGCGCTTATTTTTGAAAAACGCTCTACCCGCACACGCTCTTCCTTCGAAACATCTTTCGGAGAAGAAGGCGGACATCCTGTCTTTATGTCAACTGACGATATTCAGCTCGGCGGAAAAGAAAGCGTGCAGGACACAGCGAGAGTTCTTGGAAGAATGTTCAGCGCGATAGAATTCCGCGGGTTCAAGCAGTCCCATGTTGAGGATCTTGCAAAATACTCCGGAATCCCTGTCATAAACGGCCTTACAGACGACTTCCACCCTACGCAAGTTCTTGCGGATATCATGACCCTAAAGGAAAACTTCGGGCATTTAAAAGGACTTTCTCTTTGCTTCTGCGGAGACGGAAGAAACAACATGGCGCGCTCGCTCATGCTGATATGCAGCAAATTCGGAATCAATTTCAGCATTTTTGCGCCAAGGGAGCTTTCTCCAGACAGCCAGATAATGGAAATCTGCGCTCCGTTTGCAAAGGAATCAGGGGCTTCAATAACAGTTTCCGATAAAATTTCAGTTGTCAAAAATGCAGATTGCCTTTATACTGATGTTTGGGTTTCCATGGGTGAAGAATCGCTTAAGGAAGAGCGCATAAAACTGCTTCAGCCATACCAAGTGAACAAGGCGCTTATGGAGGCGACCGGCAAGCCAGAAACCATATTCCTGCACTGCCTTCCTGCCGTAAAAGAGCAGGAGGTTACAGAAGAAGTCTTCGAAAGCAGCGCAAGCAAAGTCTGGGATCAGGCGGAAAACAGGAAGCACACCATAAAAGCCATTATGCTCGCGCTTATATAATAGAAAAATTCGGAGGAATTCATGAAGAAATTTTTTGCCGCGGCAGTTCTTGCCCTTGCGATGATTCTGCCAGCAGTTTCACAGGAAAGCGACGGACAGACAAAACAGCCAGTATGGAATCACGGAGACAACGTGTCTACAATCTCATACCAGAATGTACGGATATTTAAAATCTACGACCAGAAAGACGCATATATTGTTCTTTACGAAAAGCAGGGAATCGACATTGGAACTGCGGTTCTTCCAAAAAAATGGTTCAACAACGTGGACGGAGCTAGAAAACTGAACTTCAGGACCATGCCAAAAGGACTTTCTCCATACATGACAGTCATAAGCCAAAACGGAGAGTTTTTAAAAGTCTGGATTACTGCGCCTACAAACCGCTTCAACTCGCTTTGGGCAATTGCTCCTAGCGGAATGCAGATTGAAGGAACTGACGCGGATTCGCTTTCTCTTGAATACTAGCAGAATTTAAATTATAAGAACACAAAAGGAGACTTGATTCTGAAACTTCAGGGTCAGGTCTTTTTTAATTTCAGGCAGGAAAAAATGATTCTTATTTCAGAAGAACAAGTTTCAAAATTCAAAAATTTTTTAGAATCCCACGACACTTTTATTATAGCCGGACACAAGGAGCCGGACGGGGACTGTATTTCAAGCTGCATGGGAATTTCATTTATTCTGGACACAATGAACAAGCCTTACATAATGCTCAACGCAGGTCCATTCAAGAGGAACGAAATAAAAAAATTTGCTCCAAAATTCAAGAGCGCGCTTCCATTCATGACACAGGACGAGCGAAATTCATGCGGACTTATAATCGCAGACTGCTCGGAGCTTTCAAGGCTTGGCGATATTGACGGGGATTTAAAAGGATTCGACACATTCGTCATAGACCATCATAAGACAGCCGACATAAAAGGCACAAGCGGCATTATAGATCCATCTTCACCGGCGGCATCCTGTCTTGTGCAGCAGCTTTTTGAGGCAATTGTCGGAAAACCTTCAAAGGAACAGGCCGGCATTTTCTTTTTCGGAATGGCAACCGACACCGGATTTTTCAAGTATCTGACCGAGGACAGCGCGGAAGTTTTCAGGGCGACATCAAGGCTTGTGGAAAGCGGCGCAAATCCAAGGAAAATTTACCAGGAAATAACAGGCGGAAAACAGTGGAGCACAAGAAAGCTGCTTGGAATCATGCTGAGCCATGCTGAACGGCATTTCAACGGAAAGCTCGTCGTAACCTTTGAGACAATGGACGATACAAAAAAATTCGGGCAGGACGGCCGGGACAGCGATGCTTTTTATTCGCTGATGCTTGAGGTAGAAAATGTTGAGGCTGTCCTATTCATACGCCAAGAGACAGAATTCTCCTGC
Source organism: uncultured Treponema sp. (assembly GCA_964607295.1). Taxonomy (GTDB): domain Bacteria; phylum Spirochaetota; class Spirochaetia; order Treponematales; family Treponemataceae; genus Treponema_D. Next base: position 71,747 of record CAZSJX010000006.1, on the reverse strand, counting down.
ACGCTGGGATTCCGCTCAAAGGAAAAGTGCGATGTCAGCGCAATCGCTGCAAAATTCGGCGGAGGCGGACACAAAAATGCCGCTGGAGCAAGCACAGAAGGCAAAATTGAAACTTTGCTGCCTTTAATCCTAAAGGAATTTGCAAAAAGCCTTTAATCTTCTATAAAACCACAAGACGCAAAAGAGCTTCCAGAAACGGAGGCTTTTTTGCTGTTTTTTCAAGCACATCTTTTTATCATTTAACAGAAAATAATAGAAATTATGCTATATTTTAAATAAACTTACAGCCGCCAGTTATTTCTTTCACTATAAAATAGCAGATAATCAGGCTGAATCCCATAAATTCTGCAAAAATCCGCTTGGCACAAACATTGCTTATTTCAATCCATAAAACAAGTAGAGTGAAATAAAAAATCTGCAAAAATCAGCGCCAGTTTTTTTATTCACAGGTTTGCGTTGCAAACTTTTACTATCAACTGCTGTTCCTCATTTCATTGCGGAACAGTGTAAAAAGCCAGTCGATTGTTGAAACAATCTTCTTGACTTTTTATGGGAGAAGCCATGAGCGAAAAAACTACGGCGGAAGCAAGAAAAATCTGGAAGGATTTCAGCGAAAAAAGAACAACAGCGGAAGAAGCAAAAAACAGGCTTCTGGAATTCATGTTCAGGCGAAAGTACGAAATGGGACTCGGCAGCATGGATGAAGATGATTTTTCAGATTTTCTTATCTACATGGCAGAGCATTTTGTCCATATTCTAAGAAAGTACAATCCTGAAATAAGCGATTTTTCCACTTACCTCTGCGGAGTCCTGCAGGCTTCGGCCTCATGGCATAAAAAGAAGCAGTTTCTGACAAACGAAAAAAATTCCTGCTGCGAAACTTTAGTTGCTGAAGATTCCGCGGCTATTTTTGAGGATGAGGAAATTTTCGTTGAAAATGAAATGACAACAGAAGAGCTTTTAAAAGCCGCGAAGGAGAACCTTGAATATCCTGCAGGCACAAGGCAGTCCACGGCAAAAATAAGCGAGAGCTTTACAAAGCAGCTTTGCCTTGTTCTTGCGCTGAAATCCTGCTTCAGTATCACAGATCCGCTTGTTGAAAAAGTTTCCGCAGCAACAGGATGCAGCAAAGAAAAACTAAGAAAAATGATTATGGCCGCAAGGATTTCAATTGAAAAAAAAGAAATGCGCTTTCAGAATTTGTTCAAGAAACGCAATTTCGCGTATTTTTATAGAAAGAAATTTTATATGCAAAAGCAAAGAGAAGATCAGAGCCCGGAAAACTTTACAGAACAAGAAAAGCAAAAATACTGCTCGCATGATGAAAGATGGCGCAGGTCGCTTGAAGAGCTTTCAAGGCAAATACCAGTTCCAACAAATATAACTGTCGGAAGGCTTCTTTCAATGAGTCCTCGCCATGTCGCATCGATTGTCTCCAAGGCAAAAAGAATTTTCAGCAACGATGAATAGCATTCGTCCATTCTATCGACAACAAGCATTTAAAATGCTATTCTTTCCGAATGAAGATTTACCTTGCAACCGGAAATTTAAATAAAAAACGTGAAGTCTCGGAGCTTTTTCCAGAGCATACAATTGTAATTCCAAAGGACGAAGGAATCGACTTTGACCCTGAAGAAACCGGCTCGACTTTTTACGAGAACAGCCTCATAAAAGCAAAGGCGCTGTGGGAAATCGTACGCTCCCCTGTTCTTGCGGATGATTCTGGAATTTGCGCTGATGCTCTGGACGGAGCTCCCGGAATTTATTCTTCACGATATGCAGGACCGCTTTTTATGCGCGGGAAACCTGACGGAAAAAAGATTCCACAGGAAGAGCAGAATAAATTTTTAATTCAGCAGATAACGGATTCAATTTCCTCAGGAAAATTTAAAAAGCGAACTGCGCACTACACCTGCTCAATGGTTCTTTATATGGGAAACGACAGGCTTTTTGTTGTGCAGGAAACAATGGAAGGCGAAATTGTCAGCAAGATTGAAGATGCGCGTGGAAACGGAGGCTTTGGATACGATCCGATTTTCTATCTGCCTGAGCTTGGAAAAACCGCAGCAGAACTGACAGCAGAGCAAAAAAACTTAATAAGCCACCGGGGAAAAGCTTCACGCCTGATAAAGAAAATAGCAGAAAACATTCTTTGCGGTGGAGAAAAATGAAAATTGCAATCGACTGCCGGATGAGCGGAAAAAGCGGAATAGGAACTTTCCTAGACGAAATTCTTCCATACTTTAAGGACAGCGGAAACGAGCTGTTGCTGTTCGGCGCGAAGGAAGGATTTCCGTGCAATGTAAAAACTTTTTCGCTGCGTGAGATGTTTTTCTTTCCGAAAGAGCTTTTGAAAGAAATAAATTCGTGCGACGCCTATTTTTCCCCATACTGCAATATTCCAGGAGGAATAAAAATCCCGGTCTTCTCTACAATCCATGACATCGTTTTTCTTGATGTGAAGGGACTTTGCAAAAAGGCAGGAGTCATTGCAAGAAAGTTTTTTTATAAGCGCGCCATAAGAAAGTCCAGGGAAATTTTCACAGTTTCAAATTTCAGCAAAGAGAGAATCGAAAAGGTTTTAAAATGCAAGAAAAAAATCACAGTTGTATACAACGGCCTTCCGGATTACATGAAAAAAAGACGGCCGGATGTCCAAAAAGACAATTCTGTGATTTTCATCGGAAATATAAAAAAGCACAAGGGACTTTCTGTCCTGCTTGAGGCCTTTGAAAATTTCTACCAGGCGGAAAGCGAAGGCAAAAAGCCAAAGCTGCTGATAGTAGGCTCTCAGGAGAACTTTAGGACAAAGGACAGCAGCATTTTTGAAAAAATCAGCTTGATAAATTCAAAGTTTCCCAATTCAATTGAGTTCACTGGATTTGTTGAAAATGAAAGGCTGCTGCTTCTCTTAAGCAAGGCAAGTTTTTTAGTTCAGCCGTCGCTTTACGAGGGATTCGGAATTCCGCCGCTGCAGGCTCTTTACTGCGGAACAAAAGCCGTTATCTCGGACATTCCTGTTTTCAAAGAAATTTACGGCGGATTTCCTGTTGTTTTCTTTCAAAGCGGAAACAGCGGTGATTTATGCAAAAAAATGCATGAAGTCTTTTTAGACAACACTCCGCCTGGCGAAGTTCCTGAAAAATATTCTTACCAAAAAACAGCCTCACTGATTTTAAGTGAAATAGCTAGAAAATAATGCGTTTTTATGTGTAACAATAGACAATTTTGCTTTTTTCATTTATATTGGAAAGACTTATGACCTCTAGTATCAATGCCGTAGAATTTGAAAAATATTTAAAGTCGCAATATAAGCACACAAGCTCTTTTGTTTCTGGAATTTCGCTTGCTTTTATAGACGCGCTGGTTTTTATGGCTTCAATTTGCATTGGATTTTTTATAGTAAACGCATTTGATCCTTCATGCATAAATTTCAGATCGTTCTTGAAATATTCAATCTTTCTTCCGGCCGTATTCATTGTTTTCTATTTGAACGGGCTTTATCCAGGAATTCTTCTGGCTCCAGAGGACGAGGTAAGACGCTTTTCGCTTTCATCGTTCTTCATTCTTATTGGAGAGGCTTTTGCGCTCACAACAATAAAATCCACAAAGGATCTTATTCCGATTGCGGCCGCGCTTGTGCTTTCATGGCCATTTGCGACAATTCTACTTCCGCTTGGAAGAGAAATAGGCAGAAGATATTTTGCAAAATTCTCATGGTGGGGAGTTCCTGCTGTAATATACAACAAGGACGACCGTGCAAATTTAATCGTAGAGCGGCTTTTGAAAAAAAAATATCTTGGATACAAGCCGGTTCTTATTATAACAGACTCGGCTATCCACAATGATGAATTTCTTGGAATAAAAATCGTAGAGCAGTCAGAGGAAATTACTTCCATTCTAAAGAAAATCAATATCAAAGTTGGAATTTTGTGCGGATTCAACAAGAATCTTGAAGAGCTTCAGACAAACTACAGATATTTAATCCGTGTTCCAAGAGAGCAGCTGAACACAACGATGTCCTTGCACATGAAGGACTTTGGCGGAATTCTTGCGTTTTCTTCAACAAATTATCTTACAAAAAGAAGCTCATTGTTTTTAAAAAGAGTCATTGATATTTCAGTCTGCCTTTGCGCCGCGCCAATATTAATTCCGCTTACATTCATCATAGCGATTGCCGTAAAAATAAGCTCGCCAGGTCCAATTTTTTACGGACATAAAAGAGTCGGAAAAAATCATTCAGTTTTAAAATGCTGGAAGTTCCGCTCAATGTGCATTGATGCCGACAAAAAGCTTAAGGAAATTCTTGCAAATGATCCTGTAAGAGCCGCTGAATGGGAAAAGGACAGGAAATTCACGGATGATCCGCGTGTGACAAAACTCGGAAAATTCCTTAGAAAGACCAGCCTTGATGAAATTCCGCAGCTCTGGAATATTTTTGTCGGGCAAATGTCATTAGTGGGACCGCGCCCGGTTACAGAGCCGGAACTCGTAAAATACGGAAAATATTCTGAATATGTTCTTTCTGTAAAGCCCGGGCTAAGCGGAATGTGGCAGATTTCAGGACGCAGCGACACTGGATATGAGGAAAGAATAAATCTGGACACTTATTATATTCAAAACTGGTCTGTATGGCTTGACATTTGGATTTTAATAAAAACAGTCGGAGTTGTTATAAAAGGCAAAGGAGCCTATTGAGTTTATGCTGAAAAATTTAAAAAAGACATTTACATTAGTTATAGTTTCCTGCGTATCATTAGTTTTTGCGCAGGAGGATTTCTTTCAAATAAAAAAAGTTGACTTCATTTCGAAGGGAAAAACGAAAGAATCAGCATTGGTAAAAAACATTCCGGATATAAACTATAAAAGAATTTTCACTTCACAGGAAGAACTGGAGCAATACCTTCATGACATATACCAGAATGTAGAAAACACAAGGCTTCTTGAAGACATTGAATATTCTTACAACATAGCTGAGACAACAGAGGATGGAGTAAACCTTGTTGAAGCGCAGTACACTTTCAAGGATTCCCATTCAATGCTGATTTTTCCAAAACCGTCTCTGGACACTAATTCTGGAATAGAAATCAAGCTCAAGCTCAAGGACAACAACTTTTTGGGACTTATGAACGACCTTAATGTTGACTTGAACATGAATTTTGGCGATGACGATGAGCCGGATAACTATTCAAAAGTGACAACCGGATTTTCCTTCAGCTACGACTACCCTTTTGACATCGGAATCACAGAAAACACATGGAGCAACTCACTTGATTTCAACTGGACAATAGGCGACAGCACTCCGGAATACAAATACGCAACAGGAGTTACAGTCGCTGTTCCTATCGGGCAGCACAAGGTCAAATTCGCTTTCACACAGTCAATAGTTAAAGATCTTGACTATGAAAAATATGACGATGATTTTTATTTCATAGAGGATGCGGAAATTTCAGTTCCATTTTCAATTGGCTATATAGGAAGCACAACGGAAGTTACCTATACACCTTCTATAAGTTTTACGCACAACTGGGACAAAAATGGAATCAGCAATGACAATGACGACTTGCGGCAGACTCCTATGATAAAACCAGGACAGACAATAAGTTTCAGCAATATAAACTGGGTCGGCGTAAACAACTTTAGAACTGGATATTCATTTTCCGCATCTCAATACATGGGCTGGGATATAACAGCGGACACAATCGATGAAAAAGTTGTTCCATCTGTTGAAGCAAATTTAAAATTATTCAAAGGCTTCAAGTATGTTGGATTCGCAGTCAACGCAAACGGATTTGCCGGCTACAACACAAAATTTTCAATCGGAGAATATTTAAGAGGCGCGCCAGACAAACAGGAATTCGACGGCTATGAGGTCGATGCCGACAACTACGCGCTTAAGACGCCAGCAGCCATAGTTTTCAATTTTGATATGCCTATACACATCGTTACCGTCCGATGGCTCGACTGGAGCTATGCATTGTTTGGAAGCTATGACACAAAGCCTAAAGCCATAAAAGCGATAGCGTTTTTACCGCATAAAATTTTTAAGTACTTGAATTTTGAATTTCAGTTAAGCCCGTTTTTTGATGCGGCGCTCATAAAGAACAGAGGAACCGGCTCGAACCTTAACTACAAGGAAGGAATTTATACAGGCGGTCTTGAAGCCCTTGTCTATCCGGAAAAATGGAAAAGTTTTGTTGTGCGCGCAAGCCTTGGTGTAGACCTTTCCAAAAAGATTCTCGACGGACACATGGACTTCGACAGCTCATGGAGAAAAGGAAAAGCCTGGGAAGCATATTTCGGCTTAGGACTTCAGTTCTAGTTCAGTTTTCAGGCTTTATGATTTTTTCTGAAGCATAAGATTTCCAGTAATCTACCGGAGCTGATTCTGAAATAGCCGTAAAAAGGGATTTAGAGAAAGCAATTCTTCCTGAATTAGCGGCAGAATCAGCAAGATTGCAGAACAGCTCCCATACACCGCTTCTTACTCCCCAGTCAACAATATCGCTGTAGCCAGACGATTCAGAAAGAAGAGTCTTAAAATCAGAGTATTTAAAGCTGTTTATTCTTTGCATCAAGACGGATTCAATTTTTGTTACTGCTAAAATTCCAGCAAAAGCATTGAATTTCAGCGCCTTTTCATTTTCCGCCTCCGACATATAAAGCTTTCCAAGGCTTATAAATGCCCTAAGTCCAACAGAATCCTCAGCACGGTATAAAAGGAAGAATTTTTCAAAGGAATCATAGGAATCGGAATTAATAATATGAATAAGAGAGTCGATATATCCAGAATTTGTAAAAACAGAATCATCGCTTGCAATTGCAAGAAGATATTTTTCATAATCGTCCTTGTTTCCTATATCATACGAAAGTTCAGCAAGCTCATAAAGCAAATCATATTTTTGCATTGGAATATCAAGGTTCACAGAATAATCAAAAGCTTCTTTCATATAGCTCATGGCTACAGAATACTCGCCCTCAAGCTTGTAAACTTTTCCAATGAGAAAATCAGCTTCTGGATAATGCTCATAATTCGAAACAAAGCTGATCAGGCTGGAATAGCTTCCATCGAAAAAATCCACGCCATGTTTTTCTATGTGCATTGAAACAATTTTTGAAGCCTCTGAAAATTTCAGCTCATTCAATACTTGCACAATTCGCTCAATAGAATCCCCGGCACGGCGAACTTTTGGATTTTTTAGCGTCTCATCAAGAATATATGTCTGCCACTGCACATTCTGCTGGCGCATTGTTTTCGCCTGTTCAGCAAACTTTACAGAAGTTCCAAAGTCGTTTTTCTCAAAAGCATCTTTCGCTTTTTGCAAAGAGCGCCAGTCTTCCTGCCCACGCTGAGGCTTTCTAGGAGCAGCAAAAACATCAAGGCAAAAAAACAGCAGAACTGGAAAAACAATAAAAAATTTTATAGCGACTTTTCTCATTGAACTAAAGATTCTCCAAAACCTTTTTAAATTCTATATCGGCATCTTTTTCGTCAATTGTTTGCACTATTTTTCCTTTTTTAAAAATTATGCATTTTCCGCCGCCGCCAGCAATTCCAATATCAGCATGCTTTCCTTCACCAGGACCATTCACTATGCATCCCATAACTGCAACTGTGATATTTTTATCAAGAGAAAGCAGCTTATTCTGCCACCGCTCCATAAAGCCATGAACATCAAAGCCCAGTCGCCCGCATCTAGGACAGCTTACCAGCGTAACGCCTCCTTTTCTAAGGCCACATTCATGCAGAATTTCCCTTCCGGCAATAACCTCATTTTCAGAAGAAGATGAAAGACTAACACGGATTGTTGAACCAATTCCTTTAGTTAAAAGAGCGGAAAAAGCAAGCGTAGACTTTACAACTCCAGTAATCAAAGGTCCCGCCTCTGTAACACCGATATGCAAAGGTATATCCGCCTGCCGTGCAAAGGCTTCGTTAGCCTCAATTGTTTCCTGAACACTTGAAGCTTTCATGCTTACTGCAAAGTTCTCAAAGCTAAGTGAATCAAAAACTTCTGCTTCCCTTAATGCTGTTTCCGCCAAAGCCTGCGCCCTTGTGATTTCTGAATTTTCAACCTTTTTTTCCAAATCTTTTGGCAACGAACCAGTGTTCACTCCGATTCTTATAGCCACGCCTTTGTCCTTGCAGGCATCTACAACAGCCTTGGTCCTGTCAAAATTTCCTATATTGCCAGGATTGATTCTAATTACAGAAACATCTCCCTTCAGGCATTCCAATGCAAGCCTGTAGTCAAAATGAATATCAGCAACAAGAGGAACGTCTATTCTTTCAGCAATTCTGCACAAAGAACTGGCGCTTTCAATATCAGGAACTGCAAAACGCACAATGTCACATCCAAGAGACTTAAGGCTGTCAATGCGTCCTACAATGGAATCAATGCGGCTGCTGTCAATCCCAGCTATCGACTCTTTCCACATGGTCTGGACTGTAACAGGATTTTTTCCGCCGACAAGTATTTTTCGTATTCCGTTCCTTCCGCCGATTTGAATTACACGCGGAATTTTAAATTGTTCTTCCATAGGCATGATTATATCATATTGAGGAATTGTATAAAAGCATTTGTTTTTAAATAGCACTAATTTCGATTTTTTATAGTGAGTAAAAAAATAGCGGAAACGGCGATATTTCCAAAGTAAAACAGCGCGCATGGTAAACTTCGTTGCCTTTCGGTTTTGACTGATGAATCTCGACTGTTAGCTTATTTTTTTATATTGACTTGAAATTAGAGGTATATGAATAAAAAAACACGCCGTAATTTTTCAATTCCCAGCGTGAATTTTTTTTAACCCGGCGTGTTTTTAGCAAATTTCCGCCGAGAATTTTTGAAAAATTGACAGTTCCTTGAGTTTTCTACGCATCCAGCCTTGAAAAACTATCCTGCTGTAAAGAAAAAACTCAAGGATTCAGGTTGTTTTAGCAAACAATCATTCCGAATACCATAGAGAACAATGCGATTGTTTCGCAAAGTCCTACAACCATGATGTACTGCGCAAAACCTTTTCCAGTTTCAGCCAAAGCGTCAGAACCAGCGGCTCCAGCTTTTCCCTGAGCAACAGCAGACATACACATTGAAAGACCGCAGGCAATTCCAAGTCCAAGAAGGAACAAAGGATCAGCCGCAGAAGTTCTCATTGTATTCATAAGAAGGAAGCCGTAAATTGTCTGAGTAAGCGGAGCTCCAGCAAAGACAACCAAAAGGAAAGGAGCCGGCTTATTGTTCAAGTAGCATCTTTTCCAAGCTCCAATTGCTCCCTGACCAGCGATTCCAATACCGATTGCGCTTCCAATAGCAGCAATTCCCATTACAACACCAGCACCAATCATTCCCCAGTTCATAAATACTCCTTTCACGCAATTTTGCGTTATTTTTTAATCTAATTTTTCAGGCAGAAAAACTGCCGTAATTCAAGTTTTAATTCTCTTCACGGAACGGAGAATACTTAGTTCCGCTCCATGACATTCCAAGATGCTGGCTAAATTCAAGCGTATTCAGACGCACACCATGAACTATAACAGACAGAAGGTTGAGCACAATGTTCAGTCCATGACCAAAGCACAATAGAATCACGCCAAAACCAACCATAATCAGCTTGCCAAGCATAGGACCTGCCATTGTATTTATCGTGCTGCTTATAGCCGCGCCAGCAAGCGCAACAGCCCACAGACGGATATAAGAAACAATGTCGCTGAAAACATTTACAATTCCCAAAAGCACACTGATAATATTCTTCAGGCTTTCAAAAATTGAATCTTTAATACTTCCATCATAATTTGAAAATATAAAATTCAATGCGAATCCAAAGAAAAGCACAGCCAGCGCAATATAAGGAACTGGAAGCCATCCGATTCCAAAGAAATACAAAGTTTCCTCTGTAATTCCAAGCGGATATTTCACAGCATCAACAACCATGTCCATAACAACATAGTACATTCCCCAAAGCTCAAGCAAAGAACCCAGCTCACCAAGGCACTTCAACGATTTTCTATATCGAACAATACCTTTAATGTGGGCAATGCTAAGCTGAATAATTGCAAGAATGAAACAGAAAATCTGCTGGTTAGTATTAGAAACATCAGAACCAACTTTTGCAGGAGAAATCGGAGCAAAAGACAAGTCCACCATCCATTTTGGAAGCTTTTCTGATTCTATTCCAAACCAGGTGCAGGTTAAAACACCCCAGCACATTGTACTAAGCCCTAGCAAAAGCACAAGCACATTTACAGAGGAAAATGCCTTTCCGCTTTTTGCGCCTTTCGCCATAAGACCAAAAGCAAGCAGACAGACCAAGGCTCCATATCCCGCATCGCCAAAAATCATCGCAAAGAAAATGCAGAAGAAAAGCAGGAACCATCCTGAAATATCGTACTCATGGTAGCCGGGTGTAACATCAAGAAAGTTAGTAAGCGGATAAATAAGTCCCACAAGCTTGTTGTTTTTCAGCTTTGTAGGAACAGGATCATCATCCGCAGGATCAGATGCCACAAAGGCCCAGCCATTTTCTGCACATACAGACTTGAAGCTTTTCATTGAGTCAACAGGAACGTATCCTGTAAGCCACGCAAGTTTTGTTTCCTCATTGCCAGAGTTTTCATTTGAAGCCTCTGATGCCATGCCGCTGTACAAATTTTCAAACTCAATGTCAGAGGCAAGCTGCTTTTTATAGGAAAGCAAAGCACTGCGGAATTTCTTCTCCGAAAAAATCTTCTTTTCTATAGATTCAATTTCCTGCTCGTAATCAGCAATATTTTTCCTCATCTGGCGTGTAGAACATTCAGGCATTGGAACAGAATAAGCTTCAGCAGGAAGACCAGAAGGGCGGTCTTCAATCTCGGTGCTTGACTTTAGCAGGAACCTAGAAACCTTATTCAAGGAATTTACGAGGATAGTTTCACAGTCTGCGCCAATCAGCTGATACTTATCCGAGGGAATTTCATACATATATAGAAAAATTCCCTTTTCAGCAAAAACCTTAAATTCCTCAGGATCTATATCGCCCCATTTTTCAAGCCTAGACAGCTCATTTTTATTCTGGGAAATCAAATCAAAAAGCGACTTTTTTCTATCACTTAAAGAAATTATTTCCCTTGCCTTTTCATGAGCAGCATCCTTGTCAAGTTTTTCCTGAGCCAGAGAAGCAGATTTCTTTGATTCCTTTATTTCATCCAGAATCGAAATTGCCTTGTCCGTTTCCGCCGCTGATTCCCGATAAGCAGAAAGAGCCGGACTAGAGCCTTCCAAAGCCTCCAGATGCAAAACTCCGGCTTTTCTAAGTTGCCTTAAGGATGCTTTCTTTGTTGAGTCAAGAATAACCAAAGAGACTTTTTTCATCTGCACAATAGCCATTATTCAGCCTCCTTAGCATCAGCCTGAAGTTTTTTCTTGGAAATTTTTGAGCGTACAACTGCATTAACCTGCTCATCTCCAAGGAAAATTCCTATGCGCTTTATATTCGCTTTTGTTTCTGGAATTTTCACTTTTTCAAACAGATTCACACGTTGAGTTGTTGTACGCAACTCCTTTGCCAAAAGCCTCACCTGCTCATCTAAAACTTCCGCTTCCAAGTCAAGCTCAAGGGCTTTCTCCATTCTATCTGCAGCCAAGTCTATCCAAAGAGGCGTTGAATAAAGATTATAATCGCCCCGTCCAAAATCTGCGCCTTCATAAACAGGAATCTTTACACCGGCAATGTTGCCCCAGCCTTTTTTGATATTTTTTACAGTAACCATATCAGGCTTAAAGGCATCTTTTTCACCGAACACTGAAATCCATTTCTCAAAATCTTCTTCCAAAGCTTTTTTTTCAGCCCGGACAGATTTTGCTTTTTCGTCTATGGCGCGGATTTCTGACTGCAGCTGCTGCTTTTTGAGCGTAAGAGTCGGAAGATAGCGCTGATACATCTTAAGCGCATCTTTTTGAGTCTTCTGCTCGTTTTTAGTCAGTTTTAATTTTGCCATAAAATAAATCCTTAATGCCCAGGCTTAGTTTTTTGGCCAGAACTGTTCTATCAATTCAGACTTCAAGCCAGTTTCAGCCTTATCAAAACATTCTGCAAGAATTTTCCATCCATTATCCAATGCTTCTTCAAGAGGAATATTCACTGTAAGATCCATCATTTCTGATTCAAAAAGCTCACCATACTTTAAAAGCTTTTCATCCCAGGAACTCATAATAAAGCCCATTGACTTTTTTTCCAAAGTATCCTTGTACTGGGAATAAAGACGAATCATTGCATCCATCAGAGAACGGTGGTCCTTGCGGGTTTTGCTGTTAACCTGCTGCTTCAGGCGGGAAAGAGATCCAAAAGGCTCAATGTGTCCGCCTTTTAGATAATACTGACCCTCGGTTATATATCCAGTGTTATCAGGAACTGGATGAGTAACGTCATCGCCAGGCATTGTTGTAACAGCAAGAACTGTTATAGAGCCTGAATCAGCAAAGTCAACAGCTTTTTCATAGCGGCTTGCCAGCTGAGAATACAAGTCTCCAGGATAACCGCGGTTAGAAGGAACCTGCTCTTGGGTAATTGCAATTTCCTTCATTGAATCAGCGAAGTTTGTCATATCTGTAAGAAGAACAAGAACATCCTTTCCCTGAAGAGCGAACTGCTCCGCAACTGCAAGTGAAAGGTCTGGAATTTTTATACATTCAACAGTCGGGTCAGCAGCAGTATGAACAAACATCACAGTCTTGCTCAAAGCTCCGCCTTCCTCCAGCGTTTTCTTGAAATAAAGATAGTCATCATACTTCAAGCCCATTCCGCCAAGAACAATAACATCAGCCTGAGCCTGCATAGCAATGCGTGCCAAAAGCTGATTATAAGGCTCTCCAGAAATTGAGAAAATCGGAATCTTCTGGCTTACAACCAAAGTGTTAAAAACATCAATCATCGGAATATTGGTACGCATCATCCTGTTTGGATTAATACGCTTCGCCGGATTTACAGAAGGACCGCCAATTGCAACAAGATTCTCTGTCAATGCAGGACCGTGGTCTCTTGGCTCGGCAGAACCGTTGAAAATACGCCCAAGCAAGTTCTCGCTAAAAGAAACACGCATTTCGTGGCCAAGAAAGCGGATCTGGTCATTTGTGGCAACACCGCGGCCGCCGGCAAAAACCTGCAGGGAAACAGTTTCTCCATCAATCTTGTTTACTTCAGCAAGAGACTTTCCAAATCTTGTATTTATCTCTGCAAGCTCATTAAGCTTTACACCTTTTGCTTTTACAGTAATAACGCTTCCGTTTATGCTTTCGATTTTGCTATACACTTTATTCATTATTCACCGTCCTTAAGAAGCATCTTTGCCTCGTCAGATACTCTGGCATTCTTGGATGCCAAAGTGCTTTCTATGGCTTTTTCCGCTTTCGTAAAATCAGAGCTCTTGAATTCCTTGTAGTTCATATCAATGAAATTCTGACGCAAAGTATTAAAGAAAACGCGGGCATCATCTTTTTCCTCAAAGTCAAAATCTGATCCAAGAATTCCAACAATTTTATTGAAAACATATTTCTGGCGCTCTACAGAAGACGCACCTTCGATTTCGTCAAAGCTGTCCTGCTGCATATAAACCGCATCCAAAAATTCACTTTTCAAGTAAACAACAAAGTCTGAAAGGCTAGTTCCTTCCTCTCCAACAACTTTCATCATCTGGTTGACTTCCGCACCTCTTTTATAGATATTACGTGCAAATTCAACAAGATTATGTCCGATTGTGGACTTATACTTTGACCACGAATCAAGAGGATCAATAGAAGGATAACGGCGCGCATCAGAACGCTCGCGGCTAAGACCATGGAATGCGCCTACTACTTTCAAAGTTGCCTGAGTTACAGGCTCCTCGAAATTTCCGCCGGCAGGAGAAACTGTTCCGCCGATTGTAACAGAACCGATATTTCCGTCACGGAGCTTTACAATTCCAGCGCGCTCATAGAAAGAAGCGATTGTTGACTCCAAATATGCCGGGAAAGCCTCTTCACCAGGAATTTCCTCAAGACGGCCGGACATTTCACGCATAGCCTGTGCCCATCTTGAAGTAGAGTCTGCAAGAAGAAGAACATTTAGACCCATCTGGCGGTAATATTCTGCAAGAGTAACACCTGTATAGCAAGATGCCTCGCGGGAAGCTACAGGCATAGAAGATGTGTTGCAAATTATGATTGTACGCTCCATAAGGGAACGGCCGGTACGTGGATCTTTCAGTTCCGGGAATTCAGTAAGAGTTTCTACAACTTCACCAGCGCGTTCTCCACAGGCTGCAATGATAACAATGTCAACATCGGCATTGCGGCTCGTCGTGTGCTGCAGAACAGTCTTTCCCGCTCCGAAAGGACCTGGAATACAATAAGTTCCACCTTTTGCAACAGGGAAAAAAGTATCAATCAAGCGGACTTTTGTAACCATTGGCTCGTCCGGACTAAGACGCTCTGCATAGCAATTCACAGCGCGCTTTACAGGCCATTTAAAGCTCATGCTGATGTTTACAGATTTTCCTTTTTCATCAGCAAGGGTCGCAATAGTATCATGAATTTTATACTCGCCTGCTTTTGCAATTTTCTTAATTGTATAGCTTCCAAGGAATCCGAAAGGAACAAGAATTTTATGGGTAAACGGTCCTTCTGGAACAGTTCCTATGCTGTCGCCGGCAAGAACTTTGTCGCCTTCTTTTGCAGTAGGAGTAAATTCCCATTTTTTGCTTTCGTCAAGAGCTGGAAGATAAACGCCGCGCTCAAGAAAATATCCAGATTTTTCAGCAAGAAGCGGAAGCGGATTCTGCAATCCGTCATAGACCTGTCCTAAAAGTCCAGGACCAACTTCAACGCTAAGCAAATCTCCAGTAAATTCTACAGAACAGTCGGTAGAAATTCCGTTTGTCATTTCATAAATCTGCATCTGCGCTGTATTTCCGCGGATACGAATGACTTCTCCCTTTAAGCTTTTTCCGCCAACTTTTACGTAGCCTACTTCATTGAGAGATACCTTTCCGTCGAATTCAACAGAAACCATGTTTCCATTGACAGCAACAACTTTGCCTTTTGTATCAGTCATTTCTTTTCTCCAAGAATTTCATCATAAATTTTGTGGTAAGAAGCCAAGCCTTCATCTCTATTAAACTTCTTCATCCGCTCAGTAAGCATCAGCTTAAGTCCATAGCTATAGACCGCATCAGCCGAAAAACTGTCCATAGGAGCTATCCGATCCAAAATTCCAAGGCGGTACTGATTTAAATACTGCTCCGCCGAAAGCGGGCTGTCCATTCCTGCAGCAGTCCTCGCAGCCTGAACAGACTCTCCGTCAGATGCAGAAGGAAGATCCTTTGTGTCTTTTTTCATTTTTAAAGCTCTGACTTGAGCCAATGCAAGACGCAGAGACCTTTCTTTTTCATACCATTCGTCAAGGAAAACTGAACCCGTTGAAACTGGCTCAACCGGAGGTTCCAGCGTAAGGTTTTCTGCAAGCCGAGCAGATTTCTCTGACATAAAACGGCTGCACAAATCCTTGAAATATCCAACTGTAAGCGGAAGTTTTTGAGAACTGTCATCATTTACAGAAAATGCTGGAAGCTGGGCAACCAAATAATAGAGATGTTCCACTATTTTGTTTCCTTCGTAGATTTTGCGCGTGTTCTTGCCGCCGGCTTTGCAGCAGTTTTCTTAGCTTTTGAAGCCGCAGTTTTTATTTCTTCCTCTACAGCAGGCTTAGCCTCTTCTGTGATTCCTGCCGCGGCTCTTTTCATAATGTCTGTTGTTTTAGGATTCAAATAGGCGCTGAACAAAGAGGCAACTTCTTCCGCGCTAAAATCATAAAACGCCGAACCGTTTTTAGAGCCGATTCTAAAACCAGCAGAAAGAGAAGCATCGCTTTTTATCACAAGGCCTTTTGAAATTTTTGCTTTCAGTGAAGTCTTCAGGCTTGTTTCAAGAGCCTTTAAATCCTTTGCAGACAGGAGAACAGAAACATCATCAGCATCAGGATTTGAAGCCCAGGCCTTTACAGTTTCAGGAATCAACTTTTTCAGCAAATCTTTATCCATTGCTTTCTCTGTTTCAGCATTAACAATAGCAGAAAGCTCTTTGTTTATTCCATCGCGAAATGAAATAATAAGATTTCGTCCAGCCTGAGCAACAGCATCCTCACTGGCTTTTTCCATGCGTTCTGTTTCAGATTTTGCAGTTTTTATTATGCTGTCAGCCTTGACTTCCGCATCACTTATAATTGAAGCAGCTTTTTTCTCCGCATCAGCGATAATTTTTCTAGCAGCACTTTCCGCGCTGGAAACACCATCTTTTTTGATTTTTTCAATCAATTCCTGTAATTGAATATCCATCACAACCTCTTTATTTTTTCAAAAATTGCTGAAAACTAAAAACCAAATTTATAAACCGTAGTTTCATGGTACGGCTTTTCTGGAGTCACTATGCAGCTTGGAAAATTCTCATGGTTCGGAGCATCAGGATATGCCTCTGTTTCCATGCAGACAGCGTCATGCGATTTTAGAGGATATCCGTTTTTTCCAACTCCATCAAGAAAATTCGCTGTATAAACCTGACAAGCAGGCAATGTTGTAGAAACAGTCATTGTGCGCCCGCTAGAAGTGTCTTTTAACACAGCAAACTCAACTAAACTTCCATTATATGAATCTATGCAATATGCATGGTCATATCCAGCTCCAGTTTCTTTTATATCCCTGCCGATAAGCTTAGGTGTTCTAAAATCAAACGCTTTCTTCTCATCAACGGAACAAAGCTTGCCAGACGGAATAAGATGCTCATCGACTTCAACAAATTTTGAACAGTCGAGCCTCAGCTCCTGATCCTCAATAGAGCCGCCGTCATAGCCTTTTAAATTAAAATAAGCATGGTTTGTAAGATTCACTGGAGTCGGAGCATCAGTCTTAGCAGAATAATCCAAAGTAAGCTCGTTGTTTTCATTCAATGTATAAGTAACTTTTATTTTTAGATTGCCCGGCATTTTTTGCTCTCCGGCCGGACTCAGCCTGGAAAATTCAATTCCAAGACCATTGTCAGTACGGACCTTTTTTGCAGACCACAGTTTTTTTTCATAGCGGTCAAATCCGCCGTGAAGGCAATTGTCACCGTCATTCTTATCAAGCGGATATGTTTTTCCGTCAAGAGAAAAAGATGCGCCGCCAATTCTATTTGCAAAGCGTCCTACGACAGTTCCAAAACTGCTTCCGCTAGAAGCATAGCCTTCAAGAGTTGAACAGCCTAAAAGAACATCTACATTTCTTCCGCCTTTCGCTGGCAGCAGGATGCTTGTAATTGTGCATCCATAATCTATAGCAGAAAAACTCATAGAGCCATTTGAAACCGTGTACAAATGAACTTTTCTTCCATCATACAAAGTTCCAAATTTGACCTTTTTAAATTTCAAATTACTCATAAATAAAAATATACTCCGATTCTTTTCAAAGTTCAAGAAAAAAATCCGTTTTAGGGAAATATTTATTTGAACAGACTAAAAAAGAAGATTAAGAAAACTCAATTACAAGCTTTACTTCCTGAATGCTTCTGCCGGTTCTTCTGGCAATTTCTTCAGCCGGAATTCCAAGGGCGCGCAGTTCCAGCACCTGCGCCTTAAAGTCCTTCTTAGGAACAATTGGATTTTCCGCCATAAAAAGCTCCGGCTCAACAACAGGAATTTTTCTGACTTCAACTTCCGGCTTAGTCAAATTTTTTATTCCAAGCTCAGTCTTAGCTTTTTCAGTAAAAAACAAATCGCCCTGCATAAAAGAATTCTTTGAGGCGGAATCCAACTTTTTCTGGAACGACTTTGATTTTTCTGCAAGAGAAAGCTCTTTTTTCAACATTCCGATTTTACGCTCAGCTTCCGCAGAAACAGATTTCAACTGCTTGATTTTATCTTCTATTAAATCAATGCTTCTTCCCGCATTGAAATTTATGCTCTTTATGATTTCTTTCGCCTTTTCATTTGTTTCTTCAATAATCTTATCTGTAGAAAAAAAGGCATTAAATTTTCTAAAAAAGACAACCCACATGAGTATATTGAAAAATATTATGAAAACAGCAACAGTCAACGCAAACGGCATTTTTTTCAGCTTGTTATATCAATATGTTGGCCAAGGCTCGGATCCTTTATTTCGTAGACAACAGGCTTCTTTATTTCCTGCTCTTGCCTCGACGCAGGCTTGCCTTCTCCTTGCAAAAGCCCTTGTCCAGCTCCGCCGCCCTGCTCTACATCCGCCTTGATTTTTGCAGAATCCTCGCTTTGCGATGCTTCCGTAACAGTCCGGGCTTTCTGTGTCTGCTGCTGGGCTGTTTTTTCCAGATGCTGCCTGTTCGCCATGTTTGCATTCTGGACTTGTGAAGCATTGAACTGCCCAATCTTATCCATCTGAGAATAAATGGTAGAAAGATCTATAGGCTGAACAGCCATAAGCACCTCGTTTTTCTAGCAATGGAAAACTCCAAAAACGAAAGTCTTTAAAGATTTCCTTGAAAAGCAACGTTTAAACCGCTATATTTCAACAGACTAAACCCGCGGACATTTTTAAAGACCGCACTAAAAATGTCCTATAAAATAATATTATATATATTTTTCCAGAAAATCAACAAGAGCAGCCGCCTAATAATCCATTTTCACCTGAATTGAGCTTCCGAGCCTAACCATGTAAATTCTATTTTCATAGTTTTCATCAGGCTGGTGGTAACGGACTTCAACTCCTGTGCTCCAGTCCGCATTCGGAAAAAGACCGGACTTTATAAACCCAACTTTGACGAGGCCGCTCTTGTCATCTTCAGTTTCACTTTTTAAGATATGCTGCCACTGCAAGCCAAGCTTCATGTCCTTCTTCTTTCCAAGCCGCCGCAGTCCCATGTCAAGATAAAGCCGGCAGCTGTTTTTTTCGAGCACTTTATTATAAGAATCCTGAAATTCAAAATTCAAGCCAAAATTCGGATCATGGCTATCCCATAAATGGTAAAATCCGCCTGTAAAAACATATTTTGAAACATCACAGTGATTGTCTGCAAGCTTTCCAATTCCCTGGACATAAAGGTCTGTGCCAAAGATTGTCCGTTTTGCCTCTGCGCCGGCAATTACTGGAGTCGAGCCGCCTTCAGTCCTAGGACTTTTTCTTCCAAAGATATTGAAAGTTGTATGAAAAAACGTCATCTCAAGAGAACCGGCAGCTGAAATATCAGAAAAAGAGGGTTCCGTAGAATCTCCGCTGTACAGAACAATTCCAGACAAAGTTCCTGTCCAAAGCGGAATGCGTAAAAGCCCGGAAACAGAGTCAGAGCTGTCGCTTAAAATATTCGTATAAAGATATCCCTGCCTTTCAATTTCCTGGCGAATCTGCTCTTTTTCCTCTTCAGTAAGCTTGTCATAGTCAGTGTCTGTATAAAAACTGTATGCATTTTCACCGCTGAAAAGCCTTGTGTAGCCCCAGGAAGTCGCTTTCTTCCCCGCTGTAACGTAAATTCGGTCCCAGATAAGATAGTCAAAATAAAGCTCATCCAGCTTTATGGAATCCTTTTTAGGCGGAAACTTCACGCTGGTCGTTCCACGGACAGAGAGCGTTTTGTCCAGACGCGCCATAAAGTAAATGTAGTTTTCCAAATCGAAATAAAGTGAATTTTTAAACTCGTTATTTTCAGAATTCTGATTATGCCTGGTTCCATAATATCCAAAGTCAGACTCAAAGTGTCCTGTAAATTTCAGCGGAATATAATATTCAGAGCCTCCAATTTTTACAGACTGCTTTGAAGCGACATATTCACTGGCATCCGACTGCTCGACAACAACATCCTCCGAGTCTGAAAAAAGCGAATCATCATCAAAAGAGATATCGTCTTCCGCCTGAGAAAAAGCAAATGAAAAGCAAAGAAAAAGCGCCGCTATAGAAAAAATCCGTTTCATTTATTTTTCACTCATCATTTCAAGATAAGGCTTTGTGTAAACAGAATTTTCAACACGGTCAAAAGTTATATTTGTAATCGTAATCTGAGTGCGCTCAAACTGAATTTTCTCACCGATTTTCTTCCCGCGGAAATTGTCTGTAATAAGCATTTTTACAGGAATATAATATTTTTTATCCGAAGCCTGAACAATCTGGTACGACGGAATTGCGGTCGTCCTAAGCTTCTGACCGGAAAGGCTATAGTCCTCCTTTTTGCGCACCAGACCGTCATTTTTTGTAATCCAAAGATGAAGCTCAGGATAATCAACATTCTGAACCTTGGCCTTTAAAACAAACATGACACATTCAAGTTTTCCAAGCATTACTTCCGAAGAACTCTCTATTGAATAATCACGGTAATAAAACTGAGGCGCAAAGTCTGAATTATTCGCATTTGTATTCTGAAATTTATCTCTTGCGCTTGTAAATGTAAAACGATGGTCAGCAGGATCGTAAAACCATATATTGCTGTCGTACTGAAGATATCCCTTTCCCTTGTCTTTCGCAGGACCTATAACAAGAATCGTCCATTTCGCCTCGCTGTCCCTGCGGTACATAATCGCCTCTGTTACGTTCTTTCCTTCCCCAGGCTTCTCCTGAACAACTGAATAGAATCCCTTGAAGTCAGTCCCGTAAAACGCGGTATTATCCTGAGCCTGTCTGAGCAAGTCCTCCGGAGAAAAAGAAAATGCGCAAGCTCCTGCAAGAAGAACAAAAATAAAACTCATAAATTTCTTAAATTCTTTCATAATGCATCCTAAAAATATTCTATAATTTAGCTCTAATTTAGAGTTAACTATAATTCAATAAAAAAATAGCTGACAGTCAAAACCGCCCAGCAACGGTATCATATTAAATTTCTAACAATCATAATTTCATTCTGTTACAGTCAACGCCTGAACTGGAGTAATTCTTATAGCGGCTCTAAGTGAAAACAAAACCGCAGAGACCGTGGCAAAAATTATAATCATAAAAATCAGCATTGCGCCGCCAAAAGTTGGAACAGGAACAATATGTCCATCTGTCAAAAATATATCAAATGCGGGAATAAACGAAAAATTGAACTGCCTTACAGCAAATTCCAGAAGCGAGCAAATCACCAATCCGCCCGCGCAGCCTGAAGCCAAAAGCACAACCGCCTCGCTAAGCAGAAGCAATACAACAGAACTGCGCTCCATTCCAACAGCCTTGTAAATTCCTATTTCGTTTATCCGCTTCATTACTATGACTCTATAGGTGCTGCTGATTCCAACAACAATTATTATCACAAGAAAAATAATTATGAATGAGCTTATTATTTTCATTGCGTCGATTATAACTCCCAGATCCTCCATGTTTGCATCCAAAACTATGAACGCATAAATAGGCTCGCTGAATTTTCCTGACAAAAGAGGATCGTAAAAATCATACTTGTCGTCAACAAGCCTGTACATATTAAATTCTTTCTCCAGAAGCGCCTGATACTTCAAAGCGTCCTTTGCAGCAGGCACCGAATCAGGAAAAAAGATTCCAATCCTGTTTGCATAAAATTCCGGAACGCAATATGCTTTTCTCAGAAAATCAATGTCCACGTATGAAGTGTAAGTTCCGAATACGCTTGAATCCCTGAAAATGCCCTTTACAACAAGCTGGACGGTGTTGATGTAGCCAGAATTCGTTCTAAGCATAAACTTTATAGAATCTCCAGCAGAAACCTCCAGCATGGATGCAACCTTTTCTGAAATCAAAACACCGTTTGTTCCGGCAATTCCGTCTGCGCTTCCCTGAAGATAATTGAATTTTGAAAACAGAATTTTTTCTTTGTCAAAATCAACGCCTTTTATTACACGCTGATGCACTTCAACTCCCTCATAATAGAACAAAGCAGAATCCGCATCAAAATCGAACCTCGGAGATATTATTGTTCCAGCCGGAAAAACCTTAGAAAGCTTTTCAATAAATTCCCGGCAGTCGTAAAATGCCAAATTATTTTTTCCGCCTAAAAACTGATAATTTCCGCCGTAATAAATTTCAGCCTTCATGGAAAGAGAAGCCAGCATTCCGCCTGTAAGAAAAAACGAAAAAAGGGAAACTCCTGCTCCGACAGCACAAACAAAAAAAAGAGAAATATACTGCCGCCATCTCAAAAGCAGCGACCTGACTGAAAGTTTCATGAAATTCATCAGACTGCCCCCTGCATAGCCTGAACAGGATTTACTCTTAAAGCAGTCCTGACGGGATAAATCCAGCCCAAAAGTCCCAGCAAGATAGAAAGAAGCATCGACTTGCATACAATTGAAAGCGACATGGAAACGGCAAGACGGTCAGTTCCAAAAAGCTGAATTAAAAACGTATTCTTGAATTCAATATTCATGGCAGACAATACAGATGTACATAGAGCTCCAAGGATGCAGCCTAGAATTCCAGCCGCTGCCGTAAGCATAAAAGTTTCCGCCATGCACTGGAGAGAAACAAAGAGCCTTGAAGCGCCCTGCGCCCGCAAAGTTCCAATTTCCTGAGTACGGTTCAAGACATTTACAACAAGCACATTGTTTATAATAATAAATCCAGCCGCAAGCACAACAAGCACTCCTGCATTGAAAATAACACGCATCCAGTAAAGATACAAAGCTGTGCTTCCAGCGGCTGTTCTCCATGCCACGGCACGCACAGGCCATGAATTCTTTTTAAAAATCCTGTTCAGGCTTCTTATTGTCTTCTTTGAATTTTCGCCCTGAGCAAGGCTGCATACAATATAATTCCATGAAGAGCTGTCGGCAGGACTTGCATCCTGCAAAGGCTGATTTTCTTCAAACGGATTTTCAACAAACACAGCCGACACATCCTCCGCGTCGTCAAAAAGAGATTCAACATCCAAATCCCCTTCCAGCAAATCAGTTTTCTCCTCATCAAGGAAAGAAGTGTCTGCAACAGCCTCAGACATATCCATAAGTGAACGTACAGTAAAAGCATCGGCAAGAACAATTCTTTCAAGAGTGGAATTTTCAACAGGATATTCATAAACACAGGAAACTTTCGCAGCGCGGATTCTAAAAGACGGACCGTCGACAACAAGAAACTGAACTGTATCAACGACACGAACATTCATTTCCTGCGCATATTTTTTTGAAAGCATCACGCCTCTTTCCGCAGCAGAGAAAGGAGCCCCCTCAAGAATTTTTATAGAAGACATACACTCCAAATAGTCAGACGCTGGAACTCCAAAAATCCAGACAGGAGTTCTAGTTCCATTAAATTCCAAGGCGGCGCTTCCTGTTACCTGGGGAACGCTTTTTGCTATTTCCGGAACAGAATTCAGGCAGTCTAAAATTTCGTTGAAAGGAACAATAGCATTTATTTTTGTAAGAGTTCCAGTTACAGGAGTTTCGTCCCCAAAAAGGCTCATCGGAATATCACTCTTGGGAAAAATGGCGAGATCACCTGTAAAACTTTTAGAAAAAACTTTTTCAATTCCGTTTTCTGTACTGTCAAAAACTGAATTTATAGCAGCTATAAGCATAACGGCGAATGCAATAAAAAAAACAATAACAAACGAGCTTTTTCTTGATATGATATTCTTAAAAGCCAAATAAAAAAGCATTTTCAATCCCAAAAATAAAATTGCAGCCGCTCAAAGACAGGGCAGCTGCAATTATAACAGATTTTTCTATGCAATTCAATAAAATCTATTTTATTTGGTTTAAAGCGCTTACAACAGCATCAACACCGGCGCGGCCAACGTTGGTTGACTTTCCTGCCCCCCAATACTGATTTCCGTCCTCGCATGTAATCTGAACATAGGCAACTGCGGAAGTGCCGTTTCCAGTTCCAATGCTGTGCTCATGGAACGCTGTTATGCTAAACTTAGGAGCAGGGATTTCAGAAAGCGCGCCTGCAAACGCATCAAGAGGTCCGTTTCCTGTCTTTCCAATCGAATACCGTTTTCCTTTCCACTCAACAACAGCGCGGCAAGACGTAGACTCTGAATTTTCTTTTCCCTCAAGATGGGTTTCCGCCAGATCCACAATTGACAGATTTCCAGCCGCCTCAAGCCAATGCTTAACAAACAGATTGTAAATTTCAGACTTGTCAAGCTCACGCTGGGACTCATCGGCCGCCTTCTTTATCAGCTCGCCAAGGGCCGGATGCATCGCCTTTGGAAGGCAAAGCCCGTACTCCTGCTCAAGAATATAGGCGGCTCCTCCCTTTCCTGACTGGCTGTTGATTCTAATGATTCCCTCGTACTGCCTTCCAATATCGTGCGGATCTATAAGAATATAAGGAACATCCCAAAGCGCATTTTTCGGCATTCTTGTGCGGGCAGCCATTCCCTTTCTGATTGCATCCTGATGGCTTCCGCTGAATGCAGTAAACACAAGCTCTCCGACATAAGGAGTACGCGGATTTATTTCCATTCCCGTGAACTTTGTATAAAGCCCGCCGACACTCTGAATATCATGGAAATCAAGGCAAGGATCAATTCCCTGGCTGTACATATTCAGGGCAACATTAACTATGTCAAGATTTCCTGTTCTCTCTCCATTTCCAAAAAGACAGCCTTCAACACGGTCTGCTCCGGCAAGCAGGGCAAGCTCACAGGAAGCAACTCCTGTTCCGCGGTCGTTATGGCAATGAGTGCTTATTATTATATTCTCACGGTCTGAAATATGTCCGGAAAAATATTCAATGGCGTCTGCATAAACATTCGGAGTATAACATTCAACTGTCGTCGGAAGATTCATAATTATTTTGTTGTCAGCAGAACAGCCCCACTCGTTTTTTACGGCCTCGCATACTTCAACCGCATAGTCAATCTCTGTATGCGAAAAGCTTTCCGGAGAATACTCAAGCCGGATTCTTTTTCTGTCCTCAGCGGAAAGGCATGACTTTATGCATTTTACGCCC
The DNA here is from genome assembly GCA_964607295.1 of uncultured Treponema sp. GTDB lineage: Bacteria > Spirochaetota > Spirochaetia > Treponematales > Treponemataceae > Treponema_D. The sequence goes on along the minus strand of CAZSJX010000006.1, from coordinate 46,903 downwards.
TCAACCGCAATCTGCTTGATTTCTTCCTTTGATTTATTGAAAGTATATTTTCTTTGTGCAGGGGAAGTTGAATTGTAAATATGAAAAATCGCCTGTTTGCAGCCCTTGAGCGACTCTATTGTCTTTCTTACAAGCGCCTCGCGGGCCTGGCACAAAACCTGGATTGTAACATCATCAGGAATATGATTTTCCTCAATAAGGCGGCGGATAAACTCATATTCAGTTTCGCTTGAAGCAGGAAAACCAACTTCAATTTCCTTAAAGCCAAGCTTTACAAGCAGGTCAAAAAACGCAAGTTTTGTATCAATTCCCATCGGATTCACAAGAGCCTGATTCCCATCCCTTAGATCAACAGAGCACCAGACAGGAGCCTTTGTTATTTTCTTTGAAGGCCATTTTCTGTCAGAAAGCTCAATGTCACCAACGCGCGCATACTTTCCATTCGGATTCATACTTGCAGTCATAAATACCCCTTGTTTCAAAAAATATACCGGTTCAAGGCACAAGCATAACGTTCCTCTGCACCGATTTTTTTACAGTTTTTTTAAACCGTAAAAAAAAAGACCCGCCGCCAAACGACAGGTCTGTGATTCACAGTATAAGCAACACACTAGCAACCGTCAGTTCGGCAAAGAAAAGAGAAAAATAGTGCTAGTAGAAGAATTGCGTTTTTCATGTTGAAGAACTTTACAACAAACTGCATGGTGATGTCAAGAGAATATAAAAACTCCCGGCATCAATGCATAAGCGCAAAAAGCTTATTTAGAGAATTCGTAAATTCTTCAGTTGACGCCTTAAGCTTTTTAAGGAACTCATCATCAGACAAAGTTCCAAGCACAGCTTCCTTTTCCTTTTCATTTCTAAATGTTATTGAGCGGAAATAATCTGTAAAGTCCTTCTCACGTATAGAAATTGAAGCCTCAAGCATATTCAGCGCGACAAATGCAACATCCTGCAAAATATCCTCAAAATCAGCAGCAGTAAACTCTGAAATCCTCTTGGAATAAAGAAATTCGATAATGTAAACAGAATAACGCGCCTTATAGTCTGTATAATTTTTCTGGCACTCATCATAATACGAATGGACTTGCTGCCAGCTGTTTATCACGCGGCTTTTTATTTTACCAAAAAGTTCTTCAACTTTTTCTTCCGGAATCAGCTGGCCTCCAGCGTTGAGCCACTTTGTATAAAGCGGTATTTTTTCAATCTCGGCAAAATCCTCCTTGCAAAGGCTTTCACGGTTATTCTTTAAAACATACTCCATAAGAATTTCCGCGGCAAAATATTTCAAGACCCGGCGATATTCCCTGTAGCCTTGCGCAGGCTTGTAAATAACAGCTCCGTATTTTTTCTGGCAACGGTCATCAACAAGAAGAAATTTTGAGTCAGGATTCTGATGAAGATAATCCTTCGCAATCTGAAGAAGTGTTCCGCTGTCTTTTGCAGACTTTGCCATATCCCTGAATTTTTCAAGAAGCTCAGGATTAGGATTCTCCTTTGTCATTTTTCTACAGTCATCAGACGGAAGCTTTAAATACCTTGAAGTAAGTTCAACAATGCGGTTAATCGAAAAAACAATTTCTTGCGCAGTATCCGGAGCAAGAGGATTTGTTTCAATGTGCTGAACTTTTATAAACCTCTTGTCGCGAGTCTGAAATTTATATTTATTGCGGACAATCGCAAACATATTGTGCAGAAACCAGTAAGCAGGAATAATGTGGACAGTACAATCCTCGTAGCTAGGTGCAACCAAAGAAAAAGGATACGTTATGTTCAGCTCATTCACATAGCTGCCTTTTGAGGCAAGAACAAACGAGGCGAATTTTGAATCAAACTTAAAGTCCGAGCAAAGCCCTGGCCAGAAACCGCGGCCAGCAACCATTTCGCAGTCAGGACTTCTTGAGTTGTGGTTGGATCCAATTGTAGCCGCGGAAGCTATGTTGCTTTGCCCCATTACAGTTGAAGCAATCAGAAATGAAGAATTATGATGCTGCTCATGGAACGGAAAAATAAGATTATTCAAAAGCTCGCAGCAGGAAACTGTAGAATTATCTCCAAGGACAGAATTCAAAAGCCGCGCTCCGTATTTTAAGTGGCAGTTTCTTCCAATGACAAAGCGGACAGCAATGGCCTGGTAAAAAACATGGCTTCCATAGCCCATTATGCCGTTGACCATTTCCACGCCCTCTCCTATCTGGCTCGGCTCATTTTCAGAAGAAAGAACTGTAATATTTTTAAGCTTGAGGGCGCCTTTTATATATGCGCAGGAGCAGATTTTCACATCCTTCAATAGCGTTGAATTTTTTATAACAACATCATCTTCTACAATTCCATAAGTTCCAATCGCCTTTGATTTTCCATATTCTGTGAGCTCAACAAAACGACGCATAAGCTCTTTGTCCTCACGAAATCTTGACCATAAAAAAGCATCAGCCGGAATCATATCAACAAAAGGAAGCACTGCGCGACGGTTGTTTTCATTTCCCACGCCAATCCAAATTCTATTCGACTCAGGCTCGCCTTCCTTTAAAAGCCCTTCTCCGAACTTTGAATGTTCTGTGCAGGACATTTCCATTATATTGAAAAGAATCACCCTTGAGCCTATTTTATAATTCTCGAGGTATCGCACATTCTGTATAGCGCAGTTGTCGCCAATGCAAACATTCTTCAAACTGGAGCTATAAATTCCTGTCCGCAGCTTTAAATCATGGAACGAAATCTCAGATTCTGAAATTTCCCCGAGAATAACAGTTCCGGAAAAATCACTGTGTCTTATCTGAAGCGGATTGAATTTTCCTTCTTCTGAGCTTACAAAAACATTCTTCCATTCAGAGTCAGATGAGGAATTTCCGTTTTTCTCCAGAATCAGAATTTCCGCAGCAGAAGGATTGCGCCTCCCTTTAAAAAAATCAGGATTTATATTTTTTACACTATTTTTTTCATCGATTTTATTCACTTTTAGCATATTTTCCATTATATACGACAAGCCATAAAAAGCCAAGAAATATTTCAATTGGAAAAAGCAGGCATGAATGTTATAATAAGTTATGGCAAAAAAGTTTCTTTTATTCGCCGCATTTTTTCTTTGCATTGAATTTGTTTTTTCACAGCCGGAACAAGAAGACAGTCAAAAAGTCAGCATTTCTACACTTCAAAACGGACTGACGGTCTTTGTGATTTCAGACAAAAGCAGCGCGCTGCTGGATGTTGAGCTCGCAGTCAAAGCCGGATTCTCAAGCCAGACTTCTTCCACCGCAGGATTTTTTCCGCTTTACACCAGGCTTTTTGCAAAATCAGGAAAGTCAAAAGAAATTCTAGAAACATTCTCCATAGAGGCAGAATGCAATGCGGACGCTTCGATTTACAAGTCAAAAGTTCCTCCTGAAAATTTAAAACTTTACCTGGACCAAATTGCGCAGTGCGCGGCGTTTCCAGATTTCAGTGACGAGGACATTGAAGCCGGGTTGAAAGAAATGAAAGAGAGAAGCCTTGAATATTCAGAAAGCACAACGGGGTTTATAAACAGCTCAATAGATTCAAGAATTTTTTACAAGGAGCCTTGGAAGCATGACTCTGGAATCTATCCGGCGATTTTTTCAGGATACAGCACAAACCAGGCAAGAGCAATCCTGTACAATTTTATTTCAAAAGAATTCTACACGCCATACAACAGCGCGCTCTTCATCACAGGAAACATAACAGAAGAAAAAGCAGTTGAAATTTCTCAGGAGGCTTTCAAAAGCTGGAACTTAAGAAGCGCAGGATTGACTTTAAAAAAAACAGAGCCTGAATCTACGCAACAAATAGAAAACAAGAAATTTGTCATTGCGGCAAATGAGTTTTCTCCAGAACTTACACAGATTATTGTTCAGTACACTTCCCTTGCTCAAACTCAGGCGGACATTTTATCGTGCGTGTTCAACAATGAAAACTCAAAATACAAGACTATGCTTCCTCAAATTCCAGAACTGAATATAAGAGGCGCAGATTTTTTAACATCCGCCTCCGCATCAAAAAACGGAAACACAAGATTCATTCTGCAGGCGCTGACAGAAGAGCCGTCAAAAGGAAAAACTGCTGCAGAACAGGCTGAAATATTTTTAGCGAAAACAGCTGAATTTGCAAGTCTAACAGAAAGCGAGCTCACAGCCGCACAAAATGAAATAATTAAAAAATATATAAAGATTTCTGGAAACGCAAGCAGTCTTACATCCAGGCTTTCTGAATTCTGGGCAATAAACAAATTTGAGACTCCAGAAAATTTTTATCAGAACTTTGAAAAATCTGTTTATCAGTCAAAAAATGAAACATCAGAAAATATTTTTAAAGCAGTTTCAAATGAGAAGCCATACATCTTCTTGCTTATAAATGATGCAGTATATAAAAAAAATAGAAAATCATTTGATGAATACGGATATGAGCTTATAACAAAAGAAAATGCATCATGGTACACAAATGAGCTTCTTAGAAAGAAAGCAATACAGGAAATGCAAGAAGCCCTCACGCAGGCAAAAGACAGCAAAAACCCAACGATAGAAATAAGGCCAGCTGATTACTTCTATTTCAACAATGCCGAATCTATAAGACACAAAGAACTGACAAACGGAATTCCAATCGCTGTAAAAAACACCATGGGAACAAAAACAGTTTCTGTCTGCATTTCTGTCTCAGGCGGAAAATTTGCATCTTTGGAATCAGAAGAAAACTTAAGATCTGTTTTAATTTCTGCCGTTGCAAAAAATTCCAGAATAGAAAACATAGAAACAGAAACAAACGAAACAGCCTCGTATATTTCATTTGAAGTCTTCAAAGAAGAGCTAGAAATTGCGCTCAAAAAAATTTCAGATGCGCTTGTTTACGGCACAGTTACTCCAGTTCAGGCAGACTTGCTTTTTAGGGAAGACGGATATGAAAGACGAGTAAGAAATGCTGACCTTGGTTTTCAAATGAAATCAAATGCGCTTGCCTACCTTTACCGCTCCACTCCATTCAGTAGAATTTTTAAAATCAACGAGAATAGCAGAAACAACTCGTCATACCAGTCACTGCTCATGGAATACACAAAGCTGCTCAATGCATCATTGTATTCAATTTCAATCTGCGGAGATGTTGAATTCGCTGAAGCCGCAAAATACTGCGAGGATTCATTCGGAATATTAAAGGAGCTTTCAGGGCGGAAAGAAACAGAGATTCCAAGACCGTCATTTAAAAACAAAGAAAGAAAAGTCCAGCTCAGGCATATTTACACAACAAATCTTCCGGCCGAGCATGCGCCAAGAGAATCTCCAAGGCTTGTTCCCGCAAAAACATTTTTGGATCCTGCCCAAATTTATTTTAAATCCCCTGACAGCAGCAATGAGGATGTAGAAATTTTCAACTCCATGCTTTATGCTTTGTGCTCAGAAATTAAATCAATTCTTGGAACTAATTTTTCTTGCGAGGCGGAAAAGGCTTCGCAAGAAATCCCGGTCGGCATAATTCAAGCAAGCAGATTAGAAAGAACCGGAGTATTTTTTAGCACCTATAAAACTGCGCGAGAAAAAATCATCAGGGAGCTTTCAGAAAGAGAAACTCAAGAATGGGCATGTGACAAAATAAAGATTCAATGGAAACAAAAGAATCTTTCAGCAACACAAAGCAACACAGGAACAGCCCGGCTAATGGCGCGCTTTCAAAAAAAAGAGCAGTACTTAATAAACTATCTCTATATCGAAAATTCAACGCCACAGGATTTTTTAAATACAATTGAGAAATATTTTCCAGCAGAGCCATTAATGAAAGTCTATTCCGTAGATTCAAAGAAATAAGATTTTTTTTCTGAGAAAACACAATCCATAAAGATATCATTTTCATCAGCAGGAATATTTTCTTTTATTTGAAAGTCAAAGCAAAGACCTGCTAGAAAGAGGGAGGAGCCGTTTTGCATACATTCCTTTTTCAAGACAGAAAGATAAATATCATAAAACCCCATTCCATGCCCAAGTCTCTGCCCTCTTTTTCCAAAGGCAACTCCAGGAACAACAACGCAGATTTTCCTTCCTGAAAAATTTTTTGCGCTGAATATTTTCTCTTTATTTTCAAAAGGCTCGCTTATTCCAAAAGCGCCTCGTTCAAGCTGTGCTGACATATTAATTTCATTGTCAAGAATATAAAAATTCATCCTGCTGGTTCCTGAAACAACTCTTGGAAGAGCAACAGATTTTTTCATACGCATAAGCCCGCAATTTATTTTCTCCGGCGAAATTTCATTTCTCATATCAGCATAAGAGAGAACAATGTCAAAATTATTCCTAAAAGCAAACTCCAAAAATTGTTCGCACGCTTTTTCTGACGCAACATTCTTTTCATAGGCACTGACAGCGGAAAGCTCACACCTCATCAATTTTCTAAGCTCTGATTTTGTCATGAGAAAATATTAAACCATTTGCAGTATTAAAGTCCAGTTTTTCACCAGCATGGAAACTTTTATTCCGATGTCTGAAACAAGCACTGATGATTATTGTAAAAACACAGAATAAAAGATAAACTTTTTCTATGAAAGATTCCTTTGCCTCTGTAAAAACAGATGAAAAAAATCCTAAATGGGAACAATGCATAAAAAGAGAAAATACACTTTACAGCCGTGGAAACGAAATAAGATCAGAATTCGAGAGGGATTACACAAGACTGCTTCACTGCGAGGCATACCGGCGGCTAAAGCACAAGACGCAAGTTTTCTATGCGCCGCAGAACGACCACATCTGCACAAGGATTGAACACGTAAACCATGTTGCCAGTGTAAGCGCAACAATCGCAAAGCAACTCGGACTAAGCCAGGAGCTTACGGAAGCAATTGCAATCGGCCATGACATTGGACACGCTCCATTCGGACACACAGGAGAGGATATTTTAAATTCCCTCATAAAAAATCAGAAAAAAGGAAAGAACGCGCCAAAGAAATTCTGGCACGAAAGGAACAGCCTTTTTTTCGCAGACTTTATCGAAACATTGCAAGATCCGGATGGAATTTCAAGAAATCTGGATCTAACCTATGCAGTACGGGACGGACTTGTCTGCCATTGCGGAGAGATTGATGAGCAAGGTCTTAGGCCAAGGGAAGAAGCTATAGACCTGTATTCAATAAAGCGTCCTGGAATGATTCAGCCGTTCACATGGGAAGGCTGCATAGTAAAGACAAGCGACAAAATAGCATTTCTTGGAAGAGACATAGAAGACGCAAGATCGTACCACATTCTGGACATGGCGGCATACAGGCAGCTCCGCGAAATTGTAGGAGCAACCCTTGGACTCGGACCAAATAAAAAATATTCATTGCACACAACAAACGGAGCATTCAGATCCGGCAGAGCGGTTAACACAACAGTTCTGATAAATGACATGATTGTGGACCTATGCGCGCAAAGCTCCCCGGAAAAAGGAATCTGCTTCAGCGAGCCTTACTACAAATTCATACACGAGCTGAAAAGATTCAGCCTTGCAAACATTTATAATAACTGGAGGCTACTTGAATTCCAGCGGTATGCGGAAAATGTGCTTTCATGCATTTACAGAACGCTCATGAAAATCCAAGTCTACGCCCAGAACGGAAGAGCCGAAAATGTTCTTCGGTATTCTCCTGAGCTTCAGCGAACATTTTTAGACTGGCTTATAAAATACACGAACTATGACCTCGCTAAAAAGCAGATTCTGCGCTACAAGACAAAGGAGGTGTTCGATGTAAACGACAATGAAAGCTGGGAAAAATGCATTATCGAATATATCAGCGGAATGACTGACCAGTACGCTATCAGAGTCTATGAAGAAATAATTTCATTCTAATTATCAGAATCTGGAGAAAAAAATGCCTTGCACTGAAAAGCTAAAATTCAAATGCTCAAAATGCCGGAACTGTTGCTGTCTCGAAGGAGGAGCGGTCCTGCTAAGCAAAAATGACCTTGCCGAACTTTGCAGATGGGCAGAACTCACAGAAGAACAGTTTATAAAAGTCTACTGCCGCAAGCTTGAAAACATTAATGGAAGAACATACCTTTGTCTGAAGGACAAAAACAAGACTGAATGTATTTTCTGGAGCAAGGAAAAAGGATGCGAAGCATACATCGCAAGGCCAGTACAATGCAGAACCTACCCTTTTTGGACAAAAATTCTTGAATCAACTCAGTCATGGAATGCTGAAAAAAAATTCTGCCCTGGAATAAACGAAGGTGAAGAAATTCAGCAGGAAACCGTATTCGCACAGCTGAAGCTGTATGAAGAAAACAAAAGCCAGCTTGTCACTTTCTAGGTTAAAATAAACATTCCGTACAAAAAACTTGACTCATACAGAATATGATTGTCGCCACTGTTAAAAAATTACGTGTTTATAGACATTTTTATTTCCCACAGATATACTAGGTAAAAAAACTCTGTATAGTTTTAAATTCGAGTTTTATAATGTATTAAAAAAAGATAATGAAAAGGAAAGAGACGGATGCAAAAAATACTGCGCTTTGTTGCCACGAAAGCGGCAACGGTGATAGTTTCAAGGCAAAATTACGTACAGGAGCAACTTCGTTGCCTTGCGGTTTTGACAGACGCATCTCGGCTGACAGCTATTTTATATGAAATTATAGTTAACTCGAAATTAAAATTCAGACGGCTGAAATCTTCAGAATATCAAGTAGCCGTATGAAAACATTTTTGGATGAATCATAGAAAGCTACGATTTGAGGTATATTTTTTATGGACTACGAATTTATAAAGCAAGTGATTCCTATGTATGGAAGCGCTATGCTTTTGACATTGCGCCTAGCAGCCGCTGGGATTGTGCTGTCGGTTGCAACTGGGCTTATCTGTGCTGTTTGCCGCTATGAGAAGCTTCCTGTTTTGAGGCAGATTGCCTCTGTATATATAGAGCTTTCTAGGAACACTCCGCTGCTGATTCAGATTTTTTTTCTCTATTTTGCATTTCCGCGGATGGGAATAAAACTTTCAGCTGTTCAAAGCGCAGTAATCGGACTTACATTTTTGGGCGGAAGCTACATGGCGGAAACTTTCAGATCCGCTCTTGAGGGCGTGGCAAAAATTCAGATTGAAAGCGCAGAAAGCCTCGGGCTAAAAAAAGGGCAGGTCATGCTCTATGTTGTTCTTCCGCAGGCCGTGAGCGTTTCCGTTCCAGGTTTCTGCGCAAATGTCATGTTCATGATAAAAGAAACCTCAGTTTTTTCAGCTATTGCCTTGGCAGACTTGATGTACGTTGCAAAAGACCTGATCGGACTTTACTACAAGACAGATGAGTCGCTTCTTCTGCTTTCTATCTCATATTTTATTCTGCTTCTGCCGGTTTCACTGGCTGCAAATTTTGCTGAAAGGAGGCTGCGTTATGCTCAGTTCGGAAACAGTTGAGGCCATTAGAAAATCTTTCAGTGTTTTGTTTTTAGGAACTAATTTCAGGCGGCTGCTGGGTGGACTTTGGGTGACAGTTTGGATTGCCCTTGTTTCTGTTGCATTTTCCATGGTGCTCGGATTTCTTTTCGGCATTCTAATGACACGGAAGAACCGAGCTGTAAAAATCATCAGCAAAATTTACCTTGAAATTATGCGCATCATGCCGCAGATGGTCATGCTTTTTATTTTTTACTACGGTGTCACAAGAATGTTCAGCATCAGCCTTAGCGGTGAATTCGCCTCAATCCTAGTCTTTACACTTTGGGGAACAGCCGAAATGGGCGATTTGGTAAGAAGTTCACTTGAGGCAGTTCCAAAACACCAGTATGAAAGCGGGCTTGCGCTCGGACTTACAGAAAAGCAGGTTTTCTCATCTATTGTAGTTCCGCAGACACTTCGCAGGCTTGTTCCACTAAGCATGAATCTGATTACAAGAATGATAAAAACCACATCGCTTGTTGTTTTTGTGAACGTTGTTGAAGTCATAAAAATCGGACAGCAGATTATCGAAGCGAACAGGATGAAGAACCCAACCTCAGCGATTGCAGTCTATTTTGTGATTTTCATGATGTATTTTTTTGTGTGCTGGATTCTATCTATAGCCGCAAGACTTATTGAAAAAAGACAGAAAATTTAGAAAATACGGAGAAAAAAAAATGGCTCTTCTGGAAATAAAAAACATAAGAAAAACTTTTGCTGACGGCATTACAGTGCTAAAAAACACTTCTGTTTCTGTGGAGAAAGGTGAAGTCGTTGTGATTCTGGGACCTTCAGGATGCGGAAAATCAACTCTGCTGAGGTGCATAAACGGGCTGGAAAACATTCAGTCGGGTGAAATTCTGCTTGACGGTGAAATCATTTCAAACAGGCACAAGGATATGCATCTTGTACGCCAGAAAATTGGAATGGTTTTCCAAAGCTACGACCTCTTCCCACATTTAAATGTAATGAAAAATATTCTCCTTGCTCCGCTGAAGGCACAGAACCGAGAGAAAAACGAGGTTGAAAAAGAAGCATCAGAATGGCTTTCCAAGGTTGGACTTGAGGATAAGCAATATGCATATCCCAGACAGCTTTCTGGCGGACAGAAGCAGCGTGTTGCAATCGTTCGCGCACTTTGCATGCACCCTGAGATTATGCTTTTTGACGAGGTTACAGCTGCGCTTGATCCTGAAATGGTGCGTGAAGTTCTGGACGTGATGATGAATCTTGCAAAGGACGGAATGACAATGCTTATCGTAACCCATCAGATGAATTTTGCCCGGGCGATTGCCGATAGGATTCTGTTCTTTGGCGAGGGCGGTGAAATTGTCGAAGAGAATACTCCTGAAGGATTCTTTGAAAATCCAAAAACAGAACGCGCTAAAAAATTCCTTGAGAGCTTTAAATTCGAGGCAAGGCACTAAAAAAATAAAAAATACATAAAACCTATTGACTAAGTAGGTAAAAGAAACTATAACGTTCCTATCAGTTAAAACGTTAAGTTTTTCAGGAGGACGTTATGAAAAAATCAATTGTCAGGGCAATCATCGCTCTTGCGGTTTTGACACTGGGCTTTAATGCATCTGCAAAAGCAAAATATAGAACTGTGGAGCAGATAAAAAAAAGCAAAACTCTGAAAGTCGCAGTTTTCAGCGATAAAAAGCCTTTTGGCTATGTTGACGAGAACGGTCTATATCAGGGATATGATGTTTACTTTGCAGAGCGCATTGCAAAGGATCTTGGCGTAAAAATAAAATATGTCCCTGTCGAGCCAGCACAGCGAGTAGAGGTTCTTGCAACCGGAAAAGTTGATCTTGTTCTTGCGAATTTCACAGTTACAAAAGAACGCGCTGAGAAAGTTGACTTTGCGCTTCCATATATGAAAGTTGCGCTTGGCATAGTCTCCAGCGAAAAGGATCCGATTAATAAAGTCGAGGATCTAAATGGGAAAACTCTTATTATTGCAAAGGGAACAACTGCGGAGACATTCTTCACGGAAAAATATCCAGAAATAAAACTCCTGAAATTCGACCAGTATGCAGATGCCTACAATGCTCTTTTGGATGGCCGCGGAGCCGGGCTTTCAACAGACAATACAGAAGTTTTGGCATGGGCTATTGAAAACAAGGGCTTTCTGGTTGGCGCAGGCGTAACCTCACTTGGAAACTTAGACACAATCGCTCCGGCAGTCGCAAAAGGAAATGCAAGCCTTCTTAACTGGCTTAACAACGAGATAAAGTCTCTCGGAAAAGAAAATTTCTTCCATGCGGATTACGAGGCAACTCTCCGTGAAGTTTATGGAAAGGATTCCGATGCTGACAGCCTTGTTGTAGAAGGCGGACAGTTGTAAGCAAGAAGAGAAATGGCGGCGCTGTCTTAAAGCCATAGATTAGTTTTAAGACAGCCGGCCATTTTTTTTAAAAACTGACAGATTGCCAACTGAATTTAGCAAATATAAGGACGCAAGTTTCAATTATCCGCAGCTTTTTAATCCGGGAACAGATATATCTTAAGAACACAAAGCAGTTCTTATTTTCTATGCAAAAAGTGCATCTAAGCATACACCGCAACATCTATTCAATGAACAAATTTTTTATCAACATTCAATCCAGTAACTACGAAAAAAAATGAAAATTTTCCTTGACAGGAGAAAAAAGAGGAATTACAATTTTAATATCAACACGTGTAAACAAATCGTATATAATCGGTCAATCCAACGGTTTCCAATACACCGTGAAAAGGATTTCAGGAACTCAATTTTTTCAAACAGGAGAAAAAAATGAAAAAACAGTTTATTGCCATTCTGACGTTATTTTTTACAGCAGGACTTTCTTTTGGTCAGAACCTTTTAAATGATGCTTCCTTTGAAAGCGGAAATTTAGACACATGGAACTTAACAGGAGACAGTGCAGACTGCTATGCAGAAAATAACAAAAGCAACGCACACTCAGGAAAATGGAGTTATCACTACTGGAAAAAAACAGAATTCACAGCTTCACTCGACAAAAAAAACACAGGGCTTTCTAACGGAACTTACAAGCTCTCCGTATGGTCAATGGGCAGTGGCGGAGAGAACGAACTCAAACTCTTTGCCCGGGGATTCGATAATTCAGGAAAGGAAATTTCAGTACAAATAAAAAATACTGGCTGGAAAAAGTGGAAGCAGTATTCAATAGAAATTCCTGTCCAAAATGGGGAAATTGAATTTGGAATTTTCGTTGATGCAAACAAAGAAAACTGGGGAAATTTTGACGACATAGAGCTTGTAAAGCTTAACTAATTTTTTAATTAAGGAAACAGACTATGAAATTTATAAAGAAAAACATTTTTACTGCGGTATTTTTTTCAGCATTTGCAATTCTTCTGGGGGGGGGCACTCATTTCTTGTAGCAACGGAAGCTCAAGCAGCGATGAAGACGACGATGAAAGCTCATACGGAACAAAAATATACAGCGAAAGCGTAACATTTTCGGAAACACCAACGCAAATAGTTTCAGCAGAAATGCTTGCAGACCTAAGCATAAAATCACTTACAATAAAAGTAATAAACGTAAACTATTCAGGAAGCGATGACTGGTGGTTCACCGCTTGCTCTGACAGTTCTTGGAAGAATGAAGCAAAACTTGAATGGCAGTCAGGCGAAGGAACAAACTCACTTTACCTTGCGACAATAACAGACGCAACAGCAATCGCCGCATACAAAGCAAACGGAATATACCTTGCAGGAATGAAAGGCGCAACGGCTAATGTTTCAGTATTCTATGTTGAAGGCGAAGCAGAATCAACTAACAGCAATAACGATGAAAGCACCTACGGAAAAAAGATATACAGTGGGGATGTAACATTCACTTCTGATAGAATTGAAATAGTTTCATCTGAAAAAATTTCATCAATAGCAAATATAACTTGCATAGAAATAAAAGTAACAAATTTAACTGATCCTAATTGCTGGATAACCCTTTATGCAACAAATACACAAGATGACTGGGTTACAGGAAAGTATGAAATAAAAGGAGAAGACTGGCATACATCAGAAGCAACCTATAAAATCACAGATATAGAAACATATAAAAATGGAGGAATATACATACAAGGAACTGAGAATGTTACTGGCACAGTAACAGTTTCTTACGAATAAATCAGATGTTACTGCTAAGAAAGTAATTTCCTCGGTGGTTTTGATAATCTTAACCACCGTTGCTTTTATTTATAAGCATGAATATTTTAGAGGTAAAAAAAAATGAAGTTCAAAAGCATTTTTTTAGTTTTTATAGCACTTTTTTTATTTTTATCACCAGCCTGTTCTGCTCCCTCCGAAACCACAGATGAAACTCTCGGACTAAACGCAGACTTCATGCGCGGATTCGATGCGTCCATGGTTTCGCAACTCGAAGAATACGGAAGCAGTTTCTACAACGAAAATGGAACAAAAGAAGATATATTCAAAATTCTAAGAGACCACGGAGTAAACTGGATTCGCCTTAGAATCTGGATTGCGCCTCAAGATTCAACGCCGGGACAAAATAACTACGAGCGCACACTCGCAATGGCAAAGCGCATAAAGCAAAACGGCTTGAAGTTCCTGCTTGACTTTCATTATTCAGACAGCTGGGCAGATCCTGCAAAACAAAGTCTTCCCGCTGAATGGGACAACGTTTCAAGCATAGAAGAGCTTTGCAGCAAAGTCAGTGAATACACAAAGAAAATTCTTACAGACTTAAAAAGCGAAGGCTGCGCGCCAGACCTTGTTCAGCTTGGAAATGAGATCAATTCCGGAATGTTTCTTACAAAGTCAGACGGAACAACTGCTTCCAGCATTGACTGCTACTCTTGGACAGAGCGTACACAAGGAAACAAAAATCTCCTAAAAGTTTTACAGTCCGCATCCATCGCGGTTTCAGAAATCGACTCCAGCATAAAAAAAATGATTCACCTTGCAAGCAGCAAAGGAGACAATTTTGAGTGGTGGTTCCAAAATCTGCAAAACTTAAATGGCGTAGATTACGACTACATCGGATTAAGCTACTACCCTTTTGAAGAACACGGAACATTAAAGCAGCTGCGTGAGAACATAGCATATCTAAAAAAGACTTACAAAAAGCAAGTCTTAGTTGCGGAAACTTCCTGGGCGTGGTCAATGGAAGCCTATGGAGACAACACAAGCAACATTGTATGGTACGAGCCAGCCGGAATCCAAGCCACAAAAAATCTTGTGGACTCCAAAAGCACACAGCTCAAAAATTTAAAGACACAGACTTACAACGGAAAAAAATGCATTCAAGCTTCTGTGCAAAACCAAGCAACAGTTGTAAAAGCAATAATGGAAGCCACATCCAATGCAGGAGGCATTGGAGTATTCTATTGGGGCGGTGACTGGATTCCAAACTCAAGAATTGAAGACAATTGGGAAAATCAGGCACTCTTCGATCTCCAAGGGAAAGCTCTAGAAAGCCTGAATGTGTTTTTAACAGAATGACATTGACATTGCCGGAGGAACATCCGGCATTTTTTACATTACTAGTCTGACAACTTTTCTGCAATAGGGAAATCCTGCCGGCGCAGTTCTTTCTGCGGAATCTGCTCATAGCCCCATTTTTCATAGCTTAACTCAGGAACTTGATTTTCCACATAGCTTGAAAGTTCTGTCAAAGTTACAAAACCGTCTCCGTCTGAATCCGCATTTCCTGCAAGTCCGTCCAAGAGAACATAAGTAAAAACACCATGACCGTTGTAGCCTTCCATTGCAGACTGACTATCCGAAGCCGCTGCTAAAATTGCGTGTCCTGTTGCCCTTGAAAGACGCTCGAATATTCCCTTGTCTCCCATTCCACGTTTATTTGAATCCGCAAAGAATGCGCCAGAATTGCAAGTGTCCAGCATCATCAGAGTTTTGCCGGCTTTTATAAGCGAAAGGTTTTTCGTCAAATCACTTTTTGAAATTGCCTTTAGCGGAATATCTGTTTTGTTCGTGTAACGGAAATTAACAGGAATAAAATAATAGTCGCCGTCATCGTAAGCCGTTCCATGTCCTGAAACAAAGAAAACAAAAACATCATCCGCAGTTACAATTGAAGAAAGTTCCTTGAATTTTTGCTCCAGCCCCTCTTTTGTAACCTCGGCATCTTTTAGCGAATAAACGCAAACATTCTGATAAAGTCCGCTTTGCTGTTTTTTAAATGATTCTTCAATTGAAGCCGCATCCGGCACGCAATAATTAAGCCACAAATCTTTGTCGCGGTATTTATTCACGGCAACCGTAAGAACATACAGATTCGGCTTGGAAGTTTTTCCCTGCCAGTTTACATCTGCGCTAGCCCTGCGGCTTTCTATCATTCCAGCGGAATTCATCGCAAAAGCTTCAATTTTATTCTGTCCGTTTTGCAAGGTAACTGTATGCCTGAATATTTTCTGCTCGCCATTGCTCGACTCAACGCCTTCAGTAAGCCTGATTGTTTTTCCGTTCAAGACAATGCTGACATTCCCGATTCCACCGCCTGTATTCTGCACACACACATCAAAAGTAACATCGCGGTCATCAGATAATTCCGGCAGATTTTCTATAGCAACAGCAGGAGCATTTCCACTGCGCACAATTGAAGCAAGATTCACTTCCTTTGCATATCCTGAAATATCCTCACCGCGCATTTTAGCCGCAACCAAGTCCGGGCGATACAACTTGTCATAAACCTGATCAATGCCAATTACATCCATGCCGTCAACAATATGAACAAGATTCTTCATAGCCCATTCCGTGCCAGTAAAGAAACCTTCGGGAGTGTATGTGAGATAGTCATAGTCACCCCTTACAAGATGAAAATTAGCGTCCCAGTCTTCAATGAAAAATGTATCAACTAAATTATTTTTATCTATTTCATAATCCCATCTTCCAGTTTTATTACATAGAATAGTTGTATATTCTAGCTTACCCGTATAATAATTCCAAAATTCTATAGAAGTATCTTTTTTTACAGCAATATATGGATTCTCTCTAAAAAAAATGCAGTCATCAAATGTACCAACATTATCTATAAAACAAACTTGTTTATCTGTTGAAACCTCTTTTACAGAAATTTGATCAAATTCATGAATAAAAAAATATTTTCCATCAGGGCTATAATTTTTTTCAGATGCACTATTAGTACTTATAGATTTATATAAAGTTTGAGTTTCTTCTGAATAGTTAGATAAAATTTTTCCTGTGGCAGAATCAACTAAAAAAAGACGAAACTCACCTTTATCATAATATCTTATAACAAACTTATCTCCATTCGAAACAAATCCTAAAATTGATGCATCATCAGCATAAAACATAGACCATTCTATTTTTTCTTTTTCTATATTTATAGAAAAAAAACGATCATGATCACGAAAAAACACCCTCTTTCCTTCAGGTGAAATCCAATTCAAACCACCTTGCCAATCATCTACATCAAAATGTAGAGTTTTTTTTATTTTTCCTTGCTCTATATCAAAAATAGAAATGTCCGAACCAGAATTAGAACAAAACACAAAATCAGAATCACAAGACAATATATTTCTTATAAAGCTATTATGATAAGTGTCTTTTGTAACAACTATTTCATATAACAAGTTCCCATTAAGATTAAAAATAGAGATTGTATATATACTTGCTTTTGGATTATAAATTAAACAAGCAATTTTTTTTCCACTCATTGATGGTCTTTTCAGTTTTTAATTCAACAAGTTTTAATAAAGTTCCTTCATTATCATAAGTAAAAGTTATAACATGCTTTCCGTCTATACTAAAAATACCATAATCAAATTGTTCTTCATTTTCTAATTTTATTTCATCATCTATTTTTATATCCCATATTTTACTTTTACCGAATCTAAAGTTTATTAATAAACAACTATTTAATGAATTATAATATATATTTTTTATAGGTTCTTCATAAATAATTTTTTTGATTTGTTTATTTTTTTCTATGTTCCAAATCACAACAGTTCCATTCTCAGCTCCAATAACTAAACATTTTCCATCAGGTGTGTATATCATAGAGTTTATTTTTGTTTCATATTCATCATTGACATCAAATACACAAACTTTGCGTTCATCTCGAATATTCCAAATCTCTATAACACTATTATTGTCTATTGCTATAAAACTTCCATCAGGACTATAAGCAATAGACTCCACCACAGAGCTAATATAAAATCTCTTTATTTCTTTACCTTTTCTTATATCCCATATTCTAACAGTTCTATCCTTACTTCCACTTGCTATAAATTTACCATCATGACTGTACATAATAGAAGTTATCTCATCATTATGACCTTTAAAAATCCTCACCTCTTTTTTATCTAAAATACTCCAAATTCTAACAGTCCTATCCTTACCTCCACTTGCTACAAATTTTTCATCAGGACTGTATACAATATTGCTAGTAATATAACTATTGTGCTTAGAATCAAAGAGTACAACAGGCTCTTTGCATTCTTTAATTTTCTTATTCTCAATCTTTTCCGCAGCAATTCCCCTCACAGTATTTTGGGCAGAACAAATATTTGCTATTGATACAAAGAAAAACAATATCAGCAATACTTTAGAAATCTTTTTCTTCATCTTTCTACTCCAATTTGAATTCCAAACTTAGTTCTGCATAAAACAACAAAGGCAGAATTACTTCATCAAAAAGAATAAAGCTACAAACGTAAAAAATTGTATTGGACACCAATATTCACGGCATTTGATTTTATGCAATAATCTCCGTAGAGTAAAAATTTATTGTTTATTCTTAATTCCAAATTCAATGGAAAATATACCGAATTATATTGCATAGACAGATCTACACCTACACCAGCAGAAAACGCAATACGTTTATTATTGAATAAATAAATTTCACCACATGAAGAGAAGGCTAAAGAACTTTCCGCATTATCATTTATATAATAATTGAATCCAATTTTCATTTTAAAGAAATTTAAACACTCCGAATTAATTCCTGCATTGAATCCTACATTATCATTATCAAGAACAGTTCTGTATCCACCGAATAGCCCAAATCCTATAGAATCATTTCCCCAAGAATAAGAATCCACATTGAAGAATGAATCATTTTTATAATTATTTAACTTAACAGAATATGATTTTCCGCTTATATATGAGTTGCTCCAGTTTCTTATTTTTCCAGACACAACTTCTATATTATGCTTTCCCTCAAACAAAGGAGAATCAACATTAAAACTTCTATTTTTAGTTACATAGCCACAGTAAATGCCGTCAATATAAAGCCTTCCATCAATAAGACTTTCAACAGTAAGTTTTGTAGTCTTGAAGTTTATTTCAAATGAACTTTTATTAGCAGTAGAAATTTTCTCTTCTTTAGGCTTTTGTTTTCCAATAGTAAAAGAAAACTTATATTCACCATTAGGCAAAAGAACAACCTTATCTTTTTTTATTTCTACAAAGTCTTTTCCATTTATAGCTAGCTTTCCAGGGCTATTTACCTGAACTGTAACTTTTACAGCCTGAATCTGCACAGAAGTTTTCTCACCAGTTTTTACCTCTGCATTTTTTGTAAAGACAAATCCATCAGCAGATTTTATTTCAACCTTATAGATTCCAGAACCAAGTTTTGAAAGTTCCAGTTCCTTTTCTGCCTCTACGTATCCATATCGTTTTCCGTTCAAATAAACTTCGCCAGAAACATTGCTTAAAAGATTAATTCCACCTGACTTTACAAAAACATCCAAAGTCTTGTCAGCCTCTACCAAAATATTCTCAAAGAACTTTTTTTCACCAGCACGAATCTCAAGATAATATTTTCCAGACTGCAAGTCTTCTATTTTTTGAGGACCGTTTTCCCTTATATGGCATTTAAAATCGCTGTCAAGGTACAAATCACCTTCGATGTCGCTAGTAACAATTATGCTGCCTGTTTGCTTCACTAAAGAACTTGAACGTCCTGCAAGATAAACATCGCTTACAAGCTGGCGGTATTCTCCGGGAAGCTGCTGACCTGCCGTAGCACGAAGAACATCATTTCTAACTTCCTTTAGAACTTCTTCAATAGATTTTCCTTTTTCCGTAATTCTTTTTGTAAGCGCGGGAGTATACACTCCGTCCTGCGCAGTTTCCCCGGCTTCGGCGGAATAAATGATAATCGAATTTTTAGGTTTGCGGCTTACGGCTGCAAGTCCACGGCTGTCTCCACCACGATGCTTGCCGTTCGGGAACGGATCATTACGGCAGGAGTCCAAAACAACAACATTGGAGTCACCTGTCATGCTGTCCATAACCTCGTCAAGTTCAACACATCTGTAGCGAATTTGCTCTTCATCATCTATTTTTGAATTTATAGGAATAAGATAGTTCTTTCCGTCAATTTGAACCGCATGACCGCCATAATGAAAGAACGCAATTCCTCCTGCCTTTTTTGTTTTGTTTCTAAATTCCAAAAGAGAATCAAACATTTCATCCCGATTTGCATTTTTCACAAATATTACGGAAAAACCTATGCTTTCAAGAGCGGCTTTAAGTTCTTCACCTTCCGGCACAGGCTGGCTCAAAGACTTTATCTCGCTATAATCACCGTTGGCAATGAGCAGAGCGTTTTTGGCTTCCTGGGAGAAAGCAGATGAAAGAAGTCCTGCAATAACAAATATGCTAAAAAGTTTTTTTATTCTTAACATGATTTTATCCTATTTATTTCATTATTTACTCTGAAAAAACAGTACATCGCTCTTTTCAAAATCTTTTATATAATTTTCATTCTTGTTTTTTACATACTCTTCCAGTTCTTTTAAAACAAGTATCAATCGGTTCTCATAATCTTTTTTAGCATCAAAGTCCTTGCACTTTTTACCGTAATCAGAAATTTGAAGAATTTGCTCTAAAAGCTCACGATATAAAAGGTTTTGCTCAGACAATTTTTCATTTTGCGAATTTGCCATGACTGCACCACACAGACACTTTGCAAGTCCGCCTATAAGCTTACAAACAGGAAGCAGGATTTCATTATTTTTCAAGTTTTTATTTTTAAACTGAACTGAATACTCAAAATCAACAATGTCTTTTACCGTTCTTACGGCAAGCCTCTTAGAATCATTGCCGGATTCTGCTGCTTCTTTTTCCAATGCAGTCATAACAGGATTGATTTCGTTTTTCTCATTTTTTACTATTGCAAAGAATTTTTGAGCAGAACCTTCTATAACAGTTTTTCTCAAAAATTCCACAAAATCAAAATACTCAACAAAGCCTACAGAATTTGGATCAAGTTTTTCGTAGCGTTTTAAGGAACGAATCGACCAGCCAATGCTCCAAACAGGAAAATCTTCCTTTAAGTTAAAAGCAATCATTCTGGAAAGATGTGCATCGCATTTATTCAAGGAATTAGACACAGAATTGAATTTTGAATCAATAAACTCAATCGTTTTATTTTGCAGAATCTCATCAACATCATTTTCAAACTTTTTTTGAACTGATTCATCAACCTCTTTTTTCAAAAGAAATTTTGGAACAAAAATTGAGCCGCCAACAAGAAGTGAAAGAGATGTAAGGATAATTGAAAAATCAATCCGCTCTGCTGTTTCTTTTGGAGAAAAATTTGCAATATTTTCTAAAAACTTGCAGTTCCAATTTTCAACCAATGGTTTGCTGAAAACAATAAGCAAAACCGCAACAAGAGAACCAATGAGAAGCAGAGCAACCAGCACAAATAAAATAAAAAAACAGACTTCACTAATTGAGTGTTTAGATTTTTTATCTTTTGAAGAATCAGAGTTGTTATCCTTTTTTTCTACATTTTTATCAGATACAGATTTTTCCTTTTTTTTAGTTCTGCCAGCAGTTTTTCTTGGTAAAGTAGTCTGAATAACACCCCATTTTCCATCAGTCTTAAACTGAGAATCAGAATTTCGTCCGATTGCTTCAAAAACAGTATCAATTCCTACAAACACATCAGACTTTAAAACACGAGGCGCAACTAAAGGAATATTCTTTTTCAATTTGTTTTTGAAAAGACATCTTTTCTTCAGCGTTTCAACTTTTTTTATAGAAGACTTTTTTTTATTAGCACAATGAGTATTAAAATCGCCTACAAGTCTTCTGTAATTCAAGTCTCCTTTTATTATAACAAAATCACTTTTATCAAAATGATTTTTCAAATCGCCAGACATTTTGTCAAAATAATATGGCTCAACCCAAAAATCGTTAGTCCAAGCTTCTATTTTCTTTTTGCTGATAAAATCCAAAAGTTCTGTATTTTTTCCATTTTTTGTAAGAGCAGAAACAAGTTTTGAAAAATCATCAATTGTTGCATCAGAAACAAAAAACGGACATGGCTTTAAATGAAGAACAACTTTTTTTGCAAGTCCATACACAAGAAAGAAAACCGCAAGATAAATATCACTGAAAAGTTCCGCACCGCTGTTATCGCAAATAATGTCAAATCTTGAATAAGGTTTAGCCACATCCAAATAGTTTTTACATATTTCAGTTTCATTGCAAAGACATTTTACGGATTCAGAGCGGATTTCATGAAGCTGGCTTAAATCTCCAGTATTGGAAGTCAATGAATAATAAAGAATGCTTTTTATATGCTCATTCTTTCGCTCATTAAATTCCTGTTTTTCTTTTTTCGAGAATTTTCTCTTATTAAATTTTTCAAAATCATCAAGCAAGACAGAAAGTTTAGAACTGAAATCTTCCGCTCTATCCTTCCAGTCTGCATCTTTTTTTGCTGCAAAAAAATCAAACTTCAAATTATCATAATTTCTAAGACTAAGAAGCAGATGATAAAAATAGAATTCAACAAGAAAAAATGGAGCTTTTTCAAAGAAATCCTTTATAGTGTAATCTTTATAAGAAGAGATTGACTTTTTTAATTCATCAACTCCAGGAATATTTGAATGCAATATTTTTTCATCATCGACTTTATGATCCTTAATAAAAGACTCATACTCTTCTGAACAGACTTCCTTAAAAATTTTGGGAAATCTGTTTTCAATAGTAAATTTTGCAAATGAGCCTGCATCTTTTGCAGAAAATTCATCGAACTTATCTTTTTTCCAATAATCTGACCTTTCCATGCTTCTACTCCATCACAGTATACGTAATCTTGAAAACACTGGTTTCGTAATTTTCAGCAGAACTTTGCTTTAAAGCCGTAATTCCGCGTGTGATTTTCTGAATGTCGTTCTTTGCGTATTTTCCAGTCGAACTCTGCTCTGGAAGCCCTTTCTCTGAAGTTGAGGCGTAAATCAGAATCTGCTCCGCTCCGTAAACGCCGTCAACAACTTTAAAAACCGTGTCTTTCAAATCAGGAAAAGTGCGGACTTCACCTGCACGGATAAAATTATATGCAACAGGAAGCCAGTTCTTGTCGCCATTAGCATCAATGCACAGAATCGCAATATAAGAATCCTTTTCCACAGAAATCATGAACTTCACAATGTCATTCGGGTAAAGCATATTCACAAGATTATCCTCGCTGTCGAGCATCGCCGCAGTTATGAGATAGTCTGGCTTGGGTATATTCCTCACGAAATCCTCGTTAATGGATTTTGCAAGCTCATAATTTGCAGGCTTATAATTCAGACCGGGCAAGTTCTTTGTAGAAAATTCAACGGAAGTCTTTTTTGTGTTTCCCGCAAACTGTTTGTATGAAAAATAAACTGAAACTTTATTGTCATTTTCTATAAATGAAGAATACAGAACTCCGTCCGGAAACTGCCGCTTTGCCCAATCAGAACTGCTCATGTCATAAACACCGCTGTCGCTAAGCTGCGCCAAGAACAGTTCCGACTGCTGGTCTGCCTTCAAATCAAAAATTTCTTTTCCGCAGTCCGAAAGCGCAACCTCTATCACATCTTTTAGAAAAACGGTGAATTCAGAAGCTGAATTTGTTTCCGAGTCAACGGGAAGCTCCACCTGAACCAAAGATGCATTCTTTGGAATGATTTTTGAAACTGCATTCCTGACAGCCACCGAAAAATCCTGAGCAAAAACAGAAACTGAGCAAAACAGGATTACCGCAAATGAAATATTTTTTTTCATATCTATTTTCCTTTTATTGATTTTTTTCAACAAACTGATTTTTTACCTTCTCAAAAAACTCTTTATCCAAAACAAACGACTGCCCAGCCTTTTCAAAAGCCGCCATCAAAGATTTTTTTTCGTTAGAACTTAATCCCATGCCGGAAAATGATTCGCCCTGAACTTGAGCGACTCCGTTTTTCTCCAAAGTAACGTTGCACAAAACTTTTGTTTTTGAAACTGACTCATGGCTTGCAAGTCTTTCGCTGTCAACAAAAATCACAAAGTTCCATGCTTTTTCTTTCTCACCAGATTTATCTATAAAAACTGGAATTCCATATTGTTCTATCATCTTTTGCAGTTTGCCCTGCATTTTCTGCTCGATATTTGCATTGGAACGCATATTTTCTGAGTACTTGAATTCAAGCCCGGCATAAACAGGAGTTACTTCAAAATTCAAAACCGTCGAATCGGCGGTTATTTCGCCAAGAAAATTTTTTTCAATATCGCTTACAAGCCTTACTTTCAGACTGTAGCTTCCATAATTCAAAGACTGAGTATTTCCAGAAATTTTTATTTTGTTTTCAGAATTGATTTCATACAAGGCGGCACCGAATGATTTTTCGTTATTAAAAAGTGTAGCCTCCGCTTTTAGGGAGGAAAGATTTTTATATTCATCGGAATGAACCTGCAGAACAGACAAAAATTCACTGCCCTTTTCAACTGCCTTAGGATAACTTTCATTTTGAATCTTGCAGTTCTGAATTATTTTTTTTGCATACAAAAGAGCATACTCATCTAAAGCGGCTTTTCCGCCGGAAGCCTCAACAAACGCCACCTCTTTATATAAAGGATTTTCAGAGACAGCCTTGTAAACTGCGGTGCAGTTTTCCACATCTGATTTTAGAGAGCTACTCCTATTTCCGTTGTTTTCCGGAAGCAATGAAGAATATCTTTCAGAAATCTCTTTTGCAAAGGAATCCATTTCACGCTTTACTTTTTCTTTTGAAACACTGCATTTTACATAGCAGATATACTGCTCCTGATTTCTTGACGTTAAGTATTTTTCTATATAATAGTTCTCAGGCAGGATTTCTGAGACATACCGCTGCGCAAAACTTTGAATTATTTCTTCCTGCTCGATATAAGGATTTATGATTTCGGAACTGAAATTCTTTGAAGACTTTGTCTCCTGAGCCTTTGACTGAATGATTGTTCCGTAATATTTTACAACCTGATTAAGAGCGTCATTTCTTGCTCCATTCCTTGCATTTGTTTCATTCGCAAGATAGCTTGAAACACCGATAAAAAACAAACTCTCGTCCGAAACAGGAACAGAATTCACCCACTCAGGACGCTGCGGCGGAAAAGATTCCACAAAGACTTTTGCATTTCCGATTGTAGATTCATTTTTCTCAATCTTATGATTTTTGAATTTCAATGAACTGCATCCGCTCCACAAAATCGTCAGAATACAAAAAATCAATACAAGAAAACGCTTTTTCCGCCACATAAACTTTTCCTAAAAAAATCAGAACATAGACGATGGCAAAGAACCGCCGAAGAATTCAGAAACTTTCTCAAGCTGCTTGCGTTTTTCCGCATCCTTTTCAGCGTCAGCCTGCTTCTGATATTCAGCCGACTTCTGGCTGCAGTATTCTTTCAACGCTTTGTCAGCCTCAGCCTTGTCAATTATCATAAGAACATAAACCTTGTAAGCATATTTTGAAGAAGTAGTCACATAGGTTTCTGTGTAGAATTCTTTCGCTGGAAGTCCTTTTGCAAGACCTTCAGCCATAAACTCCTCAAGTTCCTGAGAAGCAATCTGGGGATCAAAAACATCGCTTGTTATTCCATAAGAAGCGGTTGCAGTTCTTCCTCTATCAGAAATGAGAGTTCCATAGTATTTAACAAGCTGATTCCGACCGTCACTCTGAGCATTGCTTCTAGCTTCCGATTCTGTGGCGAATTTATTGCTCACGCCTACAAAAGCAAGCTGTTTGTTCGTAATCGGAACAGAATTCACCCAGTCAGGCTTTTTTTCAGGATCTGTCATAACAGGCTTCAATGCCTCCAATGCAGCGGCTCTGGCCTTTGCCGCATCTTTTTCCGGTGAACTCGCACATCCGACAACCATCAATCCAAGCATAGCCACAAACGCCAAGCATCCAAGTTTTTTCATTTCTTCCTCCAACAATCATGGAATCTTCCCAATATAAAATTATATCAAAAATAATATACTACTATATCAAATTAATCAATTAAAATTATATATAAATATATCTATCTTAATATAAAATGGATTTAGAAAAGACAGTAATCGACAACATAAAAAGAATTCGAAAGGAAAAACATATCACGCAGGAACAGCTGGCCGAAGCGTGCAACACGGCGACAAGCTACATCGGGCTTATGGAAACCTACAAGAATGTGCCCAAGCTTTCCACAATCGAAAAAATCGCCGCCGCCCTGAACGTTGAGCCTGAAATACTTTTCAAAAAAACAGAAGTCGAAAAAAAAGATGAGCAGAAAATCCGCATAATCACAGACACAGTCATAGAAAGCATGAGAAAAGAGCTTTACAAGGCAATCAGAGAAAACTGGCGCGCGGAATAAATACAAATTTTAATGTAGACTTATCGACATATTATCTTCATTGCCAATAGAGTATACTCTCCATAGCTTATAGGCATATCTCTTTATCAAGTTATAATGCACATATTTATACAACTTAACAGCACACCCCTCAGCCAAGTTGTATGTAATACAGTTCATCAGGCTATTTTCATAGCTCTTTGTCAGACTATTCATGCAAATCATTACAGCTTATCTATAAGAATGCGTACAGCTTATATGCATCCTCATAGATAAGTTATCCAGCAATTTACATACAGCAAATATAAAACACTGCGGATAGCTTAGCAATAAAAACAACCATAACCTAAAGCAACCTTGCTCAATAGCTTATGAATTATTTCATCTGTAAATTAGGAAAAAATAAAAACTTCTATATTTTTATCTAAAAAATCGACAATTTTTTTTAATTTAAGGCAATAACATAGTTATAAATAAAAAATAAATACACAAACAGCATTTTCAAGTTTTTATTGAAAATCTAAAAATAAGGAGGAAAAGAAAATAAAAATAAGAAACGAGACTTTTTAACTGATATTAGGCAGTAAAAAAAGTCTAAAAATTCGGTTGCGGAAAACAGGCTAGAAAAACTCTATACAAAGTAAAGAACTTCCGCAGATTTTTCAAACCACCAAAAGAAAAAAGACGTTGTCTAAAACTTTAGTGGTAAAAACAACAGACAAAGAAAAATAATACAAAGGAGTCAATATTATGATAAATATCGACACAAAACGTAAAACTAATTTCGCTGTAACATTAACACCTTGCTATTTCAGGGAGCATACATACATTGCACGTGTTCCAAGAAAGATGATAACAACAGATCAAATTTTAGATTTAGTTGCAGCTCATAATCAGGGAATTGACCGTTATCAGGTAGGTCATGCCATGGAACTGCTGAAAAAGGAAATTCTTGAGCAGGCAGAACTTGGTTTTGCAGTAGACATAATGGAAATCTGCAAGCTTTACATTGCCCCTTGCAATGGAATAAAGTCACTTACACCAGAAGCAGAAATCATAACAGGCTTTGAAGCGCGTTTTTGTGCAAACGAGCAGTTAAACGAAAAACTTAAAACTATAAGTGCATCTGTAACCTCTGTAATAACTCCATCTCCTCAAATTTCACAAATTGAAAATCCTGTAGACGGAACAAAGGACAAGACGCTAAAAGCCACATTCAGCGCACGTCTTATCGGTAAAAAGTTAAAGGTCGGAGGAGCAGAAAGCGGAATATGGTTTGTTCCAGAAACAGAAAATAACGAGCCAACAGAAGATGAATCTACCTGGATAAAAGTTCCAGAAGAATTTATAACAAGGAATACATCTAAAATGCTTGAATTTCATCTTCCTCGTTTACTTACAGCCGGAAAGAAATACTTTATACAAATCTGTACATCAGAAAGAAGTGGCTATGAGTTAAAAACTCCAATAACAGGAATAAGTAAAATTCCTATTATAATAGAAGAATAAAACAAAAAATCCCGAAGCATAGATGTATTACCATTATGCTCCGGGATTTTCGTTTATAGCTTAGGTTAATAAAAAATTAGCCTTTCAAAACTTTTGCCAAGTCAGCAGAAGTAAACTTGAGATCTTCAGCTACTTTTGCAGCAGGTCCAGACTCACCAAAACGGTCGATTGTAAACAAGTCCTTTTTGCTTGAAACATATTTTTCCCAGCCAAAACTTACACCAGCTTCTGCAACAACAACACGTTTTGCATTTCCAATTATTTCTTTCTGAAACGACTCATCCTGTTTTTCGAACAAAGTCTTATCCATAACAGAAACGACACGGATATTTTTACCAGAAACAAGCTTTGCAGCATTCAAAGACATTTCAACTTCAGAGCCTGTAGCAAGAATTGTAATATCAGGATTCTTTGTTCCTTCCTGAACTATATATGCGCCTTTTCTTACAGTATTCTTCCAGTCTTTGTCGGCTTTTTCATATACAGTAATTGCCTGTCTTGTAAATGCCATGCAAACTGGATGATTTGTGCTTTCAAGTGCCATTTCCCATGCGACAGCAGACTCCTCGGCATCACCAGGACGCAGGAACTGAACATTAGGAATACAGCGCAATGCCGCATTTGTTTCAACAGGCTGATGTGTAGGACCGTCCTCACCTACATAGATTGAATCATGCGTAAAGATATAGATGTTAGGAAGTTTGCTCAAAGCCGCAACACGCAAAGAAGGACGCAGATAGTCGCTGAACACAAGGAATGTAGCCCCGAAAGCCCTAAGACCTCCATGCAAGTTTATTCCGCTCATAACCTGGCTCATTGCGAACTCACGGATTCCATACTCTATTGTGCGGCCCTTTCTGTTCGTCTTGCTGTATACACCGTCATCGTCAGCGACTTTTGTTTTGTTCGGTCCCTGCAAATCAGCAGAACCTCCAACAAGCCATTCATAGCGCTTTGCCATGCAGTTAAGACTCTTTCCGCTGGCATCTCTAGTCGCAAGCTTGTCTCCTGCCTTGTATGAAGGAGCCGCACACTCTGATGTCGGTTTATGGTGCCAGTAGGCATCCCATTTCTTTGCAAGTTCAGGATTTTCATCAGCCCATTCAGCAAAATTCCTGTTCCATATTTCCTCAGCCTTTGCCCATTCAACCCTTTTTTCCTCAAAATATCTGTATGCTTCTGGAGCAACATAGAACTGAGAACCGGCAGGAATTCCAAGCGCAGATTTTGCAGCATTGCAGCCATCTTCACCAAGAGGCGCACCGTGAACATCCGCAGTGCCCTGCTTTGGAGCACCCTTTCCAATTACAGACTTGAGGATAATAAGTGTAGGCTTTGAAGTATCACGTTTCGCAATATCAACAAGATCCGCAATCTCACCGATATTATACATAGAGCCGCGCAAAACCTGCCAGCCATAAGAAAGATAGCGTTTTTCAATATCATCGGTGAATGTTATGTCTGTATTTCCATCAATTGAAATCTTGTTCTCATCATAAAACACAATAAGCTTTCCAAGTCCAAGATTTCCAGCAAGAGAGCACGCCTCGGAAGAAACACCCTCCTCAAGGCATCCCTCACCGACAAGAGCATAAGTATAATGGTCGACAATTGTATGTTTTGGAGTATTAAAGCGGGCGGCAAGCATAGTCTCCGCAATAGCCATTCCGACAGCTGCCGCTATTCCCTGACCAAGAGGACCTGACGTACACTCAACACCGTCTGTCTCTCCATATTCAGGATGTCCCGGGCATTTTGATCCAATCTGGCGGAATGATTTTATATCATCAAGTGAAACTTTATATCCTGAAAGATGAAGAACTGAATAAAGCAGCATCGAACCATGACCGGCAGAAAGAACAAAACGATCTCTGTCCACCCACTTTGAATCAGCAGGATTGTGCTTTAAAAGCTCTCCGTAAAGAACAGCGGCGACTTCAGCGGCTCCAAGAGGAAGCCCCGGATGGCCCGAATTAGCTTTCTGGATTGCATCCATTGAAAGGCTTCTGATTGACAAAGCAACAGCTTCGATAGCTTTTGTGTCCATAATTGTTACACTCCACTAAAATTAAGGAAAATTTTAGTGGTATTCTACAACTAAGCGTCCGTTTTTTCAATCATTTCTGAAATCTAAATTCAAATCCTTGGGCTATAAAATTTCCGGGCGGGAAACTCTCCTAAGCAAGTCCAAAAGCTCGCTTTTTGAAGGACAAGCCTGAATTCCCTTGCGGAATTTTTCATCCTTAAACAATGCAGCCAAGGCAGACAGAACTTTTATATGAAACTGGGCAGAATCAGAAAGAATAATAAACATCACATAGACTTTTCTTATGTCAGGTGCCTGCATATCAAGAGGCTCACGCAGATAGGCAACAACAATCTTGCTTTCATCGGCGTTCTTTACAAGAGGATAGCGCGGATGCGGAATTGCAATTCCGTTTCCAACAGCAGTGCTGAGAACCTTCTCACGTTCAACAAGCTCTTTCTGAAGCTGATGCGCAGTAAGTCCTGATGGAACAACAATCCTATCACATATATACTCAAAGATTTTCGCGCAGGAATTTCCTGGAACATTCTCCAAAACTTCTCCACGCTCAAAAAGGATACTAATATCAAAATCTTCCATAAAATTATATACTCCTTGCAGTCCGTTTTTATTTTTTCCTAACAGAGCTGATTCTGCCGGCAACGCAAGATCCGCCCTTTATAACCTTAAACTGGCTTTGCTTCTCCTTCGCAAGAGAAGCCTCAAGAACACCCTCTATATCCTCAAATTTCCAGCTCATTCCATCCAAGGAAAGAACCAGAGCATCCGCATTTTCTTCCGAAGACGGGTCAGAAGCTATTGTTTCAATCATCCGCAGGAGATGTCCATGAAGCTGTGCTAAAACAACAACCTCCTGGCCTGGAAGATTCAGAATCAGTTCCCCAAGAAAATCAATTTTCCTTACAAGGGAAGAGACACTTCCGTAAAGCTCCAGCGCTTTTTTTCTGACCGGTCCAAGCAACTGGTCTGCAAACCAGTTGTAATCCTTTTGAAGAATAGCATATCTTTCTTTTAGCGACAAGATAATTTTTTGAAGCTGGACATCATCAAGAGAAAAGTCATCCCTGCAAACAAAGTCTAGAGCATATTTTACAAAATCCTCTTTTTTCTGATAAAGGGCATCAAGTATAATCTGATCATACACAAACTCCGGAATAGAACTAATAGTATACTCCGCAAATGAGATGCTTTTTGTTAGCTCATTATTCAAAACTGCAAGTGTAGAATTCCACTTTCCAAAGGCTGGAACTTCCTCGCCTTTCCGCCACAGCCTTGTCTCTACTCCATAATGTTCAAATCCGATTTTTCCTGTGTGCTTAAAAAGAAACTCCTCCATGGAGCCACAGTAAGGAACACACAAACTTCTTCTGTTTTCAAAAAACACTGTAACAAGCTGCTCCTCTATGGAAGCCATCGGTCCTCTTTTTTCAAAACATTCAAGAAGTTTTTTTTCAAGCTCTGCAAACCATTCGATGCGCTGCTCTCCTACTTCACCTTTGTCAAATCTAGTCTCATCGCTATGCAGAACCATCATGTTAAGCTTGCCGGCATTCCAGTCTGTAACACAGCAAAGAATTCTATCTCCTTTTTTATATCCATATTTCTCAGAAAGATACCCCAGATCAAGCCCCGTAAGTCTTACTGTATTAGGAAGTTCAAAGTCTTGCGAAAGCAGATCCATATCTTTGTTTGCAGGATCTGTGGCGATATACTGCGGCGCATATTCCTCCCCATAAAGCATGAACATATCTATAGCATCATCACTGTCAAAAACACCAACCTTAGACGGAACCTTCTTTCCCTTTACATAGAACCGCAGCGTTGAAGAAATTCTATCAGACTCCACAAAAGGCATACACCTGTCTCCAGGAACAAAAACTCCTTGTCTGGCTTCAGCAGCAGTCGGAACTATGCTGAAAATTTCACCAGTAAAAGCCCCGGCATGGGTGATGAACCATCCATCCTCAAGCTCAAGGACATTTGGACTTGAGCAAAGGAAATCCTCAGCATCCTCAAGCGAAGCTGAAAATCCAATGCTGTTCAAGACTTTTTTCATATCCTTTGCAGTGAAAGGCTTTACATAAGTCCGCAAAAATTTTTCCGCCAAATCTTCTCTTGAAAAACCCATGGTATAATATTAATACTTTTTCACATAAATAAAAAGATTTTACAAAAAAAATTGAACATAATAAGCAATAAGTTTAATATATTATGAAGCATCAGGAGGAAAAAATGGATTTTATTGAACTTTCAAGGAAAAGGTATTCTGTAAGAAACTTTTCATCTCAGGAAGTAGAAGATGAAAAGCTAAAAAAAATTCTTGAGGCAGGAAGATTAGCACCAACAGCAAAAAACACCCAGGCACAGAAAATATTCATCATAAAAAGCAAATCGGCTCTGGAAAAAATCCACAAGGCGACCCAGATGTCCTACAATGCGCCAGTTGTGCTTATGGTCTGCTATGACAAACAGCTAAGCTACAAAAACACTGCGGACACCCATTACCCGGAATATGACGGCGGAGAAACCGATGCAGCCATAGTAACATCGGCGATGATGATGGAAGCCACAGAGCTGAACCTAGGAACATTATGGGCAAGAGGATATGACAGCCAGAAAATCTATGATGCCTTTCCAGAAATAAAGAACCTTGAGCTCGTATGCCTGCTGGATATAGGCTATCCGGCGGAAGGCTCTGCTCCAAGCGAAAGGCACTTTATGAGGAAAGAGCTTTCCGAGACCACAGCCGAGCTTTGACTAGCAACCTTGATAGCAAACACCTGATTGTAAAACTTCTCGCATGAATAAAAAAAGTGTACCTCCAAAAATTGTCTCCAACTTTTGGGGTACACTTCACAGTTCCGGTGATGGCTTTTTCAAGTCATAAGCCGCTTTCAGGAAACAAAGTTAGTTTCTAATCGCATCAATATTTGCGGATCCAGCCTTTACGAACGGAAGAACATTCTCATCTCTTTCAATTCTAAGGCGAACAAATCTGGGACCTCTTGAAAATGCTTTTTCCGCCCACAACTCATCTGTATTAGCATCGACAGCATCAATGCCAAATCCCTCCGCTATTCTCAGCAAGTCTGGATTCTTTATAAATTCACTTGCGCTGTAGTTCATTTCAAAAAGATACTCCTGCTGCTGATGAACCATTCCAAGCACACCGTTTTCAAGAACAATGACGGTAACATCAAGACCTAGCTCGCTCAAAGTGGCAAGCTCCTGAAGATTCATAAGGATACTTCCATCTCCAGAAATGCAGACAATTTTCTTTGAGGGATTTGCAATCGCGGCGCCAATCGCAGCAGGAAGCCCAAACCCCATGGTTCCCAGAGAGCCGCTTGTTAAAAACTGACGTGGATGCTCAACAGGATAATACTGAGCAGCCCACATCTGATGCTGTCCAACGTCCGTTGTAACGATCACATCATCTGGAGAAATTCCAAATTTTTTTGCAAACAAAGGTATTTCATTTATGAACTTCCGGGGATTTACCGAATCCTGTTTTTTTCCACGGCCAAGCTCAAAGCTTTCTGTCTGGACAAAAATTGAATGAAGGGAATCAATCCAGGACTTCCGTTTTTCAGCAAATTTCTTATCACTGGATTTCTTTATTTTCGCAGCAATAAGAGGAAGCGCGACCTTCACATCGCAAACCAAAGAACAACTTGAAGGAAGTATCTTATTTATCTCAGCGGCATCAATATCAATATGAAGGATTTTAGCCTCTGGGCAGAATTTTGCAATTGCGCCAGTCGCTCTGTCATCAAACCGAACGCCCATCGCAAGAACTACATCGGCATCATGCATTGCCCTGTTAGCGGCATAGGAGCCGTGCATTCCGACCATGCCAAGATTGTTCTCCATGCTTTTCGGAAGAGAGCCAATTCCCATAAGGCTAGTCACAGCCGCGGCATCAAAATAGGCAAGAAGCTCTTTTATAGAGTCCGAGACAGCAGGAGAATTGCAACCGCCGCCAATATAAAGAACAGGACGCTCAGAAGCCAAAAGAACCTGCACCATCTCGTCAACAGCACCGGGGATTTCATCTTCAGGAGTAGAAAATTTTCTTGCGAAGACAGATTTCTTTATCTCATCAAATGAACGAATTTCAGGCCACCGTTCAAATTCAGCAAATTCAGACTGGACATCGCGCGGAACATCAACAAGAACAGGACCTGGACGTCCGCTGGAGGCAATCTCAAATGCAAGAGGAATTGCAGTTAAAAGCTCAGGGACAGACTTCACCATAATGCTGTGCTTGGCAATAGGAAAAGAAAGTCCGAATGTATCCGCCTCCTGAAAAGCGTCTGTTCCAATCAAAGATGTATTAACCTGCCCCGTGATTGCGACAATGGGAACTGAATCACACCTTGCGTCTGCAATAGCTGTAAGAAGATTCATCGCGCCCGGCCCGGAAGTCGCCATGCAGACAGCCGGAATACCTGTTGAACGCGACATTCCCTGGGCAATAAATCCAGCCGCCTGCTCATGGCGCACTAAAATATGCTTTATGGAAGATTTGTTCAACTCATCATACAAGGGAAGAATCTGTCCGCCTGGAATTCCAGCAACAAATCTAACGCCTTGCATTTCAAGAAGCTTTAAAATAATCTGCGAACCTGTGGCTTTTATCATTCCGCTATTCTATAGAAAAAGCCATCTGTTTTCAACAGAAAACTTACAGCCACAGCCAATAGAATACAAAAGGACTTAATGCAGCACAGCGGAAGCACGCTTTTTATAGAATTCTCCTCGCAGAATCAGCATCAAGCAGTCAGAATCCACATTGACAAAAGTTTCTTTTTTAGCGATTATTACCAAGTTATGAAATTTGAATCCCGACAGCAGCTAGAAGCAATGTCAACACCGCAGCTTATAGCCCTTGCTGACAAATATGGAATAGATATTCCAAGCGACCTTGACCGCCGTTTTATAATTGGCGAGCTTCTAGAAGCAGAAGAAGAGTTTGATTCGGCAGAAAAAACACCGGAAGTCAAAATTTCAGACAATGCGGAGCCAGTTCCAAACACGCTTCCGAAAACATACAATACTACATGCATAGATGCCGTAATAAGAAACCCGGCATGGCTATTTGTATTCTGGGACATAAGTGAATCAAAGATTTCCACTTTGAGGACCGACTCCTCATTTGAAAACACTTTCCTTCATATTTCATTTTTTGAATCCGCAGAACCAGAAAAATCAGACGATTCCTTTGACGTAAAAATTCCGCTTGAACCAAGCGAGCAGTACATTATGATTCCTGGTGAAAAAAAATTCGCAAGGATAGATTTAGCGGCATCTTTCATCGGAGCAGGCATAGAAGTTCTTGCATCAACCAGAATGATTGAGATTCCTCAGGAAAGCAAAAAAATTCTTGAAATGCGCCCCGGAAAGAAAATAGATTTTTCACCGCTCGTGCAGCTTTCTGGAATAAAGAAGATTCTACACGACAACTTTCTGAACCACAGACAGTCATTTTCAAGCTAATAGGGATAAAAAATGTCTGAAAAGAAACTCGTTTTAATAATAGAAGCAAACCAAGGATATATTCCAAAGCCAGAGGAAGATGAAGGACTTCAGGTTCAGTATAGCCTGCTTTTTTCCGCAATAACAGAGACTTACATTCCACTTTTAAATATGTTATGCCGGCTTGAAAAAGAAAACATCCCATTCAAGCTCGGTCTTGTAGTCTCTCCGTCTGTATGCGCGTTGCTTTCAAGTACACGGATTCAGGACAAGTATATTGAATACCTTGACAAGCTGATCATACTTGGAAACGCCGAAGTTGCAAGATGCAAAAATTCAAGCTGCCATGAGCAGGCAAAACAATGTCTTGAGACAATAGAGAAAACCAAGGCGGACTTTACAGAGACTTATGGAAAAGACATTATTGGGCAAATAAGACGCTTTGAAAAGCTTGGAATTCTTGAGCTTATTCCAACTGCTGCAACTTTTTCATACCTTCCGCACTACAGCGACTATCCAGAGGCCGTGAATGCACAGATTGAAACGGGACTCTACTCGCAGAGAAATTTTTTCGGAGACAGCGGAGACGGATTCTGGCTTCCATACATGGGCTGGGATAAAAACCTTGAAAAGCCGCTGCGCTCCTATGGCATGAACTATACTGTTCTTGACGCAA
Source organism: uncultured Treponema sp. (assembly GCA_964607295.1). Classification (GTDB taxonomy): domain Bacteria; phylum Spirochaetota; class Spirochaetia; order Treponematales; family Treponemataceae; genus Treponema_D. The sequence goes on along the minus strand of CAZSJX010000006.1, from coordinate 11,197 downwards.
GGGCAGTCTTGTTTTCCGAACAATGCCCGCAGGAAGGAATTTTTTCTCCTGTCAGAACAAAAAGCTCGCTTGTAATTTTCGGAAGCGACCCTGACACTCCGCAGGATATAGCGGGTGAGGACGGATTTTTAACAAATGAAGCCTACCGCTCCCAGATACGCGACATAGGATTTGACCTAGAGAAGGAAAAGCTCGGAGACTTCTTTGGAAAAACTAGCGCAAGAATTCCAACCGGATTCAAGTACTGGAGCAACAGAAGCGAGGACGGAGATCTCATTCCGTACGATTCCGCAGAGGCAAAAAAACAGGTCATAGAAGACGCCATCAGCTTTTACAACTCCAAGGCAGAAAAGCTTGAGCAGGCAGCCGAAATGCTGGACGGAAAGGATGCTGTTTTAGTCTGCGCGATTCCTGCCGATTTTCTTGGGCAGAAATGGCATGAAGGCGTGGAATGGCTTGAAAATGTAATAAGATGCCGGGCAAGCAAAAGAGGCTTTGAATTTGATCTTTGCAAAAACCTTCTTGGCAGCCAGTTTTCCCTGCCTAAAATCGAGCCTTACCAGTGCTCGGCAAACGGCCTTGGCTACGGAGAGGATCTTTTGGACAACGAAAACAGCTGGATGATACGCTACACAAGAAAAGCGACTCAGCGTATAATAGATCTTGCGGAAAGATTTCCAGCTGAAACTTCACTGAAAGAGCGTCTTCTGAACATGGCAGCAAAGCAAGTTCTTCTGGCACAAAGCAGCGACTGGCCGGCAATGATTCATGATAAAAAAATGCCGGACTATATAGAGGAAATTTTCAAAGATGAAATTCTTTCATTCACGCGGGTATTTGACTCATTGGCCAGCAATACAGTAAGCACAGAATGGCTGACTTCATGCGAAAGGAAAAACACAATATTTCCATGGCTAAACTATAGAATTTTCAGCAAGAAAAAATAAAAGGTCTACTCGCTAAAAATCATATCAAGCCATTCAAATCTTTTTTCGCACCAGTCCACAAGAAAATCAACCTCGCTCTTGTATGTCTTTCTTGAGCGGTATCCAGGGGCGCGCGGCCAGTTCGCACTGCCAATTATATGCCAAACTGAATCATTGAGCTCAGCAGCCTCATTTAAATCCCTGCCCTGTGTCCGAAGCCATTCCAGTGATTTTTTCAGCGGCTCCCTTGTTTCCGCCCAGCGCCTTTTTACAAGCGACACAAATTCATCGTCACTGAACATACGATTATACCAATGGCTCTGATTTATTAAAAAGCCCTCGCAGTCGCTTGCGGCAGAAGAATTCTTTGCCGGATCAAAAAGGTTGAACATCTGAAGCCACGCATTGTTGCTCAAAAGAGAGCCGTAGCTTCCTGGAGAAGTTGAGCTTTTTGCAGTGTTGCCGAACGCAATATCATGATCCCAGGCCGGCCCCATAAAAAGTTTTCCGGCGCTGTAGTCAAAATTCATAAAGACTGAATTGTAAAAATTCGCATCGTAGTTCTTTGAGAATTCCGCAAGAAGATACCAGTCTACAAACGAGTCCATGTCAAAAAATTTCTTGTAGCCGACTGCCCCGTTCCACTCGTCTGAGTAAAGCAATCTCTCAAGTGAACAGATTTGCTCCGCCCATTTTCTATAGTTCTCAGGAGTTGACTTTGGCGATCGGATATTGAAGCGCAGCCTTGAGCCGGTAGAAAAACTGTACGGCCGCCCGGAATGGCTGTCAATCTCTGCCAGAAAGCCCTCGCCGGCAAATTCAATGCGGTTCTTCTCAACTTCAACCTTTTCTGTTATCGAATATAGCCCGCGGTATTTTCCATTTATAAAAAGCGTTACATAGCGAGACACAGGATTCCAGCGCATCTTGTTCCAAACGTTGTGCGTAAGATACTCAGCGTAATAGTTTCTGAGCATTGACCGGTCACAGGCATTGGCAATCAGAATCCATTTTCGCGCGCTCTTCATTCCAAGCAGACCAGCCGGATTTTCAAGTTTTAGAAGATACGGCTTTTTCTGTGTAAAAGTGGTTTTCCAGGTTGAATTTCCGTGTCCGCGCACTTTGCATTTTCCAGAAATTTTTGTTTGCTCCTCAGAATTCCCAAGAGAAAATGACGCCTTAACATACTTTTCCTTGGTTTTTATCTCCTTGAGCTTGTCCGTAGAAATTTCAAGAACAGGAATCCCAAGCTTTTCACATTCCGCAACTGTAACATTGCGGCTGGAAGAGACAAGAAAAGCAAACAGAGAAGCAGAAGCAAGAAAAAAGAGCAGAAGGCCAAAAATGTGCGAATGCCTTTTTATTCCGTGAAATATTTTCATTTTTCCGCTCCCTCAAAGAAAAGTATTTCTCTAGTAGTCCTAATTTCGAGTTAACCATAATTCAAGATAAAAAAATAGCTGACAGTCGAAATGCGTCTGTCAAAACAGAAAGGCAACTAAGCTGCCCCTACACGCAGCTTTGCCATGGAACTATTATCATTACCGCTATTTTGTTTACTTACTATTAAAATTCGAAATCAAGGCTAGTAAGTAACCTCACCGTCGTGCGCAAGAATTGTTGAGGAAGAAACATCCTTTAGAGCGGCGACCTCCTGTAAAAGAGAGGAATCATCCTTTGCCCGGATTTCAACAACCATATTTATCTTTCCGTTTGAAAGAGTGCGGCTTTTTACAGCGTAGTGCCTGCAGTGCTTACGCACAAACTCCATAATCTCGCCCTCAAGCTCATAGCGAGCGCCGCTTATCATCAGGATTTTAGGAGACTTCGCAACTGGAATCCTGTCCAGAATAAACAATGCGACCGTAAGAACAAACGCAAGCACGCAAGAAATCTGGGCAAGTCCCGCTCCGCAGATAATTCCGGTTGAAATAGCCCAGAAAAGAAAAACCAAATCCATCGGATCTTTTACCGCAGTCCTGAACCTTACAATTGAAAGCGCGCCGACCATACCAAGTGAAATCACAACGCTGGACTGAATAGTCAGAATAACGCCGGCAGTTATAAGAACAAGGGCAGGAAGCGCAATGTTGAACGACTTTGAATAGAAAGTCCTGCGTGTAAGAATACGGTACGCAACAAAAATATACAACGCAAAGAAAGCCGCAATAAGAAACACAACAATAATGTTTTCCGGCGTTGCATCGTACCTTGTAAAGCCCTGGATAAATGATTTCTTAAAAATATCCTTAAATCCCATAACAAACCTCGCTTTTTACATTCTATATATAATCGGAGCATTGAATCCTAGGCACGGAAACGGCTTCCACGAATTCCATGAAAATCAAATTTTCTGCAAAGATAGTATTTTGAAAATGAAGACCACTGCAAAAGACCAGTCTGACAGGCCTCGTTTATAAAATCCGGCAGAAGCTCATCAAACTTAACTTCCATCATGTTCGTTCCCTGCGCAAAAATAGAGCGGAACGGAGCATTTTCATCAAAAAACCCTGAAATATCGCTAGAGCCGCGCAGATTACGGTCAAATGTAACTCTGACATTTCCATCGCGCCATATAAAAGGAGTTCTTTCATAGGCGACAATTTCCACAGGATGCAACCCGCGGAACTGCATCTGGCAAATGAGCTTCTTCAAAAGATACGGAGTTTCCACTGTAAAATCAGGAATTCCGCCAGAAATAATAAGGTCAAGCGTTTTTAGCGGAACCGTGCATGATGTCTTAAGGCACATTCCGTTCACTTTTTGTTTGAGCTCAAGCGTAATCCGCTCTTTTGAGCAATTGTAAATTCTTATCCTGAATTTTTCACGAGGATCCGTTCCATTCTCATTCTCGGTATAGCAAGTGTTGTAGATGTCGTCAAAATAAATGCTGCGGATTGCGTACACACCGTCTTCCCCGGCATTTTTGTCACGGAACATCAGCGCGTCCATCCGCTGCTCAAGGCTGGAAAGAATATACTCTGGTGATATGTACTTGAACTCGTGTCTAAACTTGCCTTCCATAAAGCTCCCAACTTTTTATAACAAAACACTTTCAATTACCGTCTGTTCGGTAACTCTAATAATATTACATCTATTATATCATTTTGTCAACATTAAGAATTTTTCAATGAAAAAACACTTCGTTGAAGAAAAATGGAATTAATGCTATAAAAAATAATATGCGGATAAAATTCAACTCACATTTGCATCTAGCAGCTTTAGCAGTTCTTTCAGCAATCCTAATGCTTATGTTTTTAAATTCATCAAAGAATCAGATTAGCCCTGAAAAATGCATGGAAACCGGTGTGCCGGTCATGTACATCGACACAATAGCCGGAAAAAAAATAAAAGAAAAGGAAAATTATATAGCGGCAAGATACGAAGCTGAAGGCCTTTCCGGAGCCTGCAAAATCAGGGGACATGGAAACACAACATGGCAGACAAGGGAGCTTTACAAAAAGCCATATCTTTTAAAGCTAAAGGAAGCGGCGCCTCTCTTTGGAATGAAAAGCTCAAAAAGCTGGATTCTTATGGCAAACACAGCGGACAAAACTTCAATTAGAAATGAATACGGCTATTTCCTCGCAAGAAATGTCTGGAACAGAATGAAGTGGACTCCCGATGCAAAATTCACAGCGCTTTTCATAAACGGAAAATTCAACGGGCTTTATCAGATTACAGAAAAAATTGAATACGAAAAGCTCGGGCTGCAAAAAGGCTCGTTTCTCGCAACCGTAAATTCCAGGCTCAACAAGGAATGGAATTTCCGCACAGCGAAAGGCACAAAAGTCAGCATACGGATGAAGGGAAAAAACGAATCCGAATACAAGCAGATGGAAAGAACAATTCAGGCTGCGGAGGACGTGATTTTCTCATCAGATTTTAAGTCCGCGGAAAATGGCTGGAGAAGCGTCATTGACGAGGATTCTTTTGTGGACTGGTACCTTATAAATGAATTTACAAAGAACCACGACGCGAAATTCCAAGCCTCGTGCTATTTCTACTATGACTCGGAAAAGAAAAAAATCTTTATGGGACCGCTATGGGACATGGACATTTCATGCGGAAACATAAGCTATGACGGCTGCCAGGATCCGGCCGGATTCTGGGTAAACAAAGACCAGTGGTACAAGCGCCTTTTCGAAGATGAATACTTTGCCGCCAGAGCCGCCGAGCGATGGAACGAAACAAAGCCAAAGCTTCTTGCCTCGCTGGAATGGATTGAAAGCGAGTCTAAAAAAATAAAGCCTGCCGTAGAGCTAAACGACTCAGTGTGGCACAACATAGGAAGACGGCAATGGCCTCATGCTCCCGGATGGAAAAACCGCAGGACTTACGAAAGCGAGATAGAATATATGCTCGACTTCCTGAAAAAACGAGAGCAATGGATGAGCAACGCATATTCCGGCAATTGAATTTACATTCTCAAAGTGATATAATATTCGCCAAGATTCCGGCTGGCTTACATTTTTAGCCGGACTCATATTTCTACATATCTCGAGGTAAACGGTATGAAGTACACTGCAGAAGTGGAGCACATGTGCCCGTTGGCAAAAGGTGCTTATCACGGACCTGCTCCCATCCCTGAAGAAGGCGCATGGGTTCAGGCAAAAACTCAGGAAGACATTTCCGGTTTCACACATGGAATCGGCTGGTGCGCACCTCAGCAGGGCGCCTGCAAACTGACACTCAATGTCAAGAACGGAATCATTGAAGAAGCCCTTGTAGAGACAATCGGATGCTCAGGAATGACACACTCCGCTGCCATGGCTTCTGAAATTCTTATTGGAAAAACAATCATTGAAGCACTGAACACAGACCTTGTTTGCGATGCAATCAATACAGCTATGCGCGAGCTTTTCCTTCAGATTGTATACGGCCGCACACAGTCCGCATACTCAAAGGACGGCCTTAAGGTTGGAGCCTCGCTCGAAGACCTCGGAAAGAACCTCCGCTCACAGGTTGGAACAATGTTTGCAACACGCAAGACAGGCCCTCGTTATCTTGAGATGACAGAAGGTTATGTTGAAACTTGCGCAGTTGACAAGGACAATCAGATTATCGGTTACAACTGCATAAACTTCGGAAAACTCATGGACGCTCTCAAGGCTGGAACAGATCCTAAGGAAGCAATTGAAAAGGCACGCACACATTACGGACGCGTTACAGAAGACCAGGGCATGGTCAAACTCATTGACCCTAGAAAGGAATAAGGAGGAATACAATGGCAACATTATTTGAAGATTTTGAAGGTCGCATTCCTCAGGTAAACAAGGCTCTCAAGGAATATGGATTTACAGAAGGCGAAGCCGGACTTCAGGCTGCCCGTGATTTGTGCAAGTCCAAGGGCTTTGATCCTTATGAAATCTGCCAGTCAACACAGCAGATCTGCTTTGAAGACGCAAAATGGGCTTACGTTCTTGGTTCTGCAATCGCCCTCAAAAAGGGAGAAAAAGCAGGAAGCATGACAGGAAGCGAAGCGGCTGCTGCAATCGGAGAAGGACTTCAGGCTTTCTGTCTTCCAGGCTCTGTAGCTGACGACCGCAAAGTTGGTCTTGGACACGGAAACCTTGGCGCACGCCTTCTTTCTGAGGAAACCCAGTGCTTCGCATTCCTTGCCGGACACGAGTCTTTTGCTGCCGCTGAAGGCGCAATCAAGATTGCCGCTAACGCAAACAAGGTTCGCAAGAACAAGCTCCGTGTTATTCTTAACGGACTTGGAAAAGATGCAGCCCAGATTATCAGCCGCATCAACGGATTCACTTATGTTCAGACAAAGTTTGACTATTTCAACGGAAATGGAACAGACAAGGCTCTTACAGTTGTAAAGGAAGTTCCTTATGGCAACAATCCTGACCGCCTCATCGTAAAATGCTACGGCGCTGACGATGTGCGTGAAGGCGTTGCAATCATGTGGCATGAAAACGTTGATGTTTCTATCACAGGAAACTCTACAAACCCTACCCGCTTCCAGCATCCAGTTGCAGGAACTTACAAGAAGGAACGCCTCCTCGCAGGAAAAAACTACTTCTCTGTAGCTTCCGGCGGCGGAACAGGACGCACATTGCATCCTGACAACATGGCTGCAGGTCCTGCTTCCTACGGATTCACAGATACTTTGGGACGCATGCACTCAGACGCCCAGTTCGCAGGTTCTTCTTCAGTTCCGGCGCACGTTGAGATGATGGGCTTCATGGGAATGGGCAACAACCCAATGGTAGGCTGCACAGTAGCTTGCGCTGTCGCTGTGGCAGAGGCTTTCAAGAAATAAATTACTGCTTATGCAGAAAAAAACCGTTTGGATAACCAGACGGTTTTTTTTATCAGTCCAAAAACGATGTTGCAAATGAGCAAAAAGCCTTTACACGCGAAATAAAGGCAACTTCAATTCTGTGCGTCAAAAAACTTATTTTTGGAGCTTTTGCAGCTCCGATTCCATATATAATCCAGTATCCGTCATACTTGAAAGCAGAAATAACAGACCTAAGATTATTTTCTTTCACACGCACAAAGGAAACACAAGTCATGTCCGTCAAATTTTTTGACTTGTAAAGCAGAAAATTCTCATAATCAGTCTCTATGGAAAGATCGGCTGTGTAAACCTCAAAGGGCGGCATTGTCATATCAACAGACATTCTGTGAATTCCATCAGCCTGCGATTCAGAAAGAATTTTACAGTATGAATAAAGCGGCGTAGTTGTCTTATGGCGCTCGGAATAATAAGGAATTTCAGTGTAAGCTTCAACATTTGAAAGAAGCTCATAAAGCTTTTCCGGAACGCCATCACCGGCAGCAGCCTTGCGAATCTGAAGAACCTCCACAAAATAGCGGGGATTCAGCGACTTCAGCTCATCAAGGCAGGAATTTATCTTAGAATTTTCCACGTCAAGGCAAATATTCTTGTACGAGCTGATGTTCCGTATGAGAATTTCTCCATTCAAGGCCGAATCAAGCTCCTGCTCAGAAAGATTAGAGTTAAAGGGAAAAGCGAACACGGAAGAAGCCATGCAGAAAAATCCAGCCAAAAATACAAGGACAAATTTCATACGCTAAAATACAATATCAATGACTTCCTGAACATGGGAGACCGGAATAAACTTTATTCCGCTTTTCACATGGTCTGGAATCTCATCAAGATCACGGAGATTCGCCTTTGGAATTATAATCGTCTTTATCTTGTTGCGCTTTGCAGCTACAGTTTTTTCCCTAAGTCCGCCAATAGGAAGCACCTGCCCTGTGAGGCTAAGCTCGCCTGTCATTGCAAGATGAGGCTTTATTCTCTTGTTTTTTAACAGTGAAGTAAAAGTGACTGCCATTGTTATGCCTGCGCTAGGGCCGTCCTTTGGAGTCGCGCCTTCGGGAATATGAAGATGGACTGTATTTTCCTCAAACCACTTGCTGCCCTTGATTTTTCCTTCAATTGCAAACTGACGGCTCCAGTTCATTGCAATCTGCGCGCTCTCTTTCATAACATCGCCCATCTGCCCCGTAAGCTGAAGCCCGCCTTTCGAGGATTTTATTGCAATCGCCTCCAAAAGCAAAGTGTCCCCGCCCATGCTGGTCCATGCAAGCCCGATGGCAGTTCCTGGCACAGAGGCCGTCTTTATCTGGCTCTCATCGAAAACTGCCTTTCCAAGATATTTTCTGACTTCAGGAATATCAATTGTATAAATTTTCTTTGAGACAGCCTCTGCAATCCGGGAAGAATCAACAGGACCATTTTCTTCAAGCCGCACAACCTCCTCTGCGGCAAGCTTCCTGTTTATCTTATCAACACATTTCTCAAAGTTGCGCACTCCGGCCTCTCTAGCATATTCAGCAGCAATCAGAGCCAGAGCGGATTTCGAGTATTTCACCTGGCCTTTTTTAAATCCGTTCTTCAAGAGATTTTTTGGAACAAGATACTTGCGCGCAATTTCAATTTTCTCCTGGTCGATATAGCCTGAAAGCTCAATTATTTCAGCACGGTCAAGCAGAGGCCGGGGAATTGTATCCAGAGTATTCGCTGTAAGAATAAAGAACACCTTGCTCAAATCAAAAGGAAGATTCAGGTAGCTGTCGCGGAAGCTTGAATTCTGCTCAGGATCAAGAACTTCCAGCAATGCGGCGGAAGGATCTCCCTGCGCGCTGGCATTCATCTTGTCGACTTCATCAATCATAAAAACCGGAGCCTTTGTCTTTGTGATTTTCAGGCCTTCAATAATCTGTCCCGGCATAGAGCCTATGTAAGTCCTTCTAAACCCTTTTATCTTTGACTCGTCATGCTCGCCGCCAACGCTGAACCTAAAGAATTTTTTATTCATTGCGCTTGCAATTGAACGGCCTACACTTGTCTTTCCGACTCCAGGAGGACCGACAAGAATCAGGACCGAGCCCTTTCCGTCATTCTTAAGCATCCGGACAGCAAGATATTCTATAATCCGCTTTTTTATATCCTCAAGGCCGTAATGGTCATTCTCAAGAATCCTAGAAGCCTTTTCAATGTTGTAGTTTTCAAGCGGCTCGTCATTCCACGGAAGCGAGCAAACCGTCTCAAGATAATTGCGGCTCATGTTGTAGTCAGGGTCATGCGGATCCAGCAAATGGAATTTTTCAAGCTCGCTGTCCAGGCTTTCCTTGACCTCGCCTTTAAAACCAAACGAATCTATCTTCGCCTTGAATTTCTGGTAGTCATTCGTCTTTGAGTCGCCGGCAATTCCCAGCTCTTCCTGAATGCTTTTCATTTCCTCGCGCAGAAAATACTCACGCTGATTTTTTTCAACCTTTTCATTCAGCTCAGTCTGTATTTTTTTCTGAACACGGAAAATCTCCTGCTCCTTCTTTATAAAGACAAGAACCTGCTCCATCCTCTTATGGACATTTGTCATCTCAAGGACTTTCTGCTGCTCCTCCTTGTCAATATTCAAGATTGAAACAATGAAGTCAGCTATTTTCCCGGGATGATCAATATTCACCATATTCAGGCGCATTTCCTCGCTGAACATCGGATTATTCTCGCTGATTTCCTTCATTTCGCTTATAAGGGCGCGGGTAAGGGCCTTTACTTCAAAAGTATTGTCCTCCTCATCCTGAAGATACTCAACAGCGGCAGCAATCGGATTCAAGCTGCTCAACACCTTGCGAATTTTAAAACGCTGCAACGTCGAGACAAAAACATTCACCCCGCCATCCGGCAAATTAATTTTCTTTATGATGCGGGCCGCGGTTCCAACTTTATGCAAGTCAACAGCAGTAGGATTTTCATTGTCATCCTTGAGCATGACGATTCCGATGAAGCCGTCTCCAGCCAAAGAATTTTCAATGACCTTTATATCCTCGGAATTATTTATCATAAGCGGCGTAAAAATTCCCGGAAAAATCGGACGTCCGCCAATAGGAAGAATATTCAATTTTAAAGGAAGCTGTGTCTCAGCAGGAAGCCCCATAACATCTTTTTCATTCGATTGTTTTTTCATAAGTTATAATATAATCAAAAAACTAGAAAAATACAAATGACAAAACAGCCGGCAACGGCCATGGCAACCAGCGCAGCCCGATTATTTCTTATATATTTCTTCCCATTCATTCCTAAGAATAGAAAAAAACAATCGTCCTACATATTCGCCATTCATATAAAAATAATCCCGCAATGATCCCTCATACGTCAGTCCGCATTTTTTGATTACCCTTATTGAAGGAGCATTGATTGTTTTTGCGCAGATTTGAACCTTGTGAAGATTGATTTTTTCAAATCCATAGGAAACAACAGCCCTAGCCGCCTCTGTTGCAAGTCCCTTGCACTGAAATTCCGAACCTATGCAGTACTCAATTTCAGCAAAATGATTTTTACTGTCCACAAGAAAATAGGCTATCTGACCTATACATTCACCGCTGCCTTTATTAATAACCGCCCAGCGATAATAATCATCCTTTTGATATGAAGAAATGTACTTGTCTAAAAGCGCCTTAACCTCCGCCTCTGTCGAATACACAGGCTCTGAATACAATGACTGTATTTTTTCATCAGAAATCCAATATTTACGCATGGACTCATTATCTGAATATTCAAATTTTCTGAGCAGCAGCCGTTCCGTTTCAATATTTCTTGTTCCAAAATGTGCAAGCATACGTCGATTCTCCAAATTGCATTTTACAACAACAACTTTCGCTTCTTATATTTCCTATGGTCATTTTTGATTTTTGGAACAGACAGAATTTCCTAGAAAAAAATCATAACCACCCGTCAAACGGGTGGTTTGCTCTAGCCTATAAGGCTAAGGGTCTCAAGC